>NZ_CANMLV010000003.1 GCF_947498825.1 uncultured Cedecea sp. | reverse complement strand
CATGAACCGCCGTATACGGAACCGTACGTACGGTGGTGTGAGAGGACGGCGGGAGTGATCCCGCCTCCTACTCGATTGCCCTTTCGGGCGGTATTATTTACTTTTAATTTCATACAGAGGAGTCTGACCTGCAACCACCTCTGTGCCCGCCGGAATCACCAGGCCTGCGAAATCATCAATATTGCTACAAACAACCGGGCTTATCATAGAACGCGCGTTGGCGTTCAGGAACTCAAGATCCAGTTCAAGTATCGGCTGGCCGGCAGCGACTTCTGCACCTTCTTCAACCAGACGGGTGAATCCTTGTCCATTTAAAGCAACGGTATCAATACCCATATGCACCACAATTTCAGCACCTTGCACTGTTTCAAGGCAGAATGCATGGTTGGTATTGAAAATTTTAACAATGGTACCCGCAGCAGGTGACACCACAGTTTTACCTGTCGGTTTAATGGCGACACCATCGCCAACCGCTTTGCTGGCAAAGGCTTCATCAGGTACCTGGTCGAGCGCAACCACTTCACCGGTAACAGGAGCAACCAAAGCAGCTACCGTGACTGAATCCGCTTTTGGCGCAGCCTGAGCTTTCACTGGAGCTGGAGTCGGTTCACAGGCTGATGCCGGAGCCTTAGAGCCCGCAACATGACCCGCAGCTTTCATTGCATCAGCAATTTTCTCTGCGGCAAAACCAACAATAATCTGAACGCTGGTTTTGTTCAGGCGGATAACACCGGTCGCACCCAGACGTTTAGCCAGGGCTTCATTAACTTGCGAAGAATCTTTAACGGTTAAACGCAGACGCGTGATACAGGCATCAATATTAGTCAGGTTATCGGACCCACCCACGGCAACGATATATTCACGAGCCAGACCCGCTGCATTGTCTTTATTCAGTTCTGCATGGCTGACATTCACATCACGACCATCTGCTTCATTGCCCGCAACCGCCAGTTCACGCCCAGGGGTTAACAGGTTGAATTTTTTGATCATAAAGCGGAAGACCACGTAGTAAATGGCGAAGAACACCAGACCTTGTGGGATAAGCATCCACCACTGGGTTGCCAGCGGGTTACGGGAAGAAAGCGCCATATCCACCAGACCGGCCGAGAAACCAAACCCGGCAATCCAGTGCATACTGGCCGCAATAAATACCGATATCCCGGTCAGGAAGGCGTGGATCACATAAAGAACCGGCGCCACAAACATAAAGGAGAACTCAAGCGGTTCAGTGATCCCAGTAAAGAAGGCAGCAAATGCAGCAGCCAACATGATACCCGCCACTTTCGCTTTGTTTTCAGGACGTGCGCAGTGATAGATAGCCAGTGCCGCACCCGGCAGACCAAACATCATAATCGGGAAGAAGCCCGCCTGATAACGACCGGTGATACCGGCAACCGCTTTACCTTCTTCAATGGACTGTGCGCCACCGAGGAAGTTAGGAATATCATTAATACCCGCAACGTCAAACCAGAATACAGAGTTCAACGCATGATGCAGACCAACTGGGATTAACAGGCGGTTAAAGAAGGCATAGATACCCGCACCGGCAGAGCCAAGTTTCTGAATATGCTCACCAAAGTTCACCAGCCCATCAAAAATAATTGGCCAGATGTACATCATGATGAAAGCCACCAGAATCATCACAAACGAGGTGAGGATGGGGACTAAACGGCGACCGCTGAAGAAGGAGAACGCTTTTGGCAATTCAACCCCACTGAAGCGGTTATAAAGTTCTGCAGAGATAATCCCCACCAGAATACCGACAAACTGGTTTTCGATGTTACCGAATGCAGCAGGAACCTGCTCCAGTGGGATTTTTTGAATCATTGCCACTGCCGCGGGAGAACAGAGTGTGGTCAGTACCAGAAAACCCACAAAACCGGTCAGTGCCGCAGCACCGTCTTTATCTTTAGACATACCGTAAGCGACACCAATCGCAAACAGTACTGACATATTCTCGATAATTGCCGCACCGGATTTAATAAATAGCGCAGCTAAAGCGTTATTCCCACCCCATGCAACCGGGTCAATCCAGTAACCGACCCCCATCAGTATTGCAGCAGCCGGCAATGTTGCCACAGGCACCATTAACGCGCGGCCTACGCGTTGTAAATAACCTAGAATACTCACTGTTGATTCCCCTCATGAGGCCCCAGTTTATGGGGTGCTCAAAGCTGTTTTTTTTTATTATCAGGCAACATTTCGTTCATGCCGACGTTTAACATTACACCTGACAGTGTGAAAAAAATTAATTCGTATCGCAAATTAAATAGCTATAAATTGTGATAAATATCACCAAATATCGCTTATTCACCTTCCCCCCTCTGGCTATATGGCAAAACTTATTTTATGATTAAAAAAATCAAAGCATCCAGACTTATGCACAATCCATCACGATACGGACTATCTTAAAAATAGACAGCTTCCGTCGTAATGACTCCTATTTGCATACAACTTTAGAGGTAAATGATGAGACTGATTCCTTTAACAAATCCGGCTCAGGTCGGTAAATGGGCAGCCCGCCATATCGTTCAACGCATTAATGCGTTCAATCCAACCGCCGATCGTCCTTTCGTATTAGGTTTACCGACAGGCAGTACGCCGTTAGAAGCCTATAAAGCATTAATCGAGATGCATAAAGCAGGCCAGGTTAGCTTTAAACACGTTGTGACTTTCAACATGGATGAATATGTCGGCTTACCGAAAGAGCATCCTGAAAGCTACTACACCTTTATGCACCGCAATTTCTTCGATCATGTTGATATTCAGCCAGAAAATATTAACCTGCTGAATGGCTGCGCTGATGATGTCGATGCTGAATGTCGTCGCTACGAAGAAAAAATCCGTTCTTACGGAAAAATTAACCTGTTTATGGGGGGTGTCGGTAACGATGGTCATATCGCCTTTAATGAACCGGCGTCTTCTCTGGCTTCCCGTACTCGTATTAAAACCCTGACCCATGAAACCCGTGTGGCTAACTCGCGCTTCTTTGGCGGCAATGTTGATCTGGTGCCTAAATATGCGCTGACTGTCGGTGTAGGCACGTTACTGGATGCCGAAGAAGTGATGATTCTGGCACTGGGTGGCGTTAAAGCCCTGGCACTTCAGGCTGCGGTGGAAGGTAATGTGAATCATATGTGGACCATCAGTTGCCTGCAGCTGCATGCGAAAGCCATCATTGTTTGCGATGAGCCTTCAACCATGGAACTGAAAGTGAAAACGTTGAAGTATTTCAACGAACTTGAAGCCGAAAACATTAAATCGCTGTAAGCATCTTTATTAACCGGGGTAACTTATGTATGCATTAACCCACGGCCGTGTTTATACCGGTCATGAAATTCTGGATGGCCAGGCTGTTGTCATCGCTGAAGGTCTGATTAAAGAAATCTGTCCTGTTGACGCTTTGCCAGCAGATATTGAAACACGCAATGTGGGTGGTGCGATTATCGCCCCCGGCTTTATTGACGTGCAATTAAACGGCTGCGGCGGTGTTCAGTTTAATGACAGCGCTGAAGCCGTATCACTCGAAACGCTTGAAATCATGCAACACGCCAACGAGCGTTCTGGTTGCACCAGCTTCCTGCCTACTCTGATTACCTCTAGTGACGAGCTGATGATGCACAGTGTCCGGGTGATGCGCGAGTATCTGACTCAGCATCAGAATCAGGCACTGGGTTTACATCTTGAGGGTCCATGGTTGAGCCTGGCAAAAAAAGGTACCCATAATCCCAAGTATGTACGTAAACCAACCGCCCATCTGGTGGATTTTTTATGCCAGAATGCCGATGTGATTACAAAAATAACCCTCGCACCGGAACAGGTTGAACCCAAAGTTATTCGCCGCCTGGTTGATGCAGGGATTGTTGTCTCTGCCGGTCACTCCAGTGCTACCGCGAAAGAAGCAAAAACAGGTTTTCGCGCAGGAATTACCTTTGCGACTCACCTGTTTAATGCCATGCCTTATATTACCGGACGTGAACCGGGACTGACAGGCGCTATTTTTGACGCAGCTGACGTTTACTGCGGCATTATTGCTGATGGCTTACACGTTGATTATGCTAATGTTCGTACAGCAAAACGTCTTAAAGGTGATAAACTGTGCCTGGTAACCGATGCGACCGCTCCCGCAGGCGCAAACATTGATCAGTTCATTTTTGCTGGTAAAACAATATACTATCGCGATGGCTTGTGCGTGGATGAAAATGGCACACTCAGCGGTTCTGCTCTGACCATGATCGAAGGAGTCAGCAATCTGGTTGAGCACGCGAGCATTGCCCTGGATGAAGCTTTGCGTATGGCAACCCTTTATCCAGCCCGCGCAATAGGTGTGGAAAAACAGTTAGGGACTATTGACACCGGTAAAGTTGCTAACCTGACTGTCTTTACCCACGATTATAAAATTATCAAGACTATCGTTAATGGTAACGAAGTCGTCACTGAGTAAATCGAATGGTTACTGGCGGACAAGGGCAGATTGGCAATATTGATTTAGTAAAACAGTTAAATAGTGCGGCAGTTTATCGTCTTATCGATCAGCACGGCCCTATTTCACGTATTCAAATAGCCGAACAAAGCCAGCTTGCCCCCGCCAGTGTCACCAAAATCACCCGTCATTTGCTAGAGCGCGGGCTGATTAAAGAAGTCGATCAGCAGGCCTCCACCGGGGGCCGACGCGCGATATCTATCGTCGCCGAAACACGAAACTTCCAGGCGGTTGGCGTACGTCTGGGTCGCTATGACGCTACCATCACATTATTCAGCCTCGGTGCCAAGTCGCTGGCCGAAGAACATTACGCCCTGCCGGAAAAAAACCAGGATTCGCTGGAAGAAGCTCTGCTTAACGCGATTAATCAATTTATTGAAAATAATGCACGCAAAATTCGTGAGCTGATTGCTATCTCGGTTATTTTGCCGGGTCTGGTCGATCCCGAAGGTGGCGTTGTGCGTTATATGCCACATATCAGTGTCGATAAATGGCCTCTGTCTGACGCACTGGAAAACCGCTTTAATGTCACCTGTTTTGTCGGTCACGATATTCGTAGTCTCGCGCTTGCAGAGCATTATTTTGGCGCAACCCAAGAGTGTGAAGATGCTATTCTGGTACGAGTGCATCGCGGAACCGGGGCCGGTATCTTATCTAATGGTAAAATCTTCCTTGGCCGTAACGGTAATGTCGGCGAGATTGGTCACATACAAGTTGATCCCTTAGGCGATCGCTGCCATTGCGGTAATTTTGGTTGTCTGGAAACCATTGCCGCGAACGCCGCCATTGAGCAACGCGTCCGCCACTTATTGAATCAAGGCTATAAAAGTCGCTTAACGCTTGATGACTGTAGTATCTCCGCCATCTGCAAAGCAGCGAATAAAGGGGATGTGCTGGCCTGTGAAGTACTGGAATATGTCGGACGCCATTTAGGTAAGGCTATTTCTATGGCGATTAACCTGTTCAACCCCCAAAAGGTGGTGCTGGCAGGTGAAATAACCGCTGCTGAGAAAGTTATTCTTCCTGCCATTGAGCAGTGTATTAATGCGCAAGTATTGAACGCATTTCGTAAAGATTTACCTGTCGTCTGTTCCCTGCTTGACGATCGTTCAGCGATTGGCGCTTTTGCTTTGGTTAAACGTTCGATGTTAAATGGTATGCTATTACTGCGCCTGCTTGAGAATTAATCTCCCAATCGTGCCAGATATTTTACGCTATATCCCTTAAATAATTCGAGTTGCTTGTAGACGCGAAGTGAGACCGTCGATGAGCATAGATAAACTATGTGATTCGCCGCACCTCAGGCACGCAACACCCAGGCAACTTGAAGTATGACGGGGATAGTTACTGATTTTCATTCGTGAGCCCATGACCTGATGACCACTATTAAAAATGTAATTTGTGATATCGACGGTGTCCTGATGCACGATAATGCCGCGGTACCGGGAGCCAAAGAGTTCCTCGCGCGCATCCTTGACAAAGGAATGCCGCTTATCATGCTGACCAACTACCCTTCTCAAACCGGGCAGGATTTGTCTAATCGCTTTGCCTCGGCAGGCATTGAGATCCCGGACAACATGTTTTATACCTCCGCGATGGCAACAGCAGACTTCTTGCGCCGCCAGGAAGGTAAAAAAGCCTATGTTATCGGCGAGGGTGCGCTGATCCATGAACTGTATAAAGCCGGGTTTACGATTACCGATATTAATCCTGACTTTGTCATTGTCGGTGAAACGCGTTCGTTTAACTGGGACATGATGTATAAAGCCGCCTATTTTGTCGCCAATGGCGCACGCTTTATCGCCACGAATCCCGATACTCACGGCCATGGTTTCTCCCCTGCCTGTGGTGCGCTTTGCGCTGGTATTGAGAAAATTTCTGGCCACGAGCCATTTTATGTCGGGAAGCCCAGTCCGTTAATTATTCGCGCTGCGCTGAATAAAATTCAGGCACATTCTGAAGAAACAATCATTATCGGTGATAACCTGCGTACCGATATTCTGGCGGGCTTTCAGGCCGGTCTGGAAACAATTCTGGTCCTGTCTGGCGTCTCGACTCTGGCTGACATTGATGCAGTCCCCTTCCGTCCGACCTGGATTTATCCTTCAGTCGCAGACATCGACCTGATCTGATTGCTGACAAAGAAGGAAAAACGTGGTTTTTCCTTCTTTGTGGTTAGCAGCTGAAAATAAATAATTTGATATTCCTTGTTGTTATTCGGCGATCTCTATTTATTCAGAGATGGTTTAAGGTTTGTCATTACTCTCGCGCCGGAACCTGTTCCGGCGTTTTATCCATTGCGAATATTTCTGCACGCTTTACTGCCGTTTCCCTGTAGCAACCCCGATAAAATTATCGAATCGCTAATTTCTCCCCCCCAAACATCATCTTTTTTCATCAATCGACAATCAGTTCCAAATATTTATCAACCAAGAAGCAAAAAACTTGCATTTATCTCATTAATTGAGCATTTTTATTGATAAATGACATAGCAAAATCGTCAAATAGTTAAATAATTACCAAATTCACTGCTCAGAACCAGGTTATGGAGAAGTATTATGTGTTCAATTTTTGGCGTACTGGATATTAAAAGTGATAGCGTTGAGTTACGTAAAAAAGCCCTGGAATTATCTCGTCTGATGCGCCATCGTGGCCCGGACTGGTCAGGTGTTTATGACAGTGAAAACGCTATTCTGGTGCATGAGCGCCTGTCGATTGTTGATATTAATGCCGGTGCCCAGCCGTTATACAATCCTGCAAAAACACATGTCCTGGCCGTGAACGGTGAAATCTATAACCACCAGCAGCTGCGTGCGGAATACAGCGATCGCTATACCTTCCAGACCGGTTCAGACTGTGAAGTGATTCTGGCGCTCTACCAGGAAAAAGGCACCGCGTTTCTTGATGACTTGCAAGGGATGTTTGCCTTTATTCTTTATGACAGTGAAAAAAATACCTACCTGATTGGCCGTGACCATATCGGTATTATCCCTCTCTATATGGGTCATGATGAGCACGGCAACTTCTACGTAGCATCAGAAATGAAAGCATTAGTTCCGGTATGTCGTTCGGTCACAGAGTTCCCGGCAGGAAGCTATCTGTCGAGTGAAGACGGTGAAATTCGCTCCTACTACCAGCGTGACTGGTTTAGCTATGACGCGGTAAAAGATAACGTCACGGATAAAGAACAACTGCGTCAGTCATTAGAAGACGCGGTAAAAAGCCATCTTATGTCTGATGTTCCTTATGGTGTATTGCTTTCTGGTGGCCTGGACTCTTCCGTTATTTCTGCCATCACCAAAAAATATGCTGCACGTCGTGTTGAAGATGGTGAGCGTAGCGAAGCCTGGTGGCCACAACTGCACTCCTTCGCGGTAGGCTTGGAGGGTTCACCTGACCTGAAAGCGGCGCAGGAAGTGGCTAACCATTTAGGCACTGTACACCATGAAATTCATTTCACGGTGCAAGAAGGTCTGGATGCGATTCGTGATGTCATTTACCACATTGAAACCTATGATGTGACCACCATTCGTGCCTCAACGCCGATGTATCTGATGTCACGCAAAATAAAAGCGATGGGTATCAAGATGGTGCTTTCTGGTGAAGGCTCTGATGAAGTCTTTGGTGGTTATCTTTACTTCCACAAAGCACCAGATGCCAAAGAACTTCATGAGGAAACAGTGCGTAAGTTACAGGCGCTGCACATGTTTGACTGTGCACGTGCCAACAAGGCAATGTCGGCCTGGGGCGTGGAAGCTCGCGTGCCTTTCCTGGATAAAGCGTTTCTTGATGTCGCCATGCGTATTAACCCACAAGATAAAATGTGCGGTAACGGCAAAATTGAAAAACATATCCTGCGTGAATGTTTTGAGTCCTATTTACCGGCAAGCGTTGCCTGGCGCCAAAAAGAGCAGTTCTCTGACGGTGTAGGCTATAGCTGGATTGACAGCCTGAAAGAAGTCGCGGCCCAGCAGATAACCGATCAGCAACTGGCCACCGCCAGCTACCGCTTCCCGTACAATACGCCGGGTTCTAAAGAAGCCTACTTGTACCGTGAAATCTTTGAAGAGCTGTTCCCACTGGCTGATGCCGCTAAATGCGTCCCAGGAGGTCCTTCAGTGGCTTGCTCTTCTGCTAAAGCCATTGAGTGGGATGAATCCTTTAAAGCGATGAACGATCCTTCTGGTCGCGCTGTTGGCGTACATCAGTCCGCTTACTAACAAAGCCCTTTTTATAGGAGATTAATCAGCCCGCGCTATGCGTTGCTGATTAATCTCTTTTTTGCTTTTTTCTGACCATACCCCTTACCACGCCTCCCACAGTTCGCTTTCATTTCTACAACATTCACTGACGCAACGCATAGAAACGAAAATATTTGCCGATAAATCAATCAAGCTGTTCGTAAGTCATTCAAATGAACCGATTCCACGGTTTTTTGGAAAAAAACTTGTTGACGCTGCCCGGCCAACTTAGCATAATGCGCCCCGCAACGCCGAAGAAGGTAATGCGTAATGAGATGGCTACGTAGCTCAGCTGGTTAGAGCACATCACTCATAATGATGGGGTCACAGGTTCAAATCCCGTCGTAGCCACCAAATTTGCGGGAGTGGCGAAATTGGTAGACGCACTAGATTTAGGTTCTAGCGCCGCAAGGTGTGCGAGTTCAAGTCTCGCCTCCCGCACCATTATTTCGTTCGACGTTGTATGTGATGGGGTATCGCCAAGCGGTAAGGCACTGGTTTTTGATACCAGCATTCCCTGGTTCGAATCCAGGTACCCCAGCCACTTTTTTTATCGACATAAAAAGTAAGTCTCGTCTACATATTGGGGTATCGCCAAGCGGTAAGGCACTGGTTTTTGATACCAGCATTCCCTGGTTCGAATCCAGGTACCCCAGCCAGTCGATAACAATAACTGAATTTAATGATTGGCTACGTAGCTCAGTTGGTTAGAGCACATCACTCATAATGATGGGGTCACAGGTTCGAATCCCGTCGTAGCCACCATACACAGATACAATACTGAATTTTCTAATTTGGTATGTGATTGGGGTATCGCCAAGCGGTAAGGCTCTGGTTTCTGATACCAGCATTCCGAGGTTCGAATCCTCGTACCCCAGCCAATATTTAAGATGTTTGTAACGACAAGTTGTACTTTTGGGGTATCGCCAAGTGGTAAGGCTCTGGTTTCTGATACCAGCATTCCGAGGTTCGAATCCTCGTACCCCAGCCACATCATGAAAAAGCCCTACTTTTTAGTAGGGCTTTTTCTTTTTCGGCGGCTATAAAAAACGCATTCCTTCTGTTTAAGCCGTTGCACATCTGCTGCCTTTTCTCCCATCAATACAGTCTGACAGCGACCGTCACCTTAAAATTTATACTTTTAACATTCTGTTTATTAAGAATAAAAAAAAATTTATTCATTTGAATCATAATGTTAATAGCTGTGTTGATGTGATCTGAATCACAAATTTATTCGTATCTCTCACCTACTCTAATCAGTACCAAATCAATAATTGATGTGAAAATAATATGCCTGATAATAAAAAGAAAAACAGCTCCAACAAAAGAATGACGTTCTTCGTCTGCCTGATGGCTGCCCTGGCAGGGTTACTGTTCGGACTTGATATTGGCGTCATCGCCGGCGCGCTCCCCTTTATCACTAAAGACTTTGTTATTTCGACACACGAGCAGGAGTGGGTGGTCAGTTCCATGATGTTTGGTGCTGCCGTCGGGGCCATTGGCAGCGGCTGGCTCTCTTTTAAATTGGGTCGGAAATACAGCCTTATCATTGGTGCTGCTCTTTTTGTTGCAGGCTCTCTCTGTTCGGCGTTTGCTCCTAATGTTGAACTGCTTTACCTGGCCCGAGTGATACTGGGACTCGCTGTGGGAGTTGCCTCTTATACCGCCCCTCTTTATCTGTCAGAAATAGCGCCAGAGAAGGTTCGCGGCAGTATGATCTCCATGTATCAGTTGATGATTACCATCGGCATACTCGCAGCATATCTGTCCGACACGGCGTTCAGCTACAGTGGTGACTGGCGCTGGATGCTGGGTATTATCACTTTTCCGGCCATCCTTTTATTAATAGGCGTTAGCTTTCTGCCAGACAGTCCACGCTGGTATGCAGCCAAGTTCCGTTTTAATGATGCGGAAAAAGTTCTGATGCGGTTACGTGATACCCGCGCTGAAGCTAAAAACGAACTTGATGAAATTCGTGAAAGCCTGAAAGTGAAACAGGGGGGATGGGCGCTCTTTAAAGAAAACTCAAATTTCCGTCGTGCCGTCTATCTCGGTGTGTTACTCCAGGTTATGCAGCAATTTACCGGCATGAATGTCATCATGTACTACGCACCGAAGATCTTTCAGATAGCCGGTTTCGCCAGCACCCACCAACAAATGTGGGGAACGGTAATAGTCGGTCTGTTCAATCTGCTCTCCACCTTTATTGCTATTGGCCTGGTGGATCGCTGGGGACGTAAGCCAACGCTCGTATTGGGCTTCTTAGTCATGGCTGCTGGCATGGGAGTTCTGGGTACCATGCTGCATATCGGCATTCACTCTCAGAGCGCACAGTACTTTGCTATTGCCATGCTACTCATGTTTATTATCGGTTTTGCCATGAGTGCCGGCCCGCTGATTTGGGTACTGTGTTCTGAGATCCAGCCGCTGAAAGGACGTGACTTTGGTATCACCTGTTCTACGACAACCAACTGGATTGCAAACATGATTGTTGGGGCAACGTTCCTGACCATGCTCAACTCTTTTGGTCACGCGAATACTTTCTGGATTTACGGTGCCTTGAACTTGTTCTTTATTTTCCTGACGCTGTGGCTTATCCCGGAAACTAAAGGTATTTCACTGGAGCATATTGAACGTAATCTGATGACAGGCCGCAAATTACGCGACATAGGTTCACACGACTAATATTTACAGCCAGCCTTTTCAACGCCTCTGTGCCCTGCTCACGAGGCGAAAACCGTCTTAAAAGACTAACCAGCAAGATGCAAGCATCCTGCTGGTTAATTTTTACAACCCCAGCGCATATTTCAGCGCTTGCTGTTTAAGTCCACCCGAACGCTGTGCAGCCATCAGCCCGAGGTTCCGTATGGTGCGTACAGGTGCCAGATTATTACTGAATCCAACGTAAAACAGATCCATCCCGGTTTGCATCATTAAGTTATCCAGCTTACGTTTAGACTGATAACGCGCTAATACCTCAAGACTCGCCCACTGCTCCCCAAGATGACGTGCATCTGTCATCACGTCGAGTAATGCCTGCACATCGCGGTAGCCAAGATTCACTCCCTGACCCGCCAGAGGATGAATGGTATGAGCCGCATCACCGATTAATGCCAGCCCCGGTTTTACATATTTCAGCGCATGGCGACGAGTTAACGGGAAGGCACCACTGGCAACTGGGGTGACATGACCTAATCGTGCAGGGAAATGACGGGCAATACTCTTCTGTAGCTGCGCCATGCTCATCCCCTGTAGCTGGCGAATACGCGCCGGCTCGTCATACCAGACCAATGATGCCCAGTTATCAAATAACGGCAGAAATGCATGTGGGCCCGCAGGGGTAAAGTGCTGCCAGGTACTGTCTCCCGGGGACTCATCGCACTGAACAGTAATTAACATGCAAGACTGACGATATTGCCAGGCATGAATGCCGATACCCGCCCACTGACGAATTTGCGAATTTGCGCCATCAGCACCAATCACCATTGGAACATTTAACGATTCGCCATCCTTAAATGAGAGCGTCCACCCACTTTCACTGCGTTGCATCTGCGTTAACTGAGCGGGACAGCACAGGGTGATCTGAGGATGTTTAACTAAGGCCTGCCAGAGCGCTTGCTGTAACACCAGATTCTCAACCATAAAACCAAGCTCAGGCAGGCCCAGTTCATTTGCAGCAAAACTCACCTGCGCCCTTTCCCATTCCCAGGTTTCGAGACGACGATAAGGATGGGCACGCATCGAAAGCACGCTTTCCCATACGCCCAGAGATTGCAATAACGAGACGGATTGCGCACCTATGGCTGAAATACGGACATCAGGCGGACTGCCTGGCTGAAATTCTGCCGGAGCCAGATGTTCAATAACCGCCACACGAAAACCGCTATTTGCCAGTCCAAGTGCCGCCGCTGCGCCGACCATACCGCCACCGACAACGGCGACTTCAATGGGTTGATTCATCATGGTGTTTATCCTTAATTTGCCTGAGTTGATTCTACCGCCTTTCCCCAGGCTGGTCACATCCACATCAAAGCATTACACTATACGACTTAACTCTTGGATACACTTGAGCAATGACATGTCGATGACGAAAAAACTTCATATAAAAACATGGGGCTGTCAGATGAATGAGTATGACTCATCTAAGATGGCCGATCTCCTGGACAGTACTCATGGCTTTACGCTGACTGAAAATGCGGAAGAAGCCGATGTTCTGCTCCTGAATACCTGTTCTATCCGTGAAAAAGCCCAGGAAAAAGTTTTCCACCAGCTGGGGCGCTGGAAACAGATCAAAGCTGACAGACCGGATGTCATTATTGGCGTCGGGGGTTGCGTTGCCTCCCAGGAAGGCGACCATATCCGCGAGCGTGCCAACTATGTTGATATTGTGTTTGGCCCACAAACGCTGCACCGTCTCCCCGAGATGATCAACAAAGTCCGTGGCACCCGTAGCCCGGTGGTTGATATTAGCTTCCCGGAGATTGAAAAGTTCGACCGTCTGCCGGAACCCCGCGCTGAAGGCCCGACGGCCTTTGTCTCGATAATGGAAGGCTGTAATAAATACTGCACCTACTGCGTAGTGCCTTATACCCGCGGTGAAGAGGTCAGTCGGCCTTGCGATGATATTTTATTTGAAATCGCACAGCTTGCTGCCCAAGGCGTACGTGAAGTGAATTTGCTCGGCCAGAACGTCAACGCCTGGCGCGGGCCGTTATTTGACGGTGAAATGGGATCTTTCGCGGAACTCTTGCGTCTGGTGGCAGCAATTGATGGTATCGATCGTATTCGTTTCACCACCAGCCATCCGATAGAATTTACCGATGATATTGTCGAAGTCTATCGCGATACGCCTGAACTGGTGAGTTTCCTGCACCTGCCGGTACAAAGCGGCTCCGACAGGATCCTGAATATGATGGGGCGCACCCACACCGGCTTGGAATATAAAGCGATTATTCGCAAACTTCGCGCAGCGCGTCCTGATATTCAAATCAGTTCCGACTTCATTGTCGGATTCCCAGGTGAAAGCCTGCAAGATTTTGAACAAACAATGAAACTGATAGCGGATGTCAACTTTGATATGAGCTATAGCTTTATTTTCTCTGCCCGCCCAGGTACGCCAGCAGCCGATATGGTAGACGACGTTCCGGAAGAAGAGAAAAAACAGCGTCTTTATATTCTGCAAGACAGAATAACCCAGCAAGCCTTGGCCTGGAGTCGTCGTATGCTGGGTACAGTCCAGCGTATTCTGGTGGAAGGGACCTCGCGTAAAAATATTATGGAGATGGCGGGACGCACCGAAAATAATCGTGTGGTGAACTTCGAAGGCACCCCGGATATGGTGGGTAAATTTGTTGATGTCGAAATCACTGAAGTTCGTACGAATTCTCTGCGCGGTAAGGTGCTACGTACCGAGGGTGACATGGACTTACGGAGTGTCGAATCCCCCGCGTCCGTGATTGCGCGTACTCGCAAAGAAAATGAAATTGGTGTTGGGATTTATCAGCCTTAATCTCTTGGTTTCCACCGGGGGTTGGATAACCACTCCCGGCGGTCAATTTTATTCTTTCTCCTTGTATTCTGGTGCCACCACCCAAATATCTTGCTTAACACCGGTGCCTGCCTGACAGATAACGTAGGTTTTTATCAGCGTTACGGCATAAAAGCCGATAACGACTCTACATAATCCCGAGGATAAGTTTGAATATAGAAACTCGCGAAATAACATTAGAACCCGCAGATAACGCCCGTATTCTGAGCCTCTGTGGTCCGTTTGATGACAATATCAAACAGCTGGAACGCCGTTTGGGCTTGGATATCAGTCGTCGTGATAATCAGTTCCGGATAACGGGACGACCGATGACAGTAAATGCAGCGGCAAAGATATTACTGACATTATATGTGGATACAGCGCCGGTACGTGGTGAAAGTCAGGATATCGACCCTGAAAAAATCCACCTGGCGATTAAAGAAACCGGAGTACTGGAGCAAGTTTCCGACAGCGTTCCAGATTACGGTAAAGCGATTAATATCAAAACCAAACGGGGTGTTATCAAGCCTCGCACCCCGAATCAGGCACAGTATATTTCAAATATTCTGACGCACGATATCACCTTTGGTATCGGACCTGCTGGTACTGGGAAAACCTATCTCGCCGTTGCTGCAGCCGTCGATGCCCTGGAACGTCAGGAGATCCGTCGTATTCTGCTGACACGTCCTGCGGTCGAAGCGGGTGAAAAACTTGGTTTTTTACCCGGCGATCTGAGCCAGAAAGTTGACCCTTATCTGCGCCCACTGTATGACGCGCTGTTTGAAATGCTCGGCTTTGAAAAGGTTGAAAAACTGATCGAACGTAATGTTATCGAAGTGGCTCCGCTGGCTTATATGCGTGGACGAACACTGAATGACGCATTTATCATTCTCGATGAAAGTCAGAACACCACCAGCGAGCAAATGAAAATGTTCCTGACCCGTATTGGTTTTAACTCCAAAGCGGTTATCACGGGTGATGCCACACAAATCGACTTGCCGCGCAATATTAAATCCGGGCTTCGTCATGCGATTGACGTACTGGCTGAAGTCGACGAGATAAGCTTTAATTTTCTTAACAGTGAAGATGTGGTGCGCCATCCAGTGGTGGCCCGTATCGTCAATGCCTATGAGGCATGGGAAAATACTGAACAACAACGTAAAGATGCTCTGGCAGCCGAACGTAAACGCGAAGCAATCGCCGCCAGCATTACGCCCCGGGAGAACGAATGAGCCAAGTCATTCTTGACTTACAACTGGCCTGTGAAGATACCACAGGCTTACCTGAAGAAGCCCAGTTTCAGAGTTGGCTGAATGCGGTTATATCGCAATTTCAGGAAGAAGCGGAAGTGACTGTCAGACTGGTCGATATGGCTGAAAGTAACGAGCTGAATCTGACCTATCGCGGTAAAGATAAACCAACCAATGTGCTCTCTTTTCCTTTTGAAGCCCCACCGGGAATTGAACTGCCTTTACTGGGCGATCTGGTGATTTGTCGCCAGGTTGTTGAGCAAGAGGCGCTGGAGCAAGAAAAACCGCCAGAGGCCCATTGGGCGCATATGGTTATCCATGGTAGCCTGCATCTTTTAGGCTATGACCATATTGAAGACGATGAAGCCGAAGAGATGGAAAGCATAGAAACTGAGATAATGCTTGCTCTTGGGTATGCTGACCCGTACATTGCCGAGAAAGAGTAATTATCTCGATGCTCTAAATAAGTATTCAGTAACTTATACAGGCGGCGGTCCATCTCACCGTCTGTGAACTATCACTAACCAGAGGCCTTAAACCTAACGCCATGAGCGACGACAATTCACATAACAGTGATACGCCTGCCAGTAAAAAGGGATTTTTTTCCCTGTTCCTTAGCCAGCTATTTCACGGTGAACCCAAAAACCGTGCTGATTTGCTGACGCTGATCCGAGATTCCGAGCAGAACTCCCTTATCGATCAAGATACCCGGGATATGCTTGAAGGGGTAATGGATATTGCCGACCAACGCGTACGGGACATTATGATCCCACGTTCGCAAATCGTGACTATCAAACATGACCAGACTCTGGAAGAGTGTTTGAACATCATCACTGAGTCGGCACATTCCCGTTTTCCGGTGATAAGCGAGGACAAGGATCACATTGAAGGGATTTTAATGGCCAAAGATTTGCTGCCGTTTATGCGCAGTGACAGTGAGCCATTTAGTGTAGAAAAGGTGTTACGTCAGGCTGTAGTGGTTCCTGAAAGTAAACGTGTTGACCGTATGCTGAAGGAGTTCCGCCAGCAACGCTATCATATGGCGATAGTGATTGATGAGTTTGGTGGCGTTTCAGGCTTAGTCACAATTGAAGATATCCTCGAACTTATCGTCGGTGAAATCGAAGATGAGTATGACGATCTGGAAGACAGTGACTTCCGTCAGCTCAGCCGTCATACCTGGACCGCCCGTGCCCTTGCGCCAATTGAAGACTTTAATGAAGTCTTTAATACCCATTTTAGCGATGAAGAGGTCGATACAATTGGTGGGTTAGTGATGCAGGCATTTGGTCACCTTCCGGCCCGTGGTGAAACCATCGAAATAGACGGTTACCAGTTTAAAGTCGCGATGGCTGACAGTCGCCGTATTATTCAGGTTCATGTCCGGATACCGGACGATTCTCCGCAACCAAAACTGGAAGAATAATTCCTTTATGGGCCAATACTTTCAACGCCAGTCAGTACGTCTGCTGCTGGCGCTTTTTTTCGGGGCCTGCGGCACGCTGGCCTTTTCACCTTACGACTTCTGGCCTGCGGCCCTGATTTCACTGGCAGGCCTGCAAGCGCTGACCCTGAATCGTCGGGCTATTCAAAGTGCCTGGATTGGTTTCTTCTGGGGGCTCGGCCTGTTTGGCAGTGGTGTTAACTGGGTCTACGTCAGTATCGCCCAGTTTGGTGGAATGCCCGGCCCGATAAATGTCTTCCTGGTGGTATTGCTGGCGGCGTATCTGTCGCTGTATACCGGGCTATTTGCCGGTCTGCTGAGTAAGATATGGCCCCAGACAACCTGGTGGCGACTGGTGCTGGCTGCACCGGCGCTCTGGCAAGTCACTGAGTTTCTGCGTGGCTGGATCCTGACCGGATTTCCGTGGTTACAATTTGGCTATAGCCAGATTGACGGCCCACTGAAAGGCCTTGCCCCGATTTTTGGTGTCGAGACAGTGACCTTACTGCTGATGGCTGTCGCCGGTCTGATAGTTTATGCTCTGAATGCCCGCACCTGGAAGCCCATCATACTCGCCGCAGCGCTGCTCTTTTTACCCTGGCCGTTACAGACGCTACAGTGGTTTCAGCTGCAAAATGATCGACCGCTTAAGGTTGCTCTGGTACAGGGCAATATTCCCCAGTCATTGAAATGGAACGAGGGTGAGCTGCTCAATACTTTGCGCATTTATTCCGAGCTGACAGCACCTTTCATGGGCAAATCACAGCTGATTATCTGGCCTGAGTCAGCGATTACCGATTTAGAGATCAACCAGCAACCTTTTCTTCATCAGCTTAATCAGCAATTACTGGAAAGTCACAGTTCCTTGATAACCGGTATTATTGATGCGCGCCTGAATAGCCACAACCGCTATGATACCTACAATACTATCATCACGCTCGGGGAAGGTAGCCCGTACAGCTACGAGAGTGGCGATCGCTATAACAAAAACCATCTGGTGCCCTTCGGTGAATATGTCCCGCTCGAGTCGATACTGCGCCCACTCGCCCCGTTTTTCGACTTACCAATGTCTTCCCTTAGCCGGGGGCCTTACGTTCAGCCCCAGATTAATACCAGTGGCGTTAAGCTGACCCCAGCTATTTGCTACGAGATTATTCTCGGGGAACAGGTACGGGATAATTTCCAGCCGGATACCGATTATCTGCTGACTATTTCGAATGATGCCTGGTTTGGTAAATCGATTGGCCCGTGGCAGCACCTGCAGATGGCACGGATGCGCGCTCTGGAGCTAGGACGTCCATTACTGCGTAGCACCAACAATGGCATCACCGTTGCCGTTGATGCAAAAGGTGAGATAACTGAAATGCTGCCGCAATTTACTCGTGGCGTGCTGGAAACTACCGTTATCCCGACACGCGGCCTGACACCTTATGCCCGTTTTGGTAATGGACCGTTGTGGCTGTTAACTCTGTTATTTGGCGCTGCCGCTATTATTATCGGAGTAAAAAAGCGCTCGCAGCAGTAATACTACCTGTATTGATTAAGGCCAGCATTCATTGCCGGCCTTTTTTATCACTTTCAGATACTGGCCGCGCATCTCTGCTCACTTTCACCCAAATTTTAACCCCATCGCACTGAACAAAATACGTCTTTCAGACTCACCTGATTCAATTAAAAAAAGGATAAATACGATTATCAGGCTCTTTTAACCTCATTCTTGCCCCTGATTTTTTACGCTTCTGGCATAGAATTTGCTTAGTTCAGTAAGTCATTAATTAAATTCTGATGAATAAGTAAATGCCACAGGATAGAGCAAAATCAAAAGAGCGCTGCACCATTCTGTGACAGACATAGCATCAGCATTCCAAAGCACAGGATAAATACCTCCAAATGATGCGTGTTACTTCTCAAAAACAAACATTAATGTTGTAAGGTGGTTACATTAAACCAGCATAAATGTTAATTATTAATTAATTATTCGCTCACTATCTAACACGACAACAAACTGCTCAGTTCGGACATACAAAACCGTTTTAAGCATACATATTAAGGAGTTAGACATGCATTTACGTAAACTGACCGCAGCAGCCCTAATGATAAGTATGGCTATGGGTCTGGCGCACGCTGAGGATGCCAAGTCGGATGCGGTATCCCAGTCATCTACTCTGAGTAAAATTGATAAGAATGGCGTGATTGTAGTCGGACACCGTGAATCGTCGGTGCCATTTTCTTATTACGATAACCAGCAAAAAGTAGTGGGTTACTCGCAGGACTATTCTAATGCCATTGTTGATGCGGTGAAGAAAAAACTGAATAAGCCGGATTTGCAGGTTAAGTTAATTCCAATTACTTCTCAAAACCGAATTCCGTTGCTGCAAAATGGCACCTTTGATTTTGAATGTGGTTCAACCACCAATAACCTCGAACGCCAAAAACAAGCCGCTTTCTCTAATACTATTTTCGTTGTCGGAACGCGTCTGCTGGCGAAAAAAGATGGCCCAATTAAAGATTTCGAAGACTTAAAAGGTAAAGCGGTCGTTGTCACCTCTGGCACCACCTCTGAAGCTCAGCTTAACAAGCTGAATGAAGAGCATAAAATGGATATGCGCATCATCAGTGCCAAAGATCACGGTGACTCCTTCCGTACTCTGGAAAGTGGCCGCGCGGTAGCCTTTATGATGGATGATGCCTTATTGGCCGGTGAGCGTGCTAAAGCGAAAAAACCAGGAGAGTGGGAAATCGTCGGTAAACCACAGTCTGAAGAAGCCTACGGTTGTATGCTGCGCAAAGACGATCCTGAATTCAAGAAATTGATCGATGAAACCATTGCTCAGGCACAAACCTCAGGTGAGGCAGCAAAATGGTTTGAAGTCTGGTTTAAACAACCGATCCCACCGAAAAACTTAAATATGAATTTCGATCTGTCCGATGAAATGAAAACCACCTTTAAAGAACCAAATGATAAAGCTCTGAATTAGAAAAACAGGGGTGATACTACTCACCCTGTTGATTGAAATGTAGTGATCCAAACACAGTTAGTGCTGACAGGCCGTTCCCCCGTTAGCACTAATTCTCCTAATATTCAGACAAAGATCTGACAGGGGAACTGGGATTCTCATCAATCGTTGAGAGGTGCCTGGCACCTCTCTTTGTGGTTAACAAGGATGTTAACTGTTTATTCTGCATCCGTCAGGATAAACGATGACCCAGAGGTATTCGTCATCGTTCAGGGTAATACGGCTACCCTTTTTTTATCACGGAGTATCTTATGTCCATAAGCTGGAATTGGGGGATCTTTTTAGAACCCACACCTTTCGGAAATACCACCTATCTGGGCTGGATCTGGAGCGGTTTTCAGGTCACCGTTGCCCTTTCCATTAGCGCCTGGATTATTGCTTTTTTTGTCGGCTCTTTGTTCGGTATCTTACGTACCGTCCCCAATAAGTTTTTATCGTCTATCGGCACGATTTATGTCGAACTCTTTCGTAATGTCCCGTTGATTGTTCAGTTTTTTACCTGGTATTTGGTCGTGCCGGAACTTCTCCCGGAAAATATCGGCATGTGGTTTAAGGCTGAATTGGATCCAAATATTCAGTTCTTCGTTTCGTCCATGATTTGTCTGGGACTCTTTACTGCCGCCCGCGTCTGTGAGCAAGTCAGAGCAGCAATTCAATCTCTGCCTCGCGGGCAGAAGAACGCGGCTCTGGCAATGGGACTCACTCAAATTCAGGCCTATCGTTACGTTCTGCTGCCGAATGCCTATCGCGTAATTGTTCCACCAATGACTTCAGAAATGATGAACCTGGTGAAAAACTCCGCCATTGCGTCAACGATTGGTTTGATGGACTTGGCTGCTCAGGCCGGTAAGCTTCTTGATTACTCCGCTCATGCCTATGAGTCATTTACGGCAATAACTCTCGCCTATGTTCTGATTAACGTTGTCATTATGGGCATCATGCATCTGGTTGAACGTAAAGTACGTCTGCCTGGCAATATGGGGAGTAAATAATGTCAGAATATGACTGGAGTTCTATCATACCCACCCTGCCTTTCCTGATTCAGGGTCTGATAATTACGCTAAAAATCACCATAACCGCAGTGGTTATTGGTATCGTCTGGGGCACTATTCTGGCGGTAATGCGTCTGTCGAGCTTTAAACCTGTCTCCTGGTTTGCCGCCGCTTACGTCAACGTGTTTCGTTCCATTCCGCTGGTGATGGTTTTACTGTGGTTTTATTTAGTAGTGCCGGGTTTCTTACAATCAGTATTAGGCTTGTCGCCGCAGACAGATATTCGTCTGATTTCTGCCATGGTCGCCTTTGCGATGTTTGAAGCCGCCTACTATTCCGAGATTATTCGCGCCGGGATCATCAGCGTTTCACGCGGACAGTCTAATGCAGCCCTGGCACTGGGTATGACCAAAGCGCAGTCCATGAGATTAATCATTCTGCCGCAAGCCTTCCGTGCAATGGTGCCTCTGCTCTTAACTCAGGGGATAGTCCTGTTTCAGGATACTTCACTGGTTTATGTTATTAGTCTGGCCGACTTCTTCCGTACCGCATCCACGATTGGTGAACGTGACGGAACTCAAGTTGAAATGATCCTGTTCGCCGGATTTGTCTATTTTGTGATTAGCCTTAGCGCCTCGTTGCTGGTCAGCTATTTGAAGAAAAGGACTGTTCAATGATCTCCTTAAAAAATGTTTCTAAGTGGTATGGTCACTTTCAGGTCCTTACCGACTGCTCAACCGAAGTGAAAAAGGGTGAGGTAGTGGTGGTTTGTGGCCCGTCAGGTTCGGGTAAATCGACACTGATTAAAACCGTCAATGGCCTGGAGCCTGTTCAGCAAGGTGAAATTATCTTCAATGGCACTCGGGTGAACGATAAAAAGACTAACCTCGCCAAGCTACGTTCCCACGTTGGCATGGTATTTCAACACTTTGAATTATTTCCACATTTATCGATTCTTGAAAATCTGACACTGGCTCAGATCAAAGTCCTGAAACGCGATCCTGACGTTTCGCGCGATAAGGCGCTCAAATTACTGGAGCGCGTGGGCCTGTCAAACCATGCCAGCAAATATCCGTCCCAGCTTTCCGGTGGCCAGCAACAGCGTGTCGCTATTGCACGTGCACTCTGTATGGATCCGGTAGTGATGTTATTTGATGAACCGACCTCCGCGCTCGATCCGGAAATGATCAATGAAGTGCTGGACGTGATGGTCGAGCTGGCCAATGAAGGAATGACCATGATGGTCGTGACCCATGAAATGGGCTTTGCGCGTAAAGTGGCTAACCGGGTTATCTTTATGGACGAAGGACGAATTATTGAAGATACCAACAAAGAAGACTTCTTCAATAATCCACAGTCCGATCGCGCCAAAGACTTCCTGGCAAAAATTCTGCATTAATCATTATGGCCTGGCGGTATCTTAGCGTCAGGCCATGATTCTTATGTTACGGATTAAAAGGTTTACGATGGAAGCGGTCATGCCCGCACTTAGGGCAGGCTGATAAAATTTCGGGTGAATAAATCGCAAGATTGAAGTGACAATGATCGCAAATTAGATTACCGAAACCCACCAGTTCACCGCTCTGATAGACGCCACCTTTTTCAATGTCCTGGAATGCCTCTCGCCATTCAATCTGACTTTTATCGGTAATATCTGCCAGCTCCTGCCACAGGCTTTCTTTTATCACTCGCATAAAAACACTGTCAGTGAAATCGTCTGAGTTTTCACTGTAGCTGTTAGCAAATGCTTTGACATCCCGACGTACCGCATTGGTCACTTGCGCTATTTCATCAGATGTTAAGTCATGTTTCTCTTCCAGAGACTGACGTGCTTCATTAACCAATTTATCAATATCACGATCGCCGCCTTCTATCTGCTTTGTCAGCGACTTCACCAGTTCATGGTATGATTTGGAGACTTTACCCATTGATTCGCACTCCTTTTAGAAAAATCTAACAGCCATCACTAAGTGGTCTGTTTCAATCATAACCTCTAACCTGCACTAGCTGAAAAAATTCCTCTGACTAATTGTAAAAAATCACGTAGCGGTAACAAAGTATGAAATGGCGATTCAGGCGTGTGAAAGGCTGTTTTGCTGCTGGCGAATCAGCTATGCTATGGGGCTATATATATAAAGCTACATCCGTAGCTGTCTTTCATAAACAGGACTACTGGCTGCCATGCAAGAGCAATATCGCCCGGAAGAGATAGAATCTAATGTCCAGCAACACTGGCAAGAGAACCGTACTTTTGAAGTAACCGAAGACGAAAGCAAAGAGAAATACTACTGCCTCTCGATGCTACCCTATCCTTCTGGCCGACTACATATGGGCCACGTTCGTAACTACACTATTGGCGATGTTATCGCGCGTTATCAGCGTATGCTGGGCAAAAACGTGCTGCAGCCTATCGGCTGGGACGCATTCGGTCTGCCGGCTGAAGGCGCTGCGGTTAAAAACAAAACCGCACCTGCCCCGTGGACCTATGAAAATATCGACTATATGAAGAAACAGCTTAAAACGCTGGGGTTTGGTTACGACTGGAGCCGTGAACTGGCAACATGTACCCCAGAGTACTATCGCTGGGAACAAAAATTCTTTACCGAGCTGTATAAAAAAGGCCTGGTATATAAAAAAACTTCAGCAGTTAACTGGTGCCCTAATGACCAGACCGTTCTGGCTAATGAACAGGTAATTGACGGTTGCTGCTGGCGCTGTGATACCAAAGTTGAGCGTAAAGAGATCCCTCAGTGGTTTATCAAAATCACTGACTATGCTGACGAGCTGCTGAACGACCTGGATACTCTGGAAAACTGGCCAGAGCAGGTTAAAACCATGCAGCGCAACTGGATTGGCCGTTCAGAAGGGGTCGAGATCACCTTTGACGTCGAAAATAGCGCAGAAAAACTGAAAGTCTATACCACCCGCCCGGATACCTTTATGGGTGTCACTTACCTGGCGGTGGCTGCGGGTCATCCTCTGGCTAAACAGGCTGCACAAACACGTCCTGAGGTCGCCGAATTTATTGAAGAGTGCCGTAATACCAAAGTGGCTGAAGCCGATATGGCGACCATGGAGAAAAAAGGTATCGCGACCGGCATTAATGCCATTCATCCTCTGACCGGTGAAGCGGTTCCTGTCTGGGTAGCTAACTTTGTTCTCATGGAATACGGTACCGGTGCAGTGATGGCGGTTCCAGGACATGACCAGCGTGACTGGGAATTTGCCACTAAATATAACCTCTCGATTAAGCCGGTTATTTTAAACGCAGACGGTAGCGAACCTGATTTGTCAGTTGAAGCAATGACAGAAAAAGGTTCTCTGTTTAACTCAGGTGAGTTCAATGGTCTGGCTTTCCAGGCCGCTTTCGATGCCATTGCAGATAAGCTGGCCGCAAAAGGCGTTGGTGAACGTAAAGTGAACTACCGTTTACGTGACTGGGGTGTCTCTCGTCAACGTTACTGGGGCGCACCTATTCCTATGGTGACGCTGGAAGACGGTACAGTGGTACCAACTCCTGAAGATCAGTTACCGGTTATTTTACCGGAAGATGTGGTTATGGATGGTATCACCAGCCCAATCAAGGCCGATCCTGAGTGGGCAAAAACCACCGTTAATGGTCGTCCTGCGCTGCGTGAAACAGATACCTTTGACACCTTTATGGAGTCATCCTGGTACTACGCGCGTTATACCTGCCCGGATTACGACAAAGGCATGCTCGACCCGAAAGCCGCTAACTACTGGCTGCCTGTCGATATCTATATTGGCGGTATCGAACATGCCATCATGCACCTGCTTTATTTCCGCTTCTTCCACAAACTGATGCGCGATGCGGGTATGGTGACCTCGAATGAACCTGCTAAACAGCTGTTGTGTCAGGGTATGGTTCTGGCTGATGCCTTCTACTACACCGGCAACAATGGTGAACGTAACTGGGTCTCCCCGGCAGATGCTATCGTAGAGCGCGATGAAAAAGGGCGTATCGTCAAAGCTGTTGATCCTGAAGGCCATGAGCTGGTTTATGCCGGTATGAGCAAAATGTCGAAGTCGAAAAATAACGGCATCGACCCTCAGGTGATGGTTGAACGCTATGGTGCGGATACCGTACGTCTGTTTATGATGTTTGCTTCCCCTGCGGATATGACGCTGGAATGGCAAGAGTCTGGCGTAGAAGGTGCAAACCGCTTCCTGAAACGTGTCTGGAGACTGGTTTACGAGCATACCAACCGTGGTACTGCACCTGCGCTCGATGTTGCAGCGCTTAACGAAGATCAAAAAGCACTGCGTCGCGATGTACACAAAACCATTGCTAAAGTGACCGATGATATTGGCCGTCGTCAGACCTTTAATACCGCTATCGCGGCTATTATGGAACTGATGAACAAATTGACGCGCGTTGATCAGGACGTGGATGCTAACCGTGCCATTCTTAACGAAGCCCTGTTAGCGGTCGTCCCAATGCTGTATCCGTTCACCCCACATGCCAGCTTTGCAATGTGGCAGTCACTGGGTGGTACTGGCGATATCGACAATGCTCCGTGGCCACAGGCTGATGAGCAGGCGATGGTTGAAGATTCTCGTCTGGTCGTCGTTCAGATCAACGGTAAAGTGCGCGGTAAAATTACCGTTGCAGCAGATGCGACTGAAGCACAAGTTCATGAACGTGCGCTGCAGGAGCATCTGGTGGCAAAACACCTTGAAGGCATGACCATACGGAAAGCGATTTATATTCCAGGTAAATTGCTTAACTTGGTTGCGGGCTAAGCACAGGAGGCAGCGTGCGACATCCTTTTATCACTTTGCTGGTCACTTTTGCGGTATTAATTACCGCAGGCTGTGGTTTTCATCTGCGTGGCACCACGCAGATCCCTGCCGGGCTTAAAACACTGATTCTCAACTCCAGCGACCCTAACGGGCCGCTGACCCGTGAGATCCGTCAACAATTGCTGTTAAACGGCGTCACGATTGTTGACGATACAAAAACGAATACCGCTAAAGATACTCCTTCTTTGCGTATTTTAGGTTCAAGTCTGAGCAAAGATACTGCGTCAATCTTCCAGGATGGTCGTACCGCGGAATATCAAATGGTGATGACGGTAAGGGCTCAGGTACTGGTCCCGGGCAACGATATTTACCCTATCAGCGCCACCTCTTATCGCTCGTTTTTTGATAACCCGCTGACAGCCTTGGCAAAGGATGCTGAGCAAGACTTGATAATCCAGGAAATGTATACCAATGTCTCTCAGCAGCTGATCCGCAAACTCCTCTCGGTCGATGCCGCAGAGCAGGAGTCACATAAAAAAGAGGCGGTTGAAGAAAAGAATCCATCTGAATCTGTCACGTCTCCTGTTCGGGTGTCGTCGACACTTCCGGCAACTACCGATAGCCAATGATTCGGTTGTATCCGGAACAACTTCGTGCGCAGCTCAATGAAGGGCTGCGCGCGGCCTATCTGCTAACAGGCAATGACCCTCTTTTGTTACAAGAAAGCCAGGATGCTATTCGTCAGGCAGCACAGCTTCAAGGGTTTGAAGAACACCATACCACCCAGATTGACACCAGCACCGACTGGTCGATGATCTTTTCCCTTTGCCAGGAACTGAGCTTATTCGCCAGACGTCAAACGCTGCTGTTATTGTTGCCCGAAAATGGTCCGAATGCGTCTATTAACAGTCAGCTAGAAACGCTGGTAAGCCTGTTACATAGCGATATTCTGCTACTGGTGCGTGGTAATAAACTGACCAAGGCGCAGGAGAATGCGGCATGGCTGGCTCAGATTGCCGAGCGTTGCGTTCAGGTAAGTTGTCAGACACCTGAACATAATCATTTGCCCCGCTGGGTGGCTCAGCGAGCCAAACAGATGAATTTGACGATTGATGATGCATCGAGCCAACTGCTGTGTTACTGCTATGAAGGCAATTTGCTGGCACTTTCACAAGCCCTGGAGCGCCTGTCACTGATTTGGCCTGACGGTAAACTGACACTACCCCGCGTTGAACAAGCCGTGAGCGATGCCGCGCACTTTAGCCCCTTTCACTGGATAGATGCCCTGCTGGCAGGAAAAAGTAAACGGGCCCTGCATATTCTGCGCCAGCTGCGTCTTGAAGCCAGTGAGCCGGTGATTCTGTTGCGAACGCTGCAGCGTGAATTACTCCAGCTGGTTCAACTGAAACGCCAAATGGCGACCATCCCGTTACGAACATTATTCGATAAACAGCGGATATGGCAGAATCGTCGTCAGATCTTAACCGAAGCACTTAATCGCCTGACCCTCTCACAGTTATATCAAGGGGTACACTTATTGGCGAAGACAGAACTTATCCTGAAACAGGATTACGCTCAGTCAGTATGGGATGAACTGGAAGAGATCTCATTGCTTATTTGCAACAAAGCGCTTCCGGAGGTGTTTATTCATGACTGATCCTGCGCTCCGGTTACAAGCTATCTATGGCGGAACCTTTGATCCCATTCATTACGGTCATCTCAATTCTGTCACCGCCCTGGCTGAGCAAATCTCACTCGGACAGGTCATTATTATGCCGAATAATGTGCCCCCTCATCGCCCACAACCTGAAGCCAGCAGTGAACAGCGTAAAAGAATGGTCGAACTGGCAATTATCGATAAGCCATTATTTTCACTGGACTGCCGTGAACTTGAACGCGCCACACCTTCCTGGACGGTTGAAACCCTGGAGCAAATCCGCGCGGAAAAAGGTCACCAGCAACCGCTGGCCTTTATTATCGGTCAGGACTCACTGCTGAGTTTAGCGCGCTGGCATCGCTGGGAAGAGCTGCTATCGCTGTGTCATTTACTGGTTTGTCAGCGTCCGAATTATCCTCTTACAATGGACACGCCTGAACTGCAACAATGGCTGGAGACACACCGTACTCACTCTATTGAGCCACTGCATCAGAAGCCTGCGGGGAAAATCTTCATCGCCCCCACTCCGTTGTATGATATTGCCGCCACCACTATTCGCAAGCGTCTGGCGTCCGGACAACCCTGTGATGACCTGGTACCCGCCCCAGTACTGGAGTTTATTCACCAGCAACACCTGTACCGCTAGCCCTGTTTAAATCCTGGCTTGCCATTTTTGGCTCGCCACTCTTTGACCTCCTTGACAATACCCTCAGGGGTATCTTCCTGATCATCATCAGGATAAAAAATAACGTCAGAACCCTTAGGGTGTTCAGTTAATCGACGAAACTCATCCACTAATTTATCGTCATCAGCCTCCGTCTTGCCTTCTGCTCTGCATATTTCCCTGACAAATTCCAGAAACTCAGCCTCGGTATAATCAGAAATTATCTTTTTTTTCATTTACTTATTCCCTCTGTGAATTTCAATATGACGTCTAGGCGTAACGACTCTGATATTATCGATATCATAAACGGCGCCGCCATCAATAACTCGCTTAATATGATGGAGTTCGAAACGTTCTCTCTTACCAGCACGCTCTGATTCACGAACAAACGAAGATTTACCTTTTTTAACCAGCGTTTTATTCCGGTTTTTGAATTGATTCAATAACTCGGGATCTTTCCCCACCTCTGTCCAGAACGCCTCACGAAATGCATCGAAGCTCGAAAATTCACGACCCTGTAACTTGTCTGCAATCCGTACCGGTATAGTTACACCCACATTTTTATTTGCATCATTAAGCCACTTCTCTCCAGTACCTTGCCCTTTGCCTGTCACGGTTCCCGGTAGTTTTCGGGGATCCTGACTCAGCATCACATAAACTGGCTCTACACCGGTTCCGGATGCATCAGGCCGCCAGTAGATAAAGTCATGTATTCCCCCCAAGGTTTTGACGGGGGTCGTCGTCGTCCTAAGGGGTTGCACGGGTTTGACGTCCGTTCCGGTATGTACCGGCGTCACCGGCACCATTACAGGCGTTCCGGTATGCGGCGGTGTGGCTGGAGGGCTCGGGGCAGGGTTAATCAGAATATGTCGCTCTGGCATACCCGCCATCGCAGGTACGGTGATTTTATCAAGCCCTGTGGCAACATCGCGCACCGCGGTCAGTACCTGAACAGCCTTTGGTACGCCAGGACCCGTTTTTAGCAGCCCTAGCGTGAGCTGACCCTCGCTATGCACTAGGCTTCCACGTACCGGAAGTTCGACACTTTTGACACCAGGCTCGATTTTTACACCAGTTCCAGCCAGGTGCTGCGCATTCAAGGCAAACATCGCCTCTAGGTCACGACCGGGTACCTTGTCGCTCCCTTTTCCCACGGGTTCAGAGTGAAGCAGCAGGGTGGCGACAGAAAGCCGTAGCGCCCCCGCAGAGACTTCCGGAACGGAGAGTTGTGATAGCGCTTGATTAAACCAGTGGGTAAGGTTTCCCGCTATTTCATCGGTTGCGGTCCAGACGCCTTGACCCGCCAGTGTTAGCTGCGCAGACCCAGGGGTCTGATTCAATACCAAAGCATCAGGTGCTTTGAGGGCTGTATTGGCTTTGGCTACCATCTGCGCTGTATAGGATGGCGCCGGTTTTACGCCAGCTTTCGAAAACCTCTCTTTTCTGGCTTTAATGATGGCATCCGCTTTTGCTTTAGACTCAGCGGCTGCCTTTGCTTTTGTTTCCGCTTCGGCTTTCCTTGCTGCCTGAAGCTCAGCTTCTGCCTTTGTCCTGTCTGCTTCAGCTTTCTTCCTGTCGGCTTCCCGCTTAGCATCAGCTTCCCGATTTTTTTGTAATCGGTCTTCCGACTCCTTTTTCATTTTGGCTGTCAGTGCTTCTCGCTCTGCTTGGGCTTTGGCCTGGGCTTGAGCCTGTTCTTTCATTTTGGCGGCTTTATCTGCCTCGGTTTTTTTTACCGCCTCTGCTAAAGTTTTTTCAGTCGCCTTGGCTATTTGCTCCGATTCCAGGTGGAGTTTCTCGCTGAAATTAGTGGGTGGTTTCGGCTGTGCTAAAAGGCTACCGCCATTACCTCGCCCCGGTTTTTTTAGTTCCTCTGCTCCCCCGGTGATAACGATATGTGGGTGGGTATCCCAGTAATCGCCACCAGTACTGCGTTTGACCCTTGTCTTTTTTTCCTGTGTTTCCCGGGTGTTTTTTTCTGGTTCATCAGGCTTTCCTTCGACAGGTTTATTTTCTTTATCGTCCATTTTTCACACCTTTCCTGGTTTTGTTGCAAGCATGATCCTCATGCCTTTACGCAATTAAAATCTATTGCTCACTGGTATTTACGTCAATGACAGATAAAAAAAGTTATTAACTTCTCTAGGGCAGTCGAAAAAATGGTGAAATAATTGCAACAAAGCGGGCTGGTTAACAGGAACTGGTCAGGTCTGGAGCGAAGCATTGTTAGCGGGCAAATTTACGGTATTGCAGTCCCTGAGGACTTCGCGGATTATCGCCAGGGTTCTGAGGCTTTAAGTATTCATTTCAGTGCAAAGCAGTCATTGACAGACTCTCTCAGGCTGTTATGCTCCGCTGCCACTAATTCTTACCCGCATAATAAAGCCATTCTGAAATTGTTTTACAAAAATGGCGATGCAAACTCTGCCTTGCAATGGGATGATATGGCGCAATGATGACTCCGTGCTTTAATGCAGAGTCAAAATAGCCCATCGTCTTGCGGGGTAAAGTCGTAGCGGGTCAAATAATATAATCATTCTCTCAGGGGGACTCTTGCAGGGTAAAGAATTTCAAGATTTCGTTGTCGATAAAATCGATGACCTCAAGGGCCAGGATATCGTCGCTATCGATGTCAAAGGCAAATCAAGTATCACCGACTACATGGTCATTTGTACGGGAACATCTAACCGTCATGTCATGTCTATTGCTGAGCATGTGGTTCAATCTGCACGTGAGATAGGACTTCGCCCAATGGGCGTCAAAGGGATTAATGCCTCAGACTGGGTCGTTGTCGACTTAGGTGAAGTCATTGTCCATGTGATGCAAGAAGAGAGCCGTCAACTGTACGAACTCGAAAAACTCTGGAGCTAAGCAGTGAAGCTGCAACTGGTGGCTGTCGGGACCAAAATGCCTGACTGGGTGCAAACCGGATTTACCGAGTATTTGCGTCGTTTTCCTAAAGATATGCCGTTTGAACTGGTAGAGATCCCGGCGGGAAAACGCAGCAAAAATGCTGACATCAAACGTATTCTCGAAAAAGAAGGCGAAATGATGCTGGCGGCTGCGGGTAAAGGTAACCGGATTGTCACCCTGGATATTCCAGGACAGCCTTGGGATACACCGCAGCTCGCCGTGCAGCTGGAACGCTGGAAGCTAGATGGCCGTGATGTGAGCTTACTGATTGGTGGTCCTGAAGGCCTGGCTCCAGCCTGTAAAGCAGCAGCAGAACAAAGCTGGTCACTTTCTGCGCTGACAATGCCTCATCCACTGGTACGTGTACTGGTGGCTGAAAGCTTGTATCGGGCGTGGAGTATTACGACTAACCATCCCTACCATCGTGAGTAATCCTGTGCAGGTTGTATCAGACGGCAAATGAAATTACAGAATTCTTTTCGCGACCATTCAGCTGAGTCGGCGCTTTTTGTGCGTCGTGCTCTGGTCGCCTTCTCAGTTATTATATTGCTAACGGGCGTATTGCTCGTCAATCTCTATCATTTGCAAATACTCCGTTTCAATGATTACCAGACGCGCTCGAATGTAAACCGTATTAAGCTGGTACCCATTCCGCCAACGCGTGGGATTATCTATGACCGGAATGGCACGCCACTGGCATCAAACCGAATCATCTATCAAATTGAAATGATGCCAGAAAAAGTGGATGACGTGCAGGCCACGCTGGAATCACTTCGTTCAATAATAGATCTTACTGATGACGATATCGCTAACTTTAAAAAAGAGCGTGCCCGTTCACACCGTTTCACATTAATTCCTATTAAAAACAATCTGACAGAAGTCCAGGTTGCACGTTTTGCCGTAAATCAGTATCGCTTTCCGGGTGTCGAGGTTAAAGCCTATAAACGCCGCTTTTACCCTTATGGATCTGCCCTGACCCACGTGATCGGCTATGTTTCCAAAATTAACGATAAAGACGTTGAGCGACTGAAAAAAGAGCAAAGACTGGCCAACTACGCGGCAACACACGATATCGGTAAACTAGGAATTGAACGCTATTACGAAGATATTCTTCACGGCCAGACAGGATATGAAGAAGTTGAGGTGAATAACCGAGGACGTGTTATCCGCCAGCTTAAAGAAGTGCCGCCTGTGGCGGGTAACGACATTTATCTGACACTAGACCTGGAACTACAGAGTTATATTGAAACACTTCTGGAAGGAAGCCGCGCTTCGGTTATCGTTACCGATCCCAATACCGGTGGTGTTCTGGCACTGGTATCGATGCCCAGTTATAACCCTAATCTGTTCGTTGATGGCATTTCCACCAAGGATTACTCCGGCCTGCTTAATGACCCCAATACGCCGTTAATAAACCGCGCGACTATGGGCGTTTATCCTCCGGCATCCACTGTGAAACCCTATATTGCGGTGTCAGCATTAAGTAGCGGAGTGATCAATAAAAATACTTCACTCTTTGATCCTGGCTGGTGGCAGCTTCCTGGCTCAGAAAAACGTTATCGTGACTGGAAGAAATGGGGACACGGTCGCCTGAATATCACCAAGTCGATTGAAGAGTCTGCCGATACCTTCTTTTATCAAGTTGCCTATGATTTGGGTATTGACCGTCTGGGTGAGTGGATGAATAAGTTTGGCTATGGCGATTACACTGGTATCGACCTGGCAGAAGAGCGTTCGGGTAATATGCCCACGCGTGAATGGAAAATGAAACGCTTTAAGAAACCCTGGTATCAAGGCGATACGATCCCCGTGGGTATCGGTCAGGGTTACTGGACCGCTACGCCAATTCAAATGAGTAAGTCGCTGATGATCCTGATTAATGACGGGATTGTGCGTGTTCCTCACTTACTGATGAGCCGGGTTGAAAATGGCAAGCAAATCCCCTGGACACAACCACCAGAAGAGCCAGTCGGCGATATTCATTCCGGTTTCTGGGAAATAGCCAAAGACGGTATGTATGGCGTGGCTAACCGTGCAAATGGTACCGCTCATCGCTACTTTGCCAACGCCCCTTATAAAGCGGCGGTAAAATCAGGGACTGCCCAGGTTTTCGGTCTGAAAGCGAATGAAACCTACAACGCCAGTAAGATTGCCGAACGCTTGCGCGACCATAAAATGATGGTCGGTTATGCCCCTTACGATAAACCGCAATATACCGTGACCATCATTTTGGAAAACGGTGGAGCCGGCCCTGCTGTGGGTACGATGATGCGACAAATTCTCGACCATTTAATGCTCGGGGATAACAATACCGTACTGCCTGCCGCACCACCTGGCGCATCAGCCGCAGAGGACCAATAGTTATGACCGGCAACTCAAATAAAAAATCTATCTGGGACAAAATTCATCTCGACCCAACGCTACTGACGACCATTGTGGCTCTGCTGGTATTCAGTGCTCTGGTTATCTGGAGCGCGAGTGGCCAGGATATGGATATGACGGAACGTAAACTGGGGCAAATCGCGATGGGATTCGTGGTGATGCTTGTTATGGCGCAAATTCCACCACGCGTGTATGAAGGCTGGGCCCCCTATCTCTACGTTATCTGCATTATTCTGTTAATTGCAGTTGATGTATTTGGTGCCATTTCTAAAGGAGCACAGCGCTGGCTCGATTTAGGCATTGTCCGTTTTCAACCTTCAGAAATTGCTAAAATTGCCGTTCCTCTAATGGTGGCACGTTTTATCAGCCGGGATGTTTGCCCCCCGTCGTTAAAAAATACCGGAATTGCACTGGTTCTTATTTTTATTCCGACACTGCTGGTTGCCGCCCAACCCGATTTAGGAACCTCTATTCTGGTAGCTTGTTCAGGGCTGTTTGTTCTGTTTCTTTCCGGGCTTAGCTGGAGGCTGATTGCTATCGCGGCTCTGTTACTTGCGGCATTTATTCCGTTACTGTGGTTCTTCCTGATGCATGACTATCAGCGTTCACGCGTGATGATGTTACTGGATCCGGAAAGTGACCCGTTAGGTGCTGGCTATCATATTATTCAGTCTAAAATTGCTATCGGTTCCGGGGGCCTGCGCGGTAAAGGCTGGTTACACGGAACCCAGTCACAGCTAGAATTCCTACCCGAACGGCATACTGACTTTATTTTTGCCGTTCTGGCAGAAGAGTTAGGTCTGCTGGGTGTTCTGGTGCTACTGACTCTTTATATCTTACTGATAGCCCGTGGACTGTTTATTGCTGCTCACGCACAAACCACATTTGGTCGTGTCATGGTGGGCGGTCTGATGCTTATCTTATTCGTCTATGTATTTGTTAATATAGGTATGGTTAGTGGTATCCTACCTGTAGTTGGAGTGCCTTTACCCTTAGTCAGCTACGGAGGATCGGCACTTATCGTACTTATGGCCGGGTTTGGTATCGTCATGTCGATACATACCCACAGAAAAATGTTATCAAAAAGCGTTTAATTGGATGAGGGGCGCAATGGTTAAGCACTGGCTTGGAATTTTTATCGCGACAGCCTTACTGACAGCATGTACGTTAAATGATAATGGCCAGCAGCCCACTACCACTCAGGTGCCACCGCAGGTAGTCTGTAACGGGCCTGTGGTGGAAATTACCGGGCAGGAGCCACGGTATGAAACTCTGAACCCGTCGCTAAACCAGGATTATCGACGCGATGGTAAGCAATATAACATCGTCAATAATCCGGCTAACTACAGTGAAGCTGGGTTTGCGGCTATCTATGATGGCCCGGTAGATGGAAATCTGACAGCATCAGGCGAAGAGTTCAACCCTACAGCCCTGACGATTGCTCATCCGACACTGCCAATTCCAAGCTATGCGCGTGTCACCAATCTGGCCAATGGTCGTATGGTGGTCGTCCGGGTTAATGACAGAGGTCCTTATGGTACCCACGATCGTGTCGTCGCGCTGTCACGGGCAACCGCAGACAGACTGAATACCTCCAATAACACAAAGGTGCGTATCGACCCGATTATTGTCGCTCCGGATGGTACAGTTTCAGGTCCAGGCATGGCTTGTACGACCATGGCAAAACAAACTTATGCTTTACCCGTTCTCCCCGACTTAAACAGTGGTCTGGGAAGTACGTCATCTTTTACGCCGCAACCGGGGGCACAAGATAACGTACGCGCTATCAGCAATAGTACCTTACAAAGTGACGATACTATGGGCGCTCCGATTAAAAGTGGCGGTTTTTTAGGGGCACCCTCCCCCATGCCTGCTGGCATTATCGAACAGCCTGACGCACCGACAGAAACCGCCGTATCGCAACCCGCTGCGGTCGTGAGTTCTCCCACGGCTCAGCCTGCGACGCCAACTCAAACAAGCGGCCAGTATGTGGTACAAGTCGGTGCCGTCAGTGACAGTACACGTGCTCAGCAACTGCTCAATAAACTGAGCCAGCAATTTTCAACGCGCGGCGCAATATCACAGAATGGAGCTATCTACCGCATACAGTTAGGTCCATTCAGCCAACGCAGTGATGCTACTGCATTGCAGCAGCGTTTATTATCAGAAGCGCAGCAGCAATCTTTCATTACCAACGCCCCTGCACGCTAAACGTTAACGGGCATCTGACACTGTGTAAAGTTTTGTAAGCTTCATTAACAAACTCGTAAGCAAAGTCAGATGCCAGCAAAAAACGCTTTTGCTATAGTGAGGCACTCTTTTTAATCCCATCACGGATGCCGTTGTTTTAACCATGATTACAGATTTCCCTATTCGTTTTGTGAAGCGCATCGCGCTCACCACTGTGCTGGCTTTTTCGTCTGTCGCCATTGTTCAGGCTGAAGAGATCAACCTTAAAACAATGATCCCCGGCGTCCCGCAGATTGATGCAGAAGCGTATATTTTGATCGATGCAAACTCCGGTAAAGTCCTTGCAGAGTCGAATGCTGATGCCCGTCGTGATCCTGCCAGTCTGACCAAAATGATGACCAGTTATGTCATTGGTCAGGCAATGAAAGCCGGTAAGTTTGATGAAAATGCCATAGTCACCATAAATAAAGATGCCTGGGCAACCGGAAACCCGGTCTTTAAAGGTTCCTCGCTGATGTTTCTTCAGCCAGGCATGCAGGTCCCGGTCAATAAGCTTATCCGTGGTATTAATTTACAGTCTGGCAATGACGCCTGCGTTGCCATGGCCGATTTTGTTGCCGGCAGCCAGGACGCCTTTGTCGGTCTGATGAACAGCTATGTGGGTGCATTAGGGCTGAAGAATACCCATTTCAAAACCGTGCACGGTTTAGATGCAGAAGGCCAGTACAGTTCAGCACGCGATATGGCATTAATTGGCCAGGCATTAATTCGTGACGTGCCAAACGAGTACGCTGTCTATAAAGAAAAAGAGTTTACTTTCAACAATATTCGTCAGACTAACCGTAATGGTTTACTCTGGGATACCAGCCTTAATGTTGACGGTATCAAAACCGGGCACACCAATGCAGCGGGCTATAACCTGGTCGCTTCTGCGACCGAAGGTGACATGCGTCTGATTTCCGCCGTGCTTGGTGGCAGAACATTTAAAGGCCGTGAGGCTGAAAGCAAGAAACTGCTTACCTGGGGCTTCCGTTTCTTTGAAACCGTATCGCCATTAAAAGTAGGTAAAGAGTTTGCCTCTGAGCCTGTCTGGTTTGGCGAAAGCGATCGTGCAGCCTTGGGAGTAGATAAAGATATTTATCTGACTATCCCACGTGGTCGCTTGAAAGATTTGAAAGCAAGCTATGTGCTGAACTCTCCAGAGCTGCATGCCCCGCTACAGAAAAACCAAGTGGTCGGTACTATCAACTTCCAGCTAGACGGTAAAACGATTGAACAACGTCCGCTGGTGGTCCTGCAAGAAATGCCAGAAGGTGGTTTCTTCAGCAGAATGATAGACTACATCAAACTGACATTGCATCACTGGTTCGGTTGATAATAGCCGACTTGAAAAATCGGCATTGATCCCCATATATTCTGTAATAGAGAAACTCCTGCTTCGTCAGGAGTTATTATTTTAAGGTAGCGGGAGCGACCATGAAAACCAAACTGAACGAATTACTGGAATTTCCAACGCCTTTTACCTACAAAGTGATGGGCCTTGCACAACCAGAGCTGGTTGACTTGGTGGTTGAAGTTGTTCAGCGCCATGCACCAGGTGACTATACACCTGATGTGAAACCCAGCAGCAAAGGAAACTACCACTCAGTTTCTGTGACCATCAATGCCACCCATATTGAACAGGTCGAAACACTGTACGAAGAGCTGGGTAAAATAGATATTGTCCGCATGGTTCTGTAATTTTGCTATCCCGGTTCCCCGCCGGGATAGATTACACCGCTATTTCTGCTTTACTGATGCTTTGATATACTCCCTGCCACCTTTTGTTTTCCGGAGACGCTGTTTTGTCTCAAGATACCCTTCTTATCCGTAATCTCGGCTTACAGCCTTATGAACCTGTATCCACGGCTATGCATGACTTCACGCATCATCGCGGGGAAAATACACCTGATGAAATCTGGCTGGTAGAACATCCGGCAGTTTTTACTCAAGGGCAGGCAGGAAAAGCTGAACATATTCTGTTATCGGGCGATATTCCGGTCATACAGAGCGATCGCGGGGGGCAGGTAACTTATCATGGTCCGGGTCAGCAAATCGTCTACCTGTTGATCAATCTCAAACGCCGTAAACTCGGAGTACGAGAATTAGTTACCTTGCTGGAACAAACCGTCGTAAATACCCTGGCAGAGTTTTCTATCACTGCTTATCCTCGTGCAGAGGCGCCTGGAGTATATGTCGATGGACGCAAGATTTGCTCACTGGGTTTGCGTATTCGTCAGGGTTGCTCTTTTCATGGTCTGGCCCTGAATATCAATATGGACCTCTCCCCCTTTTTGCGGATTAATCCTTGTGGTTACGCCGGAATGGAGATGACGCAAGTCAGTCACTTTGTGGAAAACATTACACCTGCAGAAGTACAACCGCGCCTGATTGCTAACCTTATCGCGTTATTGAATCATCCACCTTATATCTACTCAGAAAACGACGAGCCTTCGGCTGGCATATCCCAGATCTAGTCAGGTTTTTCAGTCTTAAGCTACGTCTCTTCCCGCTGAACAAATGAGAATGGGACGTAGTTACTCAGATTGTTTTTTTTGATGAGAAAATCTGCATCATTGGTGCCCTAAACTGCGATATAGCACAGACATCCCACAACAATTCATTTACAATTCTTTCGCTATTTACTGTCACGGCTTACTGATTCTGCCTTGCGCTGATGATATACTCCGCGGCATACGTTAAAAAATAATTGATATTTGCAACATAAGCTAGAAAATCAATTAGCCTCACTTAAGTATCCGCAACGGGAACCCGTACCGTATGAGCAAACCTATTGTGATGGAACGCGGCGTTAAGTACCGCGACGCCGATAAAATGGCTTTGATCCCGATTAAAAACGTGGTGACAGAGCGCCAGGAGATATTAAGAAAGCCAGAGTGGATGAGAATCAAGCTCCCCACTGACTCAACCCGAATTCAGGGCATCAAAGCCGCCATGCGTAAAAATGGCCTGCATTCGGTGTGTGAAGAAGCATCCTGTCCGAACCTTTCAGAATGCTTTAACCACGGAACGGCAACCTTTATGATCCTTGGGGCTATTTGTACCCGTCGCTGCCCGTTCTGTGATGTCGCACATGGCCGTCCAATGATGCCTGATGCCAATGAACCCGTAAAACTGGCACAGACTATCTCTGACATGGGTCTGCGTTATGTGGTGATTACATCCGTTGACCGTGACGACCTGCGCGATGGTGGAGCACAGCACTTTGCTGATTGTATCCGCGAAATTCGTGCTAAAAATCCGACAATAAAAATCGAGACTCTGGTACCCGATTTCCGGGGGCGTATGGATAAAGCGTTGGATATTCTGACCGCAACCCCACCCGATGTCTTTAACCACAACCTGGAAAACGTTCCACGTGTCTATCGCCAGGTTCGACCGGGCGCTGATTATAACTGGTCACTGAAGTTGCTGGAACGTTTTAAAGAGGCACATCCTCATATTCCAACGAAATCCGGTTTAATGGTTGGTTTAGGCGAAACCAACGCAGAGATCGTTGAAGTTATGCGCGACTTACGTCGTCATGGCGTCACCATGCTAACGTTAGGGCAGTATCTGCAACCCAGCCGTCACCACTTACCGGTACAGCGTTATGTTAGCCCCGATGAGTTTGACGAGATGAAAGAAGAAGCAATGGCAATGGGTTTTACACATGCAGCCTGTGGTCCGTTTGTACGCTCTTCTTATCATGCAGATCTGCAGGCCAAGGGGATGGAAGTCAAATAATCAGATTACTGATTGCTGCTTCTGGCAAATACGGCTCAATATATGTTGAGCCGTTTTTTATCTGACAAAATCAATGTTTGGTATCAATCTGTCCGGCGGGCGTGTCTGCACGAGTGTCAGAAGGTTTTGCGGATTCATCTTCGGCCATTGCTTTTTTAAAGCCTTTCAGAGCCGAGCCGAGATCGCTTCCCAGTGTTCGTAGTTTTTTAGTTCCAAACAACAACACAATCAGCACACCGACCACCAACAATTTGGTAATACTAATCTCACCCATACTTACCTTCTTTTAAGAAACACGCCGCAATAACGGCTAACAGGAACTGTCTTTATTACCGTCATCCTGTAGCACGACACAATTTTAATCTGTAACAAAATTAATCAACTTTATCCGGCGTATAGCACGTCAGTTGAGGTGGCGTAAAACGGCGGTTTTTCAACACCGGTAGCATCTCCCGGACTTTCACTAATCGTTGCTTGTCCAGCGTGGCAAAAATCAATGCCGGTGTCTCTGCAGCGGCGGAAATCGTTATTCCTAATGGGTCAATGACTCGACTCTGGCCAATGTTCTTATTTCCACACTCACCTGACGCCACAATATAGCAGGTCGTATCCAGAGCCCGTGCAGTCAGTAAGGTTTCCCAGTGCTTTTCTTTATGTGGGCCTCTTAGCCAGGCCGCGGGCAGAACCAGCACTTCAGCACCTTGGAGGGCTAACGCCAAGGCATGATCAGGAAAGCGCAGATCGTAGCAAGTCATCAGTCCGATGAGCATCCCATCCACCGTGATAATCGGAGCAAGCTCATCCCCTGCATCAACCAGGCGAGATTCCTGAACACTAAACGCATCATACAGGTGTATTTTCTGATACCGGGCAATCACCTCACCCGCCCGCACAGCAATCAGCGTGTTGGCCGCCCTTCCCGGGATTGTGGGTGTATGTAATGTCAGCACTGTCGTCAGGTTAGTATGGCGACTGGCCTCACACAGTTGAGTCACATAAGCACCATCCAGCGGCTGTGCTGATTGAACAGATAAATCAGGCATATCATCCTGACGCGCCAGCACGGCTTCGGGCAATACCAGCAGTGACGCGCCTGCTTCAGTCGCCTGAGCCATCAGTTCAACACAAACGTTGGCATTATCCTGCCAGCGAGGCCCAACAACAAACTGGCCTACTGCAACTTTCATATATGCTCCAGAATCCAACAGAGAGGATTTGAATCGATTAATTGGCAAAAGAAAATTCGACGTTTACACTCTTTAAAAATGTTATCAGAAAGGACAGCTTGTGATACAGATGGCTTGTGCAGTATTTATCGGCGGGGGGATCGGCAGTGTGGCTCGCTGGCTACTCAGTGCCAAATTTAATTCGGCAAGTCTGGCTATTCCTATGGGAACCATGATTGCCAACCTGACGGGGGCCTTCATTATTGGTCTCGCGTTTGCGCTATTTACACGCGTCACTCATCTTGATCCCATGTGGAAGATGCTGATTACTACCGGTTTCTGTGGTGGGCTGACAACTTTTTCTACTTTCTCCTATGAAGTCATCCTGTTAATGCAGGAAGGGCGTCTGGCCTGGGCCGGGCTCAATGTGGCTATCAATCTTGCAGGCTCATTTCTTATGACAGCCTTCGCCATTTGGCTGGTGAATACGGCAACAGTGCAATAACCAGGGGGTGCCGGAATTAACCGCGAAAAAAAACCCGCCTTGGCGGGTTTTTATATTCTACTGGTAGTGACTTAGATAGCCATTACGTTTGCAGCAGAAGGGCCTTTGGCACCGTTAGTGATTTCAAACTCAACGCGCTGGCCTTCAGCCAGGGTTTTGAAACCATTGCTCTGGATTGCAGAGAAGTGTACGAATACGTCTTTGCTGCCATCTTCCGGAGTAATGAAACCAAAGCCTTTGGATTCATTGAACCACTTAACGTTACCTTTAATCTTAGACATCAAAATTACCTTTACATTAAAAAACGACACAAATGCTGTGTCCCGCTTAAGTACAACAATTGTAGTAAGCTTTGTCCAGCCAATAATTACTAAAAAGTGATAAAAATCTCTAACTTTTTGCCACATTTAGCATTAACCATTGTATTTTAAGGGTTATGAAAAATCCACTTATCAACTGAAAAATAGAACCTGAATCACATTCAGAACTGAAAACGCATCCAGGCAAAGTAAACATTACCGTTGTTGTAAGTTCCTGGAATATAAGTCATCTGGAATGTTGCCGGACCATAACCAATAGAAGCCAGAGGTAATATCAGCGGAACAGGTATATACTTCCAGTTGTCACGTGCAGTAAAACCCGCCGTATACCCAAGCCCAAGATGAAAATTGTCGTCTTTCAGCGGACGCCAAGTTTTCTCCCAGCCATAACCTCCGATAGGCTCCCATTTGTTAAATGAGTCTTTGAATGCCATCAGATAAAGGCTATGCCAGTTACCTTTTTCATCCCAGCGAGACTGCCCGAACCCAACGCCCCATGGGCGCTCATTGTAGGCGTCTGTTTTCTCTTTGCTATAGGCGAAACGCGCATGCCATGTTATCGCTGGCACATAAAGATCATAGTGCTGTGGTGTTTTCCATGTCTTGGAGACATTACCGGAAAATGTATCCCAGACACCCGTAAACAAGCCCTTCTTTGCAGCCTGACTTACAGGGGTTACCATCATCAGCGAGGAGGCCAAAGTCAGCGCCAAGGGAAATCGATACATATGTTTCACGTCGTTATTACCGTATAAATAGCAAACTTAATCTTGGGTAAATTATATAGTAATAAAAACCTACAATGCAGTCTGATGTAAAAAAACGTTCTGAAAAATAATGCTTTTATCTGAAAGGGTACACTCAAAACGGGTAACATAATAACGTACTTCAGAAAGATCGGCCACATTTACAGCAAGATATTATTCCTCCGGCAGAATAGTTGACCATCAAAAAACCACTGACGGATATAATATTTTATACATTATAAAGCTCAATTTTCAGCGTGCGCTCCGTTACGCCGTCAATCACCTGGCAAAGTAAGCAGGTTCCCGAAAATGAAATATTTAGTAACAAAATAAAGAGCAACGGCAATACAACCCAATTTATTCACTATACTTACTGACATCGTATTTATCTTTTGGTCTGTTATGTTTTCTCTCAGTTAAATATGAGCGCATAAAAAAGTCAGCTCTAAAGAAGAAAAAAATAAACATCATCTAAATAAACCACTGAATTGCTGGCATAAATTGCTTGTTTCATGTTTAAATAACAACATTATTTTTATGGATAAAGATAAAAAAATGAACAATTCCGGACGCAGCATACCAGCACTGATTTTTCTCTTTTTTCTCAGTAAAACTGCTCTGGCTGAGCCGCTAGAAGCCAAAAGATACGCAGATTTCAGTCATTATACTCTGGCTTTATCCTGGCAAACCGACGCCTGTCAGAGTCAGTATAAGCGCTATAAAAAAGACGCTAAAATATGCAAAAAACAAAAAAAATCTCATGATAAGCATGCATATCTCACTGTCCACGGGCTATGGCCTAGCCTGCCAACATCAATTGCGGCCCTGGGGGTCGATGAAAAACGCTGGATGCATTATGGTTGCGCTACACGTCCGTTACCCGATTTACCAGAAGTGAATACATCGAATAAATGTAATGCACCGATAACCGGAATATCACTTGAAGTGGCTTCAAAGCTCGCTGACCTGATGCCCGCTGCTGGGGGGGATTCCTGCCTTGAGCGTTATGAATATGCCAAACACGGTGCCTGTTTTGGTTTTAACTCAAACGATTATTTCGACACGATGGTAAGATTAAGCTATGAGGTCAAACAGCAACAGCTGGGAGAGTTTATCCAAAAGCATTACGGCGAAGTCATAACACGGGAAGCTTTTAATCAAGCAGTGAAAGAAAGCTGGGGCGACAATGCCATTAAAGCCATAAAATTAAACTGCCACGGCAATCCTGCATATCTGACGGATATTCATATAACACTACGTGCAGATAAGATAAATCTGCCCTTACATAGTGCTTCTTTTGCCGAACAGAAATATCTGGGCAACTGCGGAAACTCTTTTCGTCTTGATGCTTTCGGCTATTAAAGCATAATGTCACCTTAAATTGACGTTTTAAGCCATTTTTATCCAGTAAGTGAATTAGTCAACAAGAAAATGTGACTAACCGGACTTCCAACTGTGCGCTAAGCTCAGTATCATCTTAACAGAGCTGACCCTCATCGATTCCGGTGAGGGTTTTTCTTTATAACGTTTTTCATTAGATAAGTGAGCGTTTTTTACACGGGGAAAATTATGTCCAGACCTGCCATCATTATTAACGAACTCGATGCCGAACGTCTCGATAGTCTGCTCGAAAAACCACAGTATGCAAAAACGCCTGTGGCAGACATGCTGAATGCCGAATTGGATCGCGCTGAGATGTGCAGCCCGGAAGATATGCCTGCCAATGTTGTATCGATGAACAGTCGCGTAAAATTCCGCGATCTCATATCTCAAGAAGAGTTTGTGCGTACTCTGGTCTATCCGGCGAACCTCACCGATAGCGATGAGCAGTTATCCGTTATGGCACCAGTAGGTGCAGCCCTACTGGGACTGCGGGTGGGGGATACTATTAACTGGGACTTACCTAATGGTAATAAAACCCATCTGGAAGTACTGGAACTGCAGTATCAGCCGGAATCAGCTGGCGAATTTCATCGCTAAGCCTCGCTTCCCCTTCAAACAGGGAGGGGAAAACGGAATGAGAACAGCTTGGATTGAGCGGCATTTTCATCACTTGTATTAATAGTTCGTTTTCTTGAAACCATTAGTACGATTTTTCCAGAAGTACGTATCCTACTGTCTATTGTACACAGGCTAGCCATTCAAGCGGCATCACAGAAATGAACGATGCCGCTGAAAGACCGTCGCTTCCCTTACTCATCAGACTAATACGCGTAATTTACTCTGAGGGAAAACCGCCCAGCCTTATAAGACGACATATTGGTATCCACACCGACGGTGCCGGTTACACTCAGGTTTTCCATCACATTTCCCTGTACACCAAATTTGAACTCAGCTCGATCGGCAGGCATCGGTTCCCGCCCTATAGCATTATCGATACGTATTGTTTGTGAGGAGGGTCCATGCCACCAGTTTGCTTCGATAAATCCTTGCATTACCGTTTGGCCATACTTGTCAAACCGGTCTTCATAAAACCGGGCTCCCAAGCGGGTGGTGACATTATTACCAGACATATCCGATACCAGCCCTCCCCCAAGCATCTGGTGATTTTTTGCACGATAGCGGTCATGCAGGATCTGAGCCTGTGGTTCTATGTAATATCCGGCAGAGGATGATTCTGCCATTTTGAATTTGTATCCGCTTTCGAGAGATACCGTCGTATTCTGTGCGCGATAGTTTTCGGTACGCTGCCTTTGCCCAGTCACATCGTTGTAAAACAGACCATGCATCAACCACGTATCAATATATGGCCCGCTTCTCAGATCGTTATGACCAAACCAGCTAGCGTAAATTCCTGCGCTGTACCCTCTTACACTGTGTGATGAAGATGATACATCATCATCACTACTGCCAGAACTGGTGCCATATTGTGCCATCAGCCCAATACGGCTGCCGCCACCATATATGTCGTTGAAACGAACAATGTCCCTCCCGCCGTGCAGTACCCAACGCCGGTCTTCCGTTTTCTGCTCATCAGCACCGTCATGATGAACAATTGCGCCCTCCATACGTAACCAGGTAGGTGAATCCTCTTGGTCAGGTACCTGCCATTGTCTGTCATGCAACGTATGTCTGTGCATCGCCACCGCTGATTGACGCCCTTGCAAATATGAACTGACCACGGGAGAAAGTGACGATATCAGATACCAGTCTTGCTCCTCGCCCCCGTCACCACCGCGTTTTAAGCGGTAATTATAGGCACCAACGTTCAGTATCCCTGCACTGTTATATCCGTCAGAGCTCGGATCCAGCTGAAAAGCATCAGCGTGGGTCGTACCACCATTTTTTGTCTGTACCAGAGCGATACCTTGGTGGGTAAGCCCACCTCTGCTACTGCCTGTCTTAACGAGCAACGAGGTACTGCCTGAGGCCTTGCCGCCATCAATAATCAGGCGATCGGTGAGGGAATCATCACCATTGAGCAACGAATTAATCGTAATTTTACACATAATAAAGCGATTAATAAGGTCCGCTGTTTTAGTACTCGTAGTGTATTTGTATTTTTTACTCGTCTTTTAGTTCTGGAGATTAAACTAACGCTATGATTTTGTATTTTATGGGCGCGAGATAATAGAACAATGAGATTATCTTTCATCGTTGTTTACTCCATCTTTTTTAATAAACTGAATAAATCCGTCATCCGAAATTTTAATGAAATTATTCATTTAAATAATTGGAACATTGATATGCAATGGACGTAGTTTATCCATAGTGTGCTTTGATATTCGTGGCGATGATGACATCGGACTCATGCTTCCTTGACTAGGTCATCCGTTACCTCCTGTTTATCTCTATCCATGAGATTAGGTCCGATTTTTTGATCCAGCATTATAGCCAGAGAAGATGATGATTATTTTTATATTAAAATCAAAGTATTAAAACAACACTTCAATTAGGATATACAGATACAGGTCGATAACCAAAACCCGCAGACCAGCAATCAGGTCCAGCCTGAAAACATTTGTGTCATGCCATTCAGGAAAACAGCATTGAGAAGAATGCAATAAAAAACCTGTGGTAGCAGAAGTATTTCGCCTCTGACTCGTCCTAAGCCCAAAATGATATTCATTGCAGCAAAATTATTAAAGGTTATTTACTCCATATAGTCAGCATATGAGAGACTCTGCGTTCTGGAACTTAATGGAACCCGGTATTCATCACTTACCAACCGCTTGAGGACAGCTAAACTTTGCCTTCGTAAATAACGATAATATTGACTAGATTTTTCAGGTATCAGTGATACTTTCGAAAAACACGCTCATAATACATACTACATATGTATATAAAAAAAACAATAGCTGACTTTTAATCTTCTTGATCTTTTAAACAACCGGGATAAACCAGAACACACAAGAATATAAATACTTTTAATTTTATAGATAAAGCGGCGGCAGAAGAGGCAACGCTTCAGATACAGGATACATTTAAAGAAGCGTGAAAAGTGATATGGCTGACCATCCGGCCAGCCTCATAGAAATGGACGATACGACTCCAGGACTGACGAAGGACTTCTTGTTGAGCCCGCCGATCGCCTTAACAGCCTGTATTGAAAAAACACTGACGTTGAATCGTAAACAGGCTCTGGATCGAATACACCTCAAGCCTGGACAGTAATACTCAGGCTGGCAAAAGTGACTGTCTGGCCCGCAACGATTTTACAGCGTTTACGGGTTTCTACTACACCATCTACCTTTACCAGACCTTCAGCAATCATTGCCTTTGCCTGTGCGCCGCTTTCGCTCCAGCCTTCAAGCTTAAGTAAGTCGCATAATTCTACATGGGGGTGTTTACCTAACTCGAAGATAGCCATCAAAGCTCTCCATCAACATCATGATATTCCTCACAGGCCTGCAAGGTATTTTCTATTAGCGTCGCAACCGTCATCGGCCCCACGCCACCTGGAACCGGGGTAATAAATGATGCTCTGGCTTCAGCCTCAGCATAATTCACATCACCCACGACTTTGCCATTTTCCAGACGGTTGATTCCGACATCCATCACAATAGCGCCTTCTTTTATCCACTCACCGGGAATAAAACCGGGTTTACCCACTGCAACAATCAACAGATCGGCGTTCTCGACATGATGACGCAGGTTTTTGGTAAAGCGATGAGTGACTGTCGTGGTGCAACCCGCCAGAAGCAGTTCCATACTCATTGGACGACCAACAATATTAGAGGCGCCAATCACCACAGCATTCAGACCACGGGTATCGATATTATAACGCTCAAGTAAGGTCACAATACCACGCGGAGTACAAGGCCGCAGGCGGGGTGCACGCTGACATAAACGCCCCACGTTGTAAGGATGGAAACCATCAACGTCTTTATCCGGATTGATACGTTCAAGGACCTTCACATTATCAATACCCGCTGGCAACGGCAGCTGCACGAGGATACCGTCAATCGCGTGATCCGCATTCAAGGTATCAATTAATGCCAGTAATTCAGCCTCAGTCGTCGTAGCAGGCAGATCGTATGAACGTGAAATAAAACCTACCTCTTCGCAGGCTTTACGTTTACTGGCGACATAAATCTGTGAAGCCGGATTCGCCCCCACTAAAATCACGGCCAGGCCCGGAGCACGTTTTCCTGCCGCAACACGCACTTTTACCTTTTCAGCAACTTCTTGCCGTACCTGCTGCGCAATCGTTTTACCATCAATAATCTTCGCTACCATCGAGAGAAAATTCCGTCTGTAATCTACAAGAAAGGGGGATACCTGCTATTTTGTCAGACTCACGCGCCGCTGTCAGGTTCTGATCTGATTTTATGCTCAATTGTTGCGCAGGTAATTGAAAAGTAATTGACTCCAGAGGCGTTGACCGTATAATTCCCCTCGCACTGACAGGCTGAAGCCCGTCAGCTCACCGCATATCTCCTATGCGCCCTTAGCTCAGCTGGATAGAGCAACGGCCTTCTAAGCCGTAGGTCACAGGTTCGAACCCTGTAGGGCGTACCATTTCGAAGTAAACAGACATCAACCGATGTCTTTTTTTATACCTAAAATTCAGTAAGTTGACTGATTTTAGCGCATCGAAGTTCTCCCTAGCTCTACCGACATCTACCTGCATCAAGTAGTATCTGTTGGTATATGTGATGGTACATCCCCGTTCAATATAATCTTGTAGCAACAGCCAGCGACGGAGAGCCTCAAATGGCATTAACCGATGTAAAGGTAAGAAGTGCAAAACCCACCGATAAGCCTTATAAACTTACCGATGGTGAAGGGATGCATTTAATGGTTCATCCCAATGGTTCTAAATACTGGCGCTTACAGTACCGCTTTGACGGTAAGCAAAAAATGCTGGCATTGGGTTCGACAAACTTGACTACATTGGCCAGGGAAAAATAGTCGACAACAAACGCCTCGGGACGTTGCCGAAACGCCGTGCACAGGCCCGTGTCCAGGAACAACTCAAAGCAATCAACCCTGTTCTGGCCAATCCAGAAGAGTTCAGAGCAAGTCTTAAAATATAGCGTTGGCTGATATGCTCCAAACTGAATATAAAATTAATTAGCCATTGATGGTAATCAATTAACTATTTTTTCGATTGTAGGTATTTTTCTGCATGACTGAAGCACTTGTTAAAAAGCATATCCATATGTCTTTTATCCTCTGGCGTCTGTGATGGATACTGTTTCGGTACATCAACGGTATTTGTAACTCTGTTTACTTTACCTGCAAGGCCGACAGGCCTCCCTTTTGAATCATTATAGATGCGCCCATCGGCAGCAGTATGCTGAGTTGCTGATGATTTACTAACGTTCATGACATACCTCATAGCAGAGTTTGAAGTGATGAATTATTAAAAATAATAGCCAGAAGGAAGCTCTTCCTTCAAGTAGAATTTAAGCCATTCCCTGCAAAAATGACATTTCTATTTTGCGGAATTGCGTGGCATTTTAAACTTTCAATAACAGGCGAGACAGCACTCATCATGAAATTTGTTTGAAGGCATTATTTATCGAAGTTTACTTGCGGGAAGTGGTAAAGGTTCAGCAGAGTCGCTGTTCCGCACGCTGAAATATGTCCCGCTGTGGCCGTCCTCCGGCTTTAAAACGTCAAAAGAGGCACGCATCTGGGTGGATAAATTCACTCGCTGGTATAACGAGGAACACCGGCATAGCGGAATAGGCTATGTTACGCCAGTAGAAAGGTATCGCGGTGAAGACAGAGAACTGCTGAAAAAACGTGATGACCTGTACCGTCAGGCTCAGAAAGCACACCCGAACGCTGGTCAGGGAAGACAAGAAACTGGCAGCCGAAAGGTGCTGTTATGTTAAATCCGGAACGGGGAAAACAGGCTGCTTAAATTAACCAGGGGTACCAACTACCTTGACACTTACCGGGGCCCTCAAAAAGTGCGTGGAACTAAGGCTGGAATACTTACAGATGCTCTGAGAGAAGATTATATCGTCTGCTTTTTCCTGAAGTAATAGTAGATCAATACCAGCCCCACCAATATTGCAGGAATGCTGAGTAACTGGCCGACATTCAGCAACACACCATCACTGAAACTCTCCTGGCGAACCTTTGTAAACTCAAGCAGAAAGCGGGAAAAGAAGACCATTGAAAGGAACATTCCCAGAAACAGGCCGTCACGTCTTGGTTTTATCTTTATGTAGAGTGTGAAGAGAATTAAAAATATCACCAGGTAAGTCAGCGCTTCATAGAGCTGGGTTGGATGACGACTGAGACTGTCAACTCTCGAAAATATAATTGCCCATGGTTTATCGGAGGGCACTCCTAAGATTTCAGAGTTAAAGAAGTTACCTATACGGATGAAGAATCCACCCAGTACCGCCGGAATAACCATTCTGTCCAGTAGCCACAGATATTTAATTGACGGATTCTTTTTGCAGAAAAGATACAACGCGAGAGCGATACCGATAGCGCCGCCGTGGCTCGCCAGGCCACCATTCCAGACGGCCGGGATCTGAAGAGGATGGTGAAGATAATAAACCGGGTCGTAGAAAATAACATGAGCCAGTCTGGCACCGACAACAGCACCAATTATCATATACACGAGGAGCGAGTCCAGATAATGAAGACTGATATTTTCTCTGGAAAAAATAAACCGGGCTATGACAAAACCGGTGACAAAAGCGGCAGCAAAAAACAAGCCATACCAGTGAATCTGGAAAATACCTGCATCCCAGAATATGGGATTAATGTCCCAAACCAGATGATCCATATACCTGCCTCCATAGTTTAGTTGGTTCAGGGCACCATTACGCGATCACTTTACAACATTCCCTTTGAAAAAGCTCACGCCTCTCTCCGGGACTCCCTGCTGCCCTCCTCCCAAATTTTTAATAACTCCCCATCGGTTGAACCGATGTACGAAATAATTTTTCTTCGTTAACCACACCATGAAATGCTTTCTGATGTTATGGTTATATTTTCATCAGATTTGGAGAAATAACGCTAATGATTGTAAGAACTTGGCACGGATGCGTTCCGCTTGAACATGCGGAAGGTTTTGCAAGACATCTTGAAAAAACCGGGGTAGAGCATTCCAGAAGCATAGTGGGGAACAAAGGCGCGTTCGTTCGCAGAGAAACACAGGGGCATTGGGAGCATTTCTTTCTGGCAACCTATTGGCAGGATCTGCAGTCGGTGAAGGCATTTGCCGGAGAAAACTATCATGTTGCAGTCACTTATCCGGATGACGAAGAATTTAAACTACTTTCTGATCCTTACGTTTTCCAGCATGTTGTTGAGGCAATTTCACCACTTTAATTTAATCTTCCGGGAGCCATGAGTGGGGCACGGGCTCCCCGTAAACTTCACTTCATCGAGAAATAACGTACAGATTGAAGGTTTTTCTGCCTTCAGTATGAACGTCGATGAAAAACAATACAGACAACTGATATAACCAGTGTCCTCTGGGATGACGCAGGTTATATCAGGGCAAAAAAACGCTCGCTGTATAGCGGTAATGATCGGTGAATATCAGGACGGTATTCAAATCCGCTATCCGCCTGGCTATCATTGAAAGTGTCCAGCTTATGTTTTTTATTGAGCAAACCGTTAACCAGAGAGTTGGGGAACACCTCAATACCGTTGTTAAAATCTTCAACGTTGCGGTTAAAAATACGAATGGCTGCGCTGATATTCTGCTGTTGCTCAGAGAGTAGCTGCCATCGCTGGAGTAACGCTGGCAATTTCTGATCGTGAGCCGTGCTCAGGAGGTCACTGGTTTTCGTCTGTTCTGATGTCGACATGTTGTGCCTTAGATCCCTTATAACGGGCCGCCTGGATACCATTTAAATTCATATCTCAGACTCTTTTCGATCCTGCCTGATTTCCTTTCCCTGATGTATTAATATCGTTCTCCCCTATTTCTGGCAATGCAGAAAGTCTGCTCTCTGCACTTATTTTCTAAGACTGAGCGGCCTGATTGATAATAATTTTCTCCGATGAATTGATAATATATTTTGCCAGGTAAATGGGCTTATCTTTGTAAGAAAGGGATTGAGTAATAATCAGTACAGGTGAATTTTTCTGCAGATCCATTTTAGCGCTACGATCGTGCCCCGGTATACCTGCCTGAATCTGGCATAAACCCGGAACAAAAGATTTCCCTAAAAGCTCAGTCAAAACAGCAAGAATAGATTTTGATGCCTGTTTATTCGTTTCTATAAATTGGCTCAGTTGAGGGTGAATCTCTTTAAGACGTTCCCCTGCCGGCAGGTGCTCTTGTATAAGTGCGATACATTTTCCATCACGATAGATCAGGCTTTCACAGAACCATGAGTCACTTTCACGGTCCAGATTAAGCACCTCAATCGTTAAATCAGAAGGTTTCTGAAGGTATGATTCAATACGTTTAATAGATAATGAATCAGAACTGCCACTGAGCAATAGCTCAGGAGAAGTAATATTTTCCAGGCCAGGAGAAGGCAGTCTTACTGAGACAAACCGACCGATGCCCCTTCTGGTCACCAGCAAGCCATCTTCTTCAAGCAGCATCAGTGCTTCCCTGATAACCGTGCGACTCACCCCCATTTTCAGACAAAGTTCACTCTCACGAGGGAGCATTATGCCTAAAGGAATAATACCTGTGCGTATTGCTTCAGCCAGTTTTGAGTACACCGCTACACGCAGAGGTTGTCCAATAGCAATTTGTAATGGATTTGACAAAAAATCATTTAAATCAGTCAATTATTAACACTCCACATGTAGATATTCAAAATATATCAGGTTGATCACACTCATAAGTAAAGATCCTTGTTTGATATCATACCAAGAGGTATAACATCATACTTACAGGTATGGCATCGTATATCTATATTATAACCAAAGAGGCCGGGAGTGGCTTCTGAAACCGGCTAACTATAACGTTTTATCAAGTTTATTTAACTGATGAGAAAGTCATGACACTGACCAGTAATCTGATCGAGAAAAAAAACCTGGCAACACAACTCCCTAAAGCGGAAGTCCATGTCCACCTGGAAGGCTGTTTTGATCCTGAACAGTTAGCGCTATGGGCGAAAGAATCCGCCATATCGCTTCCCAGACCAAAAGAAGAACTTCTTAATTTTAAAGGACTTGCCGATTTTCTTGAGTTTCTTGACTGGTCAAGCAGCCTTGTCAGCACGCACGAGCGTCTTGCGCAGCTAAGTTATTCCTATGCCCGGCGTCTGAGCAGCAATGGGGGAATTTATGCTGATTTAATTTTTAATCCTACACACTGGAAAGCCTGGCATGGAAAACTCGACAACATGTTAGATGCCATTGATTCAGGACTACGTGCAGCGGAACAGGATGGATTAGCCTCTGTCGGTTTATGTGTGAGCCTGTTAAGACAGCAAAGCGCATCAGAAGCAGTTGGACTCGTCGACTATTTGACAGCTCTGAAACATCCGCGTGTTGTCGCCCTTTCAGTCGATGGTAATGAAGCCGCGGCAGGCAGAACGGGTAAACGCTTCGCTGAAGCCTTTTCCCGAGCCGGAAATGCCGGATTAAAAAGAACGGTACATGCAGGCGAGTCAAGCGGCCCTCAGGGCGTCAGTGACGCAATTCTGTTATTAGGCGCCGATCGTATTGATCATGGGGTGCGTGCTATCGAAGATCCCGCCGTTGTCGATCTGCTGACAGAGAGAAATATTCCTATTGGCGTATGCCCGACTTCAAATATTAAACTTGGTGTCTATGAGAGCTTCGAAAAACACCCGTTAAACAGACTTCTGGAAAGCGGGGTCAAAGTGACCATCAATACCGACGATCCTGTTCTTTTAAACACTACCTTGGTGGATGAGTATTTAATTTGTCAGGATACTTTTGGTTGGTCAAATGATGTGCTTTATCAAGTGGCAAAAAACTCAATTGATGCCAGTTTTGCCGCTCCTGAAGAAAAAATTAAATTCCTGAAAGCATTGAACAGCTGGGAAAGTCAACATTGTATTCGATAAGAGGAAAATGATGAAAACGAATAAAATAAAAATGTACTTTGACTGTGATACCGGCGTTGATGATGCAATGGCTCTGGGCTACCTCATATCAGAAGCAGAAAAAGTAGAAATACTCGGCATAGGATCTGTTTGCGGTAATATTGATGCCCCCTCTGGCGCTCATAACACACTCAACCTGTTGCACCTGGCCGGGATTGACTCTATTCCTGTGGCAGTCGGCGAGATTGACTACCTTAATAAGAAATATCTCTGCGATGTTCAGCATATTCATGGTGAGAATGGGATTGGTAATGTCCAGCTCAGCGCTTCACCGTCAGCATTGTCTCAAGAATCAGCGCCTGAAATGCTGGTAAGACTGGCTCGTGAAAATCCAGGATCGCTGAGTATTCTGGCAACAGGACCATTAACCAATATTGCCCGGGCTATTGAGCTTGAACCTCATCTTCCTGAAATGATTTCTACATTGACCATTATGGGAGGGGCCGCGAATGCGCCGGGTAACCGAACGCCAGTTGCGGAAGCCAATATCGCCTGCGATCCTGAAGCCGCTGATATTGTATTCAAGAACATGAACAATATCGTCATGGTCCCTCTTGATGTGACGATGCGCCATACCTTTGAAGAATCAGATAAACAAAAATTACTTAACGCTGACAGTAAATTTGCGCAGAAAATTGGCCAAATGCTTGAATTATATTCAGGATTTTATATCAATGTCTACGGCAGAGAAGCCTGTGCCTTACACGATCCGGTCGCTGCGGTACTGGCTGTCGAGGGACTTGACGCCTGTTTTGTGCCAAAAGTCAGCGTCGTCATTGATAAAACAACCGGACCTGGTCGCGGTCAGACAATTTGCGACTTACGGGGTCAATATAAAGGGTACCCTCAACAGGAAAATGCCAATTGTTATGTGGTACTGAGCACCGAGATGAATATGTCTGAGCATCTGATGCGCCGACTTTTATCCGTCTAATTGCTCTCTGTCACAGGGTATTTAACACGCTGGAATAATGACACCAGGTTAGTGCAGAAAGATAATTAACAGTGCTAACCTGATTCAAAAATAGCGACAGACGAAAACGTGCCCATTGCCTGCCAAACAACAGAATCGACAATACTCCGAACACAGATTTTCTGTGTTTTATCACCCAGAACAAAGGCAAAAATATTTACTTTCGCCCCAGGACGGCAATGGGCCAGAGATAATAATTAAAGAAGAAATTTTTGTTTGAGGTTTCTTTACCCTCAGTTAAATATTTTTCTACAAAGAACCAGCCACAAAGTAAATAAGTACTGATAACCACAAAAAAGATATCTAACATAAACATGACAATCCCCCGTTACTTCGTCTAAGGAAGTGTGTAACCACAACTCTTAAATTTCAATATTGAGAATCATATCACAAAAAATATTTTTGTGAAGTTTGTCACATAAAAATGAAACACCTTTTCATTCATGTTCATCAGAATCACTCTTTTCGCTCAGCCGAAAATTAAGAAATGATATTAATATAATTAAAAATCAATAAGATAATCTTATTAAGCTGCTCCAGAATGTTTCCTCGGAGCCGCTGTTCACTTCAAGTCAAAACACAGAATTGAGTAGCGCCTGAGCATAAGGGTGCTTGACTGAATGTAAATCCTTCACCGTGCTTTGGGCAACAATAGCGTTCTGCTTAAAAAATAAAACGCGCTGACAGAAATAGCAAAGTGTCTGTATGTTATGCGTAATAAAAAAATAGCTAAGATCGAATTCCTGTTTTAACTCTTCTAATAAATCAAGAACTTGTACCTGAGTAGGGATATCCAGTGAACTCACTGCTTCATCCAGAATAATCAGTGCGGGATGCGTTGCTAACGCCCTGGCAATGCAAACACGCTGCGCCTGTCCACCGGATAACTCATGCGGATACCGGCCCATAAGATCAGGTGATAGTCCCACTTTTTGTAACAGACCAGCGACCTGATCACGCATCAGCAGCGGGGGTAAATAATTATGTTGAGACAACGGCTCAGAGATCGTCGCAAAGACGGTCATCGTGGGATTAACCGAGGTAGTATAGTCCTGAAATACGATGCTTAATTTCTGATAGCGATGCTGTCGTTGATAAAGTGATTTTCCGTTCAGTAATACACTTCCACTGTCAGGTTTTTCAATACCGCTAATGATTCTGGCCAGGGTACTCTTGCCGCTTCCGCTTTCCCCAACCAAACCCAGACTTTCCCCTTTAGCGAGGTTAAAACTGACATTATTCAGTACAGTCTGTTTTTGGCGCCGCCATCCTTTTGACTGTGTATAGGTTTTACAAACGCCTTCAACCTGAAGCAACACCCTATTCTCCTGCCATAATAGCGTTAAATTTTGAAGACAAGCGTGCCCGGGTCTCAAGAAGAAAACGGGTATAGCGATGTTGTGGTGCAGCCCATAATAATTCTGTTGTTTGATGTTCGACCATCTGCCCCTGGTACATTACCGCAATATCATCAGCAATATGTTGTACCATTCCCAGATCATGACTGATAAAGATCAGAGTACTTTTTTGCTCTTCTGCCAGTAATTTGAACTGATGTAAAATATCCGCCTGAGTAATGGAATCTAAAGCCGTGGTCGGTTCATCTGCAATCACTAATGCCGGTTTCAGGGCGAGCGTCATAGCAATCATCATGCGTTGCAACTGACCACCACTGAGCTGGTGAGGCAGGCAGCCCAGTTTCTGTTCAGGCTGCTTAATACTGACACGTTCCAGACACTGACAGGCTAACTGAAAACAATCCGCACGACTCATACAGGTATGATATTTCAGCGTTTCAATAAACTGATCTTTCAGTGTCATTAAAGGGTCAAATGCACCCATTGCGTTCTGAATAATAAGGCTGATTTCTTTACCACGTGTTTGCTGCCATTGCCGTTTATTATTAATTAGTAAGTCTTTCCCTTGAAATAAAACACGCCCGTGCGCCTGAAGAGTATCGGGTAGCAGTCCCAGTATCGCTTTCGTCATTAAACTCTTACCACTGCCACTTTCTCCCACGATCCCCAAGGTTCGGTAAGGTGGAAGGATTAATGATACAGGCTGAAGTAATCTGTTCCCCGCGTTATCCGTGACCGTTAAATTTTCAATCGTGAGTACATCAGTTATCACTGATTTTCTCCTGTCTTTCGATATGACTGTAGCGATTTGCAGGATCGGCAACATCACGTAAAAAATCACCTAAGCCATTAAATGCGGCAACGACAATAATAATAGACAGCCCGGCCGGTAACATTAATTCAGGGTGTAATATCATGACATTTTTGGCTTCGCTGAGCATATTTCCCCATTCCGGAGTGGGGGCTTGTACGCCAAGGCCAAGAAACGACAGCGCAGAGATCATCAAAATAACACTACCGATATCAGAAGTGGCCAGAATAATTATCTCAGCCATGGTCATTGGGATAATGTGCTTTTTTAATATATGTCGCGGCGATGCGCCAATCACTTGTGCGTAACGCACATAATTGCGGTGGGTATATTGAATCACCGTTCCCCGAACCATACGGGCATACCAGGACCATTTTACCAGCACCACCGCCAGTAATATATTTTCGATACCCGGCCCCAGTACACCCACCAGTGCAAGGATCATCACTTCACCAGGAAATGACAGCATGACATCACACAGCCGCATAAAAAACTCATCAATTTTTCCGCCAAAAATTCCCGCAATCATGCCAATAAGACAGCCAAGTGATAACGTCAGGAACATCGCCAGTAAGGCATAAAATACGGTGGTTCTGATACCAAACAACAGGCGGGATAAAATACAACGACCCAGATTATCGGTACCCAGCGGATAGGAAAAACTGCTGCCCTGATACTTCATCCGGATAGCCGTTTCTATGGGATCATGGGGCGCCAGCCACGGTGCCAGAATGCCGGCAGCCATCACCAGGATAACGATAGCCAGGCAAATCTGAGCAAAACCATCTCGTCGCAGTTGCTGAATAAAAAAAACGCTCATGTTTACCTCGTTAAACGGGGATCGAGGTACTGCTGTAATGCATCAGCAATAAAATTAAAGATCAGAAATAATAAAGCCATCAGCAGGATATAGGCTTGAATAACTGGATAATCACGACCGAATATCGCATTGACGCACAGCCGACCTATTCCAGGCCAGGCAAAAATATTTTCGATTACCACGGTTCCGGCTATCAGTTTAGGAATACTCATACCTATCGCAACCAGTGACGTATGTAATGAATTAGGCAGAACATGTTTTCGCAAAATGAGATGTTCTGGCAGCCCTCTTGCCCTGGCATAAAAGACATAAGGTTGCTGTAACTGATTCAACATAGTGCCACGAATCAAACGAATATAAGTGCCGATATAGGCCAGTGACAGGGCTAGTGCCGGTAAGACAACGGAGTCATACGTCATCATCCCACTGACAGGAAACAGACTGAGTTTTACTGCCAGCGCCCAGATCAGCAATAATCCCAGCCAGTAATTAGGTATTGCAGTAAAAATAAAGACTACACCGCGTATTGCTTTATCCACCCAGGTTCCCTGGGTGAAGACACATAACAATGAAAGCAGCAAAGAAATGATAACAATAAAAAATAAACTGACTGTTGCTAACCAGAGTGTTGCAGGTAGCGCAGTCAGAATTTCATTTAAAACTGGGGTGCGGGTAAGAAATGACTGGCCAAAATTAAGATTTAGCACATTCCATAACCAGTCAACATACCGAAGCAGAAAGGGTTTATCTAATCCCAGTTCCTGCCTCATCAAGGCAATAGCCTGATCGGTTGGCACGATTTCATTAATACGTAAAGCCACTTCAGCAGGGTCGGACGGAGCCAGGTTCAACAGGGAAAAGGCAATAAAAGAGATAACCAGCATCAGAGGAAACATAATGAATAAACGTAGAACAAAATACCTGCGCATTATATAACCTCTGTGCTCGCGGGAAGATAGTGTCTTCCCTAATCATTAACGAGTAAATGACATTTTTTCAAATGGGATCTCGTACTGTGAAGGATTGAATTCTACATGATTAAGATTATCACTATAAATGGCCTTGGTTCGCGAATAGGTCAAAGGAATATAAACAGCCTCATCGGCTAATATTGTAAACAACTGGGTATAGAGTTGCTGGCGTCTGTCGTCATCCGGCGTAATCAATAATTCACCAATAATATTATCGATTTCAGCTTTGTTCTTCAGCCCCTTTTGTCCCTGATAATCGGCATGGGCGGGGATACGGAAAGAGGAAACAAAGGAGGCAGGATCATAGGGCGTACCCCAGGATAACGAATATTGCAGATCAAAATCACCGTTTTTCTGACGATCGAGAAAAGCTTGTTTCTCCTCACCAAGAATGCTCAGTTTTACGCCAACTTTTTTAAAATCGTCCTGCATTAATTCTGCAATATCTTTTTCGGCCGCGTTGTTAATATTATAAGACAGTATTAACTCCATCTGTTTACCGTCTTTTTCACGAATTTTTTTATCACCCGTTAAAACCCAGCCAGATGCATCCAGTAATTTTCGTGCTTTATCCTGATTAAAAGAATACACAGGTAAATCGATATTGCTATAAGGTACGGTTTTTGCCATTAAAGTATCCGCCACCGTCTCACTGTCATCAAGAATACCGCTGGCAATACCCTGTTTATCTACCGCGTACTGTAGCGCCTGGCGAACATTTTTATCGCGGGTAATGGGCCGGCTACTGTTAAGCACAATCGCACGTGAGGCGACGGGAGGACTCATCAGTGTTTTTAACTTCCCGGATGCTTGTAGCGCTTCAAATGAGTCCATATCTAGCATATCGCCATCGGCACCGAAGATCAGCTGAATATCCCCTTTCTGTAATGACAGTAGCAATGTCTGACGATCGGGAATAACTTTCCAGATAACGGCATTTAATGCCGGTTTTTCTCCCCAGTAATGGGGGTTAGCAGCAAAACGTGCAAATTGATTTTTTTTATGTTCAGTCAGTATCCATGGCCCTGTACCTGCATAACTGCTGACACCATTTAACGTTTTACCTTCGATAAAGGCTTTCGGGGAAATAAACCGGAATGGACGCGTCAGTCCTAATTCTGTCAGGGTTGGGTAATAAGGATTTTTTAATACTAACTCTACTGTGTACTCATCAATGACATTGACTTTGTCAATCTGACGCACCAGCTCCAGCCAGGCATGACGTGAAAAATTCTCTGTCACTGCATCAATATTGAGTTTAACCGCACGGGCGTTGAAGGGTTCCCCATCAGTAAATTTTACATCATCCCGCAGGTAAAATGTATAGATTTTACCATCAGGAGAGATATCCCAACGCTTTGCTAAAAAGGGTTTTACGCCGTCATTGGTATTTAATACCAACGATTCAAAAACCATATTTTGCGCAGCCATTTCGCCAGAATAGAGATGAGGATTAATATCACGAATATCTTTGGTACTGGCGTAATCCAGTTCGTTATTTTTCGCATCAGCAAAAACGGGGGTATTAAATGTAAAGACAGACATTATAACAAACGATATCAGTGTATTATTCATTAACCAGCACTTCCCTTTATGAATCAAAAAAGCTATTTTTCTGCCACAATCATAAACATCGGTGTTGATCCATAATTGATTTTCTCTTCCTGATCCCACACCTTTTCACCAATCCGGGTATTAATCAGACACTGTGTGAAACCGATATCCAGTAGTGTTTTAGCATCCCATTGCGGTCGCAATGTTCGACTCAGCGGCAGTAACTCGGCAATTTTTGTCATTGCCACAGTATCCGTATTTATATAATGATCGGGTATTCCTAATTGAGTAGTATTATTCCGATCGCGTTCAAATCCCGCTTTATAGACATCATCAAATAAATGCAGATACCAATTCGCATCAAAATTAATTAAACGTCCACCAGTCTTTAATACACGATACCATTCTTGATAGGCATCATGTGGTTTCTTTAAATTCCACGTCACATTCCGGGTGACAATGACATCAAATGAATGCTCATCAAAAGGTAAACTATGGACATCAGATTCAACAAAATCAATATCAACATTATAGTGCCGGGCATTACTTTCAGCCTGTTCCAGCATACCAACAGTAGCATCCACGGCAGTCACTTTATGACCGGCCTGGGCCATAATAATGGCGAAAAAACCCGGCCCGGTTCCAATGTCTAATACCCGAAGCGACTGTTTGTCCGGGACATGGGAAAGCAACAAATTCTGCCAGATAGCCCTTTTTATGCTGGCAAGTTCTTCCTGGTTCGCTTCACTATAGCTGGGAGCGCGATCGGTCCAGTAGTTCGTGACGCTATGTAATAGCTGATCTGGAGTCTTTAATGACATTAACATGAGAGGATCCAAAGATTGGTGATACCTATGTATATAATTAATATAGAAGCAAATTATTAATAAAAAAAGAAAAGAGTTCTCTTTTCTGTCGAGCTCAATAGTCCCCCGTACTTTATTATTTCTTAGCGTGAGTTGTTTATCACCCGCTCTGTGGCTCAAAATGCGCTCTGCAACATCAGAGATTCCGGAGTGACTCGATAGTATTCATGCAAACAAGACAACAGGTGTCTGCTCCCCGCCGCAAGCGGCGAGGCTTCCCACTTCTCGGGCTGGATGATGAGACTGTTCAGGCCTGGTATAAGTCAGCAACGCAGAAGATCTCTGACTTTGCCATGGCTACCGTTCTGATGATTAAACGCGTATTTCGGCTTACCCTGCAGGCCGCACAGGGCTTTATTAATTCAACTTTTCCCTGATGAACGTTTCGCTATGCAGCCAGGATTACAGCGGTGCCAGCAGCACACATGAAATCATTTACACGGGGTTGTCGCCGCGGACAGCACTTAGGATACCCAGCTATATCACGATGAATGACGCCGTAAGAAAATCCGTGGCCTTATCCCTCAACGAAAGGGGCAGATTGCAGAGGTACTGGTTATGATGCTTGCCCTGAACAAAATGACGAAAGCAGACGTGCCAGAAAGTATAGAAATTTCATGAAAAACAACTAACTATAGAGAGACTCGACCGAAATCTGATTTATTCAAAAAAGCCTTAACAATCTATAAAGATGCTACAGAAAGATTAACCCGCGATATGATGCTCCAGATTGATATTATTCCTGCTATTCCAGGATATACTGGTAGCAGTGCAGAAGAGTGTATTGCGCTGGCTGATGCTTCACGACAGAAAGAAATCCAGCCCACTTATTCTGAATTATGGCAACATATTACGGTGCGCCGGGAGTCTATTATCAACACATTGAAAATAAACTTGAGCAAAAATGTACTGCCACTCTCTAATACCGTAGCTTATTTATGTTCTTTCTTACTGGCGAAAAATAAATCACTCACCTGTTAAATCGGCCAAGGTGAAAGCCAGAAAAAGTATTTCCAAGTGCCGAATACCGTTCGGCATAGCGTTCAGGTAAGGGAAACAGTTAGATGATCCGCAATATTTATATCGATAATTATCGGTCTGTTAAAAATGTTTTTCTTGAATTGGACAGGCTCAATATTATATTTGGCCCGAATGGCTGTGGTAAATCGAATATCTATAAAGCGATTCAGCTTCTGTCAGGGGCCGCTTCAGGCCAACTTTCAGGGATGTTCAGTAATGAGGGCGGAATACAAAATACCCTGTGGTCTGGTAAGTATTCGGACTCAAAAGCGCGAAGAATTTGCTTATCCTGTGAAACAGATGATTTTGACTATGAGATACAGATAGGTTTTCCAGAGACAGCTCCTGACGATAAGACACTATTTAAGTTAGATGCCATCGTTAAAGAAGAACATATCTGGACAGCCGGTTATAAGCGACGGCCTTCATCGCAGGTGCTTAAAAGAAAAAATCAGGTGGTTTTTTTGTCAAATATTCATGGTGAAAAAATCACTCACAGTGATGCTATCTATGAAAATGAGTCTTTCTTCGGGCAACTGGGTGAACCTCACCTTTATCCGGAGGTTTCTCAGCTAAAAGAGACCATAAAGAGCTGGCGGTTTTATCATGAATTTGATGTTTCAAGAAAATCACCGATAAGACAACCGCAAATCGGCTTCAGATCGCCCGTCCTTGCAAGTGATGGTTCGAACCTTGCCTCTGCTTTCCAGACGATTGTTGAAATTGGTGATATTGAACTGCTAACAGAGATACTGCTCACCGCGTTTCCTGAATGCTCTTTTTTTTGTAAAAACGATAATGCGCGTTTTATGTTATTCATGAACAGAAAAGGACTGAATCGCCCTCTGGAACTCAGTGAAATGTCAGATGGCACCCTACGTTTTTTATGTCTGGCGGTCGCATTACTCAGCCCTCGTCCACCCAATTTCATCGTTCTTAATGAGCCAGAGAATAGTTTACATCCTCAAATGTTACCTGCCTTGGCTAAACTGATTTCACAAGCCAGCAGATACTCTCAGATTTGGCTGACAAGCCATTCTCAAGAGCTGGCTACGCTTATCGGTCAATATGCCGAATTTCAATTATATGAATTATCGATAAGTAACGGACAAACCTGTATCAATCGCGTGTAAGTCAACAGTTATGCGTCATTTTTTACGCTGATACTTTTCAGGCAATGGTGGGACCGGACGTTTATCATCAATCAAATGGCGTATCGCTAAGATTGGATGATGCCATAACATTCTGGGACCCGCCCAGCGCATGATTTTTTTCATCTCTTCGCGTTTAGCGGGTTGATAGCAATGCACCGGGCATTGCTTACAGGCGGGCTTTTCCTCCCCGAAGACACATTTATCCAGCCGTTTTACCGCATATTCATACAGTGCCTGATAGTGTTCCGGACAGGAAACGGCATCCGGGTTGTTGCGCTCATAGAGTGCAATCATTTTATAAATAGTCAGTTTTTCTCTGAGTATCCTCTTTCCAGCCATAATATCGTTCACTCCTGCCTGTTCGTCGCGCTCTGATCGGCAAATTTTGTTCAGAGATCAATTCAGACATACAGCTTATCGTATTTTCACCGACAGTATTTTGATCAAAGAGGGAAACCCGATGCTGTTCATCCGGTTTCCCCTGAGACTGACAAAATATCAGGGATTAAGCTGCTGACTTAGCGCCTGCAGTTCTGGCGTGTTTTTTATCCCCTCAACCACCAGATCGGCTACGGCCCGGGCCCCTTTTTCCTGAAAATGCGTAGTATCCGGTGCCGTTCGGATACCCGCTTTTTGTGTTTTATACCAGGGATAGCGGGGATCATTCGCATCAACGGCCAGCCAGTAGTCCATCCAGTCATCCGCATGCGCATTAGCAAACTCAATGGTCGCCTGTTCAAGGTCGATAAGTGGAACCTGATTCGCCACGGCAGTTTGTTTGATGGTAGCGATATAGTCGCCGCTGAACAAATATCCCGGTTTTGCCGAGGTATAATGACTACTGACTACCTTATCCTGTGGTCCCTGCTGGAATGCCGTTTTACCTTCACTATTTTTTACCCTGGTTGTAGGAGTAAAGAGGATCGGGATAGCGCCTTTATCACGAGCAATCTTAATATACCTTTCCAGTGAGTGCTGGAAAGAAAGCTCGGGCTGGCCTTCCGGATACTGAGGTCGCCCCTGGCTATCGTTCGGATAAGAGCACAGGTTCGCCACATCTGCCGCACCACGAACCGGTTTCTTGCTATTGCAGTTCTGATCATTATGACCGTGAGCGATAAAAACATAATCGCCCGGTTGTAAATAGCGTCCCATCTGCTGATACCATCCTCCGTTATAGAAATCACGGCTCGCGCGCCCGGCTCTGGCTCCGTTCAGGACTACCACACCAGAATCAGGACGAAAGGACTCCTGAAAAACTTGCCCCCATCCCATACGTGGCAAGCGGCTAACTTCATAGCTGGCTGCGGTTGAATCACTAACAATCAACACCCGGGTCTGCGCTTTCGTTATCGCTTGTTTATCCTGTTCTGCCCGTTCAAGCAAGAACGGCTCCCAGGCACCACTGTTATTAAGTCCTGTTATCGGACGAAAAGCGCTGTCCGTCAGAGTGACATGTCCCGCCTGCCCCGTATTATTATGATACCCACGGTTAGTATTGATAACCGCCAGTACCCGAGTCATCGCATCATGGCTTTGAACTGGCGTACTCACAGGATCAATAACGGAGATATCTTCCCCTGCCAGCGCAAAAGCATCAGCCATGCCCTGGCGAAAATTCGCCAGTGGGTGCGTCAGCGAAACTTGGCTCAGTTCAGCGGGTGTCACATTCTCAACAAACTGCTGCGGACCGATGTACCCCAATTGTCCTGCGGCTTCCGAAACCATGCGGTCACTGAAAGGGGTGATATTTCCGGTATTGACCTGATTGCTATTTAAGGTCAGCACTAACGAAGCCATACAACGCGCACGCGGAATATTATTGTACAGACAGTTATCACCTTCGTTAGCCGCTATAGCACTCAATACCAAGGGGGGCACCAATCCGTCGACCGGCAATCTATAGCGCCCTTCACTGTTGGTATCGGTACTCAAACGCTCTCCCCGGCTATCCGTTATCTGTACCCTGGCCTCTTTAAAAGGCGTATCTGCAAGAACGATACCTTCCAGGATAGCCGATGCCTGGACCAAAGAGGGTAACGAGCACATTAACGCGACCATCGTTATTTTATGACGCATAACAAACTCCTTGTATTAGAAGCGGTAAGTAAAACCCGCTTTGATCAATGCTTCGCGACTACTGCTGGTTTTACTTTTAGCCACATCTTCAGCGGCCAGGTTAAGCTGCCAGTCGGGAAGAAATATCCAGTCTGCTTTGAGATCTTGCTGGTAATCATTCTTCTTGTTATTGGCAAGAATATAATCAGCGTTATAGTAATTAGCCTGATAAGTCAGGATAAGCCCGTCCAGCAGTGCATAGGCAATCCCGCCTTCCAGACGATGACGATGCCTGTTCTGCTCACCTTCTCCTGCTGCAGAACGGGTAATCTTGCGGTAATCGTAACGATACTGGGTATACAGAGTTACTGGGGAAATAACCTGCCAGCTTAGCTTAAGTCCGGGTGTATAACGGGCCCCCGCTTTTTGCGTATCGCCCACATCACCGGTGGTGGCTTCACCACTCTTACCACCGGAATAAAAGCGAGCTTCCATATTCGGTGTTAAGGTCAGCGCACTGGTCAGTGCATAATCATAACCTACAGTCATGGAATAAGAGTTGGATACCACGTCATCCAGGGCGACGTTTTTGCCTTTGTTATACAGATGAATAGTAATATCAACCCACGCCTGTTCATCAGTTTGATGTAATATTCCAAACTCATCGCCATGATATTTATTTTGTGTTCCATAGCTATGCTGATAATGGAAATAGGTTTCCGATGCCACTACGCTGCCACTCATCAGCAATAAGCCGGCGAGTATATTTCCCAGATATATTTTTTTTATCATGATCATCACTTAATTGTTTAAAATTAATTGAACTGGTAATTAACACCGATTTTGACTTTTCCCTGGCGGGATTTAGACGAGCTGGAAACAGAAACGTCATCGACTTCCAGATAAGGTCGCCACTGTTGATAACGATATTGAATTTTAAACTGATGTTCATAGTCAGTTTTCTTACCATTATAAACAGCATATTGGTTTGGCGTGAAGATACCCTTACTGTATGAAGATGACTCATTTAAATTATCACCGACATAATAGTTAAACACATACCCTAAGGATATATTAGGAATACCATTCCATGTGACGCCGGTATCAAAACGATTACGCGCGGTATCCGATTTAGCACGGTACTGCTCCCCGGCATAACCAAATTTATCAGTACTGCTGATGGTTTTATAGCGCTCGCTTCTTGCCAGTTTTTTAATTTCATAGCGATAGCGGCCATAGACAGACCACTCTTTATTGATACTGTAGCTGTATTTAATTCCTGACTGGTAATTTACTGAAGTACTACCAAAAGAGACTTCAAATGAAGGGGTTAGCGTATTCCCCTTTATCGGCATTTTGAAATCTTTCTGAATAACCAGCCCTCCCGAACCGCCTTTCATATCATCCCATGCCACATCATAATTTTTGCCACCACCGGAAGAAGTGCCAAATTTGACTTCATATTGCCAGAGGGAGGGAGTTTTATGAATTAACTTAAATGAGTCATTATGGCGCCTGTCCTGGGTTTTGAAATTATGTTCAACCTGTATGGTCGTTTTGCCTTCTGCGGCATAAATTCCCTGTGAAAAACCGATAACTGACAAACCGATAACTATTTTTTTGATTGTATTACCGCTCATGGTTTCCTCATCATAAAATAATGACATATCAAAAACTGCTGAGATAAATAATTTAATTTAAGCTATATTCAGACACAGAATATCACTCTAAAAACAGAGGTTAAAAATAAACAAAAAAGATCGTGGATTGTTAAGGGTTGATATTTCATTTCAGCTACCTCTTAACATTACTGATATATGAATATAATCAGGCGCGCACCCCATAAGAAAAACAAATGAATGAAAAGCAGTTTATATTTTTTTGAAACATTGTTTTGAGATCGTTATCAAAAAAAAGAGATTAAATGAAAAAAAACAGCAACTCATATAGTTTTCTTTCCTTATCAAAAAAACATCGTTATTTGAATAATTACTATTGCATCTATCAGATATTCCATCACCACCATGCAAGATAAAAAGTGATATTGAGAAAGTATTTTTAGGACACCTGAAAGACGATAGTGGTTTTATATCCTGGAGATGAGCATGGAAAAGCCATGAATTGAAATATTCATCTGTGTTTTTATTTTCTGAATTGAGAGTTTAAATGGGATTAACCGAACGATAATTTGGTGGGGCTAAGACAAAAAAACCTGTTCACAGATCCACTATTTCAGTTCCGTGAACAGGTTTCACGCGTTCAGAAGACGCGATGGGGTTGGCACTGCCTGGTAACAGGGTAACTTATTCCTTAACTGATTTTTTTGGCAAGCATTGTAGCAAAGCGTAATTTAATCGGGTTGCCATGTTCATCAGTTTTATGAAGAGCGCCAACATCTTCATTATATTCAATAAATTCCCAGCCTTCATAATACTTACGAAGCTCACCAGGCTTAAAAGCAAATGAGAAGAAAGGTAACGTACAAGGATAATCATCAGTATCCATGGCTGCGATAATTAAGTTATAGCCATTAATCAAAGTGTGCTGCTGCATAGTGCTAATAAGAGAAGGAATATCCTTTCTATTCAGGAACATAAAAACGACCGTCGAGAGAATAAAATCATAATTCTCTTTAATTTCTACACCATTAAGGTCTTTAATCTCGGCATGAATATTCGCCAGATTTTCTAAGGCTGACAGATGCTTTAATTTCTCAATAGAGTCTTTATTCACGTCCCAGGCTGTCACATCAAAGTCTTTCAGGCCAAGGTATAAAGCATTCCGCCCACCACCACAGCCTAAATCTAACACTTTTCCCGGCGGGATAATTTTTGCTGCATCGATAACATCAGGATGCGTTGAAGTTAACTGGTATTTTTTAGCAAAGTAGTCTTCTTTGGTGCAGTAGAACGCCAACTGACATTGCAGATCGTCAGAGAATGAAACAATGCGATGCCATTGTTGAGGTTCGACAAAAGGGGGATGACTTTCAGGGGTAAAAACGAATGATTGCGTTATTTCACCCTCTTCAGTCATCAGGGCGAAAGTCAGAGAACCTTGAAGAATCGTCAATTTTGCCCAAGTTCCCGCTTTGGTATTGTGTTTCTGGGTGAAACTTTCTGGCAATGTCTGACTATTCCATTGGGGCATTGCTTTATAAAGCATCAAATCATTCATATAATTATTCCTTTTTTTCAATTATTTAGTTCGCGCAGCATCATAAATGCTTTTGAAGTATGCTGCTCGCTGACGACAAAAGCACGCAGTTGCTTCATCGCATCAAAACCTCGAGCGGCGATACCTTCAGTACTTAAGCTTAGCTCCCAATTCAGATCGTCGCGCTGCGTGTCGCCCGCGAGAAATAACGGCAGATCGGGCGTTTTAACTTTTAGCAGCATAGGTGGAAAAATAACGGATTCTGTCGCGCCGAGAAGATTTTTCGCCAGCGTTAGCGAACTCATCTGAATAGGTTGCAGAAATGGCATGATCTTTCCTTCGATTTCCGCACAGTCGCCCAGGGCATAAATATGCTCATCAGAGGTTTGCAACTGACGGTTAACGCAAACTCCACGGCCTGTTTTTAACCCTGCCGTTGTCGCCAAAGTGAGATCAGGTTGTATTCCAATAGCTGCGATCACCGCATCAGCCTTAACGATATGACCATCAAGCAAATTTACCGCTAATTCTGTATCCGTTTTATCAATGCTGACTAACTCATTATTGAGCAGGATACGGATCCCCATTTGGCTCAATTTATGCTGTAAACGACAGCTGAGTTCAGCCGGCATCAGTGAAGCCAGTAAGCTATGAGCTCTATCAATCACGGTCACCTGCTTACCTGCGCGATGTAAATCCATTGCCAGTTCGGTGCCAACAAGCCCACCTCCTAATACCAAAATACGCGATGCTGTTTGCAACAGGCTCTGATGTTTACGATACTCTCCCTGACTGTTAAAGGTCACCATCGATTCCCGTCCGGGAATCGATGGTACTATCGCCTGCGCCCCTGTCGCCAGTACCAGTTTGTGATAACTCAATTTCTGGTCGCCACAAATAATATGCTTCATCTGACTGTCAATTGCCGTGACCTGAGTATTTATCTGTAACTTAAGATTATTTTCTTGCGCAAATTGCTCAGCGGACATCTGTGTTAAATCATCCGCCGATTGCTTAAGGCTAAACACATGACTGAGATCGGGTTTGTTGTACTGATCGCCGCTATCTGCGGCAATCAACATAATGGGGATCTGTTTATCCTGGCGACGAAGATTCGTCACTAACTGGCGAGCAGCAAAACCAGAGCCAATAATGATAATTTGTTCCGTCATATTTGCTCCGATTACAGGGGTTCAAAAACAGATTTACCCAAAGCGCAGCCTGGGCATAAAAATGACTCAGGAACATCGGACCAGGTGGTTCCTGGCTCAACACCTTGCATTGGCTCCCCCACAGCGGGATCATAAACCCACTGGCAGACCGTACAAATCATCGATCCAGCGGATTTTTCCTCAGTGACAGGTTCCGGGGCTTCTGCGACACTCACTTCCTCAAGTGGATGTAGCGCCCATTCACGGGCAATCTTGCGACCATGTTCACGGCACTCTTCCAGCGCTTTACCGTCCGGACGCCATTTCATTTTCAGCGCCAAAGAAATATCAAAACCCGCGTCCATCAGTCGGGTTTGAATACGGTCAACCGCCCCACCTGTCCAGCCAAAACTACCGAATGCGGCCGCTTTTTTATTCCGAAAACGCAGGCCTGCCAGCTCCTCCAGCATGCCGGCAATTTTCGGCATCATGACATTATTCATGGTTGAAGATCCCACCAGTACCCCTTTAGAACGGAACACCTGGGTCAGAATCTCGTTTTTGTCATGCCGTGCCACATTATAAATTTTCACTGCCACAGAGGGGTCAGTCTCATGGATCCCTTGAGCGATGGCGTCTGCCATCATTCGGGTATTTGCTGACATAGTATCGTAAAGCAGGGTGATACGGTCTTCTTGATAATCATTCGCCCACTCCAGATATTTATGAATGATCTGCGTAGGGTCATCGCGCCATACCACACCGTGTGAAGTGGCAATCATATCGACCGGTAAATTAAAACCGAGTATTTCATTAATTTTCGGAGCTACAAGACGGCTGAATGGCGTCAGAATATTGGCATAGTAGCGAGTGCACTGTTCATAAAGCTCAATTTGATCCACTTCATCATTAAATAAATGCTCATCGCAGTAGTGCTGACCGAAGGCATCGTTACTGAACAATATCGCATCACCTGTCATATAGGTCATCATACTATCAGGCCAATGCAACATCGGTGTTTCGACGAAAATGAGTTTTTTTCCATTACCGATATCTAAACTGTCGCCAGTTTTTACCGTATGGAAATTCCACTCTGGATGATGGTGATGACCGTTAATCGAATCGATAGCGTTAGTGGTGCAGTAAATAGGTGTATTCGGGATAAGCGCCATTAGTTCAGTTAATGCGCCAGCATGATCTTCTTCTGCATGGTTAATCACAATGTAGTCGAGAGCATTCAGATCGATTTCCTGTTGCAAGTTGCGCACAAATTCAAGGCTGAATTTTTGATCAACAGTATCGATCAGAACGTTTTTCCCCTCTTTGATTAGATAACTGTTATAGCTACTGCCTTTCAGGGTTTTGTATTCAGTACCATGAAACTCACGTACTTCCCAGTCACGCTGCCCTACCCATTGAACATTATTTTTTACTTTAATCGCCATATCTGTTTACCCCAATAAAGTGTTTTGTCTTTATTAACTATAAGCAATTGGCGTGCCATGTTTTATCCTGTTGATTTTAATTGCTTTTTAAATTAATGGTGTCTTTTTGACATTATTAAAGTATAGTCATAATGACAAAACCCGTGTCGGAATGACAAATATGCGTTTATCTATTCAATCACTGGCAAACATTGCCCTCGAATTACAGCATGGTTTATCCGGCAAGGATCGTTTTCAGACACTGATCGGTAGCGTCCGGAAACTCCTGGCCTGTGATGCCTCAGCCCTGCTACGCTACGAAAATCAGTTATTCAGACCGCTGGCAATTGATGGTTTATCTGCCGATGTTTTAGGTCGCCGCTTTTCGCTCAATGCGCATCCTCGACTTGAAGCAATAGCCCGTGCCGGGGATGTGGTGCGTTTCCCCGCCGACAGCCAACTGCCCGATCCTTATGATGGTTTAATTCCGGGGCATACTGAGCTAAAGGTGCATGCCTGTATCGGCCTGCCACTCTTTACCGATCAACAACTGATCGGCGCGCTGACCTTTGATAGCCTGAATCCTGAGCAATTTGATGATTTTAGTGATGAAGAATTACGTTTAATTGGTGCCCTGGCATCATCGGCTCTCAGTAATGCCTTGCTGCTCGATGCATTAGAAAAACAGGCATTACCCGGCCCTGGTCGTACTCAGGGGAGTAAACAGCATATCACCAGTACTGATGAAGAGATGATCGGCCTTTCAGCTCCGATGCAACAACTAAAACACGAAATCAGCGTCGTCGCAGGCTCAGAACTCAATGTACTGATAACCGGTGAAACCGGTGTGGGAAAAGAACTGGTTGCGAATGCGGTACATCACTTATCTGCACGGGCATCTCAGCCATTAATCTATTTAAACTGCGCAGCACTGCCAGAAAGTGTTGCTGAAAGTGAGCTTTTTGGTCATATAAAAGGGGCATTTACCGGCGCGATACACCATCGGATGGGTAAATTTGAAATGGCCGATAACGGCACATTATTCCTTGATGAAATTGGTGAATTATCCTTAGTGCTGCAAGCGAAATTATTACGCGTGATTCAGTATGGTGATTTACAACGTGTCGGCGATGATAGCACCCGACGTGTGAATGTCCGTATTCTGGCAGCAACCAATTGTGACTTAAAGAAAGCCGTACTGGACGGAACCTTCCGTATGGATTTATTCCATCGTTTAAGTGTTTTTCCGCTCTCGGTTCCCCCCTTAAGAGAGCGCCGTGAAGATATTGTACTATTGGCAGGATTCTTTGTTGAACAGATGAGAAATAAGCTGGGCTTACAGCAATTGAGTATTCCGGCGGATACCTTGGCGATGTTACAAAACTATGCCTGGCCGGGTAATGTGCGAGAAATGAAACATGCTATTGAACGCGCTGCGGTACTCGGCCGGGCATCGCAGAATTCTGCCGAAGTGAGGTTATCTCATGAGCTGTTTAATCTGGCGATAGCGGACTCATCCTGTGAGAGTCCGGTGAGTATAACTGCTCATGATGCCGGGCCTCAGCAAAGCCTCCAGCAGGCAACTACAGCATTTCAACGGGAGTTGATCAGTAAAACGTTACAGAAGAATAAGATGAATTGGTCTGCCTGCGCGCGAGCGCTTGATCTTGATGCGGGGAATCTTCACAGACTGGCAAAACGACTGGGCATTAAGTAAACCACCGATATGCCGCACAGCCAGAACGCTGCCATGCGGCATCAAGATCCTGCTTATGGGTAGAGCAGGTAGTTTTCACGCATCTTACGGTAAGCTTCTGAATCCTTTGCCCAGCTCGCTTCGACCTGTTTGATCGCCTGTTCTTTCGGTATATTCTGCCTGGTCGCCTCCAGCAAGATAGTTTCCAGAGAACGATCGCCGGTCACTTTAGCAAGCCAGGTCGGGCGAATTAAGAATGCCTCATCCTGATGCTTAAGGTACTGAGTCTCTTTGTCATCAGCGAGGACGGGGGCACAACCAGCATCAACCATTTTATACCACCAGTCAACAAACAACGCGATACTCGGTTTCAAACCAGGGATAGAATCACTGGTGAGACGTTCCCCACAGACTTCTTTACCCGCCTGAGGCCAGCCAGCTTTAGCCTGATTAGGGTCAACGGTATAACAAGTATTGACATAGAAACGCTTATCAGGAAAACCCAGTTGTTCAAAAGGATGATCCGATCCACGACCGCTATTTACGCTGGTTGCCTCAAATACGCCAAGGGAAGGATAAAGAGCAATTGCTAAATCACTGCGTAAATTAGGCGATGGATATACTGGCAGTGAATAAGGAGTCTGATGAGTATAATTTCCCATCTTCACCACGTATAAATCTGACTCTGGCATCTGCCAGCGTTTATCGCCGTGACCGCTCCAGCTTTTATCATCAAAATGAGTCAGCCAGCCTTCTCCAACAATCATTTTAGCAAATTCACCGGAGGTCAGACCGTGTACCATCGGGACCGGATGAATACCAATCCCTGAGATATACTTCTCATCCAGTAAAGGTCCGTAGACAGCTCCACCCAGAGGGTTAGGCCGGTCTAATACCATTAGTTCTTTCTTTTCCTGCTGCAGGCTTTCCATCATATGATGCATAGAGACGGTATAAGTAAAATAACGTACCCCTACATCCTGCAAATCATAGATAACCACATCCACATTTTCTAACTGCTCTGCTGTGGGATGAGCACGGCTACGGTTATCTTTATCACGTCCATATAACGAGACAATCGGCAGGCCGGTTTGTTTATCCAGATGGTCATCATCACCGAAGCCGGCATCCTCTTTTCCACGTAACCCATGTTCTACGGAAAATAATGTCGTTACGGTAAATCCATACTGTTTTTCAAGTGCACGCAATTTTTCAATTGCATGCTGGCCTTGTGAGTCAATAGAACTTTGATTGACCATCAACCCGACTCGTTTACCTTTTAACAGAGGTCCATAAACCTCAGGTTGGTCGAGACCCAGAACTATTTTCTGCTCAGCATAACTATTACCCGCTGAGAGAATAAGGGCGAAAAAAAGCATCTTCAGAAAACGCATGTTAATGTATCTCTCTGTTTAAATATTAGAAATTATGGCGTAATTCTAATGCCCAGAACCAGAAATGGTTCTGTGTTCTATTATTCTCGCTATCCCATGTTTGTTCAGGGCGGTAGTATACATCAGCAAACAACGATGTTTGTTTAGTAAATGGATAAATCATTTGCACACCGTAACGGCTACGATCTTTTTCTTTATGCAAGAACTCTCTATTATTGGAGTCACGGAAGCTTTGCTGACCACGAACTAAAGAGTAGCGAGTATAAGGCATCAAATTAATACCGTTATCAAATTTATAACGATAGATAGCCCAGAGGAAATGCTCTTTATTATATAAAGTATTTACCAACTGCTCATCAATATAAAGATAGTTCAGCCAAAGAGAGTTATGCTTATTAAAGGTCAGGTTCGCGCCCGCAAAGTGCTCATTGATTTGGCTCCAGTCACGTTTATAGACACCGTACGCGCCTTTCGCTCTGGCATAATCCAGTTTTCTGTCAATCAGCCTGAAAGACAAACTGGCATTTAAACTGACATTAGGATTCAGCGTATAGTTGATTTGTGGGCGAAGCCAGATTTCATGACGCTCTTCGCCTTTTCTGATATCGCCCATATAAGAGGGCGCAGCCAGCGCAGGGCTGCTGATCGAAGGATAATGCCAGTTATCATTACGATATCCGAGACGGAACCTTGCATTACCTTTACGATCTGCCAGTGTGAAAGGAAAACTGCGTGTTGCACCGACCTGCCAGCGAGTTCTGTCATACTCTGAATTATGATCCAGATAGGTTTTCAGTATCTGTACGTCATACATCCACAGAGAGTTATTCTGATAGATGAAGGCACCAAAATAAGGGGACGTAGCCATACTTCCGTCAAGAAATTTCCAGTTAGCATCACTGTCAATTTCCTGTTCCATGCCGAAATAAGTCTCAAAATTCCATTTTTGATCTTTAATTGTTTTTTGCGCAGCATCGCGCTCTTTTTCAAGTTTTTTTACTTTTTCAGTTAACTTAAAAATCTCCTGATCATAGTCTGTCTCAAAGGCATCGGCATTTACCACATGCGTAGTCAGAGATAAAATCACTGCGAGATTTATATTGATGATACTTTTTATTATTTTCACCGAACAATTCCTTGCGATTGTTATTTACCAGGATAATCCATGACCACGTGCATAAAGAATGGTTTTGCCATCAGGAGATTTAATATTAACCGGCAATTTACCTTGTGGGATATTTAAAGGTACAGCATCAGATTTATCACCCACAAAGAGTGTCCGTAGTCCACTTAAAATATTAGTCTCAAGTGCGTTGCGCACATTATTAGTGACATCAAATCCGGTTATACCATAAATAGCAATATTCGACTTAACATCATGTAAATAAGCAATGTCATAAGGGTTTCGAGTCGAAATAACCACTAAGGGGATATTTTTTAGTTTCGCACGGTCAATGATCCTTTGGGCATTCGCCGGATTTTCTTTCAAATTATAGGTCGCAAGAATAATCAGATCTTTGCCTTCAATATCACTATCAATAGTCTGATTGTCTAAACCATCCTGCCCAAGTTTGGCCACCCGGCTATCGAGAGTCATTTCAACACTGGTCTCTTTAGCAATACTGTTGAGGTGCTTGGCAATCAGTTCATTGCGGGGCTGTTCGTCAGAATAGATAAAAAACGTGTTGTTACTTTTCAGTTTCCAGGGAAGCATATCTTCATTTTTAATGACAGTAATCGCTTTCGCAGAAATATCATTCTCTGTCGCTTTATGTTCTGCAGAAGCCACAATTGTTGAAGCTTTCTCGGCAGACTTATGTTCGGCAGAAATCTGTTTTGCAAGTTTAGTTTCAACCACTCGTGTCGCTGACTCATTAATGCGTTGCATCAACTGAGGATCTTTTTCTGCCTGCTGTTTAAGTGTGGAATAGAGAGAATCAAGCTTTGTCACCTCCTGAGGATTAGTGATAGCCAGAGGCATCAAAATAATGTCATTACCGGCTTTGATCGCTTCGGTAATAACCCATTCAGTATCAAAATTACTGCTAATCGCGCCCATTTCCATTGCATCGGTAATAATCAATCCTTTGAATCCCAGTTGATTACGCAAGGTTTCAGTCAAAATAGGATGCGACAGAGTGGCAGGCGTACCAATTTCCTCGCCTTTAATATTCGTTAATTGCGTATCATCCAGAGCGGGTACGACTACGTGGGCCGTCATAATCGCATCGGTATAAGGCATAGCCTCAACAAAAGGAGGTAATTCAGTAGCTTGCCATGCAGCTTTGTCTATCTTAATAACGGGGAGTGCAAAATGCGTATCTGACACGACATTACCGTGCCCAGGGAAATGCTTCAGCGAGGTCATAACACCGTGCTGGTGAATACCGCGGATATAACTTTTGGCTAAGTCGCTGACCCATTCCGGGGAGTCGGAATAAGAACGAACGCCGATAACAGGGTTATTCTGGTTGTTATTAACATCCACCACTGGACCAAAGTTAAAATTAAAGCCCAGAGCAGAGAGTTCCTGACCATGAATATCCCCGGCCGTTTCGGTAAGCTCCTGTGAACGGGTCGCACCAAGCGCCATATTTCCAGGCATTTCTGTACCGACGCGTAAACGAGTGACATAGCCCCCTTCCTGGTCTGTACTAATCATTAACGGTAGATTACTTCTCGCATCCTGAAGCGCATTAATTAATTTTACCGTTTGAGGCGTGTCGATCAGGTTTTCACGAAACAGAATCACCGAGCCCAGATGATACTTAGTAATAATTTCAGCAAGGGCTGCGTCCAGTTCGGTAACAGGCTGCTTTTGCTCCTGTCCTTCACCTTGCCAGGAGCGAAAATCCATCATCACTATCTGACCTATTTTCTCTTCAAGGCTCATTTCAGCCACCAGTTTCTCCGCCGCAGTCTGAGGCGCCTTCCACATTTGGTGTAACTGAGAATCTGAAATAACTTCGGCATTGCTTATTGCACTAAAAAGAAGAGTCGCAAGTAGTAATTTTTTCATTGGTCTGGCTCCTGGTATCGCACTAAAATTATAAAAAAAAACAATAAATTACTTATAGTTAATAATCCCTGATACTTGACGATTTCAGTTCAGAATACTGATGGCCTGTATCATGCCTCTCCTGGCAATTCCCCATAACCGGCACCTGAAGTCATCTTTATAACTGCTTATTTACCATACTTATCCCGGCAAGGAATAAAATATTCCTACCTATGTGAAACAAGTCACACTAACTAACAAAAATTAATTTAAATAGTAAACAACCATCAAAATAACATCATAACTACATGTTATTTAGGCATTTTAATTTTAATGGTGGCATGGTCTTGTGGAATTTTTTATTCTTAGAGGGATGTTAAGGCCCTGTTTTTCGCTAACAAATCAAGCACCAGAGACCATCTGAAAAAGCATCAAGATCGGGTTATGAAGGAAATAAACCAATAAATACAAAAAATTAAATCATTTAATAAGTGAAATAAAATTTCAACCGGGTTAACTAAACACACTCTGGAGATAATAAAACATTTCATTCTTGTGAAAAATATTAATAAAAATCACTTTAACTGAACAGTAAAATAATTTGTTAAATATTCTACTTCATGGGTAAATAAAATAACAAACTGTAAATAAAGAAACGAAAAACACAGAGACAAAATGTAAAAAAAACATCATTTTAATCAACTAAATAAGATAAGAAAACGCTGGCAGAAACAGCTCTTAAGAGTCAGCCAAAGAGTCCAAACCTAAAAAACAACCACACTCATTAGTAATAAAAAACGCATCTGACGAAAGTTAAAAAACAATTATATAAAAACATATAGCAGCATTTTTTATTAAGATGCCAATTTAATAAAATGCAACATAGTCTTTTTATTTTAAAAATATATAAACTGACAAAAGGACAGATTAAAAAAACATAAAGCTTACAAAAACAGACTATAATCACGATTATTCCGATAATTTTAGTTGCTTATACGCAAAGTTTTTCATCAACAGGCCAGTCAAGATAAACTCCGCGACTCGATTGTCAGAGCGACAATGATGACCTAATAAACTGAAAGCAGGATGACTCTGTAACACAAGGCACAGTATAAGTATGACTAAAGAAATTTTAAGCAACGTAACAATAGTCGATGATCATCCTCTGGCAAGAATGGCTATTCGTAGCGTTCTTGAAAAGCAACAGCTGAAAATCGAAAATGAATTTGAGGATGGTCTTTCAGCCTTTCACTTTCTGAAAGATTCACCTACAGATATTGTCATTATTGACGTTGAAATCCCGGTGTTGAATGGTATAGAGCTGGTTGAAAAATTACGCAGTTCCGGCTTCGAAGGCCTGCTTATCGTCGTATCAGCTAAAAATGAACGTTACTACAGTAAAAAATCGGCCGAGGCCGGGGCAAATGCTTTTATTAGTAAAACCCAAGAAATGGGCAATATTATTACAGCCATTGAGTCCGCACAAAAAGGATACAGTTTTTTCCCTTTCTTTTTGAAAGAAAAAAACGAAATGATAACCGATATGCAGCGTCTTGAGTCCTTGTCATCCCAAGAAATGAAGGTGATGAGCTATATGCTCAGTGGGCTTGATAACCAAAAAATCAGCGAAACAATGAATATCAGCAGTAAAACAGTCAGTACCTATAAAACCCGGCTTATGGAGAAACTGGGCTGTAACTCTCTTATCGCGCTCATTTCATTTGCCCATCAAAATAAACTCAGTAAACGATGATTAGACAAGCCTTGTTTATCTTTATAGTGCTACTCATGATGGCATTTAGTCGCGTTCAAGCATCGATGCCTGACGAGCTAGAACTTACCTCACAGCGGCAAGTATTTCCGGTTGCAATCTCACTATCTGAAGAGGATAAGCACTGGCTAAATAATCATAAAGCGCTGCGTGTCGGCATATACCCTCAAACCCATTCACCCGTGGTACAAAATATATTCACTGACCGCTATCGAGGAATAAATGCCGATTATCTGGCGATTATTCAGAGTTCGCTTGGTACTCATATAAAAGTCATTCGGTTAGATAACAAGCAACAAGCGATAGAAGCCCTTAAAGAGGATAAACTGGACGCCGTGTTAACCGGACTGGAATATCTGCCTGGAACTGATCAATCACTCATTGCATCCATGGCGGTGACACGCTCCTGGCCTAACCTGGTTACCAGCATATCAAATACGATGTCGCCTGTAGCCAGTCAGGAAAACGTCCGTGTTTCTGCTTATGGAAACTACCCTGATGATCAATTTATTTATCAGTCATTTCCCAATGCCGATATCATCCGTTACAGCAATTATGAAGAGGCGCTCAAGAAGCTCTCCACAGGAGAGGATAATTATTTTATTGGTGATTCACTCACCACCAGTATCTGGCTTTCCCAGGAGTTCCAGAATACCATCGTCACGCTGAAGTACTGGTCAGAACCGCAAAAAAACAGTGTGTTTTTATTTCGCACCGAACAATCTGAATTACAAAGAATTTTTAATAATGTACTGAGCCATATTGATGAAAATATGCATGGCCAGATTGCGTACTCAACGATTGATAAAGGGGATCTCTCATTTCTCATTGACCCTCTTGCCTATACTCCCCACGAACAACAGTGGCTAAGTCAGAACAAAAAAATCAAGGTGATTGTTAATCCCTGGTACATGCCTTACACATTGATAGACAGTGAACAAGATATTCGTGGTATTACCGGTGACGTTTTAAATTTAATCAATTTACAGACAGGGCTTACTTTCGAGCCAATAATGGTCAGATCTTATGACGAGATGATAAGTGAAATAAATAAAGGTGGCTGGCATATGGTCGTACCTGCCATTTATGACACTAAAAAGAATCATTCCTTGTTATATACCCAACCATTTATTAATACACAGTTTGTCAGTGTTGTCAGAAAAGACAACTTTTCCAGCGCCGAATTGCGCCCCGGAATGAGTGTCGCATTATCTGATGAACATCCCTTACTGACGACGTTACAAAGACAATATACTGATATCAAATGGAGGCCAGTCAAAAATGTCAATACTGCGCTGAATTTGCTTGCCAGTGGTAAAGTTGATGCTGCTATTGCCAACCGTTTAACAGTACGTTACTTCAGTGAACATTATTATCACGATCGGCTTCTCTGGCAGCCCCTACCGAATACCATGCCAGCAGCCTTTACTTTCAGCGTATCACCGCACGAACCAGAGTTAAAATCCATTCTGGATAAAGCATGGGATAACGTTCCGCAGCGGGAAATGTTTCAAATAGTCAGTAAATGGTTACGCCTGCCTAATGTTAAAACTGAAACTTGGGAGTTATATAACAAGCCTTTTTATATCGTCACGGTACTGGCGACTTTACTGGTTCTCAGTTGTGTCATATGGATAATCTATCTGACGTTAGCAGTACGTAAAAGAAAACGTTTACAACGCTTGCTAGAACAAGAGAAAAATAAGGTACAACAAGCCGGCAAAGAGAAACAGGAGTTTCTCTCCAGAATGAGTCATGAGCTCAGAACGCCAGTCAGTGCTATTGTTGGTTATCTTGAACTATTACAACACGCATCAGCATATTTCAAAAATGAAGATAAAGTCTCGATAGATCAGGCAGCCAAGGCTTCACATTTATTACTTAAGTTGATCGGCGAAATACTGGATATTGAAAAGGTCGAATCAGGAATGATTGAGGTCTCACCTGAGTGGGGGAAAATCGATACTCTGATTATGTCTAAAATTGTATTATTTCAAGACATTGCCAATAAAAAAGGAATTTCAATCGACTACACATCATGTGTTGCCAGCGATCAAGTTATGCTTCTCGATTTTCAGCGGCTGGGACAAGTGCTAAACAATGTGATTGACAATGCGGTAAAGTTTACCCAGCAAGGCAGCATCAACATATCTGTCTCATTAGAGAATCAAAAAAACCTCATTATTATTGTGACTGATACAGGGCCTGGTATCGCGCAACATGTTCAATCGCGTCTGTTTGAAGCATTTATCCAGGCAGGACATCAGTCGACAGAGCAAGGATCCGGGCTGGGGCTCACTATCAGTAAAGTACTCATGAGCAAAATGAGGGGAACTATCTTTCTGCAAAGCGAAGAAGGCAAAGGTACAACACTAACAATAGTCCTTCCTGTTGAAACAAAAAATGATGTTATCGTTGAATCCCCTGTCATCACTCCCGTTCCTGTGAGTGTTGATCCGAATTTACGTGTATTAATCGCTGACGATCTGCCTGCAGGGCGTTTGCTGTTACAGCGTCAGCTCAGCACACTGGGTATCAAGTCAGACGAAGCTGCCGATGGCCAGGAAGCACTTTCTTTGTTGCAGCAGGCCCATTACGATATATTAATAACGGACGTCAATATGCCCGTTATGGATGGTGTCACCCTGGCGAAAACAGTACGCGAACATAACAGCAACATCATTATCTGTGGATTGACGGCAACCGCCCAAATACATGAACGTGAACGTTGTCTGGCTGCCGGCATGAATTTTTGCCTGTTTAAACCAATAAACATTTCGCAGCTCGCCCTGCTGTTGTTTGATATAAAGCCTGAAGTTAGCTCCTTCTTTGATATGAAACGCCTGACGGTTTTAGCTCAGGGAAACAGGCTATTGATGTTAAATGCTTTAAAAGATGCCCAACAAGAAAACCGTAACGACTTTTCTAAGGCGCATGTCGCGCTCATGCACTCTGACTATCAAGCCATGAAGTATCATATTCATCGCATCAGAGGGACTGCTCTGTTACTGGGTTCCACAGCACTCGCCGATCAGACACAGTTGCTGGAAGATAAACTGATGCAAGCTGACTCGGATGACGGGCTATTAGCAATGCTGGAACATACTCAAGATTTACTGGATGAGCTAGACATCGCAATACAAGATTTTACCCCCTAGTAAAAATCCTCTCCCCCTCGCCCAGCTAAAATCGGGCGGGGAGATAAGAGAAGCGTTCATATTTACCCAGAGATGCGCTTTAAGCGTTTCCATGATGGTATTCATTGCCTGTGCTACAGAAAAAAGTGCCAGCACCACCGCTAATTTTTCAGGAATATCGTCCCCTGACAGTCAGATACTTATCAGACCATTCAAATTCACGCAGCTATTTTTAATTTCGTAGAATAACAGGAAATAATAAGCAGCAAAAAATTGACCTGGATCAATTTCATTGCTTTTTTTCACTTTTAAAATGTTAACAAAGTGATAATTTAATGTTTATTTACTTTAAATAATTACCTGGTGTTTGTTATGAATATAATCATGACAAAATAACCCATTTAAATACAATGAGTTACAAGCATTAAAAACACACCACAAGAACATTCCTACACTTGTAGGAATCAACCTACAGTAATATAAGGTTTCGCTGATATTACTCTCCCCCGCCCATCAATATACTTCCCCCATACCTTCACAGGGTAGATTAAAAACACAAAGGCATGAAATCCCAAAATCATGGAAGATTAAATTAACAACTCAAAATGTTAATTAAGCCGTACTGTTTTACTGAACCTTTGGAAAAATTTCTTTCTACTTAAACATTTTCAATAAATACGTCAATTACGCACTAATGACTTATTTTAAGAATATTAAATAGAAATGAATTGAAGTTTCAGAAATAAATGCATTACTCACGTGAAACATTATTACATTTTACGGACCAACGGCAAAAGCCAAAAATCTAATTAGGATGATAAAGCTATGAAAAAAAATATTATTGCAATCGCACTGGTTACTGCTTTCTCTGGTATGGGCATTGCTCAAGCTGCTGACATTAGCGCTCAGGCAGTTGCAACCTGGTCTGCTACCGCGAAAAAAGACACCGCCAGTAAACTGGTTGTCACTCCATTGGGTAGCCTGTCATTCCAATACGCTGAAGGCATTAAAGGCTTTAACTCAGCCAACGGTCTGTTCGATGTGACTGTTGAAGGTGACGAAACAGCAACTGACTTTAAACTGACTTCACGTGTACTGACTGATACCCTGACTCAGCTTGATCAGTCTGGTTCTACTCTGAAAGTCGGTGTTGAATACAATGGCGAAGCAGTAACAGCTGCAAGCCCATTAGTCATGATCGATACTGCTAATAACATTATGGGCGGCAACTTAAGTTCATTAAGCAACTCTTACAACCAAGCAGGTCGTACTTCTGCTCAAGACGGATTCACTTTCAAAATCATCAGCGGCACAACTGACGGTACTACAGCGGCGACTGAGTTCAGCTCTCTGCCAGAAGGTATCTGGAGTGGTGATGTTAGTGTTCAGTTTGATGCAACCTGGACCAGCTGATTTATATTTGAATAAGCAGGGGTTCTCCCCTGCTTATATTAGGAATTGACCATAATGAAAAAAAGTATTCTGGCTATCAGTCTGTTGGTTAGTACTATGTTTCCGGCATATGCTTTAGATGTTGGAGACATATCTTCATTTATGAACAGTGATAATAACGTACTGAATAAGGAAATTAAGAATCCAACAGATACAGGACGTTTAGTTAATATCAGTATCGAACGTATTTCCTCACCTTTAGAAGATGGCAAAGTTATTCCAATGGAAAAAGCGGGTGAGGTACTAATGACACCGGCAAGTATGTTACTTCCTGCGAAAGCCAATGAAAACGTCCGTTTTTTTTATAAAGGATCAGAGGACGATAAAGAACGTTATTATCGTATTGTTTGGTTTGATCAGGCATTAAGTGATGTTCAGCAAGGAAATACCACAAGAAGTGCTATGGCGACAGCCTCTGCAAGAATAGGGACGATATTAGTTGTTGCACCACGCAAAGCTAAATACAGCCATACCTATGATAACGGAAAGATGACTAATACCGGTAATGCAACATTAAGAATTATTGCATATGGTCCTTGCCTTAAGTCAGTCGAAGGTAAAGAGTGCAAAGAAAACTATTTTCTGATGCCTGGTCGTGATCGTAAATTTTCTCGTGTAGATGTAAATAATAAAAATAGTCGTGTTGCACTCTGGCAAGGAGAGCATTTTGTTTCTGTGAAATAGCATTTCAATGTTAATGGATGATAATCATGCCTGCGAATACCTCCCCTATTTTTTACAAAACGCTGATTGCTATATCTATAGCACTTTCTATATCAGCACCTGCTGTTTCTGCAAATACTAAAAATATTCAAGAGATTGACGGCATAATTATCCCTCAGACATTTAGCCAAGTATTGCAAAATGGTATGAGTATTCCATTATTTATCCATTTTAAAGGAAGTTCAGGTACAGAAAGCGATCAACGAATCGGTAATGCCCAAATATTTTTAGAGAAGGGTAAGATTCTTATTAAAAAAATAGAACTAGAAAATAATAGCGATAATGCAACAGTCAATGAACTCACTCGCCAGAAACTAGACAGCATTTCAGATGAAGCATTTAATCAACAACTGATTATTGATGTTACTCAAGGTGCTCAGTTATCGCTGAATTTAAAGCAATTGTTGCTACAGCTTGTGGTAGACCAGCAAGCTCTGGGGACAATTCTACGTTCCCGTAGCGAAGATATTGGTGAGTCTAGCGTCAATGCCATAAGTTCCACCCTGGATTACAGCCTTGGTGTTTATAACAACCAGATGCGTACCGGGGGGAGCAACACTTCCAGCTACTTATCGCTTAACAGCGTGACCGCATTACGTGAACACCATGTTGCACTTGACGGCTCACTGTATGGTATCGGAAGCAATAACCGAGACTTTCAGCTTTATAAAGTCATGTATGAACGTGATTTTGCGGGTAAACGATTTGCCGCAGGTATGCTGGATACCTGGAATTTACAATCCCTGGGCCCAATGAATGCTATTTCAGCCGGTAAAATCTATGGCGCTTCCTGGGGAAACGAGTCCAGCTCAACCGTTTTCGATGATACTCAATCCATTACTCCGATTGTGGCCTTTCTGCCTGCTGCGGGCGAAGTTCACGTGTTACGTGATGATCGTCTGATGAGCGTGCAAAACTTTAATATGGGTAACCATGAAGTCGATACCAGTAAATTGCCTTTCGGGATCTATGACGTTGAGGTTGAAGTTATCGTCAATGGTGCAGTTGTCAGTAAACGCATGCAACGCGTGAATAAAATTTATAGTGGTCCGCGTGGTGCAGGTACACCGCTGAGATGGCAAGTATGGGGCGGAAGTTTCCATATGGAACGCTGGTCAGAAGAAAACAAAATCTTGCCGGCAAAAGACAGTATGCTTGCTGGCGTTTCCGCGGCGGGCTCATTAAAGACGTTAAGCTGGGCCGCCAGTGGTTATGGCTATGATAATCTGGGTATTGCAGAAACCCGGCTCTCTCTGCCTGTTCTGAATACACTTCAAGTCAGTATCCAAAACATGCTGGCAAGTGATAAATCAGCAAGCCTTATCAGCAGTGTGACTGCGGCGTTGCCTGGTGGGTTCAGCTCTATCTGGATAAACCAGGAACGCACAAAGATTGGCGATCGATTACGTCGTAGCACCGCCAATAACCAGGCGATTGGTGGTACGTTAAATCTCAATGCATTAACAAATAAATTAGGAACACTGACGGTAAGTTATAACGATGATCATCGTTACAAATCACGCTACTACACTGCAGACTACTCTCAGAATGTCTATTCTGGTACTTACGGTTCTGTTGCGGTGCGCGCGGGTGTACAACGTTATAATAGTCTTGGTAACAGCTCTTCTAATTTAGACAAATATATTGCTCTGGACTTCTCATTACCATTAGGCAACTGGATCAGTGCCGGTATGACTCACCAGAATGGCTATACTCTGGCAAACATTGCCGCACGTAAAAACTTTGACGAAGACAGTACCATCAGGTCGGTAGGTGCGAATATTTCCCGTGCAATCTCAGGCGACACTCGTGATGATAAAACTCTCAGTGGTGGAGCCTATGCCCAATTTAATACCCGATATTCTGCAGGTACATTAAACGTCAATACTGGTACTGATGGTTACATCAATACTAACTTAACTGCGAGTGGTTCTGCTGGCTGGCAAGGTAAACATTTTGCTGCCAGCGGACGCAGTGAGGGCAACTCAGGGATAATTATTAATACCGGGCTGGATGATAATACTTTGATCAGTGCGAAAGTTAACGGTCGCTATTATCCCGTCAAAGGAAAGTACAGTTATTTACCACTGTCACCTTATAGCCGTAACGAAATTGAGATTCAGAACAACAAAAATTCACAGGATAGCTATGACATTGTCAGCAACCGTAAAACCAACCTGACACTTTATCCTGGTAACGTTGCTGTTATTGAACCAGGAATTAAGCAAATGGTAACCGTTTCTGGAAGAATTCGTGCGGAAAATGGCACTGTATTATCTAATGCAAAAATTAATAACCATATCGGTCGTACCCAGACGGATAACAATGGTGAATTTGTCATGGATATCGACAAAAAATATCCAACGATTGACTTCAACTATGGCGCAAATAAAACTTGCGAAGTTGAATTAGAACTCAGTCAGGCGCGTGGCGCTATCTGGGTTGGAGATGTCGTATGTACCGGTTTGAAATCGTATGCCAGCAATAAAAGAGAAGGAACAGAAAATGAAAGCTAATCTTGTAAGAACAGCAGGCTGTCTGGCTCTTTTATTGTGGCAACACGCAGGCTTGGCCGCCGTGAGCAAAACACAACGTCCTGATGCAGCTTCCAGAGAGTTTGTATTTATCGAAAACAACTCCGATGATAACTATTTCGTCACCCCTGGTGGTGGATTGGATCCACGAATAACCGGTTCAAACAGATGGACTGGTCTGAAATATAACGGTTCAGGTACTATCTACCAGCAAAGTTTAGGCTATATTGATAATGGTTATAATACTGGGGCACCTTCCGGTCGAATGCTTGATATGTGGCTCGAAAACACCAGTATCACTCATCCTCTGACCGGTTTAAGATGTATCAACTGGTATTCCGGCTGCGATATGGCTACAAGTTTGCTGCCTCCCCAGACAACAGATGCCAAGGGATTTTATGGCGTAACCGTGACTCCTGGTGGTGCAAAATGGCTCCATGGCATGATGTCGGATATGTTTTATCAGGCCCTGCAACAGATGCCGGTCGGATCAAGTATGAAGTTCGAGATGAACAGCTGCTATACCACTGCTCGATATGATGCAACGAAAGGCGAACGTTGCATAGATCAAGCATCAGGAACCTGGTATGCCCGTAATCTGACGCATGTTAAAGCGGCTCATTTGCGCCTGGTGAACTCCAATGCGTTAACAGAAGTATTTATTAATACAGATGGTATACCGACGTTAGGTGAAGGTAATAGCGATTGTAGAATGCAAACCATCGGTAACCGTAATGGCATTAGCTGTAAAATGGTTAACTATACTTTGCAGAATAATGGAATATCAAATACTTCCATTCGTATTTTTCCTTCCATTACTAACGAAGCTTTAGCGTCAGCAATTAATAACCAAGATATGCAGTTCAGCCTTGACGGTAATAGCTGGCAACGCGTCAGTGGAACAACTTATTATTACACTTTTAACCAGATGAAAAGTGCAAACTCTATTTACATATTCTTCTCGAGTAATTTCTTTAGACAGATGGTTGCTCAGGGGATAAGTGATATCAATACACGGGATCTTTTTAACTTCAGATTCAGAAATACAACCTCTCCAGAATCTGGCTGGTATGAGTTCTCAACATCAAACTCACTGATAATAAAACCTCGTGATTTTGGTGTCAGTATTATTTCCGATGAATACACCACCAAACCAACCCGCACAGGCGATGTCGGAAAAAGTGAACCCTCACTCGATTTCGGTTATATCGTGACGACCAGTGGAAAAACCGCCGCTGATGAGGTTCTGGTTAAAGTGAAAGGCCCTTCCCGGGTTATCAATGGGCAGAGTTACTGTATTTTTAGTTCATCAGACAATGAAACTCAGGTCCCCTTCCCGGCACAACTGACTTTTACAACGCGAAACGGTGCGAAACAAACTTATGACACCAGTTGTGATGACCAGTGGCATGATATGACCAATGCACTCTGGAGCAGTACGCCATGGAATGATGCTTCAGGTGATATCGGGACCATGGAAAAAACTAACTTAATGTTCTCTGTTTTAATGAATAATGCGCGTTCATTACGTACAGTTAATGACAATAACTGGTACGGTGAAGTGAGTGCATCTGGCGAAATTCATGTAAAGGCAACGTGGCGTAATGTTAACTAAACTACTCACTAATGGACTATGTCTGATAGCGCTTTGTCTGCCTGTAGCAGTCCAGGCAATTTATATCGGGGATCTTACATTCTCGCTGCCATCAGACCAGGAGTTTGTCGCCAAGCGCATTGTGAATAACAATAAATCAGCCCGCCTCTATCAGGTATCAATTATCGGTATTGACAGCCCGAGTCAGCAAGAAGTCAGTACCAGACCTGCAGATGGCGAGTTACTTTTTGCCCCTCGCCAGTTAGTTCTCCAGGCCGGACAAAGTGAATATTATAAATTTTATTATCACGGCCCTAAGGATAATAAAGAACGTTACTACCGGGTAACATTCCGTGAAATCCCCACTCAGCATGGAGAAATAACGAATAATAACGGGAAAATAAGCCTTGAGCCGATTATAACGGTTGATAGCATTATGGTTGTTCGTCCACGAGAAGTGAATTTTAAGTGGCACTATGATGCCGCCAGTGGAACGGTAGCAAATACCGGTAATACGTGGTTTAAACTGCTGATTAAACCCGGTTGTCAGACGACTGAAGAGGAAGGTGATGCCTATTACGTTAAACCCGGAAAAACGGTGCGCGTTCCTGCGTTACGTGAGAAAGGGAATCACTTTATTGTTTATAACAATAAATTTATCAAGATCTCTGACTCCTGCCCGCTGCCTCAGGATAAATTTAAGGATGCAGAATAAAGCGGCATCATGATGTTGAATAACTGCGCAACATAAAAATTTATAATTTCAATTGGTTATAAAAAACCAGGTGTATAAACCATCTTCAGCACCTGGTTTTTTATCAGCAATATTTTCTGACAAGACAACTGTGGCTTACACGCTGTCAGTATTTTTTATTCTGATCGATATAGCCCATTTGTCGAGAGATAGTGGTACAGATACTTTGCAAATTCGCGATAACCATCTCTAACTTATTTTTCATCCGATAGGTTGGCCCTGCCACACTGATTGCACCGACAATTTTTCCGGTATAATTGAAAACCGGACGCGCCACACAGGTCAGCCCCTCTTCGTTCTCTTCATTATCAAATGAATAGCCATCAACACGAATTTTAGCCAGCGTGTTATAGAGTTCAATTCGGTCAACAATCGAGTTCTCAGTTATTTTTTCTAGCGGCTGGCTTAATACTCTGTCAATTTCGTCAAGTGGCTGATGTGCCAATAATGCTTTCCCAATCCCCGTACAATAAGCAGGCATACGACTCCCCAGACGTGCATTCGTCTGAATCGACATATTTCCTTCACTTTTATACAGATAGATAACATACCCGTGGTTGTACACCCCCAGGAAACAGGTTTCGTTTGTTACCCCGGAGAGATTTTTCAAGTAGGGAATAGAGACATCGACAAGATTAATGTTCAGTAACCCCTTAATGCCCAGTTCAAGCGCCTTTATGTCCAGCAAATAACGCTCGCTCATCTCTTCGTAGGTAACGTACTCACGATTCTTCAAAGCTTCAAGAATACGGAAGGTGGTGGTCTTCGGTATTTTTGTCAGTTTTGCCAGCTCAGCCAGAGAAATACCTTTTTGCGAATCACTGATCGCTTCAAGGATGGTCAGCGTTTTATCTATATTGGATGAGTTCTCTTTATCTTGCATCTCGCAAACACCTTGAAAAATGGAATATCGTACCATTATAGCATTCAAGATATTCAGCGTGATAGCGCGTTTTTCCGCTTTCTGACACCTAAAATATCCTGTCATTACAATGACAAATTTTAACATGTTGATAATAAAGGAATTATATTGAAACCGTAAAAATTATTTTGATTAACATCACAATAACAAATTATGGAACTATGGTTCGTTTTCAAATTCTATATATTGATTATGGAATGTCATTCCGATTTATAGCGTGAGTAAAAGCTCATTTTTTCAGGTTTAAGCCCGTATCCACATGTAAGGAAGTTGTATGTCTATTGTGACCATTGATTCTGGCACCACCAATACCAGAGCCCGTGTATGGCAAAATGATGTGGTTATTGCCCAAGCGTCAGAAGCGATTGGTGTCAGAGACACGGCATTGACAGGCAGTACTGAGACATTAATACGTGGTGTTAAAAATGTGCTTGATCAGGCGTTATCACAGGCAGGCATTACACTTGATAACTCAGTTTTTATCATTGCTTCCGGAATGATCACCTCTAATTTTGGCTTATGTGAAATACCGCATTTAGCCACGCCGGTTGATTCAGGTGATTTAGCGAAGGGAATGGTGCAAAAAATCATTCCTGAAATATGCCCCTTCCCTATCTGGTTTATTCCTGGCGTCAAAAACCTGGTTTCGCACATTGATATCAGTAATTGCGATGCCATGGATATGATGCGTGGAGAAGAAACAGAAGTTATCGGTGCTATGCACTACTTCAAGCTTAAGCAAGAGACCTTGATTATCCTGCCGGGTACACACAGTAAATTTATTGTCGTTAACGAAAACCAACAAGTAATGGGCTGCGCCAGTACGATGGCAGGAGAATTACTGGCTGTACTGACGAATAACACGATTTTAACGCAATCATTAGGTAATCAATTTGCCCATCAGCTTGATGAAGAATACTTACTCCGTGGGGCAGAGTCCTGTAAAAACGTCGGTCTTGCACGTAGCTGTTTCTTAGTACGCATTCTGTCGATGTTTAGCCAATCCTCAGAAAACCAGGTGGCTAATTATCTGCTTGGCGCTGTGCTCTACTCCGATATTTTGACGATTAAAAATAGCCAGGCGCTCAATATCAGCCCGAATGTCAATGTCGTGATCTGCGGTAAAAAGATCCTTCGCCAGTCATTAGCACTGCTTATTCAACATGACGATTTCTTTCAGGGCCAGGTGATTTCCCAGGATGAAGAAGAGAGTCAGCCTCTTTCCGGTATCGGGGCAATAACGATTGCCCGCCAAATGTCGCAATTAAATCAATCTATCCGTGTAGGAGGAATGTAAATGAGCTGGAGCCAGCGTCTGCCATTAATTGCCATTTTACGCGGCATCAAACCAACAGAAATACATCAGCATCTGCCTTTGTTAATTGAAGCTGGTTTTGAGGCAATCGAAATTCCACTGAATTCACCTGACTGGCAAATCAGTATTCGCGACGCGGTGCAGCATTACTCCAGTAAAGCATTAATTGGTGCAGGGACGGTGCTGGAATTAAGCCAAGTCGACACGTTAGCTGAGCTAGGCTGCCAGCTTATTGTCACGCCAAATATTAATCCTGAAGTCATCAAACGAGCGGTCAGTTACGGCATGGTGGTTTGTCCCGGATTTGCTACCGCAACCGAAGCCTTCAGTGCAATTGCGGCCGGGGCACAAAATTTAAAACTGTTTCCTTCTCACTGTTTCGGCCCTGACTACGTGCGGGGATTAAAAGCCGTTCTTCCGAAAGACGTTCCAGTATTCGCTGTCGGCGGAATTACGCCTGATAACCTGCATCAATATATCGCTGCCGGATGCATCGGTGCAGGTTTAGGTGGAGACCTCTATCGTGCCGGACAGAGCCCAGAGAAAACGCAACAACAAGCTGAAGCCTTTATCAAAGCCTATCGAGATACACAAAAATGAAAATTACCAAGATAACGACTTATCGTTTGCCGCCACGCTGGATGTTTTTAAAAATTGAAACCGATGAGGGTATTGTCGGTTGGGGCGAGCCCGTTATTGAAGGCAAAGCCAGAACCGTTGAAACCGCAGTCCATGAGTTAAGCCACTATATTATTGGCCAGGATCCTGCGCGAATTAATGATATATGGCAGACGCTCTACCGCGGCGCTTTTTACCGCGGCGGTCCGATTCTGATGAGCGCTATTTCCGGTATCGATCAGGCACTCTGGGATATTAAAGGAAAAGCATTAGGCGTACCGGTTTATCAGTTACTGGGCGGTTTAGTCCGGGATCGTATTAAAGCCTATAGTTGGGTGGGTGGAGACCGTCCGTCCGACGTCATCAGTAGCATCAATAAACTGCGTGAAATTGGCTTCGATACCTTTAAGTTAAATGGTTGCGAAGAGATGGCGCTTATTGATAACTCGAAGAAAGTGGATAGCGCCGTGGCTATCGTTGCCGAAATTCGTGAAGCCTTTGGCAACGATATTGAATTTGGTCTTGATTTCCACGGTCGCGTTTCTGCGCCAATGGCAAAAGTATTGATTAAAGAACTTGAGCCTTATCGCCCACTGTTTATTGAAGAACCGGTTCTGGCAGAGCAGGCTGAATACTATCGTGTACTGGCAGATATGACCCATATTCCAATTGCTGCCGGTGAACGTATGTATTCACGCTTTGAATTTAAACGTGTTTTTGCTGACGGTGGTTTAGCCATAGTACAACCTGACCTGTCACACGCAGGCGGTATTACCGAGTGCTATAAAATTGCCGCGATGGCCGAATCTTATGATATTGGCCTCGCACCTCACTGCCCGCTGGGGCCAATCGCCCTGGCATCTTGTCTGCATGTTGATTTTATTTCACGCAATGCTGTGCTTCAGGAGCAAAGCATGGGTATTCACTACAACAAAGGGGCTGAATTACTGGACTACGTGATTAATAAAGAAGACTTCGCCATGAGCGATGGCCACTTCTATCCAAATAACAAGCCAGGATTAGGTGTGGAGATCAATGAAGAGTTAGTGATTGAGAAAAGTAAAAATGCGCCTGACTGGCGTAACCCGGTATGGCGTGGTTCTGATGGCGCGGTGGCGGAATGGTAAGATGTACAAAAACAGAAACATAAAGTAGTTCATTGATTTAATTATTTTTTATCCGACTATGAGGAATACCCTATGCATTCTACATTTTTGAAAAATGGTAAAAAGCTGATGCTCAGCATGGCGGCCACACTAATATTGAGTACCAGTGCCCTGGCAGCACCTCTGGTAGGAAAAATTGGCCACTCAATGCCCACTGAACATCCCCAAACCCAAACGGTAGAAAAATTCGCCAGTCTGGTCAACGATTACACCGACGGTCGTGTAAAAATCCAGGTCTTCTCCGGCGGCACCTTGGGTGGTGATGAGAAAATGCTGCGAGCAACCCAAGCCGGTACTCAGGAAATGTACTATGGTTCACTGGCACCGATTTCGGGTCGCGTAAAAGAGTTACAGGCTTTCGATATTCCATTTGTGTTTAACAATATGGAAGAGGTTGATGCGGTTTTCCGCGGTCCCATGGGGGAACGTATCATCAAGCTGTTAGAGCCACTGAATCTGGAGGGACTGGTATGGGTTGAAACCGGATTCCGTAACGTATCAAACAATAAACATCCGATTCATTCTGCTGATGATTTTAAAGGCCTGAAACTGCGCGTGATGCAGAACCCTATTGCACTGGAAACCTTTAAAAGCATGGGTGCCAACGCATTACCTATGGATTTCTCAGAAGTCTTCACGGCACTGGAAACCGGTGTTATTGACGGTCAGGAAAACCCGTTGATCCATATGTATGCCAATAAAATGCAGGAAGTTCAAAAATATATCACCATTACTAATCATGTATATACGCCTAGTATCATCATGGTTTCCAAACGCTTTATGGACAAAATGACGCCTGAAGATCGCGAAGCAGTACATAAAGCTGCAAAAGAAGCCCAGCTGTTCCACCGCGAGGTTATGACCGCAGCAGACAAAAATGTAGTACAGCAGCTGACTGATGCGGGCGTTATCGTGGAAACCTTACCCCCTGCAGAAGTTGAAAAATTACGTGCTGCGGTTAAACCCGCGGTTGATAAATATGTTCCTGTTATCGGTGAGCAATTTGTCGCTGACTTCTACGGTGAAGTAGAGAAAGCCCGCGCCAACGCCGATCAGAAATCTTGAAACCAGCAATAAGGCGTTATATCCAAAGTAATTCGAGTTGCTTGTAGGCTCCCAGTTCAGCCCGTCGATGAGCACAGATAAACTCTGTGATTCGGCGGGCTGGACGCAGGCAACACCCAAGCAACTTAAAGTATGACGGGTATATTCAGCCAATATCATCCTGGTTGATTGAACCATAAAAGATATATGTACTATACCCAAAATAATTCGAGTTGCTTGTAGGCACCCAGTTCAGCTCGTCGATGAGCATAGATAAACTATGTGATTCGGCGGGCTGGACGCAGGTAACACCCAAGCAACTTGAAGTATGACGGGTATACAGGTTTTATGTAGGGAGTCTATGATGCTACGATTTCTAAAGATACTCGAACGCCTCTTTTATAAATTACTGGATAACATTCTTGTTGCCTGCATGTCGATAATGTTCGTGCTGTTATCTGCCAATATTTTATTACGCTTTGTCTTTAATGATTCAATTGATATAGCAGAAGAGCTGCCGCGTTTCTTATTTGTCTGGATTACGTTTATTGGTGCAATAATTGCACTAAAAGAAAATACTCATATTAACGTTAATATTTTAATTGTTCGGCTATCAAAGAATGGTAAAAAATTATGCTGGTTTTTAAGACAAGCGTTAGTTTTTGTCTGTGGTGGTTATATTCTTTATGGCACCTATCTACAGCATGAAATTTTATTATATAACCTGTCACCTGTCATGATGATCAGTATGGTACTGGTTTATGGTGTCAGTTACGTCTCTGGTTTCATGTTTATGCTGCATTCTCTCATCAATATAATTCGTTTCTGTAACGGTAAAGTCCGCAATAGTGAACTTGAGCAATCGATGCACGAAAATTTAGAAGAAGATGTGATTAAAAGTGCTTCCCGACAAAATCAATAATTCAGCAGATTAAGAGAATAAGCATATGACACTATTAATTTTCGTAGGGATCCTTTTAACCTGCATCATGCTCGGTATTCCGATTGCCTTCGCCTTGATGGTAAGCGGTATTTCGTTAATGTTCTGGTTAGGCTTTACCGATCCTGAAATTGTTATTCAAAATATGTGGGATGGCGCAAACAGCTTCCCACTGCTGGCCGTACCTTTCTTTATGCTCGCCGGTGAACTGATGAATCACGGTGGTATAACGCAAAAAATCATTAATATTGCGCAGGTTTGTGTCGGTCATATTAAAGGTGGTTTAGGCTACGTTGTCATTATTACCGGCGTGGTACTGGGTGCCTTGTCTGGATCCGCTGTTGCCGATACCGCAGCCTTAACCGCAATGCTACTCCCCCTGATGCGCGAAGCAGGTTATAACCCTTATCGTGCGGGTGGGTTGATTGGTTCCAGCGGTATCATCGCAACCATTCTGCCACCTTCTATTCCTATGATTCTCTACGGTGTAAGTGGTCAGGTTTCCATTACCAAGCTGTTTATGGCAGGTATTGTTCCCGGTATGCTGATGGCGCTGTCATTGATTCTGGCATGGAGATTTTTTGGTGTTAAATCAGAAAATGTCTCGACTTCACCACGTGTACCCATGAAAGATCGTTTTAAGATTATTGCCGAAGGCGTCTGGGCACTGATTTTACCGGTTATTATCATTGGCGGTTTAAGATTCGGCGTGTTTTCACCCACCGAAGCTGCCGTGGTTGCCGCAGTGTATTCCCTGCTGGTCGGGATGTTCGTCTATAAAAAGATTAAAATTAAAGATCTGTTCCAGTTAATGCTTAACTCAGCTAAAACCACCTCTATCGTGATGTTTTTGGTGTGCGCAGCGTCCCTGTCTGCCTGGCTGATTACCGCAGCGAATATTCCAAGTCAGTTAATTGATATTTTAGAACCGATAATGCACAACAAGACCTTGTTGCTGATAACCTTGATGGTATTAATCATGATTATCAGTACCGCAATGGATCTGACACCTACTGTACTGGTTCTGACACCGATTCTGATCCCTATCTTAAAAACCGCCGGTATCGATCCGGTTTACTTTGGCGTGCTGTTTATCATGTGTGTTTCTATCGGATTATTAACCCCTCCGGTAGGCGCGATATTAAACGTCGTCAGTAGTATCGGAAAGATATCAATCGAAAAACTGATTGTCGGTGTACTGCCCTTTATTCTGGCAGAAACTATCGTCTTGTTCCTGCTGGTTCTGTTCCCGGACATCGTTATGGTGCCGTTAAATTGGTTTATGTAGCTTATCCGTCATAGTTAAGGTTGCCTGAGAACTGCTCAGGCAACTGAATGACTCAGTTCAGGAAAAATAATGATGCAAGAATATACTGGCAGAGCCTGCTATATCAGCGGCACACAACAACTCAGTGTAGAGCCTCTTACCGTCCCGGTAGCAGATGACAAAGTACTGGTAAAAATGACCCGTGGTGGCATCTGTGGGTCGGATATTCACTACTATTATCACGGAGGAGTAGGCGATTTACCGCTACAACATCCGATGATCCTCGGACATGAAGTTGCTGGTCGGGTCGTTAATGCCCCCGCAAGTTCAACACTCACCCCCGGGCAAAAAATCGTGATTAACCCTTCACTGCCTTGTGAAAAATGCCGTTACTGTCTTGAAGGACATGAAAATCATTGTAGCGATATGCGCTTCTGGGGCAGTGCCATGCGCAACCCGCATATCCACGGTGGTTTTTCAGACTATCTCTCCGTCGATGTTAAGCGCTGTATTCCCTATAATCCCGAAATTGACGATAAAATCATGGTGTTTGCAGAACCCCTGGCCGTTGCCATTCATAGCGTCAATCTTGCTGGCGGGCTTATCGGTAAACATGTCCTTGTTTCCGGAGCAGGCCCGATAGGCTGCCTGATTATTGCCGTGGCGAAAGCCTGCGGGGCTGAGTCAGTAACCGCACTTGATATCAGCGATAAAAGCTGTCAGTTAGCATTAAGTATGGGCGCAGATGTTGCCATAAACTCTTCTGATGCCAGCAATGTTGCCCATTTTAAAGCAAATAAGGGCTATTTTGACGTGTCTTTTGATGCTTCAGGTGTCCCCGCAGCTATTCAGCTTATGATTCAAATAACCCGCCCCACCGGAACATTAATTCAGGTTGGAAATAGTCGCGGTTTTACCGAGATCCCATTGATGGATATTGTTGCCAAAGAACTGTCGCTCAAAGGCTCATTCCGCTTTGGCAAAGAATTTCTTTCCGCAGTCAATTGGCTGGAAAATGGACGTATCGATCCCCTTCCTTTGCTCAGTGCCGAAATGAACATTGATAATGCGGAAGCCGCCATTCTGCTGGCAGCGGATAAAACGCAGTCAGCGAAAGTGCAGCTGACATTCGACTGAGTAAAGTTAACCCGATATATCCCTCATGTTTAAAGTCACCTGAGAACTGAAAAGAAGGAAAACATATTTTCCTTCTTTTTATTATCGTATTGTATTAATCAATGCTCTACGTCAGTAGATTGTATTAGCCCTCTTTGATACAGCGTTAAACTTGTCTGTTATGCTGGCAAATGTCGGCTTGCTGGTTTGGATTTTCGCCGAGCGACTGCCATAAATTTTTCCACAATAAGAAGGGGAAAACGATGTTTCTGGAGTTACCGGCGAATTCACTTCTTGCCTTAAAGCATAAGCCCACTGTAGTTAATTAACGCCCATCAATTGAAGCAAGGATGGCTGAAGGGTGAGGAAGAAGCGTATTTTCTGAACGATTGCCAGCATTTTATCTTCTTGCTATATGATGGCCCATAGTAAGTACTCCTGCAGTAGCCAGAATAGTGCAGCCAATAAGTACAGACCTCAGCAAACTTTTTTTTCGTGGAAATACCTGTCGCTTCAGGATCAGGAGAATAAATAGTGCGATCGTTCTTGTTTTCAACCGTATTTTTTATTCCAGTCATTCCCCCTCTTATTCCTGATTGTTCATTATAATTATTTTTGATTATATCATTACCAGGTTTACCTGTATTACCAAGATTAATTTTATTCAATCCCACATATGAATTGCCATGAACCATATATCCTCCTTGGATTATCTTACTTGAACTTCTGAGAGAGTTAAATGATAAAAAAATCCGTTGTAAATCGGGGGTCGGCAGGAATACCAAACTCAGCAGCCTGCCCGAATTAAAATAATAATTTTAATATCTCAGTCTTACTTTCAACTAACCTTTCTTGTGAAAATATATAACAGCCAAAAGACGGAGAATTAAAATAATGGCGATGACAGATAGAGGTTCTGTGAGTAACATCCTTGTTACCCATTCAAAAAAATATTTGTATCATTTTTACTCAGCAATTCTTTATCGGATATGAAGAGAGTCCGTTTTATCTTCCCATCTTCGACAACATTTCCGGGCGCATAAATTTATTAATCACCAGTATAAAGAAGATCGACGGCACCAGCAGAATCAGTGCCGTAATCGATGATATCTGGTAATTACCGGACATGCTGGCATTATACAGCAGCAGCGGTAAGGTGGTTATCTCCGGTGCACCAACAAAAAAGGTGCCGGTAAATTCATCCAGCGATTCAAGGAAGACAAAAATACCTGCGGCAATAATACCCGGTGAAGCCTGGGGCAGAATAATATGCCAGAAGGTAAATACCGGTCCCGCCCCCAGGTTCCGCGAAGCCCTTGCAGAGAGTGGATCTACTGAGGAAAATGCCGCGACACAGATCCAGACCGCATACATCAAGCCATGAACGCTGTGCACCAGTATGACACCAGCAATAGTTCCATTTAATCCCCACTGATAAAAAATACGCGCAATATTCATATACACCGTCAGGTTCGGAAATGCCTGCGGGATAAGAAATAACAGCATAAAAAATACCCTGAACGGCATACCTCGCCGGGATAACGCATAACCTGCCGGAATAGCAATCAGCAGACAGACTATTACAGAAAGTATGGCAATAAAAATACTGGTGAATAGCGAACCGGAAACATCGCTATAAGGGCTGAATACTTGATACCAGTATTTCATCCCCCACTGATTCGGCAGGGTATGAGGAAAATACCAACTTTCCGCAACAGTCCAAATCAGTAGATTGAGCAAAGGACCAACCATCACAAAGGTAATAAAAACAACCAAAATGCTTTGCAGCAGCAAATTGCCAGATAATCTTTGGCGTCCTTTTACCAGTAATCTTGCCGGTAATGTCATTGCTAATGTTTTCATTATTATTCTCCCCCCTTCTGCCGCAGGCTGTGGCGCAGATAAAACCAGGAAAGAGCCCCACAAATCAGCAGTGAAATAACACCTAAAGCATTCGCCACAGCATAATCACCGTACGAATTCACGCGAAAAGCCATATCAACGGTCAACATGGTCGGAGACCCGGTTCCTATCATCAGTGGAACAGAGAGGACTGACATCATCACCACCGTTGACAGGACTAATGCCACGCCAATAGCAGGCATCACCTGAGGCAGAATAATGCCAAATAAAATACGAAGTCGAGAGGCCCCCAAATTTCTCGCAGCCAGAATTTGCGCCTGTTCAAGAGAGGCCATCGCCCCACAAATTAACAGCGTTGCAAAAGCCAACTGTTTCCATACGAAAGTAATAATAATGCCCTTCCAGCCTAGCCAGGAAACCGTATCCATGGGAGTAACCCAGTCAGTTGCCACCAGCATATTATTCATCAGGCCATTTTTCGCCAGAAAAGTGCGCATCATCTGGGCGGCGACAATAAAAGGAATAAACAGCGGTAACCGGTATAAAAAGGCCAGGGCTTGTACAACGGGCTTACAGGGCGACAACGTAATGACCGCCGAAAGTGTAATCGAGATAACGGCAAGTAGCGCAACGGAAATCAACACGATAAGTACAGTGAACAAAATATCATTGGAGTAAAGGGTAAAAACTTTACTGAAATGTTCCAGGGTAAACAGTTGCGTTTTTGAGGTAAAGGCCGAGATCAGAGAGAAACCCAGAGGGTAGAGGAATAACACCACAATCATCAGAGCCGCCGGGCTCACCAGCAACAGATATTTTAGCGATAAGCGCATGATAAACCTTATAGCGATAAGAAAAATGCCCGGAGCGATACCTTATCGCTTCCGGACATCAGGAAATCATTAGTTACTGACCTGGCTTTCATATCCTTCTTTTATATCGTCAAAATAAGGCGCTATCGGGAAGCTTTTGCCATATTCAGCCAGCGCTTCTGGCGATATTTCAGCAAACAGTTTCTGCCATGTTTTCTCATCCAGTTTTGATTTCACATTTTCAGCATCAATACCCGGATACCAGTTGAACTGTTTAACAATTCCTTCAGCCTGTACTTCCGGACTGGTGGCCAGTTCAATAAATTCGCGAGCCAATTGCGGCTGAGCGGCCTTAGCAGGTGTTACGTAGTACATTGGTTGTCCTGGCATACCAGGGGCCAGCAAAGTCAGTTTCAGCGATGGCGGCAATTTGCCCTGATCTTTCCAGCTGTAGAACATATCGACCCATACCGGTCCCATCGTTATCTCACCGCGCGACAGCATATCGAGTGTTCCGGCATTGCCCGGGGTAAAGGTCACATACTTATTAAAATTTTTTAGCTTTTCGAATGCCTGAGGCCAGTTATTTTCCACACTTTTATCATAAGGCAGGGCTGATAAACGCTTAGCATCGGTACCATAGGCATAAATCCAGCCCACAACAAAACTCACGCCGGACATGCCGTTTTTAATGCCGTTATAGCCAAAAGCTTGCGGATTCTTTTCCGCCCATGTGACCAACTCATCATAAGAAGCAGGTGGCGTTTTCATCGCTTCGCTGTTCCAGGCAATCGCCGTCTGGCTTAAGAACATTGGCATCACATACCCCTCAACATTCACGCCAAGGGCATTTTTAGCGTTATCAGCACTGACCATTGAACCGGTTTTAATCTGCTGGCGATATTTTTCTAACAGTCCTTTTTCTACCAGTTCGCCGCCCGCTTTCTGATGTACCACAGCAACATCGATATCCCAGGTTTTAGCCCCGCTCTCTTTTTGAGCCGTTAACTTTTCAATCACTTTGTTCGAACCCGCATCACCGGGTCCTGTGCCTACCACTCTGACTTTTACGCCGGGATGCGTTGCTTCAAATTTTGGTCCCAACCAGGTTTTAACGTAATCCACCATATTTTGATCGCCTGCTGTGGCGACATTTAATACCGTTTCAGCTTGCGCAGCGCCGCTCAGAAATAATGCCGTAATCAGCGTGAGTTTTGTTTTAGTAAACATGAATTGCCCTCAGAGTAATAAAATAGTTTTAATGCGTATGATTGGTATTAAAAATATGCAGAGCGGCTGCTGGAACCTGTAATCTGACCGGAGAATTAATCGGCCAGCATTGTGGAGAATCAGCAAGAAACAGACGGTCTTGACAGCGAATTCCGTGACGATAATGATGTCCGAGAAAAGCATTCTGCTCGACAACGCCCTCAAGCGTTAGTCCCTTCTGCGGTTCATCCTGATTTAATTCTGAAAGCGCAACATCGGTGCTACGAAAATAGACCAAGCTTTCTTCCTGATATTTACCGTTCAGATTAAGATGGTATTTCCCGTTCATTTTTTTTGCTATTTCATTTAATGAAATACGATTATCAGCCCCCATGAAATCAGCCACAAATGGCGTTTCCGGACGCTGATAAATATCTTCCGGGGTACCAATCTGTTCGATATGACCATTATTCAGCACCACAATACGGTCCGCCATGACCAGGGCCTCCTGCTGGTCATGGGTGACGATGACTGAGGTAAACCCGAGTTTTTTTTGCAGTAATTTAATTTCTTGACGTACGCTTAAACGCACTTTGGCATCAAGGTTAGAGAGCGGTTCATCGAGAACCAGTACATCCGGCTCGATAGCCAGTGCGCGCGCCAGCGCCACTCGCTGACGCTGACCACCAGAAAGTTCGCTTATTCTGGCCTCGGCTAAACCACTCAGATTGACTACCTGTAATAACTCATCAACCCGCTGTTTAATATCATGGTTTTTCCATTTACGTAGCTTCAGTCCATAACCAATATTACGCGCTACAGATAAATGTGGCCATAAGGCATAACTTTGAAAAACCATCGTAATATTACGCTGTTCCGGCTCACTCATCGTAATATTTCGTCCGGCAACAACAATGCTTCCCTGCTGAACCGGAATAAAACCACAGAGTGCATTTAATAATGTGGTTTTCCCACAGCCAGAAGGGCCAAGTAAGGCGATCATTTCGCCTTTATTGACTGCCAGATTAATATCCTGCAGTACAACTTTGTCGCCATAACTTATTTTCAGTTGGGCAATATCCAGGTAGCTCATTACAGTGTCCAGATAGTCTGTTTAACTTTTTTGTGTCGATGAACACGTGTTCATTTATTTGTAAAAAAAATGAAACGCAAATCCGACACTATGTAAACCTACTCTGGCGTGTCTTTGTGACACTTTAATTAAGCGCGAAAAATTTTTTAGCGAGGAAAAATGAAAATCGATGTTCTCGGCTGTGGTAGTGCCTTCTCCCGCTGGCAAAATACTTCTGCGTTAAGCGTGACAGAAGGTCATCATCAATGGCTTATCGATTGCGGCCCGACTATCCCCAGAGCACTGTGGCAGCGCGGGGGAGATATCAATGATATTGATGCGATATTTTTTACGCACGTCCACCCGGATCATTGCTCCGGGTTAACGGCGTTACTCAATTACTGGAAAAGTTTTTCACGCCATAAACCGCTTCTCATCTACAGCCAGCCAGAGCAGCGCTCCGTGTTAATGCAATTAGCCGGGCTGGCTAACTGGCCTGCGACATCACTGAGCTTTGTGATTGAATGGCGTGATAGTACAGCTTGCTGGGACTGGCATCACTGGCGTATTCAGACGGCGGCGACACAGCATGAAATGGCTAACCTGGCGATCCGTATCGATATCGGTCAGGAAAGTCTGTTTTACAGTGGTGACGGGCGTCCGACATCTGAGTCGGTGGCGTTAATGGCGGGCTCTCAACTGGCTTTTCAGGAGTGCGCATCACTGACTGCATTGGCGCATGATGCTTCCCATGGTGACTTTCCTGGCTGTCTTGCCCTGTTTCAGCAGCAGGCCTTACCCAGACTGGGGCTGTATCACTGTAATGATGCTATCTTGCCAGCGCTGAAACAAGCCTGCCTCCCCTATCCGGGTCTGTTTGTCAGCGAGGACGGTTTACAATATGACATCTCTCAACAGCAGTTCTTTCATATCGAGTATCCGTTGTGAGTTCGCTACCTGACAGGCAGCATGTCACCGCCCAGGATGTCGCTCGTAAAGCTGGCGTTTCCCGGGCCGTAGTTTCCAGGGCCCTGAGTAATAACGGCAGTATTTCTCCCGCAACCCGCGCCCGAGTGTTACAGGTTGCAGAAGAGCTGGGCTACCAGGTCAACTTTTTAGCACAAGGCCTTAACCGTCAGCGCAGCCATTTAATCGGCGTTATTGTCTCTCGTATCAGCGATCCTTTTCGTAGTTCACTGCTGGATGGATTACTCAGTGAAATACAGCGCCACGGTTTTCAGGCACTGGTATCTGAAATTCATAATGAACAAGAACTGGCAGAGACCTTACGCAATTTCACCCAGTTCCGCGTTTCCGGCGTGATAGTCACTTCAGGTAAACCTCCAGAAGCGCTGGTCAATCAATGCGTACAGCTGCACATTCCGGTGGTCGGGATTAATCGTCAGCCTGATATTCCCGGTGTCGATTATGTCTGTTCTGATAACGAGGCTGGCGCAACCCTTGCGGCTTTGCACCTCATACGCGCAGGCTTTCATCGTTTTGGCTGGTTGAATACCCAAAATTCAACCTGGGCCGGGCGAATGCGCGGTGAGGCTTTTGCTCAAGCCTTAAAACAATCGGGTGTGAATATCAAACATCATTTAGTCTCTTTAGTGGCGAAGCAGGAAGGATACCAGGGGGGATTTCTGGCGGCAGAAAAAGTCGGGCTGGATATTCAGGGAATATTTTGCGCCAACGCTCAATTAGCCTGTGGTTTCCTCGACGGAATGCGCAAACGAGGTAAACATGCCCCGGAAGATTTTCAACTGATCGGCTTTGATAATACACCGCAAACCGAGCAGTATAGTTATCCGCTAACAACACTACATCAGGATATTACGGAGTTATCCCGGCAGGCACTTGCCCATTTGCTGGCTCGTACCCGCAACCCGACCCGGCCCTCACAAACCTCCTGGGTTAAGGTGTCATTAATTTATCGGCGCACATCGCCATCCGTTTGATAAGAGCGAGAACTATGACAGAGCAACAACAACAAGGGTTATGTGATTTAATTCGCCAGTTAGGAACCAAAGCGCAAGCATTACGGGATGCCGGACTACAAATTGAAAGCAAAGGTCGCCAGGATTTCGTCTCTGAGGCAGATGTCTATGTTGAAAGAGTGCTGAAGCAATGGTTAGCTGAGCAATTCCCCGAAGATGGTTTTCTCGGCGAAGAGAGTGGTCTGGTTGCCGGAAAGTCAGGCGTCTGGGTTCTTGATCCGATAGACGGTACCACCAACTTTATCCGCGGAATGGACTATTGGTGTATTTCGCTCGCCTATGTCCAGCAAGACAGTATTGAGTTGGGTATCATTTATGCCCCTGACCGCCATGAATTTTTCTTTGCTCGTCGCGGCGCCGGTGCTTTTCTCAATGGCAAGCGCCTGGTCTTACAGGAACCCGCCGCTGATGCGGTAGTGGTGGGAATGGGACGTTCCAGTCGCACCACGGTGGCACGTTATACTCAAACGCTTGAATCGGTACTTAATGACGGTATCGAATACCGCCGTTTTGGTGCCGGTGCGCTCATGCTGGCACATGTTGCCTCAGGTCTGGTTCATGCTTATTACGAAGAATATATTAATAGCTGGGATGTTCTGGCAGGACTGCTGCTTATCACTGAAGCAGGCGGGAGCAGTAACGCCTTCTTAGAAAATGACGGATTACTGGAAGGTAATGTCGTATTGGCGGGTTGTACAGGAGTTGTATCCCGACTTTCTCTGCTCTTGCCATCCCTAAAACAATAGCGCTATTTGCTGCCTGATAAGGCAGCAAATTTTCTCTGTCACCGTCAAAAAACATACCTGATATAATCAATCATCAACCGAATATACGTCAGCAAGATATCGTTTTAAAAGGGATAATTTATGCTCCAACAGAAGCGCTTTACCGCCCTGTTAAGCAAGCTCAGTATGCCATTAGTGTTGTCTGGACTGGCGTTAGCTATCTCAGGGAATGTACAAGCCACTCAGATACCAGAGGCGGTCAATTTTACTCATAAAGACTGGGATCTGGTTTGCGATAATACCCTTACCTGCCGTGCGGCGGGCTATTCATCTGATGATACCGATCCGGCGGCAACGGTGTTAATTACCCGTGAAGCAGGCGTTGCGACGCCCATCGCCAACCGAGTCATGCTGGCAGACTATGATGGTGAAACTGCCCAGAATAATCCCGGAACACCGCTATTACTGATCGATAAAATCTCTCAGGGTCCCTTATCAACTGTAGATGGTGACAGCTGGAAAATGAACGACACTCAGTTCAGCGCTTTTAAACAAGCCCTTCTGCGTGATAACACCATTAGCTTTAAAGATAATATCAATGAATATCTGTTTTCCGGGGCAGGCTCCAGTGCCGTATTTCTGAAAATGGACGATGTTCAAGGGCGTCTTGATACCCCCGATGCCTTGATAAAAAAAGGGAACGCCAGCGAAGCAAACATCAAACCTGCTGTTGCAGTGCCTGTTATTGTAAAAGCCCCTGTGGTTGATACTGACAGTCGGGATATGACTGCTGAGGAAGTTGCATTGATTAAACCGCAGATCCTTGCACTGAAAGGTTCGACCGCCGATTGCGATGAAGAGTTGCTTGCTGAAACCTGGCAGATAGCCAGCCTGAATAGTGAAAAATCACTCGTCACTGTACCTTGCTGGCGAGCAGCCTATAACAGCGGGGATGTCTATTATGTTATTCGTAACGATATGAGCATTCCACCGCTAGTCGTGACTGACAGTGCCACTGACTATGAAGATGGCTTACTCTCCTTTGCTATCAAGGGTCGTGGACTGGGCGACTGCTGGAGTTACCAGCAATGGGTCTGGGATGGTCAGCAATTTGTTGCCAGCTCATCAGGTAATACCGGACGTTGCCGTTTGATTCGGGCAGGTGGCGCCTGGGATCTTCCCCAGCGGGTGACACATACTGTGCCTCAGGAGTAATTTTCTTACCAGAAAAAACGGCTCAACCAGCTGACCCTCTGTTTGAGCCGTCGCTACGGCAACGAAATTAGTTATGGTTGAAACTAACGCCATCCTCGTCTGACAGCGGAATACTGACAGGATGTTTTTCAAAGTATTCCAGGGTGCGTTTGAAGTCGTCGACCAACAAAGAAGCAAGATCTAAACTGACCCCGTGGCGGACCAGAATGCGTTGAATGATCAAGTCCTCACGATTAGCGGGCATTGAATAAGCCGGAACCTGCCAGCCACGACTGCGTAACTTGTCAGCAATATCATATAGAGAGTAACTCACTTTCGCCCCGTCTTTGATTTTCCAGGCCAGAGCAGGAATACCCTCTTTACTGTTGCCATCGAAAAGCATTTCAAATGGCCCCAGTTTTTCAATTTCACGCGCCAGATATTGAGCGGTGGTATAACACGCATTATGAATTTTAGCGTAACCATCACGGCCCAGGCGCAGGAAATTGTAGTACTGAGCAACAATCTGCCCGCCGGGGCGAGAGAAATTAAGCGCGAAGGTTGGCATATTGCCACCCAAATAGTTGACGTTAAAAATCAGCTCCTCAGGCAAATCTGTCGCTTCTCGCCAGACAATCCAACCTGCGCCTAAAGGTGCCAAACCAAATTTATGGCCAGAGGAATTCACCGACTTTACACGCGGTAAGCGAAAATCCCACTCAAGTTCGGGGGCACAGAATGGTGCCAGGAAACCACCGCTCGCGCCATCGACATGAACAGGAATATCTAAACCAGTCTCAAGCTGTAATTTGTCCAGAGCATCATTTATCTCTTTAACCGGCTCATACTGACAGGTGAAGGTCACTCCTAAAGTGGGTACCACGCCAATGGTATTTTCATCCGCACGCTTCAGGACTTCTTCTGCGTTCAGTATCAGACGATCTCCTTCCAGAGGCACTTCACGCAGTTCAACATCAAAATAACGTGCAAATTTATGCCAGCAGATTTGTACTGGACCGCAAATTAAATTGGGTTTATCGGTCGACAAACCTTGAGCGATACGTTTTTTACGCCACTGCCATTTTAGTGCCAGCCCGCCCAACATGGCAGCTTCTGATGAACCAATCGTGGAACAACCCAGGGTATTTTCCGGATCCGGAGAGTGCCATAAATCTGCGAGCATCCGTACACAGCGGCTTTCCAGTTCTGCGGTTTGCGGGTATTCATCTTTATCTATCATATTTTTATCAATAGATAAGTCCATCAGCTCCCGAATTTCGTCATCCACCCATGTCTGGCAGAATGTCGCTAAATTTTGGCGCGAATTACCATCAAGCATCAGTTCATCGCGTACGGCGTTGAAGACGTTACGCGGATCTTGTTCTTCCGCCGGAAACTGACTTTTGGGTAATCTCTTGGACAGGTCAAGCGATCCATAGACATCATCCAGTTCACTGTACTTTGAAGATGCTGATTTCTTATTCATGTTCATAATCCTCCGCCCGCTAAGTGTTCACTGCCTGATTAATTGATATCCTCCCCGTCCTAAAGAGCGGGAGTTTCTAATGCGTTCAGAGCGGAACCTGAATCATCTCTGTAGGTTCCGGCTTCAACGGACTGCCTGATTATACCCTCCCTCCAGAGATAAGCTCGGCATCTCTTGCCGCTAAAATGACTCATACTCACGATGTAACGGCTATTCGTTACCAGGATAAAGACAGCCCCCAGCTCTCCATCAGCCCCGGTAATTGTGACAACAAATAAAGCACCAAGCCTATCATGCCCCCCACCAGAGTACCGTTGATACGGATAAACTGAAGATCTTTGCCAATATTAAACTCAATGTGATCCGCGAGCTCTTTACTGTCCCAGCTATTAACGGTGTCGCTAATATGACGTGTAATAAAAGCGGCAAAATCGGGCGTCATACGCCGCACCGCCAGTTCCAGATGTTCATTCAGTGAAACTTGTAATGCTTTGTCGCTTAACAGCGTTTCACCAAACCATTGTCCGGCCAAAGCGATACGCTGCTGTACTTGAGAATCGCCACTTGCACTGTCCGTTTTTAACCAGCGACGTAAATCGTTCCATAATTCACCGATATAACGATTAAAGGCTTCGTCATCTTTAAGATAACGTTTGATGCTCTCTGCTTTCGCCATCATATCCGGAGAGGATTTTAATTCAGTAATAAAGCGCTGTACCGCTCTGTCAAACCCTTGACGGATCTGGTGTTGCTTGTCATGGGTAATATCATCAAGTAAACGATTCACTGCATCAGAAACCCACTCGGCACTCTGCTCTCCCAGCCATTCTGTCGGTAATAATTTCGCTTTACGTGGATGTTCGCTATTAAGCCAGGCGGTTATCTGACCGGCAATAAACGCACGGCTACTCGGTTTTTTTAATAACCCCAGTACCTGCCCAATCAGTGCATCAAGCAATACCTGGTGGCGATGATGTTTCGTCATACTCTCCAGCAGAATAGCGCCCGAGTGGCTGAGATCGAGATTATCAATCGCTTTATGGACACCACGGCGCAACAGTTTTTGGATCTGCGCATCATCAGTAAGATCCAGAAAAGTTCCCATGATATTCAGCAAGTATTTTCCCAGCAGGTATGCGTTTTCAGACTTATTTAGCCACACGGCCAGCAACTGCACTGGCTGATGACGACGGATCAGCGAGATGAGCGACTGCGTATCAAGAAACTTTTCCTGAATAAAAACGCCAAGGTTAACGGCTATTTTTTCCTTATTACGTGGAATAATAGCGGTATGCCTGCCAATGAACGGCAATCGTACTGGGCGAAACAAAGCATGCACGGCAAACCAATCTGCCATCGCACCAATCATGGCTGCCTCAGAGACAGCCTTCCCCGCCAAGACCCAGAAATTAGCCGGCAGGAATAACGTAGTAAAAAAGGTAGCGGTTGCCAGTAATAGCAGTGACAGTGCGAGTCGCTTCGCCTTTTTCAGTTCAATTTTTTGACGTTCAGTTTTGTATTCCATCATTTCATTTTAGTCCTGATGATGAGAAACCTCGAGCAATCCGTGTTGGCATTTATATTTTTCGATTACTTTCACACTCATCGATGACAGCAGATATGTTTGAGCATTAATCTGTTAATTAATAATATTATAAACATCCTCGCCATACTTCAAGTTGCCGGCGTTGCTTACAAAATGTTGTCGAATCGCAGATGGGATATCTTTAGCTATTGTTATAATTACGTGACGCCTGCAAACAAATCAAATTATTTATTAAATCAATTTAAATATACCTAAAATAATTCGAGTTGATTGTAGGCGAAAAAATTACAGAAAACCGTTCATTTCAAGAAAATGCACAATACATCCATTGACTTAACCTTTCATTAATGGAACCATGAATAGATAATATGTGGATTAAATCTACTTACTTAACTAATGGAACGATTATTATGAAGCACATGGCTATTATATTATTTATTCTGCCGTTGACCGGTTGTGAAGTATCTCCAGGTAAATTATCTATATCATCGGGCAAAGAGGACCCTGTATCATTAATACAAGAATATGATCCTAATAAATCCATACGGTCAGAAGCATATTATAATCCACCACGTCTTATGCACCAAGATGAAACACTATCCAGTATAATTAATCAGCGTTATCAGAAAATAAAAAACAAAAAAAATACAATCGATTTAAAAAACAAAAAAAACGCAACCGGGTTAAAAAAACTCCCAACACACAATATATTAATAGATGATGTGAATGGCTCATAGCCAGACATTCTATAATTAATCCCTGCATAATAATACGCAGGGTAAGTATCTTATGTAAATAAAGAAACCCGTTTATTTTATAAAGCCTTCTTAAGTAAACATATATACCCTAAATAATTCGAGTTGCTTGTAGGCGCAGAGTCAATCCTGGCGATGAGCATAGATAAACTATGTGATTCGGCGTGACTCATGCACGCAACACCCAAGCAACTTGAAGTATGACGGGTATAAATCACATTACAGTCGATAACATATTAATGTTATCAAAAAATAAAAATACACTCAGCCATAACGCATTCAGAGATCAATATTGATATGAAATTAATTCTTTTGGTATTTATTTCTTTCGGATTAACAGGCTGCAGCATGCTGTACTCCAGCGTTAACCCGCCATTATCCGAACGCTCTAACGATGAACTCTGTCAGTTGCTTGGTACTTACAATGATATTGGTTCATATGTTCTAATGATACATAATGAAATAGAAAAAAGAGGCAAGATAATTAATCATGAGCGATGTTTCTCGCTGGAAATGACACACAGAAAAAATGGTTTATCCTTTGATAAAAAGATCCCAAATATTTCCTCTGATACCGAAAAAACTGACATAAATGTTAACTACTCTGTTGATCTGTTATCACCTCTCTCACCCTAAGTAAGCTAACCCCGTCACGTTAGATTATTTTTATCAAGTGTACTTTAGAGAGATGCGTTCCCCTCCCTGGTTATGATATATCTCCAGGAAGAAAAAATATCGTCATTGATTACAGCAGATATTAGAAACATCGTCAGCGGGTTTGCACAATCATGAGCTTTCCTCGACAATAGATTTTTTATTTTCGGGCCAACACCACATGGATAACTCTTATCAGGCGCTGGTAAGCGCAGGCGGTATTTTATTGCTGGCTTTCCTCTCTTGTTTACTGCTCCCAGTCCCGGCATTAAGCGTGACGTTAGCTCAACAACTGGTTGAAACCTTACACCTGCTTGATATGAATCAGCTGTATATACTCATTTTTTGCGTCTGGTTCCTGATGCTTGGCACTATTGAGTATTTTGTTATTCGCTTTATCTGGCGCCGCTGGTTTTCAATTCAGCGTTTGTAGCCGATTTGTTACTGACGACTCCCGGGTACACCCGGGATAATGCCTCTATGGTCCTACCAATCATTTTAAAACTGTGTTCCCTGCGCCAGATCGCTGAAAAACTCTTCCTGTATCATTGCCATTGATTAACACAAAGGTAACCATCGGTTATCTTTTTAGCAGCAGAGCATTTCGGTCCTACCAATTATCACCTATTCACAGAAAACCTGTCTGGATGATTTGATGAACAATCGTGAACCCCGTCTGACTGACAAAGTCGTACAGCTTATAAAATCACGGATACAGGAGCAGGGACTGGAAGCCGGTATGCGCTTACCTGCCGAACGTCAGCTAGCCCGTGAACTGGTTTGTTCGCGATCAATCTTGCGTGAAGCAATTCAAAAACTGGTGGGAGAAGGTGTACTGGTCAGTCGCGCCGGTGGGGGAACTTTTCTGTGTTATGAAAAACAGTCCTGGTCAGAACAGAGCCTGGTACAACCCCTGAAAACACTGGTAGAAGAGGATCCCAGTTACCGACTGGATATTATTGAAGCCCGCCATACCATCGAAGCCAGTACCGCCTGGTATGCTGCATTACGGGCGACGCCAGAAGATAAAGAGAAGCTGATGGCCTGCTTTGATGCCACGCTGAAGTTTAAAGAAAGTGATGATCCCGCGCTCGCCGCCCAGGCTGACGTCCGGTTTCACCTGGCCATTGCTGAAGCCTCGCATAACTTGGTTTTGCTCCAGACGATGCGTGGCTTCTTCGATTTACTGCAATCCTCGGTGCAGCATAGCAGGCAACATATGTATACCACTCCGGCAATTTTCACCCGGCTTACTGAACAACATGATGAATTACTCCAGGCTATTCTTGCCGCAGATCCTGAGCGCGCAAAGCAAGCGGCCCAATTACATTTAGGTTTTGTGCATGCCACTCACAAAACTCAACAAGAAGATAGTGCCCGGCAGTCACGTGTAACCCGCCTGCCGGATGACAATAATGCAGTCACAAGGGAAAAGAAGTCATGATTATTTCTGCCGCAACCGACTACCGAGCCGCCGCTAAACACATTCTGCCCCCCTTTTTATTTCACTATCTTGATGGTGGTGCTTATGCCGAGCATACCCTGCGTCATAATGTTGATGACCTGGCAGATGTGGCACTGAAGCAACGCGTGCTGAAAAACATGTCTGAACTAAGCCTTGAAACAACCCTGTTTAATGAAAAACTGGCGATGCCCGTTGCCCTGGCCCCGGTTGGGCTATGTGGCATGTATGCCAGACGAGGAGAAGTTCAAGCCGCTCAGGCTGCTGCAGAAAAAGGGATTCCTTTTACTCTGTCGACGGTATCGGTCTGCCCTATCGAGGAAGTTGCACCTGCTATCAGCAGGCCTATGTGGTTCCAGCTTTATGTGTTGAAAGACCGGGGTTTTATGCGTAATGCCCTGGAACGGGCGAAAGCGGCGGGTTGTTCAACGCTGGTTTTTACCGTTGATATGCCAACACCTGGCGCACGCTATCGCGATGCGCACTCGGGTATGAGTGGGCCTAATGCTGCAATGCGTCGTTATCTGCAAGCCGTCACTCATCCACAGTGGGCCTGGGATGTTGGCCTTCATGGTCGTCCCCATGATTTAGGTAATATCTCGACCTATCTTGGTAAACCAACCGGCCTTGAAGATTATATAGGCTGGCTGGCCAATAACTTTGATCCCTCAATTTCCTGGAGTGACTTAGAGTGGATCCGTGAGTTCTGGGATGGACCAATGGTGATTAAAGGTATTCTCGATGCTGATGATGCCCGCGATGCGGTCCGCTTCGGTGCCGATGGCATTGTGGTTTCTAACCATGGTGGCCGTCAGTTAGACGGCGTGCTCTCTTCTGCCCGAGCATTACCCGCTATTGCCGATGCAGTTAAAGGTGAAATTGCTATTCTGGCTGATAGCGGCATTCGTAATGGATTGGATGTGGTGAGAATGATTGCCCTCGGCGCAGACAGCGTATTACTGGGACGTGCTTTTATCTATGCTTTGGCGACTCATGGTGGTGCAGGTGTGACAAACTTGCTGAATCTTATTGAGAAAGAGATGCGTGTCGCTATGACGCTGACCGGAGCAAAGTCGGTTGCTGATATCACAGCTGATTTACTGGTTCGTGAAGGTATTAATCTTCGTCAGAATTAATATTGTCGGACCCACGCTTCCCTTTAAACCGGGGAAGCGTAAGGCCAAAAGCAATAACTACTGAATCAGCGTATTCAAACGCGTAAATATTCCCGGATCGCTGGTATGACGAATCAGTTGAACCACATCTTCGAGTTTTTCGACCTGACTTATCATCTGCTCAAGTCGCTTATCATCCGCAACCTGTAGCCAGATTCGACTGTGTAGCTCATCATTAAGTGGCAGACACAGAATGCCTTCGACGTTGAATGCCCGACGCGCAAACAGACCACAAATATGAGACATCACACCGGGATGGTTACGCACCGTAAGTTCCAGAACAACGGTTGATTGCTGCATAATTACTCTCCAATCATCTCAATATTAGCAGCGCCTGGTGGCACCATCGGATAAACTTTCTCATCAGTATCAATACGTACATGAATCAAACAAGGTCCCGGACGTGAAATAGCCTCCTGCAAAGCAGCAAAAGGATCGGCTACTGCATTTAAGTCACAGGTTGCCAGACCGAATCCACGTGCAATAGTCAGAAAATCAATCGTTCCCGGATATGTGGCCGCGAAAACATTTTGCTGATAAAACAACGTTTGCTGTTGGTGCACCAAACCTAATGCCTGGTTGTTCATCAGAATAATTTTCACATCCAGTTGGTTTTCTGCCGCTGTCGCCATCTCCTGGATATTCATCATCAGGCTACCATCGCCGGTGAAGCACAAGACTTTCTGGGATGGATTCGCCAATGCAGCACCTACCGCGGCCGGTAAGCCAAAGCCCATCGTTCCCAGTCCGCCCGAAGTCAGCCACTGACGAGGACGATTGAGTGGATAAGCCTGAGCCACCCACATCTGATGCTGTCCAACGTCTGTTGTGATAATTGCCTGGTCATCAACGCAGGCTGCTGTCGCACGGATCAAACCATAAGGCATTAAAGGATTATCAGCCCCCGGCATCGCAAACGGAAACTCACGCTGTAAATCACTGACTGTCTGGCGCCATTCTGTGCGAGATTGAGCCTCGATATGTGGTGTGAGCTGGCTTAATACTTCGCTGACATCACCCTGAATAGCAATATTGGCCTGTTTAATCTTGCCTAATTCAGCGCGGTCAATATCGACATGGATTATCTTCGCATTCGGACAGAAAGCTTCTGTTTTGCCAATTGCCCGGTCATCAAAGCGCGCGCCGAGAACAATCAGTAAGTCAGCTTCCTGAAGAATAAAGTTTGTGCTGCGCGCCCCGTGCATTCCCAGCATCCCTAAGGATAACGGATGATTCGCAGGCAAGGTCCCCAATGCCATCAGGGTCATAGTGGTCGGTAAGTTTGCCTGTTCTGCCAGAGCACGAGCCTGCTCTGCAGCACCGGCACTGATGATACCGCCCCCCAGATACAATACCGGGCGTTTAGCCTGATTAATCATGGCAGCCGCATCGGCAATGATCTGACGTTCAACGGCAACTGGCTTCAGGATGTCGGCTATCGCGGGAAGTTCACTGATATCAATTTCAGCCGTTTGAACATCTTTAGGAATATCAATCCATACTGGTCCCGGACGCCCGGACTGAGCAATACGGAAGGCATCAGTAAACACTTGTGGCAGTTCACTGATATCACGCACCAGATAGTTGTGTTTGGTGACAGGAATAGAAATGCCGTAGGTATCCACTTCCTGGAATGCATCCGTGCCAATCATCGCGGTAGGCACCTGACCGGTAATACAAATTAAGGGGATAGAATCGAGACGAGCATCAGCGATAGCCGTCACCAGATTGGTCGCACCGGGTCCGCTACAAGCCAGACAAACAGCAGCCTTGCCACTGGTGCGAGCCATTCCCTGAGCCATAAAACCTGCACCTTGTTCATGACGCGCCAGAATATGACGAATAGAACCACTTTGGCTGAGAGCGTTATAAAGCGGAAGAACGGTCCCCCCCGGAATACCGGTGACGGTAGAAATACCATGATGCTCCAGCATTTTTACGATCAGCTGCGCACCAGTTATACGTTGTGTGGGTGTGTCCGAAATTGCCATGCTCCAGTCCTTCTTATTATTCGTCGGCTGACTTACTGGGCAGGCACTAAACAAGAAACCCCGCCCGGTTTGCGCCGGCGGGGTTTGGAATCGATGCGTTGATTCAGTCCCTACGGCGCGTTGCCGACGACCACCACCACACGCACGACGACTACCGCGGCTGGTAGCGCGGTAACTAGTAGTCGAGAGGTATAATGTTGAGTGGTCATGGGGTACCTGAATCCTTATTAAAAGTCGTTATTGATACAATCACACTCATTCACATCATACAACTGGAATTTAACCTTATAGTTATAAATGTGATCGGTATAACACTTTGATGTATTGGCAGAAGTGAAGTGCTTTTTACACTACAGATTATCATAAAGGGCAATCAACATAAGTTTTTCATATGAATGACGCAAAGATAACATAAGTTTTTCATATGACTTTATACATCACATCCCAAGGATAACAATCCGTTAACAATACTCATAATAAACACTTATATCTACTATTGAGAAAGTAATATTGTTAATCAACACACTAAAACCATATCAGACCATATAATATCTCACCATAGATTAAAAATATCAGAATATATAAAAGGTATTAAAGGCAAAATGCGAGATGATATCCCTACTATCACCCGTTAAACATAATAATGAGTGGCAATAAAAAAAGGTTGTTCGTCGCATCCGGCTGATAGGTAATAAAAAACATGAAAACGGATCTATAACAATGCAAAGCCAGATAAATAATGAACAAAAGGCGCCTGGGTGGCATTAAAAACCACAAAATAGAAATATAACAGGATAATTTATCAATAAATTCGTTTCCCCTTCTCAGATAACATAAGACTTTGCATTGATAACCTATCCACTATTTGATTTAATCGCAGCGGTAGCGTTCTGGAAATACTACTTTAATTTTTGATGATATTGCCGTCATTACGGGCTGTTATTGGTGTTTGAAAAGGATAATTTCTCCCCGCCAGTTCATTTTTTTTCTTTGCTGAAAAAAACTGCTTGATGTCCATTTATCAGAAAATGTTATAGTCAAATCACGAATACAGAAATTGATTGCACACCAACAACCGTTTATCAGAGGAATTAATTAGTATGCCGCAGTTGTTAACTCTCGAAGATTTCTTATCCTCCGTTCAATCACGTGACCCGCATCAAGTTGAGTTTGCTCAAGCCGTTCGAGAGGTAATGACCACACTGTGGCCTTTCCTGGAAAACAATCCACAGTATCGCCAGCAGAGCCTGCTTGAGCGTCTGGTGGAACCTGAGCGTGTTATTCAGTTCCGGGTGCCGTGGGTTGATGACAAAAATCAGGTCCAAGTTAACCGTGCCTTCCGTGTACAGTTCAACTCAGCGATCGGTCCATTCAAAGGCGGTATGCGTTTCCATCCTTCTGTTAACCTGTCAATCCTGAAGTTCCTGGGCTTCGAGCAAACGTTCAAAAATGCTCTGACAACCCTGCCTATGGGTGGCGGTAAAGGTGGCAGTGATTTCAATCCGAAAGGCAAAAGCGAAGGCGAAATCATGCGTTTCTGCCAGTCACTGATGCTGGAATTATACCGTCACTTGGGTCCGGATACTGACGTTCCTGCGGGTGATATCGGTGTAGGTGGTCGTGAAGTCGGTTATATGGCTGGTATGATGAAAAAACTGTCCAATAATACCGCTTGCGTATTCACCGGTAAGGGATTGTCATTTGGTGGCAGTCTGATTCGTCCGGAAGCAACCGGTTATGGTCTGGTTTACTTTACTGACGCCATGCTGAAACGCCACGGTCTTGGTTTCGAAGATATGCGTGTTTCGGTATCGGGTTCAGGTAACGTTGCTCAGTATGCTATCGAAAAAGCAATGGAGCTGGGTGCTCGTGTTATTACTGCGTCTGATTCCAACGGTACTGTGGTTGATGAAGCTGGCTTTACCACCGAGAAATTAGCGCGTCTGTGCGAAATTAAAGCCAGCCGTGATGGCCGTCTGTCTGATTATGCTCGTGAGTTTGGTCTGACTTATCTTGAAGGTCAGCAGCCATGGGGTGTTCCGGCGGATATCGCTCTGCCATGTGCAACACAGAATGAGCTGGACGTTGAAGCAGCCCGCGTACTGATTGCTAACGGCGTTAAAGCGGTGGCAGAAGGTGCCAACATGCCAACGACTATCGCAGCAACCGACCTGTTTATTGAAGCCGGCGTATTGTTTGCACCAGGTAAAGCCGCTAACGCGGGTGGCGTTGCGACTTCCGGTCTGGAAATGGCTCAGAATGCGGCGCGCTTTAGCTGGAAAGCTGAAGAAGTTGATTCTCGTCTGCAGCACATCATGCTGGATATTCACCACTCATGTGTTGAATACGGCGGCGAAGGCAAGCAAACCCAATACGTACGTGGCGCAAATATCGCTGGTTTCGTTAAAGTTGCTGATGCCATGCTGGCTCAGGGCGTACTCTGATTTCTGGTCTGCCGGGGTCGTTCTGAACCCCGGCTAACCGCAAAAATACCTGCTGATTTATAGCAGGTATTTTTTTGCCTGCTATTTATCAGGTCAGTTCAGGAGGGTGAAGAGGATCTTAAGATGATAACTGCTGGCTCATCTCATATTGTTTAATCGGCTCTTCAATAAAACCGCAAGATAAGAACAAGGGGGATAACGATTCAGGTATCGCGACGGCTGTAGATAAATAGCCAAATTTTTCACGCAACAACATCAGTAAGGTTTTTGCCTCTCCCCGTCCGCGAGCATGAGGCTCAACATACAGCATACGTAATTTTGCGGGATCGCCAGGAATAACCATTCCATAAGCAACGTCATCGAGCGTGAATGCTTTACCCGGTAATTTATACAGCGTTTCAGCCGCACTTAGCCAAGGCAAATGGTGATGAGGGTCGGCCATCATTTTACGGGCCATATACAGAGGAGCTATTTCAATTAATTGTCCAGCGGATTGAGTCGCTGGAAGTGACGGAGCATGAAAACCTATAAGTGTTTGCTGTATGGTAAATCCCATCCGCTGGTAGAGAGCAACACCACTCTGATTGTCAGTAATGACTTCAAGAAAAAAGGTCTTATCATTTCGCTCATGCGCAGCATCAATCAATTGTTGAATACAATGTTTGCCCAATCCTTGGCCACGTAGTGCTGGACGAATAGCAAAAGCAGCGAGACGACAGGTTCTCCCACGGCGGGCAATTAAAGCAAGAGCAACGGTTTGTCCCTCTTGAAGCCAGACCAGACTGTCATTCAGGCTAATATCTTCAGCAGCAAAACGAGCGACAAACGCATCTCCCTGGATGGTGAAAGGGGTCATATACCCTTCAAAACAGGAAGTCAGAATCGCTGCCAGTTGATAGCTGTTCCAATATGCAGCCGTCGTGCAAGTGATAGTGTCGAGCATGATGTCTCCCAGAATAGCCAACTGATACGAATGTATCAGCTGTTTAATATCTTAAGATATGGCTATATTCTGAAGGAACAAACAAACTTATTCGACAGCTGTTTCTGCTACAGTTGGAAGCGGTTTTTTCCTCTGGGCAGTCTGGAACCAAGGTAAAAAGAACTGAATTAATGGCCCTATCGCCAACGCATATAATACCGTTCCGACTCCAAAGGCTCCGCCCATTAACCATCCAGCGATTAATACAGTCACTTCTATTGCGGTACGGATGCTCCGTATCGACCAACCGGTCCTGGCATGGATCCCGGTCATCAACCCATCACGTGGTCCGGCCCCTAATCCCGCACCAATGTACATACCTGTTGCCATGCCATTCACAATCAGAGCGGCAATAAGCAGCCCTGTTCTGAGCGCTAACGATTCTATTGGCGGCATAATCGTTAGTGCGGCATCAGCGGCAAGGCCAAGAACAATCACATTACTGATAGTCCCGATCCCCGGACGGGTACGCAGTGGGATCCACAACAACAGTATCAGAGCCCCAACACCTATCATTACAACGCCAAGATTCAGCGAAAAAATTCGCGCGACGCCTAAGTGGAACACATTCCAAGGGTCAGCGCCTAAATCAGCCCGTACATACATCGCCACTGAGACGCCGTATAAAATAAGCCCTGTATAAAGTTGTATCAGTCGACGAGCCATCATTTTCAATCCCCTTTTCTTTATGTCTTACACTGGATATATACTCTGAATCAAAATGGACTTATTATTAATATCCAGTTATAAAAAAGTGGACTGCTATGAGCCAGCGCAGAATTGGAGCAACATCATTATCCCGACTCCTGGGAGAGTGGCATCAAGAAAACTCTCGCATACCTGTTTATCAGCAACTTGCTGGTGGACTGAGGTTGTTGATCCTCGATGGTCGACTGCCACTCGACAGCCGCCTGCCTGGAGAGCGAGATCTTTCCACCTTACTGAATGTCAGCCGTACCACCTTGACTTCTGCCCTGGCGCTACTGAGAGAACAGGGTTATCTGGCAAGCCGCCAGGGTTCCGGATCAGTCACATTACTCCCTGAAAGCAACCCAGCCGTTTCACCATTGCCAGGGATAGCTCCGGTACTGGATTTATCAGGTGCCTCACTGAGTGCTGGTCCTGAAATTCATCAGGCCTATGCGACAGCGCTGACTGCGCTACCAGAATATTTGGGTTCAACGGGTTATAACAGCCAGGGAATATTGCCGTTACGTGAAGCGATCGCAGAACGCTACTGTTCTCGTGGCTTGCCAACCGATCCGGATCAAATAATGGTCGTCAATGGTGCTTTAAGTGGACTGGGTCTGGTACTGCGTCTGTTAACCGGACCGGGCGATCGGGTGGTGATTGAAAATCCCACTTACTCGGTTGCCCTGGCGACGATCCGTGGCACCTCATGTCGCCCGGTGGCGGTCAGTTTACCGAGCAACGGCTGGGATGTAGAAGGCCTGGCCGCCACAATAGCTCAGACTTCGCCTCGCCTAGCATATTTGCTACCCGATTTTCATAATCCGACTGGTCGTTGTATGGATAAGGAGACCCGGCAACGGATCTGCGATGTTGCTGCTGCCAGCCGTACTGCGCTGGTGATTGACGAAACCATGGTCGATTTATGGTTCGATCAACCGCCACCTCCCCCTGTGGCGGCTTTTGATCACGCAGATAATGTCATTACGCTGGGCTCGGCCAGTAAGAGTTTCTGGGGCGGACTACGCGTTGGCTGGATTAGAGCCTCGCGTAAAACCATTAATGCGCTTATCCAAGTACGTAATACGTTTGATCTTGGCACACCGATTCTGGAACAATTGGCAACTATTGCTTTGCTTAACGAGGCAAATAGTTTTTTACCACAACGACGTGATCTGCTACGTCAAAGACGTGACGCCAGTTTTGCGGCCCTGGGAAAACTGTTCCCGGACTGGAAAACCGAACAGCCGGAAGGCGGACTGTCCTGGTGGATAGCGCTGCCTAAAGCTCAGGCAACCGTCTTTGCTGCTCATGCGGAAAGTGCCGGAATTCGGATTGGAGCCGGACCAAGATTTGGGGTGGATGGCGCATTTGAGCGTTATTTACGTCTGCCTTTTACGCTCGAAACGCAAGCGATGTACCAGGCTCTGGAACGGTTACAACCTATCTGGCAGTTGCTGATGGAAGAACCATCAGAAAGGACTCGTGGCATTATTGTCTGAATACAGGTAACAAAAATATAAAAGCGACTCAACATAATGGGGCCTGCTCATAGCGTGGCCGCTTTTATTTATCAGGTGACACAATGTGTCCTATTTTTTACTTTTTCTTCTTCAACAGTTTGCGCAATGCTTTTATTTCATGATCGCTCAAAGGTGGTACACGTTTCTCTTCTGTATGCAGATTATCAACTTCACTTTCTTCAACGCTATCCTCTACGGCTTCGCCTTCTTCGAGGCTCAGGGCCAGCGCCCTGGTTAATAGTGCTTCTGTGACAGCCCCCAACGTTTCTTGTCTCTCTTCGGCATAAAGACGAATTTTTTCTTTCAATTCACTGCTTATTTTCACATTTAGTGTAACGTTGGTCATAATCTGCCTCTGAGACGAAAAAAGTAGTATTTTTAATACTATAAGGAAGAATAAAAATCCAGCCAGTGCGTTAAATTTAATATTTCTGTCATAATTGACGGAGTCATGCTGCCTTTCTCATTGTTATTTTTACTCTATTACTGAAAACACTGAGACTGAATAATCCGGTCAATAATAATCGCGCAGATCAGAAGAGCAAACCCGGCCAGAATTCTCTTTCCTTAAGCCGCATATTACAAAGCGGCCAGGACTTCCTCCCCTAACCCATGCGCACCAATCTCATGACGAAACTCGATGGTATCAGAGTGCATGGCTTCACTGGAAAGGGATGAGCTAGCGATATTTAAGCCCACTATTCCGATTCGTTCTGTTGAGTTGGCCACAAACGTTGTCAGGGTTAATGCTTCAAATCCATGAGTCCTTCATCAACACGGCGTATGACTTCAGGAGAAGTAGCAGGATCACGCCATGCTGGCCCTTAGGATAGCCCATTAAAGAAAGTATTAGCGGCTATTTTTTAATCTAAGATACTTTAAATTGCTAAAGAAAATGCTAATTTTATCTATACCGCCCGGTAAAAATAAATCCCCATACGGATATCCGGTATATATTTATAGCAAAAAAAAGTTAGTTACAGTGACAGAGAATAGTAATCCCACCCCAATATGATTTTTCGTTATCTTGGCAAAGGGAACGTTATAAAAGAGATGCCCATTAACGTTACTGCGAGACTGAAATAAAGTCTTAAGGTTTTTTATATTCTCCCTATAATTTACTATCAAGATATTTTCCCTGAACTCTTTGATGTGGGATATTAAGTCACCGTAAAGCAACCCCTGCAACACGCGAAAACGACAACGGCAACCCATTGATTAAATGGATACGTTTAACTGTTTCGTTATAAGGGCTGTTACCAAGAAATGAAATTAACTGGACTAATGGCTGTACTTATTATGCCATTCACTGGAGTATGGCATATTGATAATACCGATAACACCACAATACAGGAGTATTAAATCTTATTTCTTGTCACTATTTTCAAAGGGCTCAATACGTCAGTCAAATGTGACTGTTCATTATTGATTGCACTCTTGATTTGATCGAAGCTCGCATCAATTGTTAACTGCTCTGATACACCTCGTAACTGGATGATGGTTTTTGCACTACCACATGACTTTATCAATAGTATATCACTGACCTGCAACATTACATCTTCGTTAGAGATAGTGGTTAAATGTAACATTAGTTTTTTCCTTATGAATTTTTAGCATGAAGCTTATAGACTGTAAGTATTAATATTTTTCCATGTCTCATTGAGCTGCTCTTAATAACTAATGATAATGTAAGATAAAATAATATCTAATCTTATACATTCTGCTTTTTTTTTATCAATTGTCAATTACTTTCAGAATAAAAAGCTCATGGCTTAAAATGTTCACGATATTTTTACAAATGAAACACTCATTTCTTAGTTTATTATCTCAGTGCAATCTATTTATTTTAACGATTATAACACGACTCAGATTATTCATTAAAAGATCCATTATAAATAGTGTTGTTACTACCAGGAAAAATCTTAGAAAAAATTGCTGGGGTCATGCTCTATCATGGCATAGATGCGTGATTTATTATATGCGTCAATATTAATGTAATATCAACAACGTCATTAATAAAGAATAACCATAGTGAGAGAGAGTTTACTTAATTGAATATTTATCTTCATAACCATCAGCATCAAAAAAAATAAGTCACCAAGAAAATAATAAAACAACGCAACTACGATTTACTATCATGGTAAGAAAGAAATAAATATATAACAATTAAAAACTGGCAATTAAAGATATCAAGAATCATTATTATTCACATAAAATACCATAATGCATATTAAACAACGAACGATAAAAAGTTAGCCTAATAGATTTTCATCAGTTATTATTCATGGGTTGCAATATTTTAATACTAAGAGTATCAGCGATGAAAAATATAAATACAGAAAATGATAATAAATATCATGAGCGTTCTCGTGCTGCCCGTAACAGTACTTTAGTAAGCGTAGTTTTAAATCTTTTTTTATCCTGTTTCCAGATTATCATTGGTATATTCTCTGGTTCTCAAGGACTTATTGCTGATGGAATGCACTCTTTTTCAGATTTAATCGCCGACTTTGTTGTGCTGGTTGCCAATAAAAAAAGCCGTAAGCCCTCTGACAGCGATCATCATTATGGCCACTGGCGCTATGAAAATGGGGCGTCGCTGATTATTGGCGCAATATTGTGTCTGGTCGGAGCCGGTATGCTGTGGTCAGCAATGGGCAAATTATGGCACCACGAAACCATACCCGAAGTCCATATGGTTGCACTGTGGGTTGCCTTAGGGGCTATTGCCATTAAAGAGCTTCTGTTTCGCTACATGTTAAAAGTCGCAAAACGCGTACAGTCTTCGATGCTGATAGCCAATGCCTGGCACGCTCGCTCAGATGCCGCCTCCTCAGTCGTGGTCGCTGCGGGTATCATCGGTAACCTGGCAGGATTGACCTGGTTTGATCCCGTTGCCGCTATGATAGTCGGCGTGATGATTGCCCTTATGGGCTACCGCTTCACTGCCGAAGCACTGAATGACTTAATGGACCGCTCTGTCGATAGCACTACCGAACAAGAGATTAAAAATACGATCCTTGCCGTTCCAGGGGTTGATGGATTACATGATGTAAAAACCCGTAAAGCAGGCGATCTTATTCTGGTTGATGCCCACCTGGAAGTGAATGCCTGGTTGTCAGTAAAACAAGGCCATGATATCGCCGTTGCTGTCAGAGAACAGGTCATGAAAAATCACGATGTGCTGAATATTATGCTGCATATCGATCCAATCATTTCTCAGCATGAACCGCAGCAAGTTTAACTATTGTGTGGCGACGTTATCTGCTTCCTTTTAAACCGGGACTGTCAAGGGCGTATCGAATGTAAGTTATCAGAAGCCGCAAGCAGAGAATCTGAAAAATACTGTAGTAGGTGATGTAGTAGGCGATTTTGGCATCGATAAAATATCCAGGATGGTACGGTAACAATTACCTGCATAAGCAAACTGGATTGATAGTCTTAATTCCGACTGTTTTCTATATACTTAACGCCACTATTTTACTTACAGAAAACTTATGACTCGTACCCAGCGCTTACTGACATTACTGCAACTGCTAAAAGAAAATCGCTACCCCATGACCGCTGAACGACTTGCAGCTCAGTGTAATGTCAGTGTTCGATCTATCTACCGGGATATTGAAACTCTGCGCCAGCAGGGGGCTGAAATTGTCGGTGAAGCAGGTATCGGCTTTCTGTATAAATCAGGCTTACTGCTTCCTCCTTTACTCTTTGATACTGCCGAACTGGAAGCTCTGATACTGGGTTTACGTTGGGTTGAAAGCCATGGTGATAACGAACTTGCCGCTTCAGCTAAACGTGCCGCAAATAAGATAAGTGGAGTCGTTAACCAGGAATCACAGTCTGTTTTTCTGCAAAATTCACTTTTTGCTCCCAGCAGTCGTCCTTCACAAGTCAAGGATCCTATTGCCATTGCCTTACGCCGCAGTTTGAGAGATGAGTGTAAAATTCGCATTAAGTATCAGGATCAGGCTCAGCAGTTAACGCAGAGAGTGATCTGGCCTGTGGCATTGGGTTATATGCATGAGGTTCAAGTAGTTGCAGCCTGGTGTGAATTGCGAGGTGACTATCGCCATTTTCGACTGGACAGAATCAATGAACTTTTTCCCCTGCCGGATAAACTTCCCTATCCGAAAGGTTATCTGCTGACACAGTGGAGAAAAAGTATTTTGACCGAGACTCCTGACAAGAACTGACACAGCCCCTCCTTATACTCTCCTGGTTGAATATTACATTTTTCAAGGAGAGCAATATGACCACATTAACGTTGTATACCAATGCGATGTCCAGGGGTAATACTATCGATTTGCTATTCAAATTCTTAGATATTCCCTATCGACGCATTGAATTAGCTTATGGGGAGGAGATGCATACTCACGAATATCTCGCTCTTAACCCGATGGGAAAAGTCCCTACTCTCACTGATGGTGATATTGTCGTGACTGAAAGCGCGGCTATTTGTCTGTATCTTGCAGATAAATTCCCAGAAAAAGGTCTTTCACCAGCATTAAACTCGCCTGAAAGAGCTCATTACTACCGCTGGTTTGCGTTTGCAGCAGGTCCTTTAGAAGCGGCTTTCACTGCCCAACAAATGGGAATCGAATTAACGGAAGAACAGCAGCATATGTCAGGTTTTGGATCCTGGCAACGAGTGATGGCGTGTATAGAAAGTGAGTTCAGTAAACTCTCACCCTATATTTGTGGTTCCTCATTAACCGCGGTGGATATTTATATGGGTTATTTTTTAATTTTTCTCGAAAAGATAAATATGCTGCAGGGTTACCCGATCATTACCCGTTATCTTAATACTTTGAAGCAGCTACCTGAATTTAAGGCGGGAATGGAAAACTAATACTGGCTTCCAGAAGCCAGTGACGCAATATTCTCTGCGTATATCCGAAACCATCCTGCTCTATGAAAACAAATAATTTTCAATGACATAAATGAATTCGGAAATTTAAAAAAATAATACTCATTCACTGGCTCACACTCGTTAAATAATATAGCGAGATTGGGCTGGTGAATACCCGATGAACTATCTTCGATATTATTGGCTCCTGAACACCTGTAACCCCGCCTTGTTGTTTCACAAGATTTAAAAACACCACTGACTTGAGCTTATCTGTGCGACACTGATTAGCTCTTCAAGCGATACACAAACGCGGTATCACTGCCTTTCAATGTACAGATGAAAGAGGTCTTAGGGGAATATGATGGGCTTACCCAGAATTGGGTGGGGGCCCTACCAGCTACATCCCGGCACACACGGCGCTTGCTGCGGCTGCTTCCTTCCGGACCTGACCGAGTTCACAAGTTAGTGTTGCGGGAGAACCAATAGGGCCCCCATTGAGGGCGTTGTTATCCAACGCGCAGCCGCATTATCCACATTGACCAAGGTAATTGCAAGGCACCACAGATTAGATGTTGTTTTATTGTGCATTTATTACTTGGCGTACAGGCAGAGCCCGACTATTCTTAGCAAGCTTTGATTCAGGAGACAGATATGGATAACAATGATTCCTTCCCACAACGGGTCTATCACATTCTGGCAGCGATTCCTGAAGGCTGTGTGACGACCTATGGTGATATTGCGGCTCTGGCGGGTTCACCCCGTGCAGCACGGCAAGTTGGGGGGGTATTAAAACGTCTGCCTGAAGGAAGTCGTCTGCCATGGCACAGGGTCGTTAATCGCCTGGGGCTTTTGTCTTTAACCGGGCCAGACTTTTTACGTCAACGCGAAGCATTGGTCGCCGAAGGTATTCAGGTATCCAGTAACGGTCAGATAGATATGGCACGTTATCGCTGGCGTATCTAATCGTTTTAACCGTGGCAGAGGCTTTAACCTTAACCCTTTCAGATAGCCTGGTATCACCTGATTCAGCATCAGCCCCTGATAAAAGAGGGAGCATGATATAATCACTTCTGTATCGCTTTACCTTTTTTGAGGACACGTTATGAGTCAAGCGCTTAGCAATTTATTAGCATTACTTAATCTGGAAAAGATTGAAGAAGGACTGTTCCGCGGTCAAAGCGAAGACTTAGGGCTACGTCAGGTATTTGGCGGACAAGTTGTCGGGCAGGCACTGTATGCGGCAAAAGAAACCGTATCAGCAGACAGACTGGTGCATTCATTCCATAGTTATTTCTTACGCCCCGGCGATAGCCAGAAACCCATTGTTTATGATGTAGAAATCTTACGTGACGGTAACAGTTTTAGCGCACGCCGAATATCAGCGATTCAAAATGGTAAACCTATTTTTTATATGACCGCCTCTTTTCAGGCTCCGGAATCAGGTTTTGAGCATCAAAAACAGATGCCAGAGGTTCCCGGCCCTGCAAAGTTGCCATCAGAAACTGAAATTGCCCGTTCTCTGGAAAAGTTTTTACCCCCGGTGTTTAAAGAAAAATTTCTCTGTGAACGCCCCATCGAAATGCGCCCTGTGGTGTTTCATAACCCACTGAAAGGCCATGTTGATGTCCCGGCTCGTCAAACCTGGATGCGGGCAAATGGCACAATGCCTGATGACTTCCGTACCCATCAGTCGTTACTGGGGTATGCTTCAGACTTTAACTTTCTGCCGACGGCGCTGCAGCCACAAGGGCTGGGCTTTCTCGAGCCGGGTATGCAGGTAGCCACCATTGACCACTCTATGTGGTTCCACCGCCCATTCAATCTGAATGACTGGTTGTTATACAGCGTGGAAAGTACCTCTGCTTCAGGGGCTCGTGGTTTTGTGCGTGGTGAGTTTTATAATCAGGAAGGTCTGCTGGTCGCATCGACGGTACAGGAAGGTGTTATCAGAAAGCGTAGTTAAAAAAACGTCCCCCTCGCAATTTCAGGCGAGGGGGAAGAATTATCAGGTCAACTTAGTTGTTATAAGCACTTTCGCCGTGGCTGTTCACATCCAGGCCTTCACGCTCTTGCTCCTCGCTGACACGCACACCTACAGTGAGGTCTGCCAGTTTAAAGCCGATATAAGCGACCACACCAGACCAGACCAAAGTGATAGCGATACTTTCCAGCTGTACCAGCACTTGCGCTCCCATTGTCATATCATCCGCGTATCCAACACCGCCCAGTGAGGTTGCCGCAAAGACACCGGTCAGGATACAACCGACAATTCCGCATACCCCATGAACACCGAACACATCACAAGGGTCATCGACACGCAGCCATTTTTTCAGCATCGTTACGCCCCACAGTCCGGCGACACCCGTAACCACACCAATAATCATTGCACCACCAACACCGACGAAACCACAAGCTGGGGTGATACCAACCAGACCGGCAATCGCCCCCGAACAGGCACCCAGTAACGAAGGCTTACCACGAACTATCCACTCACCCAATACCCAACCCAGAATACCTGCTGCTGTTGCTACCACGGTGTTGACAAATGCCAGTCCGGCAATTTCATCGGCTGCACCAGCAGAACCGGCGTTGAAGCCAAACCAGCCGATATACAGAATCGCAGTACCGGTAAAGACCATTGGCAGGTTATGAGGTTTAATCGCTTCTTTGCCAAAACCAGTACGTTTCCCAAGGAAGTAAGCCCCCACCAGGCCTGCAACCGCGGCGTTAATATGCACGACAGTTCCGCCCGCAAAGTCCAGCGCACCATGGGCTGCCAGTAAACCACCGCCCCAGACCATATGTGCGATTGGCAGGTAAGAGAAGGTAAACCAGACAACCACAAAAATAAGCACCGCAGAGAAGCGAACACGCTCAGCCAAAGCCCCGACAATCAGCGCAACGGTAATACAAGCAAAGGATCCCTGGAATGCCACGTGGATATATTGATATATCGTTCCGGTGACCGTGGTGATTTCCATATTGCTTAACATCGCCCAGTCAAAATCACCGAAGAAATTGTTACCGGGGCCGAATGCCAGCGAATAACCGTAGACTACCCACAAGACACAAACCAGCGCAAAACTGACAATGATTTGTGACATCATAGAGAGGACGTTTTTCGCGCGGATCAGACCGCCGTAAAATAATGCAAGTCCCGGAATGGTCATAAATAAGACCAGCGCAGTACAAATCATCAGAAAAGCGTTGTCCGCTTTATCAGCCACCACCACAGCAGCAGGTGCTGCCATTGCAAGCGCAGGCATCATAGCCAGACCGCCAAAAACCAAGTATGAAGTGAGTCTTTTCATGTTTTCCGTCCGTTTGCGGTCAATTAATTACAGGGCGTCTTCATCTGTTTCACCGGTACGAATCCGGATTACGCGTTGTAACTCAGTCACAAAAATCTTGCCGTCACCAATTTTTCCAGTCCAGGCTGATTTACTCATTACCTCAATCACTTCATCGAGTTGCTCATCGGTAATAGCCACTTCAATCTTCACTTTAGGCAGAAAATTGACATTATATTCAGCGCCACGATACAGCTCGGCATGCCCCTTCTGGCGCCCAAAGCCTTTGACTTCAGTTACGGTTAGCCCTTGAATGCCGATTAAAGAGAGCGCTTCACGTACGTCTTCGAGTTTGAATGGTTTAATAACCACAGTAACCAGCTTCATTGTTCCTCTCCTCTTGAGATCAGGTCATTACCTGTATGGAGTTATTAAAAGCAAGTCCCGTGCCAAAAATTCAGCAGCCGTTTTTTTTGTAACAAAAATGGGAATAGCGAAGCACGGAAGGCTGGTTATGGATAACCCGCAGACTACAGGTTAAAAAAAACGCACCATTGCAGTGCAATGGTGCGTTATCTGATAGCCAGCTCGGTGCAAAATGTTAAGAGTCGGCCTGTTTTATGTTACGCGAGGGCAGTTTCTTCCTGAATCGTCGCCACTAAAGCCTCACCGGCCAACTGAAGCTGATACATTTGCCAGTAACGTCCCTGCTGTGCCAGTAGCTCGCTGTGTTTACCTCGTTCAACGGCCTGGCCACGATGAAGCACCAAAATAGTATCTGCATCGGTGATAGTCGAAAGCCGATGAGCAATAACGATAAGCGTGGTTTTTTTCCGCACCACTGCCAGCGCCTGTTGGATAGCCTGCTCAGTTCCCGAATCGATATTCGCGGTGGCTTCATCCAGAATAAGAATGCGTGGAACATCCACCAGCACACGCGCCAGGGCCAGCAATTGCTTTTGCCCGACAGAAAGATTATTACCTTGCTCACCGAGCCGGGTATGAATGCCCTCAGGTAGTGCACGCGCGAAATCGGCCATTTTTACAGTTTCCAGTGCCTGCCAGACCTGACTTTCGCCTACCTCCCGCCCCAGTGTGACATTGACAAAGAGCGAGTCTGCCGTGACGACCGGATCTTGTTGCACCATCGCGATACCGCTGCGAAGCGCCTGGTGGCTGAGAGTACTGAGTTCTCGCCCGTCAAGAAAAATTTCCCCGGCGGTTAACGGGTAATAGCCCATCAGTAAGTTCGCCAAAGTACTTTTTCCGCTCCCGGTATGTCCCACCAGCGCAACAAAATTCCCTGAGGGGATCTCGATACTGATATCGTCCAGCACTTTATTATCGTCGCGGTAGGCAAAAGAGAGATTTTTGATCGCGATATTACCGCTTTCCAGCGGGCGATTATCGTTTCCATAATCCTGACGTTTACCGTCCATCAGCTCGAATACACGCTCTCCGGCGACTACTGCCTGTTGCAGAATGGACTGCTGAGTCGTCAGTTCAATTAAGGGTTCGTTTAATCGGCTCAGATAGTTGATAAAGGCATACAACACTCCGACCTCAATCATACCCGGTTCGCTAAAACCAAATAACAGCAATAGCCCACAGAGGATCATGGCGGCAAACAGGCTCAATAATGGACGGAGCAACCATCCATCCAGCCGTAAGGTTTGCATACGCGCCAGATAATGCGATCGGCTTGCCCGCCCCATACGCTCACCAAAACGCGCTTGCTGGCGAAACTGCTGAATAATCGCCATACCATTGATGACTTCATTAAAACCATTGTTGATATCCGCCAGATATCCACGGACTCTGCGTACAATCGGCGTACTGTAACGCTGATAAATAAACATGACCGTAAATACTGCCGGAAACATCGTGATAGCCACCAGAGCCATACGCCAGTCAAGGCTGAACATCGCCACCAGCATGGCGCTTATCAGTGCAGCACTGCGCAAAACCGTGGCAACGACGGTGATATACAGGTCACGAATCACTTCCGTGTCATTGGTAATACGCGAAATGATTTGCCCGACAGGCTGGGTATCAAAAGCGCTCAACGGCTGACGAAGTGCGGCATCCATCACATCACTACGTAATTTTTGTACTACACCAACCGCTGCGGTATTAAACAAGAGGGCCTGGTAGTAGTTGAGTAATGCCGCCAGGCAGACCAGCATTAAGTAGGCTGTTGCCAGCCCAGCCACCAGCCCCAATGGCAGACGGTTCTGAGCAACAAGATTATCAATAAAATAGCTGACGATAACCGGACCGGTGACTTCTGCCCCGGCAGCAATCCACATAATAATCATTGCCGCGGATAAGGGTTTACGCCAAGGCATGCCATAAGCTAGTAGACGTTTTATCGTTGGCCATTGTTGCTTACGCATTGCTCTCTCCCTGGCTTCTTTCTGGCTGCTGATAATCATCCAGCGCGGCTTCCAGTTGCTGATAGCGGTACATATCCCGATACCAGCCCGTTTCTGCGGCTAATTCATCATGGGTTCCGCGCTGGCTGACATTACCATGCTGTAATACCAGGACTTCACTGGCCTCGGTCAGGGCAGAGAGCCGATGAGCGCTGATGATTACGGTGCGTTGTTCACCCCATTGGCGTAAATTAGCCAGAATGTCGTGTTCAGTACGCCCGTCAACAGCAGAAAGCGCATCGTCGAGGATCAAAATCTCAGTATCCAGCAACAAAGCGCGTGCAATAGAGATCCGTTGTTTCTGTCCTCCTGAAAGCATAACGCCACGCTCCCCGACTTCAGTTTCATAGCCTTGAGGCAGACGCAGAATATCTTCATGAACACAGGCCAGACGCGCAGCCTCTTCTATTTGTTGCTGATTCGCGCCCGGATGACCTAAAGCAATGTTACTGGCGACAGTGTCCGAAAAGAGGAAAGGCGTCTGGTTCACCACGGCAAGTCGGTTTCGCCAACTATCAAGGGTCAACTGTTTCAGGGGAATATCGTGATAGCGGATCTCCCCTTCATTCACATCAAAGTGACGCTGAATTAATGCCAGTAAGGTACTTTTTCCGCTTCCGGTAGGTCCGCATAGTCCAAGCATTTCACCTGGTTTCAGAATCAAAGAGACGTTCTCCAGCACCGCTTGTTCGGTTTGCGGATAGCAAAAGCGATTCACAGTAACATCAAGACTGGCGCGCCCAGCAGGAACAGGCAGAGAACCATCAATCACCTGAGGTTTTTCGTCAAGCAGGGAACGAATACGACTGTAGGCGGCACTGCCTCGCTCAACGATATTAAACATCCACGCCAGCGCCAGCATTGGCCAAATCATTAACCCGAGGTACATCATAAAACTGGTTAACTGCCCAAGCGTTAACTGACCTTCAACCACCATCCAGCTACCGCCGCCAATGGCCAGGAAATTAGCCACCCCAATTGCGACATAAATAGTCGGATTAAAGCGGGCATCAACACGCGCCACGCGCATATTTTTCTCGCCCGCATCCTGGGCTTCATCTGAAAATAGTGTTGACTGACGGTTTTCAAGTCCGAATGCCTTGATCATCCGGATACTGGTCATACTTTCCTGAGTTCGGTTATTAAGTACCGAAAACGCTGCCTGGGCCACTTTAAAGCGCTCATGTAATCGTTCGCCATCACGCTTAATCACCAGTGCCATAATCGGCATGGGCAACAGTGCCAGTAGCGTCAGAGGAAAGCTTATCTGGGTAGACATAACAATCAAGACAGCAAGTCCCATGACCAAGGAGTCGACCAGCGTCAGTACCCCCTCTCCCGCAGCAAATACCACTCTGTCCACATCGTTAGTGGCACGGGCAATTAAGTCTCCGGTACGGTAACGCTGATAGAACTCAGGGTGATGGTGGCTCAGCTTCTGGTAATAATCTTCGCGCAGTTCAATCGCTAACTGGTAGGATGCCCCAAACAGCAGAACGCGCCAGACATAGCGCAACAGATAGACAGTAATGGCAATCGCCAGAATAGTGCCAATCCACAGCAGAATTTCTGACGATGTCAGCGTTTGTTGATGAACACCGTCAACAATCACCCCGACCAGTTTAGGCGGGAACAGTTGTAGCACTGCAATGATTATCAATAATGATACCGCGCCGAGATAGCGTCGCCACTCGCGAGTAAAATACCAGCTTAATTGAGCAAATAATCGCACGAAATTTACATCCTGAGTTGCAGCTACCGGGCCCTGACGCTGCTTAAAGGTCGTTTAGCATTCATTAAGTGTGAGTGCATTACACAAGGGGTAATACAGTGGTATATTTTATCTGTTCCATAGCAAAACTCGACGTCACATCGCTAAGTCCCGGCATACCGTTAACAAGCCGTTTATAGAACTCATCATACTGCTTCATATCAGCCACCTGCACTTGTATCAGGTAGTCGTACTCACCAGCCATACGCCAAAACCCTAAAACTTCTGGCATCACTTCAACCACAGAAACAAATTGGCTGTACCATTCACGGCTGTGTTGCTGGGTTTTAATCAGCACAAAAGCAGTCAGCGCTAGTCCCAGTTTTTCCGGGTCCAGTAAGGCGACTTTACCGCGAATAAAACCTTCATCTTCCAGGCGTTTTAAACGTTTCCAACAAGGCGTGGTGGTCAGATTAACGGCATCAGCCAAGGTCTGCAAAGAAAGCGTACAGTCATCTTGTAGCATCGTGAGCAGCTGACGATCTATTTTATCTATCATACCCTACCCATAGAGAATAATTTTCTACAAAAGAAGCCACTTGAAGGAAAATTAGCAACTTTTTTATCTTCATTATACGTTATTCTACGCACAAATTGATAAAAGAGAATGTGCTATGAGCAATGCCTGGGTTAACAACGCTATCAGCGAAATCAATGCCGATTATCAACGTTCGGCAGATACCCATTTAATTCGTTTTGCTTTACCCGCTTTTCCGGGAATTCAACTCTATTTAAAAGACGAAAGTACCCATCCAACCGGTAGCCTGAAGCACCGTCTGGCCCGTTCTTTGTTTCTTTATGGCCTGTGTAACGGCTGGATAAAACAAGGGACGACCATTATTGAGGCTTCTTCGGGATCCACTGCCGTATCAGAAGCCTATTTTGCCCGCCTGTTGGGGCTGCCCTTTATTGCCGTGATGCCTGCCTGTACGGCCAGACGAAAAATAGAACAAATCGCCTTCTATGGCGGCCAGTGCCATTTTGTCGATCACTCCTCTGAAATCTATGCCGCCTCAGAAAAGCTCGCACGCGACCTGAACGGCCACTATATGGATCAGTTTACCTATGCCGAACGGGCAACGGACTGGCGCGGTAATAACAATATTGCGGACAGCATTTTCCGCCAGATGACGCATGAGCCCCATCCTATTCCGGACTATATTGTAATGAGCGCCGGTACGGGCGGCAGCTCTGCCACACTCGGACGCTATATCCGTTATCAGGGATATAAAACGAAGTTACTGGTGGTTGATCCGCAGCATTCAGTTTTTATGGACTACTGGCAACAACGTGACTGCAGACTCACCGGCCCAACAGGCAGCAAGATAGAAGGTATTGGTCGCCCGCGTTGTGAACCTTCTTTTATTCCCGATGTGATTGACGACATGATGCGTGTTCCCGATGGGGCCAGTGTCGCGACCATGCAATGGCTGGAGACCCTGTTGGGACGCAAAGTAGGGGCCTCTACCGGAACCAATATGTGGGGCGTACTTCAGCTTGCCGCGAAAATGCACGCGAACGGACAAGCGGGATCTATCGTCACTCTGCTTTGTGATAGCGGTGAACGTTATCTGGATACTTACTACAACCCACAGTGGGTTGAAGAGAATATCGGTAGCTTACAACCCTGGCAACATCAGCTCAGCGAGCTGGTAAAGTAGACACGGTCAGTTTTATCCTTCCTTCCCACATCATTCGCCAATGATGTGGGATAGCTCACATTCTGAAAATCTCAAATAGCGTTAAGTCTCATCACCAGGATATAGTTAGTCACCATATTATATGGCGACATCAAAAATGATCCTTGAACAAAAATACCAGGCGCTGCTGCAAGAAGCCAGGCAGCGTCAGCTTAATGATCCAGAGGGCATTCAACTCTGCTTTCAAACTCTTTCTCTGGCTTCACAGATTGATAATGACTGCGCCAGATTGCTGGCGCCATATGGCTTGTCAGAAGGCCGTTTCGTGATGTTATTTTTACTCGACGCTGCCGGAGAAGGGCTGGCTCCTAATGAACTGGCTGAACGAGCAGGCGTAACCCGGGCCACCGTAACAGGGCTCCTTGACAGTCTTGAACGTGAAGCGCTTATCGAACGTCAGGCAGCAAAACAGGATCGTCGCGCCCTGCGCATCCAGCTAACTGATAAGGGCAGGCAAACAGCGAAACAGGTTTTTGATAGTCACAGCCGCTGGATTGCCAGTCTGTTTGGCAGCTTGTCTACGACAGAACGTGAGCAACTGGCAATACTGTTGAACAAGGTATCAACTGGCCTTAACCAATCAGAAAAGGAGATATCTCAATGAGTCAGACACTCCCACGTAAGGGCTTTAGCCGCACTGCTGATATTCCATCTGATATCCTGCAAGCTCTGTCACAAGGCACGATCCCCAGCGCTACCCTTACCGAAGGACTGGCCCTCAATCAAGCCCAACTGTTACAGGCTGTTTTTCCTGCATTATCAAAATCCACGCTGGCCGCTGCCAACGCTGCTTGCCAGTTGGGTATTCTCAAGCGTATGCAAACCATCAGTGCTCTGCTACTTAAGGAAACAGGGACAGAGGGAATTAACCGCTGCCAGACACATGGTTCAGATACCGTACGTGGCTGGGCTTGTTTTATGATTGGAGCACAGACCGGGCTGGCGCTTCAGACAAGATTAGCCCTTATTCAGCCTCTGGCAGATGACGAACATTTTGGCGTACGTGAATGGGCCTGGATGGCGGTACGCCCGCATCTGGTGTCAAATTTAACGATAACGGTCACTTGTCTGAGCGAATGGACACGCTCACCGTCAGAAAGAGTGCGTCGTTTTGCCAGTGAATCCATACGTCCGCGTGGAGTCTGGTGCAGTCATATTGCCGAGTTTAAGCAGCATCCTGAACAGGCCCTGCCAATTCTTTCCCCCTTACGCGCTGATCCTTCTGTCTACGTCCAGGACTCCGTCGCCAACTGGCTCAACGATGCCGCCAAAGACCAGCCGGTCTGGGTAAGCCAGCTTTGTGAGCAATGGTTGTTGGATAGTCCCACTGATGCCACCCGGCGCATTTGTCAGCGCGCGTTGCGGAATGTGAAATAGAGAGAACGGCGACGATTTACATATTCACAAGACAAGGGTAAACCTGATGAATCCATTCGTTATTATTTCCGGCTGTTCAGGCGGCGGGAAAAGTACCCTACTCGCAGAGCTGGAAAGACGCGGCTATACCGTCTTCGCTGAACCCGGACGGCGAATTATTCAGGAAGAGCTGCTCACCAATGGTCAGGCTGTCCCCTGGATTGATATGGCATCTTTCCTGTGTCGCGCGATTGAAATGTCACAGAACGACTATCTGAACGCTTTGCCTGACAGTAAGAAATGGATATTTTTCGATCGCGGATTAATTGATGTTACCGCAGCTTTTGAAGCCTTAACCGGGGAGCCACTATTGGCAATGCTCAGGGAACACTATCGTTATCATCCAACAGTATTTCTGACCCCCCCCTGGCCTGAAATCTATGTCCAGGACTCGGATCGTCGTCATGATATCGCGGCGGCAAGAATTGAATTTGAACGATTAGAGCGGACTTATCCAGCACTCGGCTATGAGATATCGCTGCTACCAAAATGCGGAGTGAAAGAACGCGCTGACTTTGTACTGAAAACCCTGAAAACATCAGAGTAAAAAACCGGGCATACTGCCCGGTGCCGGAAGATCTCAATATTCTGGGGAATCGGTGAGATGTGATGTGTCCAGCCAAGAGGTTAAATACTGCGCCACCGCCTGGTCAGCACAATGACCGATAACAGGCAGGTGAGGTAAATCGATTTTCAACTGCGGCATAGCATTACCCATTACCAGTCCCCGCCCCACAGAGGAAAGCATTTCCCGGTCATTCATGGCATCACCAAAGGCCATACATTCCTGCATGCTGATGTCTAAATGGTTGCTGAGCATATCCAGAGCTGCGCCTTTGTTCGCCCCTAACGGCAACACTTCCAGACATTCTGCCGCTGAGAAGCAAAGAGTCGCACTATCGCCCACTACCGCCGCCAGTTCAACGGAGAGAGAGCACAGGCTCTCATAAGAGCCACAGAACACAACTTTAGTGACTTCATTAAGCGGAATGCTACGTAAGTCGATATCCTGGGGTTTAAAACCACTAAAAACATGGGCAGCCAGCAACTCAGGCGTTACTTGCTCGGTAAACCAGCCCCTGTCATTAAAAACATGCATGCTGGCGGAAGTATTCCATTCCCGATGGATAACACGTTCTGCTACCTCTGGCGGCAGATCGCTTCCGTGCATTAATTCCCCATCACGACTATGAATACGCGTGCCATTTCCTGTTATCAGATAAGCATCCAGATTAAAGGCAGCAAGCACATGTCGCATTTCGAGTACATGGCGTCCGGTGGCAAAGACCAGCGTGACCTGGCGCTCATCACGCAGACGCTCCAGGGCGGTGAGAGTCTCATCACCAAGATGGTGATTAGGCATCAAAAGAGTGCCATCCATATCAAATGCAGCCAGACGAACCATGTTTACTCCAAAGTGGGGAAGTGACGTTAAAAGTATCGCCTGGTATATACGGAACTAATAGTGAATACTTAAAAGAAAATGTTCCGGGTTTCTTATGCGTATCCTTAATAAGCTCAATCAGTTTCAGCGGCTGTGGCAACCTTCTGCCGGAGAACCACAGCAGGTAACCGTGGCAGAATTAGCCACGCGCAGCTTTTGCAGTGAACGCCATATACGTACTCTGCTGGGTCAGCTCAGTAATCTGGGCTGGTTACAATGGCAGGCACAATCGGGCAGAGGCAAACGTGGGCAGCTAATTTTTATGCGTACCCCTGAAAACGTACGTACAGAGTTGATGGAGCAAGTGCTGAATAAAGGCTTGCACCAGAATGCACTGGATCTGGCGAAAATAGCCCCGGATCAGCTTCGTCATCTACTCCAGCCGTTTCTCGGGGGGCAATGGCAAAATAATGTCCCCACATTGAGGATCCCCTATTATCGCCCACTGGAACCGATTGAACCCGGTTTTTTAGCCGGACGCGCGGAACAGCATCTGAGTCGGCAAATATTTTCCGGGCTGACGCGCTTTACCCGCGAACACAGGCTTCCTCAACCCGATTTAGCCCATCACTGGCAAATCTCTGATGATGGCTTGCGCTGGGATTTTTTTATTCATCCGACACTTTACTGGCATAACGGCGAACCGATTGATACAACTCAGTTGCAACAGCAACTGCTGTGTCTTCTACAACTTCCGGACTTAAAACCGCTGTTTGCCAGTGTCAAAACGATTGAACTTCCCCATGCTGGCTGCCTGCGTTTTATACTCTTTAACCCGGATTACTGGCTGGCTCATCGTCTTGCCAGTTACTGTAGTCGTATCGCTCACCCTGTGCATCCTGATGTAGGCTGCGGCCCTTTTCGTATTGTCAGTTTCAAAGAGGATCTGGTCAGGCTGGAAAGCTTTGAGTACTACCATCTGCGCCACCCACTGCTGCAAGCAGTAGAGCTTTGGATAACACCACAGCTATTTAATGATTCCGCCAGAACCGGGTGCCTGCATCCGGTGCAAATCGCCATTGGCCAGCAAGAACAGCTCACGGACTTACGTCCGATAACGACCAAAATCAGTCTGGGTTTTTGCTATCTGAGCATTAAACAGCATGGGAAACTGACTCTGGAACAGGCCCGAACGCTGATGAAAATGGTGCGTGAAACTGAAATGGTCACCACTTTACCCTTCGACAGCACCTTGATTACGCCCAATACCGGTATGTTACCGGGCTGGCAAACACCTGAATGGGAACAACTTGAGACGGTTGCACTTCCAAAAACGCTGACGCTTATTTATAACCTGCCGGTAGAACTTCATGCCATGGCGCAGCAGTTAAAACACCATCTCGCCGCACGTGGCTGCGAACTGAATATCATTTTTCATAATGCAAAAAACTGGAGTGGCTGCCAAAGGCTACAAGAAGCCGATTTAATTATGGGGGACAGACTGATTGGTGAGGAACCGGAATATACCTTGGAACAATGGCTGCGAGTGGATAAGCTGTGGCCTGCGTTACTTCCCCCTGAAAAGTATGCAGGATTGCAAGCTCATCTGAATAAGATCCAATGTTCTGTCAGTGAGTTACAGCGAACTGACAACCTGAAAATTCTGTTTCATACGCTGATGGAGAATGCGGTGATCACCCCCCTGTTTAACTATCGCTACCAGATAAGCGCTCCACCCGGCGTGCGTGGCGTGAAATTAAATACTTGGGGCTGGTTTGATTTTTCCGATGTCTGGCTTCCACCACCGGAGAGTACTTAAGGAGCTGGAACGGCTAGATTTCAAGCGCATCACGGATCGTGGCCTCCATTTTTTCCGGGGTAGTGAAAGGCGCAAAGCGTTTAAGCGGTTTGCCGTCGCGTCCAATCAGGAACTTAGTGAAATTCCACATGATCCGCCCTCCCAGCAGGCCGGGTAATTCGCTTTTCAGGTAACGAAATACCGGATGTGATGCCGAACCGTTGACCTCCACTTTTTCAAACACAGGGAAACTGACACCATAGTTAATATGGCAGGTCTGAGCAATATCATCGGCACCACCGGGTTCCTGCTTACCGAACTGGTTACAGGGAAAACCCAACACGACCAGCCCTTGGGCGGCATACTTTTTGTAGAGCGCTTCAAGACCTGCGTATTGTGGCGTAAAACCACAATGACTGGCGGTATTCACCACCAGTACTAGCTTGCCTTCATAGTTAGCCATAGAGACAGGCTGGCCTCGCAGGCTGGTGGCTGTCAGTTGATGAAAGCAAGTCATATCAAACTCCTCAGTGCCTGGACGGTTCAACAACAGCATCATCGCTGACTGTGAGTGTTAAATACACCTTGCAGGCTGTCAATCATCAATGAGTTAAAACAACACAGAAGACATTGTGCTGACAACTCCAGGCTGGCTTATCTGTTGCAAGGAATATTGCCGGGAAGTTACCATACCCTCTCATATTCAGTAATTATCAGTAATGGAATGCCAATGCAACGTACCGTCGTCGTATTCAGTGGTGGGCAGGACTCAACGACCTGTCTTATTCAGGCCTTGCAACAGTATGATGAGGTGCACTGCGTGACCTTTGATTATGGCCAGCGACATCGGGCAGAAATTGAAGTTGCGCAGAAGCTGGCTCTGCAGCTCGGGGCCTGTGCGCATAAAGTACTGGATGCCACCATGCTTAACTCACTGGCAGTAAGCAGCCTGACGCGTGACAATATTCCGGTACCCAATTATCGCCCTGATGAACAAGGTATTCCTAATACCTTTGTTCCGGGACGTAATATTCTGTTCCTGACCCTGGCGGCTATTTATGCCTGGCAAGTAGAAGCGGAGTCGTTGATTACCGGTGTATGTGAAACGGATTTCTCTGGCTATCCGGACTGTCGGGATGAGTTTGTCAAATCCCTGAACCTTGCGATCAATCTAGGTCTGGCACGGAATATTCGTTTTGAAACCCCGTTAATGTGGCTGGATAAAGCCGAGACTTGGGCCTTGGCTGACTACTGGCAGCAGCTGGATCTGGTTCGTCATGAAACTCTGACCTGCTATAACGGTATTCAGGGTGAAGGCTGTGGTGAATGTGCCGCCTGCAATCTGCGGGCAAACGGCCTTAATGGTTATCTTTCTGACAAAGCCGCCGTTATGGCTTCAATGAAAGAAAAAACAGGTTTACGTTAATTACTAAAAACGCCAGGCGATCAGACTGTCTGGCGCATCAACTTTTTAGCTCCTCAAGTCGGGTACTAAGTTCCCCCTCAATCGGCAAAACCTGTTTGGTATTTAAATCGATACAAACAAAGGTAATCAGAGCATCGGCCACTATTGTTCCCTCAGGTTCCCGGATGACGCTCTGCTGGAGTACGCCACTTTTCCGGTTCAGCTGCTGTAACTGGCTAGTGATACACAATACGTCACCCAATACCGCCGCGCTGCGGTAATTAATATTGATATTCACCACGATGAAGGCAATGTTCTTTTCGGTTATCCAATGAAAAAAAGCGGTATTTTCCAGCCCTTCCCAGCGAGCCTCTTCCAGAAACTCCAGATAACGAGCATTGTTAACATGCTGGTAGACATCTAAATGATAACCCCTGACCTTAATAATCGTCTTCATCATACCATTACCCTTATTTTACTGTTATCACTGCCTCATCAGGCCAATCAGGTCATACCTTAAAACGGGTATGACCTGATAATTAACCTGACAAATTTTTCTGTCAGATAGAAATAAAATCGTTCAACCTCACCATTTTATGCGACCACGGTTACGTTCCAGCAATGAAGGACCAATACCAGGCACATTCTGTAATTGTTCAATACTGTTAAAAGGACCAAATTCCTGTCGATACTTTACAATCGCCTGTGCCTTTTTGATACCGACACCATTCATCGCTTCAGATAATTCTTCAGCAGAAGCCGTATTAATATCGACAGCATGCTCTTCTGCAACGACAGGTTTATCAGCAGCAGGTTTAGCCATTTTTTCTGTCTGAGCAGAAGTTCCCGGGCTACGTACCTCTGCTGCGTGTACGGTGAATGTAGTCATCCAGCTTGCCAGAATAAAAGTAAAAAGCATTTTTGTGATACGGTTATTCATGCTGTTCCTCCTTGTATGTAGACAGCCCGGTCACACTACAAGCCCCCAGGAGGAAGAACAAACGTCGTTATTTAAATGTGGAAAAGGCCGCGAAAGCGGCCTTTTGTTTTTGCATCACGTTACTATAACGTGCGGTGCATCATGGAAATTAATTACTGCATCTCCAGCGACTCACCTATTTTAATTTTCGCTTGTTGACGAAGGCTTGCCATTAAAGCTTCAAACGCTATCTGGGCGTTATTCTGGGTGATCCCCTGCTCCATCGCTTCTTTCTGTGCTTCTGGTACAGCTCCTGGTTTAACTTCATCCAGTGCCAGTAAGACAACATTGCCATTACTGTCATTTGCTACGCCATAGCTTGGTTTACCTTCCGCAGGCAGCGGCAGAGCAAAAGCAGCCTGACCGATCGGGCCTTGGGTACCACGGCTCAGCGTTTGCGGCTCGCCAAAGCTCAGATTAGCTGCTTTCATCGCGGCATCTGCGTCACCTTTTTTCAGTTCTGCCAGCAATTTATCAGCATCCTGCTTCGCAATACGCTCTGCTTTTTGCAGTTTAACTTGTTCAGTAACCTGCGCCTGAACCTCATCCAGTGGCTTGATACTCTGTGGATTATGTGCCGAGATACGCAGAACAAATGCGCGGTCACCATCAACAGTGATGATATCCGAGTTACTGCCAGGCGAACCGTTCTGACCCACCAGCCCACCGTTAAAAATAATATCAGCAACCGGCTTAAAGTTTAGCGCTTCTGGCAGGTTATCACGACCAAACCAGTCAGTTTCAACAACCTTCGCGCCGGCAACTTTTTCAGCGCTGCCCAGAGACTCATTGTCATTACTTGCTGCATCACTCACTTGCTGTTGCAGAGCATAGTAAGCATCCAGGGCTTTTTCTTGCTCAACCTTGGAAACAATATCATTGCGGACTTCTGAAAGTGGCTTAACTTGTGCTGGCTGAATATCATCAAGACGTGCAACCAAGAAACCAACAGAAGACTTAATCACGCCGGATAACTGGCCCTTCTCACGAAGGCCGGCATTTTTCAGCTCGTCAGGCGTGGTTGAAGCCTCCAGCCATCCCATATCACCGCCATTACGGGCAGAGATAATATCAGCCGATTTTTCTTTTGCCAGGGTAGCAAAATCCGCACCTGCTTTCAGTTCATCCAGAATAGCTTGTGCCTCTGCTTCTGTTTTCGTCTGGATAATGCTGTAGCGGTCGCGCTGGGGCTGAGTGAAGGACCCGATATGCTGATCGTAATAAGACTGAATATCTGCATCACTGGCGGTTTCTTTAAATGTTGCCGCATCCAGCAGGATGTAGCTGACTTTAAATTGTTCAGGTGCAATATAATCATTTTTATTACGGGCGTAGAATTCGCTAACTTCCTGCTCGGTTGCCGTTTGTGTGGCCGCCAACGCGTCAACGTCGATAGTCGCTTCACGGACAACGCGTTGTTGTGAAATAAGCGCAGTCAGCTCATCCATTTCACCCTTCAGCATGAAATCAGTTCCGACAATAGCATTGACCAGTTGCTCGGTGACAAGCTGATTACGCAATGCCTGGGCATATTGTTCCGGGGTCAGCCCCATATTACGAATAATCGAGGTGTAACGCCCATTATCGAACTTACCATCACTCTGGAAAGCAGGTTGTTTAAAAATAGCGAGTTTGATCTGCTCGTCACTGATATTCAACCCTAGGGTTTTCGCATACTGATCAAGTAGTGTCTCGTCAATCATCTGATTCAGTACCTGACTACGCAATGCTTGCATATAACCATCATTAGCGGCCAGTTCAGAGAAACGATCTCCCATCTGCTGTTGCTGACGATTACGTTCATTGGCTACCGCATTTTCAAACTGACCACGGCCAATTTCCTGGCCGTTCACTTCTGCGGCATAGTTATTGTTACCGCTAACGTAACCACCGACGCCAGTCAATACGAATGACACGATAATTAATCCTAAAATTATCTTGAGCACGAGGTGGTTGGCCGCCGCACGTAAATTGTCCATCATGGTGTAACAACACTCCGCTGTAATAAGATGAGTAAGCTTGCGCAGGCGCTAAACTGGCATCAATGTCGACGAAATATGCCATGATGCTGCGCGCAAAGTCCTATTGTGACAAGAAACGCGTTTCAAATCATCAATCGCAAGTAAAAATCCACCCAGGGTAACAAAAAAGGCACATCATTTGATGTGCCAGAGCAATACTAGAGAGACTTTTTCCACTTTATCTATCATGTTTCAAGCAAACCAGCTGTGATTTTCGTTACCTGGTCGAATGATTGAAGATAGAAAAGGCGGATAATTTAGTTAACCGCGTCTTTCAGCACTTTACCCGCACGGAAACTTGGGACTTTTGCTGCTGCGATGGTTATCTCTTTACCCGTTTGTGGATTGCGACCAGTACGAGCTGCACGTTCTTTTACGGCAAAGGTTCCGAAACCAACCAATGCTACATCTTCTCCTGCCTGGAGTGACTCAGTCACAGCCGCAATAACAGCATCTAAAGCACGTCCTGCCGCAGCTTTAGAGATATCAGCACTTGCAGCAATTTGATCGACCAGTTGAGATTTGTTCACTTTAATCTTCCCCTATTTCTCATGTATATCGCACAATCCTTGTAAAGTGCGACCGCTTTGCAGTTTATAGCATCCATGCCATTCCCTTACAACAAGGTAAGGTAAGGCAGCTATCTAACTTAACGGCACAAAAAAAAGCTGGCAAGTGACAATCGACTTACCAGCTCCTATTTTATTGACTATTTTTGCTGCAAGTCACTATTTTTCAGTAATGACCTGCATACCGTACGGAGAATTCTGTAAAGCAAGGGCCAGAACCTCTTCAATACGTTTTACCGGATGGATCTCCAGATCGGCGATAACATTAGCCGGAATATCTTCCAGATCGCGTTTATTATCGTCAGGGATCAGGACAGTTTTGATACCACCACGGTGAGCAGCTAATAGCTTCTCTTTCAGTCCACCAATCGGCAGAACCTGACCGCGCAGGGTTATCTCACCCGTCATAGCCACATCAGCACGAACCGGATTGCCTGTCAGACAAGAAACCAGCGCTGTACACATCGCGATCCCCGCACTCGGGCCATCTTTCGGCGTTGCCCCTTCCGGTACGTGAACGTGAATATCACGTTTTTCATAGAAATCGCTGTTAATACCTAGCTTTTCTGCACGAGCGCGTACCACGGTCAGCGCTGCCTGGATGGATTCCTGCATCACTTCACCCAAGGAACCGGTATAAGTAAGTTTACCTTTACCTGGCACACAGGCCGTTTCGATGGTCAGCAAGTCACCGCCGACTTCGGTCCATGCCAGACCAGTCACCTGACCCACGCGGTTTTCACTATCAGCACGACCGTAATCAAAGCGCTGTACCCCGAGGAAATCCTTCAGGTTATCGCCATTGATTTCAATATGCTTAAGCGAGCTGTCAAGCAGGAGTTGTTTGACCGCTTTGCGACACAGTTTGGATATTTCACGCTCAAGGCTACGAACACCCGCTTCACGCGTGTAATAACGAATAATGCCAATCAATGCACTGTCTTCAACTTTCAGCTCGCCTTTTTTCAAGGCATTGCGTTCTATCTGCTTTGACAATAAATGCTGTTTAGCAATATTCAGTTTTTCGTCTTCGGTATATCCCGACAGACGAATAACTTCCATGCGATCTAACAAGGGCGCAGGAATATTCATGGAGTTAGATGTTGCAACGAACATCACATCGCTCAAATCATAATCCACTTCAAGATAGTGATCGTTGAATGCTACGTTCTGTTCAGGATCAAGCACTTCTAAAAGAGCTGATGCCGGATCGCCGCGCATGTCCGAAGACATTTTATCGATCTCATCTAACAGAAAAAGCGGGTTACGCACACCAACTTTTGCCATTTTCTGAATCAGCTTGCCTGGCATTGAACCAATATAGGTCCGGCGGTGACCACGGATTTCCGCTTCGTCACGCACGCCACCTAATGCCATACGTACATACTTACGTCCCGTTGCTTTCGCGATAGACTGACCCAGTGAGGTTTTACCTACACCTGGAGGCCCCACCAGACATAAGATAGGTCCTTTGAGTTTGCTGACACGCGTTTGCACCGCGAGATATTCCAGAATACGGTCTTTGACGCGTTCCAGACCATAATGGTCAGTATCCAGCACTTCCTGCGCCTGACGCAGATCTTTTTTCACCTTGCTGCGCGCATTCCATGGAACCTGCACCATCCAATCAATGTAGCCACGTACTACAGTCGCTTCCGCAGACATTGGCGACATCATTTTAAGTTTTTGCAGCTCTGCTTCGGCTTTTTCACGCGCTTCTTTTGGCATTTTAGCCGAATCGATTTTGCGTTTTAACGCTTCGTTTTCGTCCGGAGCATCATCCATTTCACCGAGTTCTTTCTGAATCGCTTTCATTTGCTCATTCAGATAGTACTCACGCTGACTTTTTTCCATCTGCTTTTTGACACGATTACGGATTCTTTTTTCAACCTGCAACAGGTCAATTTCAGACTCCATCATCGCCATCAAATATTCCAGACGTTCGTTGATATCTGACATTTCCAATACCGACTGCTTATCAGAAAGTTTCAACGGCATATGTGCTGCGATGGTATCAGCCAGACGTTCTGGATCGTCAATGCTGTTCAGCGACGTCAGAACCTCAGGCGGAATTTTTTTGTTCAGTTTGATATAGCCTTCAAACTGATTAATGGCGGTACGCACCAGCACTTCCTGCTCGCGCTCTTCAATCGCTGGCGAGTTCAGATATTCAGCCTGAGCTGAAAAATGCTCACCATTATCAGAGAGGGCAGTAATACGCGCACGCTGTAACCCCTCTACCAATACTTTTACCGTACCATCAGGCAATTTAAGCATTTGTAGAATAGAGGCAACGGTTCCCACAGAGAACAGGTCGTTAACGCCAGGCTCATCCGTCGAAGCCTCTTTTTGCGCCACCAGCATGATTTTTTTATCATGGTCCATTGCTGATTCCAGGCAGCGAATGGATTTTTCACGCCCGACAAACAGTGGAATAACCATGTGCGGATAAACCACCACATCGCGCAACGGCAGGACGGGGATTTCAATGCGTTCAGAACGCTCAGGATTCATAGAGCTCTCTCTTAGTTTTATTTCCGCCAGGTAATGAGGTGGTAATATGCATAATGCGTCCCACCAATTAAGTAGATAAGTATATGGGGATGATTCTTACACATTCAACGGCGGGTATTAAGGAAAAATAAGTGGGAGATGAAATCTCCCACTTATTGCTAAATGACGGGCGAATTTATGAATTACTCACCGGAAGCCTGTTGTGCTTCTGGCTCACTGTAAATCAGTAATGGTTTTGACTGTCCGGAGATAACCGTCTCATCAACAACCACTTTTTCGACACTCTCCAGGGAAGGAAGATCATACATTGTATCCAGCAGCGCACCTTCAACAATAGAACGCAAACCGCGAGCCCCCGTTTTACGGATCATCGCTTTTTTAGCGATAGCATTCAGTGCATCATCGCGGAACTCAAGATCAACCCCTTCAAGATTAAACAATGCCTGATACTGTTTAGTCAGTGCATTCTTCGGCTCTTTAAGGATCTGGATTAACGCCTCTTCGCTTAATTCACTCAGCGTTGCCACTACAGGCAGACGACCGATGAACTCAGGAATTAATCCGAATTTAATCAAGTCTTCCGGCTCTACCTGTCCCAGTAACTGCCCTTCGCTGGCTTTTTCTGATTTTGCTTTCACTGTCGCACCAAAACCAATACCTGAACCGGTTTCAATACGATTAGAAATGACTTTATCAAGGCCTGCAAAAGCACCACCACAGATGAAGAGGATCTTGGAAGTATCAACCTGCAAGAATTCCTGCTGTGGATGTTTTCTGCCCCCTTGCGGAGGTACGGCTGCAACGGTACCTTCGATAAGCTTCAACAGCGCTTGCTGTACACCTTCTCCAGAAACATCGCGAGTGATTGAAGGGTTATCTGATTTACGAGAAATTTTGTCAATTTCATCGATATAGACAATCCCGCGCTGTGCTTTCTGCACGTCGTAATCACATTTCTGTAATAGTTTCTGGATAATGTTTTCTACGTCTTCACCAACGTAACCCGCTTCGGTCAACGTTGTTGCATCGGCCATCGTGAAAGGAACATCCAACAGGCGCGCCAGAGTTTCTGCCAGCAGCGTTTTGCCGCTTCCCGTTGGACCGATGAGCAGAATGTTACTTTTGCCCAGTTCAATACCTTGGGTGTTATCACCGTTACGCAGACGTTTGTAGTGATTATATACCGCAACAGCCAGAACCTTTTTAGCCTGTTCCTGACCTATCACGTAATCATTAAGGTGGTTACGTATCTCATGCGGTGTCGGCAGAGAGCTGCGTTCGCGATGAGGTGCGATTTCTTTAATTTCTTCGCGGATGATGTCGTTACATAAATCGACACACTCATCGCAGATATACACTGACGGCCCGGCGATTAGCTTGCGCACTTCGTGCTGGCTTTTGCCGCAAAAAGAGCAGTACAGCAGTTTGCCTGAACTGTCTTTGCGTTTATCTGTCATCAGTAAAACCTCTTATCTGTTTCTTTGCGCTATCACTGATAGCACAAGTGCCATTCCAGGGCCCAGCTAATGGTGGGGCTTAAACGCGAGCTGGCGCTACCGCTAAGGTAGGCTGCTCACTATCTGTAGCATTAAATACGTTCAGTAAGAATTGAGTCAACCAAACCGTACTCTACCGCCTCGCTGGCAGACAGGAAACGATCGCGCTCAGTATCTTTCTCTATTTTTTCGATAGGCTGGCCGGTATGTTCAGCCATCAATTCATTCATGCGAGCCTTAATTTTCAGAATCTCACGCGCATGAATCTCTATGTCTGTTGCCTGCCCCTGATAGCCGCCCAGAGGCTGGTGAATCATAACACGTGAATTTGGCAGGCAAAAACGTTTACCTTTAGCGCCAGCTGTCAGGAGAAATGCCCCCATAGAAGCCGCCTGTCCCATACAGATGGTACTGACATCTGGTTTAATAAATTTCATGGTGTCATAAATCGACATCCCGGCAGTAATTACACCACCCGGTGAGTTAATGTACAGATAAATATCTTTTTCCGGATTTTCAGCTTCCAGAAAGAGCATTTGCGCCACAATCAGGTTAGCCATGTGATCTTCGACCTGTCCGGTCAGAAAAATGACACGTTCCTTGAGCAGACGGGAATAAATATCGTATGAACGCTCACCACGGGATGTTTGTTCAACAACCATTGGCACCAGCGCCATGTGAGGTGCTAACTGATCTTTTTCGCCACTGTATGACATTACCGTCTCCTGGTGTAATTTAGCTAACTGTACTGATTCTACTTGAGCCGCAGAGTATTGACTATGCATCCTGCGTCATTTTTGACGGAGTCAGTCAGGGAATGATTAATAAAACTTGGCCTTAGTTATGGGGACTCTTTTGCCCTGTTTCAAGCATATCAATCTTTTGTCGATACGCTAACCAGATAATCGGTTTTATCTTTCATTCATGATAAAAAAAGCCCGCCACGATAAAGTGACGGGCTTTTGTTCACAGACATCAAATGCTAACGTTTAAAAAACGCGCATTAAGCCTGAGGCTGGTTCATCAGCTCACTGAAGTTTGTCGCTTTCTCAGTCACTTTTGCCTTTTCAAGCAGTGCTTCAACAGCTTGTTCTTCCAGAGCAACATTGCGCATGTTGTCCATCAGTTCTTTGTTTTTACCATAGAACTCAATAACTTCTTTAGGATCTTCGTAAGCAGATGCCATCTCTTCGATCAGCGCTTTAACGCGGTCTTCGTCAGCTTTCAGCTCCTGGGTACGAATCACTTCGCCCAGCAGCAGACCAACAACTACGCGGCGCTTAGCTTGCTCTTCAAACAGCTCACGAGGTAATTCCAGAGCCTGCTGCTCATTGCCACCAAAACGCTGTGCAGCCTGGCGACGCAGGACATCGATCTCACCGTCAATCAGCGCAGCAGGAACGTCGATATTGTTTGCGTTAACCAGTCCGTCGATAGCCTGAGACTTGATACGGTTACGTACTGCGCCTTTCAGCTCACGTTCCATATTTTTACGCACTTCAGTGCGCAGACCTGCAATAGAACCATCTTCAACGCCGAAACGTTTGATGAATTCTTCGGTAAATTCTGGCAGTTCGCGCTCTTCAACTTTCTTCAGAACGATATCGAACTTCGCCGCTTTACCTTTCAGGTTTTCAGCGTGATAGTCTTCCGGGAAGGTGACTTCCACGACAAACTCTTCGCCAGTTTTATGGCCAACAACGCCATCTTCAAAACCTGGGATCATGCGACCCTGGCCCATTGCCAGAACGAAGTCAGTGGCTTTACCACCTTCAAAAACTTCACCGTCTACAGAACCGGTGAAATCGATGGTAACACGGTCTTCCGCAGTGGCTGCTGCATCAGTGTCTTTCCAGGTGGCTTGCTGCTTACGCAGAGTATCCAGCATGGTATCAACATCTTCATCAGTCACTTCTACAACCGGTTTTTCAACTTCGATTGACTCAAGACCTTGTAATTCAACTTCTGGATAAACTTCAAACTCTACAGAGTAAGTGAAGTCTTCACCCAACTTGTATTCACCCGGAACATAATTAGGTGCGCCAGCTGGATTAATTTTTTCCTGGATGATCGCATCAATAAAGTTACGGCTCATCAGCTCGCCCAACACGTCCTGACGCACAGAGGCACCATAACGCTGAGCAACAACGGTCATCGGTACTTTACCTTTACGGAAGCCGTCAATACGTACTTTTTTTGACACGTTGACCAGCTCGCTTTTTACAGCGGTTTCGATGCTGTCTGCAGCGATAGTAATCGTGAGACGGCGGCCAAGGCCCTGGGTGGTTTCAACTGAAACTTGCATCTTGTTACCTCAAAAAAATCACAGTGCTCGGTCAACTCAAAAAGCTTAGGTTAGCTTCACAGAACCGGGATGTTCTCTAAATCAGCAGTACATTCCCTGTCTTGTCAGAATCATCCCGAAGACATTCCGAAAAATAAGACGCAGCATTATAGCGGCATCACTGGGGTGAGTCGAGAACAGCAGCAACGCACGGCTGTGGTCTTTTTCACATTTTATCCCTTTCAGCTGTTCGTCTGAGTTCATTAACAGAAGAATTCAGGCAAAATAAAATCGCGCTTTGGCTATTTATCAAACAGGCTAAAACAAAAAACACTGCAACATAACGGAAAACTTCGACTAAGTGCAAATAGTTAGCCTTTGTTTAACGCTACTTACCTCCCCCCATACAAGGCGGAGATGCGAGCTGTTTATCTTGTAATTCGTCCCACTCCTGCACGGTATAAGTATGTAATGCCAGAGCATGGACACTGCCAGCCAGGGCGTCACTCAGTAGCGAATAAATCTGGCGATGACGGCTAATTAAGCGCTGACCTGAAAATTTTTCACTCACCAACGTAACCTTGAAATGACTTTCTGCGCCGATTGGGACATTGTGGTGGTGGCTTTCGTCAACTACCTCCAGATATTCCGGACTAAATGAGGTACGCAGTTCCGCTTCGATATGTTCACGCATTGTCATTAACTCTTTCCTCTATCAGTGAGATGGCGGGATCTCGGCAAACAGGAGCTATACTCAGTCTCAATTCAGCTCTGATGATTGAAGACATTATCCTTTGATGGTGCATCCTGACATAAAAAATGCGCTAATAAGAGGTTAAATGTCAGTCGAAATAGGAACAATTCGTGATAATCGGCGAAAAAAAAAGCAATACGCCGTATTTACGGATATTGCCTACTTCCTCTGTGCACCCGCAATGATATGATGACGGGGTTTTATCAGCCTGCCTATTGAGTATATTGAGAATATCAAACATGTTAAAAAAAATAATTTTTCCGCTGGTAGCCCTCTTTATGCTGGCCAGCTGCGCAACGCCGCCAACAACGATTGATGTTGCACCAAGAATGACTTTACCCAGTAATGACCCAAGTGTGATGGGCATTACCGTCAGTATTAATGGTGCCGATCAACGTAGTAGCCAGGCCTTGGCCAAAGTCACCCGCAACAATCAACTGATCACACTGACACCTTCGCGCGATCTGCGTTTTTTACTGCAAGAAGTGCTGGAAAAGCAGCTGGTCGCACGTGGTTACACGATTGGCGCAAACAGCCCGGTTGATCTGCAAATTATTGTCAACAATCTGTTTGCGGACGTCTCTCAAGGTAGCCTGCGTTACAACATCGCCACTCGCGCAGACATCTCTATTATTGCCGTAGCAAAAAATGGCAATAAGCTAACCAAAAATTACCGCGCCAGCTACAACGTCGAAGGGGCATTCCAGGCGTCTAATAAGGATATCGCCAATGCGGTGAATTCTGTGCTGACTGATACCATTGCCGATATGGCTCAGGATACCAGCGTGAACGAATTCATTAAGCAAAACGCGCGTTAATTTTTTCTCTGGTGGCCTGTGAAACCAGGCCACCTGTCGCTGGTGCCCTTTTCCTTATGTCCAATAACTACTTACGCATTTTTCAGCAACCTAAGTTAGCCCTGCTACTGATCCTGGGTTTTGCTTCGGGGCTGCCCCTTGCGCTCACCTCCGGCACCTTACAAGCCTGGATGACCGTTGAAAACGTCGATCTAAAAACCATCGGTTTTTTCTCACTGGTCGGCCAGGCTTATGTGTTTAAATTTCTCTGGTCTCCGGTGATGGATCGCTATACGCCACCTTTTCTCGGGCGGCGGCGCGGCTGGTTATTGATAACCCAAATCCTCTTATTGGTGTCTATCGCTGGTATGGGATTTTTGGATCCAGCTTCCAGTCTTCGCTGGATGGCGGCCCTGGCAGTGATCATCGCGTTCTGCTCAGCCTCTCAGGATATTGTATTTGATGCCTGGAAAACCGATGTTCTGTCAGCCCCTGAACGTGGAGCAGGTGCAGCAGTTAGCGTACTCGGTTATCGTTTGGCAATGTTAGTATCAGGCGGGCTGGCACTGTGGCTTGCGGACAGATATTTAGGCTGGCAGGCAACTTACTGGTTAATGGCGGTGCTGTTAATCCCCTGTATTATTGCCACCTTTATAGCACCAGAGCCTACGGATACTGTCCCGGTCCCGCGTACGCTGGAACAAGCCGTCGTTGCCCCGTTGCGCGATTTCTTTGGTCGTAATAATGCATGGCTGATTTTGTTGCTGATAGTGCTTTATAAGCTGGGTGATGCCTTTGCAATGACACTCACCACCACCTTTCTGATCCGCGGTGTCGGATTTGATGCAGGTGACGTCGGTATGGTCAATAAAACCCTGGGACTGCTGGCGACAATACTTGGTGCTTTATTCGGCGGTGTACTGATGCAACGCCTGACGTTGTTCCGTGCCTTGCTCATTTTCGGTGTGCTTCAGGGTGTGTCCAATATCGGGTACTGGATACTGGCTGTTACGGACAAAAATATCCTGAGTATGGGAGGCATTGTCTTTTTTGAGAATGTCTGCGGTGGAATGGGAACCGCAGCCTTTGTTGCCCTGCTGATGACGTTGTGTAACCGCTCTTTTTCAGCGACACAGTTCGCCCTGCTTTCTGCTTTATCTGCTATCGGCCGGGTTTATGTCGGTCCTATAGCCGGTTGGTTTGTTGAGGCTTATGGTTGGTCAACTTTCTATCTGTTTTCAGTCGTTGTCTCCATACCTGGCATTTTGCTGCTACTAATCTGTAAAAACACGCTGGAATATACTCAGCGTACTGAACGCTTTATGCCACGTTCTCAATATGCTTACGCCTACCGTCTGGCTCTACGAATGTTAACGGCCGGCTGCGCGTTACTGGCAGCATGGTTACTTATTCTTATCAGCAATGCCCTGGATTTAACGGACTGGACGATAGGAATAACGTTACTAGAGCTGGGAGGATTGCTGGCAGTCGCGGGTATCCTGTTTGGAGGTTTACTGGACTTTTTGGCTTTACGCAATTCGTCAAAAGTATCTGGTTAGCCATGCCGGGCTCATCAGCACAGGATAACAGGATCGTGGGGAAATCTCGCTGATCCTGTCAGAGCGATTGGACGCTCCCGGTTCTTCTCATATTCAAAAAACAAAAAAAACACATTCCGTCTACTTATTAACCACACTAATAACAAATAATACACATGCGGTATTATTTACGGAAAAAAGCAGCCACTGATAAAAATTATGCATATGATTATTTAAAAAAAGTTTCTGTTGTTGTTTTTTTATTATTTCGTGCTGCTAATTAATTAAATATTTAACTTTATCGATTCAGCTAAAATTAACAAATTAATGACATCACTTGTTCTTCAAAAGATATTTTATTGTTAATTAATTGTTCCATTACCCCACCAGTTATAGCTATTAAGGTTGCGTAATTCAGCCGTGAGGTCTTTTTTGTTATAACAAGCCTACTAACTGTACTTTTGGTCAGTTTTCCCGCTCTGCCTATCCGCAGTGATACATAGCTATAAACAGGCAATCCCCAATAACACTACGCCATTCAGGTTTACACTCATGTAACCTTCCCGTAAAATGCCGCCACACTTTAGACGACAATAGAGTTCCCTGAAGAGTTCCCTGAAATTGAGGTCGTTAAATGATAATCAGGAAATACAATAATAGTTTGAAATGGCTGTCATTAATTGCAGGCACTGTGTTACTCAGTGGTTGTGATTCTGCGCTGCTTGATCCGAAAGGACAAATTGGACTGGAACAACGTTCTTTGATACTGACTGCTTTCGGGCTGATGTTGATCGTCGTTATCCCTGCAATTCTAATGGCTGTGGGTTTTGCCTGGAAATATCGGGCTTCAAACAAAGAAGCCAAGTATAGCCCAAACTGGTCTCATTCTAATAAAGTTGAAGCCGTTGTCTGGACTATCCCTATCCTTATCATCATCTTCCTTGCTGTGTTGACTTGGAAAACTACGCATTCTCTTGAGCCAAGCAAACCGCTGGTTCACGATGAAAAGCCAATTACCATTGAAGTTATTTCTATGGACTGGAAATGGTTCTTCATCTATCCAGAGCAGGGCATTGCAACTGTTAATGAAATCGCCTTCCCGGCTAACACGCCAGTGGAATTCAAAATTACCTCTAACTCGGTGATGAACTCCTTCTTTATTCCACGTCTGGGCAGCCAGCTTTATGCAATGGCAGGTATGCAAACCAAACTACACCTGATTGCTAACGAAGCGGGTACCTACGACGGTATCTCTGCAAGTTACAGCGGTAAAGGGTTCTCTGGCATGAAGTTCAAAGCCATTGCCACACCAGATGCAGAAGCCTTTGACCAGTGGGTCGCTAAAGTCAAAGCATCGCCTCAGGTGATGAATGATATGGCAGCTTACGAGAAACTTGCTGCACCGAGCGAAAATAATAAAGTTGAGTACTTCTCTAGTGTCAAACCAGGTTTATTCGTTGAAGTTATCAATAAACTGATGGGGCCTGGCGGCGGACATGGTCATGGCGCAAGCATGAACAAGCCTGCGAGCCAAGCTGCTGAACATGGTGACCATCAAAATCATGGTGACCATCAAGGTATGGACATGAATCACGGGGAAACCTCTCACTAAGGGGCCGAGGAATAATACGATGTTCGGAAAATTATCACTTGATGCAATTCCGTACCATGAACCGATTATCATGGTTACGGTGGCAGCAATTATTGTCGGGGGACTGGCATTAGTTGCAGCACTCACTTATTTCGGTAAGTGGGAATATTTATGGAAAGAATGGTTTACCTCTGTTGACCATAAACGCCTTGGTGTGATGTATATCATCGTTGCTATCGTCATGTTACTGCGTGGTTTTGCTGACGCTATCATGATGCGTAGTCAACAAGTCCTGGCATCCGCCGGGGAAGCAGGCTTCCTGAATGCCCACCACTACGACCAGATCTTTACCGCCCACGGCGTTATTATGATCTTCTTCGTAGCGATGCCATTTGTTATTGGCCTGATGAACATTGTTGTTCCATTACAGATTGGCGCACGTGACGTCGCCTTCCCGTTCCTGAACAACTTAAGTTTCTGGCTGACTGTCGTTGGTGTGGTACTGGTTAACATCTCTCTCGGTGTCGGCGAATTTGCTCAAACCGGTTGGGTTGCTTATCCGCCGTTATCAGGCATTGAGTACAGTCCGGGGGTCGGGGTCGACTACTGGATATGGAGTCTCCAGCTTTCAGGGATTGGTACTACCCTCACAGGGATTAACTTCTTTGTGACTATCCTGAATATGCGTACTCCTGGTATGACGCTGTTCAAAATGCCGGTATTCACCTGGGCATCTCTGTGTACTAACGTTCTGATTATTGCTGCGTTCCCAATCTTTACTGTGACCGTCGCGCTGTTGACTATGGACCGTTATCTGGGCACCCACTTCTTTACCAATGATATGGGTGGCAACATGATGATGTATGTCAACCTTATCTGGGCATGGGGTCACCCGGAAGTGTATATCCTGGTGCTGCCAGTATTCGGTGTATTTTCTGAAGTGGTATCGACTTTCTCCAGAAAACGTCTGTTTGGTTATACCTCTCTGGTATGGGCAACCATCGCGATTACCGTTCTGTCGTTTATCGTTTGGCTGCACCACTTCTACACCATGGGCAGCGGCGCGAACGTTAACGCCTTCTTCGGTATTGCGACCATGATTATCGCCATCCCAACCGGGGTGAAGATCTTCAACTGGCTGTTCACTATGTACCAGGGCCGCATCGTCTTTAACTCAGCGATGTTATGGACCATCGGTTTTATTATCACCTTCTCTATCGGTGGTATGACAGGCGTTCTGTTGGCCGTACCTGGCGCTGACTTTGTTCTGCATAACAGTCTGTTCCTGATTGCCCACTTCCATAACGTGATTATCGGTGGTGTGGTCTTCGGTTGCTTTGCCGGTATGACTTACTGGTGGCCAAAAGCATTCGGCTTTACCTTAAATGAAACTTGGGGTAAACGTGCGTTCTGGTTCTGGATCATCGGTTTCTTCGTAGCATTTATGCCACTGTATGTCCTTGGCTTCATGGGTATGACCCGTCGTCTGAGCCAGGATATCGATCCGATGTTCCATACTATGCTGTCTGTCGCAGCGGTAGGTGCCGGATTAATCGCTCTGGGTATCCTTTCTCAGCTGATTCAGTTCTATGTCTCTATTCGTGACCGTGAGCAGAATCGTGACCTGACTGGCGATCCGTGGGGTGGCCGTACTCTGGAATGGTCAACGTCTTCTCCTCCTCCGTTCTATAACTTTGCCCATCTGCCGCACGTTCATGAGCGTGATGCATTCTGGGAAATGAAAGAGAAAGGTGAAGCGTACAAGCAACCAGCAAGCTATGAAGAAATTCACATGCCGCGTAACAGCGGTGCGGGTATCGTCATTGCTGCGCTGTTGACTGTCTTCGGTTTTGCCATGATCTGGCATATCTGGTGGCTGGCAATTGCTGGTTTTGCAGGCACCATCATTGCCTGGATTGTGAAAAGCTTCGACGAAGATGTGGACTATTACGTTCCGGTTGCAGAAGTCGAGAAATTGGAAAACAAACATTTCGACGAAATGAAGAAAGCAGGACTGAAAAATGTCAACTGAAACTCTGACTCAGACTAACGCCCACGCTGAGGAGCATGGGCACCACGATGCAGGAGCCAATAAAGTCTTTGGTTTCTGGATCTACCTGATGAGCGACTTGATTCTTTTCTGTTGCTTATTTGCTACCTATGCTGTTCTGGTAAACGGCACCGCAGACGGCCCGACCGGCAAAGATATCTTTGAACTGCCGTTCGTGATGGTTGAAACCGCCCTGCTGCTGTTCAGCTCCATTACTTATGGCTTCGCTATTATTGCTATGGGTAAAGGGGCTAAAAACCAGGTTATCGGTTGGTTGGCTGTGACCTTCCTGTTTGGTGCCGGGTTCGTGGGTATGGAAATCTATGAATTCCATCATCTGATTGTAAATGATATGGGTCCTGACCGCAGTGGCTTCCTGTCAGCCTTCTTTGCGCTGGTCGGTACGCATGGTCTGCACGTAACTTCTGGTCTGGTGTGGATGGCTCTGATGATGTTCCACGTTTACCGTCGTGGCCTGACCAGTGCTAACCGTACGCGTCTGATGTGCCTGAGCCTGTTCTGGCACTTCCTGGATATCGTCTGGATCTGTGTGTTCTCAGTAGTCTATTTGATGGGGGCGATGTAATGAGTCATTCAAATGAATTAGGCGGAGCCCAGCACGGTAGCGTTAAAACCTATATGGTAGGCTTCATCCTTTCTATCATCCTGACCGGTATTCCGTTCTGGATGGTGATGGATGGAAGTACCTCTCACGCCATGATTCTGGGCGTGATCCTGGTTACTGCTGTCGTACAAATTATGGTTCACCTTGTTTGTTTCTTGCATATGAACACCTCATCGAGTGAGCGCTGGAACGTTGTGGCACTCGCCTTTACGGTGTTGATTATCGCTATTCTGGTTGTCGGCTCCATATGGATTATGTGGAACCTCAACCTGAACATGATGGTTGGCTAAGAGCGGTCTGTATGATTAAGCAATACCTGCAAGTTACGAAACCAGGAATTATTTTCGGCAATTTAATTTCTGTGATTGGGGGATTTTTACTGGCCTCAAAGGGCAGTATCGATTACCCCTTGTTTCTCTCAACACTGATTGGGGTCTCTTTGGTGGTCGCTTCCGGTTGTGTTTATAACAACTTTATCGACCGGGATATCGATCAGAAGATGGAGAGAACGAAAAATCGGGTACTGGTAAAAGGCCTGATTTCACCGAGCGCCTCGCTGGTTTATGCCACCTTGTTAGGTATTGCTGGCTTTATGCTGCTGTGGTTTGGTGCTAATCCTCTGGCGATGTGGTTGGCGGTAATGGGCTTTGTGGTTTATGTCGGGGTTTATAGCCTGTACATGAAGCGTCACTCAGTCTATGGCACGCTGATCGGTAGTCTGTCAGGGGCTGCACCACCGGTCATTGGTTACTGTGCTGTGACCAATGAGTTTGATGCAGGAGCGGCTATCCTGTTGGCTATCTTCAGTCTCTGGCAGATGCCGCATTCCTATGCGATTGCTATCTTCCGTTTCAAGGATTACCAGGCAGCCAATATTCCTGTATTACCGGTAGTAAAAGGGATCTCGGTCGCCAAAAACCATATAACGCTGTATATCGTTGCTTTTGCTGTTGCCACACTGATGCTCTCTCTGGGCGGTTATGCCGGTTATAAATACCTGGTTGTTGCTGCTGCTGTGAGCGTCTGGTGGTTAGGTATGGCATTACGTGGATACAAAGTGGAAGACGATAAAGTCTGGGCGCGTAAATTGTTCATTTTTTCAATCGTCGCTATTACCTCACTAAGTATCATGATGTCAGTTGATTTTATGGTGCCTGAATCACATCAGCTGTTGACCTACCTTCGGTAATCAACAAATCGCTAAAAAGGGCACATAAGTGCCCTTCAGATTGCTGACAAAGAAAGAAAAAACGTGGTTTTTCCTTCTTTGTGTTATCAGCCGAAAATCAATAAATTGATTTTCCTGTTTATTTTCGTAAATAAGCGCTGAGAATTAGATATCACTTTAGCTTTGTCATCAGTCTCAAGGGCACGTAAGTGCCCTTTTTATTGGATAAATAGCTTAAAATCCGGTGTTACAATTTATTGAAAGCGAGTCATTTACCCTCCCCTTTCCACACACTACACTGATGCCGACTTTCTATCTGAGGTAGTAATGAACGACTACAAAATGACCCCTGGCGAATTACGAGCAACATGGGGTTTAGGCACCGTATTTTCGCTACGTATGCTCGGTATGTTTATGGTGCTGCCGGTTCTGACCACCTGGGGTATGGCTTTACAAGGTGCCAGCGAAGCGTTAATAGGGCTGGCGATTGGCATTTATGGGCTGACTCAAGCGGTATTCCAGATCCCTTTTGGCCTGCTGTCCGATCGCGTTGGTCGTAAGCCACTGATTATCGGCGGACTGGCTATTTTCGTCGTAGGTAGCGTAATTGCGGCCACCACTGACTCAATCTGGGGCATCATATTAGGCAGAGCGCTTCAAGGTTCCGGGGCAATTGCTGCAGCCGTAATGGCATTACTATCTGATCTGACTCGTGAACAGAATCGCACTAAAGCGATGGCCTTTATCGGTATCAGTTTTGGTGTCACTTTCGCTATTGCCATGGTACTGGGCCCAATTATTACCCAGGCGCTTGGTCTGCAAGCCCTGTTCTGGATGATTGCCGTACTGGCAACACTGGGCATTGCCGTGACTATCTGGATAGTTCCTGATAGCAAGACTCACGTGTTAAATCGTGAGTCGGGTATGGTCAAAGGCTGTTTTCGTAAAGTCCTCGCGGAGCCCAGATTACTGAGGCTCAATTTCGGCATTATGTGTTTACATATCATGCTAATGTCCACCTTTATCGCTCTACCCGGAATTTTAGAACAAGCCGGTTTTCCAGCAACAGAGCACTGGAAGGTCTATCTGATAACCATGCTGATATCCTTCGTCGCGGTTCTGCCATTGATTATCTATGCTGAAGTCAAACGCCGTATGAAACGCGTGTTTATTTGCTGCGTCGCCCTGTTACTTATCGCTCAAATTATTTTGTGGGGGTCCGGCCCACATTTCTGGGAACTGGTTATTGGCGTACAGATTTTTTTCCTCGCCTTTAATTTAATGGAAGCGATCCTTCCTTCCCTTATCAGTAAAGAGTCCCCTGCTGGTTATAAGGGTACGGCAATGGGTGTCTATTCAACCAGTCAGTTCTTAGGCGTAGCGATTGGCGGTGCTGTCGGTGGCTGGGTAAATGGTTTATTTGATGCGCAAACTGTTTTCCTGTGCAGTGCATTACTGGCAACGCTCTGGTTGCTGGTCAGTTACACCATGCAAGAACCGCACTATGTCACCAGTCTGCGTATTGAACTTGAACAGCAGATGACAGACACCAGAAGCTTAGAAGCGTTATTGATGGCTCAACCCGGCGTCAGTGAAGTCAGTATTATTGCCGAAGAGCACAGCGTTTATATCAAAATTGACAGTAAAGTGACGAAACGCGCGGTGTTGGAGGCCTTGATAAAAGAAAACAGGCCGCTACAGCAAGCCCACTAAAACAAGATATCTGAGTAAAATGCGCATTACCTGTCGTAGACGCAGAACCCGGAGAGTCGATAAGCATAAATAATTATGTGATTCGACTCTCCGGACGAAGGCAATACCCGGGTAATGCAAAGTATGACGGGTATCAGTCGCGGAAGTTTTTGAACTGGAAAGGCTGTCCCAAATTACCGCCACGGATCAAGGCCATAGCACTCTGTAAGTCATCACGCGACTTACCGGTGACACGAATCTCTTCACCCTGAATTTGTGTTTGTACTTTCAGTTTATTGTCTTTAATCAGCTTAACAATTTTTTTTGCGATTGCCGCTTCAATACCCTGTTTCAGCTTAGCATTAACGCTCCAGGTTTTACCGCTATGCTCAAACTCATCCGGTACATCGATGGAACTGCCTTCAATACCGCGCTTTAAGAGTTTGGCGCGCAGAATATCCAGCAATTGGTTTACCTGGAAATCTGACTCGCTCGCCACTTTAATGCTTTGATCTTTCTCATTTAACTCAAAGCTTGCCGGAACGTTACGAAAATCAAATCTGGTGGCTAATTCCCGCTCGGCATTTTCGATTGCGTTACGGACTTCTTGCATATCGATTTCAGAAACAATATCAAACGATGGCATATTTTTTCTCCCTTTACTGTTTGCGTTGCATAATACCCGCTGGGCTGCGCAAAACAACCCGTTAAAGAATCAGAAAGCATATAACGCTATAATAGAATATGTTCAGGGTTTAGCTGAGGAGGAAAAAATGCGAATCACCGTACTGGGTTGCGGTGCTCTGGGTCAACTTTGGCTAACTGCACTTTATAAACAGGGACATGAATTGCAAGGTTGGTTGCGCGTGCCGCAGCCCTATTGTCATGTCAATTTACTGGACAGCACGGGTGATATCTTTAATCGCTCATTTATTGCCAATGATCCACAATTTCTTGCTGAGAGCGACTTACTTATGGTAACGCTCAAGGCCTGGCAAGTTTCTGATGCTGTCAAAGTTCTGGCGCAAAAACTTCCGGAAAACAGCCCTATTTTATTACTCCACAATGGCATTGGGACACTTGAAGAACTGAGCCGCCTGCAACATCCGATATTACAGGGGTTTACCACCCAGGCTGCAAAACGTGATGGCAACGTTATTGTTCATGTTGCGAATGGCGTTACCCATATTGGTCCGGGGAATTTTCAGGCAACAGGATACAGTTATCTTGCTGATACCCTGCACCAGGCACTGCCTGATGTGGCATGGCATAACAATATTGAATCTGCCAGCTGGAATAAGCTCGCAGTTAACTGTGTGATTAATCCCCTTACAGTAATCTATAATTGCCCAAACGGGGAGCTGGCTGCTCATCATGAGGAAGTGTTCGATATTTGTGATGAAATCGCCCATGTTATGGAGCGAGAAGGATACCATATCTCTACAGAAAACCTGTATTCACATGTTATTCAGGTCATTGAATGTACAGCTGAAAATATCTCTTCTATGCTTCAAGATGTCAGAGAGCAGCGCCACACTGAGATTGATTATATTACGGGGTATTTAATACGTCGTGCACGTGCCAATGGTATCCCTGTCCCATTAAATACACGCCTTTATGAGCTGATTAAACGTAAGGAAGATGAATATGAGCGTTCGAGCTCTGGTTTGCCTGGCTCCTGGGGCTGAAGAGACTGAAGTTGTCACCACTATCGATTTATTAGTCAGGGCAGGGATTTCCGTCACCACCGCCAGTGTAGCCAGTGATGGTGCCCTGATTATTGTCTGTTCACGCGGCGTCAAACTGGTCGCTGATGTGACGCTAGTCGAGGTCGCTGATGATGAGTTTAATATTATTATTCTACCCGGTGGCATAAAGGGGGCTGAATGTCTGCGTGACAGCCCACTACTGGTAGAAACCGTCAGACAATTTCACCTTTCCGGGCGTATTGTCGCCGCTATTTGCGCAGCCGCCGGAACCATACTGGTTCCCCATGGATTATTTCCCGTTGGGAATATGACGGGATTTCCCGGGCTGAAAGAGACCATCCCAGAGGGACAATGGCAGGATAAACGTGTGGTATGGGATCCACGGGTCAATCTTCTGACCAGTCAAGGACCGGGAACCTCGATTGATTTTGCGTTAAAGATAATCGATTTGCTCGTCAGCCGGGAAAAAGCACACGAAGTTGCCGGACAACTGGTACTTGCTGCGGGTATTTATAGTTTCAGAGATTACACATAGAACCGATTTCCCTTCTCCGGTCAGAGAAGGGAAATTATCATTGCTACTGACGATAAACCTTGACGTTTTTGTAGCCAAGTTCATTCAGATACAGCGCTTGCAGGCGGCTCATCACACCACGATCGCACCACAGTAAATACGTTTTGCTTTGATCGAGCGTGCTAAATGCAGTACTCAATTTATAGAAAGGCAGTGCAGTCACCGTTACACCATCCAGTGTCATCGGTTTCGCTTCAACTTCATCATTAGAGCGAATATCCAACAGTACGTCATTTGCCCCTAGTTCAGTAACGGTTTCAACTTCAACGATTTCTTCTTTGCTTTGCTCGGCTATTTCACGAATATCAATATTTGTGGCTTCCGCAATCACACGTTCCAGAATCGAGAAGTCGAAGTTTTGTTCTTCCGCTTCAATCTTCGCTTTTACTGCCTTGACTGTAGGGCTTTTTGATATGACACCACAATACTCAGGCATGGTACGCGCAAAGTCAGCCGTGCCAATTTCACGCGCCAAATCGATGATATGTTCTTTATCATGTGAAATCAGTGGGCGCAAAATAAGCGTGTCGGAAACATTATCAATCAGACGTAAATTAGTCAGTGTCTGGCTGGAAACCTGTCCCAGAGCTTCACCAGTGACCAGGGCCTGAACACCGTAGCGCTCAGCAATCTGCGAGGCGGCGCGGATAAACATGCGTTTTAACACCACCCCCATCTGCCCGTCTTCAATTTTTTCAAGGATTTCACCGACAACCGGTTCAAAGTTAACGGCAACAAATCGCACCTTATGAGAACTGCCAAAGCGGTTCCACAGATAGTGAGCAACTTGTTTGACGCCAATCTCATGAGCGGCCCCGCCGAGATTAAAGAAACAGTAATGCACCCGGCATCCGCGACGAATCAGCATATAGCTGGAAACACCCGAGTCAAAGCCCCCTGATATCAGTGACATGACGTCTTCCTGGGTCCCTACAGGGAAACCGCCGAGCCCTTCACTGCGACTCTTAACCAGCAACAGACGATCGTTTTCAATTTCCAGATTAACCGTAACATCGGGGTTATTCAGTTTAACGCGTGCAGACTCAATATGCTGGTTAAGACCACCACCGACATAGCGTTCAACCTCAATAGAGCTAAATTCATGTTTACCGCGGCGCTTGACGCGCACACAGAAAGTCTTATCAATCAGGCTGTCGCGGTAGAGTTCTAACGCCTGCTCAAAGATATTATGCATATCAGTAAATGGCACATCCTCGACATCGAGAATATGATGAATACCAGGTATACGTGTTAAACCTTCACGAATAATCTGACGTTTGCTGTCGTCTTTGGAGCGAACCTCGATATGATCCCAGTGGCGGACTACCGCCAGATTCTCATCGTAAGGTTTTAAAACATTACGAATGTTCACGGTAAGTATCTTAATGAAGCGCAATCGCACAGATTGGCTTTTGATTGTGATTTCCGGGAACAATTTAATGATAAACTTCATGGCGGTAAGAGTTCGTTAGTTAGCCATTTATGCGGTTAAACATAAGAGCTTAAAGAAAAGTACAACAGTGGCATTATCGCTACTGCATCCGAGAGGCTGGAGTATACCACTATCCCGGGAAGACTGCGTATCTTAACCAGATGTTCAAGCTTGCTTGATAATCATTTTGACTCCGTTACCATATCGGCGTCGAATTAAAATAGAGTCAGACATTCACTATGCCGAAAAAAAATGAGCCTCAAACCAGTTTTGAAACAGCGCTGGTTGAACTGGAACAAATTGTTAGCCGCCTGGAAGGGGGGACTCTTCCGTTGGAAGACGCCTTAAATGAATTTGAACGTGGTGTGCAACTGGCACGCCAAGGACAAGTAAAACTGCAGCAAGCAGAACAGCGGGTACAAATTCTGCTTAGTGATAATCCTGATTCTCCCCTGACGCCTTTTGCACCGGATGCTGAATAATATGGATTTTACTCGTCAACTCCAGACCCATACTGACAGAGCCAACCAGGCAATTGTCAGTTTTCTGGCCCCGCTTCCCTTTCAGGACAGTCCGATGGTTGAAGCCATGCACTATGGCGCATTATTGGGTGGTAAGCGATTACGCCCTTTTCTGGTTTATGCTACGGGTGAAATGTTTGGTGTCAGTCCCGAGGCTCTGGATGCCCCAGCAGCCGCGATAGAGTGTATTCATGCCTATTCATTGATTCATGATGACCTGCCCGCCATGGATAATGATGATTTACGCCGCGGTCAGCCTACTTGCCATATAAAATTTGGTGAAGAGAATGCTATTCTGGCAGGAGACGCGCTGCAAACTCTGGCCTTTTCGATACTCAGCCAAGCCCCTATGCCGGGAGTGAGTGTCACAGACAGACTGGCAATGGTCGCAGAACTGGCGACCGCCAGTGGCGTAGCGGGAATGTGCGGAGGTCAGGCTTTGGACTTAGCGGCCGAAGGTAAACAAATCAACCTTGAAAGTCTGGAGCGGATTCATCGACATAAAACAGGGGCATTAATTCGCGCAGCCGTTCGCCTTGGCGCGTTAAGTGCGGGTGATGCAGGTCGTCGTGTGCTGCCTGTCCTGGATAGCTTTGCCCAGAGTATTGGCCTCGCGTTTCAGGTTCAGGATGATATTCTGGATGTCATTGGCGATACCGCCACCTTAGGTAAACGCCAGGGAGCCGATCAACAACTGGGAAAAAGTACTTATCCTGCTTTACTTGGCCTCGAACAAGCTCAAAGCAAAGCACAAGAGCTATATCAGGAAGCTCGCCTTGCCCTGACAACCCTTTCTGAACAATCGCTGGATACCACAGCCCTGGAAGCGTTGGCAAACTACATTATCCATCGTGATAAATAACGTATAACAACCATGAGTTTAGATTGCTGATGAGTTTTGATATCGCCAAATACCCGACCCTGGCACTGGTTGACTCCACTCAAGAGTTACGCCTGTTGCCGAAAGATAGCCTGCCGAAGCTATGTGATGAGCTACGTCGTTACCTGCTGGACAGTGTCAGTCGATCCAGCGGACATTTTGCCTCCGGTCTGGGTACCGTTGAGCTCACTGTGGCGCTGCACTACATCTATAATACCCCCTTCGATCAAGTTATCTGGGACGTGGGACATCAGGCTTATCCGCATAAGATCCTGACCGGTCGTCGTGACAAAATAGGCACAATACGCCAGAAAGGCGGGTTGCATCCTTTTCCGTGGCGAGCTGAAAGCGAATATGATGTCTTGAGTGTCGGTCACTCCTCAACATCAATCAGCGCCGGAATAGGTGTGGCTGTTGCCGCAGGAAAAGAAGGTAAAGATCGTAAAACCGTGTGCATTATCGGCGATGGTGCAATTACCGCAGGTATGGCGTTTGAAGCGATGAATCATGCGGGGGATATTCACCCGGATATGCTGGTTGTGCTGAATGATAACGAGATGTCAATCTCTGAGAATGTCGGTGCACTGAACAACCATCTGGCGCAGTTACTTTCCGGCAAGCTATATTCCACCTTACGCGAAGGCGGTAAAAAGGTTTTCTCCGGTGTTCCGCCTATCAAAGAGCTGCTCAAACGCACCGAAGAACATATCAAGGGAATGGTAGTACCTGGCACCCTGTTTGAAGAGCTGGGTTTCAACTATATTGGCCCGGTTGATGGTCATGATGTGATTGGTCTGGTCAATACTCTGAAGAATATGCGTAGCCTGAAAGGGCCACAGTTTCTGCATGTCATGACCAAAAAAGGCCGTGGCTACGCACCGGCAGAAAAAGATCCGATCAGTTATCACGCGGTACCTAAGTTTGATCCACAAAGCAATACGCTGCCGAAAAGTGCGGGGAGCCTGCCGAGCTATTCAAAAATATTCGGTAACTGGCTGTGTGAAACCGCAGCGCATGATGACAAACTGATGGCCATTACCCCAGCGATGCGTGAAGGTTCCGGCATGGTGGAATTTTCTCGTCAGTATCCAGACCAGTATTTTGACGTTGCTATTGCAGAGCAGCACGCCGTTACCTTTGCTGCCGGTCTGGCAATCGGTGGTTATAAGCCTGTTGTCGCTATTTATTCCACTTTCCTGCAGCGCGCTTACGATCAGTTGATTCATGATGTAGCGATTCAAAAACTGCCGGTATTATTTGCTATTGATCGGGCTGGTATTGTCGGAGCTGACGGACAAACGCATCAAGGGGCTTTTGATCTCTCTTTCCTGCGTTGTATTCCGGATATGGTCATTATGACCCCAAGCGATGAAAATGAATGTCGCCAGATGTTATATACCGGCTACCATCATCAAGACGGCCCGAGCGCTGTTCGTTATCCGCGAGGCACGGGTACCGGTGCTGAACTAACCCCCCTGGAATCTCTGCCACTCGGCAAAGGCGTTATCAAACGCCAGGGCGAGAAACTGGCGATCCTTAACTTTGGTACCCTACTCCAGGATGCACAGGTTGTGGCTGAAAAACTTAATGCCACTTTGGTTGATATGCGCTTTGTTAAACCCATGGATCAGGCACTGATCCTGCAAATGGCTGAGCAGCATGAATCGCTCATTACGGTAGAGGAAAACGCTATTATGGGAGGAGCCGGTAGTGGCGTAAATGAAGTCTTAATGGCTCACAGAAAAGCAATACCAGTACTGAATATCGGCTTACCTGATTTCTTTATCCCACAGGGCACTCAGGAGGAAGCGCGAGAAGATATTGGTCTGGATGCAGCAGGAATTGAGCAACAGATTCGCCGCTGGATCGGTTAATTCAGACTCGAATCGGAGGGGATGGCAAGGATGCTTCCCTGGTAACACAATGTCTGGTTTGTATATTTTTCAACTCTCCGTCACCAGACACCATCAGTGCTACAAATCTCCTTCCTTGGATACCGCCCATTAAACATCATTCGCTGTTCTTGAACGATAGCATGACTCCTCTCAGGAAAAATGATCGTACCCTTTTAGATCCAGCGTAACAGGACAGCCATTACGCATAAACTGTAATCCTTCAGATGCCGGAATAACCTGACCAATACAGGTATAAGGAACGCCAAGGTTACCGACAGCAACTTCCAGTGCCCCACGGTTCATCTCTGGCACGGTAAAGCATAATTCATAGTCTTCTCCCCCTGCCAGAGCCCAGGCCGTAGCCTGCTCAAGTGACACTTGCGCCAGAAGCGCCTCAGATAAAGGAAAATTATCAAGGGCAATACGTGCACCACAATCACTGGCCGTCAGTATATGGCCCAAATCAGAAATCAGCCCGTCTGAAAGATCTATTGCACTGTTAGCCAGGCCTCTGAGTGCTTCTCCCTGGAGAATACGCGGTGTCGGACGTAAGTGGCGACCTGTCAGATAATCCGCTTGTTTTGCATCACTCACCTGCAGTTTTTTTTGCAAAATCGCCAGTCCGGCAGCACTGTCACCCGGCGTTCCGGTAACATAAATCCAGTCACCCACTTTAGCACCACTGCGTTTCAGTGCCCGTCCCTCGGGAACAAGACCATGGATACCCAGCGTCATTGACAGTGGGCCACGGGTCGTATCACCGCCAATCAGCTGAACACCATAATAATCAAGTTGCTCAAATAAACTGTCGCTGAAAGCCGCAAGCCAGGATTCATCAATTTCTGGCAGCGTAATGGCCAGGGTCAGCCAAGCCGGAGAAGCTCCCATAGCCGCAAGATCGCTTAAATTAACGGCCAGCGCTTTATAAGCAAGGTCATCCGGAGAAATATCAGCCAGAAAATGAACGCCTGAAACCAAAGTATCAGTGCTGATAGCAAGCAACTGTTTTTCAGGTAGCGTCATTAAAGCGCAGTCATCACCAATACCGGTGTCGACTTCAGAGCGAGAGTTTCCGGTCCTGGCGAAGTAACGGGCAATAAGGGAAAACTCACCACATGCCATGCGTGATACCTCAAGAGAGTGGAAAGAAACAGGCCGGACAGTGCCGGCCTGAAGATTACTTTTTGCGGGGACGAATAACTGGAGCGACTTTATCAAGTACGCCATTGACAAATTTATGGCTGTCTTCAGCGCCGAAGGTTTTGGCTAATTCAATCCCTTCGTTAATGGCTACTTTATAGGGTACGTCATCGCGTTTGGATAATTCAAACAGCGAAATACGCAGGACAGCCTTTTCAACTTGCCCCAGTTCTTCCAGCTGGCGAGACAGATAAGGCTGCATCAGCCCATCCAAATACCCGCTGTTAGTAGCCACCCCACTCAGCAACTCACGGAAATAGTTAACGTCAACGTCTTTGACGTCCTGTTCCGACAGGAACTGGTATTCAACATCAGCGATGTCGTTTTTCGACAACTGCCAAGAGTAAAGCGCCTGAACGGCACATTCACGGGCGCGGCGACGAGCAGCAGGTTTCACGGATTTCCCCTTACAAAAATCAGGCTTTGATAGCCTTCAATACATTAATCATTTCCAGTGCGGTTAATGCCGCTTCGGCACCTTTATTACCCGCTTTGGTACCCGCACGTTCAATAGCTTGTTCAATACTTTCGGTCGTCAGCACGCCAAAGGCGACTGGCACACCGCTGTCGTGGGAGACATGAGACAGACCATTGCTCGCTCCGCCCGCAACATATTCAAAATGCGCAGTACCGCCACGAATAACGGTACCCAGCGCGATAATCGCGTCATACTTACCGGTTTTAGCTAATGCATCAGCCGCCAGAGGCAATTCATAAGCCCCAGGTACCCATACAACGGTAATATTGTTATCTGCAACCTGGCCGATACGTTTCAGTGCATCTACGGCACCATCCAACAGGCTGTCATTGATAAAGTTGTTAAAACGCGCAATCGTGATGGCAATACGAGCGTCAGGAGTAGCAACAGCTGCTTCAATAATGTTCATAATATTCCTTTACGGGTTCTGTTTAGCCCCAAAAGGGGGCGGATTTTACCATAATCTTTTCGCGACTGCTTACGTTTTACGAGTACGCGTGTTTTGGGATTAAGTGTAGACATAAATCTGGGCCAACCTGCCGAATCTGGCTGAAAGCAAATTCAGGAGCATCAGCAAGTTTTTCAAGTCCCGGAAGAGCACATAAACCACGCGCATCACTACCCAGTAGCTTAGGTGCCAGATAAACAATTAATTCATCGACCAGTCCCGCCTGCAATAATGCACCGCCAAGCGTCGGGCCCGCTTCCACCCAAATATTATTAATCTGGCGTTTACCTAGCTGCATCATCAGTACGACCAAATCAAGATGACCAAGATGCGGGGCGATAATAATTTGTTTGACATCGTCAGGCCAGGACTGAGTATCAGCGCTGCAGCGAGCAAGCCAAGTCTCTCCCGGTTGCTGGATTATTTTATGCTGCGGCGTAACCCGATTTTGACTGTCGATAATAATCCGTACGGGTTGACGTGTCTGTGGTTTGGCAAACAACGAACGTGTCGTTTGATCCAGCTCGTCCCAGCGAACGGTTAAGGCAGGATCATCAGCCAGAACCGTGGCGCTGCTGGAAAGGATAGCCGAACTCTGGGCGCGCAGTCGCTGCACATCACGACGCGCCTGCGGCGAGGTTATCCACTGGCTTTCGCCACTGGCCATTGCCGTACGGCCATCCAGAGAGGCGCCTAGTTTAAGTTGCAGATACGGGAATCCTGTACGCATACGTTTCAGAAAACCGCGATTAATGGCTTCCGCTTCGGCCATCATCAGACCGTGGCTGACATCAATACCTGCCTGTTGTAAGCGATACAGTCCGCGGCCGGCAACCTGTGGGTTGGGATCTTGCATAGCCGCAACGACTCGAGTGACACCCGCCGCTATCAAAGCATCGCAACAAGGAGGGGTTCGTCCATGATGACTACAAGGCTCAAGTGTGACATAAGCAGTAGCACCACGTGCTTTTTCACCTGCCATACGCAAAGCATGTACTTCAGCGTGGGGCTCACCGGCGCGGTAATGATATCCCTCGCCGACAATTTTCCCTTCTTTTACCAGCACACAGCCAACATTAGGGTTGGGCATTGTGGTAAAACGTCCACGCTTCGCAAGCTCCAACGCACGTGCCATAAACAGCTCATCACCAGACATATCTTTAATCCTGTAAGCGTGCGATTTCTTCGCCAAATTCTTTAATATCTTCAAAGCTACGGTATACTGAAGCAAAACGGATATAGGCCACTTTATCCAATTTTTTCAGTTGTTCCATGACCAGATTACCGACCATTTTACTCGGTACTTCTCGCTCCCCGGTTGCCCGCAGATGAGATTTAATATGGTTGATAGCCATTTCGACATCATCGGAATTGACCGGGCGCTTCTCAAGCGCTTTCAGTATCCCACTGCGCAGCTTATCCTCGTTAAAAGGCTCACGTACATCATTGCTCTTAACTATCCGGGGCATGACTAATTCAGCCACTTCAAAGGTGGTGAAGCGTTCATGGCAAACCAGGCACTGTCGACGGCGGCGTACTGAGGAGCCTTCACCCACCAGGCGCGAGTCAATAACCTTAGTATCCACGGCGAAACAGAATGGGCAATGCATAGCGTTTCCTTCACAGATAATAAAAATGAGTGACAGTCTACCGCGAAGTTGCAGGAGTACAAAGATGGCTCACCATATCAGCAATGAAATAAAGTGCTATCTTTAAGTATTCATCGTTTTAATTGGCGCTTCCGGGGGATATCCTGCTATGTCTTTGCGTTACCTGAGAGCCCTGCTGGCGTTCAGTATTTTGAGTCTGGCCGCCTGCGCACAACAGTCTAATCTGCATCAAATTCAGTACGAAATAAAAACACTGAAGCAGGATATGGTGGATTTAAGCCAGCAAGCTATTATCCTCAGCGAACAAAATGCCCTGAATGCCCAGTCGACTCAAGGCGTTTATTTGCTACCTGACGCAGGCGCTCCGGCCTTACTGGAAAGTCAGATTGGGTTGCTGAAAATCGCGCTTATGCATGTCACGAGCGTGGCTGACGGGACTCAGGTGACATTGCTAATCGAGGAAAATGCTCGGAAATCTCTGCCCGCCTTTACAGGAATGATTGCCTGGAAAACACGGACAGACAGCGTGGATATGCAATCTACAGCGATTGACGGGCAGCAATCTTTTACCGCACCGACCCAGTTAGCCACACCCGATGGTTCAACTCTGACTCTGGTCATCCCTGGACTTGCGCCTGAAAACCTACGCTGGATACGTATTCACGCTATTCATTCTGTAGCTGAGGTTAACTAAATCAGCTGTAGGTTTACCTGAGGCAGACCTGTTAATCAGCATCATTTAATTTCAAATGAAATAGTAATTAAAGGTTATTAATAAGAGTGCATTTTTCTTGAGACAGGTAAAAGAGAATTAAATTCGACATAATAGATAAAAATGCGAACGCAATCGATTACGTGTATGATGAAAATGTGAAACAGAACATATTTTTGTGAGTCATGGCATCTATAATAATCACATCGTGAGAAGCCTGCGGATTTAACTCGCAGAAAGTTGTTTCACAATTTCTTAACATGAAATAAACAGTGGCGAAAATATGAAAAAAATCATCCTGGCAGCCGGCGCTGCCATTGCACTTGCTAGCTCCTTCTCAGTCAGTGCCGAAGAGGTCAAAGTTGATCGTTCTGAATATCTTTCAGACTGGTGGCAGCAGAGTGTTAACGTAGTCGGCAGCTATCACACCCGTTTCGGACCACAGTTACGTAACGATACCTACCTTGAATATGAAGCATTTGCCCGTAAAGACTGGCTGGATTTTTATGGCTACGTCGATGCACCGGTATTTTTCGGCGGCAATAGCGATGCGCGCGGTATCTGGAACAAAGGTTCCCCACTGTTTATGGAAATTGAACCGCGTTTCTCTATCGACAAGCTGACCAATACAGATCTGAGTTTTGGCCCGTTCAAAGAGTTCTTTATTGCTAACAACTATATCTACGATATGGGTCGCAATAAAGATGGCCGTCAAAGCACTTGGTATATGGGTCTGGGTACCGATATTGATACCGGCCTGCCAATGAGCCTGGCATTGAACGTCTATGCTAAATACCAGTGGCAGAACTATGGCGCGGCTAATCAGAATGAGTGGGATGGCTACCGCGTTAAAGTTAAATACTTCGTACCGCTGACTCAGGTTCTGGGCGGTGATTTAGCTTATATCGGCTTTACCAACTTCGATTTTGGTTCAGACTTAGGCGATTCACAGTATCGTACGAGTAACTCAATCGCTTCCAGCCACGTTCTGGCGCTGAACTACAATCACTTCCATTATTCATTCGTTGCCCGTTACTTTAATAATGGCGGACAGTGGAAAAATGGCGATCGCCCGGTATTTATGGATGACAAAATTCAGTCAAATGGATTTGGTTACTACCTGGTGGCAGGTTATAACTTCTAATTGTTGACCCGCTTGAAGAGCCGATCGCCCGATCGGCTTTTTTATTGTCTGCTTTAATCAGCTAAAGGCCAGAGACCAAATAACTGTCCACTCCCTATTATCTGAAACTGAAACAGCAACCTCACAATAAACATACTTCACCGTCCATATGTAAGCATCCAGCAAGAACCGTATTGACGTAAGAGGATTATTCCACTGGCAGAGTGACACGCCAGAGTAACAGTTCACTGACCCGGCTTACCGGCCAGTCAGCTATCACATCAAGAACATGTCGAAGATAGCGCCCCGGATCTATGCCATTCAGTCTGCATGTCACGATGAGACTGTACAGAAGTGCTCCGCGCTCTCCTCCTCCCCGCACTGGTATTGGTTCTGGTAAGGCACTATTTCAGTAAAGATGATCAATTAATATGGTGAAACCGTAATAACTGTACTTCCCGAATAGCTGCCCGCAGTTGCATTAGTGCTAGTGAGTACTGATTTCAACAAGTAGTTATTTCCCCCTTGATGACTGTAGGATAAGTTAGCATGAATGTGATTATCATCTAAACTAATATCAGGATCTACAATAGTAATAGTTGGATTTCCCCCACAGGCTATCGAAAAATCTAAACTCCGCTCAGAGATTGAGTTCGGTGCTTGTGTGCCGTGGTCTAAAACCCCGCCATTAACTACATTAATAGTACAATCTGCAGGAGGAGGTATGCCTGCACTACAAAACTGCCCTCTTGAATTAGCTACTTGATCTGCAGTAAGAAGACCAAATGGAGTCTCTATCGCAATGTGGTTACCATAAGGTGTAACCTTACCTGCCACCATGCACTCCGCTCCAGGTCCAGCAGCACCGCCATGAAAGCTGTACTGGTCAAAGCCGTTTGGCATCACTGCACATGCAGATGGATCTTTAAGTTTAAAATTATCAGGTGCAGTTGTTACGCAAGCGTCAGAATTAACAAATGTACTAACATGGGGATCGGCATGCGAATTATTCCCATAACTTCTTATAAAAACACACCCCGAATAAGGTATTCCAAGTACGGCATTCCCCTTAGCACAATGCAACCCTGACAATACTAAAGTCGTGGTCAATACCGTTGATTTAAGTGTATCAGAAATAGAAATCCAATGCGTTTGCGCATTACCATAACTAACCCCATCGCGACATGCGGGGGCGTCCTTACAAGATATAATCTCCATAGAGTAATAGGGCCACCGTGACGCCTGAGTCGCGGGACTTCCCCCCCAGCCTATCACTATCAATAACAATAAAAAAAATCGCTTCAGCATTGTTTATTTCCTTTTCTAAGCGCTCAGCCTTAATAAGCCCTTACTGGTATTCCACGGTCATCGTCGACGATGCGGTAAACTCCCCAGGGGCCAGCGTGCTGCCCGCCCGCTTCACCGGCACCGCGTATAAATTCGGCGTATCGTTAATATCAGTGTAAGTAAAATTCAGCCACGTATTGACCCCCAGGGCCGCCGTCTCATGCTGCAACTGGATCCCAAAGTCCGCGACCTTCGGCACCGCCAATGCCGTCGTGCCCCCCCCCAAATTAATTCCTGGCCCCTGGATTTGCAGCTTCAGGGTATTTTTTATCAACTGGTCAGCCGGGCACACCAACCGGTACTCTATCGGTTTCCGGTAATTGACCCCGTCCACCCGGGTGGTCAGCACATCACCAAAATCCACCTCAATCGGCTGGTTATCGTTAATGGTGCACGGCGGTGGGGTGATTATCTTCACCTTCACCGTCACCCGCGCAATGTTGCTGTCCACCGCCCACACGGGTAACAGTGCCAACACCCCTATCACCAAGGCCCAGCGGGCGCGTTTTTTTCCGGAGTTGCTCATGTCGCGCTCCTCGTGTTCCTGTTTTTGTCTGTCTGCATGGGGCCTCACGGGTAATCCAGTCTAAAGCTGGCCGTTTCACTGAATGCCCCGCGCACTATCGTCTGACTGGCTACCGCATCCGGCTCACCCTGCACATACGCCTTAAAGTCCAGTTGCGAATTCGGCGAGGACAGCGCCAGCGCATCCGTCGCTTCGTTAAACTTCACCGCCTGCGCACTCAATGTCTCTATCCCTATCGCTACCCCACGATTTTGATCGCCCACCGTCAACAATCCCGGTAACGCCAGACTTTCCTTCCCCACAAACATCACCTTCACCGTGTTCCCCAGCGATAAGTCACAATCCGCCAGTTCAATCGCAAACCGCTGACCCGGTGTCCGATGCCCCTCATTCAGGTACAGGTACTTATCCACAATGGTCCCAAAATCCACGTCTATCGTCTCTGAAACCACCGTGCACGGCTCCGTCACTAACGTGCCGTACAACCGCACATTGGGCGCAGCCTCTGCACCACTGAGACTGCCCAGCAACAGGGCGCTCAACAGGCATCCGTTAATTTGATTACGCATCGTTATCGTCCTCGCCTATTGATAGTCGGCTTGCAAGGTGACTAACGTTTCAAAGCCCCCTTCCACCAGGGTCGAACCTGACCGCTTCACCGGCACCGCCATCAGCTGCGGCGGATTTTGGGCGTCCGTGATATCAAGCTGGCTGTTGGGCTTAAACACCGTCCCATTCGCCTGGTAAATCCGCACCCCTAAGTTATTCTCATTGGCCTTGTCCGTCCCCAAACTGGAGGTACGAAAAACATCCCCATCAAACGGGGCCGCCGTTCCCGCCAGCGAGAGTGTCAGCTTCCACCCGTGCGGGCTGGTGTCTTCACATTCCAAGCGGTATTCAAGCGGCTTAGCGTAGGCCACGCCATCAATTTTATTGACCCCTAACCGGTCACCAAAATTCACCTCGATGGTTTGACTGCCATCCACCTTGCACGGCGGCGGCGCAATTAACGTGCCTTTAAAACTCATATTCTTCTCGCCCTCCGCAAAAACGGACGGCGCAACAAGGCTCAACAGCCCCACGAGCAGGGCGAACCGAAACGGGGATTTTCGTGACGGCGTCAGACTATGTTCATGCAGGATGCTCATGCTCACCCTCCTATTCATAGCTCAGGTGAAAGTCCACCACGGCATGGAAAGCCCCGGCATTCAGCGGCGCGGCGGTGCGCATGGGGGTCACGGTGTAACGCAAGGTGTTTTCCCCCTGACTCAGCTGCAACGGCTGCCCCCGGTCCCCCAGACGCACATCGTGTCCTTGTTCATCCAGCAAGCGTAACCCCACGCCGGAGACCCCGTGCGCTTTGACCCACTGCGGGGAATCCGCATCCCGCACACTGCGAAAGCTCACCCGCACCGCCGGTTGCCCTGCCGTGTACATCCGTTCACCCGTGCGCACATCCTGTAAACCGATCCCCGGGTCAAGGCAGTCCGCCAGACGTAACTCAAAACTGACCGGATCACCGGCTGCCCCAAAAGCCCGCAGCCGGCCGGTGCCGATTTCATGCAAATCAATGTCCTGCCGGGCGCTGCTCATTTCGAGCCGGCACGCGCTTTCTGTCAGGGCCCCATGGACATACAGCGTGCCATGCGCCCCTTCCACATCCCAGTTATCCACCTGGTTCCAGTTACTGGCAACGATGCGCGAGGGCGGCTCAGCCTGCGCCCCGGATAGACTGCACACCACCACACTCAGCACACCGCACCACCACCGGGCGCGGGAAAGGCCGGTTTGTTTTTTTGGGCTGCCCATGTTGCTTCTCCTTGTTGTCAATCACCCCGGCGGAACGGCGTGCCCCCCCGGATGATTTGGATTATTTTTTTTCGGGAACAACCGAGCAAGTGCTGCCCGCACACTGAAACTGCAGTTGCGGGCGCCCCCCGTAATCATTCACATAGGTTAAGACCGGGTGCTCACCCACCGCCGCGGCACTCACCGTCAGCGGCATACTGCTTTTCGGGGCCACCATCATCGGCTCAAAATCCCTGACCCCGGTTGTGTCTTTTTGGCGACTGGCGTCCACAAACGTCACGTAATACGGCGTCGGGTTATTCACCAGATAGTTCCCGCCCTGTTTTGTCAGGGTCATTTTGTCCTGAGGGGGCTGCGCATACGGGTCGATGGCGATCCCTTTCGGCCGGTAAAACAGCTTAATGCGGGTTTGCAAGGCAATTTGTAAGGTGTTGGGCTTACTGCTTTTGGGCGGAATCTCGCGCAAATTAAAGTAGTACAGTGACTCGCGGTCTTGCGGCAGCATATCAGCCGCCGGCAGCGCCTGAACTTTGACCTGACTCGGCTTGCCCGGCTCAATGCGTTGCACGGGAGGTAACACGGTAAACGGGCTTTGAATTTTCTGGCCCGCCTCATCTTCCATCCACCCCTGTGCCAGGTAGGGCAACTGCTTGTTTTGATTACTCACGTTCAGGCTGACGGAGCGGTGATCGCCATCAAACACCACCCGGGTGCGGTCTAAAGCAATCGCCGCCTCTGCCGAGGTTGCCAGGGCGCTCCCCATGACCACGCCACTCCACAGCAGCGCGTTGAGGAGGGCGGTCTGGCGAGATGAGCATGCCACACGCAACCGCGGAGTAAAGGGTGTTGAGATATTCGGCAAATTCATGATTAAACTCTCTGTGTTCACGGTATCAATATGCAAAGTTTGTGCATCGCTAGTGTGTGTGATTCATCATTCATGATGCGTGACACCTCACGGTTTTCGCCGCTGCAAATGGCCCCATCCCGGGGTTGAGATTTCGCTCACCCTCGCGGGGAGGCAACACTGTCCTCGTGGACATTAACCAGGGCCGGCGCGGTCGAAAATGCAGACATCGATGACGCCCCTAGTGAGCGGCGACGCCGTCCGTCATCTGGCACGTCAATAACAGCGGCCGGGTAAACAGGTCGGTCGGTAACGGGCTCGGCAGGGTCAGCGCGCACTGCTTATCCCCCCAGGACACGGTCATGCTGCCCCCCGGTTGAATCCCACTGAGGTACACCGACCCCGCATCCCCGACAATCCCCACATCTTGCTGACGCGCATTTTTAATTACCGCACCAAACGGCGGCGTGCTGCCGTTGGCCAATTTAACGACCGCCATCCCTTTGTTACCGGACACCACATCAAACTGTCGGTACCCAATCGCCCCTTCCGTGAGCGTGGCTTGCACCACCGATTTAGAGGCCTCGGTGCGGTCATTCAACTCGTTCACATCAATGCTGGCTTTACTGCGGTAATAACTGTTGACGTCGCTGACCACCGCTTTCCCCCACCGGTTCGTGGGGGAGGTCTCCCCGTACCCGCGAACCGGCACGTCCGCAACCCCCATGGTGTCCACCAAAATACGGGTCCCCCCCAGGTTACCCGACCGGTGGAGTGCGCCGCCCTCGGGCGTCACCGTCACGCCCCCTTGCGCGGACAGGCCAAAGGCGCTGTACTGCCCTTGCACGTAGGAGACGTTGCCGTTAAAGCGCGCCACGTCCGCCTCGTGCGACACATACGCACTGCCCGTGGCCCCGCCACCGGCATGCCCGGCACTCACCTGGTACGTGGTATGCGCATTCACCCGGTCAAAGTAACTGGCCTGGTGGCTGGTGCCTGCGTTGTTGGTCGACATGTTGTAACTCATTGTCGATTTGGCCCCGAACGGCATCGACACCGACACGTACGCACCATCATCCTTCACGCGGTTATATTCATTACGAAACGCAGACAGGGACAGGCTGATATTGCGCAACCGGCCGACATCGAGGTACTTCGACAGCGTCAGGCTGTAGCGATCGTTTTGTGGCCGATCCCAGTAGGTTTCGTGGCTGTAGTTGACGTAGGCGCTGAGGCCCAGTTCCTGAAACTGCTTGTTAAACGACACGGTGTACATTTCCTTGCCGTGCCCCGCCTGAGTGCCGTAATGCCGGGCATCCAGGTACTCTGTCATGCTCATGAAATCCCGCTCGGAGAAGCGGTACCCCGCAAAAGTCACCTGGCTGTCAATTTCATCAAACGTTTTCGAGTAGCTCAGGCGGTACGAACGCCCGGACTGGGTGCCGGATGTGCGCGGTAACCGGGCAAAGGACTGGGTGATATCAAAGGACAAGGCCCCGAAGGCCAGCAGGTCCCGGCCCACCCCAATCGCCAGGGCATTGTAATCCTGGCTACCCAGCGCCCCGCCAAACAGCGACCACCCGTTACTCACCCCCCATGAAAACTCGCCCGTTCCAAAGACGCCGCCCTGTACGCGGTGTTTAAAGTCGGACGGGCGCCCCGCGGCCACCTTAAAGCGCACCTGCCCCGGGCGAGTAAGATACGGAATGCTGGCCGTGTTGACCGTAAACTCCTGTACACTGCCATCCTGCTCTTCCACCCGGACCAGTAACTCACCGCTGACTGCATCACTCAAATTCTGGATACGAAAGGGCCCCGCGGCCACCGAGCTTTCATACAATACGCGCCCTTGCTGGCTCACTTTGACGATGGCGTTAGTCTTCGCGACCCCTGAAATTTCAGGGGCGTAGCCCCGCAGGTTCGGCGGCAACATGCTGTCCTCAGACACCAGGCTGGCCCCCATAAACCGGAAGCTGTCAAACATCCCGGAGGTGAGATAATCCTCCCCCAGGGTTAATTTGGAACGCAGGGCGGCAATTGCCCGGTAGGCATAAAAACGGGTAAAATCCCACTGCCTGTCGATGGCCTGGTTGGCTTGGTTGGAGTGATTCAGGTTGGCCTGCCAGTCTGCACGAAAGCGCCACACGCCCAGGTTCACCCCGGTGGTGCCGTTGCCGCTGAGGTTATACCCCCGCACCCCATTTTTAATTTGGTTACGGGCCTGCCCGTTAACGTTATAATCAAACATCACCCCCGGGATACCCTCATCCCAGCGCGACGGCGGATCCCAGTTTTCCGCGGTGTACTCTAAGAAGGCCTGCGGAATGCTGAGGTAGACACTGCTTGTGGCCAAATCGGCGCGCGCCTCCATGCCCGAAATGCTGCTGACCGCCAGACACTCCCCGTCATGCCACCAGGATACGGACTTGAGCTCGCCGGGTTTAAACCCTATCTGCTCAACAACCGGTAAGGTCAAACACACCTGGCTGCCCTTCGGATCATCCTCCGGGGCATAGAACGCCAGCGATTGTTCAGCCAGCTCCCCTTTGTTCACGTGGATCACCATTTCGTAAGTACCCGGCACGATATACCCGGCGCGGGAGAAGACGCTCAAATCAATATTCTGGCGGTCATGAACGTCTAATACGTCGGTGTTAAATTGAATTTCGTCGGCGCCGAAGGCCACGTGAGGCAGTACGAGCGCCACCGCAATGCAAAAGCTTAACGCGTGGCGGCACGGCATGTGTGTTTGTGGTGACAACGTCATCCCTTATCCTTATTTATCATTGTTATTCTTATCAGGCCGAATAATCTGGTGATAATCTGTCCTGTATTGAAACAGCAGGCACGAGCGCAAGGGGCATTAAACCCGGCTAAAAGTAGTCCAACTTAAATCGAATGGCGGAAAAATACGCCCCGGCTTTCAGGTCACGCTGATTGGGCATAAGCGTGAGGGTGTAGTTCAGCACCTTGTTGCCCGGGACGACATCACGCAACGGCAGCGCCTTCCCTGGCAGGGCGTGGTTTCCATATTCATCCATGATGCGCAATGCCACGCCCCTCGCATCGCCATATACCCCAAAATAATCCCCGTCATGCTCACCCTCAAAGGTCACTTGAAATTGACGCCAGTCCGGTTTTCCCGGACGTTCAAGCACACAGTTGACCAGCGCAATGGAGAACGGCTTGCTGCGCCCGTGTCCGTCACGTAACACATCCGCAAACGGAATGACCTCCATATCAATGAGTTGCTCACGGCTTTCTACCGCAATGGCGCAGGCAGTATCGATAATGGCTCCTTGCATGTTGACCCGTCCGTGGCCTGCATCGTTTGCGGCAACCGCAAAGGACGCAATCAGACAGGAAAAAATGCAAGAAAACACTGAAAGGGAAAATGTCTTGCCGGGCATGAAACACTCCTTATACCGCCGTTAATCGCTGCAGGGTTAAGAAAAAGGCATGCAAAATCACTTCACATGCCTCGTCACCCCTAAAACACAAAGGGACTCACAGGATTAGTTGTAGCTCAGTTTAAAGTCAGTCACGGCCTGGAAAGCGCCTTCAACAATGGCAGTGCCCGCACCCTCACCTTGCATATAGGCAGCAAAACTTAACGTGTTGTTACCATCAGTCAGGGTTTGTGGTGCCGTTGGGGTATCCAGTTTGATCAGTTCAGCGCCGCCTTGCGCCGTCATGGCCACACCTGCACCTTTGGCCGGACCTGTAATGCCGAGCAAGTCAGCATTAACATCAGATGCCGCGCCGGTGAAGGTGACCGTGACTTTATTTTTCGCGGCAGGATCACCAAACTGGCAGCCTTCTAAGTTGATGGCAAAATTAACGGGCTCGGATTTGCCGCCATCTTGCAATGCGACGTTAGAAATTTGACCTAAATTAATCAATTGCTCTTCATCACCGGCTTTAATTGAGCAAGGCGCGTCAATGATAGAGCCGAAAAACGTGATTTTGCCGTGACCTTCATCCGCAGCCATTGCTGTTGAGATAAGACCTAAAGATGCAACTGTAGCCACTGCGATTGATTTCAATTTCATGAATAAGATTCCTTAAAAATGGTACAACGTATTTAAATTATAACGACAGTTATAATGTCCCTTTCCGGGGGTTTACTTCGGCATCAATATTATGATAATTGATGATAAAGATAATGTTAAAAGCCCCGAAAATAACCCGTGACTTTTTTAAATCCAACCTGAATACAAATATAAGCAACAGACAAATAAACAGAAAAATAAAACAATGACTCAGCCCGCGACCATTGAGGCAGTGCTTGCCCGGGTAGCTCAACCGCCGGGCTGGCGCGCATTGTTTGCATGCTGCAAAATGCCATATTAAAAATACGGGCAAGCTGACAGCTGAAAACACATAACTCACTTCGATTAAATTAAAAAGAATTTAACAATAAACTGAAAATATCAATAACGTATATTACAACACCCGGACTCGCCTTTATTTTCAAAGATTAAATATTGCTAGTTATCGCCTGCTTACAAATTATAGCGTACAGCAACACCATCCGAAATATAATTAAAGAATTCATTTAAATTAAACGCGTACGAGTTTAAAAAAAATACCATAACGCTGAGTGGGATAGTCGTTTCACCGCGTTCATAACGGGAAATGTGTTGTTGGCTGACACATAACAACTCACCTATTTGTTTTCCGGTTAACCCACGCTCAAGGCGTTTAGATTTGAAGTAACCACTCATTAACATATTTACTCTGTCATCGATGATTTGCCGGTCATTCATTTTTCCCCCCTGAGCATCGTCAGTTTTTGTTAGGGAGATTTAATCAGAATAGTCGCATTGCGTAAAATCGATTAAAACATTCAAAAAGCGTAATTACGATAGATTCAAGCTATTGGTGTTAATTCATTGATCGGAATTAGCGATCGATAATATCCGTAATATAATATAAAGGATTGATTTAAATGACCTTTAATTAATATCAACATCATTTAATCAGCCACGTTAATTAACTGGCAATACACTTTTCCCGCGTATGAAAAGACGAATCCTGTTTATTTCAATATGTAAATAGAGTTTTAAACTACCTCTCCTGATACACATGGCGTTTTATTCTATTTATTTGATAAATGCAGAGCCCCACATCCGAAAGATTGACTTTAAATTGGATTAAAACCAGATTCATTCACTACAAACCAGCCTTGCAACAGGAACAAAACACCAAAAAACATAAACATAACAATTTATTTAACATATTTTACAAAGCTTATTTTTTTAATAACACATCCAGTATTAGATATATTTTCTCATTACCTGACTTATGCGAGGCGGAGAGAATGAGAACCGCCTCACAAATATTGAGTTTGAATACTTAACACCCGGTATGGTGAGGAAATCTCATACACAAAGTGGCTCATTAATGTGGCGGGTTCGATGTTTGTGTTCACTTACCCTAAAATGGGGTGGCAATAACAAGTTTTTCCACCTCAATATTTACAGAGAGCCACTTAACAAAACACGGTTTACAGAAACGCAGAGGGTTTATACGCTAAAGAGGCCTGAGCCAAAAATAAAAGCCAAAGCAACCGTCTGTCAGAACAGAAGCCGTGATGCAATATTCTGTAAAATGGAAGTCAAATATGATGAAAATGAGTAAGGTTAAAGAATTAAAATAACCGGAAGATGCTCCCCTGGGGGAAAGCATGTTTTGCAGACGTCATTATGGAAAATCACACCATGAAGGTACTTTATACAATGAAGGGCTGAACGGCTCCGGGGAAAAACCCGGTGCCGGATGATTAGCAACCTCGCGCAGCCTGCTTATTTTTAGTGAGGGTCTATATCACTTAATATTACTGAGCCTTGTGCTACGAGACTTGAGGATTAGTGATGTAAAAAACACGTTAATGAGAAAATTCATTGTTTATGCCGGAATTCAATGACCCTGACTCCCCGTTCAGAATCTCCTCCGATAACGAAAACACATAATGGCCCAACCTATTTATATAACCATGTATCAGTGGGAATAAACTTGCCAGATGTTCTCCCTCAGGTATTTCACCCGACTGGCAAAGCTGTGACAGCAGCTCCTGCATGTAAAGCCTGTTCCCCAACACAACCGCATTGCTCACCAGGCCCAGAGCACTCAATTGATCTCCTTGCTCCTCACGGCAGAACGAACTGACAATGAAACTTCTGTTGGTGTTCTGCTGCCGCAAGATGGAACTTTGTGGCGCACGCCGGGAAGAGTTCAGTCTTGATGAGGCGGTCTGACACTTACCCGCAGAACAAGTTAAAAATGGTGATGTGATTGATATATCTATCCCGGCAGTAGCGCTTGAATGGCTGGAGGAACTGCACCAGATGTCCTGCAATAGCCGGTGGGGCTTCCGGCCAGAAAGATGCAGCACCCTATGATTCCCCCACATTCAGGAAAGCACACGCCCTGTAGCATTGAGCAAAGTGAAGAGTAACCTCCCCGACGTACCTAATTTTACTATTCATGATTTTCGTAGGCGTCTGTCTGCAGGACGTGGACCAGCGCCTCCTGTTCGGCCTGGCGCAGTTTCAGTAGAAGGATGTCGTCAGATGAGGTGCTGCTCATAAGCCCTTATTTTACCTGGCTTATTCAGCAATAGTCAGAATAAAGAGATTTACATTATAGCCAGGGATGTCAGCAACCGTTTAGGTTGTCGCCAGTCGATGCCTTCCATCAGCATCGCCAGCTGCGCCGGGGTCAGGAACACTTTACCATCACTGGCAGAAGGTCATGCGAAATGACAACGCCCCAGGCGTTTGCCCAGCGAGTACAGTTCGTCGCCGGTGGACCACAGCAGTTTGACCTGACTGCCGCTACGGCCCCGGAAGATGAAGACGTGGCCGGACATCGGATCGTCTTTCAGCGCCGTCTGTACCTTCGCGGCCAGACCATTGAAGCCGTTGCGCATGTCGTTGATACAGGCAACCAGTCAGATTTTAGTCTCAGATGGTAGGCCGATCATCGTGATTTTCCAGCCATCATTTCACGTAATATAAGACTCAGCTGTCTGGCGAAGGATTGTGCAGTGTGATCCCCCCTGCAGTAGCAGGGCATGACAGAGAGTTTATCGCCAATCGAGTAGGAGGCGGGATCGCTCCCGCCGTCCTCTCACACCACCGTACGTACGGTTCCGTATACGGCGGTTCATGTTAACCCTGGAACTGCCTGTGTTGTTCGAGCAATGACAGTAAGCCAGCCTTCCTCAGTGACGATACTTTTATCACCTGATTCATATGGCTCGCTCCCGAGTTCCACCACGACCCTCTCTGATTGCACGCTGAACGCCACGCCCTTTCTTCCGTTAACCCCGCTTGCATTAACTTCTTTGCCCGCGTTCGGGGACGCTTCCATTGCTTCCATAAAAGGCAGCGTAACTTCCTGTTTATCCAGCTATCCAGCTCTTCCAGTACCCCTTTCACTTCGGTGTAACGGAAGTAGCTTATCCAGCCCCTGAGGACGGGTTTGAGTTTATTGATGACGACTTTTACTGACGCCGATCTGTGCCCTGTGGTCAGGCTGCGGAGTTTATCCTTCAGCCTTGCCACACTCGTGTCTGCCACTTTCAGGCGAACAGATTTATGCCTTGTGACGCTGTACCCTAAGAACTTGCGATCCCATGGCCTTGCCACCGCACTCTTCTTTTCGTTTATCGTCAGTTTCAGCGTATCCGCCAGATACTCACTGATATCCCTGAGAAGATGTTCACCCGCTTTTCGGCTGCTGACATAGATATTGCAGTCGTCTGCATACCGACAGAAGCTGTGTCCACGCCGCTCCAGTTCTTTGTCCAGATCGTCTAACAAGATATTCGACAACAACGGCGATAAAGGCCCGCCTTGCGGCATACCTCTCACTCGTTTGACTCTCTCTTTATTACTGTCGACACTGTCGGCCTCAAGGTATCGGCGGATTAACTTCAGCAACCGTTTATCCTTGATGTGCCGGGCTATCCGCGACATTAATATGTCGTGATCCACTCTGTCGAAGAACTTTTCCAGATCCATGTCAACCACATGGCGTTTACCACTGTTTATGTGGACCTGTGCCTGACGCACGGCCTGCCATGCGTTGCGTCCCGGGCGGAAGCCATAACTGGAGTTTGAGAAGGTCGGGTCGACGACAGCGCTCAGTTTCTGCGCTATCGCTTGTTGGATGAGTCTGTCTGCCACCGTCGGGATACCCAATGTTCTCACGCCGCCATCTGGCTTTGGGATATCCATTTTGCGTATCGCACGGGGCAGATAATGTCCTGCCATCAATGCACTCGTGATGCTTGCCCAGTGTTCTTTCAGCCAGGGCTTCAACGCCGACACGCTGAGGTTATCCACCCCTGCGGTACCGTTGTTTTCCACCACCCGCTGATAGGCGAGCATCATATTGGATCTCTCTGTCACCGTTTCGATTGTCAACGGCACTTCCGCTTTCGTTCGCCCACTGACCGCCGTGTCGATTTCAGCACCATTCAGCTGCTCTCGCGGGTTCTGCCCGCTACCCTGACTTATGGCGGCAATGTTCTGCCCTTGTGCATCGTTAATCGGCATCGAGTATCCGTGTCCTAATTGCGGTTAACATGTTCAGCCCTTCATACTGGTGGTGAGTCAGTACTACTACGGCATCGGCTGACTTCTGACATTCCATCCCGACATCTCCTGATATCGGTAGCACAATGGCAGAATGGCAGATCTCCCGGGGTAATTCGCGTGACCTTCCTGCATATGTCTGTCGGCTTTACGTCACAGCATTCCGTGCAAGTATTGGGCGTTGACGATAATGGCCACCTTACCCTGCTGTGCCGCCTGAACCGCTTCCTGTTCGTCAGACCCGCATTTTGCTTTCAGCTTCCTTCAGACTTCACCTCGCGGTGGACACCCTTGCCGTTCAGCTAACACTTCCCCTTGCCGGGTGTGTAGAGGACTTTCACCTCCAAGTCATCTGTTAACCACCACGGTCAACGGACAGCGCCGTTCAAGGCGCTACGCGCCATGCCCGGCGCACCACGAAAAAAAACCGCGATCGTTTTAGACCGCGGTTTTTATCAGACTGATATCTGATTAAGGCAAGATAGAAGGCTGATCTGCTCCTTCTTTCTCCACTTTCTGCTGCAACATATGCTCACGCTTCATACCCATTTTCAGCGCCAAGGCAGAGGCGACATAGATAGAAGAAGCCGTACCGATGGTGACACCAATCAGCATGGTTAATGAGAAGCCCTTCAGCATTGAGCCACCAAACAGATAAAGCATCAGGATAACAATCAGCGTGGTGCCAGATGTTATCAAGGTTCTTTTCAGGGTCTGAGTCAGCGAGACGTTAAAAATTTCATAAGGCGTACCGCGACGAATTTTGCGGAAGTTCTCACGAATACGATCCGATACCACGATGCTATCGTTAAGCGAGTAGCCGATAACTGACATTAGTGAAGCAACGATAGTGAGATCAACCTCAATCTGGAATAACGACAGAATACCAATAGTAATAATGACATCGTGCGCCAGCGAGATAACAACACCCGCAGCCAGACGCCACTCAAAACGAAATCCGACATAGACCAGAATTGAGACTAAGGCAACCAGCAGTGCCATCGCACCACTTTGTGCCAAATCCGCACCGACACTCGGCCCGACAAACTCAATACGTTTTACTGCACTGTGCTGATTGGTTGACTCATCAATCACTTTAACAACCGAGCTGCCCAGTGTTTGCCCGCCAACTTCACCACTCACCGGCGGCATACGCACCATAATATCGCGGCTGCTACCAAAGTTCTGAACCAAGGGATCCTGGAAGCCCGCTTTTTCTAGCGCACCACGGATAACATCCAGCTCAGCCGGTTTTTCCAGCGAAATTTCAATCACTGTACCGCCGGTAAAATCAAGTCCCCAGTTAAAGCCCTTCACGCCGATAATCGCGATAGCAACAATAAGCAAGAGACCGGAGATGCCGAAAGCCCAGTAATCCCAGCGCATAAAGTCATAGACTTTACGCCCGTGGTTCAATTGTTCAACAGTATATTCCTGTGCCACAACGCACTCCTTAGATAGACAGCTTGTTAATGCGCTTGCCGCCATACAGCAGGTTTACAATAGCGCGGGTACCGATAATTGCCGTGAACATAGATGTTGCAACACCGATACCTGTGGTAATTGCAAATCCTTTAATGGCTCCGGTTCCCACCGCGTACAGGATGACAACTTTAATCAGCGTTGTGATGTTGGCGTCAAAAATTGAGCTAAATGCTCCTTTATAACCTTCATCTATGGCCTGTTGAATAGAGCGACCGTTACTCAGTTCTTCTTTAATACGTTCATTAATCAGAACGTTAGCATCCACCGCAACCGCCAGTGTCAGTACTACCCCGGCAATCCCTGGCATGGTTAGCGTTGCCCCTGGTAACAGAGACATGATGCCGACAATCAGGATTAAGTTAGCCACCAGAGCAGTCGTTGCTATCAAGCCAAACTTCTTATAGAAGAACAGCATAAAGATGATAGAAACCAACAGTCCTGCCAGACAGGCTTCCAGACCTTGCTTGATATTTTCCAGACCTAAGGTTGGGCCAATGGTACGTTCTTCAACAATCTGAATCGGCGCAATCAACGCACCAGCACGTAACAGCAAGGAAAGTTGACGAGCTTCAGCCGAGTTATTAATACCCGTAATACGGAAGCTGCTACCTAAGCGAGACTGAATGTTCGCGACATTGATAACCTCTTCTTGCTTGGCAAGAATTGCTCGACCATTCGCATCTTTCTTACCGCTGTCTTTATACTCCACGAACAAGGTTGCCATCGGCTTGCCGATATTATCCTTGGTGAAATTAGACATGGTATTACCGCCAGCCCCATCCAGAGAGATATTAACCTGTGACTGGTTATATTCATCCATACTGGAGGTAGAGTCAGTGATATGATCGCCGGTCAGAATAATACGTTTGTACAACACCACGGGTTGACCATCACGGGTTTGTTTCACTTCTGAATCGCCCGGAACGCGTCCTGAAGCCGCTGCACTGGCATCAACATTGGTATTTACCAGACGGAATTCAAGCGTAGCAGTCGCACCGAGGATCTCTTTCGCACGTGCTGTATCCTGGATACCCGGCAGTTCGACCACAATACGGTCGGCACCCTGACGTTGTACCAACGGCTCGGCCACACCCAGCTGATTCACACGGTTGCGGAGAATAGTAATGTTCTGCTGTACCGCATATTCACGTGCTTCACTCAGACGAGCATCGGTCATGACTGCACGTAAGCCGTTATTACTGATACGGGAGAACACCAAGTCACGGTTGCGCTGACTTAAGTAAGAAATAGCCTTGTCACGCAGGTCCGCATCAGGAAAAGCAATTTCTACGCCATAGTCACTGGCCTTACGTACACTGGAGTAAGCAATATTCTGCTCACGCAGTGAGCTACGCAAATTATCAATAATTTGCTCTTGAAGTTTGCCCAGTGCCGTATCCATATCCACTTCCATCAGGAAGTGCACACCACCGCGCAAATCAAGCCCCAATTTCATCGGATCAGCATGAATAGCAGACAACCAGCGAGGTGTGGCAGGCGCGAGGTTCAGTGCAACAACGTAATTTTCGCCTAACTGACTCATCAGAACTTCACGCGCACGGAGCTGAGTTTCAGTTGAATCAAAGCGCGCAAGGATAGAACCCTCCTCCAGCGCAATGGACTTAGCGGAAATGTCGTCTTTCTTTAAAATATCATGGACCTGGATCAGCGTTTGTTCACTGGCGGCGACACCGCGCGCGCCAGTTAATTGAACGGCCGGATCCTCACCATACAGGTTGGGAAGTGCATACACTGTGCCGATGATAAGAACCACGACCAGCATGATGTACTTCCACAAAGGATAACGGTTTAACACGTTTAGTTCCCTTAGGGAAAACGAAAAATTACAGCGCCTTCATGGTGCCTTTCGGCAGAACGGCAGCTACGAAATCACGTTTGATGACAACTTCATTGGTGTCATTCAGCGCGATAGCAATGTAACCAGTTTCAGCAACTTTAGTTACACGACCAACCAGACCGCCATTCGTCAGAACTTCATCACCTTTCGAGATGGAGTCCATCAGTTTTTTATGCTCTTTCGTACGTTTTTGTTGAGGGCGCAGGATCATGAAATAGAAAATCAGACCAAACACCACCAGCATCAGAATCAAAGAGTACGGGCTACCTTGCGCTGGAGCACCTGTTGCAGCTACCGCATCAGAAATGAAAAAGCTCATTAAAATTCCCTCATTATTAAATTAATCTATATTCAAAGGTGGAACAGGTTTACCTGTGCGCTGATAAAAAGCCGCTACAAAGAGCTCTAATTTACCCTCTTCAATAGCCTGACGTAAACCAGCCATTAAACGCTGATAATAACGCAGGTTATGAATAGTATTAAGACGAGCTCCCAGTATTTCATTGCAACGATCGAGATGATGCAGATAAGCACGTGAATAATTACGACACGTGTAGCAGTCACACTCTGCGTCAAGCGAGGTAGTATCATCCTTATATTTAGCATTCCGGATTTTCACTACACCGTCCGTCACAAACAGGTGACCATTACGCGCGTTACGCGTAGGCATCACGCAGTCAAACATATCAATCCCACGACGTACACCTTCAACCAAGTCTTCCGGTTTTCCAACCCCCATCAGGTATCGTGGTTTATCTTCGGGGATCTGCGGACAAACATGCTCCAGAATACGGTGCATATCATCTTTTGGCTCACCGACAGCTAAACCGCCGACAGCGTAGCCATCAAAGCCAATCTCTACCAGACCTTTTACCGAGATATCTCGTAAATCTTCGTAAACACTACCTTGAATTATCCCAAACAGCGCGTTTTTATTTCCCAGAGAATCAAAACGATCCCGGCTACGCTGTGCCCAGCGCAACGACATTTCCATCGAACGTTTGGCATAATCCCAGTCAGCAGGATACGGAGTACATTCGTCAAAGATCATCACAATATCAGATCCGAGATCGTATTGAATCTCCATCGATTTTTCAGGATCAAGGAAGATAGGATCGCCGTTGATCGGATTACGGAAGTGCACACCTGCTTCGGTAATCTTACGGATATCACCCAAACTGAATACCTGGAAACCGCCTGAATCCGTCAAGATAGGACCTTTCCACTGCATAAAGTCATGCAGGTCACCGTGCAGTTTCATTATCTCCTGTCCCGGACGCAACCATAAATGGAAGGTATTTCCGAGAATAATTTGCGCTCCGGTTGCCTCAACTTCTTCCGGCGTCATCCCTTTTACAGTGCCGTAGGTGCCCACAGGCATAAATGCCGGGGTTTCAACTGTTCCACGCTCAAAGACCAAACGCCCGCGACGTGCCCGGCCATCTGTCGTATCTAATTCAAATTTCACTTATCCTCCCGCATCGGATAAACAGTCCAATGGCTAAAACAACACATCGCCGGTGGTACCCGCGATGAAACAATAAATCATTTATTCCTGACCTGGTCGCTCACTAATCGCCTGCGGATTGTACGTGATATACATAGCATCCCCATAGCTAAAGAAACGATATTTAGCAGCAACAGCCTCATGATAAGCATGCATTGTATGCTGATAACCAGCAAAAGCAGACACTAACATGATAAGTGTTGATTCAGGCAGGTGAAAATTAGTGACCAGAGCATCGATAACCTGGTATTGATAACCTGGATAGATAAAGATTCGGGTATCACCAAAGAAGGGAGCAATAAGTTCATCTTTCGCCGCCTGCGCCGCGCTCTCCAGCGAGCGAACCGAAGTGGTACCTACCGCTATCACTTTATTACCCCGTGCTTTACAAGCCAGCACCGCATCAACAACCGACTGAGGCACTTCAGCATACTCAGCATGCATGATGTGGTCTTCAATACTGTCAACACGCACAGGCTGGAAAGTTCCCGCCCCCACATGTAGGGTGACAAACGCCATTTCGATGCCTTTTAAACGTAATTTTTCCAGTAAAGGTTCATCAAAATGCAGGCCTGCAGTAGGTGCTGCCACGGCGCCCGGTTTCTCACTATATACCGTCTGATACAGTTCTCGGTCAGACTCTTCATCTGGTCTGTCAATATAGGGCGGTAGTGGCATATGGCCAATACTGTTTAAAATATCAAGTACTGTTCTGTCGTCATTAAACTCCACTTCAAATAGAGCATCATGACGAGCCACCATGGTAGCCCGGACGCTTTCGTCATCGCCCAACAACAATTCTGCCCCAGGTTTTGGTGCTTTTGAGGCGCGGATATGGGCAAGAATACGCTTATCATCCAACATACGTTCAACCAGTACTTCAATTTTACCACCACTGGCCTTACGCCCAAACAGACGTGCAGGAATAACACGGGTATTATTAAAAACCAGAAGATCGCCAGGATTGAGCTTATCTTGCAAATCGGTGAAAGTACCATGCGCGAGCGCACCTGTTGGCCCATCAAGAGAGAGTAAACGGCAACTGCTACGCTCAGCTTGAGGATAGTGAGCAATCAGGGTTTCAGGTAATTCAAAAGAGAAGTCAGCAACGCGCATGATAATAGGGAACTCAGACTTAAAAACAGGCGGACTAGTCTAGTGCCAGGGGGGCTTGCTTGCAACTCGCTTAGCCACTATTTATATACTCCAAATCATTCGAGTTACTCCCAGGCGTAAAGCTTCAACAGGCGATGGACATAGACAAACGATGTAATTCGGCTGCCTGGATACAGGACGAAGAGAGCCTTTAAAAGAGATTAATGAGATAATAAAACAATGAATTTTCTTGCCCACCTGCACCTTGCCCACTTAGCCAAAAGCTCACTGTCAGGTAATATCCTGGCGGATTTCATCCGTGGTAATCCTGCTGATAGTTTTGCACCTGAAATTGTCGCAGGTATTTATATGCACCGGCGGGTAGATGCCCTGACCGATGGGTTGCCAGAGGTCGCGATTGCCAGACAATGGTTTCGTCCAGAAACTCGCCGGGTTTCCCCAATTTCACTGGATATTATCTGGGATCATTTCCTGTCACTTCACTGGCAGCGTATCAACCCCACACAGCCATTGAGTGAATTTGTTGATTATGCCCGTGGCCAGATAGAGCCGATGCTACCGCAAATGCCTGCGGCATTTGTCGACTTAAATCATCATTTGTGGGATGAACGCTGGCTTGAGCGTTACAGTGATATGCATTTTATCGCCAGTGTTCTGGGCGCAATGGCGAGAAGAAGGCCTAAACTCGCGCAACTTCGTGAGTCCTGGCACGATCTTGAAACACACTATCATGAGCTGGAAGACTTATTCTGGTCATTTTATCCACGTATGATGACTCAGGCACAACAGAGGAGTCTGTAATCAGCCAAGTTGGTCAATATCAGCTTGCCCTTTTACCAAAAAGGTCTATCTTAGTTAAAGCCATCGAATAATGGTTTTTTTGATAGGTATAACCTATCTCATTAATCGGTGCTTTAACCTTGAGCTACATCGAACCGAGCTTTATACTCCTTCGGTTGCGTTAACATTTACTTTAACTACATTTACAGGAGTTTATATGGTCCTGGTTACTCGTCCAGCCCCTGATTTTACCGCTGCAGCTGTTCTTGGAAACGGCGAAATTGTTGAAAACTTCAACTTCAAAAAACACACCAATGGTAAAGCTACCGTTGTTTTCTTCTGGCCAATGGACTTCACTTTCGTTTGCCCGTCAGAGCTGATTGCTTTCGACAAGCGTTATGCAGAATTCCAGAAACGCGGTGTAGAAGTCGTTGGTGTCTCTTTTGACTCTGAGTTTGTTCACAACGCATGGCGTAAGACTCCAGTCGATAATGGCGGTATTGGCGAAGTTAAATATGCAATGGTTGCCGACGTCAAACGTGAAATCCAAAAAGCATACGGCATTGAACACCCGGAAGCCGGTGTTGCTCTGCGTGGTTCATTCCTGATAGACAAAGCAGGTATTGTTCGTCACCAAGTGGTTAACGATCTGCCGCTGGGTCGTAACATTGACGAAATGCTACGTATGGTTGACGCTCTGCAATTCCACGAAGAGCACGGTGAAGTTTGCCCGGCTCAATGGGAAAAAGGACAAGAAGGTATGAATGCATCTCCAGACGGCGTTGCAAAATACCTGAGCCAGAACGCAGGCAAACTGTAATAACGCCTGAGTTTACTTGATGTGATTTTAAAGGGGAAAACCACTGGTTTTCCCCTTTTTTATGCTATTGGTTACGACCGGTATGCCGCAGAATGATAAACCAGGCCAGTAATAACAGGGCTACCCAGCCACAGCCGACATACAGCGAAATGCGCGTCTCTGGATAGTAACCAATCAGGCCAATAATAAAGATTAAAAACACCAGTCCCACTGAGGTGGTTATCACCCCACCCGGCATACGAAACTTCAGCGTTTTCACCTCATCAACGGATAACTGACGACGGAATGCTATTTGCGACAACAAAATCATGATCCAGACCCAGACCGTGGCAAAAGTTGCCAGCGAGGCGATAACTAAAAATACGTTTTTAGGCATCACATAGTTCAGGTAAGCTGCCAGTAATAAGGCACAGGTCATAATCACTACCGTGACCCAAGGGATACCCTTACGCGATAATTTAGCGAAAGCTTTTGGCGCATTACCCTGCTCAGCCATGCCGTACAACATGCGCCCGACACCAAAAACATCGCTGTTAATTGCGGAAATCGATGCGGTTATAACAACAAAATTTAAAATACCGGCTGCAACAGTAATGCCCATATGCTGGAATGTCATCACAAACGGGCTGCCTTCCGTTCCCACCATATTCCAGGGATAGATAGACATAATGACAAACAGCGTCCCGACATAGAACACCAAAATTCGTAGCGGAACAGAGTTAATCGCACGAGGAATCGACTTCTCCGGATCTTTGGCCTCACCGGCAGTAATGCCGATGATTTCAATCCCACCATAGGCAAACATCACCATATGTAATGCCAGCACAGTGCCAATCCAGCCATTACTAAAGAAGCCTCCGTAGGTCCACAGGTTACTGATACCCGTCGGCTGACCACCATTACCGATACCCCAGACAATAATCCCGATACCGGCAACAATCATAATGATGATAGTCGCCACTTTAACAAACGAAAACCAGAACTCCAGCTCACCGAAGACCTTGACGCTCATCAGGTTAATGGCACAGATAATCAGGACAACGCTCAGAACCCAAATCCAGTTGGGTACCGTCGGAAACCAGACGCTCATATAGATACCAAAGGCGGTCACATCAGCAATAGCCACTAAGAGCATTTCAAAACAGTAAGTCCAGCCGGTAATAAACCCCGCCAGCGGTCCAAGGTAATCATGTGCATAGCGAGAAAATGAACCGGTCACCGGATGATGTAGCGACATTTCGCCCAGAGCCCGCATGATGATATAAGCTGCAGCACCACCAATGATATAGGCCAATAAAACACTAGGACCTGCGATTTTAATCGCATCAGCAGAGCCATAAAACAGCCCGGTACCAATTGCAGAACCCAGCGCCATAAAACGAATATGCCGGGTGCTCAAACCACGCTTGAGCTTATTGGTTCTTTCCATCAATTCTCTACCACTCAGACAAATAAAAAACCACGGCAGACGGCACCGTGGTTTATAATAAACAATAACTTAGTGACTTTCTGAAGTAACCGGTTCTCCAGCAGCCTTGTCCCAGATAACTGTGACAACAACCATCAGTAAGGTCGGAAGTAGCCAAGCCAGCCCTTGATCTGACAACCATAAACGTTCAGTCCATGCAGGCAATATTGAGCTAATTGCCGATGCTTTAATCCCATCGATGATACCAAATAACAGGCTGACCAGCATCGCCGGAGCAATAATACGGGAAGAGTCATGCCACCACGGACGAGTAAAGCTTAACAGAACCAATACGATACAAGGTGGATAGATGGTGGTCAGTACCGGAACCGAGAACTTAATCAGATGATCGAGACCAAGGTTAGATACCACCATAGAGAACAGGCCAAGAATAAACACCAGCGTACGATACGAGAATGGCAGGTACTGACTAAAAAACTCTGCGCAGGCACAGGTCAGTCCTACTGCGGTGACCAGGCAAGCAAGGAAAATCAATACCGCAAGGAATATGCTGCCACCACCGCCAAAAGTATGAGCCACATAGGCATGTAAAATAGCAGCACCATTGGCATTTTGCTCAACCAAGTTCGCGCTATCCGATCCCAAATGGAACAGTGCCAAATAAATGATAGTCAGCCCGACTCCCGCAATAATACCTGCACCAATCGTATAACGCGTCAGCAGGCTGGAAGAGGTCACGCCTCTGGAACGGGCGGCATTAACAATAACAATACCAAATACCAGTGAGGCCAGGGTATCCATCGTCAGATAACCGTTGACGAAACCGTTTGAAAACGCAGCACTCTGATAAGCCTCAGTCGCGATGCTGATGCCACCAGCAGGCCAGAGCACAGCCCCCACAGCCAGAATTAACAGTGCAATAATCTTCAGTGGAGCAAGGACATGCCCGACCGAATCCAGCAATTTACCTGGCTCAAGAGAAATAAAAATAACTAAAGCAAAATAAACCAGGCTGTAAATCAGCAGCGCTAAATCGCCTGAGCCCGTCAAGGGTGCAATACCTATCTCAAAGGAAACGGTGGTAGTACGTGGAGTAGCAAACAGTGGCCCCACGGCAAGATAACAGACTGTAGCCAGTAAAATACCCGCACCACGTCCGATTGGGGAGCTGAGGCTATCAATCCCGCCCCCCACGCGTGCAATTGCAACAATCGTCAATACCGGTAACCCCACGGCAGTGACCAGGAAGCCCAAGGCAGCAGTCCAGACAAACTCACCCGCTTGTAGCCCCACCATAGGAGGAAAAATAATATTGCCCGCCCCCACAAACAGCGCAAAGGTCATAAATCCCAGTGCAATGATGTCGCGAGATGATAAACGATGAGTCATAAGATAAAGCAGCCTGTGGATGTGTTGTGTTGAAAGTCTTCTTATTGCTCACCCAGTATCGTAATGGTGAGCATTTAGTAAAAATACCGTTATTACCCTTGGCAGTAGCGATAAATGCTTATTATTTTGCGTGAACAAGAATAGTGAGTCGATTAATGACTCAATAACAGCTCAGCAGGCAATAACCGGGGGCAATTAAAACGCTTATAGCGTTTGAAGACAAGAAGAGATCATAAAAGCAGATGAATATAACGCATTAATGATATTTACCAGCAAGTAAGTTCACTCATGCGGATCCATACTGGCTTATCATTCGGATAAAAAACAACCAGGCACGCATTTTTAAACAACGTTTGTGGCTCAAAAAATACCAGAGAGGAAAAACAGATGGGTATGTACGTTTTTCTTTACAGAAAATAAAATTTTTTTTCCTTTATAAAAAAGCCCCCAATAACCTGAGTTATTAGGGGGATAATAACTAGGTTTTCGCCATTTTATCGGTAACAATAAGACGTTCTGGCAAGATAAATGAGAATGTCGAGCCCTTGCCGACAGCGCTTTCGATATCGAGCTTAGTATCGTGATGGCTCAACGCATGTTTGACTATAGCCAGGCCCAAGCCACTCCCCCCCGTCTGCCTTGAACGAGCTTTATCGACACGATAAAAACGCTCTGTCAGTCGTGGCAAGTGCTCTGCACTGATACCTGCACCATTATCTTTAACGCTAAAAATGACACCCTGAGGTAACCGATGCCAGCCAACAGTAATCTGTGTGCCTGCTGATGTATGGTTTACCGAGTTGTAAACCAAATTAGAAATGGCGCTGCGGAGCTGCTCTTCATTACCATATACTTTAAGATTGGGTTCCACCTCAAACGTCAGTGTGTGATTTCCATTACTGAGCGTCTGCGCCTCACGCTCTACGACTCTGAGCATCAAGGGAACATCAATTTTTTCATTTAATGCAATTGCGGGAGCTGCCTCAATACGTGATAACGTCAGTAACTGTCGCACCAGACCTTCCATTCTGGAGGTTTGTTCCCGCATCGTATTCAGTGCTTTATCCCGTAACGGACCTTCGAGACTTTGATCCTGCATCATCTCCAGATAGCCTTGCAGCACCGTCAGCGGCGTCCGTAACTCATGACTTACGTTGGCAAAAAAGTGACGCCTTGCACCTTCCAGTTGATGCATTTGGGTAACATCACGCGCCACCATCAACCACTGCCCTTCAGCATAGGGAACAACACGGAATTCTAAATGACGGCCACTGTTGAGCACCAGGGTCAAAGGCTTAGTAAAGTTCTTCTTACCCAGATAGCGGGTAAATTCAGGATAACGTAATAAGTTGAGGATATTCTGGCCATTGTCATCCGGCCAGCGCAGATTTAACAGTTGCTGAGCCAGACCATTACACCAAAAAATAGTCCCTTCTTCGGTGGTCATCACTAACGCATCGGGTAGCGACTCAGCCCCGCTACGGAAGCGTTTGATCAGGCTACCTAACTCCCTACGGCGTTTTTTATTACGCCACTGCATCTGATGCAGTCCGTATAACAGCGGTTCCCAACTACCTTGTCCGGGTGGTGGAGTCATACTACGATCCACCCATAACCACCAGGAAAGACGGAGCAGGTTACGAAAATGCCACCCCAGAAGAATCATTACCGCAGCCAGTAAAAACCAGGGCAGATAACCATAAATTAATCCGAGAATGGCTGCTGGCAGACAACAGAGCAGTAGCTCAAGTGCCAGCCGTTTCCACGATAATCGTTCCAGCACGTATCACACTCCGCTAAACATCTTAAAATCGGGTTGAAAAACGATACCCCGTGCCACGCACTGTTTGTACCATTTTATCATGGCCACTCAATTCCAGTGCTTTACGCAGGCGGCGGATATGAACATCTACTGTTCTGTCTTCAACATAAACGTTAGTGCCCCATACGTTATTAAGCAGTTGTTCACGGCTATAGACACGCTCCGGGTGGGTCATAAAGAAGTGTAATAATTTGAATTCCGTTGGCCCCATATCAAGCGGGTCGGTTCCCGTCATCACCCGATGTGACGAAGGGTCAAGGCTCAGCCCACGCATTTCAATGACATCTTCTACTGCCATCGGTGAAATACGACGGATCACTGCTTTGATACGCGCAACCAGTTCTTTAGGAGAAAACGGTTTAGTGATGTAATCATCTGCGCCGACTTCCAGACCACGCACCCTGTCTTCTTCTTCTCCGCGAGCAGTGAGCATCATCACTGGGATCTCTCGCGTAATGGCATCGCGCTTCAGATATTTAATAAACTGAATACCTGAGCCGCCAGGTAGCATCCAGTCCAATAAGATTAAATCCGGATAGGGTTCAATCAGCAAATTCACCGCACTGTCATAGTCTTCTGCTTCCACCGGCAGGAAACCATTCTGTTCAAGTACAAAACACACCATTTCGCGAATTGGTGCTTCATCTTCTACCACTAAAATGCGTCTTGCCATGATTTACCCTGTTGAAAAAAGGCCATATCTTATTAATTGCATGTCAGTATGCGTCAGTTTTGTGACATTTTTATGAATACAATTTATATCAGTAACAACCATTTTTTATCGGATAATTGTTGTTCTGTTTACCTGCGAGTCACTTAAATTATTTTCGGTATATACTCGCCTATCCGCGACTTTGCCACAGAGACAGATTATGCGCATTATCCATACATCAGACTGGCATCTTGGTCAGAATTTCTATACTAAAACGCGCGCTCCTGAGCACCGCGCTTTTCTCAACTGGCTCCTTGGAGTCGTAGTCGAACGCCAGATAGATGCCATTATTGTTGCAGGCGATATTTTTGACACCGGGTCACCTCCAAGTTATGCCCGTGAAATTTATAATCATTTTATCGTACAGCTGCAATCTAGCGGTTGTCAGCTGATTATCCTGGCCGGAAACCATGATGCGGTTTCGACACTGAATGAGTCCCGTGAATTACTGGCCTGTCTGAATACACAGGTTATCGCCCGGGCTGCACAAGAAACCGAGCAGCAAGCCTGGGTGATTAACCAGAAGAATGGTCATCCGGGCGCAATACTCTGCCCCATTCCGTTCCTGCGGCCACGAGATATTCAGCGTAGTCAGTCAGGACTGGATGGTGATGAAAAACATCAATCCCTGATGGTAGCGATTAGCGAGCATTATCAGAAATGCTATCAAACTGCAGTACAATTACGTGGCACACAAAACTTACCCATTATTGCGACCGGGCACCTGACCACCGTTGGCGCCGCGACTTCTGATGCCGTAAGGGATATTTATATCGGCTCACTGGATGCTTTCCCGGCTGATGCATTTCCCCCTGCTGACTATATTGCCCTCGGACATATTCATCGTCCGCAAAAAGTTGCTGGTTGCGAACATATTCGTTATAGCGGTTCACCTATTGCACTCAGTTTTGATGAAACTAACCGCATTAAAAATGTTCTTCTGGTCACCTTTGAGGCCGGTAAACTGGCAAGTGTTGAGCCACTTGAAGTTCCTGTTACGCAGCAGCTAGTGACATTAAAAGGCTCAATCACAGAAATTAGTCAGCAATTAGAACAATGGCGAGATGCGCCATCTGATAGCAAGATCTGGTTGGATATTGAAGTCAGCACTGACGAATATCTGAACGATATACACAGACAAATTCAAGATTTATCGGCCAGTCTTCCGGTCGAAATATTACTGATCCGCAGAAGCCGTGCCCAGCGTGAACGTTTTATGGCTAATCCACTGAAGGAAACATTAAGTGAGTTAAGTCCGATGGATGTTTTTGAACGACGACTGGAGCAAGAGCCATTTGATGAGGAACATGCCGTCCGCCTGCGGAAATTATTTACACAAACACTTTCCTCACTTCATGAGGAGCAAGAGTCACCGTGAAAATTCTCAGCCTACGCTTGAAAAACCTGAACGCACTCAAAGGTGAGTGGAAAATCGATTTTACTCAAGAACCTTTCGCCAGCAACGGGCTGTTCGCTATTACCGGCCCAACAGGTGCCGGTAAAACAACACTACTGGATGCCATCTGCCTGGCGCTTTATCACCAAACTCCTCGTCTGAATACTCTGACCCAGTCACAGAACGATTTAATGACCCGAGATACCGCTGAATGCCTGGCAGAAGTTGAATTTGAAGTGAAGGGCGTTGCCTGGCGTGCTTTCTGGAGCCAGAACCGAGCCCGTAACGCTATCAATGGTAATCTGCAAGCTCCAAGAGTCGAGCTGGCTCGGGTCAGTGATGGAAAAATCATTGCTGACAAAGTGAAAGATAAGCTGGAAGCCATCGCTTCATTAACTGGACTGGACTACGGTCGCTTTACCCGCTCGATGATGTTATCTCAGGGACAGTTTGCTGCCTTTTTAAATGCCAGTGCGAATGACAGAGCGTCATTATTAGAAGAGCTGACCGGAACAGAGATCTACGGCTCGTTATCGAGCGCGGTCTTTGAAAACTATAAACAGATAAAAAGTCAGCTTGATCTTCTACTCACCCAAGCCGAAGGGATTGCTTTGCTAAGCGAATCCCAGCAGCAACAGCTCACAGAACAACTTCAAGAACTGGCGAAGAGTGAAAAGGTTTGGCTGGAAGAGTTACAGCAACGCCAGCAGCATCATCAATGGTTAACTCGACTCACACAGCTAACACTCCAGAACCAGCAACAGCAGCAAAGCGTCAACCATGCCCAAAAAGCATTACTGGATTTCGCCCCGCAACAAAACAAACTGACCCGTGCATTACTGGCTGAAGCATTACGGCCTGATGGATTACGGCTTGAGGAACGTCAGAAAATACATCAACAGAAAGTGCAATACAGCATTGAGGTAAATACTCGCTTACAGCATATCGCTCTATCTCGCCAGCAGACACGCTTACTGGCAGCTAAGCGTGCCAGTGAATTGCAAGGCAGCCTGACAGAAAAGCAAAACTGGCTTAAAACTCATGATAAGTATCGCCTGTGGGGCAATGAACTCGCTGGCTGGCGCGGTGCTTTTGAACGACTAAGACGTGATGAGCAACAGCTCGCCGAATGGCAATATAGTATTGATGTCAGTCAGAAAAAATTACAGATGCTACCGGTCATCTCACTTTCTCTGACGAACGAAGAGGTGAGTGTTTACTTACAAAAACAGATAGCAGCCCGGCCCCATCATCAAAAACTGGCCTTGTTGCATCAGCAATTTCACGCCCTGAGCAAGCGTCAAGCAGAACAAGATGCTGAGCAGCAGCAGCTCAATAAGCAGATAAAAGAGCGAGAAACACAGCTTGAGGCGACCCGCCAGCGTTATAAAGAGATACGCCAGCAAGAAAGTGCCCAGGCAAAAATAGTCGATTTAGAAAAGCGCATACAAAGCCTGGAAACGGAACGCCATCGCCTGGAGTCCGGACAACCTTGCCCGCTCTGTGGTTCCACTGAACATCCTGCCGTCATCGCTTATCAGCAGATCCAACCGGCCGAAAGTCAGCAGCAACTGGCAAAACTGACCCAGGAGGTGGAAGTACTTGCTAACCAAGGTGCAGCAATGAAAGGCCAGCTGGAAACACAATACCAGCAACGTGAAAAAATATGCCAGATACTGATACACATTCAGGAGGAAGAAAAAACTCTTACAGAACAATGGCAACAGTGTTGTATCTACTTAGGAGTCACCCTCACTCTTACCGAAAATATCAGTCAGTGGTTGGACAAACAAGAGCAGTACGAACAGAGCTTACGTCAACTGAATGAACGTCAGCAACTGGAAACCCAGCATCAACAACTCAATTCACAATATCAACAATTAAAGGCAGTGATCGACACCCAGCATCATGCTTTGATGATGAGCCTGGAAAATGCAGGGCTGACAGTTCCGGAAAACGGTACAGAAGCCCAATGGCTTGACGCACGACAGAAGGAATCACAGCGCTGGCAAGAGGAGGAAGCTCAAATCCCTCAGTTACAACTGCAACTAGCCTCCCTGGAGCCAGTGCTTTCGACACTGCCAGATGATGGAAGTACCCCCCCTGATCTTGATGAGAGTCAGCAACTTACTGCCCTGCAAAACTGGCAGCATCTGTACAGCGAGTACACTCGCCTGGAAGGTGAGCAGCACTCTTTGAAGCAGCAATTGCAACAGAGTGAAGCTGAACTTTCTTCGGCTCAGGTACAGTTTAATACAGCCCTGACACAAAGCCCGTTCAGTCACGCTGATGATTTCTATAGCGCATTACTTGATGAAACCCAGCGCAAGGCATTAACAGAGCGCAAAGAAGAACTTGAGCGTCAGCAACAGCAACAAAATACACTGTTGTTACAGGCAATACAGACACTGACAGAGCATCAGTCTACCCGCCCGGTGACACTGAGCGATGAAACAGATGCAGAATCCCTGACAATACAGATAACACAATATACCCAACAACTCCGGGAAAACACCACCCAGCAGGGGAAAATTCAGCAGCAACTTCAGCATGATGCGGCAAATAAGCAGCGTCAGTCTGCCTTGATTAAAACAATAGAAGTGCAAGAAAAGCAGTTACAAGACTGGGGGGACCTCAATGCGCTTATTGGCTCAAAGGAGGGAGATAAGTTCCGTAAATTCGCTCAGGGACTGACGCTGGATAACCTGGTCTGGCTTGCTAACAACCAACTGAATCGCCTGCATGGTCGTTACCTGCTGCAGCGTAAAGACAGCGAGGCTCTGGAACTGCAGGTGCTCGATACCTGGCAAGCTGATGCCCTGCGTGATACCAGAACGCTCTCAGGAGGAGAAAGTTTTTTGGTCAGTTTAGCACTGGCTCTGGCGCTGTCCGATCTCGTCAGCCATAAGACTCGTATTGACTCACTGTTCCTGGACGAAGGATTTGGCACTCTCGATGCCGAGACCCTGGATATCGCTCTGGATGCGCTGGATGCCCTTAACGCCAGAGGTAAAACAATCGGTGTGATAAGCCACGTCGAAGCAATGAAAGACAGGATCCCTGTACAAGTGAAAGTGAAAAAGATAAACGGATTGGGGATAAGCAAACTGGACAAAGTATTTGCCGTCAGCTGACGGCAAAATTATATCCGGAATAACTCAAGCTGCCTGTAGACCCCCAGGCAACTTGAAGCATGACGGAGATAATCGCTATTTTTCCAGCGGCCATAACCATGCAGCCCCCCTGACGCCACTGGAATCCCCATGCTGTGCTTTAAGAATGGGGGTTTCACACTCACCTCCGAATACCCAGGGTTTGATAAGTTGCGGCAAGGTTTGATAGAGCCGGTCAACATTACTCATTCCACCCCCCAGTACAATCACATCCGGATCGAGTATATTCACGATATGAGCCAGAGACTTGGCAAGGCGTGTTTCATAGCGATGAATAGCCTGTTCAGCCACAGCATCTTGCTGTTCGGCACGCATGATAATGTCATGACCATTCAAATGCTCACCACTCAGACGCAAGAAGTCAGCGCTAAAGCCACTACCGGAAACAAAGGTCTCAATGCAGCCCTGTTTCCCGCAATAACAAGGAAGTTGCTCACAAATGCGCAGTTCTTCGTCATCCATCCAGGGAAGTGGATTATGCCCCCACTCCCCCGCAGTACCATTCCCGCCAATAAGACTACGCCCATGAATAGCGATACCAGAACCACAGCCCGTACCAATAATTACGGCAAAAACAACTTGTGCTCCACTTGCGGCCCCGTCAATCGCTTCTGATACCGCCAGACAGTTAGCATCATTTGCCAGCCGAACATCACGGTTTAACGCTCGCTGTAAATCGCTGTCAAAAGGCTGTCCATTGAGCCAGGTCGAATTGGCATTTTTTACCATCCTGGTATAAGGGGAAATAGATCCCGGGATACCAATTCCGACACTTCCCCTCTCTCCTGTCGCCGTTTCCGCTCTGGCAACCAGTTCCACAATGGTGCGAATTGTTGCCTGATAATCGTTCTTTGGTGTCGGCAAACGATGTCGAAATAGCTCAGCACCGTCATCAGCCAGTGCAATCACTTCTGTTTTAGTGCCACCTAAATCAATTCCTATACGCACGATATCTTCCTCAAAAATACATGACGGGTATAAAGACCATCATCAATTCGTTATCATATGCTCTGCGTTTAACTGACAATCCAGGACAGAGTCATGCTGTGGTTTAAAAATTTAATGGTGTACCGTTTAAGTCGTGATATCACGCTGACGGCGGACGTAATGGAAAGACAGTTAGCCGAATTTTCCTTTACGCCTTGCGGCAGCCAGGATATGGCAAAAACGGGTTGGGTCTCTCCGATGGGGTCTCACAGTGATGCACTGACCCATGTGGCAAATGGTCAGATTATCATTTGTGCCCGTAAAGAAGAAAAAATGCTACCCGCGTCAGTCATTAAGCAAACTCTTGAAGCAAAAATCAATAAACTGGAAGCAGAACAGGCCCGGAAACTGAAAAAAACCGAGAAAGACTCGCTAAAAGATGAAGTGCTTCATAGTTTATTGCCGCGTGCTTTCAGCCGCTTTAATCAGACGATGGTCTGGATAGACACGGTTAATAACATCATCATGCTGGACTGTGCCAGCGCGAAAAAAGCAGAAGACACTCTGGCTTTGCTACGTAAAAGCCTGGGGTCGTTACCAGTGGTTCCTTTAACGTTTGAAAAACCTCTGGAATTAACGCTGACTGAATGGGTTCGCTCAGGTGAGACACCTGCAGGTTTTGCGCTGATGGATGAGGCAGAACTGAAAGCAATGCTGGAGGGCGGTGGAGTGATCCGCTGTAAGCAGCAAGACCTGGTCTGTGATGAAATAGCCAATCATATTGAGTCCGGGAAAGTAGTCACCAAACTAGCACTGGACTATCAGGAGCGGGTACAGTTCATTATTGCAGATGATGCTTCGATTAAACGCCTGAAGTTTGCCGATACCCTGCGTGAACAAAACGACGACATAGACAGAGAAGACGTCGGACAGCGCTTTGATGCTGATTTTATTCTGATGACCGCAGAGCTAACAGCATTGATAACCAATCTGATTGATGCTTTAGGCGGAGAAGCACAGCATTAATTACCACCGAAAAAAGTAACAGAGCGCGAGCTGCGCTCTGTATTCCGCATTATTTATCAGACAGGTAACGACAAAGATAAGAAGTCGGTTCTGCTACCTGAAGATTAAATTCACTGTTGCCGGGAACGTGAAAAACATCACCAGCACCATAGACTTTCCACTCAGTTTCGCCCGGTAATAACACGTTCAGAGCACCACTGACTACCGTCATCTCTTCGGGCTCAGCTGTCCCAAACGTATACTCTCCCTCAGCCATCACACCTACACTTGCACGGCCAGTACTACTGCTATCGAAACCAATGGATTTTACTTTACCGGAAAAGTACTCGTTACTCTGAAGCATGGACAAACCCTTTATAGAGATAAGAAATTTAAAAAAATAATATAGGGGGTAATACTCTGCTCTGTCACGATAATTATACCGGTCACACTGCAGTAATCCGGAAATATCGTCTTCAGGAAGACTGATACAGTACTGAGTTTATTTAGTCGAGCAGTTCTGATGCCAGTCTGACTACCAGCATATTAGAAAGAATTACTGGAATATCAAAATGTTGTTCTAATAACTGCTGATGTCGACGCATAAATACCAAATAATCCAGCACAATGACAGTAACTCCCCGGGCAATCAGTTGCCGGGCTGCCTGGAGTAACACTTCATCAGCCCCATCGACAGGGTTAGCAATTTCATAAAGAGGCGTTTTTTCAAGCGAGCGCCATTTAACCTGCTGATACTCAATAAGATCCGGAAAAGGTAAAACAACCCCCATTTGATGGCTCTCGACAATAGAAGCAACAAGTGGTGGTAGTATGCGATCGGGTTCTAAAAGAATCGCATTCTGGGCCTTAAGTCCATGTAAAGGCATAGTATTCATTAATAAAACGATTTCATAATCTAGCCTGTCGAGCAACGAAACTAAGTTTTGCATAGCAATAGTGACTTTATTACGGCCAACACTAACGAGCTGATTATCACTTAGTAAAACAAGATATTGCTCTTCATCGATATCCGGGGAAAACTCTAAACAAACTTCTTCACGTGACATATTACCCAATAAGCTGATATGAGTAATTTTTTCATCTACTACATGTTCTGTTAAAACCGTTCTGATTTCGTCCACCGGAACCATACCAATGGAGAGAATCGCTACAGTGAGTTTCATACTTTGCGTCGCCTCTGCTTCGTATCAGTTCAATGTCCAGTATTGATCCGTCATGAGCTACTACACTGTGTCCTGGCTATACTCTAAAAAATGGCATAACAGAACAGTGTAAGGCGGAGCTTCACATCAATCCTAAACAACATTTCAACAATTTCAAAACAATATATCAGTAACAATTCGTTGTTTATTCTAACAAGGTGTTATTATTGAGCGGGACAGTTTTTTTAGAAATAAGCACATAAAATAAAAGATTATTCGAAAAACAATTAACGTAATATAACGTATATGGGAACGTATATGGGAACGTAGCCCGCCTATAACAGATTATCAAATCATATTATCGGCAGGCTAACGAATAACTAGATAGCTGAACTAACATCTGACAACTGTAATACACTAATAATAGATGCGACAACGCTCTCCGGAGAATGCGAGGCATCAATGATATGACGAGCAGTTTGCCGGTAAAGTTCCTCACGCGCAGCCAATACATCGACAATTTCGTCTACCACGCTTTTTCCGGTTAAAGGTGGGCGCTGAGCTTCTTCTGGAGAGGCATTAAGCCGCGCAGCCAGAATGTCAGCAGGAACATTAAGCCAGATAGCAATTCCACGATCAGCCATAAACTGACGATTATGTTCTGAAAGGATCATCCCCCCACCCGTCGCGACAACTGTCGAAGCCGCAGTGATGTGTTTCAATGCCAGAGATTCACGCGCCCGAAACCCCGGCCAGCCTTCAACAGAAACAATCTCTGCCACGCTTTTACCCGTACTGGCAAGCAAATAACTATCAGTATCAGCGAAAGAATACCCGAGAGTTTCCGCCAAAGCACGGCCAATCGTTGTCTTACCACAGCCGCGAGCGCCAACCAAGAATACGGGGTGAATCATCAGGGCAAATCCTCAGAAGAACAAACTTCAGGTTAGAAATAATAAAAGCAAGATAAGGACAAAGATAATACCACTGAATCAACAAAGAGAAAAACGTAAAAATAACGTTACACAGATCAGAACATTCATATTATTACCAGTAATTACACAGTAACAGGCACCTAAAAGTGTAAACTGAATATACCACCAGAAAGGTTTGCCCTGTATATAGTCCTATTCTGTAATGATAAAACCACCTGACCACACATAAAAAGTTGAGTTTTATCCCTAATAACAGCCAAATTTACCGGGGGTAGTCTCCCGGTAATATTTTTCGCCATCCCAGAGGCAATACCAGAAAAATTACTGATGTTTCCTGGCTACCATCAGTAGCCACTTTTCTAATTCATTGGCAAATTGCTGCCTGTCTCGCTGACTCAGGCTATCCGGGCCTCCCGTTTGTACCCCGCTCGCACGCAGGGTATCCATAAAATCTCGCATTGTGAGACGTTCACGGATAGTGGCTGGCGTATATCGCTCCCCACGCGGATTAAGCGCAATCGCTTCTTTATTCAAAACATCCGCAGCTAAAGGTATATCGGAGGTTACCACGAGATCATTTTTTTCACAGCGGCGAACAATTTCATTGTCAGCGACATCAAACCCTGAAGCGACTTGCAGACTGCGAATAAAGCGCGATGGCGGGGTTCTTATTAACTGATTAGCCACCAGCGTCACGTTAATCTGTGCCCTTTCCGCAGCACGGAACAGAATGTCTTTGATGACGTTAGGACAAGCATCAGCATCCACCCAAATTTGCATTACCACTCCAGAGTATTAATATCATTGAACGTCATTTTGCCATTATTTTCACTTCCTGACAGGTAAACCGAGTCATCTTTGCAGGAAACTGTATTTGATTGTAATGGGGTAAACTTAAGCATAATCATTAAAAAACTATTAAACTTTAACAAAAACTCATGAATGCATCACCATGGAGTCAAGACGATGGATAAGAAAATTGGATTTATTGGTTGTGGCAATATGGGACAAGCGATTCTGGAAGGTATGATAGCCAGCGGTCAAGTCGTTCCGGGTAATATTTGGGTTTACACCCCCTCTCCCGATAAAGTTGAAGCCCTGCGGGAAAAATTTGCCATCAATGCGGCTGAAAGTGCTCAGCAAGTGGCCCAAGTTGCAGATATTCTCTTTGGCGCAGTGAAGCCGAACATCATGTTAAAGGTGATGAGTGAAGTAAACTCCAGTCTGAACAAAGATACTGTAGTCATTTCTATTGCAGCAGGTATTACATTAGAAACACTGGCAAAAGTATTAGGCCATGACAGGAAAATCATTCGGGCGATGCCAAACACTCCGGCATTGGTCAATGCAGGCATGACATCCGTGACACCAAACTCATTAGTCACCGCAGAAGATATTTCTGATGCAGTCAATATTTTCCGTTCCTTTGGATATGCGGAAGTCGTCAACGAATCGTTGATTCATTCAGTGGTAGGTGTAAGTGGTTCCGCGCCTGCCTATGTCTTTATGTTTATTGAAGCGATGGCTGATGCAGCAGTATTAGGTGGAATGCCTCGTCAGCAGGCCTATCGCTTTGCCGCACAAACGCTCATGGGTTCAGCCAAAATGGTGCTGGAAACCGATGTTCATCCCGGTGAGCTGAAAGACAAGGTCTGCTCCCCAGGTGGCACCACCATTGAAGCTGTCAGAGTTCTGGAAGAAAAAGGGTTCCGTTCAGCGGTGATTGAAGCCATGGTGAAATGTATGGCGAAATCGGAACTGTTGAGTAAAAGCTAACTTTCCGATCTGTTGCTTACGAATGTAGTCACGGTATGTGACTACATTTTTTATCAATGATGAAGTGGCCCTGCTGCCATTATCCTATAACCAGAATAGTTCGGGTTACTTGCAGTCTCCCAGTTCAGTCCGTCAATAAGCACTGATAAACTATGTGATTCGGCGGCTTGGGCGCAGGCAACACCCAAACAACTTGAAGTATGATGGGTATATATGCTTTTACCTGACAGGTCTTTATTGGGATGAGAGTTTATCTCAGACAGTAAGAGAAGATATGAATATAAAAAGAGCTTATCGCAGTAAGAAACGTGGATATTTCAACCATTTTTTGGGAAATATCTTTTAGATATAAATCAAACAAAAAGAAGTATAAGAACGACTGATGACCGTACCATGACAACGGGATGAACTATTCACATTGAATTAAAAGCAATCTGGCTAAATTTTTATTTATTTCACTGCTATCGTAGCCATCAATTTCTGCTCCCTCCGACAAAGACTCCAGCGAACTCTCAACACTGCTAATAAATCTAAGTTTTTGCTCTTGATCCAGGCTCTGCAGTAATCCAGTAACGATAACTTCCAGTGTTTTAATCTGAACCACCAATTCTTTCGTCTCTTCTTCCTTTTCTGCGAGTTTAATTAGTAACTCTGCAATAAAATTTTTCATGAACCGAATTCCGATAGTCTAAGAAACGATGTTTACCCTGAGATAAACTAAATTTGCTCGGTAATATATTATTAATTGAAAAACCAGTAAATATCCAGAGCATCAATACAACACTATTTATTGATGATATTTTTTAAGCTGTTACTTAAAATAAGATTATCATAGCGAAAACGAAGTTTTTCATTAACAAAAACACCACCAGACCAGTTCATATAACTAAAAAAAAACATTAAAAAGAATAAAAAACCAAAAAAAAATTTTCCCCTTCTGCATTTCCTTTCGAATAACATCCCTTACGTGATTTAAGTCACCACTTTCATTCCCTGGACGCACTAAATTACATCTAATATTTATAATTACCTTAAGTTATCAATTAGCAACATCAGATGATGTGTTATTTTCTCGCTAATACCCTATATATACCCCAAATAATTCGGGTTGCTTGTAGACGGCCTCACGCACGCCCCCCTAAGCAACTTGAAGTATGACGGGTATACACGACCTAATTCAACTAATAGAACTTAAACGACATTCACAGGATCCGACAGCGGAGCAAGGGGGCGTTCGTCAACAAAAATTTTATTCAAATCTCACTACGATAGTAGTGGAAAGCACATGAATCCCTGTAATGAGCATGCTATGTTGTCCACTTTAGTATTCATGAAGGTGGGAACAGGCATGACAAAGCTGCGAGTTGGTATCGTGTTTGGTGGAAAATCAGCAGAACACGAAGTGTCGCTGCAGTCGGCAAAAAATATTGTTGATGCGATTGATAAATCAAAATTTGATGTAGTATTACTGGGCATCGATAAACAAGGCCAATGGCATATTAATGATGCAACCAGTTATCTACAAAATGCAGATGATCCAGCGCTGATTTCTCTCAATCATTCAGGAAATAATATTGCCCTCGTCCCTGGACAAGCACAGAATCAGTTAATCGAGGCCAGTAATTCACATCCTCTCTCACAACTGGATGTTATTTTTCCTATCGTTCATGGAACCCTCGGTGAAGATGGCTGTTTGCAAGGTTTGCTGAAGGTCGCTAACCTGCCGTTTGTCGGTTCTGGTGTTCTGGGTTCTGCTGTCAGTATGGACAAAGATGTTGCCAAGCGTCTGCTACGTGATGCAGGTCTGAATGTCGCTCCCTTTATTACCCTGACTCGCGCTAACCGCGCACAAGCCAATTTTGCCGATATTAAGCAACAGTTCGGGTTACCTCTGTTTATTAAACCAGCTAATCAGGGTTCTTCGGTTGGCGTCAGTAAAGTTAACTCTGAACAACAGTTTCATCATGCTGTCGCTTTAGCTTTTACTTTCGATCATAAAGTCGTCATTGAGCAAGGTATTAATGGTCGTGAAATAGAATGTGCAGTACTGGGCAACGATAGTCCTGAGGCAAGTACCTGTGGTGAAATTATCGTTAACAGTGAGTTCTATTCATACGATACAAAATACATCGACGAAGAGAGTGCCAAAGTAGTCGTTCCCGCGGCACTACCCGCAGAGATTAACGATAAAATTCGGGCTATCGCCATCCAGGCTTACCAGGCGCTGGAATGCAGCGGAATGGCACGTGTGGATGTTTTTCTGACCCGAGACAACGACATTATTATTAATGAGATAAATACTTTGCCTGGTTTTACCAATATCAGTATGTACCCTAAATTATGGCAGGCAAGCGGTATTGGCTACTCTGAATTAATTACTCGCCTGATTACTCTGGCTTTAGAGCGTCATCAGCAAGACAACGCGTTAAAAAGTTCAATGAATTAATACAGACTACTCTTCCGCTGTCTTCTCTGCTTCTTCACGGGGACGGCGGATAAAAAATCCAGCCAGCCAGAAACTGATAATCCAAGTAACAAGGCCTACCGCATAGCTTTTCCAGCCCGTAGTTTCTAACCCCATAATGCCTACAACACCATTAAGAATAAAAATAAATCCCACAGCTACAGCATAATAATGCCAGTCACGACGCATTTTCAGGGTTAGCATAAATAGCCTCATTGGTTTAGAAAAAACTCTTTCGGCATTGTCGCACAACCAAAGTAATTAAGTCGTCAGTAACATTAATACCGTAGATAACTTTACAATGAAACTTACTATTATCTGAACGTATTAGAACAAGAGCAGCGTTAGAAAAATTAACGCTGCTCTGCTGTCATCCGGAAAAATTAATACCGAGAGTTAAGCTTTGGCACCTTCAGGAGGGATATCTTGCAAGGTATGCTCAAAACTGCGTAAACGCTTATAGATAGACATCAGTTCTACCAGCGTGGTCCAGGAGTTAATCAGATACTGGAAGGCACTGCGTACTTGGCTAAAGACATTGCTTATCTGCGTCATCAGTCCCAGCGTAATGGTGCCGGCGACAATCGAGGGAAACATCAGGAACAAACCAAAAATGTTATCCACTTGCAGATAAAGAATACGCGCAATATTAAAGTAGGTGTAGTGGAAATAGAGTCTAAAATAGTTACTCCGAACGGCACTAAATAGCTCTGTCACCGTCGGCGGAGTTGCGCGATTAACATCATCTTCACCATAAACCAGCTCTTTACGATACGCAGCTTCCACTTTTTGGTTGTTGAACTGTAATCCAGGCAGTTTAATTCCCACCATCGCGAGCAAACCGGTTCCTACCAAGGACCAGACAATCGCAGCAACCACTAAACCATAAGGCATTTCACCCAGAATCGGGATACTTTTTACATGAGGTGATAGTGCAACCAATACCGGCAAGAAAGCAATCAACGTCATAACTGATTGCAATAATTTAACGCCCATATCCTCAAGCGTAGCAGCAAAGCGCATGGTATCTTCCTGCACACGCTGAGCAGCACCTTCGATATTACGCAGCATTTGCCAGTGTTGCATATAGTATTCGTTCATCGCGGTACGCCAGCGAAAAACATAGTGACTGATAAAAAAGTTATTCAACACTGATACGGTAACGGCAATTAAAGCAATCCCCAAAAACACACCCGTCTCATAGTAGAACTGTTTCAGCGTGACCGAGTTGGGAGAGCTTAATGCCTTTTGGATCAGATCGTAGAACGGGGCATACCAGGCATTGATTGCTACACCGACCTCAACCAAAAACCACGTGACAAAAATAATCAGCGATGAACCCAGTATTGACCAAAGCTGCCAGCGATGAGGCCTGTAAATGCACCAGAATCCCGCAAACAGGCCAACACTTGCTGCATAATACCCATAAAAAACCAGCGCTTTAAGTGACCAAAAGCGCGTAGCATTAATAGGTTCTTGCTGACTGGCTCCAACAGCATTTTCAAGCCAGAGGCCTAGTCCAACCTGCCAGCTAATGACGACTAAAAGTCCCCAGATAGCCGCCGAAGTGAAGAACATCTTCGGTGACGGGAAAAAAGATTTAAACATTGCCACACTCCTGAATACATTTTTGTTTTTATATCAAGTCGTCAAATAAAAAAACACAAAGAACTAAGCAATTGATTTTAAAATAAAAACACCGCGAGCACTATTATCTACACCCTAAATAATTCGAGCTACTTATAAATCCTGGTGATGAGCATAGATAAACTACGTGATTCAGCAAGATTTTTGCAACCAACATCGCTCCTGTTATCTTGACCGTACAGAAGTAGTCTACTTCGTCAAAAAACATAACATTAATGCAACATTCAAGACGACAAACATAATAACCCATTTATTGATATCATTTTTTGATAAAAGTTCATCGTAAGAACTCTGACAAAGAGGATGTCTGATCAATTTCAGGGTAGGATAAATGATAAATGGCGCAATATGCGCCATTTATCATTTTATATTTATTAAAGTTTATCGTGCCTCACCGATAGGAACTTCAGGATCTGGCTCGTGAGTCATTCGATTTCGTAAATCTCTACGGATTATCTCAATAGACCAGAACCACACTAAATGACCAAATATCTCCGATACGTTTTCATACCAGGGAAGCTCGAAAAGAGGAGGAGTCAGTCCCATCAGGGGAAATGAGATCATATGCACAAACAGCTGTGTCAGCGCACCGCCAAATAACCCCTGTCATCACTTAATTTTTGGAAATACTTCCGCAACGACGCAATATCCCACTGCGAAAACAATAGAAAAAATGATGTGTGTCACCCCCACCCAGTTAAAGACATGACCGGCAAAGGTATAGACTGCCGAGTTAGGATCCGCGACGCCAAATAAATCTCGCAGGAAAATATAGGGAGGGTTCAGAAAGTTTCTTGAGCAATCAATGCGCTCTGCAGCTCTGATTAATGATTACGGTCCACATGCGCCAGTAAACATATCTACAGGATTACGTGGGTAGGATCATACGTCGCGGAAGAGGAACTTCTGCTCTCCATTTCACAAATGCGGAAACGATACCTGAGATAAACCCGATAAAAACGGCCAATCCATAGCGCCGACGGGATGGTGGTGTCTGTTCAAATATATTCATTGTTCTATACGCCTCTATAACCATATTTTAATTTACAGTATCAAAAAGTTACAAAAAAGGCTGCGATGCTTTCAGTTCATCGATGGGATATCAACATACAACACATAAGCCAGAGACGACATATGTGCCATCTCTACTTATCGGGATTGTGTGAAGTGCTGTAATCAACAGAGATAGACGATGAAGCGGAAAATATCACTCTTCAAGCCGATGACTCGCCGACTTGCTCATAGTTTCAAGTGTAAAGTTTACGTTGTCCGATCGGTCGTGTTTTAAAACGACGATGTAGCCATAAATACTGTTCTGGCGCCCGCATGATTTCCTGCTCAATCTTACGATTAATGTAAGCCGCAGCAGCCTGTTCGTCATTACCAGTAAGTGGGTAATCGTCAATCTCCGGCTCAATCATTAACTGGTAGCCTTTCCCATCCGGTCGACGAATCAATACCGTAGTCAGTATCGCCGGCTTCGCCAGGCGAGCAATGGTGAATGTTCCATTGGTCGTTGCAGCCTGCTCAACAGCAAAAAAGGGGACGAAAGAACTCCCTTTTGGGCCGTAGTCCTGATCAGGAGCAAACCAGACCTTCTCACCAGATTTTAATGCCTTTACGATCCCCCTGAGATTACGGCGATCCAGCATAGCTTTATTAGAACGAGAGCGGCCACGAGTCTGAATAAACTCCATGACTTTATTGTTGTGTGGCCGATACACGGCCATCATCGGGTGATTCACTCCCATGACTCGCCCACCCAGCTCAAGGGTCATAAAATGAACCCCAATCACCAGAACGCCCTTGCCTTTTTCTCCTGCAGCAATAAGGTGTTCAAGACCACTGACAGTGCACCACTTACGTATCCTGGCATCTGACCAGAACCACCCCATTCCGGTTTCAATCAGTGCCCGTCCCAAAGAACTAAAGTTCTGACGGACGATATGATCAATATGCGTTTGGGTGTAGTTAGGAAAACATAGCTGAAGATTCTGGCGAGCAATCGACACGCGGCGCTTAAGAAAGCGCATTGAAAACCGCCCCAGCCAGTCGCCCATTTTCATCAGTAAAGGGTAAGGAAGCTGAACCCAAAGCCAAAGGATACCGACACTAAACCAAGTCAGCCAATAGCGAGGGTGCAACAATCCCTGTTTGAACAAGTGATTATTGGACATATAGTTTACTCATGTATGCGATAAATAATTGTATCGCATAAAGAACTCAATCATTAGCGGTACACCTGGTCTTTCTGCGATTCACTACAAGCGAAAAGTTTTAATGGCATAAAAACTTACACCAATATTACCCTTTTTTTGTTAAAAAATAATGTGAATATTGTGTTAGCAAAATTTTCAAACCTCTGCTGATGATACTCTATTTTTTCATAAACAAGACGAAAAAAACCTCTAAAAAAATAAGAAGTTTTCATGAAGGTATTCACTTATTAGCTTTACTTGATTAACGTAAAGTAAAGTTATCTTTTTCTTATCTCGATTATGATATTCCTGCTTTTAATAAAGGTGCTTAGCAGGTTAAATAGCCACAATAGATTAATTTTATAAATTGGATCCTTTGCCTTGAAAATTCGCCTGCCAAAACTTCTTTTGCTTGCCAGCATTTTCTTTTCTGGAATGAGTCTGGCGCAATCATCACCTACAGAGGAATATGCCGCTGAAGTCGTTGAACGATATGCCAATCATATTTTTTATGGTAGCGGGGCCACAGGCATGGCGATGGTTGTCATTGACGGAAATCAGCGCATTTTTCATAGTTTTGGGGAAACCCGACCAGGCAATAATCAACTCCCCCAACTTGATTCAGTGATTCGTATCGCCTCTATTACAAAACTGATGACCAGTGAAATGCTGGTAAAACTGTTCGATAACGGTACGGTAAAACTTGACGACCCACTGAGCAAATATGCGCCAACGGGCGCCCAGGTCCCTACTTTTAATGGTCAACCCATTACGCTTGTGAACCTGGCGACCCACACCAGTGCCCTTCCCCGGGAGCAACCAGGCGGTGTGGCAAATCGTCCGGTATTTACCTGGCCGACTTACAAACAACGCTGGAACTGGTTATCGCAAGCGAAATTGTCTGCCACACCAGGCACAGTAGCAGCCTACTCTAATCTGGCTTTTGATTTACTCGCCGACGCCCTTTCCCGGGCATCAGGCAAGCCCTATGCTGAACTGTTTCGCGAAAATATCGCGCGCCCACTCGGTATGAAAGACACCACTTACACGCCCTCACCCGATCAATGTAAGCGGTTAATGGTCGCGGAAAAGGGCGCAAGCCCCTGCAATAATGCGCTGGCAGCCATTGGCAGCGGTGGCGTCTATTCCACACCCAGCGATATGATGCGCTGGATGCAACAGTATCTCTCGTCTGATCTTTATCAGCGCACACAGCAAGCTGACAGAATGCAAACCCTTATCTATCAACGAACTCAACTGACAAAAGTCATTGGTATGGATGTCCCCGGTAAAGCCGATGCATTAGGTTTAGGTTGGGTTTACATGCAGCCACAAAACGGACGCCCGGGTATTATTCAAAAAACTGGCGGAGCTGGGGGATTCATTACGTATATGGCCATGGTGCCACAAAGTAACGTCGGTGTTTTTGTTGTTATCACCCGCTCACCTTTAACGCGTTTCGTTAACATGAGCGATGGTGTCAATGACTTAGTGTCTGAACTCAGTGGTTATCAGATAGAAACACCGCTGGCCCAGAACAGTCCTGCCACGTAGGACTGCTGGCCTGCAAGGCTGACTTCTCTTTTATCGGGTCAGTGCACTTTTTCGGCGTTTTTTATCGATGTACATAACGACATCCGCTTCACGTAATGCGCTATCAGGCGTATCAAAAGCGGGATTCACAGCAATAGCACCGATACTCGGCCCGACGTAATCAATGACACAGGAAGAAAGCTGATAAGTCCCCGCCAATAAAGTTGCCAGTCTGGCACGCAAAGCCTCAGCGGCTTTTATGGCGGCTTCGTTTTCTTCCGGCCCCGGTCCTGCAATAACAAACTCATCGCCGCCCATTCGCCCCAGTAACTCCCCGCTACGCATATGCTCTTGTAAACGTCGGGCAATCGCACAAAGAAACTCATCTCCCGCTTCGTGCCCGTAAATATCATTAATCGCTTTGAATCCATCCAAGTCAGCAAAAACCAGTAAGATATAGCGTGACTCGTCTCGCGCATTGACAAACAAGCCCTCTAACTTTTCAAAAATTGCGCGACGATTTGCCAGGCCCGTCAGTTCATCAGTATAGCTGGCGGTGGTTAAGGCCCGGTTAGCCGCTTTAAGCTCCGCTAACAGCTGTTCGCTTTGGATCTGTTGGGCTATCAACTGTGAAAAGAGTTGCAAGACTTGTTCACTCTGCCCGTTCAAAGGACGCTTTGACGAACTGGCTGCACACAGCGTCCCAAAGAGTGAGCCATCAGAAAGGATAACCGGAGTACTGGCATAGGTCATAATACCTAAGACTTTAGCTGCCTCTGAGTCGCCCCACAGGGTTGCTACATCGCAGGTATAACGTCGTTTTTCATCCAGTGCGCGTTTACACAGCGTGTCGCCCCACGGAACAGAAAGTCCCTCAGGAATTTGCATACTCTTGGTATTACGAGCAAAAAGTACATGTTGCACACTACCGTCAGGTTCAATACGCGTCAGATAGGTAGATTCCATATTAGTGACCAGCTCAAGCATCTCCAGTAAATGCCGCACCAGACCCTCAAGAGAATATTCTGCGTCTAAAACCGTTGAAATACGCTCAATCAGATTATCAATTGCCACGATAAGATACCTTTATGAGGAACACTTGTCTGAATGTAATATGTTGCCCTGTCATAGATAAATCGCGCTGCTTGTCGAATAAAGGTTCAGCTAACCGATAAACAATGTCGCTCAGTTAGCTAAATATGTATCACGTTCAGGCAACCTAAAGTATGGCAGGTATATTCTATTCTAACCGTAAAATAATCCCTGGAATCAGCAGAAATAATTTAAAAAATTAGTGCTGTTGACTGTGTAGCCGGCCCCTGGAATCCAGAGCGATTAACAGTACTGAAGAGATAATAAAGAATGACCCCAGCCAGTCCGGTAAGGTAAACGTAATCCCCAGCAACAAAACGGACAACAGCGCGCTGCTTAAGGGTTCAGCACAACTGAGGATACTGGCTTTCTGCCCGCCTATCATCTGTGCTCCTGTCAGATAGAGACTGAACGTCATCGCTGTACCGACCACTATCAAATAGAAAAATGCTACTAATGTGGTTCCACTGGCGGTAAAACTGCCTGTCTGTGTTGCATAAAAAGGCGCCAGCATTATGCCACCCAGTAGCATGCTCCAGCCAACGACAGGTAACGTACCGAAACAGCCAATCAGTTTCGAAGGATAGGTGGTATAAAATGCAGCAGCAAATGCCGACATAATTCCCCAGAATAGCGCGCTACCAGAAATGCTCAGCGAAAGCGGGTTACCGTGTGTCACTAACAAGAACGTCCCTAACAGCGAAGTGCCAATCGCCGCAAAGACTAATTTTCCCGTACGTTTCTTTTTTACCAGTGCATACCAGGCAACAATGATTGTCGGCGAGAGAAACTGCAATACCGTTGCCGTTGCTGCGTTTGATTTTTCAATCGTCAGCAAAAAGGTCAGCTGAACGGCCATTCCCCCAAAAAGGGTGAAGAGTAACAATGAGATAACCGTTTCACGTTGTTTAAAAACGGCAAAAATGTTGTCACCATGAGTCAGCGATAACGTCAGTATAATCAAGCCGGAAAATAACAAGCGTAACATCGTCAGTGAAGAGGAAGAGATGTGACTGGTTTCCATAATATATTGAGCACAGACACCAGAACTGCCCCACATTACGGCAGAAAGTAATACATACAACATTCCTTTCCGGCTTCCACTCATCATTTCTTCCTCCTTTTAATACAGCTGCCACCCTCGACAGAATCAAATCATCAACGCGGCATGCTCACCGGATACGATGGAGATTTAATCCAGTGAACACGCCAGTAAATCAGCTTAACGGCGAAACAGTTTAAACGCACCGTATAAAAAGACTATCCACACTGGCAGTAACATCGCAGATATACGCATCTCATCCATTGTACACATCAGGCCAAGGATCATGACCATAAAGGCAATACACAGATAGTTACCAAAAGGATACAACAAGGCTTTAAAGCCAGTCTCTTTACCCTGAAGGCGCATCGCTTTGCGAAACTTCAGGTGGGCCAAAGAGATCATTATCCAGTTAAGCAACAGGGTGGCGACCACTAATGCCATTAACAATCCGAATGCCGAATGAGGGAGCAAGTAGTTAAGCAGCACGACTAATGAGGTTATCGCGGCTGACAGGAACAATGAACGTACCGGTACTCCACGGCGGTTAACCGCCGCAAGAAATTTTGGCGCATTGCCCTGTACCGATAGCCCAAAAAGCATACGGCTATTGGAATAAACACCACTGTTATATACCGACAGTGAAGCTACCAGAATGACAAAATTCAGCGAAGATGCGACAAGATTACTGTCCATTTCATGGAAGATCATAACAAATGGACTGCTGTTCGACTTAATCTCTAACCACGGATAAAGTGACAGTAACACCACCAGAGAGCCGATATAAAACAATAAGATACGGTATACAACTTGGTTTACTGCTTTAGGAATAGTGGTTTCTGGCGAGCGCGCTTCAGCGGCGGTAATACCAATCAGTTCCAGCCCACCGAAAGAGAACATGATTACCGCCAGTGACAGTATGAGTCCCTGCCAACCGGTCGCAAAAAAGCCACCATATTGCCAGAGGTTAGCCACACCAGTACGCTCACCGCCCTGGCCCGAAGTGAGCAACCAGATCCCGAAGCCAATCATGCCGATGATAGCCAACACTTTGATTATCGCAAACCAAAACTCCATTTCACCATACAGGCGTACATTGACCAAATTGGCGGCATTAATAATAATGAAAAAGAGCGCTACCCAACACCATGTCGGAATGTCCGGAAACCAATACTGCATATAAATGCCGCCGGCAGTCAGTTCTGCCATACCAACCAGCACAAACATCACCCAATAGTTCCAGCCGGAAAGAAATCCTGCAAAGGGGCCCCAGTATTTGTAGGCAAAATGGGCAAATGAACCTGAAACCGGCTCTTCAACCACCATTTCACCGAGCTGGCGCATAATCAGGAAAGCGATAATACCCGCAATGCCGTACCCCAAAATAACTGCCGGTCCTGCCATTTGTATTGCCGGACCAATTCCGAGAAATAATCCCGTGCCAATGGCGCCACCCAATGCAATAAGTTGTATATGGCGATTCTGTAAGCCACGCTTGAGTATAGGGGCATCTGATACAGTAAGTTCGTCCGATGGACTTGACGTATTTTTCAACGCCCTTCTCCTTTTTTTTATATAAAGCGCACCTTTTAACACTTGCAGCAAAGCGTGGCAAGCTGGGGTTAAGCAGAAGGGTTCAGGACAAATAAGGATGTCGCTTTAATCGAAAAAGTACTTAGGTGATAATGCGTTTTTGTTTTGCCCCAGGATATCCATGACAGATTTCAGGAAACCAAAAGAGAAATCTCCTCTAAAATTAAGCACCGCCGTTATCCTGATGCTCTGCGGTGTTATCGGTTCGGTGCTGTTTGTGGTTTATTTACTCTACGCCTTACAAATCAGTCATCTCACGCGTAGTAGTGTCAAAGACATCGGCCTTGCCGTTGCCAGAACGCTGGCTGATATGCCGATAATCAAAAAGGGGCTCGTTTCTCCCGAAGGGAGCAGAATAATAGCCCCTCTCGCGGAACAGGTAAAAGAGCGTAACAATTTGCTGTTTGTCGTGGTCACCGATATGAATGGCATTCGTTACTCACACCCAAACCCACGCCATATTGGCAACCATTTTATTGGTGACGATCTTGAGCCGGCATTACAAGGAAAAGAGTCTGTTGGTATCAACCGTGGTAACCTGGTCACGTCGTTACGTGTTTTTACCCCAGTTTATAATGCAGATTCTCAGCAAATTGGTGTGGTCATTGTGGGGATTTCACTGAGTAAAGTCGATGAACAAATAAACCACAGCCGCTGGAATATGCTCTGGGGGGTATTATTTAGTGCACTGGTTGGCACTATCGGATGTGCGTTACTGATTTATACCCTGAAGCGTATTCTGTTCGGCTTTGAACCTTACGAAATTTCGACACTCTTTGAGCAACGCCAGGCCATGTTACAGTCGGTGAAAGAAGGCATTATTGCTATTGGCAAGCAAGGTAATATTACTTTGATGAATCAGACTGCACGTAAAGTTCTGCTTTCGCCTGAGGATTTTAGCACCAATAATAATATTGCTCCCCAGCCCGTCATGTCGATACTTCATGAAGTTCTGGAAAGCGGCAACGCCATTCAAGATCGGGAAATCATTATTTCCGGACAACAAATCCTGTGCAATGTGATGCCCATTTATACTCGTCAGCGCATTACAGGCGCAATTTGTACTTTTCGCGACAAGACCGAAATTAATCAGCTTACTCAACAAGTTAATGGCATGGTGAGCTATGTTGACGCACTGCGTGAACGTTCCCATGAATTTATGAATAAACTGCATGTTATTCTGGGTCTGTTACAGCTAAAACGCTATGACAAACTAGAAACCTACGTTTTACAGACGGCCAATAACTATCAAGTCGAAATCGGGGCTCTGCAAAGTAAGATCAGACAACCTATCGTTGCCGGATTTTTAATCGGAAAAATCAGCCGGATACAGGAAGCAGGCCACCGGCTAATACTGGATGAAGAGTGCTTTCTACCCGATAATCCCAATGAGCATCAGATCATGGTTCTTATCACCGCGCTTGGAAATCTGATGGAAAATGCAGTTGATGCTTTGCAAGGCAATCAGGATGGCGAAATTGAGGTCTTTCTTCATTACCATCACGGTATGTTAACCGCCGTCGTCAGCGATAATGGTCCGGGCATGGCACCGGAACGCCTCTCGTTAATCTTTGAGAAAGGTTTCTCCACAAAAGGGAAGCAACGTGGTCTCGGGCTCTATCTGGTAAAACAACAAATTGAAAGCTGCCAAGGGAATATTCAAGTGGAATCAACGCCTGGCTATCTTACCCAATTTACGCTCACACTTCCCTGGGACAGTGAAAGGAACAGTATATGATTAATGTCTTAGTGATTGATGATGACGCCATGGTAGCAGAATTAAACCGGGCTTATATCGGCCAGATCCCGGGATTTGCCTGCTGCGGTTCAGCATCAACGCTTAAGCAGGCGCAAGAATACATCAACGCACCTGACCAAAAAATAGACTTGATTTTACTGGACGTCTATATGCAGCAAGATAATGGTTTATCCTTGCTTCCGATGTTGCGAGAGAATAATCAATCTATTGATGTGATAGTGATTTCCTCTGCGTCTGATTTTGACACAATTCAGAAGTCGCTGCACTATGGTGTAGTCGACTATCTGATTAAACCCTTTCAATTTGCGCGTTTTGAAGAAGCTCTTACACTCTGGCGTGACAAACGTGCACTAATCGGCGGTCAGAAGCATTACCAACAAGCTGATGTCGACAGGCTATTGCACGGTAGTTATCCCGCGGCCGTCGACGCGTCTCGCCTGCCAAAAGGCCTTACGGCACAAACATTACGTACGATTTGTCGCTGGATTGACGAGCACCAGCATGAAGAGTTCTCTACTGATGAGTTAGCGGTGTCGGTGAATATCTCACGTGTATCCTGCCGTAAATATCTTATCTGGCTTGATAAGGTTGATATTCTTTATACCCGTATTCACTACGGTGTCACCGGACGTCCTGTCTATCGCTATCGCCTCCAGCTGGAGCATACAGAACTACTGAAACAATTCTGTCAGTAGACGACTGTCACAACGTTGTCTGAGTTAAAATTAACACTCAGACAATACGCATGAAGGCGGTAGTGGTGATTAATGGTGCAGCATTTCATCAACAACCTGCTCTTTGGTCAGGTTGTAAGGATAGAATGTTGGCCAGTTATCCATCTCTTTTAACAGCGCGTCCTGGGACTCATTCCCCATATAAATATGGAAGTGCTGTGACTGGCGTGGAGCGATGATATGATCGCTAAACTGCACAAACTTTGGTGCGGCTGATTGTTTATCCGTACAGGCGAAAAGGTAACGAACCCCTTTCTTTCCTGATGCGTAATGTAGAATTTTATAGCCTTGATAATCATATTTGCATGAAGTTGTTTCTTTGCCGATATGAAATTCAATCACATTATTTTCAATACCCAACATATCAACATTACTGGCGTAGCCCTTCTCATAGTAAGCACGGTACTCAGCAACACTTTTCTCGCCATTTTTCGCTTTTTTCTCCAGCACCGGATCTAAACTGCCATCTTGCAGGTAACCGTACACAGACTGCCATACGCCATCCCAGTCAGAAAGTTTACGATCCTGTACGGATTTATCATCAAATATGCCTTCACTGGCTTTACGCTCAACTTCCGATAGCGGTTTACCGTGAGAGCCATGGGCCAATGCCTGTACCGATGACAACAGAAGAGACATTCCCAGAGCAAGTGCTGTTTTTTTCATTCTTTACGATCCTGTTAGTGGTAATTGTTACGTTATAACATGCAGTAGGTAATGTTATCAAATAACAATTAATGGCTGAGGAAAATTTTTAGGTGGGATGAAGCAACAGCGACAAGCAGAGGGTAAAACTGCCGTTACGAGCCAGCTCAAACAAAGAACCGTCATAGCGCCGGTCAGTTTATATTGGCTGACAATCGGTGAGTGATAATAAAAAACACGTTATTGCAACAAAGGATACTGGCCACCGTCAGGCTTTAGACAGGCGGAATATAGCCCGCATTTATCAAGGCAGGTAGCGTCTTCTCATCGACATGTACCATTGCAGTCAACAAGGGGTGAAATCCCAGGCGTTGATAGAAATCCATTTTCTCCGGTACCGAATAAATGAACACTTTTCCCAATGGAGCAAGATCATGTATCACTTTCTCCATCAGAGACTTACCCCATCCACGCCCCTGGTAATACGGATGAACCGCGACATCACACAGATAGGAAGCATAGGTGAGATCGCTGATAGCCCGGGCAGTGGCAACCAGTTCACCATGATAATACCCCAGATAGCGAAACTGACTTTGTTCAAAGGCTCGCTGCAAAATCTCTGGCGGGCGTTTATTTAAACCACATAGTTCTAACAGGTTTGATAGTTGCAACCAGTCTACATCGGTTATTTCGTCATTACTGACAAGGGTAAATGTCTCCATGGTCTGTTCCTGTAAGTAGATTAATCGGTGATCCCCGTCATAATTCACGCTGCCAGTGTGTTGCTTGCCGGCAACTCACATTACTTTGAGTGCATTCGTTCAATTGCTTGATAGTACTTCAAACATAATACTGATGCTCATTGAAAGTACTGATACGCCGGATATATCTGCATGCACTATTGACGGGTTTAAGCCATATTTCTCTGCATACAGACATTTTTTATTGTTGATAAACGGTCTGATCCGTCACTGATGATTGAGAATGTGCTCTGCGAGTTCATTTTTTAAACAGTGCTAATATCATATGCAACCCTCGACACGATACATTCCCCGGAGAATTTAAAATTAAAAAATATATAAACCTTTTTAAATACACCCCCACGAATAAAAACTATTTTCATTTTTAAATCCCACCAAAAATGGCGACCAAATAAATGCTTTTCCGATATTTTACTCACTTAACAAAAATTGAAAGAACAATACACTAACCCACTGAATTTTATATCCTTAACAATAATATCCATATAGATCTTAACGTCCCGGTCATGATACAACCATGACGTAAAAGTGACGTTCTTTTATAAATACCTTGCAGATCATGGCACGGTAACAACTGGAGATAACAGTGATTAAGGTTATGAGTAAGATATTGTTTTTTACTTTTCCTTTCATTTTCAGCATGGGAACAGCCCATTCAAATGGGATTATTATTTTCCGTGGTGAAATAGTTGAAGGAGGTTGTGAGGTAACACAGTCAAAAAATAGAATCACTGGCAATTGTAGTAAAACGGTTCATCCTGAGAAGCTAGTTAATTATAACAACATTCATAAAATGGGTATCAAGACTCCCCACCCTCTTCCTGATGACAAAGGATATATGTACGTTGACTCCATTGATAAAGAAAAGAAGATTGCTTTTTTGCATGTGGTATACAAATAAGCGTATTTTTATCTTACGACAATAACACCAGGTTGTTTAAATCATACTAAGCAATAACGACATATATTCAGAATAATTCAAGTTGCCTGCAGGCGCCAAACTCAGTCCGACGATGAGCATAGATAATCTGTGATTAAGTGGGCTGGATACAGGCTGCCTCTGGCAACCTGGGATATAACGGGTGTAGTCTACCCAATGATAATAAATATCATCGCAGGGTATCTCGTTGTTCCAGCGGCATAATACGCCACTCTTGCGGAATTTTTCCGGGTAAAATCCACATCGGATCGACATTACCAATACGGTTACCGTAAGGCGTTCCAAAAGCATAATAGTTCAGCACGCGGAAAACGCCAGAATGGGCAACGATCAGTGGGCATTCAAACTCCGTTAATAATGTATTCACTGTCGTTGTCACTCTGTCGAGAAAAACTTCCCAGCTTTCTCCTCCCGGAGGCGTCTCTTCATAGGGGGTAATTGCCGCCCCGGGCAAACCTTCCAAATCTCCCCAGTCACGCTCACGTAATCCATCCAGTGTGAGGTAACTGCCACCCGGAACCGCCAGTTGAGCAGTTTGCTGGGCACGCAATAATGAACTCACGCCAATGGCACTCCAGTGAAAACGTGCCAGCAGAGGCTGTGCAAGTTCGGCCTGTCGTCTGCCTGTATCAGTCAGTGGGACATCGGTACTACCGCCGATTAACTTGTCACGATTTAAGGGGGTTTCGCCGTGACGAACAAAAACAAAAGGCTTACAAATTATTGACATAGTTCTATTTCAAACGTGGGGTGAGTGATTATTTCACATTGTAGTTCCTGCTGCCATTGTGCCGGGCTATTCAGCGGCGTAAACAGCGGAGCGAAGTACTGGCATGACAGCATAGCCACCAGTTTTTTTAAACAGCTCAGCGTAGGGTGGACATTCCAGCGACAAAAATCGACCTCTCCTGACAGCCACTGCTGATGAGCGTATTGATTAAGATGGCCAGTAAATAAGGTACGATGATGGAAATCATTCCGTTCTCGTAATATCCCCGCCATGCCACTCATACCATCAGGATCAGAGGCCAGAACCAAAGGCGCTTCGGTAGAAAATAGCGGCAATATTTGAGTCAGAGATTGTAATTCAGCCACCACACTTGCCTGTAAACTACCGTCGTTCTGATGTGACATTTGCTCCATCATTGTCCGACAGCTCTCATCCATCGCGATATTCGCCTGATTATCACGCACCCTTAACAAAGCCAGTTCAACTGCACGACCTGAGGGAGGAACCGGGCATAAACTGGGCTGTAATAAATAGTGGCGTAACCTGTCCAGTTGCTGCTGCTGAGGAATATCATATAAACCGTAGGATGCATCGACCAGAGCAATACGGGCGGGTGGCGGTGAGTCAAAGTGAAACAATGCAGACTCCATACTGATATCACCGCTATAAAATACGCCCCCCGCAATATCCAGATGAAACCAGACACCGCCGTAGGCGTGACCACAGCTCCCGGTTGTCACCGTTATCCCACCAATACGAAAACGTCCTCTGATATCAATACACTGAACATTGTGCCCCACGGGTAATGCCTGCGCCGTCACCTTGCTACAATAAACAGGCACATCACGTGGTAAACGATTAAGTCCGGCAATATGATCGGTATGGTCATGACTGAGCAAAACAGCATCGATATCTGCAGGAACCTGCCATAAGGCTTTATCCGACTCAAGTTCGCCGCCCGCATCCAGCAAAATACGCAGACCTTCAGCGCTCAGTAAAATAGCGGCTGGCGCTTTACGATTCAGACCACTGATAATCTCTATTTTCATGCTGCCTCCAGACGCCAGCCCTGATGTAAGCGCACGCAAACATTCTGCTGCTGTTGCAAAGCGGCATGGTGGAACGCGGTAAGTCTTTGACCATCAGGCAGACGCAAATCAACCAGATAGCGCTCCCCCTGATAAATACATCCTTCAACTTTGGCGCTCAGTCCGCTATCGGCGACCTGAACATGTTCCGGGCGCACCAGTACAGGTTGCGTTGCATAGAGAGTCTGACTACTAAAGCTATTGTGTAATCGCTGACCGTCCAGGTGCTGAGTATCTGCGGGAGTGGCTAATGACAAGATACTCCCCTTGCCAATAAAACTCGCCACCCAGGCATTTTGTGGACGCAGATATAAATCCTGAGGTGCCCCCCACTGCATTAACTCGCCTTTGTGCATCACGGCAATATGGCTGGCCAGCGCCATCGCTTCAGCCTGATCGTGGGTGACATAGACAAAGGTCGCCCCCGTCCGGCGATGAAAATCTCGGAAAGTTTGTTCCATGGTAGCTCGCAGGTGCCTGTCGAGGTTGGCCAGAGGTTCGTCCAGCAATACCACTTTAGGTTCAGAAACCAGGCAACGCGCTAAAGCGACACGTTGACGTTGTCCGCCACTGAGCTCCTGGGGTGAACGGCAGGCATAGGCCCCCAGTTCAACAATATCCAGCGCATCCATAACTTGTTTTTGCCGCGCCGCCCCTTTTACCTTACGTAGTTTTAACGGGTAACCGACATTTTCTGCAACAGTCATATGGGGCCACAGGGCGTAAGACTGAAATACCATCCCCATATCACGTAATTCAGGAGGCGTGTGAGTCTGGCTGTCAGCCAGCAACTTATCCCCCAGCAATAAACGCCCGCCACTGAGTTCCTCAAGTCCGGCCAGAATACGTAATGTCGTCGTTTTGCCACAGCCACTAGGCCCAAGTAACGCAGTAAAGGCTCCCTGGGGAATCGTCAGATTAATACCCCGGACAACGGTCTGGTCGCCAAATACTTTGCTAAGCTGTTCCAGTTTTAGCTCTGCCATGGGATAACTCCTTTTGGTAAATACTTACTCAGCGCGCTCAGAAGCAACATCACTAATGCAACTAATACGACAACGAATACCGAAATGGCAGATGCCAGTACCTTATTACCGCTTTCATCCAAACTGAATATCACCACCCCAAGCGTTTCTTTTCCTGCGCTCCATAACAGAGCGGAAACGGTCAGTTCATTCGCCGCCGTCAGAAACACCAGCAGCGCGCCTGCAAAGGCTGCCGGTGCCAGGAGTGGTAATACGATATGGGTTAAACGCTGGGAGAAATTCGCCCCCGCCAGGCTGGCCGCTTCTTCCATCGCCGGATCCAACTGCATCATGCTGCTATGAACGGGTTTTAAACAGACAGTGAGAAAACGGGCCAGATAGGCAATAAAAATAATCGTGAGCGTTCCACTGAGACTTATTTCCAGAATCGGTAATGGGCGAGAGAACAAGAGAATACAAGCGATAGCCAGTACGACTCCCGGCAGCGTGTAAGGTATATCTATCATGCTATGTAACCAGCGGAGTGGACGACTGGAGTAACGCACCAGTAACCAGGCCAGAGGCAGGCTGAGCACCAGCAATACCATGGCCGCAGAAACAGACAGCACCATACTGTTAGTGAGTGCTCGCCATGCAGGGCTTTGAACATCAAAAACACTGCGCCAGGCAGCGAAAGTGAGAGTGTCGCTATTGAGTGGCACCCCCATCGTCGGCACCAGAGAGGTGGCAATCAGCGCCAGTAACGGGGCAACCAGAATGGCAAACAACACCAGTCCCATCATAATTTCTACCACCAGGCGCCATTTCCCTAAAGTGAATGCTAACGAACGCCCCGCCATGCCAATTAATGGCAAGGCATACCGACGCTGCATTTTTGCCTGCAAGGTCACAATCGCAATCGCCAGAATTCCCATCAGCACTGACAAGGCGGCAACTTCGTTAATCATCGACGGGCCGAAACTGGACAGTGCCTGATAGATATAGACAGGCAGAACAAAGTAAGAGACAGGGATACCGAGCATCGCCGGAATGCCAAAATTGCCCAGAGCAGAAACAAAGGCAATCGTCGCGCCTCCCCACAGTGCGGTACGGCAAAGTGGTAGCACGATATCGAAAAACACCTGCCACAACGAAGCGCCGTTCAGACGCGCCGCTTCAATATGCTCCTTCGGTAAACACTGCAGTTGCGTGCGCAGCGCCAGAAAGACCAGAGGTGCGTGTTGAATACCCAATAACAGCGCAATACCTTCTGGGGAATACAGTGGATTCACGCTACCAAATTCAGGGGCAAGACCAATGCTGTCAAGCAAAATACTATTGGAACCAAATAACTGCAGCCAGCTCAATGCTGTCACTTGAGGAGGGATCATCATTGGCAGCATAAATAAAAAGACCCATACTTGTTTCATACGGATAGGGGTCAGTGCCAGACAAAAGGCAAACAAACTGCCGAGAAATAAAGAAATTAACGTACCTAATCCACTGGTATAAATACTGTGGTATAACGCCACCCAGGTGGCCTGATTATTTAATACTCGCCACAAACTGCTGTCGCTACCCTGCCGCCAATCCACTAAAGCTGAAAGAAGCAGACGCAAACTGGGTAATAAACTCAGTAACGCGACGAGGCATAATAATAACCAGAGTAGCCCCTTTATAGAGTGATTACTGGCATTCTGATGCAAAGTCATACTTGTCATGACGAAACAACTTCCAAAACGAGATACGATAAAAGCCAGTAACAGTCTGTCCGTTATTACTGGCTATTTGATTGTCAGTCATACCGAAAGGAATTAACGGTTACCGAACAGGTCAGCAAAACGTTTTTTATTGGTTTCAGTATCAGCCAGCGCTTTAGCTGCATTCAATGGCATTAGCTTAATGCTGTCGCGAGGTGGGAAACCTTGCGGAACGGGCAGGCTGGCATCCGCTGGTAAAAAGCCCTGCTCAAGAACCAGTTGCTGGCCTTCAGGTGAGAGCACAAAATCGACAAAAGCTTTGGCTGCTTCAGGATTTTTGCTATTGCTCATAATGGCAACCGGCTCGGTGACCACGCTCACCCCTTCTTTTGGGAACACGAATTCAATCGGTGCCCCCTTCGCTTTTTCACGGATAGCCATATAGTCCACCAGCACACCATAGGCCTTGCTACCAGAGGCAATCGCACTCATTACGGCACCATTACCACTTTGTGGCATAGCACCATTTTCTTTCAATTTTTCATAATAGTCCCACCCCAGTTTAGGGTCGTCCATGATTGCGGCCTGATGAATTTGTGCCGCTCCTGAATACAGCGGGCTTGGCAGTGTGGTCATATTTTTAACTTCAGGCTTGAGCAAATCATTCCATGACTCGGGTTTTACCGGGGCTTTACTGTGGTAGGCGATTCCAGTGGTAATCAGTTTCGTTCCGGCGTAATAGCCGTCTTTATCATACAGTGCACTATCAAAGCGCGCCGTTTGCGGAGATTTATAAGGCGTTAATAGATTTTGATTCTTCAGAGATTCCATGGTCACACTGTCTGCCAGCAACAGCACATCCGGTGTGGCAGCGCCAGCAGCCAGTTCGGCCTGTAGGCGTGCAGTCAGCTTAGTGGTTCCGTCACGGATCCATTTTACTTCAATGTCCGGGTGCGCCTTTTCAAATGCGTTGACGGTCATCTGCGCATCATCATTCAACTGGCTGGTATAGAGATTCAGCGTAGATTTGGCAGTTGCCGATGCGCTGATAAGAGTGAGCAGCAAGGCTGCAAGCGCATTTTTCTTACTCATGGTCAATCCCCTTTCGTTTTGTTGCGCATATCAGAACAAGGAAATTTGACAGAAGTATGACAAAACAATATTGCGCGATAAAAATCACGTTTTAATAAGTTTTTCTATAATGCATGGACGACCATGAATAACATCAGCGCTTTAAAGAAACAGGATAACAACCCATATTCTCAGCCACTGAATATATTTATACCCTAAATAATTCAAGTTGCTTGTAGGCGCAGAGTCAATCCTGGCGATGAGCATAGATAAACTATGTGATTCGCCAGGATTGACAAAAGTAATGCCCAAGCAACTTGAAGTATGACGGGTATACTCAGTGTATTCTGTTATTGCTGGATATTATTATCATCACATTATTGATAAAAGGTGTTATCAGTCTCTGATATTATAACCTGCCACAGAATCGGGAATAGATAACATCATTCCCGATTCTGTATTCCCCTTATATAACTGGCAGTTCTTTTAATAATGCCTCTTCCATCAACTGAGCAAGCATTATTTGTGCGGTGTGAGAGCTACCGTTTGTCTGATATTGTTTAAGTGAAATACCTACCGAACCCGGCGCGGGTAAAAGATGCGTTAACTTACGCAAACTCGCTGGCATGCCGATTTGTGTACGTACGGTTATCCCAAGCCCTGCCTGGACTGCTGCCCAAATACCGCTCAGACTCTGACTCACAAAGACCACACGCCAGGGAATTCCTGCCTTGTCCAGGCATGCTGTAGCACGTGAACGCATCAAACAGGGGCTGTCAAACATCACCAGTGGCAAGGGCTCACCATTTTCCAGTAAAGGAGAAATGTTAAAATCAGGATGATGGATCCAGGAGAGCGGGCAGTCACCGAGTAATTTACCACTCTGAAGCTGCGTGTCTGATTGCCATACCAGTGCCATATCCAGTAATTGATTATCCAGTGCGGTATTCAGTGCCTGATTGCGATCCACTCTGGCAACTATCCGTAATTCCGGATAATGACGTTTGAATTGCCCCAGAATGCCAGGCATCAACGCCTCACCAAAATCTTCCTGCAGACCAATGCGCAGTTCACCGGTTAACAGCTCACCTTTCATCGCCCGCAATGTTTCATCGTTCAGCGCCAGCATACGTCGGGCATAACTGAGCAATATTTCACCCTGGTCGGTGAGCTGTAGATGACGACCTTTTTTCACCACTAAAGCGGTATCACACTGTGCCTCAAGTTTTTTCAACTGAGAGCTGACCGCAGAGGTGGAACGGGCAAGCCGGGAAGCCGCCTGCGCAAAGCTGCCGGACTCAATGCCTGCCACAAAACTCCGTAACGCATCCAAATCCAGTGCAGGGGTAAGTTTATTCACAATCATCCTTATTATCGGGACTGTTCGTTTTAAATAATTTGATTTTCAGGATAAAACTATTGCGCGAGTATCACTGCTATGTCAATAAGGAGTCAATGTCATGGTAAAAATTCTCGATAAAGAAACGCTCGCTCAAGTAGCACCAAAACTTGCCGAACTGAGTAACGATGTACTGTTTAATGATATCTGGGCACGTCGAGTACTTTCCCCGCATGACCGCAGTCTGATAACGCTGTCAGCCCTGGCCGCAATGGGGCGGTTACAGCAGCTTCCCTGGCACCTCAGTTTTGCCCGTCAGAATGGCGTCAGTGACGAGGAAATTACCGAGCTATTCACACATCTGGCATTCTATGCAGGCTGGCCCGCGGCAGTATCTGCACTCGGTTGTCTTAATGAGGAGAGCGACTGATGCCTGTTACCCGAATCACACTGGGCGATCATTACACCGATACTCAGCTGGAAGACATTTCTGCCATTCTGCATCAAAGTCTGACAGAAGAGTTTTCCGTTCCATTAAATGACTGTTTTCAGATCTTTGAAAGACTTCCTGACAGTCAGCGCGTGTTTGACCGACACTATCAGAGCGGTAAGCGCAGCAATAACTTTGTCCTCTTTCAGATAACAGCAGGCAAGCTACGGACGATGGAGCAGAAGCAAAATCTCTACTCTGTACTGAGTCAGCGCCTTTTCTCAGCATTGGACATTAATCCCGATGACGTCATGGTGATTATTCAGTTTAATCACGCTGAGGACTGGAGCTTCAGCAATGGCGAAATGTATTGCCCGGAGGCGTTATGATTATTATGCAATACAGTTTTACGCTTCCCGCCGATTACGATATGTCGATAATCGAACAACGTATTCAAGATAATGGCCACAAACTCGATGGTTTTCCGGGCTTATTACTAAAAGCCTTTCTGTTTTCACGGTCGGATGATAGCCGACTTGGCGCAAAGGAAAATCGCTATGCCCCTTTATACGTCTGGAAAAATACTGAAGCGATGACCCGGTTTCTACAAAGCCCCGGTTTTGTTCGCCTGACGCAAGACTTTGGCTGGCCACTCATTAAGACCTGGCAGGCACTGCGTACTCCTCAGGTTGAAGATGTCCGCTATAAACCATTTTTAGCCATCACCAGGCAACAGATCTTGCCGTATAGCCCTCTCACTTCGTTTGCTATGAATGGACAACTTTGTGGCTGGGATGTTTACCTGTGGCAGCTATTGGATATCACATTCCTTGAAGAGCCCGGGCATGGCGAGGATAATTATCGTATTGGTTATCTTGCCGCAGAAGAAAACCTTCTTCCTGAAAATGCGGTATGATTTAGCCTCCGGGTAAACAGACGGTTACCCGGTGACTGACATCTTCCTACTCTTAAGGCCGCCATGAATATAATGTCAATTTCCCCCTCTGAAGCACAACAGCAACAAACTAAGGGGGCTCTTTTAGTCGATATCCGTGAGGCAGATGAATATGCCCGTGAAAACATTCCTGCGTCCCGTCTTCTGCCCCTTTCAGCAATTGAACAAGGTGCCCGGCTGGAGAAGTTAACGGCTGATGATGTGGTGATTTTTCACTGCCAGTCAGGGGCACGAACCGCCAAAAATGCCTCAAAACTGGCGGAAATCGCCGCGCCTGCCAAGGCATTAGTCCTTGAAGGTGGATTGAATAACTGGAAACAAACCGGATTAACCCTGGCTATTGATAAGTCCCAGCCATTACCCATTATGCGCCAGGTACAAATTATCGCCGGAAGCTTAGTGGTGCTCGGCGTCGCCCTCGGATACAGCTTTAACCCAATCTTTTTCTTACTTTCAGGTGCCGTTGGAGCGGGTTTATTATTTGCAGGTATCAGTGGTTTTTGCGGACTGGCACGATTACTGAATATCATGCCATGGAACCGATGAATATAGCAGGATGAGGGGCTTCTGTTATTGCTTTATTCGGGATTAGAAAAGCTCCCCTGGCTAATGAACTGACTGAACTGGATGCACTGGCAGGCTGGAAAGTAAGTGAGTATTTTTCAGACAAAGAACGTGCAGCATTAGCCCGGACTGAGTCGCTAACATTGATCGCTGAGAGTCAGGCTGGGGATGATGTTTATCAGCCACTGCTAACGCTATTTACTGCCGAAGAGACAGCTGATTTAACTTCGCAGCAAGCTTAATGAATGCTTTTAATCAGCTATCTATTAGGATGCATCAATAGCAAAAAACAGGCCCATATCAAGCCTGTTTTTTTTGTGTCATATTATATTCATATTGTACATCATTCTGAAAAATCGCCTTTCCATATTGGTTATAAATTTGGCAAATACAGATACCCATTTATCTTAATGTTATTACTAATTCTACAGCCAAATTTTTGCTTGATATCACAAAATATCACTACTGATATTCAGCAATATGAAAAAATATTCAACAGCCATTATCCCCGCTCAGCCCTGTGATACCGGGGAACTACTACCCACACTAAACGCACGGGTATTTGATAATATCAAAATTGAGGGTTGTCTCAGATTTTCGATATGTTAGGGTAGATAGCGTCCACTATTTCTTGTCAGGAATAATTATAGATAAATCAAAACACAGGAATATTTTTATTGCATGGCAATTAAATTAGAAGTGAAGAATTTATATAAGATATTTGGTGAACATCCTCAGCGCGCATTTAAATATATTGATAAAGGAATGTCGAAAAGCGAACTGCTGGAAAAAACAGGTCTGTCACTGGGCGTTAAAGACGCCAGTCTGGCCATTGAAGAAGGCGAGATTTTTGTCATCATGGGGTTGTCCGGTTCAGGAAAATCCACCATGGTTCGCCTTCTCAATCGCCTGATTGAACCGACCCGAGGTCAAGTACTGATAGACGGTGTCGATATTGCGAAAATATCTGATACTGAGCTTCGTGAAGTCCGCAGAAATAAAATTGCAATGGTCTTCCAGTCATTTGCTTTAATGCCACATATGACGGTAATAAATAATGCTGCATTTGGTATGGAGCTGGCAGGTATTCCGGTAGCAGAACGCCAGGAAAAAGCATTAGATGCGCTCCGTCAGGTTGGGCTGGAAAATTATGCTCACGCTTATCCGGATGAACTTTCTGGTGGTATGCGACAACGCGTTGGCCTTGCGCGAGCATTAGCGATTAATCCAGATATATTATTGATGGATGAAGCTTTCTCTGCACTCGACCCATTAATTAGAGCTGAGATGCAAGATGAATTAATTAATCTACAGTCCAAGCATCAACGTACTGTTGTTTTTATATCTCATGACCTTGATGAAGCCATGCGAATCGGCGACAGAATAGCCATTATGCAAGGTGGAGAAGTTATTCAGGTCGGTACCCCGGATGAAATTCTTAACAATCCGGCCAATGATTATGTCCGTACCTTTTTCCGTGGCGTGGATATTAGTCAGGTATTTAGCGCGAAAGATATTGCCCGTCGTAATCCTGCTGGTCTGCTACGTAAAACAGCCGGTTTTGGTCCCCGATCTGCACTGAAGTTATTACAGGATGCAGACCGTGACTATGGCTATATTATCGATCGTGACCAAAAGTTTCTCGGTATTGTTTCTGGCGATTCATTAAAAGCTGCTCTTGCTGCAGGGCAAAGTCTGGATTCTGCATTTATTGAGAATCCGGCCCCGGTATCTGCGGATACGTCACTCAGTGAATTACTCTCCCATGTTGGCCTGTCTGCATGTGCAGTGCCAGTTATCGGAGAAAATCAACAGTATGTCGGCGTTATCTCTAAAGGGGTGTTATTGCAGGCTTTAGATCGTGAGGGAACCAATAATGAGTGATACAGCAAATCCGTGGGATACCGGTAGTGAAGCAGTACAAAGTACTGCGGGTGCAGAAGATGCATGGGGCAGTCCTGCCACTGATGCCGCGACGGGAACGGGGGCTGATGCCGCCACAAGCTCGAGTGACTGGCTGACATCAGCCCCCAGCGCACCGGCAGAGCATTTCAATATTCTTGATCCTTTTCATAAAACGCTGATCCCGCTTGATACTTGGGTCACTGAAGGGATCGATTGGGTAGTTATTCATTTCCGTCCATTGTTTCAGGGAATACGGGTTCCTGTTGATTATATTTTAAGTGGTTTTCAGCAAGCGCTACTGGGTATGCCCTCCGTCGTCGCTATCATTGTTTTTGCACTGATTGCCTGGCAGATGTCGACCTTTGGCATGGGCGTCGCAACGCTGATATCGCTGATAGCTATCGGGGCAATTGGCGCCTGGTCACAAGCGATGGTGACACTGGCTCTGGTACTGACGGCATTATTCTTCTGCATAATAATAGGCCTGCCTATGGGGATCTGGCTGGCGCGCAGTGACCGCGCAGCCAGGATTATCCGTCCATTGCTTGATGCGATGCAAACCACACCGGCCTTCGTTTACCTAGTGCCTATTGTCATGCTATTTGGTATCGGTAATGTGCCGGGGGTTGTGGTCACCATTATTTTTGCACTGCCGCCGATTATACGTCTGACCATTCTTGGTATTAAGCAAGTACCAGAAGACTTGATTGAAGCTGCGCGCTCATTTGGTGCCAGTCCACGTCAGATGCTGTTTAAAGTTCAGCTCCCTCAAGCCATGCCGACCATTATGGCTGGCGTCAATCAGACACTGATGCTTGCTCTGTCAATGGTGGTCATTGCATCAATGATTGCTGTCGGTGGCTTAGGTCAGATGGTACTGCGCGGTATCGGCCGCCTTGATATGGGGCTGGCTACCGTCGGAGGGGTCGGAATTGTTATCCTGGCCATCATCCTTGACCGCTTAACTCAGTCTGTTGGTCGTGACGCACGCTCCAAAGGCAATCGCCGCTGGTATACCACCGGCCCATTGGGTTTATTAACCCGTCCCTTCATGAAATAAGCCAGAGCGGTGGCCTCGCGCCACTTCTCCAGCCCATCACAACATAAAAAAGGAATAACGATGCGACATACCGCTATCTTAGCCACGGCTTTTGCCACACTCGTTACCACCAGCTCCCTCACCTTTGCAGCTGAGTTGCCGGGTAAAGGTATCACCGTACAACCCGTACAAAGCACCATTGCCGAAGAAACCTTCCAGACATTGCTGGTAAGCAGAGCCCTTGAGAAACTCGGCTATACCGTCAACAAACCTAGTGAGGTGGATTATAACGTCGGATACACCTCAATCGCTTCTGGCGATGCCACTTTCACTGCCGTTAACTGGCAATCTCTGCATGACGATATGTATGCCGCAGCCGGTGGTGACAAAAAGTTTTACCGTGAAGGCGTACTGGTTTCCGGAGCTGCACAGGGTTACTTGATCGATAAAAAAACCGCGGATAAATATAAAATTACCAACATAGAGCAATTGAAAGATCCGGAAATTGCGAAGCTCTTCTCCCGAAATGGTGAAGGTAAGGCAGAACTCACTGGCTGTGCGCCAGGCTGGGGCTGCGAAGCAGTGCTCAATCATCAGAATACCGCCTACGGTCTTGAAAAGACGGTGCATGTTAACCACGGTAACTACTCAGCGATGATGGCAGATACCATCGCGCGCTTCAAAGAAGGTAAACCGGTACTTTACTATACCTGGACACCTTACTGGGTCAGTGATGTACTGAAGCCAGGTAAAGATGTAGTCTGGTTACAAGTTCCGTTCTCTTCCTTGCCTGGCGTACAGAAAGATATCGACACCAAACTCCCTAACGGTGCCAACTATGGCTTCCCGGTCAGCACCATGCATATCGCGGCAAACAAAGAGTGGGCTGAGAAGAATCCACAAGCAGCGAAACTCTTTGCAATCATGAAACTACCTTTAGCAGATATCAATGCGCAGAATTCCATGATGCACAACGGTAAATCTTCAGAAGCCGATATCAATAACCATGTTGATGGCTGGATAAAAGCACACCAGGCAGAATTTGACGGCTGGGTGAATGAAGCCCTGGCCGCTAAATAACTGAGTCTGAGTTAAATCCTGACGCGATATATCAGACAGGGCGATAACGCCCTGTCTTTTTTTTATCCATTTTGTGTTTCTGAATATCTCCAATCCCTTCTATACCCAAAATAATTCGAGTTGCTTGTAGGCGCCCAGTTCAGCCCGTCGATGAGCATAGATAAACTATGTGATTCGGCGGGCTGGACGCAGGCAACACCCAAGCAACTTGAAGTATGACGGGTATATATATGTCATTCGACTATAACCGCACAAACTAGCACCTCTTCCTATTTTTTTCTGACCCGCTTATTGGGTATGCTCTTCTCCATCTATTTGGCAAATTGACGTTAATCATCTTAATAATGAAAAATAATCAATCCGGACTCAGTACTCCACTTATCATTCTGATGTCTGTCGCTACCGGGCTGGCAGTGGCCAGTAATTACTATGTTCAGCCCCTACTCGACACTATCGCAAATGCATTTTCCCTTTCTATCAACCAGGCTGGGCTGATTGTTACCGCTGCACAACTGGGCTATGCGGCAGGCTTACTCTTCCTGGTTCCGCTGGGTGATATGTTTGAACGTCGCCGTTTGATTGTCACCATGACATTGCTGGCTGCAGGGGGCATGCTGCTTACTGCCAGCAGTCAGTCATTATGGGTCATGATCCTCGGAACTGCACTGACCGGGCTTTTTTCCGTCGTCGCACAAATCCTCGTTCCTTTGGCTGCGACACTGGCCGCACCGGAAAAACGCGGAAAGGTGGTGGGGACGATTATGAGCGGCTTATTACTGGGTATTCTGCTGGCCCGAACCGTGGCTGGTTTACTTGCAAGCCTGGGAGGATGGCGTACGGTCTACTGGGTTGCCAGTATACTGATGATCCTGATGGCACTAGCCCTGTGGCGCGGTTTACCACGAGTGAAGCAAGATAATCACCTTAATTATCCGCAACTCCTGGGGTCAATTTTCAGTCTCTTTACCCGTCATCCTTTACTGCGGACACGCGCCTTATTAGGCTGCCTGACCTTTGCAAATTTCAGTATTCTCTGGACTTCAATGGCATTTCTGCTCGCCTCCCCGCCTTTTAACTATTCAGATGCAATGATTGGTCTGTTTGGCTTGGTGGGGGCGGCAGGTGCGTTAGGAGCCCGTCCGGCAGGCAGTTTATCGGATAAAGGCAAAGCTCATCTCACCACCAGTATCGGGCTACTGCTATTACTGCTGTCATGGGGGGCAACCGCTGCCGGCCAGTATTCTGTTATCGCCCTGATTGTCGGCATACTGATCCTCGATTTGACTGTGCAAGGTGTACATATCACCAACCAAAGTGTGATTTATCATATGATGCCCGAGGCACGTAATCGTCTGACTGCCGGGTATATGACCAGTTATTTTATTGGCGGGGCTGCAGGTTCATTAATTTCGGCAGGAGCCTATCAGCATGCTGGCTGGACTGGGGTCTGCATTGCCGGAGCCAGCGTTTCTTTACTAGGGCTGCTGGTCTGGTGGCTCGGTTATCATAAGCAACCCGTTTAGCTTTATTATTACCCTCCGCTCTGAATGGCCGGAGGGATTTCTCATAGAAGAATTCGCGGAACAAAGGAATTGAACGTATACAAACGTATATTTTTGTATAGTCAGGAGATTTACTTTATTTGTAACTGCCGTTACTATACCGGGTGAAATTAATGAGGTTATATTAAAAATGGACAGTTCGTTTGCCCCTATTGAACAAATGCTTACAACACGCGCGCAGCGTTGTAAGGATTTTCCGTATCAGGAAATTCTCCTGACACGACTGTGTATGCATATGCACGGTAAACTTTTGGAAAATCGTAATAAAATGCTGAAAGCGCAAGGGATCAACGAAACCTTGTTCATGGCGTTAATCACTTTAGAAGCTCAGGAAAATCACAGTATCCAACCTTCTGAACTGAGCAATGCGTTAGGTTCTTCGCGTACCAATGCGACACGTATTGCAGATGAACTGGAAAAACGTGGCTGGATTGAACGTCATGAAAGCGATAATGACCGTCGCTGTTTGTATTTACAGTTAACGAAGCAAGGGCTCGACTTTTTAAACCAGTTACTGCCTCCGCAACACAGTTGCCTGCACCAAATCTGGTCATCGCTTAATAAAGATGAGCAAACACAGCTTGAAACCATTACCCGTAAGCTACTGACTCGTCTTGATCAAATGGATGAAGAATCACATCTTGGTTGATGCTCCCTGACCATGTATACCCAAAAAACGCAATGTTGCCTGAATACCAGCCCTCAGGCGGCTTGAAGTATGAAAGGTATAACGACATTCGTCTCTTTACAGCACACATGTTCTTTTAACCGATATCGACAGGTCCGATAAGATCGAGTGACCTGCCTGTCGACAGTTTCCGTCAAAAATTATCAATAAGTGGAGATTAGCATGAGCACAAATGCGGAGATGAATGCCCCGCAGCAACCCAGCAAGAAAGGAAAGCGTAAAGGCATTCTTCTTTTCTTAACCTTGCTTTTTGTTGCTATTGCCGTGGCCTATGGCGTCTATTGGTTTTTAGTTTTAAGACATTATCAAGAAACCGACGATGCTTATGTATCAGGTAACCAAGTGCAAATCATGGCGCAAGTCTCTGGCAGTGTGACAAAAGTCTGGGCAGATAATACCGACTTTGTAAAACAAGGGGATGTCCTGGTCAGTCTTGATCAAGCAGATGCTGAACAGAGCTTTGAAAAGGCACAAACTCAGCTGGCTTCCAGTGTTCGTCAGATACACCAGTTGATGATTAACAGTAAACAATATCAGGCTAATATTGAGCTACAAAAGACAGCACTGGCTAAAGCGCAACACGATTTAAATCGACGCATTCCACTAGGTCAGGCGAATCTGATTGGTCGTGAAGAGCTACAACATGCCCGTGATGCCGTGGCCAGTGCCCAGGCAGAGCTGGATGTCGCTATTCAGCAATACAATGCCAATCAGGCTATGGTACTGGGAACACGCCTTGAAGATCAGCCTGTGATTAAGCAAGCGGCAGCCGAGGTTCGTGATGCCTGGATGGCACTGCAGCGTACGCAAATTATCAGCCCAATGACTGGATACGTTTCGCAACGTGCAGTACAGGTTGGCTCACAAATCAGTCCGACAACGCCATTAATGGCGATTGTACCGGCTAAAGGGATGTGGGTTGATGCAAACTATAAAGAAACTCAGCTTGCCAATATACGTATAGGTCAGCCAGCCACCGTGGTAACGGATATGTATGGCGATAACGTCGTCTTTACCGGAAAGGTTGTCGGTCTGGATATGGGTACCGGCAGCGCATTTTCTTTACTGCCAGCCCAGAACGCAACCGGTAACTGGATCAAGGTTGTTCAACGCCTGCCAGTCCGCATCGAACTCGATGAACAGCAAATAACAGAGCACCCTCTGCGTATTGGTCTTTCTGCTCTGGTCAATGTGGATACGACATCTACTGAGGGTGCTGTCCTGTCAACGCAGGTTCGTACGACCCCGGTTTACGAAAGCAATGCTCGTGTACTTGATATGGCTCCAGTGAATACGCTTATCGACCAGATTATTCAGGCCAATGCGGGTTAATCAATTGGAGGCTATATGGCACAACGAAAGCCGCTAGAGGGTGCACCACTGGTCATTATGACCATCGCACTTTCACTCGCGACCTTTATGCAAGTGCTGGACTCCACGATTGCTAACGTGGCGATTCCAACTATTGCCGGTAACCTTGGCTCATCAATGAGCCAGGGAACTTGGGTTATTACCTCTTTTGGGGTCGCAAATGCTATTTCCATTCCTATCACTGGCTGGCTGGCCAAGCGGATGGGAGAGGTAAAACTGTTCCTCTGGTCGATAATCCTGTTTGTGGTTACCTCTTGGGCATGTGGTATGTCCAATAGCCTGGAAATGCTGATTTTTTTCCGTGTTCTCCAGGGGCTGGTTGCTGGTCCGTTAATCCCGTTATCTCAAAGTTTATTACTGAATAACTATCCACCCGCTAAACGAAGCCTGGCCCTGGCATTATGGTCAATGACCGTGGTGGTCGCGCCGATTTTTGGCCCTATACTCGGTGGTTATATCAGTGATAATTATCACTGGGGTTGGATCTTCTTTATTAACGTTCCTATTGGCGCAGTTGTAGTACTTCTCACGCTAAGAACCTTACGTGACCGTGAAACAAAGACCGAACACCGCCGTATCGATGCTGTTGGTCTTGGATTACTGGTTATCGGGGTGGGAAGCTTACAAGTCATGCTCGACCGCGGGAAGGAACTGAGTTGGTTTAGCTCCACTGAAATTGTGGTGCTGGCAGCGGTTGCTGTGGTAACGCTGACATTTCTGGTGGTTTGGGAACTGACCGATAAAGACCCCATCGTTGATTTATCGCTGTTTAAATCGCGAAATTTCACCGTGGGCTGTATCTGTATCAGCCTCGCCTATCTGATTTACTTCGGCGCCATCGTCCTGCTGCCGCTGCTATTGCAGGAGGTTTACGGGTATACCGCAACCTGGGCAGGGCTTGCTTCAGCACCGGTAGGACTTCTTCCAGTACTGCTATCACCGATAATTGGCCGTTTCTCCCATAAGATTGATATGCGTCTTTTGGTGACATTCAGCTTTATTGTTTATGCCGTGTGCTTCTACTGGCGCGCCTATACCTTTGAGCCAGGAATAGACTTTGCCGGTGTTGCCTGGCCGCAGTTTGTTCAGGGTTTTGCAGTAGCCTGCTTCTTTATGCCACTGACGGCGATAATTCTTTCCGGTTTACCGCCAGAAAGACTGGCTGCGGCGTCAAGCCTGTCAAACTTCCTGCGTACGCTTGCAGGTTCTATCGGTACCTCAATCACCACCACTATGTGGAGTAACCGTGAATCACTGCACCATGCTCATCTGACAGAATCGGTTACCCCTTATAACCAGAACGCTATCGATACGTACCAGCAATTAGAAAACTTAGGTATGACTCATCAGCAAGCCTCAAGCTATATTGCGCAGCAGATAACCGAGCAAGGGCTGATTATTTCCGCCAACGAAATATTCTGGCTTTCTGGTGGGATCTTTATTCTGCTGATAGGCTTGGTGTGGTTTGCCAGACCGCCGTTTGGGGCAGGAAAAGGTGGAGGCGCTCATTAATATACCCGTCATACTTCAAGTTGCTTGGGTGTTGCCTGCGTTCAGCCCGCCGAATCACAGAATTTATCTGTGCTCACCGACGGGCTGAACTAAAAGCCTGCAAGCAACTCAAATTATTTTGGGTATAAAAACGCTTTAATATCAGAATGAATAAAACGGGAAAGCGAGCGCTTTCCCGTTTTATTTTCTGCGATTCTGCCGCTAAAAATGGCAGCCCAAATGATTTGTATCAGCAAAATATCGCTCCCCACTCCTGCTAACTTTAGTGACGGATGGCGGTTTCTCACGCCATGTTGTCAGTTTTTCGTGAGTATCTGTCAGCGCTCTCAGTCAGGATAGAGACAGACCTAACTAAGGAGAGTCAGCATGTTACAAGTTCCATCACAAAAATATCGCCCGCATACCCCTATTTCATTACCCGATCGTCAATGGCCGGATAAGGTTCTGACTCAGGCTCCTCGCTGGCTTTCTACCGATCTTCGTGATGGTAATCAGTCTCTGGCCGAACCTATGGATAGCGCTCGTAAATTACGTTTCTGGGATCTGTTAATTGCCTGTGGTTTCAAAGAAATTGAAGTGGCTTTCCCGGCTGCATCTGAAACTGACTTTCAGTTCGTCCGTACGCTGATCGAAGAAAAACGCATTCCGGACGATGTCACAATTCAGGTGCTGACTCAGGCACGCAGCGATCTGATTGATCGTACCTTCGCCGCCCTGGAAGGCGCAAAGCGTGCCACCGTCCATGTCTATAATGCCACTGCTCCGTTATTCCGTGATCTGGTCTTCCGTCAGAGTAAGGAAGAGATTGTTCAGTTGGCGGTCAATGCCACACGTCAGGTCAGAGCCTTATGCGAAGCAAATCCCAATACTGAATGGAGCTACGAATACTCCCCGGAAACCTTCTGTTTCACTGAATCTGATTTTGCCCTGCAGATCTGCGAAGCCGTTGCTGATATCTGGGAACCCTCCGCAACCCGTCCAATGATCCTTAATTTGCCAGCAACGGTAGAAGTCAATACCCCGAATGTCTATGCGGATCAGATCGAATATTTTTGTCGTCATTTCTCAAGACGCCGCGATGTGTGTATCAGCGTTCATCCTCATAACGACAGAGGTTGTGGTATTGCTGCTGCTGAACTGGCGGTTCTGGCGGGTGCCGACAGAATTGAAGGCTGCTTATTTGGTAACGGTGAACGTACCGGTAACGTCTGCCTGGTTACACTGGCGATGAATCTCTACAGTCAGGGAATCGATCCTGAACTGGATTTCAGCGATATCAAGAGTGTGGTCGAGTGTGTCGAACAATGTAACCAGTTGCCTGTACATCCTCGTCATCCTTATGCCGGAAAGCTAGCCTTTACCGCTTTTTCGGGTTCCCATCAGGATGCGATTAAAAAAGGTTTTACTGCACGTCAGACATCTCCTTCTCCATTGTGGGAAATGCCCTACCTGCCGGTTGATCCTGAAGATATGGGCTGTACTTATGAAGCGGTTATTCGCGTCAACAGTCAGTCGGGTAAAAGTGGGGCTGCCTGGATCCTTGAACAGAACCATGGGCTGGTATTACCGCGCGGTCTGCAGCAGGACTTTAGTTACCATGTTCAGGTTCAAACTGACCGTCATGGTAATGAAATGACGCTGACGGCACTGTGGCAGCTGTTCCGTGATTTGTACGGACCACATCAAACAGCCCCACGTCAGTTACTGGATTACCGCAGTGAAAGCCACGCCGATGGTACCTTGCAGTTAGTCGCGCGCATTCAAACACCGGAAGGGGTTATCACCTTACAAGGTAAAGGAAATGGCCTGTTATCCGCCGCGGCTGATGCCCTGAAAAGTCGATTCAATATCGCCCTGGCGATTGATAACTATCATGAGCATACCCTTGGACGGCATAGCGAGAGTCGTTCTGCGGCCTATATTCGCTGCAACTTTGCTAATGGTGAAAGCCGCTGGGGTGTGGGTATCGATAACGATATTTCACGGGCTTCTTTACAGGCACTGCTTAATACCCTTCCCCCGGCTACTGATGCGTAAAGTAATCGCTGGGTGATACACCCAGCGTGCGCCGAAACATTGCACTAAAGGCTCCGGGACTTTCGTAACCTAATTCGAGAGCGACCCGGAGTACTGACTGCCCCTGAGCCAGCAGACTAAGAGCCTCCATCAGTCGTGCCCGCCTGACCCACTCACTGAATGCCAGTCCAGTCTGCTGCTGAAAATGACGCAACAAGGTTCTTTCACTGACAGCAATTTTTTGCGCCGCTTGTGCCGTCGTCCACCGAATACCCGGCTGGGCCTGAATCTGACGACACAGTGACAGTAACGCCTCTGATTGCGGTTCCGGTAAGTTAAAAGGTAAGGTATCCATTACCCGGATCTCATCAAGAATCAACTCATAAATGCGCTCTTCTCTGCTACCGGCACTGTAACGTTCCGGCAGTGCCAGAACGTTAATAATCAGTTCACGTAACAAAGACGAAATCTGTACCACCTGGCAAACCGAAGGCAGATCCGCTCTGGCAAAAGGATCGATAAATAAGGTTCTGGCAGCCACATCACCGGTCGCCTGCAGGCGATGACGTGTACCGGCAGGTAACCAGACCCCCCGGCTCGGCGGTACAACCCAATGTCCCTGATCCGTTTCTACACGCACCACACCGCTAAGCGTGTGCAAGAGCTGCGCACAGTTATGGCTATGCCAGGGTTCCTTTGCTCCATGTCGATAATCTTGGGCAAAAGGCACTATCGGGCGAGTTGAAAAATCAAACAGCAGCTCTGTAGACATGGTTAGCAGATTAAATGAAAAATAGTCTCATTATCATAATGACTGACCAGAGAAAAAGCGAGATCACGCCCTCTGGCTGAATGAATATAACAACGAGCTGCCTGATGAATTGCTGAATAATCTGACGCCGGAAGAGTACCGGATGATAGCTGAAAAACCGGAAATATCAAAAAGTGCTTGGAACTAAAACAGGTCTACTTACACAACTAAAGCCCCACCACTAAAAATGCGGCGTTATACGGTAAGTTATATCCGGGATCAGCGTAGATACCAGCCCGCACCCGCCATTATCCTTAAAGGGCAATGGATGGCGGAGTTGGGTTTCAGTACCGGGCAGAAGGTTGAGGTGTTTACTGAGTCTGGACAACTGATTATCCGATTAGCTGAATAAAGATAACTGACTGGATATAAAGTAAAATCCCGGCTCGGTGGCCGGGATTAATTATGAGATTATCTGATTGATTTTTAATATATCTTTTTTTAAATCATCGTTAATATCTGTGGGCTGTAGTTGATTTATAACCTGCTGAATTTGAATAAAAATATTTCGCTGATCCTTCAGATCGCTTTCTTTTATCATTGATAAAGCTGCTATTAGTTCCCCATCGTAATATTCTCCAGCCAATGCATCATCAGTCATAACCTCCAACACTCTTGGCATAAGTTGAGGTATGCATAATTCCTGACGGATAGCACGACAAAGATCTTCCACTGCCAACTCTTCTATAGGTATATCGATGACACGATCGAACCACTGTTCAAGCGGAGATTGCTGACTTTGTTCCTTAGTTACATTGATATTTCCTATCAATTTACGGAAGGTCATCATATTCCATGTCCTTTTAAAGCTGATTCTATTTTACTAATAGCATCGGTTGCCCTGCCATATGCAGCCTGTGCTTCAGGGTTGTCCACATTTTTCAACGTATCTGCATGATTTCTCAACCCTCTGAGAGTATTTTGCATTTCCTGCATGTGATCCCAATACCCTCCATTCTCTTTTGGAACAGGATTACTATCCATATCCTTGAGAGTTCCAGTTATATCATGATCTTTCAGAGCATTTTTTATAGTGTTATCAATCTTCTTAATAGCACTTTCTTGCTTCTGATTAAGTTTTTCTACAGACTTTCCGTTTTGTTCCTTGGGATCATTTTCTGGAGGAGGAGGCGTACCCGTTCCTGAGCCAGAACCACCTAATTCAGCCTTCTCCGCATCCGTCAGGTTTTTACCAATGTTTGGCTGGCTGTCATCCTCTGATCCACTATTGTTCAGAACATGACCCGGTCCTCTTGTACCATCACCCCGGTTAGGATCACGCACTGCACACTGCTCGCGGGTACCTTCACAGCCTCCGCCGTCAGCGTCCCAGTCATCACCATCTACAGAACCTTTGCTTCCGTTCCCAGTAGCACCGGCCACTGCGGCAGCAGTATTTGCTGCACTACCTCCCGCAGCAACAACACCAAACAAGTTATTCTCAACATCAACTTAAAGCTTTCGATAGTAAAAAAACCATAAAATAAAACCTATCAATACCCCAGAAAGCCCCACTTTAAAATAACTAAATAACTTATCAGCGAAAAACGGGAATATGTCTTTTCCGCCACCAATCCAGTAACCAAGCAGACTGAATGACATTACGATAATGAACAGTGTAATAAAAAGGACTGAGCATAGATAAAGTAAAGCAATGAATGATCTATATCTGCTATTCATCATTGCCCCTCCTCTTTGTTTTTCAGAGCCTCATTCATCCCCTCTGTAAATCCTCCAGAAGCGGCAGCGTTCCCCGTATTACCTAAGATTGAGGGTAGAGAATTTTGTGGTGCTGGTTTGGTTATCGTCCAGACGCCAGTCGGAACCCATTCATACTGTTTCGATACTGGATTAAATATCTTATCTGCCGGAACTTTAAGTATGTTACCAGCAGCATAACCCGTAGCTGCCCCCGCCTTACTCAGAAGAGCCCCTAAGAACGGATCGTCACCTTTAAGTTCTGCTTGGTAATATCCCCCTGCCGCATTCCATGTCACTGTTGGATTATAGCCTTTACCCGCCGTAATCGCGCCGATAATCCCTGCACCGATCACATCCGACAGTTTCGCCTCACCATGTACGCCATATTGAATAACGGCACTCCCAGTTGCAGATGCTCCCACTGCGATTAACTGTTCTTTTCCTTTATTAAACCCGTTGCTGATAATGGCTTTACCACCCATTATTGCTACCGGCCAGGAAGTTGGATCACTGACAACAGATAGTATCCGGTCACCCTGAGTTATATTATCTTGCAGGAATCTTAAATCAGTACTATTAAGATAATTCACCAATGCAGCTGCAGTCGGATCTTTTAGTTTTTCATCCAGCCTGATCTGTGATGGATGGGCATCATTGGCAACATTTGTTGCTCCTTGGATCAGCTCTTGCCAGGTGACACAAGCAACGCCGCCGCCAGTACAGGCCTCAATCAGTTCTTTGCTATTTTTATTGCTGATATCAATGTACTTCTCAACGATCTTATTACAGTCTCCACCAGAGGCTTTGCAGTCCTGCATTTCCTGATCAAGCTGACGGGCTTCTTTGGAACTCAGATAGTTATTCTCTATCGTCGTCTTCCCTGCCTGAGCCGCATTCAGCGCATCCTGCGTATTTCCGCCTGTCAGGCCTCCCGCGATCCCTGCCGCCAGGCTGGCAAACGCGCTCAGGGTCGATTTCTCAACTTCTGTCAGCTCTGCCGGTTTTTTACCGTACAACTCCTGCGCCAGCATGCCCGTCGCTTCTGCTGTGACGGCGCCTGTCGCCTGCGATAACGCATTCTCGTCTTTTACCAGCGCCAGCGCCACATTCGCTATCGCGTGGGCGGCCAGTTTACCCGTCTTGTTTTCAAGACGCTGACCAATAATATTGGCGATATAAGGTGCGCTGGCGTTGGCTACCGCACTGTTAATATCCCCGTTTGCCAGCCCCTGTATCAGGGCCGTTCCGGCATCAACAATACGGGTATTATCCCCGCCCACACCCCAGCCTGAATCATTTATCGACTGCTGGACAAGATAGTCATTAACCGCTGCCGGATCGCTATTTTTACCTTTCGACTTCAGTTCTTCTTTCGCGGCCTGACGCTCTTCATCCGAGGCGGCTGCCGCTGATTCTATCGCATTTATCCTCGCATCCGTTACTGCTATATCGCTAATCTGCTGACCTATCTCCGCAATCAGCTTATGCCGTTCCAGCCGTTTTTGTTCTTTTTCTTTGTCAAACAAGGGATCCAGTTTCTTATGCGCATTCCCGGTATCACGGCTCAAATCATCCACATTCTGTTTCTGAGCCTCCGTGTCACGCACAATAATGTCACCCTCAGCCACCGCCGAACGGGTTATGTTACTGTCTTTGCCTTGATTATTTACTCCACTCAGCAACGCACTGCCCGAATTGGTCAGAAGCTGTCCGCCAATATCCCCCCCGCTGCTAATCCCGGCGCTTTGATGCTGAACCTGGAACTCCGCTTTATTTTCAATATCGCTAAAGCCAATTGTGCCGGTATCCAGCCTGTTCTTGTCCTTACTGGCTTCGCTGCGGATAGCGGCACCCTCCAGCTGGGTATGGTCACCCACCTGGATATCAAAGCCCCCTTTGCCTGCGTTAATCCCGGTTTGCCTGTCCACCGACTGGTAGTCACTGTGCATCGTTGTTTTGTCTGCACTGACAGACAAAGAGCCATTTCCTAGTCCGCCGCTACCACTGACACTGACATTTTGTTGCTTAGAATCGTACTTATCGATGGCCTGCTGGCTGCTTATTATCAGGTCACCACCCACATGGGCTTTTACTGTCTCACCACTCGCCTGGGCACCGGTTAAGGTCGTGTCTTTACCACTGTTAAGGGTAAGTGTTTTGCCTGCCTTGACGTCAGAATCCGTGTTGTACTGGCTGTTACCTTTCTCAAAACCACTGCCTTTACTCATGCTGGCATTGACATTCCAGCCCACGCCACCCTGTCCTGCTGTAATACCTACGCCAACTGAACTCCCTTTACTGTCATTTTTACTGTCCAGAACTTGGGTATTGGCTGCCGAATTTAATGCAATATCGTTCCTGGCCGTCAGGCTGATATTTTTATCGGCATTGAGGGTGCTCCCCTGGACAAGAATATTGCCTTGTCCACTTTGAGCGGTTGCCGTCAGATTAATATTATCACCGGCCGTTAAACTACTGCCCGATGCCGTTTTCTGCTCTGTTTTAGTCACAGATTTGGAACTACTGCTGCCATACGAGAGATTCACGCCGAACGAGCCGTTATTGCTTGCATCGGAATCTGGGTTCTGCGCGCTGGCTAACTGACCCGCCTGCTTTGCCTGTTCCAGTTTAAGACCGGCCTTAATTCCCTGAAGCGCTTTTAGCTGTCCGTCGTCAGTTTTCCGGGCAGTTTGTGCCGTTTCAACGGCCGTATTTAAGGCACTCCCTACTGCGCCGCTTAAAGAAACGCTCAGACCACTCTGTTTAGTTTCAACGGTAGTGATGTCGGTGCGAGTATTCTCAGCGGTCGTAATATGAATATCGCTCCCCGTTATACTCGCGTCTTTAGCCGCTATCACATCACTGCCGTGAAGACGTACAGTATCACCAGCAGCCAGATCGATACTGCCCGCCGTACTGCCGATCACGCTGCCTTTTTTCTGGTTGCTGTCCGTATCGGTAGTCTGTTTAACGGCCTGTTTTCCGACAGTAAAGCCGAGTCCTCCACTGCTTAGCAGGCCCGATTTGGTCGTTTTTGACATATGGGTTTCATGCCGGGCCTCATCGGACGTACCAATATTGAGCTGACGATCCGCTTTGATCTTCACGTCATCAGTACCCAACACATTGCTGCCTTGAATATTGATATCATTGCCTGAAGCTATCTTGACGGTCTTACCACTAAAAATGCTACCCAGTGCGGTACGCTCGCTAATTTCGTCATGGCTTTCTTTTGTGGTACTGGACAAAAAACCTTTACTGGTATGTTTAGTATGCTTGGTGTAATCACTAGCTTCAGTACCCGATACCAGATTGACATCCCGTACGGCATTAACATTCAGCGTTCCTTCGCTGGAGACCTGTGCCGCTTTCGAGGAGATATCCTGCCCGGCAGAGAGCGTTAAGTCGCCTTTGGTATGAATCTCTGCCCCAACTTCGCGGCTACTTTCCCCGCGATAATAGTTACTGCCATTATGGGTATAATCAAAAGATGAGCCAACATTGCCGGTATCCAGCGTGATGTCTTTACCCGCGCTGATCGTTGTTTTACCCTGCTCACCCAAATTCCCCAGGGAACTGGCAGTAATATTGATATTCTGTATTGCCTGGAGGGTAAGTTCTCCATTATCGCCAGTCACATAAATACTGGCCGGGCGGTCTAACCAGGCAGATTTATCGTCCCCTCGCTGTACCGTTTCACTGGTAATATTCCTTCCTGCAGAGAGCGATACGCGATTCGTTCCGCGGATTTCTCCGCCAGTATTACTGATATCTTTAAGTGCTGTCAGGGCAATATCATTACCCTGTAGTCGGCCACTATTTTTAATATCGTCAGCACGCAGGTCGGTAAGTTCACGGCTACTGATTTCACCGCTGTTCAGGGCACTGCCGGTGATATCTGCCAAGACCGTTTTGCCACCTAATAAGGCACCGTTCCCGCTGAGATCCCCCTCACGGGCTCGGACATACACCTGCGGCACGCTGACCAGTTCGACGCGTCCATCAGGAAGCGTAATTTCTTTATTTACCAGCCACACAATATCAGTCGTCAGGTTAGCCATCTGGTTTGCGGATAAGGCGACGCCGGGTATCAGGTTGTACTCTTTGCCAAACGCAACTCCGCTATTCAGTAATGCAAGGTATTGTTCTTCGTCATTCTTGTAGTTAGCAAACAGACGCTGTCCGGTAGCGTTAATAAGCTGCTCTCTCACTAACCGCTGTTCATAGTATCCATCGCCCAGTCGTTTATGGAGCTGGTCGCTAGTTATGATATCAATGCTGGACAACCATTTCTTTTTGTTAGTAAAACGTGGGTCTGTCTCGATTAGATATTGGCTATCACTACCCGGTTTTAAGATAAATAAACTGTTGTCTGGCAGGGTGATATTTGGGCCAACGGTTTTAATCACGACATCGCTACCCTCTTTTAGCGATTTGGTCGTTATATCCTGTCCTTGTTCACCATTTAATGACGAGTCAGAGACTTCCCCTGCCTGCTGGCCGAGTTGGTTTTCTTTTACTGCATCGAGTGGTATTTGTGTGATACCGCCAGCCTGCTCACTGACTTCCATCAGGTTAAGTGCCAGGCTCTGTTCACTATTCTCGCCCTGGTATTTTGATGTACTGGTCCGTGTGCTCCAGGTGCCACCGCCTTTATAACGATAAATCGTCTCCCCTTCATCTATCACGCGCCGAATACCCTGCGCTTCTTCATTATTTAATGCACTCCCCGTCAGGACTAAATGTTGCCCTGCCACGATGCGCGAATTTTCGTTATTAAGGGATTGTCCATCCAGCGTCAGGTTTTTACCACTGGTGATAAGCGCTGCATCTTGTTTGACAACCTGAGTTTCATAGGTCTTACGATCGTAATTGTACTCATAAAAATCTTTGGTTATATTTCCGTATTCAAACATGCGCCAGCGATTTGAGGTTTCATAATTAATGCCAACATTGGTATTTAATGAACCATCCTCGTTAATGGCATAACGCTCTTGATTACCGTTTCGTGGCTGAATTTTGTAGCGGTTACCATTACCAAAATCAAACCACTCAAAATGTTCACTGCTGACTTCAACAACGTTATCCGTTAACTGTAAGTGAATATCTTTATTTTCCAGTGTCTGGGTTTTAAGGATAAGGTTACCCGCAGCTTCAATACTGGCGCTGTGATTTTTAACACTCTTTGCGTGGCCTGTTGCTTTGAACTGGTCGTCTAACTCGCCACCTATCGCTAAATCGCCGTCACTGTATATCAACCCGTGATCCCGGTTAAGCAGTTCGCCAACCGCGATATTCACTGATTCGCGGCCGGCTATTACGGCAGATTGCGCGTCTTGCTTGTCGTTAACCAGTGTTTTCACCGCAATCGCAATCGCATCACCGTAAACTTTACCCGTGCCGAGGTTATACAGCGACTGGCCAATAATATGTGTGAATACGCTGTCGATTAAACCGGTATTATGAATGCTGCCGGAAGCGCTGATGTGTGTATTATTTCCGGTGATTTCGCCGGACAGGCTGTTAATAAGATAGGTTGTCGTCAGCGATAAATCACCTAAACTGGAGATAAGCCCTTGGCTAGTCAGCCCTTGCTGAAAATGGGCGGCCAGCCGCTCACCCGCCTGGATACGGCCAGTATGGGTAAAGGCTTGATTCACTGATAGCGATAAGTCTTTTTGTGCAAGTAATTTACCGTTACCGGTTAATTGATTCACTGCTATCTCAGCCGAACCGTTACTGACCATCACGCCCTGGTCATTCGCCAGATTTAATTGCTCACCTTTGACATCATCGCTCACATTTAGCTGGCTACCCGCAGATAACATTCCCTGAATATTATTTAGCAACTGGCTAATGTTCGCGTTTATCTTCTGCCCTGAACGGACTGCGCCTTGCTGATTACTAAGTTCTTTTGCTGTTAGTAATATATTTTGCCCTTCGATACCCATTCTGGCCTGGGCGGTTTCATTATTGTCGATTTTTTGGCTGGTTATGGTGAGGGTTTTATTTGCTTTAACCCAGCCCTGAGTATTCGCGAAATAATTTTCCAGGGTTAGCGTAACGTCCCCTAATCCTTGCAACGTTCCCTGATGGTTATCAGCTGATTCGGCCTGAATATTGAGGCTGTTACCCGACAGAATTTTGCCCTGGGTATTATTGAGATGATTTTGAACAATCAGGTCGGTGTTTGTCTGTGACTGAGCAATCCCCTGAGTATTATTCAGCGAGGTTCCTTCAATATGAAGATCTGCCTGACTCAGGAGGATCCCGGACTGGTTATCAATCTGGTGACCGCGAAGATAAATACCCGCCTGGCCCTGTATCGTTCCTTGTGCATTATGGATATCGCCTGAGTTCAGGCCTAGTTCGCCATGACTGGCAAGAGTACCTTTTTGGTTAAACAGAACCTGTTGCTGGGTGTTTATCGTCAGATTACCACCAGAAAGTACTTGCCCTTGCTGGTTATTCAGTTGTTTGGTGGTTAGCGTAGTTGAGCGGGTCCCCTGAATCAGCCCCTGCTGGTTGCTCAACTGTCCGCTGCTGATCGACAGCCCCGCGCCGCTCAGTATCCCGCCAGTCTGCGTGGTCTGATCGTTATTAATCCCCTGGTTTTGGGTATTGATCGTCAGCTGTTTTTTCGCCTGAATAAGGCCTTTCTTGTTATCAAGCTCACCAGAAACAATACCAAGGGTTTCTGTGGCAAGAATTTCACCTTCACTGTTATTCACCTGCTTTGCGTTAGTATCAAGGGTGATACGGCTGCCCTGTATCCTCCCCTGGTAATTACTCAGTTCCCCAGTATTCAGATCCAACGCTTGCTGTGCAAAAATCCCCTGTCCATCTGCCGTGGCCTGATTAATTAATTTATGGCCCTGGGTATTAATAGCCACCGTTTTTCCGCTGATAATACCTTGACGATTATCAAGCTCACCAGTTTGTACTTTCAGCCGAGACTGACCTTCCAGTACGCCTTGGCTATTATTGAGGCTTTTGCTATTTAGCGTGAAATCACGCTTAGCGATAAGGTGTCCCTGGGTATTATTTATCGCTTCCTGCGCTGACAGAGTTAAGGTATCAGCAACAATTTCGCCCTGTTGATTATCGATTCTTTTTTGGGCAGTCAGTCTGGCGTTAGTAGTTGCTACTAAATGGGTGTTTTGTGTACGGATATCACCTGTGGTTGCAGTTAACGCGATATCTTTCGCCTGAGCGCTGGAATGGGATAGGTTCAGTTCACTGCCTGTCACCGTAAGCGAATCTTTCGCTATGATATCACCTTGTAAAGCAACCTTATTTTTACCTTGTACGGTCAGGGATCCTGCAGTGGTTAGTTGACCTTTACTGTCAAGGCCAGCGGCAAGTAACGTTGCCTGATCACTCTGAATCTTAGCCGCATCAAGATGTATATTCTGCCCCGCAATGACCTGCCCTTTATTAGCATTTATAATGTCATTTCTGGCAGTTAACTGAATATTTTTACTTGCCAGCAGTGTCCCCTGGTTATCAATAGCCTGCTGGCTGTTAATTGCGATATCCTGGTTTGCACTCATCACGCCGGTATTACTGATTTTCCCGTCAGCGGATAACGAAATATTCCCTACAGTAGCGCCAATATGCCCCGCATTGCGTACCCCAAGCCCTTTTTCGGTCCCAACAAGGCGAATTTTATTGGCATACATCCCACCCAGGTTTGCAACATCGATCGCAAAATCTTCTGCACTGTCGGTTACTGACTCAGTACTGATAACCTTGCCATTCGCATCAGTACGATTTTTTCCTGTCGTAACTGTGAGATCTTTGGCATGGAGTTTGGCATTAATTTTAACCGCACGGGCAATCAGTTGGGTATAGTCACTTTTTTCATCATTCAACCCATTGCCTGTAACGGCAATCTGCCCGTTTTTAACCTCAAATCCGGCGATTTTACCTTGCTCTAATAAGACCTGTGCTGCGGCCAGCGTTGTTTTATTTGCATTAATAAAACCGCAGCCACTACAGGTAATACCCGCAGGGTTAGCAATAATGACATCAGCACGTTTCCCGGCGACCTCAACAAAACCATTAAGCTTGCTCGGGTTAGCGCTGTTAACTTCATTCAGTATCACATTGGCTTCGCCTTTAGCTAACCAAGGATTACCGGTAACAAGCCCACCTAACTGTGTCTGCGTGTTAACGGCACTGTTATTGAGGATCGCGCCGTTTTTATCGACATCAAAATTCTGATATTTATTGTGAGAAACGCCGTTGTTGTTGGGGGTCTGGATATTAACCTGAGGCGTGCCATTGGCTCCGGCAATAATGGTTGGCTGTTGATTTCCTGGCGCCTGGCCATCAGCGACAATCGCCGCCTGTGTATTCAGAACAACCGATCCACTTGCCAGGGCAAGGCTCCAGGCAAGCGGTTTTAATATCGCATTTAACGTCACGGAGTGACTATTCTGGGTTCGCTGCGCAGACGAGGTTTTAACACGGGACTTCGCAATATCAGCAACAACCATTAGCATCTGGCGGGCGCGGTTGAAAATAATACGGTAACAGTGCTTATTCATAATAAACGCCTCAAGGATATCAGTAAGCCCAATTCAGGCTGAAGGCAAAAGTCGCATTGTCGGTTTTAAACCCGTCGGGTTTGGAAAATGGGGTGCCGACAGAAAGGTCATAGCTGATATGCCAGGGAAGCACACCCTGTAAGCCTATCGCTCCCCCCGCTAAATGTTGGCCTACCATCCAGTTTTTGTTATGGCCACTAACATGACCATAATCTACGCCAAGATAGAGAGATTGCTGTGGAATTGGGGTTTGCCAGGTCAGCGTATTTTTCACAGTCCAGCCACTGTCAGAACTTAATGTACGTTCGCCATCAAACCCACGCACGGTCCAGCGGCCTCCAAGGCTAAACTGATCCTGCGGAGTCAAAGGAGTACTGCTGAGCTGTCGGTTATACTCAACGCGGTACTGAAAGGCCTGTTCGCCCAGTGTAAAAGGCGTATTGAGGGCGGTGGAAAAATTGACAATTTTTGCCAGAGCAGTAGCGTAATCTTCACTGCCCGGCGTGCGATATTCTTCAAATGCCGGCATAGCGCCAAACCAGCGTGTTCCACGTTGATAGCTTAAGTTCGTGTCCCAAACGACTCTGTCTAAATACTGGCGATGATCAAGCCCGACCTTCCAGCTGCTGGTCCGGCGTTTTTGGTTTTCAATCTCAGTATTATTGACATAATTACGGGTTTCTTTGATATTCACGCCATAGCTCAGCGTCGTTTTTGCCACATTATTACGAAACAATAGACGGCTTAACTGGGTGCTTAAGTTACGACTCTTACCGGTGTATTCAATATCGTTGTTGAGTCCGGCAACAGTCTGTTTATATTCATAATCACTACCGGTAAAAGATAATTGCCAATAGCCAAATGGAACCGAATAGTGCCCGCTATAATTCGTTGAACCTTTATTTTTAGAAAACAAGAGATCTTGACTGACGGTGACATACAATAAGTCGCTGAGCGTTGTAGGATTATCCCATGCAAGCATCAATCCCGCCTGTGATTTTCCTGTGTCATCAGTACCGGTATTATCGACCCAAGCATTGATACGCCAAGGTTTAGTTTGTTGGCGTGTAATAACAATATCACTCTCTCCTGGTGCGTCACCTGGCTCAATATCCATTGAAGCTTGTACGGTCGGTATACGCTGTAGGTTTTCGAGTCCCTGTTCAATATCACGTAAGTCCAATAAATTACCGGAATGAGCTGGCATGGCGCTATATAGCGTTGCGCCTGTATTAGCATCATCGCGATAACGAACCTGCCGAATCACGCCTGGGTATACGGTTAACTGAAGTGTGCCAGAAGATAAATCTTGCTCTGGCACCAGTACACGAGACGTTATCCAGCCATGCGAAACCAGTCGGTTCTGCAGCAGTGAAATCAACTGGTTAATGCCTTTCACTCCCAGGCACTGCCCGACAGCAATGCTGGCAAGACGCTGGAAGGGAACCCAGTGCGGAAATGCCTCTGTGCCATTTATTTCAACGCGCGAGATATCAAAACAGACTGATTCCTGGGGAAAATGCGTTGCCGCCGACTGGCTGTCGGGAGCCTGTAAGCGAATATCAGGTGCACTGGCTTCAAACCGCTGCTGTAAAACATCTTGCTGCTGTGCTTGTCGCTGGAAAATTTTATCACCGCTGACTTCTGCTAATGCCGCAGGTGAGGTAAATAAGGCTATTAATCCTATTTTATATAGAGTCAGAAATTCATTTCCCTGGCGCCACTTGTTAAAATCCATCTTCATTTATCATCATTTTCACATTAATTTGGCTTTATATATTGTAGTTCTAGTAAAAATAAATTCAAACACATACTTAACCACAGCGTCACTATTAAGTGTTTTTTATTTTAAAATCAACCTACTTATCAATTCTAAATTTTTTGTTAACATTCTATTTCGGCCATAAATCGCACCCAAGGAAAAATCCTAAAAGGTATGCTTTTCATACAAGGGGAAATATGTTTGTTGATTATATTAATGAATTGAATCTTAAAGGGATATTTATTTTAAATAAAATGTTATCAGCTTTTCTCATCCAGTAAAAATGAAATGGTTCTAATGATTTTTGAAAAACTAACGAATCATATCTCTGTGAATCGCGATTTTCGTTAATTATAAGAAATTTCGCATACTTTTATCTGACATGATTATTCTGAATATTTATACCACTATTCCTGGCACAGAAATGTGAGGAAATATACCATTCATTAAAAAGGGTGTGTTTGGTGACGGACGTATCTATTTCTGGGAATTCAATCAAGACGGTAAAAAAGTAACCCATACACCTGAAGGACGATGGCTCTTCTCTGATAGTTATATGGGGCAGAAGCCGCCAGACCAGGCCTGGGATTAAGCTATGTTCCTGAAGAGCTTGTCGCAGATGGTTCAAAACGAGGCCGGCTTACCGGGCTCTTAGAGCACTAAAGCCTTAGCCTGGAGGTTTCGTGCCTTTATTGTCCTCATCATAATGTATCATCCGTACTGAGAGTCGTCATCGATACATTCAAGATCTGAAACCACTCACGAGATTATAAATATGATAGAGACAGCGCGTTTGATCCTCAGGCAATGGCAGGCAAGTGATTTAGAACCGTTCGCCGAACTGAATGCTGACCCTGACGTAATGCGCTATTTTCCGGCCCCATTAAGCCGTGAAGAAAGTGATAATCTGGCGAACCGCTTTAAGAATATTATTGAGGCTAACAAAGGATGGGGATTTTGGGCAGTAGAGTTAAAAACAACGGGAGAATTTGTCGGAACTGTCGGTTTACTGCATCAGGCTGAGCGCTTCGCTTTTTCACCCTGTACAGAAATTGGCTGGCGCCTGGCAAAAAACTTCTGGCACCAGGGAATTGCTCTGGAAGCCGCAACCTGCGCACTGAATTTTGCCTTTAATCAGCTATATCTTGATGAGATCGTTGCGTTTACCGCGGTTCAGAATACACCGTCAGAAGGGTTGATGAAACGCCTGGGTATGGTAAAGCAGCCGTCTTTTATGCATCCTGCCTTGGCTGTCTCTCATGTTCTGGCTAAGCATCGGTTATATAAAATAACCAGAACGGGGTGGCTTGAAAAATCCATTTAATCAGTCAGCGAATAACCCACGGCATGCCAGATACGGAGCCATGCCGCAGGCAAAAAAAAAAAAGCCTGTTGCATAAATTGCAACAGGCTTCTTAATGTACAGGGAGTCAGCAGAACTGTACTAGATATGCAGTTCTTTCAACGTCTCTTTTGGCAAAGCCAGCGCTTCGTTGCTGTTAACGCCAACACCATGTTCAATAATGTGACGGGCGATAGCCTGCGCTTCTTCCAGAGAGTGCATATGCCAGGTTCCGCACTGATAGACGTTCAGCTCAGGGATCTGTTTCTGCTCTTTCACTTTCAGCACATCTTCCATGGCTGCCAGCCAGGCATCAGCAACACGTTGCTCTTCTGGTACGCCAATCAGACTCATATAGAAACCAGTACGGCATCCCATTGGCGAGATATCGATAATCTCAACACCATTACCGTTGAGATGGTCACGCATAAAACCAGCGAACAGATGTTCCAGAGTATGGATACCTTTTTCTGGCATCACTTCTTTATTTGGAATGCAGAAACGCAGGTCAAATACAGTAATGGTATCGCCGTGAGGCGTATGCATCGTTTTCGCTACACGAACAGCCGGAGCATCCATACGTGTATGATCTACAGTGAAGCTATCCAACAATGGCATCTCATTACCTCCAATAAGTGATTTTTTTTTAAAATAAATGAACTATTCTTTCCAGTATGCATCTTAATACATGAAAGACGCGCATTTATTATCATCATCACTGGATTCAGCGATGAATTTTTGGCCACAAGTATGTGGCCTTTTCTTTATCTGTCAGCTGTTTTTTTCCAGCCAGCGTTCAAATGGTTCAGAATCACTGGCCTCAATAGACTGCTGACGAAGCCAAGACGCATCACGCTCATTCTGTAACTGCTCAATCGTCAGTATTTCTAACGGCTCTGAAATCAGCTCCTGCCGATACTGTGCAGACAGCTCCAAACCTGTGCCATCGATTCCCTTTTCAATCATAGATTGTAGTATACGAGCAGAATAGGTTTGTGACGGGTCATCAAAACAGTTAACCAGTTCGGCACAAACCTGCTGGTAATCCTGGTTTCCGGCAATGCCATCAAGCACTTCAGCAACACGGGTCAGGTCAGCAAACAGTCCATGCCCTACTTCGGAAAGTGGATGCTGAGCTGTTTCACAGCCGATACCCAGAGTCAGTCCAGGTTTACGTCCTTCAAGGATCACGCGATTCCAGTTAACACGCGTACAAAGTAGCTCTTCGCTGCTCATCGAAGGCGCATCTGCCAGAGCACACCAGATCATAAATAAATCAAGGAAACGAATTTGCTTCTCATCAACCCCTATTGCCGAGAACGGGTTGATATCCAGCGAACGTACTTCGATATACTCAATACCGCCACGTAATAACGCGTCAGACGGCGACTCACCGTCACGCGTAACACGTTTAGGGCGGACAGGGGCGTACAGCTCATTTTCAATCTGCAGTACATTGGTATTGATTTGTAGATGCTTGCCATCTTTCATTAAGCCCACTTTGGCATAATCTTCAGAAGGCGTATGAATCGCGGCTTTCAAACCTTTGACATAGGTCTCAAGGTCATTAAAAGTAATACCCAATGCACTTTGTGATTTATTGGTGTAGCCAAGATCGCTCAGGCGCAATGATGTCGCATAAGGCAGGTAATACATGCCTCCGGGCGTTTTTTCAAACGGCAGCGAACTTGGTTTACCTTGTAAGAAAGAAGAGCAGATTGCTGGCGATGCTCCGAAGAGATAAGGAATAACCCAGCCAAAGCGGTAATAGTTGCGGATCAAACGGAAATAGCCATCAGAGATGGCCTCTTTGCCGCTCTGGATATCTTCAACACCACATTTAGCCTGCCAGAACGACAAGGGGAGTGAGAAGTTATAGTGCACGCCAGAGATAGTCTGCATTAACGCGCCGTAACGGTTTTTTAGTCCTTCACGGTAGAGTGTTTTAAAACGCCCAATATTAGAACTGCCATATTGGGCCAGCTCTATGTTCTGCCCGTCTCCAATGAAACAGGGCATACTGAGCGGCCACATACGTTCATCACCTAGCTCACGTGCCGTATAGCGATGAATATCGCGCAGGAACGCCAGCATATGCTCAATATTGTTATCGACCGGAGTAATAAATTCCAGGAGAGCTTCTGCGAAGTCAGTGGTAATCCACTTATGCGACAATGCTGAGCCCAGAGTTTCTGGATGCCCGGTTGTTGCTAATTTCCCTGCGGGCGTTACACGAAGAGTTTCGCGCTCCAGGCCACGACCAATACCTGTCACTGCCTCAGGATTTTTTTCCAGCCAGGCTAGCGCCTGTGATACGTCCGGGATCAAATTGACCTCCCGCCTGTTGAATTTATTGTAATAAGCATAATTATTTGCCGATTATATACCCAAAATAATTCAAACTGCCTGTGGGCGCCAAGCTCAGTCCGTCGATGTACATAGATTGACTATGTGATTCGGCGTTCCGATCGCTGACAATACCCAGGCAACTTAAAGTATGACGGATAAATGTAGATACCACGCCACTATTGCCACCAAGCCATCCCTTGTAAGGTTGCTGCCGCTACGATGATATAACGCAGCGCTTTACCCAGGCACAAGAAAAATACTACCGGTCCCATGCTAAAACGTAACCACCCAGCCAGCAGGCACAGTAGATCGCCTATTAATGGCACCCAGCTCAACAAGAGCGTTGCCGGGCCAAAGCGAACCAACCAATCTTTCACTTTTCCCTGCCAGCGTGACTGGATACGCTCAGGAAAAAAGCGCCCCAGCATAACGTTAGTCATACCACCAAGGCTATTACCTATTGTTGCTATTAAAACAAGTGCCCATACCGGCCCTGCACCTGCAACCAATAATGCGACCAGCACGGCTTCAGAACTTCCCGGAAGCAATGTGGCACTCAGGAAGCTACTGGTGAAGAGAGAAGCAAATGACAGTATCTCTGTCACAGTACACGCACGTCTACAGCATCCATACCCGCCCGATGTGCAGCCTGAATACCAAAATCCGCATCTTCAAATACCAGGCATTTCTCAGGCGCAATACCCATCAGTTCAGCACAACGTAGGAAAGTATCCGGTGCAGGTTTATGATGTTCTACATCATCAGCTGTAACCACTGCGACAAAGTACTTTCGTAAGTCCAGCTTTTCAAGCAGGGCTAAAGCAAGACGGCTTTCGCTTCCCGTATCGATTGCCATCGGCCGGCGGCCATACCACTCTTTAACCACATTAATCAACGGCAAGGGTTGAACAGAATCCAGTAAGATACTGCATAGTATTTTGTTTTTTTCGGCAGCCAAGTGATGTGCATCAAGAACGCTATCATGACGGTCAATAATTGCCTGAGCAATACGCCAGGTTGGCGAACCATTCAGCGCTATCATAGACTCTTCATCGTAATCCATACCATAACCTTCAAGCACGATACGCCAAGCTTTACGGTGCGTCGGCTCAGTGTCCAGAAGGGTGCCGTCCATATCGAAGATTAATCCATCGTAGCGTTCGTACATCTCATCTCTCACATTATAAAATGCCGGGGTGCTACTTTAGCGTAAATGGTTAATATTGTCGCTTATTGTAACGAGAGGATCCCTCATCATCGAAAGGGAGAATAAGAGAAACAGAGCCAGACAGGATACAGATGATACGGGTCATAAACACGACTAAGCGGCATTAATGAAAATTAGCGTTTAATTGGAGGTTTAAAACAGAGAGGATGTGGAACTTGAGGTTATATATTGATGATTAAAAATGGTGCATCCGGGAGGATTCGAACCTCCGACCGCTCGGTTCGTAGCCGAGTACTCTATCCAGCTGAGCTACGGATG
>NZ_CANMLV010000002.1 GCF_947498825.1 uncultured Cedecea sp. | reverse complement strand
CATGAACCGCCGTATACGGAACCGTACGTACGGTGGTGTGAGAGGACGGCGGGAGCGATCCCGCCTCCTACTCGATGAAAATATGCCTGTTTTTACCTCTTACCATATGCCCTCAGAAACGTTGTCACTGCATCATTTGCCCATTTATCTATTTGAACAACAGAAGGTGTCGCCTCAGGATGTAATAAACATTGCAATTGAGGTTCGCTACGAACCAGGCTGATAAATTGATTAGCGGTGATTTCTTTCCCAAGCTCGCTAAGATCGATTTCACCCATCTGCTCAGCGCGTACCAGCAGGTTTTCAGTCATTTCGTAAATCACCTTTGGACCTGCCTGATACAAAGTATGCGCTAAATCGGGAAATCTCGGTGCTTCTGCTACAACAACACGAAAAAGAGCTAATGCTTTTGCTGTCAGTACAATCGCTAAATATGCCTGGGCTATAGACGTTAAGGTTTCTCTTAACTTTCCGGGGACAAAAGTAATCTCACGCACTGTATCCGTAAATGCCGCGCATTCAAACTCAATAACGGCGATAAATAAGGCTTCTTTATTCGGGAAATGTGCATAAACAGTTGATTTTGAAACTTTAGCTTCACGTTGGATCATGTCTGTCGTCGCTCCACTAAAGCCATGTATGAAAAATACATGTCGTGCAGCTTGTAGTACTTTCATGGCTTTTGGGTTTAAAACGGTATCTTTTTCCATCGATTCTTCATCCTGTTAAATTTTTGACAGCATTAGTGTAAGTTGTTATATTGACTGTACCGATCGGTACTGTTAATTGTTTTGTTGATTATTATATAAAATAACACATTGTTTTAATGCATTAAATTTAAAAAAACCAATCGGTACTTATTGTTTTGGGAAACACAGATGACTATTCGACTATCCATTAAACCTTTTTATTCTCGCATCTTTAGCATACTGAAGGTCATTTCAATCACATTTATGCTTGCAGGTTGTATGGTTGGTCCCGATTATGTTCAATCGCCGAATGATCTGGCAGGCATTGTATTAAAACCTGAAAAGTACGATAAAAACTCTTTCAAGTTTTCAGACTTACCTTATCCCAAGTACTGGTGGTCATTATTCGATGATCCCATATTAAATGCTTTACAGCTTCAGGCTTTGCAAAATAACCTCGATTTGCAAATTACGGCGGAACGTATTGAACAAAGTCGTGCTCAGCTTGGTATCACTTCATCTCAGCAGCTCCCTAAAATAGGTAATTTTAACAATTACTCGCGTGAAGCATTAAGTGAATATGGAAAACTTGTTGCTCTGGGGGCGCCAAGTTCCGCTGGTAATCTTTGGCAAACGGGTTTCGATGCAAACTGGGAACTTGATTTATGGGGACGGGTAGGTCGTATGAAAGAAATGGCCAACGCAACCTTAGAATCGACAGTCTACGACCATGAATTATCAAAAGTGGCTCTGTCTGCGGAAGTCGGAAAAACTTATTTATTATTGCGCAGTAATCAAGCACAGATAAAAATTGCCAAACAAAGTATCTTGATTGCTCAAGAAATACTTACCTTAGTTAATAGCCGAAAGAAGAATGGAACAACAACAACATTTGAGGTTTCATCTGCTAAGGCTCAATTAGCAAAAGAAAATGCAGCAGTCACTGGGTTATTGCATAAGCAAAATAACTTGTTAAATGCATTAACATTTCTATTAGGTGAAAAACCTAAGGCACTCGATCAAGAGCTATCTATCGTTCTGCCATTCCCATCAATGCCCAGTAATATTCCCGTGGGTGTTTCATCAGAGATTGCTCACAATCGACCTGATATACTTCAAGCAGAAGCTCAACTACATGCAGCTACTGCTTCCATTGGAATTGCGAAAGCGGATTTTTATCCTAGAGTAACCTTGAATGGAAAAATAGGTTTTGAATCTCTTGAGTCAGGTCAGCTTGACAGTTGGGATGCGCGCTTTTTTTCCATTGGTCCCACTATTTACTTACCTATATTCCAAGGTGGGGCATTACGCCAACGGCTTGCCCTCAGTGAATCCAAACAGCGAACAGCTGCACTCATTTATCGGAAAACCGTTTTACAAGCATGGCATGAAATAAATAATGCGTTTGACGCTTTGGCTGAGCAGCAGAGCCAATATGCAGATCTTTCTATTGTTTACGCAGAAAATCAACAATCGCTCCGTGCTTATGAACGTAATTATCAGCAAGGTACAACCGATTATTTAACGGTATTAACAGCTGAACGAAACTTACTGGTAAATCAACGCGATCTTGATAACAGCACAACTGCAATAGCACTGGGGATTGTAGATTTATATAAATCATTAGGTGGAGGATGGAATCCAAACGAAATCTCCACGATGCGTACTATCGATACCCGTTTAGAGAGCAAGTAATGAATACCAATCCAACTATACCAGCTGAGTCTGCTGCACAAACGCCATCCAAGAAACCACTACTAGGTCTAGTTGGTATTTTAATCGCAGCTATTGCTGCTGGTTTAAATAATCGCGTTGCGGCATTAGCATTGACAGATTTGCGTGGTGTATTGGGATTTGCTTTAGACGATGCTTCTTGGTTAACGACAGTTTATAATGTAGGCGAATTAGTCGTAATGCCCTTTGCTGCTTGGTTTGCAATTACCTTATCGGTCCGTCGCTTTGAATTATGGCTATTAACACTTTGTACTGTTTTAGCTGCTATTCTTCCCTTCATACAGAATATCAATCTATTACTTGTCATTCGTTGCTTACAAGGCGCATCCAGTGGTGCCATGATCCCTGTTTTGATGATGGCTGCACTAAAATTTTTACCCCCTTCAATCCGTTTATATGGTCTTGCTCTCTATGCAATGACAGCAACGTTTACACCGAATATTTCAATCTGGCTTGCAGGATATTGGATTGATTACATAGCTGATTGGCGTTGGATTTATTGGCAGATTATTCCTTTAACACTGTTCTCAGGTTACTTAATCAGTATAGGTTTGCCAAATGAGGATATTAAATTTGATCGATTTAGCCAGGCCAATTGGTTTGGTATGTTCTCTGGAATAACGGCTTTTTCTTTAATAGCGATTGTTTTAGACCAAGGTGTCCGATTAAATTGGTTCTACTCACCGATGATTTCTACCTTCTTATTTATTGGTTTGATTTTTTTTATCATTTATTTATATACAGAGTGGTTTCATCCGACACCCTTTATTAAGTTACAGCTATTATCACGAAAAAATCTGTGGTTGAGCTTCAGTTTATTTGTTGTGCTTCTTATTATACTAACCTCAGGTTCATTGCTTCCTGTCAGTTATTTAGCTCCACTTCAGGGGTATCGTCCTATGCAAATGGCATCTATTGGTCTGACCGTAGCTTTACCACAACTAATTCTGGGGCCCTTAATAGCATGGTTGCTTTCACAGAAATGGATGGATGCGCGTCTTGTATTTAGCATAGGATTACTTTGTATCTCTATTTCATGTTTTTTAGGGATGGGAATAAATAGTGTATGGAATAAAGATCAGTTTTATTTTATACAATTATTACAAGCTATTGGGCAGCCGATGGCTATTATCTCAATGCTTTTTTTAGCGACCAGTGTTGTCAAACCAATTGAAGGACCATATGTGTCTGGCACTATTAATACATTAAGAGCTCTGGGTTCACTTGCGGGTGGTACAATGATTAATCAATGGATCATTACGCGTGACATCTTTCATAGAAATGTGCTCTCTGACCAGGCCGCTTTGCAAGATAACTTTCATTCATTGTTATCCGAACCTGTTATTCTGGATCAGGTGATCTACCAACAATCTCATGTCCTTTCTGTTGCAGATATTTATTACGTTTTAGGTGTTGTTGCACTCATTCTTATTCCATTGGTCTTCCAGTTGACCTATATCCCTGCACCTAATGCTCAACAGCCACTCAAAATTGCATCTTCAAACTTAAAGGATGACTAGTTATGACATTACACAAAAAAACAAAATTTATTCTTTCTATCTTATGTCTGATTGTCACCATTGCAATAGTTCTGTATTTAAATCGCCCTGAATCAGATGCAAGATTACAATCAACAGATGATGCTTATGTACAAGCTGATTTTACGGTTGTATCACCTCAAGTATCTGGAAATATAGTGAAGGTGTATGTCCGCGATAATCAATATATTAAACAAGGTCAGTTACTTGCAACAATAGATGATCGTGATTTTGTTATTGCATTAAATATTGCTAAAGCTCAGGTTATCAGTGCGCAAGCCAGTATTAAAAATTTGCAAGCACATCTCGCGCAGCAAGAACTTAAAATTCAACAAGCTAAAATAGTCACACAAACTGATGAAGAAACTTTGAAATTAGCAAAAATAAATGCAGAACGTTATCGTAATTTAGCTCGTGATGGTTCTGGTACAGTACAAGCTATGCAACAAGCAGATACTCAGCTTAATATTCAACAAGCCAATTTGATAAAAAGTAAAACTAACTATGCGGCTACTCAGCAGCAAACATCAATTATTCAAGCTGATCTGGAAAAGGCTGAGGCAACGCTTTCTCTGGCGAAAGCAGCGCAATCTGCAGCTGAATTAAAGCTTTCTTACACAAAGATATATGCTCCAGTGAATGGAATTATTGGGCAAAAAACAATTCGTGTTGGTTCTTATGCTAATACAGGAAAACCACTATTAGCAATTGTTCCTTTGGATTCAATTTATATTCTTGCAAATTATCGTGAAACACAACTCGCTCATGTCGCAATCGGACAAACTGTTGATATTCGTGTTGATGCATTACCAGGGCACACATTTACTGGGGTTGTCGAAAGTATTGCTCCTGCTAGTGGTAATAGCTATGCCGCAGTTGCACCTAGCAATGCTACTGGGAATTTTACAAAAATTGTTCAACGTTTACCTGTGCATATCCATTTAACCCCAAATCAGCCTGAACAAGAGAAACTGAAAGTTGGAATGTCTGCTATAACCACTATCTATACAGAATAGGAAGTCTGACAAACGTTAGTAAATTATGATGTATGTCGTCTGTTTTAGTGTTTTTTTCAAAGCAGAAAGGAATGTGATTATTGGAAATCAGCAATGTAACTTGAGTAATAACTTTTCTATTCATCAAGTATGAGTGAATTGCCTGTTGAATTTTATCTGCATTATTGAATATGAGGCTTTGAATAACTATGAAATTGGTAAGGGATATTTTGATGATGTTGGTAAATGTATGAATGAAAGGTGAATGATGTTCAAGAGAAAATAAAAACATCCCGTATTTTTGGGTTGATGTTTTTATAGTTATAGTGATTCGTTAATAAACTATTTGTCTCTGGCTTATCGTTCTGTCAGAAAAATTTGCTCATTCTGAATTTTATATTGAGCATTTAAACAATAAACCACCTGATTTTTTGAAAGGATAAAGTCTTATGAATAAGCGTATTGTCGTAGCGGGTTCTGGGTTCGCAGGCTTATGGGCTGCGATATCTGCAAAAAGAGCTATTGTATTAGCTGATCAAGAAAATGAAATCGAGGTACTTATGGTATCTCCAGCGCCTAATGTTGTGATTCGTCCCCGACTCTATGAGCAGTCTCTTGATAATATGGATCCGGATATTTTACCATTGTTGAATGCTGTTGGTGTTAAACATATTGCCGGTTTAGTTGAAAGTATTAATGATAAAACTCAAACGGTCATAGTAAAAAAAATAAGTGGTGAACAAGAGATAATTGAATACGACCGCTTTGTTTTAGCAACAGGTAGTACTGTATTCACGCCTGACGTTCCAGGTCTTGCAGAATATGCATTCAGTGTCAGCGATCTGAATGATGCCAAAAAACTGGAACAACATTTAAAAAACTTGCATGGCCAGCCAAACACTGCTGCCCGTAATACCGTTGTTGTTGCTGGCGGTGGGCTGACAGGTCTTGAAACTGCGACTGAAATGCCTGCACGTTTACGTAATATTTTGGGGGAGGATCAAACAGTTCGTGTTGTCATTATAGATACGGCACCAGATATCGGCGCAGGAATGGGAAGTGAAGCGGCACTTATTATTCAAAATGCCTTAACAGAGCTCGGTATTGAAGGTAAAGCAAATGCAAAAGTAACAGCAGTCAATGGCTCTGGAGTAACCTTGTCAACAGGGGAAGAAATCGCAGCTAATACCGTCATCTGGACGGCAGGAATGCGTGCAAGCCGACTTACAGCTCAGCTCTCTGGTGAAAAAGATCATCTCGGGCGTGTACTTGGTGATGCATTCTTGCACGCGCCCGGCGCTAAAAATATTTTCGTTACCGGCGACACAGTGAAAGTACCAACAGACGAGATCGGTAATTTCAATGTGATGTCATGTCAGCATGCGATGAGTCTTGGTCGTGTTGCAGGCCATAATGCTGCTGCAGAATTAGTTGATCTTCCATTGCACCCCTATAGCCAGCCTAAATATGTAACTTGCCTGGATTTAGGTGCATGGGGTGCGCTTTATGCAGAAGGCTGGGATCGACAGGTCCGTGTTATTGGCGAAGAAGCAAAAAAAATCAAACAAGAAATTAATACGATTTGGATTTACCCACCAGCAGCAGATCGTGAAGCCGCATTTGCTATCGCTAATCCGGATTTTGTTATCGTACCTTGATTCTAATTTGTTCTCTATTTTTTAAATTTATACCCGCCATATTTCAAGTTATTTAGGGTTGCTGGAGCCTTGCGTGGCGAATCACTGAGTCTGTCTGCATTCATTGTCACGCTTTGCTCTGCCCCTATAAGTAACTCAAATTATTTCGGTTAGATGGGGCAATTTTCCTCTCACTTTGTAGCAACAACCAGTAATGTAATGAGACACAGATAAAGCTGAGTGTGCACAGTTCATTTATATAAATGTGCAAGATACAGGGTTTATTCGTTGGCGAGCCGCCAGACGGTATATCCCGTTGCGGCACCTGCTACATCCCAGACAAAATCTTTCCAGCTCCATCCGGTTCCTGCCGGACGGCTGTCCCATAATTCTTTTGTTGCACCCAGAGAAACGGAGAAAAGAAAGCCGATATTGGCGCTACGTACAGAACTCGACCCTTGCCGCTGTGCTACTTCACTGCCTGCTGCTGTCAGGATCGCAGAGGCAATAAAGTGTTGGGCTTTATCCTGACCGCTCCATCTGTCGTTGGCGGTATGGCTACAGCCTGCAAGTAAAAAAACAGCGGGGAGTATCAGTCGCTTCATCGTAAACCTCAGAGATAAAAAAACCCTGTGTGACAGGGTTTTTAATAATTATCTTTTCATCGTTCTGGCGCTAGAGGATCCTGCTAATCAATCGATCAACACGAATACGGCGCAGACGGCGAATTAACTTACGAACTTTCACCGGATACTCGGCGATACTCTCAAGATCACGGTAATGATGCACAATCGTGGTATGCGTGCGTATCAGATCAAGTTCTTTTATCCGTAGTTCAGCCAATTCTTGCTTAGGATCATGGATCAACAAAGCATTTTCTAAGTCCAGACGCCAGGCTCTCGGGTTAAGATTATTGCCTGTCAGCAACATCCATTTATCGTCTACCCACATCCCTTTTAAGTGATAGCTATTATCCTCATCTTTCCACAGTCGTACGGTCAGCTGTTCACTGCTGACATAATATTGCAGGCGGCTAAGGAAGCGACGTAAGTTAATTTCATAAAGATAAGGGAGTGCGCCGATAATCTTAAAAGGCTGATCTTCAGGAATATAAAAATCATTCGCGGTTTTATCACCGACGATAATTTCTACCTGTTTACCTTCACGCAACAGCTTGATGATACTGCGAACCAGTACGGCTGGCAGGTTGAAATAAGGTGTGCAAATAACCAGTTTATGCTCAGTACTGGGAATTAAATGCGATATCACCTTATTCAGATTGCTGGTTTTACCCAGACCCACTAAAGGTGTAATCGCCAGGCTGTCGTTATCAGCATCCCCCTCGAAGGTAAAACCGGTATCACGCAGCTCCTGACGGTACTGGCGGATATCACTTTTAATATCCGGACTTTTGGGCCGTAAAGGTGAGTCGAGTCGGTGTACGGCACGGCCACGGATCAGATATTGATGGATCCAGTCAGATACCGTATCAGCCAGCTTAGAGTTATGAATGATATGATAACGATCATAGCGATATTTATCCTGCTGATGCAGGTAGACATCATTAATGCTGGCGCCGCTGTAAACGACCGAGTCATCGATAATAAAGCCTTTAAAGTGCAACACACCCAGTGCTTCCCGGGTATTTACCGGTACACCATAAACCGGAATATCGATATCCGGGTGCTGCTCAGCCATACGGTGATACCAGTCCGCATTGGTGTTGGTTGCTTCAACACCAATGCGTCCGCGCTGTGCACGATGCCAGTCCACCAGAATGGTGACATTGAGCTCAGGATGTTGCTGCTTTGCCTGATACAGCGCAGAAAGGATACCTTGACCCGCCTCATCCTGTTCCAGATAGAGTGCGACAATAGTGATACGCTTTCTTGCATTGGTAATTTCACGCAACAACGTCTCTCTGAACTCAGCCGGGGAGAAAAGGGTTTTTACATCATCAACCGATTGAGAAAGCTTAGGTAACTGAGCAAGGTGTTGCTGATGTTTATATCGTTTAAATTTAGACAACATCACAGTGCATATCTTCTCTGTTCATGGATGGCCTTCTGAAAATCCAGATGTCATAACTTGCTGATAATATCACTACTATCTGACAATGTGATGCGGTTTTACCGTACTTTATTGTCTAGCCTCAATTTTAGCTAAGGGTAACGTCAAACTGACAATGCCGTCTTCTAGCTGAATATCAACGATAAAACCAAGCTTACGGGCCAGAGTTATCATGCCACGATTGTTTGGCATGGTGATGCCGTTGAGCTTTTCCAGCCCGTGTTCTCGAGTATAGATGATCAATTTTTCCAGTAACCGACGGCCCAGCCCTAAACCCTTCAAGTCAGAACGAACCAGTACCGCGAATTCTGCATCAAGATTATCGGGATCTGAAATAGCCCGAGTCACGCCGAGGATCTCCATTTTGTCAGCACTCTGACGAATAGCCACAAATGCCATTTCACGATCGTAATCTATCTGTGTCATATTGGCTAAATCATCGTGGGTAAATTCGTTGATTTCATTAAAGTAACGATAGTACAGATCTTCTTTTGTGACTTTGGCAATAAATTGCTGTAATAAAGGCTCATCTTCAGGAAGGATCGGACGGAATAAACAATATTCGCCGTTCTTAAGCTGAACAGACTCTTCAAGCTGATGTGGGTAGGGACGTATTGCAAGACGTGCATCTGCATCGCCCTGGAAAGGGGCCAGTTCAAGTGTGACATCCAGCAGCGTAAACTCATCACCGGTAGCCAGCAAGGGATGAATATCGAGACGGGTAATTTCCGGGCAATCAATAATCAGATTCGATACCTGAACCAGCAAGGTACTCAACCCTGTGATATCCAACGGACGTAACGCACTTCGGCTACGAATTTTATCCATTTTAATCGCCTGGATAACTAAATAGCGTGCCAGATTCATATTTAACGGCGGCAACGCAACGGCCGCCTGCTGATTAGGACGCCAGTCGACGCCCCCTTCACCCAGCATGATCAACGGGCCAAAGATAGGGTCATGCTCGACCACGACACGCAGTTCTTGAGCACCAGCACGGTTCGCCATTCCCTGGACCAGCAAGCCATGGATACGTGCCTGAGGCCAGGTCATTTTTACCCTGTCAATAATCGCTTCGGCTGCCTGTTGAACTTCACGAGCAGTCCTCAGGTATAACATCACGCCCTGGACATCCGATTTATGCGGAATATCCGGAGAGCGTAATTTTAGCGCCACCGGATAACCAATTTGTTCCGCGATATACACCGCTTCAGCGCTATCACTGGCAATCCAGGTGGGTAGAGTGGTTAAGCCATAAGCTTCGAGAATCGGTTTGACTTCATGAGTATCCAGCATAGTGACGCCTTCCTGCATCGCCTGCTGAATCAGATTATGGGTAGTATTGGCATTGGCGGTTAAATTGGCCGGCAGCGCAGGGGTTTCACGTAATTGTTTCTGGTTACGGCGATATTCGACCATATGCATAAAGGCGGTGATAGTGCCTTCAGGCGTGCGGTAGGTAGGAATACCGGCATCACTGAATAAACGCCGGGCTTCCTGAGAAGAGAACTCCCCACACCAGTTAGTGATGATGCTGAGATACTTACTGCGTGGATGGCTGCGTAATAACTCGATCAGTGCCTGAGCGCTGGCAGTACCAGGTGCGACTGCGCTTGGAGCGTGGATAATCATCAGGGCATCAATTTCCTGACTATCCAGCAAGACTTTAACGGCCTGTAGATAACGTTCAGACGTCGCATCATCACGTAAATCAATAGGGTTACCCAGTTCCACACTGGCGGGTAATGCTTCCCGTAGATGGTTTAATGTTTGCTCACTTAACGTGGCGAGTTTTCCGTTACGGCGCTCAAGTTCATCCAGTGCCAGTGCGGCAGGCGCAGCACCGTTGCTGATAATCATCAATCTTTCACCACGTAACGGGCGCATATGGCTCAGGGTTTCCACTGCAGAAAACAGTTCATGCGTATCTTTCACCCGTAGCAAACCGGCACGTTGAATCGCGGCATCCCATGCAGCATCGAGTCCTGGATGGGTTTTTAGCAGGGCCTGTGCTTTTGCACTACGACCGCTTTTGATCACCAGAATAGGTTTATTACGCGAGGCACTTCTGGCGGCGGAAACAAAACGCCGGGCATCACTCAGGTGTTCCAGGTAGAGCAGGATAGCGCTGGTTTTGCTGTCCCGGGCCAGATAGTCAAGGAGTTCATCAACGTCAGTATCGAGGCTGTCTCCGAGAGCGATAAACCAGGAGAAGCCAATTTCTCGCTGCTGCGCCCAATCAAGAATAGTATTGGACACCGCGGCAGACTGAGAAATAAAGGCCAGTTTACCTTTTTGAATGGGAACCGGCGAAAAACTCGCATTGAGACCCTGCCAGGGGGCAAGTAAACCGAGACTATTAGGACCCAGCAGGCGTATTTGCCAGCGTACCGCAGCTGCCTGCAATTCGGGGAGTTGTTCCGGAGGTGCGGACAGAATGATACATGCCTTGCAGTTTTTCTCTCCCAGGGCTTCGAGTAGTTCCAGATTACGACGCGAATGGGTACAAATAACCGCTAAGTCCGGAGCAAAGGGTAAGCTTGCCACATTGGGCCAGGCGAGTACCCCGCAAACCGCCTTGTAAGCCGGTGTCACTGGCATAATCGGGCCATTAAATCCCCCGGCCAGCAAATTACGCATCATTAAATAACCGGCGCGATGATTTTTGGCTGATGCCCCAATCACGGCGATTGATTTCGGGCGTAGTAGCGCTTCCAGTCCACGTTGGCTCACAGTGCTCTCCCACAACTGATGTCTGACTGATTCTAAACGCTTTTGCTCGACTCTGCTGTGATACTGCCCTGATGGTGAGGTTTACCCGCTAAATAACACTCACGAAAATGAATAAAATGTTGCTGCAGACCCGTTGAGGCTTGGATATCACCCGCCAGTTCGAGCAAGGTTGCTGCCACTTCGGCGGTACAGTATTGTCCCTCACCATGTGCTGCACGTAAACGATAGCTTGAGGTCGTGGTTAAATCGACAGAGATAACCGGCAGAGCGTCCAGGTATGGACTTTTACGGAACATTTTTCGTGCTTCAGTCCAGGTTCCGTCAAGCATAATAAACAGGGGTGGTTTACCACTGGTGGGGGGGGCTGTGAGCACTTCACGTGAGCTGTCGGCATAACTCGCCGGAAAGACTACCATAGGCTGATAATTCTCACTGGCGACTAATTCGATTAAATCTGCAGGCGGTTCAGTACGAGACCACTGAAAAGCCTGGGTATCAGGAAGAATATCGGCAATCAAACGACCAGTATTACTGGGTTTTAGAGGCTCGGTATCAAACATCACCAGGCAGAAGCGGCTGTGGGAGGTTTGCGGTTTAATACTGGCGCACAGGCAATTTTTGCGTGGTAGCAAGCAGCGCTGACAACGAAGAACACGATTCCCGCGAGCAAGGAAAGGACGAGTCGCCCGCGCAAGACGTTCGCTCCGAAGGCGAAGAACAGCATTATCGGTCATGAAGGGATTCTGTCTAAAAACGCTATGTTAACCTGGATTATAAGCGGGGGCACAGTGGAATGCCCCTGCGGTTCAGATCTTTTCGTCGAGCCAGTTATCAAAATGTGTTTTTGGCAGCGCACCATTCAGCATGTCGACCATCTGGCCTTGTTTAAAAATCATCAGTGTGGGAATGCTGCGGATACGAAAACGTGCACTTAGCGCCTGTTCTGCTTCGGTATTCACTTTAACAAAGCGCACTTTACCACTACGTTCTTCGGCAACATCTTCAAAAACAGGGGCAAAATTTACGCAAGGACCACACCAGGGCGCCCAGAAATCTATCACTACGGGCAGGTCGTCTTTCAGCAGTTTATCCAGGGTCTCAGCGGTGGCATTAACCACTTCACCATCAAACAGTTGATGTCCGCAACGCCCACATTTTGCTCCGTCATCAATACGGTCTTCAGGCAGACGGTTAATCGCCTGGCATTCGGCACACACGGTATTCATGGTTAACCTCAAAGCGTCATTTGTTATTAAATGATATAAACGTGTTACAGCATGGCATTACAGCCCTGATAATATCAATTAATCTGTAGGGGTAACCAGGCGATTATCCCGATAGATGCAATAGTTAATAGCTTTTGACTAAAGTTAATGGCGAAGCCGCGCCACATCAGGTAATCTGCGCGCGTTGCGCTCAGCGAGGTGGAGGAAAAATGAACGACGAATTTAAAGGTAAAAGCGGCAAGGTCAAAGTGATGTATGTCCGCGGTGACGATGACAGTGATAAACGCAGCCAGAATCCGCGAACCGGAAAAGGCGGTGGGCGTCCTGCAGGACAGTCACGTAATGAAGGAGGCGCTCGTCGTCCAGCTCGTCATGCTGACAAACCACGTGGTGATCGCGCCCGTAGCGAAAACCATGACTTGGGAAGTGATGGTTCGCCATGGCGTACGGTTTCCCGTGCTCCACGGGAAAATGTCCCTGCAACTCCAGATCATGGTGGCATTAGCGGTAAAAGTTTTGTCGACCCTGAAGTGATTCGCCGCCAGCGCGCCGAAGAAACTCGTGTCTACGGTGAAAATGCCTGTCAGGCATTATTCCAGAGCCGTCCGGATTGTATTGTCCGCGCCTGGTTTATTCAAAGCGTTACGCCACGTTTTAAAGAAGCTTTACGCTGGATGGCGGCAAACCGCAAAGCTTACCATGTGGTTGAAGATGAAGAACTGCAAAAAGCATCCGGCACTGAACACCACGGTGGCGTCTGCTTCCTGATTAAAAAGCGTAATGGTATTTCCGTACAAAGCTGGCTTGCTAAAGCGGGCGAAGAAGACTGTGTTCTGGCGCTGGAAGATGTGGGCAACCCGCATAACCTCGGTGGCATTATGCGTAGCTGTGCTCACTTCGGTATTAAAGGCCTGCTGGTTCAGGATGCTTCATTACTGGAGTCTGGTGCTGCAGTGCGTACTGCTGAAGGCGGGGCTGAACATGTCGTCGCTATCAGCGGTGAAACATTCAGTGATGGTCTGGAATCTTTCCGCCGTGCAGGTTATGCGATAGTCACCACTTCCAGCCACCAGGGAACGCCACTGTTTAGCGCGGAGTTACCGAAAAAAATGGTACTGGTATTAGGCCAGGAGCGTGATGGTGTTTCCGATTCGACCTTTGATAACGCTGATATGCGTGTTGCCATTAACGGAACGGGTAACGTTGAAAGCCTGAACGTATCAGTCGCGACGGGAGTATTGCTGGCTGAGTGGTGGCGTCAAAACAAAGCCTGATAACTTTGTTGTCCTGCCCACGTTATCTTTAAACGCCTGATGTATTTTATCAGGCGTTTTGCATTTTACGCTTTCGGTTCCGGGAGCTGAGGTGCCCAGTCAATAGGGGACTCTCCCCGCTCTGCCAAGTACTGGTTTGTCTGCAAGAAATGACCACACCCCAGGAAACCGCGATGAGCAGACAGCGGGGAAGGATGGGGGGCTGCTAAGACATGGTGGCGCTGTCTGTCGATGATGCGGCCTTTCTTTTGTGCATGGGAACCCCATAACAGGAATACAACACTTTCGCAGTGCTGGTTAATTAGCGCTATCACTTTATCTGTGAAGGTTTCCCAGCCTAATTTGGCATGAGAATGGGCCTGGCCTGCCTCAACGGTTAGCACCGTATTCAGTAATAAGACTCCCTGACGCGCCCAGCTTTCAAGATAGCCATGTTTGGGGCGGATAAAGCCCGGTATTGATGCCTCGAGCTCTTTATACATATTAACCAGCGAGGGAGGCGGATTTATGCCCGGCAGAACGGAAAAAGAGAGACCGTGAGCCTGGTTAGGCCCGTGATAGGGATCCTGACCTAAAATGACGACCTTCACGTCTCCGAGTTCGGTAAAGCGAAAAGCATTGAATACATCTTTCTGGGGCGGATAAACCGTAACACCTGCTGCACGTGCAGCTGCGACCGCACTGAGGGTATCAATAAAATAGGATTGTTGTTTCTCTTCTGCCAGCACATCGTGCCAGGTGAGGGGTGTGGTCATCTCGCTCTCCAGTGAAGTCGTCAGCCAGTAGCTTAACTGCTTCTTCTCTCAGGGTAAAATATCTGCGTGTCAGAGAATCGATGGTTGATAAAAATTTTTATAATTTACAGAAAAATTTGATTTTTACGCCGCTCAGTAAGTTGATGTAAAACAAATAAATCTGGTCACTCCAATAAAAAGCGCATTGTTTTTATTGATTCAGGTCAAAGAATGACCCGGCTCGGGCTGATATAAGAACATTATTAAAACAAAGGTTTTACCAATGAGCCAGCATGCTGGCCCTAAAATCAGCAATATGAGCCCATAGGGAGAAATACAATGATTACAGGTATCCAGATTACTAAAGCCGCTAACGATCAACTTTTGAACTCTTTTTGGCTGCTTGATGAGGAAGCTGGTGAAGCGCGTTGTGTATGTGCTAAAGCAGGTTTTGCAGAAGACGAAGTTGTGGCTATCAATGCATTGGGGCAGTTCGAATACCGCGAAATTCCGATGGAATTAAAACCAGAAATTCGCGTGGAAGGTGGTCAGCACCTGAACGTTAACGTTCTGCGTCGTGAAACACTGGAAGATGCGGTTAAGCACCCGGAAAAATACCCGCAGCTGACCATTCGTGTTTCAGGTTATGCAGTACGTTTCAACTCCCTGACACCAGAACAACAGCGTGATGTAATCACCCGTACATTTACCGCCAGCCTGTAAGAGCAGACGAGTAAAACAAACAGCCGGCCAGGTGTTTAACCTGGCCGGCTGTTTTATTTGCAGTTTCATCGCGACCAGCACAGATTTATTTGACAGTTATAGCCTGAGTTAATGCAAGCATCTGAGTTTCAACTAATGCCTTGATTTTTTCATCCGTCAGGTTGCCTTGCTCATCGAAACCACCAGCAAAAGCGCTCGAGAAGACTTCAGGTCTGTTCAGCGGGTGAATATTCAAAAAAACACAGGTTTGGCGTAAATGATATTGTGCTCGTGATGTTCCCATACCGCCTCCTGCTCCCATCAATGCAGCTGGTTTATTGTTGAGAACGGAGGGCTCAGGTAAGCGGGATAGCCAGTCTAAAATGTTTTTAAGTGCTGGTGCCATAGAATAATTATATTCAGTACAAGCGAAGACAAAGCCATCAGCGTTCTGGGCTTGTTTGGCTATACGTTGAACCGATTCCGGGACTTCTTTTAAATCAGCATTATAGAAAGGAACGTCGAGTAAGTCGGCTATCTCCAGCGAGGCACCCTGAGGTAACACCGATTGAGCTGCACGAAGCAATCCGAGGTTAGTTGATGCTTTACGCAAGCTACCTGCAATACCTAATAATTTGATTTCACTCATTTTATTAATCCTTGTTGTAGATGTGAATTGTTAAGAACAACGTTAATCTTCTCTATCCTAATACAACGATGGCAATCAGTAACCGCCAATTTTTCGACAGAATGAGCGGCTTCAGAATGTCTCCGTCGATTATTACGCCACGTTTATTCGCCACTCTTGCGTTTTATCAGTAAATTGAGCCAACAAGTCGTATCACTGCGACAGCTTTCGTGCAATTACGCGCAGTTCTTCTGCTATTTGTTGTAAATCACGCTTCTCTTTTGCCTGTGGTCCGGTTGAATTTCTCACCACTAATTTCGCTGGCAAGATAGCAGACAGGCGCTGCGTATCATTCTCAGTGGCATTCAGTATATGCCGTACCGCTTCTTTTCCCTGGAGATCAAGATCAAGTGATACGGTAGTCAGTGCAGGATAGAAAAAGGAACTTTCATATGTATCATCGTATCCGACTACAGATTTTTGTCCGGGGATACTTAACTGCTGCTGATGAAATGCGCTGAGTACTCCGAGAGCCATCTGATCGTTGGCCACCAGTACCGCACTGAAATGCTGAACTTCACGTAGCATTTGTAGCGCGCAGTTATAACCGCTTTGTGCATCCCAGTTCCCATGTAGCACAATCGCAGGCTGTAGACTGTAGTCTTCCAGTGTCTCCTGCCAGCTTTTCAGTCGTAGATTGGCTGAAACTGACTGCTTTGGTCCGGCCAATAGCGCAATTTCTCGATGCCCCAGTTCATAAAGGTATTTTACACTGGCTCGCGTACCATCTGCCGGATTAAACGAAACGTTAAACACCGAGCTGTATGGGTCTACATCGAGAAAAAGACAGATCACATCATCATTTTCTTTTGATATTTTTTCAGCGATATCAGTCTCTAATGGCACATTGATAATCACTCTGTTGACCCGCTGTGATTTCAATTCATTGATCGAGTCTTGAATGCTTTGGTAGACGTTCTCATCTATCATTGAAATCAGTACCTGATACCCTTCAGTATTTGCATACTGTTTAATCGCTGCTGCAATCTGTGAAGGGGCATGTAATGCCAGTGATGTGGTCACTAATCCTACTGTCATACTTTGCTTGCCAACCAGTTGTTGGGCAAGCCTGTTGGGAACGTAACGCAGCTCTTCAATTGACATTTCGACCTTGCGACGCGTGGTCTCTGAAACATTCGCTGACTTGTTTAGCACCCTTGATACAGTTTGATATGAGACCCCAGCATGGCGAGCAACGTCTTCTAATGTCGCGTTTTTTGACTTCATTATCCGGTTCCCTGTAAGTGTTCTTCCCTGATTGTAACAGGGGTATGGCTTAAAAACCTGACGCCCCTGGTGAGTGGCGTAGGAGTATGACTGAATGTATGACGATCACATTACAAAAATCAGTGAAAGGTGTCACTTATCGTTACACTTATCGCTGATTTATTTGCACTGAATCACAATAAATTACTCTGTATGTTGCCAGTTATTATAATTAAGCATTTTATACCACCCTCAATGTGAACGTAATACAAAAACAAACAACACAGAGGATAATATGAACACCAAATTGCGCGTTTTATCTGTTGCGTTAGCGGCTGCGCTGACGTCACCAGCTGTTTTGGCTATTGAAAAGATCGACTTCCACGGTTACCTGAGAGGCGGGGTCGGCGTGTCACAGGATGGTGGCATGGTGGAGTGGCAAAAAAACAAGTTGGGTCGTCTGGGTAACGAAAATGATACCTACGGGGAAGTTGAGCTGGGTGCTAACGTATACCAACAGAATGATGTAAGTTTTTACGTTAACAGCATGATAAGCATGCAGTCTGATGGTTCAAATGACAGTGAAACTACGTTTAATGACGATGCGACATTTGGCCTGCGCCAGTTAAATCTGCAGATTAAGGGACTGATCCCTGATAACAAAGAGGCGGTTATCTGGGGGGGGAAACGTTACTATCAGCGCCATGATTTACACATCATTGATACTAAATACTGGAACATTTCAGGATCCGGAGCCGGAATTGAAAACTACAGTTTAGGTCCGGGGGCTGTCTCATTTGCCTGGATCCGCGGCGATGGAAATGATGTTGATGTCCGTGAAGATGGCAAAAATGATGTCAATATCAACTATCTCGATTTACGTTATGCCGGATTTAAGCCGTGGCAGGGAGCCTGGACCGAATTTGGTATTGACTACGCGATGCCAAACCCAACGAAAAAACAAAAAGAGTATGGCGGCCTGTATGACGCGAAAAATGGCGTAATGATCACCAGTGAAATCAGTCAGGATATGTTCGGGGGTTATAATAAGCTGGTATTCCAGTACGCAAATAAAGGCCTGGCTCAGAATATGGTCTCTCAGGGAGGGGGCTGGTACGATATTTGGAACGTTACCGACAAAGCGACGGGTTATCGTGTCATTAACACCGGGCTTATTCCAATCACCGATAAGTTCTCCCTTAATCATGTCCTGACCTTCGGTGCTGCGGATAAAACCACTGAATACACTGACAAGACCCGTATGGTTTCGTTGGTGGGACGCGCTCAGTATCAGTTCACCGAATATGTGCGTGGTATTGGTGAGGTGGGCGGTTTCTATCAAAAAGAGAACTACAACAACGGAACTCACTATAAGCAAGGTGGCGAAAAATATACCATTGCACTCGGTCTGGCTCCTTCCACAGACTTTATGGCGCGTCCTGAACTGCGTGTTTTTGCCTCTTATCTGAATGACTCTGAAGACGGTAAACCATTTAAAGATGGTACTGCGAGCAATGACTGGAACTTTGGTGTACAAGTTGAGGCTTGGTGGTAATTACGTCCACCTGTTTACACCTGCCATACTTCAAGTTGTTTGAGTGTTGCGTGCGTGAGGCGCGCCGAATCACAGAGTTTATCTATGCTTATCGACGTGCCTCACTTCGCGTCTACAAGTAACTCGAATTATTTTGGAACTATTTAGTGATATATCTTTATCGTTATTATTCGTTATAGCACCTCATCTCTGCTGGCACCTTTTTGATGTATTTTGATGGGTTTGTTTGGGGTAACTATGGTGTTACCCCTTTTTTTATTAACGCTCAGAAAAATGCTCGTCGAGTATTTTACGTAAATTATCTGACTGTATGCCAAATATTGCATGTACCTCTTTACCAAGAATAATAACGCCTAATGCTCCGGCTCTCTGTAATGCTTCAGAATTCACCTTTGATAAATCATTTACAGTGACACGTAAGCGTGTAATACAAGCATCTATTTGTATAATATTAGCTCTGCCACCAAAGTTATTTAATAACTCCTCTGCCCGTTGTTGTTCAGCCTCTGTTAACGGCTGACTGGGTTTGGGGTGTGTAGAATAATGCAGTAAAGATTTCAGACTGACCATAATAGTTACCTTTTACATGGAGAACGACAGATAAAAAAATGCCCATTCGGCTGAATGGGCAGGAAACAACGTTAAACAGGATCAGACAATACGACGGGTTAATACCTGGCTTCCCCAAGGGGAAAGTGTGATATTACCCTCTACCGGTTTCCGGGTGACCATATCGATAAAGGCTGTAGGTAATGCCAGAGTTTGTGTTTTATCGCTGTAGTTTTCTACCACGATAAATTCACTTTCACCATCAGTACGACGATGAGCAGTCACCCCCGCCGGGAACTGGCTTTCCAGAGCGCGAGGAAGTTTAAGCTCGCGAATAATGCTACCGAAGAAATCACGCTGGAAGGCGGCATCATTGCGGGAGGCAACATACCAGGCTTTCCCTGAACCCACCTGATTTACTGTCACGGCAGGGCGGTTAGCATAGAAATCCTCCCGGTAGTGAGCCACTGCATCGGCAGTTTCCAGGTGGATCAGTTCGCACAAATGACGCACCTGATAAGGTCCCTGCAGCTCGGCCTTATTTCCTGCTAATCCCTGTATTTGATTGCTGTCATCATCACCCAGAGAGTCTATTTCCTCAGCCCAGATGCCGAGTAATTTACGTAACGGGCCAGGGAAACCATCGAGATAGCAGAGGTCAGATTCATTAACAATACCGCTCCAGTAGGTAGTGACAAACTGGCCGCCTTGTTCAACAAAACGGGTTACCTTGTCAGCAAAGCCATCACGTACCATATACAGCATAGGGGCAATCACCAGGGCATAATCAGAGATATCGCAGTCAGCGTTGATAACATCGACGGCGATCCCTTGCTCCCAGAACGGGCGGTAATGTTCAGCCAGGGTTTTCTCAAACTCCAGCCCACAGTTCCGTGGTCCCTGAGCATCATCCATCGCCCAGCGGCTTTCCTGATCAAAAATCAGCGCCACTTTCGCTTCTACCCGGCTACCGACTACCGGTGCCATCGATTCCAGAATGCGCCCTAGTTCACTAACTTCACGGCCCACACGGGTATTAATATGCCCGACATGGTCAACAATCGCGCCATGGAATTTCTCAACTGAACCGCGGCTTTTGCGCCACTGGAAATACTGAACGGAATCGGCACCATGCGCCACAGCTTGCAGTGAAGAGAGGATATGCATACCCGGTTTTTTTAGTTTACTGAGTGGCTGCCAGTTGGTGGCACTGGGCGTCGACTCCATCAGGAAGAATGGTTTACCTTGCTTCAGGGAACGCATCATATCGTGATACAGCGCGGTATAGCAGGCAAGTAAGGTTTCATCCTTCTCACGATGCCACATGGGATAACTGTCCCAGGAGATAAAATCGATAGCCTCCGCCAGTTTCCAGTAATCGTAGTCGTAGAAGTACTCCATAAAGTTTGTTGTCGCCGGAATTTCCGGATTGACAGCTTTTAATGGCTTAATTTCTTCACGGCAAAAATCAGTAACTTGTGCAGTGTTGAAGCGTTTCCAGTCAAGATTGAGGCCATGAATAGAGACTTCACCCTGAGGAGAGGGAGATTCAATTTGTGACCAGTCGCTGTAGGTATGGCTCCAGAAAGTACTCCACCAAGCCTCATTCAACGCGTCCAGGGTCTGATAACGTTCCTGCAGCCAGAGACGGAATTTTTGCTGACAGCTATTACAATGACATTCTCCGCCATATTCATTAGAAATATGCCAGCCAATCACTGCCGGATGATGCGCATAGCGTTCTGCCAGCTGCTGGTTCATCTGCTGAACTTTCTGGCGATAAACTGGAGAGCTCAGGCAGTGATTGTGACGCCCGCCATGTAAAGCGGGCACTCTGTCTCGCCCAACACGAAGGACTTCGGGATATTTTTGCGACATCCACGCCGGACGGGCTCCGCTCGGTGTGGCGAGAAAGATATGTATGCCAGCCGCATAGAGTTTATTTATTATTTCATCGAGCCAGATAAAATCATATAAACCTTCTTGTGGCTCAAGTTTTGCCCAGCTAAATATTCCTACGGACATGATATTACATTTTGCTTGTTTCATCATGGTAATATCTTTTTCAATAATACCAGAATAATTCTCCCATTGTTCTGGATTATAGTCAGCACCATGCAATAACGCAGGAACCTTTGCGCTTAAAGGTGGAAACTTAAACATAATATATCCTTAAAATAAAACGATAGACTTCACCCGTTAATAAGGTGTAATTAATTAAATACTTTAATAGATGGCAGAGCTTTACCTTTGCAGTCAAATAACGCCTGGTTTTCACGGGCATTACCTGTCTTCCAGTGGTCTTCAATATATTCCATACCGACTGGCGTAGCCCAGGTATTTCCCGGCGCGACTATCCAGGTCGGCTCCCAATAAAATATGCCTTTACCACGACCGTCGGGAACATCGATGACAGCCTGAATAAGATCATGAATAAAGTTTGCCTGTCCCTGGACTGTGCCAGGATAGCCGCCATCTTTGGCTTCTTTTTCCGTAAAACTATTTTCCGCGTTATCGCAATTTTCCAGGCTGTAGCCATAAGCCGCCTCAACCACAATTACGTCTTTGTTATAACGCTTACTGATATCGTCCATGTTCGCTTTCAGGGCGCTGATTGGACCATTCCAGTAGGTGTACATCGACAGGCCAATAATATCGAATGGCACATCACGTTTAGTGATTTCATCAAACCACCAGTGGAACATATCATTCTTGGTACCTTCTGCCAGATGCAGCATAATTTTGACATCTGACGGGGAGTTAAGATTTTCCCGCAGACCGCTGATGGCTGCATTAAGCAGTCCCGCTAAACGATCAAATTCGCCTCCATTTTGTCCCCAGCTTTTTCCTTCCGGCCACAACATACCACCGTTAATTTCGTTACCGATTTGTACCATATCGGGTAAAACGCCCTCCTTTTTAAAGGTGGCGATGGTGTCACGTGTGTAATCATGAATGGCGATTTTTAGCTGATCATAGTTCATTTTCTGCCAGGCTTTTGGCTTGAACTGTTTCCCCGGATCGGTCCAGAAGTCGCTATAGTGGAAGTCCAGCAACAGCTTCATTCCTTGAGCTTTGACTCGTTTGGCCAATGCCAGAGTCGTCTCAAGATCGTTGCTGCCACCGCCATAAGTAGCGCCGTTAGCGTCTTTAGGATCGACCCATAAACGCAGGCGTACATAGTTAATACCGTTATGTTTTAAGATAGCGATAGCATCTTGCTGGACACCCTGTTCGTTATAGAACTTGGCTCCCTGGCGTTCAACTTCTGCAAGCGTTGAGATATCTGCGCCTTTAATAAAATCTGCAGGCATATTTTTAAACGGTGTAATAACCACATCGCTGGTAGCAAAAGCGGTGCTTGTCATGCTGAGCGATAAACAGACTGCCAGTAATGTCGGTGCAAACTTTTTCATCGTTTTATCCTTTAGTACTGCCTGAAGTCAGCCCGGACACAAAGTATTTCTGCAATGCCAGGTAGAGAATCGCTACCGGGACTGCAATCAATACCGCGCCTGCGGCATACATGGTGTAACTGGCGCCCATTTTTTGTGACACAAGGTTATAGAGGCCAATCGGTAGGGTGTATTGGTCCGGGGTGCGCAGAATAGTGCTTGATAAAATGAAGTCACCCAGCGGTCCGGTAAAAGAGAACAATGCCACGACCGCAAGGATCGGTTTTGATAGCGGCATAATTATCTCAATGAAAATACGGAAATTGCTGGCACCGTCCATCCGTGCTGACTCATCGAGATCTTTAGGGATAGCGTCAAGATAGCCCTTCATCAGATAGGTATTCATCGGGATCATGCCAGCGACATAAATCAGTACCAGAGCCAGATGGCTGTTGACCAGTCCGAGCAACTGGGAGAGCACAAAAATGGCAATCAACGCTGAGAATTGTGGGATCATCTGCAATAACAGAAATAGCATCAGTCCATTCTGCCGGCCTTTAAAGCGAAAGCGTGAGAAAGCGTAGGCCGTAAAACTGACGCTGATAAGGGTGAATATCATGGTCAGAAAACTAATTTTCATTGAGTTCCAGTACCAGGACAGATAGTCCACATTGCCATTGAATAAACTGGCATAGTGCTCGAATGTGAGATTTGTGGGGATAATAGAGGTGCTGAGCAGGCTATTACCGGCGTTAAGCGATGCCCCTACCGTCCAGATCAGTGGATAAATAATGATGACGGAAACGAGGATGATAACCAGCCATGAAAGAGACAGTCGGATCCACTTTTCTTGCTTGATACTTTGCGACTTAGCCATGTTTTGTCTCCTATGCCATGTCATCATTTTTGAATGATTTGGTTGCCCGGAATTGCCACAGCGCTATACCCACAACAAAGATGGATAATAAAATGGTGATAGTGGCTGCTATCGCGTATTGGGAAGAGGACATGGTCAACTTATAAATCCACGACACCAGAATATCCGTTCCGCCTGCATTGGAACCCGCCACAGCCGGGCCGCCGTTGTTGAACAGATAAATAATGTTGAAGTTATTAAAGTTGAAGGTGTATTGCGTGATGATAATCGGCGCAATAGAGTACATCACCAGGGGTAACGTAATAGTGCGTAACTTGGTATAAGAGCTGGCGCCATCCATGGTAGCCGCTTCATATAAATCATCCGGAATAGCCTGTAACACACCGGTGGTCATAGCAAACACAAAGGGAAAACCGAGCCAGGTTTGCATCAGGATCAGTGCCGTTTTGGTCCAGAACGGATCCGTCATCCAGGCTTTGGGTTCTACACCGAAGAAGGCCAGAATAGCGTTATTAATCACCCCAAACGTGTCGTTAAACATCCCGGCAAAAACCAGAATAGTCACGAAGCCAGGTACCGCCCACGGCAAGATAAAAATAGTACGAATCAGCGGTTTAAAACGCAGATCTTTTTGATTGACCAGAATGGCTAACAGAACACCTACCGAACACTGCAACGTGGTTGCCAGCAGAGTCCAGACCACCGTCCATTGCAGCACATCAAAGAAGGTAGAGCGCCAGATATTCAGCGTGAAAATATTAATAAAGTTTTTAAATCCAACCCAGTCCACCAGTTTTGCTGGTGGTGTGTGATAAAGGTTGTAGTTGGTAAAGGCGATAGAGAAGCCAAATAAAATGGGGAAGATCACGGCAAACACCAGCAGAATAAATCCGGGTGTTACCATCAAATAGGGAAAGCCTTCACTGAGCAGCAACTGATACTGTTTACGAACGCTATTCAGCGGCAGTCCGGCATCACGCTTCTTGCCGTTTATCCATGCATCACGAAATGAAAGAAAATAGAGACCCAGGCCAAAGCAGATGATCAGAATACTGATTATCCCTTCTGCCAGCAGGAAAATAGAGTTATCACGCGGAACCTGTTCGCCAAGCGTATACAGTCCCCATAGTCCATGTTTTAGAAAATCATAAAAAACACCGAGAAAACTCCCGATTAATACCAGGAAGACAAGCCCTTTCACCCACTGGCGATGATAGAACTGACCAAAGCCGGGTATAATGGCGCACAGTACCGAAGCCAAAGCATGACGGTTGTGTGATGGGGCGAGTGCGACGTTATCGCCTGGACTAATACTCACATACTGCTCCTTCTTTCATCATCTTTTGGCGGCCTTAACAGGCCGCCAGTTTCACGAGATTTATTGATTACTCGCCTGCATGGCTTCTATTTGCATATGAATTTGTTTTACCGCGTTATCCAGCGCTTCTTTAGGGGCTTGTTTACCGGTGAGACTTAGCTCCAGTGCTGCGTTAGCAGGGCCCCAGACTTCATTCATTTCAGGAATACTCGGCATGGCGGAAGCACGGCTGGCTTGAATGGCAACGGCGCTGGCCCTTTCATCATTTTTAATTAATGGATCGTCTATCATCGCGGTAAGAGCCGGGATCTCTTTGGTCACTTCATAGCGAGTTTTGACGTACTGGGGTTGATTAATAAATTCAATAAATTGCTGGGCCAGTGGTTTATCTTTGCTCCAGGTTGAAACCACGTAGCCTTTCACACCCAAGAATGAACTCATCTCTTTACCGTCGGGTAATGCAGGAAGTGGCGCAACACCGTAGTTAATACCGGCAGCTTCGTAGGGTTGGAATGCCCACGGCCCATTGATAACCGCAGCGGCTTTTTTCTCGGTAAATAATGAATCAATAGCATTCAGGCCGTTATCGCCCAAAATACCGGTAGGCAGCAGGCCATCGGTGTAGAAGGTTTTCAGATAGGTGACCGCATCGACAGCACCTGGTGTGTTCAGGCCAACGTCGTTAGCATTCAGGCTACCGTTAGCCTCTTTTTTAAAGATGTATCCTCCCATAGGGCCAATCGCACCCCAGGAGTAATAAATTTGATCAAACTTTGCCAGTAAGCCGTATTTATTCTCTGCCCGCTGTTTTTTCGAAAACTGGGCATATTCATCCAGGGTGGCAAGTGGAGCGGGCAGAATATCTTTGTTGTAAATCATCACCAGGGTTTCTACTGCTTTTGGCAAGCCGTAGAGTGAACCATTCATGGTAAAGGCTGCGACAGAAGGGGGTGTGAAAGCGTCCACCAGGGTCTTATTGATATCCAGAGGGCTCAGCAACCCTTGTATTACCGCGCCACCCAGTTGGTCATTGGGAATGACCAGAACATCAGGGCCAATGCCTGAAGGGCCATCAAGGCGTAATTTTTCAATCTGCTGGGCGTAAGGCATCTCCTGCACTTTAATTTTCACATCGTACTGCTTTTCAAAATCGGCGATAGCTTGCTTAATACCATCAGATTTTTTGATGTCTTCCCAAACGGTTAACTGCTTTTGTGCTGCCTGTACAGAGAAGCTGGCACACTGAGCCACGGCCAGTGCACTTAGGATTATTGCGGTTATCTTTTTGGTTTTCATTCTCAGTCTCTTGTGAAGGTATAACATTGTTGTGTTTTGTACTTAGTAGTAAACAAGGCTTCTGAACGTTGAATTCGCTTTTTACGCAGAGTAGGGTAAAGGTTCCGGTAATGCGTTACAATGTTATACGCTACGCTTTGAGGCTGTTTTACTCTACAAAAATGTCGCTATTGTGTGATCTTTGTTGCAGAAATGAAATCATCAGGTAGGGGTGTAAATTCAGGGAAGTTATAGTTCTTCCATGCTTTATCTGTGTTGTGTATCTTCCTGATGGAATGTTATACGTAATACATTTATTGGGTTAGTGACGACAGCATAACGATTCATAGCATCAGAATGATAACTTTCGAGGATTACCGAATGTCCAGCATTAGACTGAGGAACGTGACCAAACGCTTCGGCAAAACCGAAACACTGCATAACATCAATCTCGATATTGAGGATGGGGAATTTGCGGTGTTTGTCGGGCCATCCGGCTGTGGTAAATCGACGTTATTACGTATGATTGCCGGGCTGGAAGAGATCAGTGGTGGTGAGATACTGATTGGCGACGAAGTGATTAATGACGTTGCCCCATCGCACCGCGGCGTAGCAATGGTATTCCAGTCTTATGCGCTTTATCCCCATATGACGGTTGCTGAAAATATGGGTTATGGCCTGAAAGTGAATAAAGTTCCTAAAGAGGAGATTCGCCATCAGGTTGAAATGGTGGCAAAGACGCTGCAACTTTCCCATCTTCTGGACAGAAAACCGAAACAACTTTCTGGCGGACAGCGCCAGCGTGTGGCTATTGGCCGTGCTATCGTGCGTAAGCCACGTGTATTTATGTTTGATGAGCCGCTGTCTAACCTTGATGCCGAACTGCGCGTAGATATGCGACTGCATATTGCCAAACTGCATCAGGAGATGAAAACAACCATGGTGTATGTTACCCATGACCAGGTTGAAGCTATGACGCTGGCCGATAAAATTGTGGTGATGAATTACGGTAAAGTCGAGCAAATGGGATCCCCGATGGATCTTTACTACAATCCGGTGAATAAGTTTGTCGCCGGTTTTATTGGCTCACCAAAAATGAATTTTCTGCCGGCTGTCGTCAGAAACTGGCAACCGGATCAGATTACCCTCGAACTCTCTGAGAGCCGGAGCCTGACGCTTGAGATGAAAACCGAGGCATTACAGCCCGGAGATACGGTGACGCTGGGCCTGCGGCCTGAACATCTGGCGGTGACACAGGAAGAGTCTCTGGCGCTTGATTTTCATTGTGAAGTGGTTGAACGTTTGGGTAACAACACCTATCTGTTCGGCCAGTGTCATGGTCATGACGGTTTTAAAATGTTATTGCCGGGCGATGTTCACTTCCGTCCTTATCAGAATTTAAAGCTGCGTTTTGATATTCGTAATTGTATGGTGTTTAACGCAGAAGGGCTGCGTGTAAACGCCGCTATCCCTGCCCCGGTTCATAACTGAGTTATTCTCCAGCCTCATATAAAACGGCCCCAGAAAAGGGCCGTCAGTATCTTTAGAAATAAATTTTTTGATGATTTCGACTTGACTAAACTGTAGTTCCTCCTGAATACCTGTGCAGAAAGCTTCTTCCACTCACTGAAAGCAGAATGCATCCACGATGAACGTTTTATCACTCGGGAAATGGTGTGGACGACGGGGGGGCATTATATCGAGTGTGATTACAATCGGTGGCGTCGTCACTGTGCCTGTGTCGGCGTCTGCCCGGAATAGTTTGAAAGCCAGAACCTCGCTTAGGGCTGTGTCCGCATTATGTGGATAAGGGGCATTAATACTGAAATTTCCATTGGCAGACTTTAATACAGAGCCTCCAGCGCCCATTTTGAGGCATTATAGAAACTCGTTACAGATCCGCCACACTGCCCCCCAGAATATGCCCCTGTTTCTGCTTACGCAGCACAGGAAACTCGGCCTGGATAACGCGAAGCATACCAAAGACATTGGTATCAAACTCGTTTTTAACCTTGTTGATACTCGTATCTTCAATCGCACTGATCAGCGCATAACCTGCGTTGTTAAGCACGATATCCAACTTTCCGAAATAGCGGTATGCTTTCGTTACCGCATTCGCTACAGGTGATGGATCATTTCGAACAGCTATTTATTTCTATAGATATACAGCCAAATCCTGACAGCACCAAGTATACGCTTACTGTATGATAATTTTCATTTTTCACGTAGCCCCAGTAATGCCCGTTCTCTAAATCAGGCTCGATTGATTATTTATTAACTATAAATAGCAACAAATTACTGGAAATCACACGTCAAACAACGATCAAAAACTATATGCCACTTTCAGACTTCCGGTAGGCGATGTTTTTCGTTGAACAATGGGGCTGTTATGTGCATCCCCCGTCAACTGCGTAAATCCTGCCCCGGTAATCACGCTCCAGTCCTGACTTATCTTATAAGTCCAGTCAATATTCGTTGACCATGCAAAAATTCCAGAGCCTGCATCATATCGTTTAAATCCTGAGTTGGCCGACTGTGATGTGCTTACTCCGTAGTAAGTCTGCATATACTTACTTGTCCCCCAACTGCCGGTGAATGTCAGTGTCACTGAACTATTCGATGATTGATAGAGCGGGCTGACAATGCCGAAATGCAAAGCCGTACCGTTATCAAGTTCAGAAATGGGTATTTCTGCCTGTAATTGCACATTAATCCAGTCGCTTATCTCATACCCCAGGGTAGGTATACCGATAGCAGAGCCTTTGATATCGCCCATACCGCGCAAGTAGTTGCTGCCACCGCTCATTGAGTTGCTGTCTACGTCGCGATCCTTACGGCCTGCACGGTAACTCAGCGCAGCGCTGTAATTAAACTTGCCGATGTTGTTGCCGTAGCCGAGACCGCGTGTAGAACTGACGAATAAACCATTTTCTGTAGAGTAATCAAGCACAAGGGCAGTTGTGACGCGACTTTTTTCCGAACCAGAATAGTATGGCGCAATATCAACACCTCCTCCCAGGGTCAATTCGTTGCTCTGTTTCTGCTCCGCTGCGAGTACCGGGGGGGCCAATAGGATCAGGACAACGCCCGGCAATATTTTTTTTAGGCTGAGACCCGAGAGTGAACTTGGGGACTTATTATGCAGGTTTATATTTCTCATTAAAGAAGTCCTTATAGACTAAACTGATTACAAGACAAGCAGTTGTTACATGCCAGAATGCTCAGTTTGAATGTTTACCCTAAAGTTCTCATGAGCCAAAAATGAAGAAATACTGAAGGAAGTACCGATGCCGCAAACCTGATAATTTTACTGATACTGTTTTTCTTCAGACGATCTTCATTCACTGGCGATACAGTTACTGTTATGAAAATTCTATTAATTGAAGATGATCTCGATCTCGGTAATGGCGTACGTATCGCCCTCACAGATCAAGGATTTGAGGTCATATGGGTTCGCCGCAATGAGGATGCTCTGCATCAAATCGATGCTTGCGAGCCTGAACTTATTCTGCTTGACCTTGGGTTGCCTGACGGTGATGGCATGAGCCTGATGGCATTCTTGCGCCAACAGCATAAGGGGCTCCCGGTTATTATTCTGACTGCGAGAGGAACGCTGCAGGATCGTCTTTGTGGCCTGAATGCCGGCGCAGACGACTATCTAGTTAAACCTTTTATTCTTGCCGAGTTGCTGGCAAGGGTGAAAGCACTGGCACGCCGCAGCTACGGTTTTGAGAATGAAGCAATAGAAATTCGGGGTTTATCTCTCCATTTACCAACTCGTCGCGTGACAATTGGTGCCCGGAATGTGGATTTGACGGCCAGTGAATACGCACTGCTTGAAATCTTGCTGCTGCGCACTGACCGCGTGCTGACACGAAGGTTTCTGGAAGAAAGGGTATTTGGCTCAAAAGAAAATATGAGCAACGCTCTTGATGTGCATATGGGGAATTTGCGTCGCAAAATCGGCGACGGCTATGTGCGAACAGTCAGGGGTGTGGGATATGTCATTGATACTGTCCCAATCCATAAAGGGGAAGGTTGATGCGTAATTTCTGTCGGCAATTGAGGCTCCCAACGCTCGTCCGGCGAATTATGGTCGCCCAGATGCTATTGCTTACACTGCTTTGGTGTCTTTTTCTGACCTTCGTTTTATGGGAGGACTTGCGTAGCCCATCAATACTCACGGGCAACAAGACTTACGATGCCGTTTTTACCCTGGTCCAGAGTATGGATGAACGACCGCAAGATTTAAGCGTTGTTCTTGATGCGTTCAGCAAGGCGCTGCGGGAAGGTTATGGCGGAGGTGAAGATCCAGAGCTGTCAATAAGCTTGATTGTTCGCAAGAATAAAGCACTCATTTATTCATCTGATGGTGCTCCGACTGGAGTAATAAATACCCGGGTTGGAGAAATTCAGCGTATTCAGAATGAAGGGCGGGCCTGGACCAGCCGTACGCTAAAATCAGAAAATGGTGACATAGAGATCACTCTTTTGACTCCTGCGGCAGGATGGAATTTTTATTTTTACCTGAACTCCCGTGGCTATTACATATTACCGCTGTTGGTATGCATTCCTTTTCTTTTGTTTCCTGCGTGGTTATCAATCCGCATTGCAATGCGCCCTTGGAATAAAGTGGTTAATGAAGTTTCTTTACGAACGCCAGACGATCTTTCCCCCTTGAAAGAAGTGCCAAGGCAAAGAGAGCTTCGTCAGATGGTTGATGCGATCAATGTATTTCTTGCAAGGGTGCGAGAAAGTTCGGAAAGAGAACGGGTTTTTATTGCAGATGCCGCTCACGAGCTACGTACTCCACTGGCTGCGATGCGTATCAATGTTGAGGCTTTGCAGTCCTATGTAAGCAGCAACAATCAACAGGAATTGCTGGCAGGCATTATTCGCAGTAATGGCCGGGCTGCTCGCCTTGTCAATCAGTTGCTGCTGCTGATGCACAGCGAAGCGCGTATTGACACGGTTATGGAGCCTGTGCCGCTGACGACGCTCATACAAGAGTGTATGGCTGCGTTGGCGCCACTCGCTGCTGAACGCAAGATTGAGCTAGAATTTTACGCTTATGATGACACCTGGATTACGGGAGTCAGAGAACGCCTGATGTCACTGATCGACAATCTCATAGAAAATGCTGTTAAGTACAGTCCAGAGGGCGGACGGGTTAAGGTAGAGGTTCAATTAAAAGATGAATTTACGCAGCTACGTGTATCAGATGCCGGACCCGGTATTCCCGTTGAATTAAGGGATCGTGTATTTGATCGATTCTTTCGCGATCCGCGGCAGATGCAAAGCGGGAGTGGTTTAGGTCTTGCAATAGTTAAAGCTGTTGCGCAGCAACACAACAGCAGCGTAAATCTCACTACGGCTGCAGAAGGTGGACTCATGGTGACTATTGACTTCCCCAAACTTAAATCATCCTGAAAAGAAAAGGCGATATTTATCCCCTCTGCGAAGGTCATTTACCGGAATTCTGGAGTTCAAATTGAAATATATTTCCCTGGCTACATTATTATTTTCGCTGGCAATCAGCGGATGTGCCATAACAGTCAGTGAATTAAAAGATACTCATACATCTTATGACGGGAATCTCATCAGCAATACAGGGGCATACGAAACTTATCGAACTTTAAAATACATGGCAAGACAGTGTCTGGAATATGCGGAATTTCTTGGGAATCCGGTCGTTGTATTAAGCGAGTTTGATACCGAGCGAAAAGAGGGTGAGATCAATCAAAAGCTCCTTGCGGACGGATTATTGATAAATAACACGCTAATTGAGATAGAAAGTCATGATGGAGATAAAGCAAAGGTCAGCTTGTACACAACAAAGAACGTGTTAAGTATGGGAATTAGATCACCAACATTAATTGATATCAATCGCTGGGCTGGTGGTGACAGAACTTGCTAGCACAACATCTTTATACAGGTATTGCCAAAGCTAAGCAGAGATGACCGGGTTCAGGCACTGCTGGCCCGAGCAGGGTTCATCATCAGTCAGGTGGAGGAGCTGCAGTTGCGCCGTTGATCAGTGAAGAACAGCCCGGCTGAAGTTTTCGGAAAATTGAAACCAATGAAAGAAAAGAATAACGCTATATTTCTTCAGGTTATCAAAAAATGCTGAAGTTTATCGAAGGGCGACGTATTGGTTAAAAAATGCCGAATACTTATTGAAAACCTGATAGAAACCATTCTGGATACTTTATATTGTTCTTTTCACTTTGTTGATGTATTAATTTTGATTCAATAATGGTGTGGTGCCTCCTGAGTGTAACAAATCCAGCTCCAATCATTGAAGAATAAAGGAGTGCGTTTTAGAACATGATAAAAGATGAATAGCTTTGAAATAGTCTTCATAAACTTTAATCAGATAAAAAAGGCTGTTTATCGTTTTTTAGATATATAGTTAAGCAGAAGTGAAGCTGTGTTATGGTCAGGGCCGACCAGGCTAATTACTTGGCGTGTTAATACAGTGCATACCGAAAACCAGTATTATTGGCTCTTCACTCTTGAAGAGCCAGATTATTATTGTGCTATAAATTGATATTCCGTGACGCTCTCATATTTTTCCCCTGGCCCTAACCAGCAATCAGGCTGGGGCCATTCCGGGTGGTTAGGGCTGTCTGGCAAAAACTGACTCTCTAGTGCTAATCCATGGTGATCATGGTAGATACCTTGCTCACGGGCTGGAGTGCCTTCAAGATAATTACCGCTGTAGAATTGCAACGCCGGGGCGGTGGTATAAACCCGCATCTCTAGCTGACCATCCCGTGACCAGAGTTTAGCTGCCGGATGACTCAGGTCACCTTTTGCCTGCAACAGAAACGCGTGATCATAGCCTTTTACCGCCTGCTGACAGGTGTCGCTGAGAAAATCCCGGGCAATGCTTTTCGCTGTACGGAAATCAAAACTGGTATCCGTTACCGATCTCAATCCTGCTGGTGGTACCCCGGTACTGTCCACCGGTAAATAGCTGTCAGCAAAGATCTGCAACTGATGATGGCGAATGTCGCCGGCTTCACTGTCAAGGTTAAAATAAGCATGGTTAGTCAGGTTGACCGGACATAACTTATCGACTATTGCCTGATAGACAATACGCAGCCTGTTGTCTTCAGTTAACTGATAATGCGCGGTCACCTGTAATGCGCCCGGAAAACCTTGATCGCCCTCTGGTGAGTCTAGCGCGTAGAGAACAGATTGCTCATCCTGACTCAGGATATGCCAGCGACGTTTGTCAAAACCTTCCGGCCCACCATGAAGTTGGTGAGGAGGAGAATTTATCTCAAGCCTGGTCACTTCATCGTTGTGCAGTAATCGCCCGTTAGCGATACGATTCGCATAGCGGCCCACACTGGCGCCGAGATAAACGTTCTGCTGAGGATAGTCTGTTGGTGAAGGGCAACCCAGTAAGGTTTCTCTCAGACTGCCGTCCTTCATAGGGACACGACAAGAGAGTAATGTTGCCCCCCAGTCCATGACTGATACCTCCATCCCTGCTTTATTACGCAGGGTGGAAAGGTAAAAAGGTTTCCCATCAGGTGCCTGATCTAGCATTCACCGGCTCCTGCGGAAGCTTTGCAGACATAAAACGTTTCTTTAATACCGGTTTTTACTTGGTATTCTCTGGCGACAGCCTGTTCGATAACGGGAACCAGTTCCTGAGGCACCAGAGCGACAATACAGCCTCCAAAGCCACCGCCAGTCATACGCACGCCACCTTGTTCACCAATGGCAGCCTTGACAATTTCTACCAGGGTATCGATTTGTGGCACGGTAATTTCGAAGTCATCGCGCATTGAAGCATGTGACTCAGCCATTAACTGGCCCATACGCACAAAATCGCCTTTAGCTAACGCATCAGCGGCTTCAAGCGTACGCAGGTTTTCGGTCAGTATATGGCGAACACGTTTAGCTACGACCGGATCAAGTGCATCTACCGAGGCATTAAACTCATCCAAAGTGACGTCACGCAGGGCTTTTTTACCAAAGAACTGAGCACCTGCCTCGCATTGTTCACGGCGCGTGTTGTATTCGCTACCTACCAGGGTACGTTTAAAGTTACTGTTGATTATCACTACAGCAGCATTTTCAGGGATAGAAACTGCGCGGGTCTCCAGGCTACGACAGTCGATCAGCAATGCATGGTCTTTTTTGCCCAAAGAGGAAATGAGCTGATCCATAATGCCGCAATTACAGCCGACGAACTGGTTTTCAGCTTCCTGGCCGTTAAGGGCCAGCTGTACACCATCAAGTGGCAAGTTATAAAGCTGCTGGAAGGTTTTTCCAACCGCCACTTCCAGAGAGGCCGAAGAACTCAGACCAGCACCCTGAGGAACATTACCGCTGATAACCAAGTCAGCGCCGCCGAAGCTGTTATCACGTAACTGCAAATGCTTGACTACACCCCGAATATAGTTGGACCACTGCTGCGTTTCGTGCTGAATTATCGGATTATCCAGAGAGAAGCTGTCTTCCTGATTATCGTAGTCGGCTGCGATCACTCGAACGATGTTGTCATCGCGTTTTGCACAGCTAATTACCGTTTGGTAATTAATGGCGCAGGGCAGGACAAAACCGTCGTTATAGTCAGTGTGTTCGCCAATCAGATTAACGCGTCCCGGAGACTGAATAACATGAGTAGCGTTATAACCAAATTTTTCTGTAAATAGTTGCTGGGTGGTATTTTTCAGGTTCATGCCTATTCTCCGGATTGACGAAAATGGATATCACTGACAGCACGCAGACGTTCTGCTGCTTGTTCGGCAGTTAAATCACGTTGTGTTTCAGCTAACATTTCGTAGCCAACCATAAACTTACGTACTGTTGCACTGCGTAATAGTGGTGGATAGAAATGGGCATGTAGTTGCCAGTGCGCGTTTTCTTCACCATTAAAGGGAGCTCCATGCCATCCCATAGAGTAGGGGAAAGAACACTGGAACAGGTTATCGTAGCGACTGGTGAGTTTTTTTAGCGCCAGCGCCAGATCCTGGCGTTGGGCATCAGTAAGATCGGTGATGCGTAATACATGTGCCTTAGGCAACAATAAGGTTTCAAATGGCCAGGCCGCCCAGTAAGGAACAACCGCCAGCCAGTGCTCGGTTTCGACCACTGTGCGACTGCCATCTGCCAGTTCACGTTGTACATAGTCCACCAACATAGGGGAATGCTGGTTAGCGTAATATTCACGCTGTTGCTTATCTTCACGCGCAACTTCATTGGGCAAAAAACTGTTTGCCCATATCTGACCATGTGGATGTGGATTGGAGCAGCCCATCGCCGCGCCTTTATTCTCAAAAACTTGCACCCAAGGATAGGTCTGACCCAGTTCTGCGGTCTGCTCCTGCCAGGTTTTTACCACGCCTTCGAGCTCAGACACTGACAGTTCGGGTAAGGTCTTACTATGATCGGGCGAGAAGCAAATAACACGGCTGGTGCCACGTGCGCTTTCACAGCGCATTAAGGGATCCTGACTCTCTGGCGCATTCGGTGTATCGGTCATCAGAGCGGCAAAATCGTTGGTGAACACTAATGTACCGGTATAGTCAGGATTTTTGTCACCCGTTACACGAACATTTCCCGGACAGAGAAAACATTCCGGATCGTGAGACGGCAACTGGGTAATGGCAGGCGTTTCTTCGGCACCTTGCCATGGGCGTTTAGCCCGGTGCGGAGAAACAAGAATATATTGTCCGGTTAAGGGATTAAACCGACGATGCGGATGATCAACAGGGTTAAATTGTGTCATGAATAACTCCTTAGTCTGCGTAGCCATTGGGATGGCGGGATTGCCAGCGCCAGGTATCATCGGCCATTTCTTGTAAGGAACGACTCACACGCCAGTTGAGTTCCTGGTCAGCTTTAGAGGCGTCTGCCCAGTAAGCAGGCAGGTCACCATCACGACGGGGTGCAAAATGGTAATTTACCGGTTTACCACAGGCCTGGCTAAAAGCATTGACTACCTCCAGCACACTGCTACCGACACCGGCACCGAGGTTATAAATATGCACACCTGGTTTACCTTGTAACATTTGCATTGCGGCAACATGCCCGTCGGCAAGATCCAAGACATGAATATAGTCGCGTACTCCGGTGCCGTCCTGGGTTGGATAGTCATTGCCAAAAATAGCCAGTGAATCACGGCGACCCACGGCAACCTGGGCAATATAGGGCATCAGGTTATTAGGGATACCTTGAGGATCTTCCCCCATATCACCTGATGGATGAGCACCCACCGGATTGAAATACCGCAACAATGAAATGCTCCAGTCAGGTTGTGCTTTTTGCAGATCGCTCAGGATCTGTTCTGCCATGAGTTTACTACGACCATAAGGGCTGGCAGGCATGCCGGTGGGGAAACTTTCTACATACGGAATGATTGGCTGATCGCCATATACGGTGGCAGAAGAGCTGAAGATAAAGTTGGTGACATTAGCAGCACGCATCGCGTTAATCAGACGCAGTGTGCCGGTGACATTATTATCATAGTACTCAAGCGGTTTACTGACTGACTCACCGACGGCTTTGAGTCCGGCAAAATGGATAACCGCATCGATATTATGCTCGTGGAAAATTTCTGCCAGTAGTGCTTCGTCACGAATATCGCCCTCAATAAATAAAGGGTGTTTTCCGCCCAGGCGTTCAATAACCGGAACGACGCTACGTTTACTATTGCACAAATTATCCAGGATAACGACGTCATGCCCGTTTTGCAGCAGTTGCACACAAGTATGACTTCCTATGTAACCGCTACCACCTGTAACCAGAACTCTCATTCCTACCTCCGAACACCGTATATTATAGGTTAACTATAGCACAGACAATTTATAAAAATATAATGTCACATCACATTGTGGTAGCGTTTACACTCTGTTTTTTTATCCAGTTAAATGGACTTGAGATGCATTTAAAGGCGGGGGGATATAAACAAAGGTATATTTATTATTGGGTTGGCTCTCAGGCAATAAAAACAAAAAAACGCCTGATAAAATATCAGGCGTTTAATATTATGACAGGCAACCGGGTGTTGTTTCCTTAAATGCGTTATTTCACTACTCTTTTGATACCGGGGCGTTATCAGCGCTCGGCTTACGACGCTTACCGACATTTTTCTTATCGCGATGACGTACTTTGACCCGCGGTTTCTCTTTGTCTTTCTCTTTTTTCTCTGCGCGTTTTGCCAGCACTTTTTTGGACGGTTTGCCGCTTAGCTTTTCACTCGGGATACGCGTTACCGGACGCAAAGTATCAATCGTGCGTGGCTTTAACGGCTCGTTCATATAACGCGAGATTTTACCCAGCAATAAATGGTCATGGGCTTCAACGAGGGAGATTGCAATCCCTTTCAGACCCGCACGTCCAGTACGACCGATACGGTGTAAATAGACATCGGCAGTACGGGGCAAGTCAAAGTTGAAAACATGGCTGACATCCGGAATATCGATACCGCGTGCGGCGATATCCGTTGCAACCAGCACGTTAACACGACCATCATTCAAGCGCGCAATGGCTTCATTGCGCTTAGCCTGAACCATTTCACCTTCCAGATAGCAGGTTTTGATCCCTGCTTCATGCAGCCATGAAACCAGCTCATGTACTCGCTCGCGTTTACGAACAAACACGATTGAACGTGTGGTTTCTGGTTGCTGCAACAGGTGAACCAGCAGGGCTGTTTTATGCTGAACATCGTCTGCCCGGTAATACCACTGGTGGATTTTTTTACGTTCCCTGGTTGAAGGACTGGCGGAGACTTCCACCGGATCTTCCAGTAAACGTTCGGCAAAATCATTAATCGCATCGCCTTCCAGCGTGGCAGAAAAAAGCATGGTCTGTTTACGCCAGCGAGTTTCTGCTGCGATAGTTTCGATATCCTGAGCAAATCCCATGTCCAGCATACGGTCTGCTTCGTCAAGGATCAGTGTTTCAACAGCCCGACAATCGAAGTTTTCTTCTTTAATGTATTGCAGCAGACGCCCAGTAGTCGCCACCACAATATCCTGGTTCTCACTGAAAACCTCGGCATGATTCATAAAGGCTACGCCACCGGTGATGGTCGCAATATCCAAATGAGTATGTTTAGCCAGTTCACGGGCATGATCTGCAACCTGCATTGCCAGTTCCCGCGTCGGGGTCACTATTAAAATACGTGGAGGGCCAGATTTTTTACGCGGAAAGTCGACCAGATGCTGTAGCACTGGCAGCAAATATGCTGCTGTTTTACCGGTACCCGTTGGCGCGGAGCCCAGCACATCGCGCCCTTCAAGCGCAGGGGGAATAGCCGCAGCCTGAATAGCTGTTGGGCGAGTAAAGCCCTTATCCTGAAGTGCTTTCAGGAGGCTTTCATCAAGTTCGAGTTCGGAAAATGTACTAACAGTCATGGTCTACCTCTATGTGGGGCGCCGATTATAGACGTTATGGCTGCAATCTTCATCATCTTTTAAGCCCTCTGAATACCTCTGTCGATTAAGATGAGGGTATCCAGGGGAGCGAATCAACCTCAGGTTAATTACACTTTCACATTTCTCTCAATATGATGTGAAGCACATGAAGTGTGCATATAAATACAGATTCTATCCCATTCTTCCATCTGGTTGAGTTTTAATCTTTTATCAGGGCGTTAAGTTCTTCCCCTTGAAGAAAGGATCTCCTTCTTGAACCCCTCTGGTGTGATAGCGGGAAAGCATGCCGTTTGTTTGTGCCTTTTCGCAGCCAGCCATTTCATTTATGCTAGATGGTTTTGGCGCAGGGTGGACAGATGTCGGTACAAAAGGCGGCGCTACGTGACAATGGTTTCACGTTTAAACAATTTTTCATCGGTCATGAAAATTGCGCAATGAAAGTAGGGACTGACGGAGTTCTGCTCGGTGCCTGGGCGCCTGTAACGCAGGTTGATACGATACTTGATATCGGTACGGGGAGCGGCTTACTGGCACTGATGCTGGCGCAGAGAACCCCGGAAACAAGCTTTATTGATGCTGTCGAATTAGATATCGCTGCGACACAGCAAGCACAAGAAAATGTGCAGGGTTCACCTTGGGCATCGCGCATTACCGTTTATCAGGCCGATATTTGCCACTGGGCTCCACCGGTTAATCGTCGCTATTCATTAATCGTCAGTAATCCACCTTACTTTGAGAAAGGGAGTGCTTGTTCTTCTGCTGAACGTGCACAGGCACGCTACACCACGACTCTGAGTTATCCGGTGTTGTTAAGTTGTGCCCGGCAATGGATAACGGATCAGGGTTTATTTTGTTTGATATTACCCACAATGACGGCAGATGAGTTTATTACGCAGGCAAATCAATTAGGCTGGCATTTACGCTTACGTACTGATGTGGCCGGAAAAGAGCATCGTCCATCACATCGGGTATTACTGGGATTATCTCTTCAGCCGGGAGCCTTGACTCACTCAGAGTTAGCTATTCGTGGAACTGATAACCGCTATTCTCCGGCGCATTGTCAGTTGACGCGCGATTTCTATCTGTATCTTTAATTATTCGAGTGGCCTGGTGAAAACCAGGCCACTTCAGATAGAGCAAGTCACCTAAGGTACAGGGGTCAGGATACTCGGGCCGGTATCTGTTGTTGTGGGTGTCTTTGAGGGCGGGTAGTCCAGAGAGTAATGTAAACCTCGACTCTCTTTACGCAGCATGGCACAACGAACGATCAACTCAGCTACCTGGATTTGATCGCGCAGCCCTAATAGCTGACTGGAGGGGCGGAAATGCTGACAGTGCGCCACGATTTCCTGCTGCAGTAACAGGACTCGCCGGAGTGCATTTGCCAGACTCAGATCGCTGCGAACAATACCGACATAATTCCACATCAGTATGCGTAACTCATTACTACTGTGTTGAAGAATCGCTTGTTCATCACGATATTCTGCCGATGCAGCAGTCTCTGTTGTCAGAGGCTTCGTTAAATCTGCATCGGGCAGATGCTTAAGAATATCTTCCGCTGCAGACCAGCCATAAACCAGGCACTCGAGCAGCGAATTAGAGGCCATACGGTTTGCGCCGTGCAGACCGGTATAGGAAACTTCACCTATAGCATATAACCGTTCAATATCGGTGCGGCCGCGCTCATCAACCACTACGCCACCACAGGTATAATGTGCTGCCGGGACAATAGGCACCGCTTCTTTGGTTAAATCAATGCCCAGCTCCATCAGCTTTTGATAAATATTCGGGAAATGCTGAAGGATAAATTCAGGTGATTTATGGCTGATATCCAGATACATGCAATCGGCATCAAGACGTTTCATTTCACTGTCGATAGCCCGGGTGACAATATCACGAGGCGCAAGCTCTGCACGCTCATCAATTTCCGGCATAAAACGCGTGCCGTTCGGGCGTTTCAGCAATGCCCCTTCACCTCGTAGAGCCTCGGTCAGTAAAAAATTACGCGCCAGGGGGTGGTACAATGCTGTCGGGTGAAACTGATTAAATTCCAGATTAGCAACTCGACAACCAGCACGCCATGCCATCGCAATACCGTCGCCGGAGGCAATATCCGGGTTGGTGGTGTATTGATAAACGCGTGAAGCTCCACCGGTCGCCAGGATAACTGACTTGGCATGGTAAACTTCTATTTCCCCTGTATCACGATTCAGCGCTTTCACGCCCTGAGCCTGCTTAGGTGTATGTTCTGTTTCAGAGAGAATTAAATCAATCGCCTGACAATGTTCAATAATATGAATGTTAGGATGAGCCAGAGCCTGTTCGACCAGCGAGGTTTGAACTGCTTTACCTGTGGCATCAGCGGCATGCAGAATGCGGCGATGACTGTGACCACCTTCTCGGGTCAAATGATAACGACTTTCGCCGCCCGATTCGGTATGTGTATCAAACATCACTCCCTGCTGGATAAGCCACTCAACACAGCTTCTGGCATGCCGGGCGACAAAACTCACCGCCTGGCTGTCACAGATACCCGCGCCGGCAATCAGAGTATCTTCAATATGTGATTCAATACTGTCTGTCTCATCAAAGACAGCGGCAATTCCACCCTGGGCGTAGAAGGTTGCACTTTCTTTAACCCGGCCTTTGCTCAAGACCAGTACTTTACAATGTGGGGCCAGGCGCAGAGCAACCGTGAGTCCGGCAGCACCACTGCCTACAATAAGGACATCACAAATAAAATGGCTATTTATTGTCATGGTGTTTATTACGTTAAACAGATTTCGCGAAATGATAGCATTCAACAAGGTTGATTACATATTTTTTTGATTTATTGTTTTATTGGCTAAACTATCAGGCTTTATAATCAGTTGTATAAAAGTTTGCTGGCAGTGGAAAACACTTACATGCAGTCCAACTTTCTAGATTTAGTGATGAAAAATGACGATTCGTGCGATACTCTGAGCGTTAGTCTTTTATACTCGTCATATTCCAGGTTGCCTGGATATGATTTTTATGAGACGTATAATCTGTCTGTGCTTATTGCCGTACTTCATTTAGCCCCTACAGGTTACGCGAATTATTTGGGATATCGCTTTAAACAAAGCTATATTCACGGTTGATCTGGCGGAACTGATAATCAAAAAAATGAACTCTGCTGAAAACAAAAGAGAACAAAGGGGTAATGGAACTTTATTCGTATCAACGACTCCAAGCCCTAGCTTGTTCAAAAATTCAGAAACCGAGTGGTTTTTAGTTGATGTGTGGATATTTGATTTTGGGAGACATTACCTTCGATGAGCGAGCAGATAACAGATCAGGTTCTCGTCGAACGGGTCCAGAAGGGCGACCAGAAATCGTTTAACTTACTGGTTGTGCGTTATCAGCACAAAGTCGCCAGTCTGGTTTCACGGTATGTTCCTTCAGGAGATGTGCCTGATGTTGTGCAAGAGTCATTTATAAAAGCGTACCGCGCATTGGATTCATTCCGTGGTGATAGCGCGTTTTATACTTGGTTGTACCGAATTGCTGTAAATACGGCAAAGAACTACTTGGTCGCTCAGGGACGGCGCCCGCCTTCAAGCGATGTGGATGCCAGCGATGCTGAAAATTACGAAAGTGGCAACGCATTGAAAGAAATTTCGAACCCTGAGAACTTAATGTTGTCAGAAGAACTAAGGCAGATAGTTTTCCGTACTATTGAGTCACTTCCGGAAGATTTACGTATGGCAATTACGTTACGGGAGTTAGATGGACTGAGCTATGAAGAGATAGCGGCCATCATGGATTGCCCGGTAGGAACGGTTCGTTCACGAATCTTTCGTGCTCGTGAAGCTATTGATAACAAAGTTCAACCGCTTATTAAGCGTTGACGATGTCGGATTACTGGAAGGGTATTAGACATGCAGAAAGAACAGCTTTCCGCTTTAATGGATGGTGAGTCTCTGGACAGTGAATTGTTGAATGCTTTGTCTAATGACAAATCGTTACAGCAAAACTGGGAGAGTTATCATCTGATTCGTGACGTTATGCGTGGCGACAGCAGTGATGTTCTTCATTTCGATATCTCTAGCAATGTGATGGCCGCTATTGCGAAAGAACCAGCAAAAAATGCTGTCCCGCTGATAACTGAATCTCAGCCTCAACCAGAACAATGGCAAAAAATGCCGTTCTGGCATCGGGTTCGTCCTTGGGCGAGTCATTTGACTCAGGCAGGTTTGGCAGCTTGTGTTTCGCTTGCGGTTATCGTTGGCGTACAACAATACAATGGCACCCCTGAAACTGACCTGCAACCAGAGTCCCCGGTATTTAATACGTTACCGATGATTGGTAAGGCGAGCCCTGTCAGTTTAGGGGTACCTTCTGATGCTTCAGCACCTGGCAACTCTGCACAGGCGCAGGCACAGGAACAGCGTCGACGCATTAATGCAATGCTGCAAGATTATGAATTGCAACGTCGCTTACACGCCGGGCAGTCGCAGTTTGAACAAACATCACCTCAGCAAGCTGCGATACAAGTGCCTGGAACTCAAACTTTAGGAACGCAATCGCAGTAATGAAGCCATTTTGGTGTGCCCTGTCTATTGTGACAAGCGCCCTGTTATTTACTGCAAGCGCCTCAGCGAAAGATAATTCGTCTGAGGCGTTGTTGCAGGAAATGAACCAGGCCAGTCAGTCACGCAATTACGAACTGTCATTTATCAGCGTTAACAAGCAAGGGATCGAATCACAGCGTTATCGGCACATTCGGCTGAATAACAGCACCTTAGCCCAGTTACTGCAAATGGACGGCCCGCTGCGGGAAGTTGTTCAGCGCGGTGATGAAATCAGCTATTTTGAACCTGGTCTCGAGCCTTTTACTTTAAACGGTGACTACATCGTTGACTCGCTGCCCTCCATTGTTTATACCAATTTCAGCCAGCTGGCTCCTTACTATGATTTTATTCCTGTAGGGCGTACCCGCATTGCCGATCGTCTGTGTGATGTACTCCGTGTTGTTGCCCGGGATGGAACGCGTTATAGCTATATCGTCTGGATTGATTCGGAGACAAAATTACCGTTACGAGTTGACTTACTCGACCGTGATGGTGAAACGCTGGAACAATTCAGGGTTATCTCATTTGCGATTGATGGTGAGGTGACTGAAGCAATGAGTCGGCTGGAGAAAGCCAATTTACCGCCGGTATTCTCTGTACCTGATACAGCCAGTGAGAATCTTACCTGGCATGTTTCCTGGTTACCCGAAGGTTTCAAAGAGGTATCCAGTAGCCGTCGCCCATTACCTTCGATAGGTATTCCTATTGAATCGCGTCTCTTCAGTGACGGACTGTTTAGCTTTTCAGTGAATGTGAATGAAATAACTGCTGAACTAAACAACGGTGAACAGTTGATACGTACAGGACGTCGTACGATTAATACCCTGCACCGTGACAAAAAAGAAATCACGGTTGTTGGAGAGTTGCCGCCGCAAACCGCTAAACGTGTTGCTGACAGCGTTAAATTCGGAGTCGCACCATGATTAAAGAGTGGGCAACAGTGGTCTCATGGCAAAACGGTGAGGCGGTGTTGAAGTGTGATGTTAAAACATCGTGCAATGGCTGTGCTTCGCGGGCTGGATGTGGTACCCGAGTACTGAATAAACTCGGGCCACAGACTGAGCATTTACTGACAGTGCAGAGTGAAAAACCACTGATGGCCGGGCAAAAAGTTGAGCTGGGTATTGCTGAAAAGAGCCTGTTAGGCTCTGCATTACTGGTGTATATGTCCCCGCTAGCCGGGCTTTTTGTTATCGGTGGGCTTTTTCAGTGGTTTTTTGCGACAGATATCGCGGCAATGGCGGGTGCTTTGCTGGGGGGGATCGGTGGTTTTATGCTGGCGCGTATCTATTCACAGCGTCTGAGCCAGCGCGATAACTGGCAGCCGGTCATTCTGAGCGTCGCCTTGGGGCCCGATTCATTGCGCGTAGAAACGTCGACCTCCTCATTAAAAACACCATAGTGGCTTGTAGTTATACTTCAAGTTGCAGTCTTATTCATATTCATCCCGAGCGCTGACTGGAGTCGGTGGTCGGGATGAATTGTATCAGAGCCTTCTGTCACTGAACGGTTATTAGTCTGAGTCGACTAACTTTATAAGAATTAGCAGAGTTACCAGCGAGGTAATACACGCATGTGCTGACTAATTCAGCATGACAGTGTAAGATTCTCGCCAATAATTGAAGGGTAGCGCTCTCTGAGTGTCCACAGTGGTGTCAATCAGAAATACCCAAGCCTCTAAATGAGACAAAAACCTATATTTATGAAGAACATAAGAAACTTTTCCATCATTGCTCATATCGACCACGGCAAATCGACGCTGTCCGACCGTATTATCCAGATTTGTGGGGGGCTAACCGATCGTGAAATGGCCGCTCAGGTACTGGACTCAATGGATCTGGAACGTGAACGTGGTATTACTATTAAAGCACAAAGCGTAACGCTTGATTACAAAGCCAGTGATGGTGAAACCTATCAGCTTAATTTCATCGATACACCAGGACACGTTGACTTCTCCTATGAAGTCTCTCGTTCTCTGGCAGCTTGTGAAGGTGCGCTGCTGGTGGTTGATGCCGGACAGGGAGTTGAAGCTCAAACCCTGGCCAACTGCTATACTGCCATGGAAATGGATTTAGAAGTTGTCCCGGTTCTTAACAAGATTGACTTACCTGCTGCCGATCCGGACAGGGTGGCAGAAGAGATTGAAGACATCGTCGGTATTGATGCCGCTGACGCAGTACGCTGTTCAGCAAAAACCGGTTTAGGTGTACCTGAGGTACTGGAACGCCTGGTGCGTGATATTCCGCCACCGGAAGGTGACCCGGACGCGCCGCTGCAAGCACTGATCATTGACTCCTGGTTTGATAATTACCTCGGTGTTGTTTCGTTAGTTCGCATAAAAAATGGCACCTTGCGTAAAGGCGATAAAGTTAAAGTGATGAGTACCGGTCAGGTGTATAACGCTGACCGACTGGGTATCTTTACGCCAAAACAAATAGATCGTACTGAACTGAAGTGCGGTGAAGTTGGCTGGCTGGTTTGTGCTATCAAAGATATATTAGGTGCTCCGGTCGGTGATACCCTGACTTTGTCGCGTAATCCGGCGGATAAAGCCTTACCGGGTTTTAAAAAGGTGAAACCGCAGGTTTATGCGGGATTATTCCCTATCAGTTCTGATGACTATGAAGGTTTCCGTGATGCACTGGGCAAGCTTAGCCTTAATGATGCGTCACTATTCTACGAACCAGAAAGCTCAACGGCACTGGGCTTTGGCTTCCGTTGTGGCTTCCTCGGCCTGCTGCATATGGAAATCATCCAGGAGCGCCTGGAACGTGAATACGACCTGGAACTGATTACCACGGCTCCTACGGTAGTGTATGAAGTATTAACGACCAGCAAAGATGTTATTTATGTGGATAGCCCGTCTAAGCTCCCTGCGCTGAATAATATTGAGGAGCTACGCGAACCTATCGCTGAATGTCATATGCTGCTGCCGCAAGAATATCTCGGTAACGTCATTACACTGTGCATAGAAAAACGTGGTGTACAGACCAACATGGTGTACCACGGTAACCAGGTTGCACTGACCTATGAAATTCCTATGGCTGAAGTGGTTCTCGACTTCTTTGACCGTCTGAAATCGACCTCTCGGGGTTATGCTTCGCTGGACTACAATTTCAAACGCTTCCAGGCTTCAAACATGGTGCGTGTGGATGTCATGATTAACGGTGAGCGTGTTGATGCTTTGGCACTGATCACGCATAACGATAACGCCCCTTACCGTGGTCGTGAGCTCGTCGAAAAAATGAAGGAATTGATCCCACGTCAGCAGTTTGATATTGCTATTCAGGCGGCGATTGGTAACCACATTATTGCCCGCTCAACGGTGAAACAGTTACGTAAAAACGTACTGGCAAAATGTTATGGTGGTGACGTCAGCCGTAAGAAAAAGCTGTTGCAGAAACAGAAAGACGGTAAAAAACGTATGAAGCAGGTCGGTAACGTTGAGCTGCCTCAGGAAGCATTCCTTGCCATTCTGCATGTTGGCAAAGACGGCAAATAATCTAAGGAGTTGGTATGGCGAATATGTTTGCCCTGATCCTCGTGCTGGCCACGTTGGTCACCGGCATATTTTGGTGTCTGGATAAGTTTATTTTCGCACCAAAACGTCGACAGCAGCAGGCGGCAGCTCAGGCTGCCACTGGTGGAACACTGGATCAAGACACGCTGAAGAAAGTCGGGCAAAAACAAGGCTTCATGGAGACGCTAGCCTCATTATTCCCTGTGCTGGCCATTGTTCTGGTGATCCGTTCGTTTATTTATGAGCCTTTTCAGATCCCATCAGGTTCGATGATGCCGACATTACTGATTGGTGATTTTATTCTGGTGGAGAAATTTGCCTATGGAATAAAAGATCCTATCTATCAGAAGACGCTCATCGAAACGGGTCATCCAAAACGTGGAGATATCGCGGTATTTAAATATCCGCGTGATACCCGACTGGATTATATAAAACGCGTTATCGGCTTACCTGGCGATCGGGTGAGTTACGATCCTGTAACCAAGGAACTGACTATTTTCCCAGATTGTCGTTCCGGTCAGGCCTGTGAAACGACACTTCCTATTAGCTACTCTAATATTGAACCGAGCGAATTTGTACAAACCTTTGCCCGTAGCGAAGGTTCCGAAGCGACAGCCGGTTTCTTTAGCGTACCTTTAGATAAAAACTTGGAAAATGGTGCACGTCTGAATGTTCGTAATGAAACTTTAGGCGATGTCACTCACCGCATCCTGTTGTTACCGATAGCGCAAGATCAGGCGAGTATGTACTATCAGCAGCCTGGTTTACCGCCAGCCACGTGGATTGTGCCGCCGGGTCATTATTTTGTCATGGGTGATAACCGTGATAATAGCGCGGACAGCCGTTACTGGGGATTTGTTCCTGAGCAAAACCTTGTGGGTAAAGCGACCACTATCTGGATGAGTTTTGAGAAACAAGAAGGTGAATGGCCTACGGGTATTCGTTTAAATCGTATCGGTGGCATTCATTAAGAATTTTATCCCACAAACTAACGACATCCTCAGTCGTTGTGTATAGAATAACCCCGCTTTAAAGGGTGGCTCTCTCACGAGAGCCACAGCACACTAAACAGTATTGTTTATTTTTTCAGGTCTGTTTCGTGTGCTGAATTTGTCGACGCATTAATTAATTTTGGTATCGCATGAATCCCATCGTCATAAATAGATTACAACGCAAGTTGGGCTATACTTTTCAGCATCAGGAACTGTTGCAGCAAGCATTAACCCATCGCAGTGCTAGCAGTAAACATAACGAACGTCTTGAGTTTCTTGGCGATTCTATTCTCAGCTATGTGATTGCTAATGCACTCTATACTCGCTTTCCTCGTGTCGATGAAGGTGATATGAGCCGTATGCGTGCAACCTTGGTTCGGGGCAATACGCTGGCAGAAATCGCCCGAGAGTTCGATCTCGGAGAGTGTTTACGTCTTGGCCCGGGTGAATTAAAAAGCGGCGGTTTTCGTCGTGAATCAATTCTCGCCGATACGGTTGAAGCATTAATTGGTGGCGCTTTTCTTGATAGTGATATTCAAAACGTAGAACGCCTGATTTTAAGCTGGTACCAGACTCGCCTGGATGAAATCAGTCCTGGCGATAAACAAAAAGATCCTAAAACGCGTTTGCAGGAATATCTGCAAGGGCGTCACTTGCCTTTACCTTCTTACCTGGTTGTTCAGGTTCGTGGTGAAGCGCACGATCAGGAATTTACTATTCACTGTCAGATCAGTGGCTTGTCCGAACCGGTTGTGGGCGTTGGCTCCAGCCGTCGTAAAGCGGAACAGGCTGCTGCTGAGCAGGCGCTTAAAAAGCTGGAGCTGGAATGAGCGAAGAAAAAACCTTTTGTGGATTTACGGCGATTGTTGGTCGACCCAATGTCGGTAAATCCACCTTATTAAACCAACTGCTTGGGCAGAAGGTTTCCATTACTTCGCGCAAAGCTCAGACGACACGCCATCGCATTATGGGGATCCACACTGAAGGCGCCTATCAAGCTATCTATGTTGATACTCCGGGCCTGCATATGGAAGAAAAACGTGCCATCAACCGTCTGATGAACCGTGCTGCCAGCAGTTCTATTGGCGATGTTGAATTGGTTATCTTCGTGGTTGAAGGAACCAAGTGGACTGCTGATGACGAGATGGTTCTTAATAAACTGCGTGATTGTCGTGCTCCGGTTATCCTTGCAGTCAATAAAGTTGATAATGTCCAGGATAAGTCCGTGTTACTGCCTCATTTGCAGTTTCTCGGTAGCCAGATGAATTTCCTGGATATTGTGCCGATTTCAGCAGAGACCGGAATGAACGTGGATACTATTGCCAGTATCGTACGTAAACACTTACCAGAAGCCATTCATCACTTCCCGGAAGAGTACATCACTGACCGTTCACAACGTTTTATGGCGTCAGAGATTATTCGTGAAAAACTGATGCGTTTTCTTGGCGCAGAACTGCCTTACTCTGTCACTGTAGAGATTGAACAGTTTGTGACCAATGAACGTGGTGGTTATGATATCAATGGCCTGATCCTCGTTGAGCGCGAAGGACAGAAAAAAATGGTCATCGGTAACAAAGGTACCAAGATTAAAACCATTGGTATTGAAGCACGAAAAGACATGGAAGAGATGTTTGAAGCGAAAGTTCATCTTGAGCTGTGGGTAAAAGTGAAGTCGGGCTGGGCGGATGACGAACGTGCATTACGCAGCCTCGGTTACACTGACGATCAGTAAAGACTCATCAATGGAAGGCTGGCAACGGGCATTTGTTCTGCATACTCGTCCCTGGAGTGAAACCAGCCTTCTTCTTGATGTGTTCACGGAAGAATCCGGGCGTGTCCGCCTCATAGCAAAAGGCGCGCGCTCTCGCCGCTCTAATTTAAAAGGTGCTCTACAGCCCTTTGTCCCCCTTTTGATTCGTTTTGGTGGCCGAGGTGAGGTGAAAACCTTACGTGGCGCAGAAGCGGTTTCCCTTGCTTTACCACTCAATGGCATTTCTCTCTATAGCGGCTTATATGTTAACGAGCTCCTTGCCCGGGTTCTTGAACAAGAAACTCGCTTCTCCGATTTGTTCTTTGACTATCTGCATTGTATTCAGGAGCTAGCAGGCACTGATGGAACACCAGAGCCTGCGCTACGCCGTTTTGAACTGGCATTACTGGCCCATCTTGGTTATGGCGTGGATTTTTTGCATTGTGCAGGCAGTGGGGAAGCGGTCAGCGATGATATGACCTACCTCTATCGCGAAGAAAAAGGTTTTATTGCCAGTGTGGTGATTAATCACAATAGTTTTACCGGACGCCAGCTTCAAGCCTTGTCAGAACGCAGTTTTGTTGAAGCGGATACGCTACGCGCTGCAAAACGTTTTACGCGGATGGCGCTTAAACCCTACCTGCAAGGTAAGCCACTCAAAAGTCGGGAGCTTTTTCGTCAGTTTATTACCAAAAAATAGTTTATTTGGTTACAAAATGGTGGCTGTTGGACAGACAACCATAGCCATCATGGTGTTGCCGGATGTACATTAGCCATTATCTGTAAATATTTGGGGTATTGCATGACTCAGTTACTGTTAGGCGTAAATATCGATCATATTGCTACATTACGTAATGCGCGTGGTACCAGCTATCCGGATCCTGTTCAGGCGGCATTTATTGCAGAACAGGCTGGCGCTGATGGCATCACAGTACATTTGCGCGAAGACAGACGTCATATAACCGATCGTGATGTACGTATTTTACGTGAAACACTGGGCACCCGAATGAATCTGGAGATGGCGGTTACTGAAGAGATGCTGTCCATAGCCTGTGAAACACGACCTCATTTTTGCTGTTTGGTACCAGAAAAACGCCAGGAAGTGACTACCGAAGGCGGGCTGGATGTTGCAGGACAGCTTGATAAAATGCGTGATGCTTGTTCGCGACTGGCAGATGCCGGTATTCTGGTTTCATTATTTATTGATGCTGACTATACACAAATCGATGCAGCGGTAGCGGTAAAAGCGCCTTATATCGAAATTCATACGGGCTGTTACGCTGAAGCAAAAGATGAGGCTGCACAGGCACAGGAATTAGCGCGTATCGCCGATGCTGCTGCCTACGCCACTTCTAAAGGCCTGAAAGTCAATGCCGGGCATGGTTTAACTTACCACAATGTTCAGGCGATTGCGGCCATTCCGGAAATGATAGAATTGAATATCGGCCATGCCATTATCGGTCAGGCTGTGTTCAGTGGCCTGAAAGAAGCCGTTGCGGAGATGAAACGCTTAATGCTGGAAGCGCGTCGTTAATGGCTATTTTGGGTATCGGTACCGATATCGTAGAGATTGCGCGCATTGAGGGCGCAATTTCTCGTTCGGGTGACAGGCTGGCTAAAAGGATATTAAGCCCCGATGAATGGGCCCAATATCTGGCTCATCAGCAACCTGCGCGGTTTCTTGCCAAGCGATTCGCGGTGAAAGAAGCAGCGGCGAAAGCGCTGGGAACAGGGATCCGTAACGGTCTGGCTTTTAACCAGTTTGAGGTGAGAAATGACGCTCTGGGCAAACCGTTGTTGTTCTTCAGGGAGCAGGCAGGGCAAATGGCTGAAGCATTAGGCGTGCACTCTGTACACGTGACAATTGCAGATGAGCGACACTATGCGTGTGCTACGGTGATTATTGAGCGTTAAATTTTATCAGCATGGTGGAGCAGCACAAATTTATCCCAGAGTTGCTCCTCGCTTTCCTGATGGTCTGGATCGTGAATAATCGTGCTGGCAATGGGGCATACTTGCTGGCAAGTGGGGGCCTCATAATGACCAATACACTCGGTGCAGCGTTCGGTATCTATCTGATAGAACATATCCCCCATAGAAATGGCTTGGTTAGGACACTCGGGTTCACACATATCGCAATTGATACAGCGTTTGGTAATGAGTAGTGACATAGCAGAATATTATCTTCAGGATTGTAGAAGCTGAACACGTTAAATTACTGGCAGGCCGACCTGGATGCAGAAGAAAAGGATATGGACATCAGGAATCATGCTTCCTGAGATTTTACCATAGAAACAGGGTTGCTCCAATCATTGCTCTGCTCAGCTTGGTTTTTCATCAGCCAGTTAATTATTTTCATGAAAATGTTAGCGTTATGTAAACCGATAATATAACAACCATTACCCCATTTTTTGCTAGTTTTTGATTTTCACGTCCTTGCTAACCATTTCAAGAGGGTTGGCAAGGAGTATTATTTTTCATATGGTTGGCGATTAATGCACGACTTTTTTCCATAAGTATTTTAGCTGCGTCTTGATACCACTTAAATGTTTTCCTTGATAAAATTCATGTTTAGATTTCTTTTTTAATTGGTTAATTCGGCTGGCATCCATAAGGTCTTTATCAGACCAGGGGGATTGGGCAAGTGCATTATCAAAAAAGGCGAAGGCGGGATACCTTACCCACTTTAACCAAGGTTTAGTATCGCTGGTATAGTGAATTAGTACAGTATTATCAGTTATCGTTTCTTTATAGTTAGCATAGTCTTTTCTACCGAAATGCTCAGAGCCGTCATAAATACAATTGTATCTATTATCAAGAATAATAGTATGGTTAAACAGTAAAATATTTAATAAATCCTGATCCATAAAATGAAGTTTTTTTCGTATAGTTTCATCACTCAGTGCAGTAAAACATTTTTCTGTCAGATTATTTTCTTTCCATTCCTGTAAATTAGCTAAAATAACGCCAGAGTTAAAATATTTACCCTTCATCCCGGCAATACCTAATCGCTGTTCAACTCTATTTTGCACTGCGTCAAGATCTGCAACAACAGCCGCATAGTGATTTGATAAATCGGTATTAAAAAAATCACTCAGAGAGCCTTTACAGACGATATCAGCATCTAAATATAATAACTTATTACTGACTTCAGAAAGTATATCGAATATAGCGAGTCTGAAGTACATCGCTTTTGGCCAGATAGCACTTACCGGAAGCTGGGAAAATACATCGGTATTTATTAAATAGAGAGTGATTTGAGTTTCGAACTTATTTGTAATCTGTTTACACTTTTCGATATAGTCCTGATTAATAAAGTCAGTAAATATATGAAAATGGAATTTTTCTTTGTTATTGATAAGAACGGATACCAATGAAATACCTGTTCCGAATAGAAAATTCTTATCAACACCATAAGCAATATGATTGATTTTTGCCTTGTCTTTGTTCTGTTCGCCAATACTTATGGTAGCGTTAATTATTTTCTTCATAAGGAAACCTTAAATGATGCTATCTCAACTTTTTACAAACTAAGGAATGACATTTTATGTCAAGACGCGCATTTATTCATCTGTTGTTGGAATAGAGACTACGCTGGCACGTTTCATACCAGGCGCTTAACCAGAGCTTCGCTATGGCGGATCCGACTTGGGGCATTTTCAAGATCGTTTTGTACCAGTGCCATAAATAATAAATCGGTTATCATCATTTGAGCGCTGGTAGATGAAATCGCTGCGCTGCGTGTTGCCTGCTCTTCGGCAATGGTATAAAGACAAAGAGTTGCACGTTGCTGAAGAGCATTGGGTGTGAAACCGGTTATTGTAATAACCTTCGCACCTACATTTAAGGCTTCATCGGCAGCAAGATTGATCTCGCGGCGTTCACCTGAATAAGAAATTGCCAGCAGAATATCATCCGAAGACATAGCCTGAACGGTTGCCAGTAATGCGTGCATATCTTGCTCGGCCACAGCGTTAATGCCAATTTTCATTAATTTCCAGGAAAAATTTTTGGCAACCAAACCGGAGGCACCAATACCGACTAACAATACCCGGCGTGCATTACGCAATAGATTAATACTCGCGAGCAGCTTTTCCTCGGTATTTACATCCAGGGAGGCGTGCATCGCTGCAATATTTTCTTTAATCAGCTTTTCTCCCACCATGCGCAGTGGGTCATCACCGAGGATCTGATTATGAACGGGTACTGAATTCGGATTTTGTCCACTCGCCAGCGCTTCACTAATAGCCAGTTTCATGGCTGGAAAGCCTTTAAAACCCATCTTTTGTGAAAATTTGACTACACTCGATTGGCTGATCCCGGCTTCTTCAGCAAGTTGCTGAGAACTTAAATGTCGCACACGCTCAGGATCGGTAAGTAAAAAGTCAGCCAGTTTACGCTCGCTCTGTGCCAGCATTGGATAGCGGGTTCTGATTCGCAATAAACAGTTCATTTTTTCTCCTGAGCAGCTTTTTCAATAGCAGCTTGCCATTGTAAACTGCGGATTGAACAATAAATTCTACAAGATAGCAATATTACCGGATAAAATGTTAGGTTGTTTCTTAATAATAGCTATTGAAGAAAATAACTATTCTCAGAATATTTACCTTTGTCTGTTAGTCAGGACAAACCTCATGATAATCCATCGGGAGTCAGATTTGGCACTATATCATGCACGGCGATTGGTCTTTTTCGATCTCGACGGAACGTTGCATCAGCAGGATATGTTTGGCTGCTATTTACGCTACTTGTTGCGATCTCTTCCGGGAAATTTTCCCTTAGTGATTATTTTGCTACCTGTTGTTATTGTCGGCCTTTTTCTCAACGGGCGTTCTGCGCGTTGGCCGCTCAGTTTGTTGTTATGGAGTATCACTTTTGGCCGTAGTGAGCAGCGGATCAACCGGCTGGAAAAAGAGTTTGCCCGTCAGTTTCGTCTTGCAGTTACCCCTTTTTTGAAAGTGCATCAACGTCTGAATGGCTATCTTGAGGATAAAAAAACGGAAGTCTGGCTGGTGACGGGGACCCCTTTAGTACTGGTTAAACAAGTGTACTCGGATACACCATGGTTTCCTGAAGTCAACGCTATAGGCAGCCAGATGTCGCGAGCCTTTGGTGGGCGAGTACTGACACTACGGTGTTTGTCACATGAAAAGGTCGTTCAGTTAGAGCAACGTCTTGGCAAACCGCTACAGTTCTATAGCGGTTACAGCGATAGTGTACTTGATTCACCGGTACTCAATTTTTGCCAGCATCGTTTTCGAGTCACTATGCAGGGAGAGCTGGAAACGCTCGACTGATATCATTCCGTATCCAGAGCTCACTGTGTATAATGCGCGCCCACTTAGCTTGCAGGAGATAAAGTTGTCAGAAAGCGAAGGGACAGACCTGTACTGGATGCGTCATGCTTTGACGCTGGCACGCCGTGCCTGGGAGGAGGGCGAGATCCCTGTCGGTGCAGTATTGGTTCATGAAAACCGGGTGATAGGTGAGGGCTGGAATCGGCCGATTGGACACCATGATCCGACGGCGCATGCCGAGATTATGGCGCTACGTCAGGGCGGTTTGGTACTGCAAAACTATCGTCTGCTCAATACCACCCTTTATGTCACGCTGGAACCTTGTGTAATGTGTGCGGGTGCGATGGTGCACAGCCGTATTGGCAGGCTCGTCTTTGGTGCCAGGGATGCGAAAACGGGGGCCAGCGGTTCTCTGCTTGATATCTTAGGCCATCCCGGAATGAACCATCAGATCCATGTTACTGAGGGAGTCCTGGCAGCGGATTGCTCATCCATGTTGAGTGATTTTTTTCGCGTCCGTCGCCAGGAAAAGAAAGCTCTAAAGGAAAAGGCCCGTAGGGGCGAATAGTCGCCAGTTCTTCTTCATCAACCAAAGGATAGGCCTCGGCAAATTTTGCTTCCTGGGCCGCCTGTTTCTCTTTTTCCTGTAAGTAGCCTTCCAGACTCAAATGATACTTACGGATATTTTCCACATAAGCATAAGCCTCATGCCCACGGGCATAACCATAATTGGTTTTGCTATAGTAAGACTTCTGACTTAACAGCGGCAGGCGCATTTTGACTTCTGCCCAACTATCCGGATTACCTTTTTGCTTACTGGTGAGCAGGCGGGCATCCATCATATGCGCAAAGCCCATATTATAGGCTGCCAGAGCAAACCAGATACGCTCATCCTCGGCGACGGTATCGGGAACTTTATTCATCATATCTGTCAGATAACGACTTCCACCGCTGATACTCTGCTCGGCATCCAGACGATCGGTAACACCGACACTCTGAGCCGTATTTTTAGTCAGCATCATCAGGCCGCGCACACCGGTTGGTGACGTGGCATGCGTATCCCAGTGAGACTCTTGATAGGAGATGGCTGCCAGTAATGTCCAGTCTATCTTATTGGCGTACTGCTCAAATAACGGCTGCAGGCCAGGCAGGATTTTATCCACTGACTGAAGAAAAGTGCGTGTGTCGACGTAATCAAAATTACCAATATGGCCGAGATATTTCTCTTCCAGTCGCGCCAGCGTTCCGTTACTGGAAATTTGATTATAAAAGTCGAGCAAAGCTGCGCTGATACTGTCATCACTGCCACGGCTGGAAAACCAAGTAACGGGTTGCTCATCCGTGATATCCAAGGCAACGGCTAGCCGGGGATGAACGCGCTGGAACAGACTGACGGCTATTGAGTCAGAAATGGTGAACGGAAGGTTTCCTTCAATCACTTCTCCCAGCAGTTGGTTGCTGGTCTGTTTATCAGAGATTGCCCAGCTCAGGTCCGGATAATCACTCTCTTTCAATTGCTCGAGTACATCAATAGCACCATGGCCTGAAGAGAGCATTAGCTGATTCTCGGTCACGCCAGCGAGACTTTTAGGGCGCGGGCTACCGACACGATAGACCATTTGCTGGGACACATAGTAGTAAACCGGGCCTGCTTGATAGTTTTGACTACGTTTACTGTTATAGGTCAGACCTGCAGCCAGCAAATCGGCGTTTCCTTTATCAAGATCGTCGAACAGGTCGCTGATGGTCGTTCGTGGCGTAATTTCCAGTTCGACATTGAGGTATTCGGCAAATTGCTGTGCCAGTTCATAATCAAAACCGGAGACTTTTCCATTCACAACATTATAAGCGAGTGGTGATACAACCGTACTGACACGCAAAACCCCCCGCGCTTTAATGGCGGCGATACGGTTTTCGGTTTGGTTGAAACCTGGGAGGGAGGGCCATAATGCCACTGCCAGCAACAAGGTGACGACACCGATAAGCAGATAATAAATCTTAATTTTTTTCAAAGAAATAGTGGTCTGCAACGATAGGGTCTTAGCTAACAATAAACATAATTGCGACGTGTCTCATGATAATCTGAGGCGCATTTTGCGTAAGAAAACGCCAGTAAGCAACATTTAAGACGCGATTGATTAAAAAACAGACAATAAAAACATCTGCGGATATTTATACGCAAACGGTTTCGTCGAGGCTGATGATTCTCTATAATAGCCCCGTTTTCCCCCCTTCGCCCTGAAGACGAGAGATCTTTAATGATGGAAATTCTGCGTGGTTCGCCTGCTCTTTCGGCATTTCGTATTAATAAACTTCTGACCAGATTCAACGACGCTAGCCTGCCGGTCAGCGACGTGTATGCCGAGTATGTACACTTTGCTTATCTGGATGCACCGCTAAATGCTGATGAGTCTGCTCGCCTGCAACGGTTACTGAAATATGGTCCAACCCTCGCAGAACATACCCCTGGTGGTCATTTGCTGCTGGTAACACCTCGTCCGGGAACTATCTCTCCCTGGTCCTCTAAAGCGACCGATATTGCGCATAATTGTGACCTGCCACAGGTAAAACGACTGGAGAGGGGCGTTGCCTGGTACATTACCGCTGACACGCTGACCGACGAACAGTGGAAAGCAGTGTCTGAATTACTGCACGACAGAATGATGGAGACGGTATTTACCTCTCTTGAAGATGCGGCTCAGTTATTCGTACAGCAGAGTCCGGCCCCGGTACAAAGCGTCGATTTATCAGGTAAAGGACGTGAAGCGCTGGTTGAAGCCAATATCCGTCTGGGTCTGGCACTGGCCGAAGATGAAATCGATTATTTGCAGGCTGCTTTTACTCAGCTCGATCGCAACCCTAACGATATCGAACTCTATATGTTCGCCCAGGCGAACTCAGAACACTGTCGTCACAAAATTTTCAATGCAGACTGGGTTATCGACGGTGAAAAACAGCCTAAATCGCTGTTTAAGATGATCAAAAATACCTTTGAAAAAACGCCTGAACATGTCCTGTCTGCCTATAAAGATAACGCCGCTGTTATGGAAGGCTCCCATGTCGGACGCTTCTTTGCAGATCACGATTCTGGTCGTTATGCATTCCATCAGGAAGAAGCGCATATTCTGATGAAGGTCGAAACCCATAACCATCCGACCGCTATTTCACCATGGCCAGGCGCTGCTACCGGCTCCGGTGGTGAAATTCGTGATGAAGGGGCTACCGGACGTGGATCTAAGCCTAAAGCCGGTTTGGTTGGTTTCTCCGTTTCTAACCTGCGAATTCCGGGCTTTGAACAACCTTGGGAACAAGATTTCGGGAAACCAGATCGTATTGTCAGTGCGCTGGATATTATGACCGAAGGTCCTTTAGGCGGCGCAGCATTTAATAATGAATTTGGCCGCCCGGCGCTGACAGGCTACTTCCGTACTTACGAAGAGCAGGTTAACAGCCATAATGGTGTGGAGCTCCGTGGCTACCACAAACCTATTATGCTGGCAGGTGGTATCGGAAATATTCGTGCAGACCATGTACAAAAAGGCGAAATACCTGTTGGGGCGAAGCTTATTGTGCTGGGCGGGCCGTCAATGAACATCGGCCTTGGAGGCGGCGCCGCTTCTTCTATGGCTTCCGGTCAGTCTGATGCCGATCTGGATTTTGCTTCTGTACAGCGTGACAACCCTGAAATGGAACGTCGCTGTCAGGAGGTTATTGACCGTTGCTGGCAGCTTGGCGAAGATAACCCTATTGTCTTTATCCACGACGTAGGAGCCGGTGGCTTGTCGAATGCGATGCCAGAACTGGTGAGTGATGGCGGACGCGGAGGTCGTTTTGAACTGCGTGATATCTTAAATGATGAGCCAGGAATGAGCCCGCTAGAGGTATGGTGTAACGAATCGCAGGAGCGTTATGTCCTGGCTGTAATGCCAGAGCAATTACCTCTGTTTGATGCTCTGTGCCGTCGTGAACGTGCCCCTTATGCTGTGATCGGTGAAGCGACGCAGGAGCAGCATCTCACGCTGAACGACAGCCATTTCGACAATCAGCCTATTGATATGCCGCTGGATGTTTTACTGGGTAAAACACCGAAAATGGAGCGCAATGTTGAAACGCTGAAAGCGCAAGGTGAAGCCCTGAACGAGAGTGCTATCACTATTGCTGATGCTGTTAACCGTGTTCTTCACTTACCGACGGTGGCAGAAAAAACCTTCCTGGTCACGATTGGCGACCGCACCGTAACCGGTATGGTTTCCCGGGATCAGATGGTAGGACCGTGGCAGATCCCTGTTGCCGACTGCGCTGTTACCACCGCAAGCCTTGACAGCTACTATGGCGAAGCGATGTCACTGGGTGAGCGTGCCCCTGTTGCTTTACTGGATTTTGCTGCCTCTGCGCGTCTTGCGGTGGGGGAAGCTTTAACCAACATTGCCGGTACCCAGATTGGTTCTTTGAAACGCATTAAACTGTCCGCAAACTGGATGGCCGCAGCCGGACACCCAGGTGAAGATGCCGGATTATATGAAGCTGTAAAAGCGGTAGGAGAGGAACTCTGTCCGCAACTGGGTCTGACTATTCCTGTGGGCAAAGACTCTATGTCGATGAAAACCCGCTGGCAGCAGGAAGACAGCACTCAAGAGATGACCTCACCGCTTTCGTTGGTCATCACCGCATTTGCGCGTGTTGAAGATGTTCGTGCGACGGTAACACCGCAACTCAGTACAGAAGATAATGCCCTGCTGCTGATTGACTTAGGCGCGGGTCATAATGCGTTGGGTGCGACTGCATTAGCTCAGGTCTATCGTCAGTTAGGTGATAAACCTGCTGATGTGCGTAATGTTGAGCAACTGAAAGGTTTCTGGCATGCCATGCAGGCCCTGGTTGCTGAACGTAAGCTGCTGGCCTGGCATGACCGTTCTGACGGCGGTCTGCTCGTTACTTTGGCAGAAATGGCCTTTACCGGTCACTGCGGTATTGAAGCCGATATTACAGGTCTTGGCAGTAACCGACTGGCAGCACTGTTTAACGAAGAACTCGGTGGTGTTATCCAGGTACGTGCAGCAGACTGTGCGGCAGTGGAACAATGTTTTGCTGAGCATGGCCTGGCAAATTGTGTGCATTACCTCGGTAAAGCTGTCGCAGGTGACCGTTTTACGCTGACTGCTGATGGTGAGTCGGTATTTAGCGAAAGTCGCACAACCTTGCGTCTCTGGTGGGCAGAAACCACCTGGCAGATGCAGCGCCTGCGGGATAACCCTGATTGCGCAGATCAGGAACACCAGGCTAAAGCTGACGACAAGGATCCTGGACTCAATGTTAAGCTGAACTTTGATATCACAGCGGATATCGCAGCACCGTTTATCGCGACAGGGGCTCGTCCGAAAGTGGCGATTCTGCGTGAACAGGGTGTTAACTCCCATGTTGAAATGGCAGCAGCATTCCATCGCGCAGGTTTTGATGCGATTGATGTTCATATGAGTGATTTGCTGGCTGGTCGTACCGGACTGGATAGTTTCCAGACACTGGTTGCCTGCGGTGGTTTCTCCTATGGTGATGTGCTGGGGGCTGGCGAAGGCTGGGCGAAATCGATTCTCTTCAACTCACGTGTCCGTGACGAATTTGCTGAATTCTTCCTGCGTCCTCAGACACTGGCTTTAGGCGTCTGTAATGGTTGTCAGATGATGTCTAATCTGCGGGAACTGATCCCGGGAAGTGAGTTGTGGCCGCGTTTTGTTCGCAACCAGTCTGACCGCTTTGAAGCGCGTTTTAGTCTGGTTGAAGTGACAGATAGCCCGTCACTCCTGCTTCAGGGAATGACAGGTTCACATATGCCAATCGCTGTCTCTCATGGCGAAGGACGGGTTGAAGTGCGTGATGAGGCTCATCTGTTGGCGCTGGAAAGTAAAGGCCTGGTAGCGCTACGCTTTATCGATAATGCCAATCATGTCACTGAACGCTACCCGGCAAACCCGAATGGTTCCCCAAATGGGATTACTGCGGTCAGTAATGAAGACGGACGAGTCACTATCATGATGCCGCATCCTGAACGTGTGTTCCGTACGGTAAGTAACTCCTGGCACCCGGAAGAGTGGGGCGAGGACAGCCCGTGGATGCGTATTTTCCGTAATGCTCGTAAACAGCTGGGCTGATCGTTCGTAAGATAATATAAAACCCTCTATTTGAACTGCACCTGAAAAGTTGGACACCCAACTGAGTAAGGTGCAGTTTTTTATGTCGCTAAATCACGACAATGCCATTTTAAGTGTCTCTTTTTGGAGACATTTAAAATGATGATTGTTAAATATATTTAGTTTAAGTCTCTTTAGTGTCTCAATATGGAGACAGTTCTTTGTGATCGTAATTCGATTTTTTGTTATTTTTTGTTTTTAAAATGCCTTATAAATCATGTTATTGATATTTTTATTTACATTGTGGCATAGATCATGCATTATTAATGACGTTGCTCATTCAATCTCTTATGTCAGCGTTTTTAATTAAACAGGCTACATAAACCTCCGAATGACGCACATTAAGGTGCCTGCCGTCCAACTTTTGATAAATGCTTTCGGGCTTATCATGCACAGGGCGAAACGTTGAGTAAGGCGCCGCCTAATTCTTAGATAAAGGCAGGGTTTTGACCCTGCCTTTATTGTTTCTGTCCCCCCGTCATTCCTCAAGTTACTTGGGTGTTGTTGCTGCTGCGAGAATAGCCGAATCATATCGTTCATTTATGCTCATCTATGCTCATCGCCTGTCTGAACTGGATGCCAGAGAGTCACCCAAATTATTTTGGTTGTAAACTCTGCTTTCAACTCAATTCAATCCCAGCTAGCATCTTGTTAGCGCGATAAAATGAGATGAGTCAATTGAACAAGTGGCATGCCTTTCCCCGCTCATTACGACAACTTGTAATGATTGCTTTTTTCTTGGTACTGGTTCCGTTACTGGTGCTTGCATGGCAAGCCTGGCAGAGTCTGAATGCGCTCAGTGCTCAGGCAGAACAAACTAACCGCAGTACCGTGGCAGATGCGCGCCGTAGCGAAACTATGGCAAATATTGCTCTGGAAATGGAGCGAAGCTATCGACAGTACTGTGTCCTGGAAGATTCCCGCCTGCTGAACATGTATCAGGAACAGCATGGAAAATATGCCCAGATGCTGGAGGACCATGCTCCGGTTATTGCTGATCCCGCCCTTTTGCAAACACTGACTAAATCATTGGCGGCGCTTTCCACTTTTCAGTGTCGTAATAACGCCCCGGATAGTGCAGCATTGCATGAACTTGAAGTCTTTGCTGCTGGCAATGCTGATATGCTTCAGGCGACGCGTGCAGTGGTTTTTTCTCGTGGTCAGCAATTGCAGCAGGATATCGCTGAGCGTGGTCAGTTCTTTGGCTGGCAGGCGCTGGTGTTATTTTTATTGAGCCTTAATCTGGTGATTATTTTTACCCGCATGATTATCGGTCCGGTAAAGAGCATGGAAAGGATGATTAAACATCTTGGCGAAGGGCGATTGCTGGAACACGGGGAGAGTTTTAAAGGTCCGAGAGAGTTCAGAACGATCGGACAACGTATTGTTTGGTTAAGTGAACGTTTACGCTGGCTGGAGTCTCAGCGTCATGAGTTTTTACGCCACATTTCTCATGAATTAAAAACGCCGCTTGCCAGTATGCGTGAAGGCACAGAGTTATTGGCCGATCAGGTTGTCGGGCCACTTACGGCCTCACAAAAAGAGGTGGTGTCTATACTTGACGACAGCAGTCGTCATTTGCAAAAGCTGATTGAACAACTACTGGATTATAATCGACGGACCATAGACGGAGCCGTTGAGCTGGAAAAAGTGGAAATCTCCCCGCTTGTCAGCAGTGTTATAGCGGCGCACAGTTTACCTGCCAGAGCGAAGCATATGCGTACTGAAATTGAACTCATCTCTGTTGCTTGTCTGGCCGAACCTCTATTGCTGATGAGCGTCTTAGATAATCTCTATTCCAATGCGGTGTACTATGGCGGTGAATCCGGTACCATTTATATTCGTAGCGTCCAGTCAGACAATCAACTCTATATTGACGTAGCGAATACCGGTCAGGCAATTCCTGAATCGGAAAGTGAAATGATTTTTGAACCTTTCTATCAAGGAAGCTTGCAACGTAAAGGTTCAGTGAAAGGCAGCGGATTAGGCCTTAGTATTGCCAGGGATTGTATTCATCGGATGAAAGGTCAACTCTACCTGATACATGATGAGAAAGCAGATGTTTGTTTTCGCATCGAATTACCGGTTTTTCCCGAGAATGATAAAACGCAATGAAAGAATATCTGTTAACTCTACTACGTGGTGCTATTGGTTCTCGCCTGGCTGCTACCATGCTGGTGGCAGGGAGTGGTGTGCTGATGGGCTGTACATCACTACCTGAATTACATCATGCGGAAAACGTTAACCAGACTCATTTAGCGGAGCAGCAGCTACCGGACTATCTCTCTGCCCAATGCTCGAATATCTGGCAACAGCATTCTGTCGATACGCTGGAAAATCCACTTTACTGGTTGCGAGGCATGGAATGTGCGCAGAGGCTCTCGCCTGCAGAAGCCAGAAGTGAAGCCCGTCAGTGGTCGGAGCTAACCTGGCAGGATACATTTAAGCGCGGTATTTTATTGTCCCCTGCTAAAATTACCCCTGCAGAAAGACGTAAGTACATGACTCAACTTGATATGCTGGCGACGGATATTCCACTCCAGATACGTTCTTTATTTATCGTCTGGCGTGACAGCCAGCGGGCTCAGTTAAGTCTGGTAGAAGAGCGTAGTCGCTACACTAAATTACAACAGACAACTGACAGCCAGTTGGATGAGTTACGTCAAACACAGCAGTTTTTACGTAATGAACTGGAAATAACGTCCAGAAAACTGGAAACAATGTCTGATATTGAACGCCAGCTTTCCAGCCGCAAACCAGGCAGCAACTATATTCCTGAAGAACCTAATAGTGAGGTTCGGGATAACCAAGAACAACTCTCTGAAGAGGACAAGCCATGACGTCACATAAACCGGCGAGTTTACTATTAGTCGATGATGACCCGGGCTTGTTAAAACTGTTGGGCATGCGTTTGACCAGCGAAGGTTATACCGTGAGTACTGCTGAAAGTGGTGCGGAAGGGCTACGGGTCTTGGGGCGTGAAAAAATTGATCTGGTGATAAGCGACCTGCGGATGGATGAAATGGATGGTATGGCCCTTTTTGGCGAAATCCAGAAGGCCCAGCCAGGCATGCCTGTCATTATTCTTACGGCACATGGTTCAATTCCTGACGCGGTGACAGCAACACAACAAGGTGTATTCAGCTTTTTGACTAAACCGGTAGATAAAGATGCACTTTACCGGGCGATTGACGATGCTCTGGCACATACGGTTCCGGCCGGAGAGGAAATGTGGCGCGAGACGATTGTTACGCGTAGTCCCGTGATGTTACGTCTGCTGGAACAAGCCCATAAGGTGGCCCAGTCTGATGTCAGTGTGCTGATCAATGGCCAAAGTGGAACCGGAAAAGAGGTTCTGGCCCAGGCGATACACCAGGCGAGTCCGCGGAGTAAAAAAGCCTTTATTGCAATTAACTGTGGCGCATTACCAGAGCAGTTACTGGAGTCAGAACTATTCGGTCATGCGCGTGGCGCTTTTACCGGGGCGGTGAGTAATCGGGAGGGATTATTTCAGGCCGCCGAAGGAGGGACGCTTTTTTTAGATGAAATTGGCGACATGCCACTTTCACTACAGGTAAAACTGTTACGCGTCTTGCAAGAACGCAAGGTTCGTCCGCTCGGTAGTAATCGCGATGTGGATATTGACGTACGGATCCTGTCGGCAACCCATCGTAATCTTCCCAAAGCGATGGAGCGTGGGGAGTTCCGTGAAGATTTATTTTACCGCTTGAATGTCGTGAGCCTGAAGCTCCCTGCGCTAAATGAGCGTGCTGAAGATATTCCTCTGCTGGCCAGTCAGTTACTACGTCAGTCAGCAGATAAACATAAGCCCTTTGTTCGTAGTTTCTCTACTGAGGCTATGAAACGATTAATTTCAGCCAGCTGGCCGGGTAACGTACGTCAGCTTGTGAACGTCATTGAACAATGCGTTGCCCTGACTTCAACCCCCGTGATTAATGAAGCCTTAGTGGAGCAGGCGTTGGAAGGAGAGAATACTGCTCTTCCAACCTTTGTTGAAGCCAGAAACCAGTTTGAACTTAACTACTTACGAAAACTGTTACATATTACTAAAGGCAACGTGACGCATTCCGCACGTATGGCCGGCCGAAATCGGACTGAATTCTATAAACTACTGGCCCGACATGAACTCGATGCCAATGACTTTAAAGACTAGCCTGTGGTAGTGTGAGCAGATGCCGATTTATACCCGTCATACTTCAAGTTGCTTGGGTGTTGCCTGCGTTCAGCCCGCCGAATCACATAGTTTACCTATGCTCATCGACGGGCTGAACTGGGCGCCTACAAGCAACTCGAATTATTTTGGGTATATACCAGTCATACTTCAAGTTACCTGAGTGTTGCCTGCTTCCAGCCCGTCGAATCACATAGTGTATCTATGCTTATCGACGGACTGAACTGAGAGTCTACAAGCAACTCGAATTATTTTGTGTATATAACGAAAAACAGCATACGATGTGGCGTGGGGAAAGAGTAATAATATGAAAAAGATAGAAGCAATTATTAAACCGTTCAAACTCGATGATGTCCGTGAAGCTTTGGCTGAAGTTGGTATTACGGGTATGACCGTGACTGAGGTTAAAGGGTTTGGTCGTCAGAAAGGCCATACTGAGCTGTATCGTGGTGCTGAATATATGGTGGATTTTCTGCCAAAAGTGAAAATTGAACTGGTCGTTACTGACGATATCGTCGATATCTGTGTTGATACTATCGTGCGTACTGCACAGACCGGAAAAATTGGTGATGGTAAAATTTTTGTCTTCGACGTTGCTCGCGTGGTACGAATTCGTACTGGCGAAGAAGATGACGCGGCTATCTAATAAAAATCCTATAAATCCTCGCTCTGAGTGAAATACAGGCGGGGATACAGAAGCGTTAGTGCCTCCCTGTTAAACCTCCGTTGTTCTCATGACGAAACTTATCCTCTGGGACTGATACCTTCCGAATTAACGGGGAGTGTCGTTTTATTGGTTAAATCTGTCTCGCCCTTCCTCAGTATTCTTTAGCAGTATTCACCTGCCAGCAGCGCTTGGTTCCTCATCGTAGTACGTTTTTTCATATTGTTATTAGATAGTTATTGTCTGGAATAATCCTGTTGCTCTCTTTAATGTTTGATTAAATATTCATTGCTGGGAATTTTCTTATTATATTCTCTGCTTTTTTTTCATGTTTTTATTAGGTTTTTTTTGCAGAAAAATAATAAGTAAAGTTCTTGTTGTCTTAATTTTTTGTAAATTTTAAAAGATGGGCGATGTTTTATTTTTTCTCGCGACCGCTTGTTATAATATAACCTCGCGAGATAATAATCTTATTTATTTGTCATTTTTAAATAATCTATCCTGTGGGGGAGGGGGGGGAGAGAATCTGACTGTAAACGAAATCTATTATTTGACCATTGTGCTTAGCTGAACTTGGACTGGACGGTATTGTAATGTTTGATTTTTAAGATAATATACTTTTCGAGGTTTCATTGACTGGTTTGTTTTCCTCATTATCGTATGGTAATAGCGTTACTCGCTGTATATGTCCCATGATTAAATCAGACTATTTAAAGTAGTTAGTTTGATCATTATTGAAGAAGAATTAAAAAATGAAACTTGGTGTGGATATTGTAGAGATCCATCGTATTGACAACATTGTGAAAAGAAATAACAGCCAGCTTCTGGACCGTATTTTAACTGAGTATGAAAGATCGACTATTGGCGATCTCAGCGAAAACTGTGAGCGTTTAGCGGGATTCTGGGCGGCTAAAGAAGCAGCGGTTAAAGCATTAGGCACGGGGTTTAGATTAGGAATATCTTTTCATGACATAGAAATTCGCCATGATGATTTGGGCTGCCCTTATTATCTTTTTTATGGAGAGTTTCTTAAAATAATGCAGGGTAAAAACATCCAACATTCTGCATTAAGCATTTCCCATTGTAAATCACATGCTATTGCCGCAGCTATATTGAGTTAAGTGTTATTAATTAATAAAGGACTATTAAATGGGAATGTACCCTGATTTGAGCGGGAAAAATGTACTCGTTACAGGAGCTAGCGGGGATATTGGCCTGGCCATCTGTCACAAATATTTAGATTTAGGCTGTCATGTTTATGCCATTTATCAGCATGACACTTCAGGGCTGGATAAGCTGAAAATAAGCCATCCGGCGGCCGACAATTTAAATATACTGCAATGCAATATTTCTGAGAAAGAACAGGTGAAAGCCCTTGCTGATAAACTCGAGCAGGAGGCGAATGCCATTCATGTTTTAATAAATAATGCCGGAATATATAGAGACAATTTATTTTCTGCTCTGACATATGAAGATTTCGATCAGGTTATTAAAGTAAATCTTTATGGCACTTTCACCGTCACCAAAGAAATGTTGCGTTTATTACGCCATGCACGAAATTCTACAGTAGTAAATATCTCCTCAGTCTCGGGTGTGACCTCCAGTTTTGGTCAGACAAACTATAGTGCAGCTAAATCCGGGATTATTGGATTTACGCGGACTTTGGCGTGTGAAATGGCCTCTAAAGGCGTTCGCGTAAATGCTGTCGCTCCCGGCATGATTGAATCCCGCATGGTGAAAAAAGTTCCCCGACAGATTGTACGTAATGTGATGTCAGCTATTCCGCTTAAGCGTCTTGGTCGAGTTGACGAGATAGCAAACGTAGTAGCTTTCCTCAGCTCAGATGCATCAAGTTATATCGTGGGTCAGACTCTGGTCGCCGACGGTGGGCTGGTGATGCGATAACCGACAGGAATGTTGAATGTCTAATTATAACAGAAGTTTAGTTTCACCTACGTTATTACTGAAGATGGGAGCGTGGCGAGCCCCGATATTTATGGTTGACCGTATTGTGGATTTCTCACCAGGTGAAAAAAGTTCGATTACCGTCATCAAACACGTCACCTTCAATGAATCCTATATTCCGGGACATTTTCCTGATAATCCGGTCATGCCTGGCGTCATGATTGCTGAAATTTTTGGTCAGGCCAGTGAGTACTTTAGCTTGGTTAATGACTTTTGCCAGCTACATGAACGTGAAACCGGTACGCCGTTAAAAAAATTCGATGACGTTTCCCGCGCGCTGCGTGAGCAGGCAGGTGTAGACCGTATTCTGGCTGAACGTCGTCGTATCGTAGGTTTCCTGGCTTCACAAGATGTGAAGTACAAACACGTTGTGTTTCCGGGAGACACCATCGAGGTGACCAGTCGTTTCTCTTTTGCTGATGTAAACGGTTTTCACCATTACGACGTGGAAGCACGGGTAGGGCGTCAGGTCGCCAGTACCGGACGTATCGTCAATTTCCGCATGGAACGCAGCCAGGCCGAAGGCAAAGGCATGTTGATTAACTAATCAGAAAGGAACACACCAAAATGAGCAGTATTGGACTTGATGCACAGATTGAACAACGGAAGTTGGTGTTGGAAAAAATCAAAACCGGATTGATTGAGCGTCTTAACCTTTATCAAGAAGTCAAACAAATTGATGATGATACCCCTCTGTTTGGCAGCGGACTGAAACTGGATTCCGTTGATGCAACAGAAGTCATTGTATTGCTTGATGAGACATTAAACATTCGTATTAAAGAGGGAGACGATCCGTCTTATATGCGTAGCATTAATACACTGGCTTCATTTGTTATTGAAAAACAAGCAGAACAGGCAGCAGAAGCAGAAGCAACGGACGCGGAAGCATCATCTACAGGAAGTAATTAAAAATGAGCAAACTTACTGATATTCATCAACAGCAAGGCGCCGTTATGGGCGAACGTAATGGTGTCACTCTCCCAATGAGTTATGGCGATGCCAGGGCTGAACATATCGCTGTACGTAAAAATATCTTGCTAAGCGATTACTCGCATTTTGGTATTGCCAGTATTAGTGGGGAAGGGGCTTGGTCACTGCTTAACCGCTTGGTCTCCGGTGATGTTTCCTCCATTCGTGACGAACAGGCGATGTACAGCCTGATCCTGGATGAAAAAGGCAACATTATCACTGATTTATATATTGCCTGTGATGATGAACGCTTCCTGCTGATCTCTGAATGGATGACAGGTGAAGCGCTATGCGACATGTTGCGCGCGATGCTTGAAGGCAATGAAGAAGAGTTTGAGGATATCGAAGATATTGAATCCTTGACCCCAGAATGGGGGACTTTACATATCGAAGGTCCTTATGCCTGGGAATTACTGGCCGAACTCTACGGTATGGACGTTATTGGTTTGCCATTCCAGGAGCATATGCGAGTCGATGACGAGATCCTGCTGCGCAGTGGCAAACATGGTGAATACTCTTACAAATTGATGGGATCTCAGGATTCTCTGGCCAATATCTGGGAGCAATTGCTCGAAGCTGGAGAAAAATACGATCTGCGTACTGGTGGCTTGAATTATCAACGCCTTGCCCGTCTGGAAAACCCATGCTGGGAGCCTCAGATTTTTAACGACTTCACCCGTTGCCCGATAGAACTACAAATGCAGTGGGTTGTGCGTTATGACAAAGAAAGCTTTACCGGTCTTGAAGCCGTAGCGGCACGGGTTGAAGAAGGTGTTCCCCTACGTGTTGTTGGCATGATAATCCCCGGTAAGCCTGAGCACACGCCTAAGCGTGGCGACCAAGTAACTCTTGATGGTACGAGTATCGGTGAAGTCATTACTTACGGTTACTCTGAGGATCTCGAAGCCGGGTTAGGACGATTAATGATTAAATCCTCACTGGCCTGGGCTGATATTGATGCCTACAAAATTGAGACTACCACGGGTTCAATTCCTGTCAAAACCTCCGCTGTGCCGTTTGCCCGTAACTATAGCTTCCTGGTAAACCCTTCTGAGCACAGTTATGTCGATAGCTCGCGTCCGCGCGATCTCTTGCAACAAATGGAATTACAGAAAGCTAAAGACGAAAAAGAGGCCAAAGAAAAGGCTGAAAAAGAAGCACTTGCGGTTGCCGATAGCGCTCCAAAAGCCTGATATTTTTATGCGCTATGCCTGTCATAGCGCTTTCCCCCTCGCTGTTTCAGTATGTAAACATGGAAGACATTATGAGCGTTACTCGCAAAAGAGTGGTGATTACCGGGATGGGTCATCTTTCCTCAATCGCCTCAAGCATACCTGAGTTTAAAAAAGCCCTGTTTGACAAAACCTGTGGCATTAAACCAAGCAAGAAATATCTTGAATGGTTTGAAGACGCTAACGCCTCTGAAGTTTTACAACCCCTTGAATGGCCTGAACTGTCGGAAGATGTCATTGCCACGCTCGATAATGCGGCGCTTTGGGCGTACAAAGTGGGCTATGATGCACTTAAAGACGGACAGTTACCCCGTGGTGAATTGCGTGACAAAACTGGCCTGATTATTGGAGTTTCATCCGCAGGAACAGAAGCTTTTATTCCTCTGATAGAACATCGTATGGATACTTTCTCCCTGAAGAAAGCGATGGTATCCGGGAGCTTTGCTTCATGCAGCGCCATCGTTTCTTCTCTGTTAGGGCTTAAAGGGGGATTTGAGCTGGTTGCGACCGCATGTACAGCCAGTACGAACGCCATGGGTATCGGCTATGATCTCATCCAAAACGGTAAAAATGCCACTGTTCTGGTTGTCGGTACCGAGCCTATTTATCTGCCCACTTTTGCTGGCTTCTATGCCCTACACGCCATGAAACGTTCTCCCTCCAGTCCATTCTCGGATACACCGGGTATGTCGATAGGTGAGGGAGCAGGCGCATTACTTCTGGAAGATTACGATCACGCTATCGCGCGTGGAGCAACGATTTACGGTGAAATGGTTTCTTACGCCACTTCCTGCGATGCCTATCATGAAACCGCGCCCGATCCGCGTGGTGAGGGTGCGGCGCAGGTTATGTTCCATGCCATGAAAAATGCCCAGATTACCCCGCAGGATATCGATTATATCAACGCCCACGGTACCGGAACGGAAGCTAATGACCGTTGCGAAACGCTGGCGATGAAAAAAGTTTTCCCGAACATCATGGATATTCCCGTCAGTTCAACCAAGGCTTATGTGGGACATAATATCGGTTCTGCCGGGATAATCGAACTGACCGCTTGTTTCTTGACACTGCCAGAAAACAAAGTCATGCCGACGTTAAACTTCGGTACTGCACGCCCGAACTGCGATTTGAACTATGTTCCGAATGAGTTCCAGGACAAGACCGTGAAGATGTTCATGAAGAACAACTACGCGTTTGGTGGTAACAACTGCTGCGTTATTGCCAGCGTTAAACCAGAGCAAAGTCCGGCCAGTACTTATCAGCCTAAAAGAGTTGCGATCACGGGGATGGGGGCTGTCAGTTCCGCAGGCCATACGTTGCACGAAATTCTGAGAAAAATGTGGTCACAAGAAGAACCAGAAGCTTTATATCCGTTAGTACTGGATGAGGCTACTCGCGAAGATTTCCGCAGTATCCTTGAACATATGGGTGAAAAGCACGAGGTGATGGATTACATTCGCAGACATTACGGTTCTGTGGATATTGAAAGTGAGCTGGGTAAACCGGCTGGTATGCACAAAGTTATTGATCTGGATCCACGTAAAACCTTACGTCGTTTCGATGCCCGTAAAGCGAATACCATCAGTACTTTTGCCTTACTGGCACTGACCCAGGCAATGACTGATGCAGGCCGTAAAATCAAACGAGACGGTCAGACGCTCGGTATGATCCTCGGAATGTCCAAAGGACCACAGACGACAGTTGATCGTTATCTGCAAAGTTTGTTCCCCGATCCTACTAAGGTACGTACTTCCGAATTCCCAGGTTCGTTGATGAATGCCATTTCGACGTTCTGTTCAATCTCTGAAGGGATCAAGGGCTATAACACCTCACTGGCAACAGGTAACAACGCCGGACTGGGCGCACTTACCTATGGTTATGAACTGATTCGTCAGGATCTTCAGCCACAGATGATTGTAGGCGGTGCTGACGAAGGCATGAGTTCTTTTGTCACCTATTTTCAGGCGCTTAGTGGTGATTTGCAGCTATCACAAGATGTCTCGTCTTATCAGGTCTATAGCGACAACTCGCAGGGATATATTCCGGGTGAAGGTGCCGCGATGCTGTTGATTGAAGATCTCAGTCTCGCCCAGGCTCGCGGTGCTACCGTTCACGCGGAAATTATTGGCTATGGTAAATCCAACGACGGTTGTTTCTTTGCCAAAGAAGATATGCCAGCCCGAACGGCCTCAATGGCAAGTGCGATTACTCAGGCATTGGATGAAGCAGGGATCCCGCTACAGGATATCGATCTGGTTTGCGGAACGAGTCAGGGTACGACAGAGCATGATGCAGTAGAAACCGGAGCAGTCCGTTCAGTCTTCGGTGAACTGTGCCGCACGCTGCCCTTCGTTAACTACAACGGATGGTTTGGTCATGTGGAATCCTGCATCGGTATTCTGAATATTAGTGTTGTCACCGAGATAATGAAACGTGGCGAAATTCTGCCTATTCCTTACACCAAAACGTTCTGTGCCAGCGATCTTGCTTTTGTCACTGAGCCCATGAAGAAAGTTGTCCGCACGGCACTGCTTCTCGGGGCGACAGAGGGTGGCAACCACTATGCTGTGATACTGAGGAACGTGGCGTGAAGCAGCCGGTTATTGCTAGTGGATGGGGAATGAACTCTGCTTTTGCGGAAGATTTCCCTGCCCTGATTACTGGCCTTAAGGATCAGAAGTTCGTCAGTGCTAAACCTTGGTTTGCGACGGATGATGAGTGGCAAAACCTGCGCTTGACTGTCAACCCTCACACCGTACCTGATGAACCTGCTGCACGTCCGGGTATTGAACGCATTCGCTTGGTTATTGATCAGGCGCTGAAGATGGCACAACTGAACGCGTCTGACCTCGCCGGAAAGCGGGTGCGAGTCTATATTGCCGGTAGCGGTGTCCGGGGCAGTATTAACGATTTTATTGGTTATCTGGACAGGAATGATACGGAAGATCTGCTGTTCTTTCCGCAGATTAAAAATCTACATGCCAAAGAGTATGGGCAGGATCAACTTGCCCATGCTTTGCTGGAAACCTATTCCCTCTCATGGCCACCGGTTTCTTTGTACTGTGCCAGTAATTCATCACTGGCAGCGTTGCACCTGGCTCAGTCCACGATAGCGGGGGGGGGTGCGGATCTGGCTCTGGTGATCGGTTGGACAGAAATATTGTACCAGGACGTTGTTTTACTGGGGGGGCTGGATATGCTGGGTGATAAACACCCCCAGCCTTTCAGTCATTACAGTGACAACATTCTGCCGGCAAACGGCACTGTGGCGTTGATTATTGAAAGCGAACAACATGCTACCCGTCGTGGTTTTACTCCACAGATCACTATCAAGAGCTCAGTTTGCTACCAGAGCGGTGCTGCGCGCGGTAATAGTACATTCAGCGCTGATTTTCGTTCTATCGCACAGACCCTGGATCGCGCCATTCAGGCGGCTGATCTTGAGCTGAAAGACATTGCCTGCGCCATGCCTCATGGCAACGGTATTATTTTCAGTGACAAGTCAGAAGCGATGGCGTTGCAAAAAGTGATGGGCAAGCATGCTGTACCGGTTGTCAGCTATAAAGGCCAGTTTGGCTATAGCTCGGCATGCAGTGGCGTTCTGGATTTTATGGTGGCCTGTGACGCCCTGATGCAACGTCGGCTTTTACCAATGGCGCTGCGTTATCCTGTTGATGAAAGTCTGGAGCTTGATCTTCCCGTCGCAAACCAGCCTTACCCTCTGACTGCGCGAAACATTCTCAAATCAGGACTCGGGATCGATGGTTCAGTCATTGCGATGGTACTGTCTGCCTGTCAGGAGGATATTCATGAACTCTCGTGAACGGATAATTCCAGCCGAGGCTATCAACCTTATCGGTTTTTCTTTGCTTGAACCCTCCGACGGAATGCAACTCTTTTCTCCCACGTGGTTTAACGTCTGGGAAGCCTCTTTGCATCAAAAAGCAGGGAAAAAAGCCGGCAGAAAAGCGTGGATGTTCAAACGCTTTGGTGTTGGGGATTCACTCTTACCAGCTCAGGCGATTCGTAAAGCCAACTACCGCGACTGGCTTAATAGCATGAGCGATGCCTGTGAACAGGCAATTGCACAGCTAGGAAAAAAAGGTGCCTTTCGCCTGCGCAATGAAAAAAATGCATTGCTGTATGTTGACTCATGGGGCGAAACCTCTTTTTTTGAAGGTGTTAATAGCTGGCGTGATGCCTTGAGTGTGGATATTTTACCGAAAAATATCGTCAGGGATTACGGTATTAAAGACTTTACGGGCAAAGTCCGTGGCGAGCGCAATGCGCTTATGAGCGCGTTGCAAACTGCGCAGGATTGCCTGAACAGTGGGCTGGCAGATAACGTGATTATCTGCGGGGGGTTTCGTAGTTTTCCCGTGCTGGCGCTTTCCGAAATAGCGGACCTGGCGAAACAACGCGGCGGTCAGCAGGACAATCACTGTCAGTTCAGCATTGAGCGCATTGGCTGCCTCATTCTCAAAAAAGCACCAGGTCAAGGGATTGCTCTCAACATCAGTGAATATTTCCCGTTACCTGTAAACGCACGTGAGGCCGCGCAGAAGCTCAATGCGCGCTGGCAGGAGTATATCGGTACCAACACTCGCCAGATTTTCAGTGTTTCCCCACCGTCAAAGGCGTGGCGGCAATTACAAACTCAGGCATTTGAGACGCTACCTTCTCAGATAGAGCACGCGATCCTCAGCGAAGATTATGGTGACAGTGGTTGTCTTAATCCGGCTCTTGCCTGGCAGCATCTGCTCAGTCATGACTCGCAACCAGGGCACAGTTTATTGAACGTTCTGGATGGCAAAGGTGGTGTATGGCTGCTGGAAAATTGGTCATAGGGAGAGAACCAATGAAGCGCACACGCATAATTTTTTCCGCAGGGTTACTCGTTCTTACCTCGACGGGGGCTATGGCATCGTTCGACGGGCAGGGATATCAGGCGCAATACCAGATCCTGGCGCCGGATAGCGCGACGCCGCTCGGTATATATAGCATCAGCCAGATCTGGCAACCGGAAAGTAAGAACTGGTTACAACGAGGTGCTATCTCTTTTCGTATCAAAACGCTACTGACGAACTATCGCTATGACTACAGTGATGAAGTCATCTATAGCGGTAATAAGATGCTCAGCTATCGATTAAAAGAAAACGATAACGGCGCTGTTCGTCAAGTGACGGGGGAATCTGACAATGTACTGCCGCAGCTGAACTTAACTCTGCATGGTAAAAAGGGGAAAACGCAACAGAGCATCAGCAATACAGACTTTGATTACACCCTGTTTGCCTTGCGCTTCCCGTTACCCTGTGACCAGCATCCGGTAAGCGGTACCAAGACTTCACGGATAATGACTCCGATGACAGGCGAAATTGAACCGGTGCAGATCCGTTATCTGGGCTATCAGCCTGCCACCTTCCCGGGCGACACTGCGCCACGCAGCGATCGCTGTCTGATTGAAATCACCAGCAGCAATGAAAGCATGCTCAGCCAGTCATGGATGAATGCCGAAGGCTATCTGGTTTACGCCATTTATCCCCGTTACCGGCTATTGTTGCTACCTCAGGTATCGACTTTGCCGCATCGTTCTGAGGAGAAATCATCATGACTCATCATGCTGCGCAGCCGTTGCCTGTGGTGTATCTGCAACAAGCGAGTAAATCTTTCGGCAAAGGTGCCGGAACTATCACCGCTCTGAACTCCGTTACTACCCAAATTAATGACGGTGAATTTATTGCCCTTTGTGGTCCTTCTGGCAGTGGAAAAAGTACGCTGCTTAACCTGATGGCCGGTATTGATTTTCCGACCGGTGGACACGTTTTCCTGATGGGGCAGGATCTGGAAAAACTCAATGATAAGCAAACTGCTCGTTTACGAGCGGATCACATTGGTTTTGTCTTTCAGTTTTTTAACCTGCTGCCGGTGTTGAGTGTATTCGACAATGTTTACTATCCACTGATGCTCAACGGCTTCAGTCGGCGCGTGGCACACGAACAGGTGATGGATATGCTGGAAAAGGTCGGGCTGAGCAATCACTACAAGCGTCCGCCGGGTGAACTTTCTGGCGGGCAGCAACAGCGTGTTGCTATTGCTCGTGCGCTGGTGAAAAGCCCGCGCCTGATCGTGGCTGATGAACCTACCGGTAATCTCGATACCCGTACCGGTCATGAAATTATCGATCTCCTGCTTACCATGAATCAGGAACTGAAAACCACTTTTGTGATATCCACGCATTCGCTGCAGCTGCGTGACCGTGCGCGACGTGTTTTGGAAATCGAAGACGGGGAGCTGAAAAATGACTTTCTCAACCTGTAAGGGAATTACCCTCGCTGTATTGTTGCTGGTGACTTCGGTGACACAAGCAACGACGCTGGAGCAAATGAAACAACGGGCGCAAAGCAATCCGGTGTTAAATGCCGTTTTAACCATCAAGACTCAGAGTGCTATCAACGAATTGGGCAATGCTACGGCGTTCCTTGAAGATGTCTTTGAAGAAAAACCAGATTATCCGGCGGCAAAGATTTTCTATGGTTACGGACAGCTTTTTATGGCGACGCATTACCTGAGCAAAAAGAATTACCTGAAGGCTGCGGAATCCTCAAAGCTTGGGTTTTTCTACATGGATGAAGCAGCAGAAACAGATGAGGATAACTGGCGCATGCGTTATTTGCGGGCGCGGATGGATGCTTTTGTTCCGGCTTCCAACGGCCGTTGTGTGATTGCTTTGAAAGATATTGCTTATTTACAAGCGACCACAGAAGTCCCTGTCAGTCTGAAACCGATGCTTCTTCTGATGTCTGCACGGGCCAATATGGAGTGCAAGCATCTTGACGTGGCAGAGAAAGAGTGGGCTTCTCTTTCACAATTAGGAGAGGAAGGTAAACAACTTTCTCTCCTACGTAATCAGCCAGCCCCTGAATGGTCTGAATCGGAACTGACCTCAGTTATTCTGCCAGCAACGGAAGCTACGCCATGATGAATGTAATGTTTTGGATCTCTAACGCTATTATTGCCTATGCGCTTCTCGTGGTGGTACTGACAGTTATCCGTAAACCCACGGATATCCGCTATACCTTCCTGAATTTGTTCCGTCAAAGTCGCCGCTCGGGTGTAACACTACTGGCGATAACCCTCGGTGGTGTGGCGGTATTTATTTTTGGTGGTTTTGTTGATTATTCCTTCTGGGCGTTACGGGAACAAACGATCCGTACTAACCTTGGGCATATTCAGCTGTACGAAAAAGGCTATCTGACCAGCGGGGCAAACAATTCCCTGCAATACACCATCAACAATTATGATGAAGTAAAAAATATTTTAATGGCCGATCCGCAAGTTGGGCCAAAAGTTAGCACTATTACCGGCCAGCTTGGTTTTACCGGAATAATCTCTCAGTACGATAAAGGCGCCTCTACCTTTTTTACCGGTGTAGGGATTGAACCGCAAACCTCTCTGGTTCTTGGCTCGCTGGATAAAATCATCTCGGGTAGTGATTTATCGCGGGTTGAACAGCAGGATATTACCATTGGATCAGGGATCTCGGATGCACTGTCCGCTGGATACGGTGACTGGGCGGATATGCTGGTGGTCAATCCAGAAGGTGGTCAGAACGCCATGTCATCTAAGGTTCGCGGCATATTCCAGTCCGGAATAAAAGAATATGACGACACGACCATCAAAATGCCACTCAAGACGGCACAACGGCTGCTACAAACCGACGATGTCAGCAAAATAATTATTCTGCTTCAGGATACCAGCCAAACCGGTGATGTGCTGGCGCGGATTAATCAGATTATTAGTGAACAGAACCTGCCGCTGGAAGCGCGTTCTTGGGACGATCTGGCTATTTTTTATCATCAGGTCGTGAATTTGTTTGAAGGCATATTTCTCTTCATTAAATCGATAGTCAGCGTGATAGTCGTGTTTATGATTGGTAACACGTTGATGATGAACGTTGTCGAACGAACCCGAGAGATAGCCACGCTACGCGCGCTGGGACTGAGTCAGTCTTATATCGGCCGCCTGTTCATTCTTGAAGGGGTCATTATCGGTATTATCGGATCGGTGCTCAGTATCAGTTTCGGTATTTTGATCGCCTCACTGATTAACATCAACGGTATCCCGATGCCGCCGTCGCCTGGCTATACCCAAGGCTATCTGGCCTTTGTTATGTGGGATCAAGACATGAACCTATTCTGGTTCTCGTGTGCACTTCCACTAGTGACAGCATTAATCGCCTCTATTATTCCTGCTCGCCGGGCTTCAAAACTGGTGATCGCGGAAGCATTTCGTTTTGTTTAATTACTCAGGAAGAACATTTATGTCAAAAGGACAAACAGTATTAATCACCGGTGCAGGCCGTGGTATCGGTATGGCTATCGCGAGCAAACTGGCTGATGAAGGCTATGACCTGATTCTTAATTACCGCCGCGATCAGGGAAAAAGCGCAGCCAACCTGCAACGCTTTATTGCAGAAGAAACCCGGGTCAAGGTGACTCTGGCAAAAGCCGATATTGCAGAACCGCGTGATATTCAGGAAATGGTGAAAACGCTACAAAAAAATGGCATCTCACGCATTGATCATCTGGTACTTAATGCTGCTGCTGCACCGTTTAAACCTTTTATGGAGATGACCCGCAACGACTGGAAACTGTTGCTGAACACCAACCTGATCGGTAATACCACCTGTGTACAGGAAGTTGCTCCGCTGATGACGTCGGGTGGCACGATTTGTGCGCTCTCCAGCTTAGGTAGCCAGTGTGTTTTACCTAAATACCCGCTGGGTATTGCCAAATCCGCACTGGAAAATCTGGTGCGTTATCTGGAGGTGGAACTGTATGACCGCAACATTCGTGTTAATGGCATTTGTGCGGGTGTTGTGAATACCGACATGGCGCCTTTTCTGAAAGAACTCTGGCCTGATATGTTTGCCCGTTATGACAACGCCCCTCGCCGCTGGCTGGTGGAGCCTGAAGAAGTGGCGAATATCGCTGCGTTTTTAATTTCAGACAAGTCCTCGGCGATTCGTGGCGCGACGCTTATTGCCGATCTGGGAAGCACGCTCGAACTTTAATGGCTGAGTTTAAGGAAGGGATTCATATGAAATATCAACATATTATCTGTGCTATTGGATTGAGTGTGAGTTTGTTTGCCTTTGCTGATAAATCGGAAAAACTCACCCTTGACAGACAGCAACTCGAGCAGTTGACTCAGGACGATCAGCTTGCGCGGAACATCATTCGCCGCGCTGACCGGGTTCGCGCGCCAGATACCCCATTCCGGTATACGCTGACATTGCTTGAGCACCGTAACGGCCGCGATATTACGGAAAACCAGCAAGTACTGGATGTCTCAATGCGCTTTTATAAACCTTCCGAGCAGAACGAAAATGGGGATGCTCGCTCACTGGTACGTTTTGTGTCTCCGGCGCGTGACAAAGGTAAAGCACTGCTCTCTGATTTGGACAAAATGTGGTACTACTCCCCCGATTTGCGCCGGCCTATCCCTATCTCGCGCCAACAGCGCCTGATAGGGCAGGTGTCTAACGGTGATGTGGTCGCCGCTGATTTTGATTACTCCTATATATCGACTCTGGTAGGGGAAGAAGCTTGCGCCGATACAACTTGCTACAAACTATCGCTTAAACGTCGCTGGCCCTATGTTACTTATCCGGCTATCGACTACTGGGTGGAGAAGGATACCGGACACCCTGTACGGGCTGATTTTCTTTCTGCCGAAGATGTGCTGATCAAACGCTCTTACTACCGCGACTATCAGCAAATATTAGGCGAAATGCGCCCGACAACTATCGTTGTTGAAGATGCTTTACGTAAGGATAACTACACGACTATGCGTTACAGCGATGTCGTTCTGGAATCCTTGCCGGAAAGTAATTTCCAAAAAGAATACCTCATGAGACTCAATCGGTGAGGATGTATATTTGCCTGTCGGCAACCAGCGTTATGCTGGTTGCCAGCTTATACAGCACTAGCTCCTGGGCAGCTAATTGTGTAATCCAGAGAGGATATGTTGGGGCAGAAGGGATAATCCTGGACTCCTCTAATTCGCAATGGAAATTTAAGCGAGAAGCGTTCCGCAGTAATAGCATCGCGAATGTCTATGCGACCTCTGTCGGAAGTTGCACGCTAACAGATTCGCTGAATTTTAAAGTGCAGGCCAGTGGTGCGTATGCTTTTCAATCACGTCAGCCTGGCGCTTTGGAAGACAAAAAGAATCAGGGATTCGGCATCCTCAATGAGGCCGTGCTGAGTTGGATGGCCAGTGGTCCACTGTATATAGATTTGGGAAAACTGCGTACGGCGAGCGGAAGCCTGTTCTCGGTTTCTCCGTTGGATTTATTGCGTAATTATTCCGGTAATATGCGTAGTGTGCGGGTCAACGGGCTGGGCGATCGCTGGCGCAGTTTTTATTCTGAGGGATCTTATGGCAGTAGCGCGACACTATATCGTGATGAGGGAACCTATTCCCTTTGGTTACTACCGCGCCTGACCCGCAATAACAATCGTAGTGACAGTGCAGCGAACTGGAGCTCGCTTGAAAGAACCAACAGTACTGACCGTTATTATGCGAGTTATACCAATAATGGCCTGAAAAACTTCAACACAACGTATTCACTGTTGGGTGGCGACCAGAAAACATTTGCGGCAGGTATCAGCGGTAATCTGACAGATAAATTGATCCTCAGTCTTGAGGGCTCAGTTTCTCGGGGAGAAACGTGGCGCCATCTGGATATGGCATCCGCGCGTCAAATACGGGAACTGGAATATATCAGCGAACCTTATAAAACTCGCCATTCGGGAATCGAAGGCGACTTAGGCGTCAGCTTGCGTTATACCAGCGACGAGCAGCAAGAATTCGGTGCTGAATATTACGGCCAGAGCCAGGGTTACAGTCGGGGGGAATGGAAAAATATCTTCAATACCATCCGGTTTGTGAACGGCGGCTATAAAAATCTGATTCCGCCTTACGCCATGACGCAAAATATCAGTAGTAGTTATGAGCAGTATTCGCGAATGATGGCGGCGGAAATCGACAATACCTCTCGCAACGGTAATCTGCAGGGCAAGCACTACGCCACGTTTTATATACGAACCAACAAAGAGCAAGTCGGAAAAATCGACTGGTCGGTTTCTGGTACGGCAAACTTGGTTGATCGCAGTCATGTAATCAATCTCCATTTAAGTACTCCGCTTAAAAACGACTTTTTGGTGTATACCGGGATTTCTGCCAGTTTTGGCAGAACAAACAGTGAATTTGGCACTTTCGGCGAAAAAGGAAATGGATATGCAGGTATGCAATTTAATTGGTGATCCGCAGAAGCCGCGTGGGTCTGTAGAAGGTTGGGTTCTCCTTTTTCCAGGGCAGGGAAACCCGGTGATTGGTATGGGAAGTGATGTCTGCGATGTTTCACCTTCGGTGAAAGCCGTCTGGGACTGTGCCAGCGATATTTCAGGTTTTGATGTACGGGCCCTGTGCCAGAAAGGGCCAATGACCAAACTGATTAAAACCGGTTTTCAACAAGTTGCGGTAACCACGGTCAATACAGCTATGCTGACATTACTGCGCGAACGCTCGCCGCAAATCGAAATTGGCTACGGCGGACACAGTGCCGGTGAATATTCTGCATTATACGCCGCTGGTGTCATGGATATGGAGACGTTGTTTCGCGCGATCAGCCAGCGAGCCAGTATCATGCAGGAGTTAGCCGAGCAGCGTAAAGGGGCCATGTATGTGGTTAAATCCCTCTCTTTCGCAACGCTGAAAGCGTTAATAGAGGAGATGGGATTAACCGAAAAACTTAACGTCTGCTGTGATAACGGGCATATGCAGCAGGTCATTGGTGGAGATGCTGCGGCTGCGAAAACCCTCACTCATCATCTCGCTCGCCAGAAAATTACGTCCGTCAAACTCACGGTCAATGGGGCCTGGCATACGCCTCTGATGAACGAGGGTATTGAGCCTATGCGAGCGATGCTCGCTGATTTGACATTCTCCTCCCCGAACCGTCCTGTCATCATGAATTACAGCGGTAAGGCTGAATACGATACCACGCAGATTAAAGAGAACTTGGCCCTGCATCTGACGCATACCGTCCGCTGGCGGGAAAGTATGGATTTATGGTCGCATGCGGGATATCGCCACTATCTCGAAATCAGCAGTAAGAAAATGCTTTGCCATTTACTCGCAGATCACTACGAAGACCTGGGCGATCACAACACGCAGCATTATTACCAAGTGACTAAACCTTGTACGGCAACAATCGACAAGGAGATTGAGCTGGTATGATCCCGAACTTCATCACGTTTTATAAAAAATATCGAATAGCAGCGTTCCTGGCTATCGTGTTTATCTCAAGCATTTTGACGTCGTCACTGATCCGTAATGTCATCGATATTTCTCTGCCAGAGATGATTGTCGGTCTGGGGGCTATTTCAATGACGATAACCTGGAACATGATGCGTGATGGGCGGGGGTACTTTATTTACAGTATCTTCACCTTGAGATTTTACGATAAGCCGGAGGTGCATGAAAAGTTTACAGAAAACATAAAATTTGGAGGGCTGGCGAAAATTTATTATCGCCCGTTCTACAGTTCATTGCTGACACTGGTAGCGGTGGTTATTTGTTGCACCCTTATCTGGCTGTGTGGACCGGCATTGCGCTATTGGTTGATTGCCTTTGCAGGCGTAGTGGTTATGCCTGCTATCATCATGCATCAATCGCGTATGGCTATGCCATATAATATGCTCTATGCGCTGCAACAATTGACGTCACAGGACAAACAGCCGGTCAAGGCACGCTACCTGCCGAGTTACATTACTGAAGACTTATTGCTGAGTCTGGTGGTGAATTTTGCCCTTGTTTTGCCTGTTGCCGCTAAACCGGCTTTTAGCCTGTCTGAGGGTTACGGCAACCCGGCCTTTATTGTGGCGTTCATCATTCTGATGACCATTGTCATGCTATTCATGTTTTGCTTTGCGCTGCGCCAGCGCCGCTACATTCTATTAGGTGAATTGCTAAACGGTGATATTAATGATCGTTTTGCATCAACCAGCCCTTGGTCATTTACCTGTAAACTCACTACAGTTGGCCGTCTGATGTTCTGGCTTTTCCTGACAGCAGTCTGGAGTATCATTATCTGCCTGTTATTCAGCGCAACTCAGGGGGAGCCGAACTTCGCTTTACTCTATGTTTGCAGCCTGTTGCCGCTCATTGCTGTGTATTGTGTGGAGCGTCACCAAACGCTGTACACTAATTTCAGGGAAGCCCAGGAAATGAAAACACAATACGCCAGTCTGCGGGATACTTTGGGGAAAACCAGCCGATAAGATATCAGTGTTCAAGATTCTCTTGTTTGGATAATGGTCCATCTTGTATGTCCGGACACCTCCTGCCAAGTCATCAGCGAATACGGGGCCTGGCAGGGATATGTTGCTATGGCTCCGTCAGTGAGCCACTGCCATCAAACCGTTATTCAATATCCATTTTTTCAGATCAGTCAATAACCATTTTTATAATGTAGTTATCCCGATTATCCACTGCTCCTGTACTCAAAATTCCACTTTTATAGCCTCATGATGCTAAGAGATTTCATTAATGCCATCAAAAGTATTTTCAGAGCTGCAGAGAAAAGGGCGGGAGGTTGCGCTGCACTTGAAAAATACGCATCATGCTCATGAAGATAAGTCCGAAAAACAGGAAAGTTTTTTATTGCAAAGAATCCTTATTTCATGCCTGGGTAATCGTTTGCGTAAAAACCTTGATCAAGCTCTACCACCTGAATCTATTTCGGTTTACACTACTTCCCGTCGCCCAAAAGGGCACCCCATTATTGCAATAAAAAGTTTACTGTTAGCTGAGTCAGGAGATGCGGATGTTAAAGCGTGAAATGAACATTGCCGATTATGATGCCGAATTATGGCAGGCTATGGAGCAAGAAAAAGTACGTCAGGAAGAGCACATCGAACTGATCGCCTCCGAAAACTATACCAGCCCACGTGTGATGCAGGCTCAAGGGTCTCAGCTGACGAATAAGTATGCTGAAGGGTATCCGGGTAAGCGTTACTATGGTGGCTGTGAACACGTTGATATCGTTGAGCAACTGGCTATCGACCGTGCGAAAGAGCTGTTTGGTGCTGACTACGCTAACGTACAGCCTCACTCAGGTTCTCAGGCAAACTTCGCTGTTTACACCACCCTGCTTGAACCTGGTGATACCGTGCTGGGTATGAACCTTGCTCATGGTGGTCACCTGACTCACGGCTCCCCGGTTAACTTCTCGGGTAAACTGTACAATATCGTTCCTTATGGTATCGATGAAAGTGGTCATATTGACTATGCAGAGCTGGAAAAACTGGCTAAAGAGCACAAGCCGAAAATGATTATCGGTGGTTTCTCTGCTTATTCTGGTGTTGTTGACTGGGCCAAAATGCGTGAAATCGCTGATGCAGTCGGTGCTTCTTTATTTGTTGATATGGCACACGTTGCAGGTCTTGTTGCTGCGGGCGTTTATCCTAACCCAGTTCCACATGCTCACGTTGTTACCACTACTACGCATAAAACCCTGGCAGGTCCACGCGGTGGTTTAATTCTGGCCAAGGGCGGCAACGAAGAGTTGTATAAAAAACTGAACTCCGCAGTATTTCCGGGAGCTCAGGGTGGACCTCTGATGCATGTCATCGCCGGTAAAGCGGTCGCATTGAAAGAAGCTCTGGAGCCAGAATTTAAGGTTTACCAGCAGCAAGTTGCTAAAAATGCGAAAGCGATGGTAGAGGTCTTCCTGAACCGTGGTTATAACGTGGTTTCTGGTGGTACTGATAACCATTTATTCTTACTGGATTTAGTCGATAAAAATCTGACCGGTAAAGAAGCTGATGCTGCACTGGGTCGCGCGAATATCACTGTTAACAAAAACAGTGTACCCAACGATCCGAAGAGCCCATTTGTCACTTCAGGTATCCGTATCGGTAGCCCGGCGGTGACCCGTCGTGGTTTCAAAGAAGCAGAAGCAAAAGAACTGGCTGGCTGGATGTGTGACATTCTGGATAACATCAATGATGAAGCCACCATTGAAAGCACTAAGCAAAAGGTTCTCGATATCTGCGCACGTTTCCCGGTATACGCGTAATTATTGATTAAGTTGCCATAATGGCGCCACACTTACGTCTGGTTGTGTGGTGTCAGACGAGGACCGTCACTTTCATGTGACGGTCAGATTGCTGACAAAGAAGGAAAAAACGTGGTTTTCCTTCTTTGTGCTATCAGCCGAAAATCAATGAATTGATTTTCCTGTTTATTTTCGTAAATAAGCGCTGAGAGTTAGATATCACTTTAGCCTTGTCATCAGTCTCACCGTCACTTTCATGTGACGTTTTTTTTGACCTGAATTGAATATCTGTTAACTGAAAATAAACTTGAGCCCTCCATAACCTTTCAATATTTAGCCATCATTTGGCCTGTTTTCGGGCAATTTTATCATCATAGATGGCTTGCAAGCCGATGGTCTATCCCTGACACTAGCTCCCTAAAAAAGGGAGAATACATGGTCGTTCAATCCACGCTTTGGCTAGCTTTGAGTTATTTTACCTATTTTTTCAGTTACGGTATTTTTTTGCCGTTCTGGAGTTTGTGGCTGGAAGGCGTTGGATTGCCGCCAGAAACTATCGGTATCTTATTGGGGGCCGGACTTATTGCACGTTTTCTGGGAAGCTTGCTACTGGCCCCAAGAGTGACGGATCCTTCTCGGCTAATATTTGCCCTACGCATACTTGCCTTGCTTTCATTAATTTTTATGGTCGCTTTCTGGCTCGGGCAAACCTCGGCCTGGCTAATTATTGTCATCATCGGCTTTAACCTCTTTTTTTCACCTTTAGTCCCGCTTACTGATGCTTTGGCTGGTACCTGGCAGCGTCAGTTTCCCCTCGATTATGGTCGGGTGAGATTATGGGGTTCACTGGCGTTTGTTATTGGCTCGGCGGCGACCGGTAAACTGGTGAGTGAATTTAGCTACCAGGCTATTCTGGTGGTTATGAGTATAGGCGTCGCTTCAATGCTGATTGGCATGATGTTCCGTCCCTCAATCATGCCAGAGGGAAAAATAGCCCAGCAAGATACAATGGGATGGGCTGCCTGGAAGGACTTAATAATCGGCGACTGGCGGTTTCTGGCCTGTGTCACTTTGCTGCAAGGTGCACATGCAGCCTACTATGCTTTCAGTGCCATTTACTGGCAGGAGGCGGGCTATTCTGCTTCGGTAGTGGGCTATTTATGGTCGCTCAGTGTGGTCGCAGAAATTGTCATCTTTGCGCTGAGTAATCGTTTGTTCAGGCGCTGGAGTTCGCGTGATTTACTGTTGCTTTCTGGTCTCACCGGTATTATTCGCTGGGGACTGATGGCATCAAGTACTGAGTTATCCTGGCTGATTGTCTCGCAAATTATGCACTGTGGGAGTTTTACCGTTTGTCACCTTGCCGCCATGCGCTATATATCGGCTCGTCATGGTCATGAAGTTATTCGTTTACAGGCAATGTATTCGGCAGTGGCAATGGGCGGCGGTATCGCGGTTATGACCATGTTCTCTGGCTATCTGTATCAGCATATTCAGGGTGGCATGTTCTGGGTTATGGCTTTGGTCGCAGTACCTGCGCTATTTTTGCGCCCCAGTATTACTGCGAAAGTATAATTTGAGGCTGATATGAATCGTAAACGAATCTGTTTTTCCGGGGGACTGATACTACTGGCCGGGCTGGGTTCTTTCGGTATATCTGCCCATCCACACAGTTTTATTTCCCTTAAGACCACGCCGGTTATCGAACAAGGCCAGCTAACCGGGCTAAAAATGCAGTGGCTGATGGATGAACTGACCTCGGCTGATTTACTCTATGATGCCGGGGATGCCCAGCCTGATTCTCCTGTCTGGAAAAAACTGGCTGCGGAAGTGATGGCAAATGTGCTGGGGCAGCACTATTTTACTGAAGTATGGCGGCAGGGGAAGAAAGTGAAATTCACGTCACAGCCCCCTGAGTATCGACTGGAACGCGTTGAACACCAGGCTATGCTGAGCTTTATTTTGCCCCTGGCAAAACCACAGCCTTTACAAGGTGCCAGCATTCAGTTCTCAACTTTTGATCCCTCTTTTTATGTTGATATGACGTATCTTCAGGATAATGATGTCTCTTTACCTCACGGCCTGGAAACCCATTGTCATATTTCAGTCCTGACCCCTGAACCCAGTGAAGAGATGATGGCGTTTGCTGCATCACTGGATAAGGACGATGCGCCGCCGGAAGATATGGCACTGGGACAGAAATTTGCCCAAAAAGTGACATTACAATGCCAGTAAACTCTCCAGAATCGAACAGTTATTCCTGGCGACATGTTTGGCCGTTGCTGCTTTTTCTGGTTCTGGTTACCGGAGCTGTCTTTGTTCTCTGGTCTTACTGGCCACAAATATTAGCCCGATCGACACAATGGCAGCGTGTGATTACTCAAGAGCTTAGTGGTCTGCTGCGCCAGGTCTCCGAAAATCCGGCGCGGGCGGGATGGATCTTGCTCGGGGTGAGCTTCAGTTATGGGGTTTTGCATGCTTTGGGGCCGGGACACGGCAAAATTGTTATCACCACCTGGCTTGCTACCCATCCCTCGAAACTGAAAACCAGCCTTAAACTGACTTTTGCAGCATCACTTTTACAGGGGCTGGTGGCGATTGGTCTGGTAACAATATTACTGGTGATATTGCAGTTACCCTCGCGGCAGCTACATCTGAGCAGCTTCTGGCTGGAGAAGGGCAGCTATTTGCTGGTCGGCGTACTGGGTTTATTGCTCTGCCTGCGTGCAATCAGGCGTTTACGAATACTGCTGCGCCCTCAGCCGCATTTTCGCCGCTTTACTCCTCAACATATCCATGATGAACATTGTGGTTGTGGCCATCAGCATGTGCCGAATCCGCAGCAACTTGCCGCAGGAGATAGCTGGTATTCCCGTCTGATGGTGGTGGTGTCGATGGGCATACGCCCTTGCTCTGGGGCAATTATGGTACTGCTCTTCAGTAAAGTTATCGGGGTATTCAGTTGGGGGATTTTATCTGCTCTGGCTATGGCGTCAGGCACGGCAATGACACTCTCCGGACTGGCTTTATTGGTTCACAGTTGCAGAAATTTTGCTATCAGACTGAGTAAAAAGGGGCCGCCGCTGTTATGGCAACAGGTCGGTTGGTCTTCACTTGCGTTGACTGGAGGAGTCATACTGGTCGGTGCGGCGGTGGTGATGTGGTTCAGTGCTCTGCCTGTGACGCGTGGGCTTCGACCTTTTTAATACTTGAACCCTCCTTTTGGAGGGTTCAAGACACAAACCGATAAACGTTAGCGTTTCAGTGCTTCGCTGAGTTCATCGCGCATTAATGCGAGCATAGATTTCACGATACGTGGGTTACCTGCGACAATATTACCTGTCAGCAGATAGTTATGACCACCAGTGAAGTCACAAACCAGGCTACCCGATTCACGCGCCAGCAGTTCACCGGCGGCAAAATCCCAAGGCTTCAGGCCAATCTCAAAGAAACCATCTACACGACCCGCTGCAACATAAGCTAAGTCCAGGGCTGCAGAGCCGGTACGACGGAAGTCTGCACATTCGGTAAACAGTTTACCGAGGATATTGATATAAGTGGCAGCGTATTGTTTCTGTTTAAACGGAAAGCCAGTTGCCAGAATTGTTCCGTCAAGATCGCGTGCATTGCTACCACGCAGGCGATAGCCATTCAACTGTGCGCCTTGTCCACGTACCGCGCTGAACAGTTCGTTACGCATAGGATCATAAACAACAGCGACTTCGGTACGGCCTTTAATGCGCACAGCGATAGAGACAGAGAAGTGTGGTAGGCGTTTAATGAAGTTAGAAGTGCCATCCAGTGGATCGATAACCCATTGCACATCCTGATCTTCGCCTGCCAGTTCACCAGCTTCTTCGGTGATAATGGTATGTTTTGGATAAGACTTACGAATAACTTCAATAATCAAGCGCTCGGCTTCTTTATCAATGTTAGTTACAAAGTCATTGCTGCCTTTTTGGCTGGCTTCAACAGCGTCAGGTGTTTCATAGCTTTTGGCAATCAAATTGCCCGCCTTGCGCGCAGCGCGCACGGCGATGTTGAGCATCGGATGCATCGGTCTCTCTCACTGGATTTTAAAGAACGGGAAAACGGGGCTGAGTATAGCAGAGCGTTCGGAATATGTCCCAATGATATGATAAGATATTACGATCTTCTTCTTCAGGCCTTGAATGATAATGCTGCAAAATGTACGAATTGTGCTGGTAGAAACTTCGCATACCGGCAATATGGGCTCCGTAGCCCGCGCGATGAAAACTATGGGTTTAACCAATCTCTGGCTGGTTAATCCGTTGGTAAAACCCGACTCTCAGGCGATTGCACTGGCAGCGGGTGCCAGTGATGTGATTGGCGATGCCAAAATTGTTGATACGCTGGACGAGGCATTGGTCGGATGTAGTCTGGTGGTAGGGACCAGTGCGCGTTCCCGTACTTTACCTTGGCCCATGCTTGATCCACGCGAATGTGGTATAAAAAGTATTTCAGAGGCACAGCATGCTCCGGTCGCAATTGTCTTTGGCCGCGAACGCGTGGGTCTGACGAATGACGAATTACAAAAATGTCACTATCACGTCGCGATTCAGGCGAATCCTGAATACAGTTCTTTGAATCTGGCGATGGCTGTACAAATCCTCGCTTATGAAGTCCGTATTGCCTGGCTGGCAACGCAAAATGAAGGCCAGGAAACAGAAAATGCTCCGGAAGAAATTGAATATCCGTTAGTTGATGATTTAGAAAGATTTTATGTCCACCTTGAGCGGGCTTTATCACACAGCGGCTTTATTCGACCAACTCATCCCGGCCAGGTTATGAGTCGGCTGCGTCGCTTATTTACCCGTGCCCGTCCTGAAAGTCAGGAGCTAAATATCCTTCGTGGAATGCTCACTTCTCTGGAACAGCATAATAAATCAGGGAAATAATACTTGAGTAAATTACTAGGTTAAATAGTTGACCAAATTACTCAGGAATGTCAGACTTATCCTCAAGCTATGTGAACTATCATTTTTTTGAAACCCCCGCAACGAGGGGCTATTTGAGGTTAAGTAAGACATGAGACTGACATCTAAAGGGCGCTATGCCGTTACCGCAATGCTTGACGTCGCGTTGAACTCTGAAGCTGGTCCAGTACCGCTGGCGGATATTTCTGAACGTCAGGGCATTTCGCTTTCTTACCTGGAGCAGCTATTTTCACGTCTGCGTAAAAATGGTCTCGTCGCTAGCGTCCGTGGACCGGGCGGTGGTTATCTGTTAGGTAAAGACGCGGGGAGTATTGCAGTTGGAGAAGTGATCAGTGCGGTCGATGAGTCTGTCGATGCTACGCGCTGCCAGGGCAAGGGCGGTTGCCAGGGTGGGGAAAAATGTCTGACCCACGCTCTGTGGCGCGATCTTAGCGATCGCCTGACTGGTTTTTTGAACAATATCACCTTAGGTGAACTGGTTAATAACCAGGAAGTGATGGATGTGTCCGATCGTCAGCAAAATGACACTCATCGTACTATACGTCTCCATGACCAGATTGACGTCAAACTGCGCGCATAAGCAGAAAAACGAATTTTAGAATCAGATAGGCAGACCGCAGTTGATAACGGCTTTAACCTTTTAAGTCTGGTTCTTCGTATTGAAGTGATGTACGGAGCTTAAAGAGCAATGAAATTACCTATTTATCTCGACTATTCTGCTACCACACCGGTAGATCCGCGTGTGGCGCAGAAAATGATGCAGTTTTTAACTATGGATGGCAACTTCGGGAACCCTGCTTCCCGTTCCCATCGTTTTGGCTGGCAGGCAGAAGAGGCAGTTGATATTGCCCGTAACCAAATTGCCGATTTGTTGGGTGCCGATCCACGTGAGATTGTCTTTACTTCTGGTGCTACAGAGTCAGACAACCTTGCGATTAAAGGTGCTGCTAACTTCTATCAAAAGAAAGGCAAGCACGTTATTACTGTAAAAACAGAACATAAAGCGGTTCTGGATACCTGTCGTCAGCTGGAGCGTGAAGGATTTGAAGTCACTTATCTGTCTCCACAGGTTAACGGTATTCTTGATCTGAAAGTGCTTGAAGAAGCCATGCGTGATGACACTATTCTGGTGTCCGTCATGCACGTTAATAATGAAATCGGTGTAGTCCAGGATATCGCGACTATCGGTGAAATGTGCCGCGCTCGTGGCATCATTTTCCATGTCGATGCAACCCAGAGTGTGGGTAAATTACCTATCGATCTGAGTCAGCTGAAAGTTGATTTGATGTCTTTCTCCGGCCATAAAATCTATGGTCCTAAAGGTATCGGTGGCCTTTACGTTCGTCGTAAACCACGTATTCGTATTGAAGCACAGATGCACGGCGGCGGTCATGAGCGCGGCATGCGTTCAGGTACCTTACCGGTTCACCAGATTGTCGGAATGGGCGAAGCTTACCGTATTGCCAAAGAAGAACTGGAAACGGAAATGGCGCGTCTGCGTGTACTGCGTCAGCGTTTGTGGGACGGCGTGAAAGATATGGAAGAAGTGTATCTTAACGGCGACTTAGAGCATGGTGTACCTACTATCCTTAACGTCAGCTTTAACTACGTTGAAGGTGAGTCGCTGATTATGGCATTGAAAGACCTTGCGGTCTCTTCAGGTTCAGCCTGTACGTCAGCAAGCCTGGAGCCTTCCTATGTGTTGCGTGCTCTGGGTATGAATGATGAACTGGCACACAGTTCTATCCGTTTCTCTTTAGGCCGTTTTACTACGGAAGAAGAGATTGATTACACCATCAAACTGGTAAGAAATTCTATCGGTCGTTTGCGCGATCTTTCTCCGCTGTGGGAAATGTTCAAGCAGGGTGTTGATCTTACTACTATCGAATGGTCACACCATTAATCAATTTCAGACTCAGGAGAAATAAAAATGGCTTATAGCGAAAAAGTAATCGATCATTATGAAAATCCACGTAACGTGGGTTCTTTTGACAACGCTGATACCAGCGTGGGTTCCGGCATGGTGGGTGCACCGGCTTGTGGCGACGTGATGAAATTGCAGATTAAAGTCAACAATGAAGGTATCATTGAAGACGCACGCTTCAAGACTTATGGCTGTGGCTCTGCCATTGCCTCCAGCTCTTTGTTGACTGAATGGGTCAAGGGTAAGTCACTGGACGAAGCGGAAGCGATTAAAAACACTGATATTGCAGACGAACTCGAGCTGCCACCTGTGAAGATCCACTGCTCAATCCTCGCGGAAGATGCTATTAAAGCAGCTATCGCAGATTATAAAAGCAAGCGTGATTCTCAGTAAAAATAAGATGAGTCTGTAACCAGGTGACGCGTTCAAAAGTCCCTGGAGTCTTACTCAGGTAAGTGGAGTTGCATGCGTACTTAGCGTATTCATGCAACTTGAGGTATGACGAGAGATAATATTTGATTGAGGTTGTAGTATGTCGATAACCCTTAGCGATAGTGCTGCACATCGTGTGAATTCTTTCCTTATTAATCGTGGAAAAGGATTTGGTTTACGCTTAGGTGTTCGCACTTCTGGTTGTTCCGGTATGGCTTATGTCCTGGAGTTCGTAGACGCACCTGATGACGGTGATACCATCTTTGAAGATAAAGGTGTAAAGGTCGTTGTTGATGGTAAAAGCCTGCAATTTTTAGATGGAACCCAGCTCGACTTTGTCAAAGAAGGTCTTAACGAAGGATTTAAGTTTACTAATCCTAACGTGAAGGACGAGTGTGGCTGCGGTGAAAGCTTCCACGTTTGATCTATATAACACGCTATCTGAGCATGTAGATGGCGTGTGACTCTGCATGACCGATACAGCATTTACCTGATAAAAACTCGAGTCTGTTATGGATTACTTTACTCTGTTTGGACTGACCCCAGGCTATGTGGTTGATACCCAGCACTTAGCTACGCGTTACCAGGAATTGCAGCGACAGTTCCATCCTGACAAATATGCCAACCGCCCACAGGCGGAGCAGCTTCTGGCAGTAAATCAATCAGCAACCATTAATCAGGCATGGCAAACATTACGCCATCCGTTGCTGCGTGCTGAATACTTACTGCTGCTGAATGGTTTTGATTTGGCAAATGAGCAGCATACCGTACGTGATACCGCATTTTTGATGGAACAACTTGAGCTACGCGAAGAGTTGGATAGCATCGAACGATCGGCAGATATCAACGCACTGGAAGCCTTTGGCAGCAACGTTGCCAGGATGATACAAAGTCGTAGTGCCAGAATGGTACAAGAGCTGGATAGTTTACAGTGGGAGCAAGCGGCAGATACCGTTCGTAAGCTGCGTTTTCTCGATAAATTACAGCACAACATAGAACAACTCGAAGAAAAATTAAGCGATTTTTAATGCCTGATTTCGGGCCTGGATTTTTGGAAGTTTAATATGGCGTTATTACAAATTAGTGAGCCTGGAATGGCGGCAGAACCGCACCAGCGCAGACTGGCTGCGGGGATTGATCTGGGTACCACTCATTCTCTGGTAGCAACCGTGCGCAGCGGGCAAGCGCAAACTCTGGCTGACAGCCAGGGACAGCACCTCCTCCCTTCAGTGGTGCATTACCAGTCACAGGGCCATCGTGTCGGCTATGAAGCACGTGCTCAGGCAGCGCTTGATCCGGTCAATACGATAAGCTCCGTAAAACGTCTGATGGGGCGCTCTCTGGTTGATATCCAGAGTCGTTATCCTCAGCTTCCCTATCAGTTCAGCGCCAGTGAAAACGGCCTGCCGTTGATCGATACACCGGCTGGTTTACTGAATCCGGTACGTATCTCGGCCGATATTTTGGCCCACCTCGCCCAGCGTGCGCAGGAAACCCTGGCAGGCTCTCTCGATGGCGTGGTGATTACCGTTCCGGCCTATTTCGATGACGCCCAGCGTCAGGGAACAAAAGATTCGGCCCGCCTGGCAGGCCTGCATGTCTTACGTCTGCTTAATGAACCTACTGCAGCCGCCATTGCCTATGGCCTGGATTCCGGGCAGGAAGGCATTATTGCGGTCTATGATTTGGGTGGCGGCACATTTGATATTTCTATTTTACGCCTGAGTCGCGGTGTATTTGAGGTCCTTGCCACAGGGGGGGATTCTGCCCTGGGGGGAGATGACTTTGACCATCTGTTGGCGGATTTTCTGGGCGAAAAACTGGGTATAAATGCCCAGAACGACCTGCGCTTGCGGCGCCAGTTACTGGATGCAGCGACAGAGGCAAAAATTGCGCTGAGTGATGCCCAAAGCGTTAAGGTTGAGTTGGCAGATCGGCAGACTGAAGTCACACGTCTTCAGTTGGAAGAACTTATTATTGCTTTGGTTAAACGTACTCTGCTTTCTTGTCGTCGCGCCTTAAAAGATGCGGGAGTCGCCGCGGAAGACGTTATTGAAGTGGTGATGGTCGGCGGTTCAACCCGCGTTCCTTTAGTACGTGAACAGGTTGGCGCATTCTTTGGTCGCGAGCCCCTTACGTCAATTGATCCTGACAAAGTGGTTGCTATCGGCGCGGCGATTCAGGCTGATATTCTGGTGGGGAACAAACCTGACAGTGAAATGCTGTTACTGGATGTCATCCCGTTATCACTGGGGCTTGAGACTATGGGCGGTTTGGTAGAGAAGGTGATTAACCGTAATACCACGATCCCGGTTGCGAAAGCTCAGGAGTTCACCACCTTTAAAGATGGTCAGACTGCAATGTCTATCCATGTTATGCAGGGTGAACGTGAACTGGTGCAGGATTGCCGCTCACTGGCACGTTTCACTTTACGAGGTATTCCGCCGATGGCTGCAGGTGCCGCGCATATTCGCGTCACTTTCCAGGTTGATGCGGACGGTTTACTGAGTGTGACTGCCATGGAAAAATCGACCGGTGTCGAAGCCTCTATTCAGGTAAAACCTTCTTATGGCCTGAGCGATGGTGAAATTGCCAGTATGATTCAGGACTCCATGAGCTATGCCGAACATGATGTCAAAGCACGCATGTTGGCGGAACAAAAAGTTGAAGCTGCACGTGTGCTGGAAAGTCTGCAAAGTGCGCTGAAAGCTGACGCTGCGTTGCTCAACGAAACTGAACGGGCGGTGATTGACGCTGCTATTGCGGCATTAGTCGAAGCTGCACAGTCTGATGATACCAGCGCCATTGCAAATGAAATCAAAAACGTAGACAAGCAAACCCAAGAATTTGCGGCTCGTCGTATGGATTTATCAATCCGTACCGCGTTGACCGGTCATTCTGTGGACGAGGTTTAATATGCCAAAGATTATTTTTCTGCCTCATCAGGATCTTTGTCCGGATGGCGCAGTACTGGAAGCACAGCAAGGTGAAACTATTCTCGACGTTGCCCTGCGCAACGGAATTGAAATTGAACACGCTTGTGAAAAATCCTGCGCCTGTACCACCTGCCACTGCGTTGTGCGTGAAGGCTTCGACTCACTTGCGGAAAGTACGGAAGACGAGGACGACATGCTGGATAAGGCCTGGGGCCTGGAACCTGAAAGCCGTTTAAGCTGCCAGGCACGTGTGACGGACGAAGACTTGGTGGTCGAAATGCCGCGCTATACAATTAACCATGCACGTGAACACTAACAGAGGCGGACTATGGGATTAAAATGGACCGATAGCCGTGAAATTGGCGAAGCGCTGTATGACAGTCGCCCGGATGTTGATCCGACGACAGTGCGCTTTACTGATATGCACCAATGGATTTGCGAGCTGGAAGATTTTGACGACCAGCCTGATGCTTCCAATGAAAAAATACTGGAAGCAATTTTATTGGTATGGCTAGACGAAGCGCAATAAAAGCTCTGTATTCTGTTAAGGCCGTAAATAAACCCGGATAGCCCGCGGATTAATTTATGCCCTTAATCATAAAGAGGGAATTTGTTTTTCTCTCTGAACTGTCGATAATGGGCTGCCTGTGGCGGCCCATTTTTATTGGCAGTAAGCGACGAAAAGGATAAAAAAATGACAGATGCCATGAAAATTACACTTTCCACACAGCCAGCAGATGCACGCTGGGGTGAAAAAGCGCTGTACAGTATTAATAATGAAGGTATTACACTGCACCTGACGGCACACGACACGTTAGACAGAATTCAGCGTGCAGGACGTAAAATTGACGGACAAGGTATCAAGCATGTCGAGCTGGCGGGTGAAGGCTGGGATGTAGAAAAAAGTTGGGCATTCTGGCAAGGCTACCGGGCACCCAAAAATACCGGTAAAGTTGACTGGGCTTCACTTAGCGAAGAACAGCAAACTGAGCTGAATAACCGTTTACAGATTATCGACTGGGTTCGTCATACCATCAACATGCCAGCGGAAGAATTAAGTCCGGGCCGCCTGGCTTCACGTGCAGTTGATCTTCTTTGTGCTGTTGCTTGCGATCAGGTCTCTTACCGTATCACCAAAGGTGAAGATCTTCGTGAACAGAACTACATGGGGATCCACACTGTTGGCCGTGGTTCCGATCGTGCTCCAGTGTTACTGGCATTGGACTATAACCCAACCGGAAATCCGGACGCACCTGTTTATGCCTGTTTGGTTGGGAAAGGAATTACCTTTGATACAGGTGGCTATAGCCTGAAGCAAAGCGCATTTATGGATTCGATGAAGTCCGACATGGGCGGTGCTGCAACTGTTACGGGCGCACTGGCTTTTGCTATCACTCGTGGGTTAAACAAGCGCGTTAAACTCTACCTGTGCTGTGCCGATAATATGGTTAGCGGCAATGCCTTTAAACTCGGCGATATCATTACCTATCGCAACGGCAAAACCGTCGAAGTAATGAATACCGATGCTGAAGGGCGTCTGGTACTGGCAGATGGTTTAATTGACGCATCGGCACAAAATCCTGAACTGATTATCGACTGTGCTACCCTGACCGGAGCGGCAAAAACCGCGCTGGGTAATGACTATCATGCGCTGTTCAGTTTTGACGATAAGCTGGCAGGTCGCCTGTTGGCCAGTGCCGAACAAGAACACGAGCCGTTCTGGCGTTTACCGCTGGCAGAATCTCACCGCCATCAGTTACCATCAAATTTTGCTGAACTGAACAACGTTGCCGGAGCGGCTTATTCAGCTGGAGCAAGCACTGCTGCAGGTTTCCTGTCTCACTTTGTTGAAAACTACCGTCAGGGCTGGCTGCATATCGACTGTTCCGCAACTTACCGCAAAAGCGGGGTTGAGCAGTGGTCGGCAGGTGCTACTGGTTTAGGTGTGCGTGCTATCGCGAATTTATTGTTGAGTTAATTACCTTTCTTTATGGCCTTCAGTGCATCATTTCTGAAGGCTATAAACGCTGCTTTCGGAATCACCATGTCAGAATCAAAAAACGAACTTGAAACACTGCTCGAACAAGCGGCTACAGAGGCAGCCCATCGTCCTGCCTTTTTTCAGGTACTGATGGACTCTACCGTCTGGGTACCAGGTAAAGCAGCAGAAGGTGAGGCGATAGACGCCAGTAGCTCAGTAGAGTTACAGCACTGGGAAAAAGACGACAATACTTCAGCCATTCCTTTTTTTACCTCACTGGAAGCTTTGCAACGCGCCGTGACGGATGAACAGTCCTTTGTTGTTATGCCTGTGCGGACTTTGTTTGAAATCACGCTTGGCAACACGTTATTTTTAAATGCCCGGCTGCCAACGGGTAAAGAGTTTACCCCGAATGAAATCAGCCACCTGTTAAGTCCGTCAGGTGATGCCTTAACCCAGCAGGAAGTACTGGAAGGCGGCGTTTCACTCCTGCTGTCAGAAGTGGTTGAGCCTCCGGCCCAAATGGTCGATTCTTTAACCACGCTGTTTAAAAATCTCAAACATGTTAAACGTGCTTTTTTATGCACGATTAAAGAAAAAGTAGATGAACAACCTAATCTGCTGATTGGCATTGAAGCGGATAGTGATATCGAAGCGATTATTCGTCAGACTGGAAGCGTGGCGACAGATACATTAGCGGGTGATGAACCGATTGATATCTGCCAGGTCGTGGAAGGTGAAAAGGGGATCAGTCATTTTATGATTGCGCATATTACCCCCTTCTATGAACGCCGCTGGGGCAGCTTCCTGCGTGATTTTAAGGCTAATCGGATTATTTGATAGCCGTTGCTCATTAGCCTTGTCAAAAAGAGATAACAGGTAATCATCCCTGTTATCTCTCTTCTCTTGTGAATTGTCTCCGCTCCTTTCTCTGCCTTTTGCTGTAAATCAGAACCCGTTGTCAGAGCGTCTTGAACTCATTGTCGTACCGGAAATAATCGGAACTGAAAGGATACAGCTATAAAATATTATATTTAAAAGGTACTGACTATCAAATCCGTAGGCCCAACCCGATATTAATGATTTTTCATAGGAGCTATAGTGGAAGGATACTGATAATAACGGAGAGCGAAATGAGCAACTCGACTGACTTACACAATGCATCTTCTGCAGGGACTGGAAAGTGCCCGTTCAATCATGGTCAGAGTACGGATACTGCTGGTGAGGGGACCAGTAATCAGGACTGGTGGCCGCACCAACTGCGTGTTGACCTGTTAAACCAGCATTCCAGCCGCTCGAACCCACTGGATGAAAATTTCAGTTACCGTAAAGAGTTCAGTAAGCTTGATTACTACGCTCTGAAAGGCGATATCAAAGCGCTGCTGACAGATTCTCAATCATGGTGGCCTGCCGACTGGGGCAGTTATATCGGTCTTTTTATCCGTATGGCATGGCACAGTGCAGGTACCTATCGTGCCCGTGATGGTCGGGGTGGTTCCGGTCGCGGTCAGCAACGCTTCGCCCCACTTAACTCATGGCCGGATAATGTAAGTCTTGATAAATCCCGCCGCTTGCTATGGCCCGTCAAACAAAAATATGGCCAGAAAATCTCTTGGGCTGACCTGATTATTCTGGCGGGTAATGTCGCGCTAGAAAACGCAGGCTTTCGTACCTTTGGCTTTGGCGCCGGACGCGAAGACGTATGGGAGCCGGATCTGGACGTTAACTGGGGGAGTGAGAAAGAGTGGCTTGAACACCGCCACCCTGAATCTCTGGCACAGGCACCGTTAGGTGCAACCGAAATGGGGCTGATTTACGTCAATCCGGAAGGCCCAGAGCATAGCGGTGATCCCGCCTCTGCCGCGCCGGCTATCCGTGCAACGTTTGGCAATATGGGGATGGATGATGAAGAGATCGTCGCCTTGATCGCAGGTGGACACACGTTGGGTAAAACCCACGGTTCTGCAGCAGCAAGCCATGTCGGTCCCGATCCTGAAGCATCACCTCTTGAAGCGCAGGGGCTCGGCTGGGCCAGCAGTTACAATAGCGGTGTGGGTCCGGATGCTATCTCATCAGGTCTTGAAGTTGTCTGGACGCAGACGCCCACCCAGTGGAGTAACTACTTCTTCGAAAACCTGTTCGGCTATGACTGGGTACAAACACGCAGTCCGGCCGGAGCCATTCAGTTTGAAGCCGTTAACGGTCCGGACATTATTCCTGACCCGTTTGAACCGACGAAAAAACGTAAACCAACCATGCTGGTGACCGATCTGACGCTGCGCTTCGATCCCGAGTTTGAGAAGATTTCTCGCCGTTTTCTGAACGATCCGCAGTCCTTTAATGAAGCTTTTGCCCGGGCCTGGTACAAACTGACGCACCGCGATATGGGGCCTAAAGCACGTTACATTGGTCCGGAAGTACCAAAAGAAGACCTGATTTGGCAGGATCCGTTACCGCAGGTCAGTCATACGCCTTCCGGTAGCGATATTGATAAGCTGAAACAAAGCATTGCTGATTCCGGTCTGACGATAAGTGAGTTGGTTTCTGTGGCATGGGCCTCCGCTTCAACCTTCCGTGGTGGTGATAAACGCGGTGGCGCAAACGGTGCCCGGCTGGCGCTGGCTCCACAACGTAGCTGGGCTGTCAATGCTGTAGCTGCCAGAGCATTACCTGTACTGGAGGCTATTCAGAAGGCGTCTGGGAAGGCCTCGCTGGCCGATGTCATCGTGCTGGCAGGGGTTGTTGGTCTGGAAAAAGCCAGTGGTAGTAAAGTGCCGTTTACGCCAGGGCGCGTTGATGCGACACAGGAACAGACCGATATTGCATCATTTGAGTTGCTTGAACCTGCCGCTGATGGCTTCAGAAACTACCGCCGTATTGCCAATGCAACGTCTACCGAAGCATTGTTAATTGATAAGGCACAGCAACTGACATTGACCGCGCCGGAACTGACGGTATTGATTGGCGGGTTACGTTCACTTGGTATTACCCATGATGAAAGTCAGCACGGTGTACTGACTTCTCGCCAAGGGGTTCTGAGCAACGATTTCTTTATTAACTTGCTGGATATGCGTACCGAATGGAAAGCAGTGAATGAAGATGCTGAGTTATTCGAAGGGCGCTCTCGTGAGAGCGGTGAAGTGAAATACACCGCCACGCGTGCAGACCTGGTATTCGGTTCTAATGCAGTACTACGGGCGCTGGCTGAGGTTTACGCCAGTCAGGATGCGGAAAATAAATTTGTTAAAGACTTTATCGCAGCCTGGACTAAAGTCATGAATCTGGACCGTTTCGACCTGCAGTCGTAATATTTTTTATCGCTGTTGAGGCAAAACCGCCAGCCTTTAATGGCTGGCGGTTTCCAGTATTTCTGAACACGGAAGGACAAAAGATCGCTGTCTTTTTCGTCCTCACCTGTCATTACTTCACTGTCGCAGGTTCAACGGGCAAGTCGGTGCGTGAACCCCATTCACTCCATGAACCATCATAAATGGATATATCACTGGCATTTAGTGTAGCCAGCGCCAGGACAATGACTGCGGCAGTAACGCCCGATCCACAACTGACAATCACCGGTTTTTCAAAATCAATGCCTTGTTGTTGAAAAATCTCTGTGAGTTCATCAACGGTCTTAAGCTGCCCATCTTCGACAACATCAGTCCAGGGCACATTAAGCGCACCCGGAATATGGCCACGTTTAAGGCCCGGGCGAGGTTCATCAGCCAGCGCATTAAAGCGAGCTGCCGGACGGGCATCCACTAATTGTGCTGTTCCTTCGTGGCTGATGAGCAACACATCCGTCAGACGTTTAATGACTTCAGGATTAAAATTGACCTCGAACTCACTTTCAGTGATAACTGCTTCACCTTGTTCAAGCTCGTAGTCTTCACCAACCCAGCGCTTTAACCCGCCGGCCAGAATAGAGACGTTATCAACCCCATAGCTTTTTAGCATCCACCAGGCGCGTGGAGCGGAGAATAAGTTACCGTCATCATAAATCACCAGGTGCTTGTCATGATGGATCCCTCGTTCGCGCATTGCCACTGCGAAAGCTTCAGGGCGAGGCATCATATGTGGAAGAGGATTGCTATGGTCAGAGAGGGCTTCGATATCAAATAAAATCGCGCCCGGAATATGCCCGGAAAGGTATTCAGCAGGAATATCACGGAGTGCATCAGGGCCTGAAGGCGGCGCCATACGCGCGTCCAGAATCTGAATTCGGGGATCGTTTATATGTTCTGCGAGCCAGTCACCCGCGACGAAGAAAGAGGTGGACATGGTAGGGGGCCTCCGTTTCATCAACTAAATAATGATTGTCGATGTTTTTTTGTCATTGAACAAGTTACTCGTCTCAGGGGTGCGAGATAACGCTTAAAACACAATCATGTATCCTGAAATACTCACTTCTGCTCAACAATACGTAGCACATGAAAGCAAAATTGTTACCATTGAAGGATATTTTTTAAAAAAATGTTATCTGTATCCATAGGCAACAGCAAACTTGCTGATTATAATCTGCGCCAAATCACACTGGGACTATGTCAAATAATTGAATTACAGACAGATGAGCTAAGGTGATATGTCATTTGAGCAACTCCTTTATTGAGTGAGCTTAAACTGGCTGATTTAACACCGGGCTTGTTTCATGAAATTTAACTGTGATGAGTCACCGGTAAATAAAGTACATTGACAGAGGTAATCATGGCTATTGAACGTACATTTTCCATCATCAAACCTAATGCAGTAGCAAAAAACGTTATTGGTGGTATCTACTCTCGTTTTGAATCTGCAGGTTTCAAAATTGTTGGTGCGAAAATGCTGCATCTGAGTGTTGAACAGGCTCGTGGTTTCTACGCAGAACATGAAGGAAGACCTTTCTTCGATGGCCTGGTTGAGTTTATGACCTCAGGTCCAATCGTAGTTAGCGTTCTGGAAGGTGAAAATGCCGTTCAGCGTCACCGCGATCTGTTAGGGGCAACTAACCCGGACAACGCACTGGCAGGGACTCTGCGTGCTGATTACGCTGACAGCTTCACCGAGAACGGAACCCACGGTTCGGATTCTGTTGAGTCTGCTGCCCGTGAAATCGCGTATTTCTTCGCTGAAAACGAAGTGTGCCCGCGCACTCGCTAAGCTTGAATAACGATTGACGGTATCCGAAATCAGGCAAGTTGCTCGTAGGTGGCGAGTGAATCCTGGCGATAAGCACAGATAAACTGTGTGATTCCGCAGGATTCATGAAGACAATCCCCTGGCGACTTGAAGTATGACGGGTATCTGCTTACATTTAATTTTCTATTGTTCGCTTTCAGTCGTGGCATACGTGCCTGAGAGTTTGTACAATATAGCGCCCCGGAAGAGCATGCTCACCGGGGCGCTTCTTTTTAACCCTCCCAGGGGCCATAACGTGTAATAACGAGGCCGGAAAATATTATGTCTGAAATGAATGTGCCCGAGATGTCATCTGTAAGTGTGGTAAATAAACCCGAAAAAATTAATCTGCTGGATTTAAACCGTCAGCAATTACGCGAGTTTTTTGCCGAAATGGGCGAAAAACCGTTTCGTGCTGATCAGGTGATGAAGTGGATGTATCACTACTGCAGTGATGATTTTGATGAGATGACTGACATCAACAAGGTGTTACGCACCAAGTTGAAAGAAGTTGCGGTGATCCGCGCCCCTGAGGTCGCGGAAGAGCAACGTTCTGCCGATGGCACGATCAAATGGGCAATTAAGATTGCCGATCAGCTAGTGGAAACGGTCTATATTCCCGAAGCCGATCGCGCAACATTATGCGTCTCTTCACAAGTTGGCTGTGCGCTGGAATGTAAGTTCTGTTCAACGGCCCAACAAGGCTTCAACCGTAACCTACGGGTGTCGGAAATTATTGGTCAGGTATGGCGTGCGGCAAAAATTATTGGCGCGCAGAAAAAAACCGGTATCCGCCCGATAACGAACGTCGTCATGATGGGTATGGGCGAACCTCTGCTGAACCTCAATAATGTGGTTCCTGCCATGGAAATTATGCTGGATGACTTTGGTTTTGGTCTGTCCAAGCGACGCGTTACCCTTTCTACCTCTGGTGTGGTTCCTGCCCTCGACAAACTGGGCGATATGATTGACGTGGCTCTGGCGATTTCTCTGCATGCCCCAACGGATGCGATACGTGATGAAATCATGCCTATCAACAAAAAATATAATATCGAAACCTTCCTGGCATCGGTTCGTCGTTATATGGAAAAGTCGAATGCTAACCAAGGACGCGTCACGGTAGAGTACGTGTTACTGGATCATGTCAACGATGGCACCGAACATGCGCATCAGCTTGCCGAGTGTCTGAAAGATACGCCTTGTAAGATAAACCTGATTCCATGGAACCCGTTCCCGGGTGCACCTTATGGACGTAGCTCCAATAGCCGCATCGATCGTTTTTCAAAAGTGCTGATGAGCTATGGTTTTACTACCATTGTGCGTAAGACCCGTGGAGATGATATTGATGCCGCCTGTGGTCAGTTAGCTGGAGAAGTGATTGACCGTACCAAGCGTACTCTGCGTAAGCATATGCAAGGTGAAACTATTGCGGTTAAAGCTGTCTGATAAGATAAGCTGGCCCTTTAATGGTGCATATGCGCACCATTAAAGGGCAAAGACAGATGGCAAGCCGTCAGTTTGTGACGGTTTGCCTTAATCGGCGATGAATGCTTAAACTCGTGAATAATTACGGTGCGTTTCCGCTTGCTTTAGGGCAGTATGTAGCGATGTGATAAGCGTGTAGTTACCTGAATTTAGTCATATTAGCGCCATGACTCATAAAAAATAGCCATGATTGACTCTCGGGCAAGTTCAATGGCCGATAAAAACAGTTAAGTGAGTGAAAAACCGCTTATTTTAGCCGGTATTTATTGCTGAGAGCTTTCTTCAGGTAACAGATTTTTCGCGGTATGAGTTCGTCCGACGTGTTAAAACGTTGTTTATCAGAACTGGTACCTAATTCTTTAATTGAACAGCACCCGTAATTGTAGCTAATGAATACTGAAGCCACTAAAGAATCAAATGAAGCACAAACGATGGGCGAACGTCTGCGCATCGCTCGCGAACAATTGGGGTTTAGCCAGCAAACTGTCGCTGAACGCCTGTGTCTTAAAGTTTCCACGGTGCGAGATATCGAAGAGAATACGTCTCCTCAGGATCTGGCGTCGACCTTCCTGCGTGGTTATATTCGTTCTTATGCCCGGCTGGTACATATCCCGGAAGAAGAGTTACTTCCGATGATGGCAAAGCAGACGCCTGTTCGGGACAGTAAAGTTGAGGTTATGCACAGCTATTCGCTGGGTAAACGCCGTAAAAAGCGCGATGGCTGGTTGATGAGCTTCACCTGGCTGATTCTGTTTGTGGTACTGGGGCTAACCGGCGCATGGTGGTGGCAAAATCACAAGGCACAACAGGCCGAACTCATCACTATGGACGATCAGTCATCGGTCGAACTTTCTTCCGCGCAGAATGGGCAAAGCATTCCTCTGAACCAGGATGACGCTCCTGCTCAGACGTTAACTCAGCCTGAATCGACGGCTTCGGCGAGTGTACCTGTGCCACTGAATACCACGCCTGCTGATACGTCTTCACAGCCCGATGCTGTGGTTTCTCAGAGCCAGACATCGACTGACAATCTGCAGAGCAACGAATCAAGTGAAACAGCTCCAGTAACATTGCCTACTGAAAATGCCAATGTTACGACCTCAGAGGTTGCCGCTGATGCCCTGAATATGACATTCAGCAATGACTGCTGGTTAGAAGTCTCCGATGCTTCAGGAAAAAAACTGTTTAGCGGTTTAAAACGCAAAGGAGAAACATTAGATTTAGAAGGCCACCCCTCTTATCAGTTGAAAATCGGTGCGCCAGCAGCAGTACAAATTCAATTCCAGGGTAAACCTGTTGATTTGAGTCGTTTTATCCGAACTAACCAGGTTGCTCGTCTGACGGTGAGTGCTGAATAAGCAGCACCGTTTATAACGGGGAATTGTGGAGATTTATCATGCATAATGCCGCACCAATCCAGCGCCGGAAATCCACCCGGATTTATGTTGGGAATGTACCCATTGGCGATGGTGCACCAATAGCTGTACAGTCTATGACCAACACGCGTACCACGGATGTGGAAGCGACGGTTAATCAAATTAAAGCGCTAGAACGTGTTGGCGCGGACATTGTTCGTGTCTCTGTTCCGACGATGGACGCCGCTGAAGCATTCAAGCTCATCAAACAACAAGTTAATCTTCCCTTGGTCGCTGATATTCATTTCGACTACCGCATTGCGTTGAAAGTAGCCGAATATGGCGTGGACTGTTTACGTATTAATCCTGGTAATATCGGTAACGAAGCGCGCATTCGTAGCGTTGTTGACTGTGCGCGTGACAAAAATATTCCGATTCGTATTGGCGTCAATGCGGGATCTTTAGAAAAAGATTTGCAGGAAAAATACGGTGAGCCGACGCCACAAGCATTACTTGAGTCAGCGATGCGTCATGTTGATCATCTTGATCGTCTGAATTTCTCGCAGTTTAAAGTGAGTGTAAAAGCTTCAGATGTTTTCCTCGCCGTTGAATCTTATCGCTTACTGGCGAAAGCCATCGATCAGCCTTTACATCTGGGTATCACCGAGGCGGGTGGCGCACGAGCGGGATCGGTGAAGTCAGCAATTGGTTTAGGGCTACTGCTCTCAGAAGGGATCGGCGATACATTGCGTATTTCTCTGGCGGCGGATCCTGTCGAAGAGATCAAAGTAGGTTTTGATATTCTGAAATCATTGCGGATCCGTTCTCGTGGGATCAACTTTATTGCTTGTCCAACCTGCTCGCGTCAGGAGTTTGACGTCATTGGTACTGTCAATGCACTTGAGCAGCGGCTTGAAGATATCCTGACACCGATGGACGTTTCTATTATTGGTTGTGTGGTTAACGGTCCTGGAGAAGCGTTGGTATCTACGCTTGGTGTGACGGGCGGCAATAAGAAAAGTGGTTTATACGAAGATGGCGTGCGCCAGAAACAACGTATGGACAACGAGGATATGATTGCGCAGCTTGAGGCGCGTATTCGTGCGAAAGCCAGTATGTTAGATGAAGCACAGCGCATCCAGATCCAGCAACTGGAAAAATAATACGAAGCATGGGAAGCGCCGGGCTTCCCGTGTATGATTAAGCCCGCGGGACAAGTTACCCGGTTATACCCGTCATACTGCAAGTTGCTTGGGTATTGCGCGCAATAATCTTGGCCGAATCACATAGTTCATCTATGCCTGTCGCCAAGATTTACCCTGTGCCTACAAGCAACTCGAATTATTTGGGGTATAAATCGTCTGATAGCGGGTTCATTTTTTGTAGATAAATTAGAGAAAAAACGTGGCAAAAAATATTCAAGCCATTCGCGGTATGAACGATTACCTGCCTGCTGATACAGCCATCTGGCAAAGTATTGAAGGGCGTCTGAAGCAGGTGCTTGCAAGTTACGGTTACAGCGAAATTCGTTTACCGATTGTAGAGCAGACCGCATTATTCAAACGCGCCATTGGTGAAGTCACCGATGTCGTTGAAAAAGAAATGTATACCTTTGAGGATCGTAATGGCGACAGTTTGACTTTACGTCCTGAAGGAACGGCTGGTTGTGTGCGTGCCGGAATTGAACATGGTCTGCTGTACAATCAGGAACAACGCTTGTGGTACGTTGGTCCAATGTTCCGCCACGAACGGCCGCAAAAAGGGCGTTATCGCCAGTTTAACCAGCTTGGTGTTGAAGTTTTTGGCCTGAATGGCCCGGATATTGACGCCGAACTGATTATGCTAACAGCAAGCTGGTGGCGTGCTCTGGGTATTTCAGAATTTGTTACCCTGGAACTGAACTCCATTGGTTCACTGGAAGCGCGTGCGCGTTATCGTGATGCATTGGTTGCCTTCCTGGAACAACATCAGGATAAACTGGATGAAGACTGTAAACGTCGGATGTACAGCAATCCATTACGTGTTCTGGACTCTAAAAATCCGGATGTGCAGTTATTATTAAACGATGCACCGGAACTGGGGGATTACCTCGACGAGGAGTCACGGGAACACTTTACCGGACTTTGTCAGTACCTGGATGCGGCAGGTATCGGTTATCGGGTTAACCAGCGTCTGGTACGCGGTCTGGACTACTATAACCGTACGGTATTCGAGTGGGTGACGACGCATCTGGGCTCACAGGGTACTGTATGTGCCGGTGGTCGTTATGATGGTCTGGTAGAGCAACTTGGCGGCCGTGCGGCACCTGCTGTTGGTTTTGCAATGGGCCTGGAACGTCTTGTTTTACTGGTTCAAGAAATCAATCCGGAATTTAAAGCCGAATCTGTTGTCGATATTTACCTGGTCTCATCGGGCCAGGGTACGCAGGTTGCCGCTATGCTGTTGGCTGAAAAACTGCGTGAAAAATTGCCTTCTCTTAAGTTCATGACGAACTATGGCGGGGGTAACTTTAAGAAGCAGTTTGCCCGTGCGGATAAATGGGGCGCTCGTGTGGCTCTGGTACTGGGTGAAGATGAAGTCTCTAAAGGTGAAGTGGTTGTTAAAGATCTTCGCACAGGTGAGCAGCAAACCGTATTACAACAAGACGTGGATGCTCGACTGCTGGCGCTACTGGGCTAATCACCAGGTAATTACTCGTTAAGGAGAAGGACTGCGTGGAAGTATTTGAGAACGAAAACGATCAGGTTGACGCGTTAAAGCGTTTTTTTGCCGAAAATGGTAAAGCGTTGATCGTCGGGGTGGTATTGGGTATTGGTGCGCTGGTTGGCTGGCGTTATTGGGGAAACCAGCAGATAGCAAATGCCGGTGCTGCTTCGCTGTCTTATCAAACGCTAAGCAGTGAAGTCCAGACAGACAAACCACAGACCCTGGAAGCATTGCAAAAATTTGCTGAGGACAATAACAACATTTATGGCTCACTGGCTTCCCTTGAGCTGGCTCAGCAATACGCTGATAAAAATGAGCTGGATAAAGCCGCCAGCCAGCTACAAAGTAGCCTGGCGAGCGCTAAAGATGCGAATTTGCAGGCACTGATCGACTTGCGTCTGGCACGCGTACAGATTCAACAGAAGCAATCTGATGCGGCGCTAAAAACCCTTGATAACATCAAAGGTGAAAGCTGGGCTGCACTGGTTGCAGATTTACGCGGTGAGGCGTTACTGAGTAAAGGCGATAAACAAGGTGCCCGCGATGCCTGGAGTCAAGGTTTACTCAGTAAGTCATCTCCGGCGCTGATTGAAATGCTCCAGATAAAAATTAACAACTTGTCGAGCTAAGAGGAACAGGATGCAATTGCGTAAACTACTCGTACCAGGGTTAATTTCCCTGACACTGCTCAGCGGTTGTTCCCTGTTTAGCGGCGAAGAAGACGTTGTCAAAATGTCTCCGCTGCCTACAGTTGAAAACCAGTTTACCCCGACTAAAGTTTGGCAGGCCTCTGTTGGTAATGGCGTCGGTGATTTCTACTCAAATCTCCATCCTGCATGGCAGGGAGGAACAGTCTATGCAGCAGACCGTCGTGGTCTGGTTAAGGCTGTTAACGCTGATGATGGTAAACAAATATGGCAGACAGACCTGGCAGAAAAAACCGGTTTCTTCTCCAGTAACATCTCCGCGTTATTATCGGGTGGTTTGACCGTTGAAGGCTCTCATATTTTTGTGGGCACTGAAAAAGCAAAAGTCTATGCCCTCAATACTGACGACGGCAGTGTAGCCTGGGAAACGACAGTGGCAGGTGAAGCACTTTCAAGCCCGGTTGTCAGTGACGGTTTGGTACTTATCCATACCGGTAATGGTTTATTGCAGGCATTAGACGAAACTGATGGTTCAATTAAGTGGACTGTTAACCTTGAAATACCTGCACTATCATTACGTGGTGAGTCTGCCCCTGCGGTTGCCTTTGGCGCTGCTTTAGTAGGGGGAGATAACGGTCGTGTGAACGCGGTACTGATGCAGCAAGGGCAGTTAATCTGGCAGCAACGTATCTCTCAGGCAACCGGTACCACTGAAATTGACCGTCTGAGTGATGTTGATACCACGCCAGTTATTGTTAATGGCGTAGTTTATGCCCTGGCTTATAATGGTAACTTCGCGGCTCTTGACCTACGTTCTGGTCAAATTATATGGAAACGTGAACTCGGTTCTGTGCTTGATTTTGTTATCAACGATAATCATATTTATTTAGTTGATCAGAATGATCGCATAATATCACTGACTATTGACGGCGGCGTCACGGTATGGACGCAAAGCGAGTTGTTGCATCGTGGCCTGACCTCTCCGGTACTGTATGATGGTTATATCGTCGTCGGTGACAGCGAGGGTTATATGCACTGGGTTAACACCAGTGACGGACGCTTTGTTGCTCAGCAAAAAGTCGATAGTTCTGGCTTCCAGACCGATCCTGTTGTCGCGGGTAACAAACTGCTTATCCAGGCAAAAAACGGTAATTTATACGCCATTGAGCGTTAAGTTTGTCGTATAGCCTATACGTTTGAAACGGTTCCCTTATCAGGGAACCGTTTTGGTTTTTTAAAAACAACACATTGCTGTTGTTTGATCATGTATTTTTGAGTAATGAGGCTTTTATCATGGTACCTGTGGTCGCGCTGGTTGGGCGCCCTAATGTCGGTAAATCTACGCTATTTAACCGATTAACGCGTACTCGCGATGCTCTGGTAGCAGATTTTCCAGGACTGACCCGCGATCGTAAATATGGTCGTGCAGAAGTGGAAGGCCGTGAGTTTATCTGTATTGATACCGGTGGTATTGATGGTACAGAAGACGGCGTAGAAACCCGCATGGCTGAACAATCATTGTTGGCCATTGAAGAAGCCGACGTTGTTTTGTTTATGGTGGATGCACGTGCCGGACTGATGCCAGCCGATGAAGGTATCGCGAAGCATTTACGCTCCCGGCAAAAGGCGACTTTCCTGGTCGCGAACAAAACTGATGGTCTGGATCCTGACCAGGCGGTTATTGATTTCTATTCACTGGGTTTAGGTGAAATTCACGCTATCGCTGCCTCACATGGTCGTGGTGTTACCAGCCTGCTGGAACAGGCTCTGTTGCCGTGGATGGACGATGTTGCACCGCCAGAGGAAATAGACGAAGACGCACTCTATTGGGCAGAGTTCAATGCTAAAAACGGCATTGTTGACGAAAATGCGCCAGAAGAAGAGGAAGAGCCGTTCAATCCACAGGACTTACCAATTAAGCTCGCTATTGTGGGACGTCCTAATGTTGGTAAGTCTACGCTCACTAACCGTATTCTCGGTGAAGAGCGTGTGGTCGTTTATGATATGCCGGGCACAACGCGGGACAGTATCTATATTCCTATGGAGCGCGATGAGCGGGAATATGTTCTGATTGATACCGCAGGCGTTCGTAAACGTGGAAAAATTACCGAAACAGTAGAAAAATTCTCGGTAATCAAAACGCTGCAAGCGATTGAAGATTCTAACGTGGTATTGCTGGTTATCGATGCCCGAGAAGGGATTTCCGATCAGGATCTCTCACTGTTAGGCTTTATTCTGAATAGTGGGCGCTCACTGGTTATTGTGGTAAATAAGTGGGATGGTTTGAGCCAGGAAGTTAAAGAGCAGGTTAAAGAGACCCTCGATTTCCGTCTTGGTTTTATCGATTTTGCCCGTATCCATTTTATTTCCGCCCTCTATGGTAGTGGAGTGGGTAACTTATTTGATTCGGTACGTGAGGCTTATGACAGCTCAACGCGCCGTGTCAGTACCGCACTGCTGACGCGTATTATGAATATGGCGTCAGAAGACCATCAGCCACCAATGGTACGTGGTCGTCGGGTTAAGCTTAAATACGCGCATGCCGGTGGTTATAACCCGCCTATCGTAGTTATCCATGGAAACCAGGTTAAAGATTTGCCTGACTCGTATAAACGCTATCTGATGAATTACTTCCGTAAATCATTGGAAGTCATGGGGACGCCGATCCGTATTCAGTTCAAAGAAGGTGAAAACCCGTTTGCGAATAAGCGTAACCTGTTAACGCCTAATCAGCTGCGTAAACGTAAGCGCTTAATTAGCCATATCAAGAAAAGCAAATAGGCTGTCAGTAGAATTTACCGACTGGTAGCAAAATACCGAAGCCCGCTAACTGAACTGTACCCTAAAAGTTGGACACCCAACTAAGTAAGGTGCAGTTTTTTATGGGAAGACAAAAGCATTCTCTTAAAACCCGGCTTGCGGTCGTTAATCACTATCTCGCAGGAAAAGATAGGGCGCGAGGTACCGCATTTTGGTATCGACAGAACATCTGTACGTCGTTGGAGCAGAACATATCAGCACCATGGAATAGATGGGCTGTCCTGGAACAGGACTGCTCTTTCTCCAGAGTTCAGAGCGGCTGTTATTCAGGCAATTATTCGTGATGTCCTTTCTATACAAGAAGCCATCGTCCGGTTTGATATCTCAAATGAATCCGTTATCTGCGGGCTGAAAATGCCTCTCTAAAAAAGCTGAAAGACTTAGTTCAAAGCAGTAAAGGCGGCAGAAAGCCGCTTAACATGAACCTTCCGACTTTATGGGGGCAGTCCAAAACCACGGTTTTTTGTTGTCATGGCCTATCAGTTAGATGCAGCAAAGCGCATGATTAGCGCGTATTCGTCGATAAATGCCTCTCTTCAATTAAAACACCCGTTTTTAACCTGTTGTTTACCGTCAGGTGTGTAAACATCATGAAAGTTGAAGAGATCAGCCGCCAGAATGGGATCAGCGGTGGTGAGCGCAATGATCGTTTTGTTAAATGTCCTCGCTCCTTAAGCGAGTTCCCCCATTATCTAATCTTCATTTTAAGGAACGCAAATAGATGTTTTTGTTGTGAAATTAGCGGATAATATTGCAAGATATACTCCGTTAATATCAAAGAGTAAATTATTTTCTATAAGTTAAGGCTATTTGTTTAATATTATTATAATGTTTATTTCTTTATGGGAATATATTTTGTATCTATATTAATTAGTGTTATCTAAAGCAATGGTAATGTTTAATGGAGTGGAGAATTCTGGGTTGTTTACAGAAATAGCCTTCAGCTGTAATAGTCCATTGTAAAGCGAAGGGGGTAATTCTTTATTGTCTTCAGGGTGGTATGTAAAAATAAAATGCATTTCTAAACCATCTAAGCAGGGTATCTGGGAATTCATAATAGTCATATTACAACTACCGATTGAGCGCTGGGCTCTAAACTTAACATTATATTCTTCCCCGCCACTGGTTAGTGGTACATTAAGTACGGTATATCCACCAGGAAAACTATCAATTAAAGTTGTTGGACCGATATCAGAGTCAAGTGCAATAATACCTGCTCGTTGTGTTTTAACCAAGAGTGGAATAGTGAGTTCTGCAGAGTTAGACTTACCGTTACTGGCGAAGATAAGTTTCATTCCCTCTAAAGCTACATTATAATTTGCCATTCTTGCCGCTTGTTCACGCCAGAGCCGGGCCATATCTGCTGTTCTTACGTCACCCAGAGGCAGCCCGTTACTATCTATCACATCTGGCGTTGAATAATAGGGAGATGAGTTACCGCAAAGAAAGGTTCTGGATAAACTATTATTATAACCAAACTTGTAGTTATCAGAGCCATTATCGTTACAATGGTTTCCCCCAACGTTATGGCCCAGTTCATGGCGAAATGCTAATGAGGTATTCCACGCATTGATACTGGTATATCCTGGCATATAAGCCCGGCCAGCTGATACGCCTGTTTCAACTGTTGCGAATACCATATTTATATCTGTTTGATACAATGCCCTGAAGGGTTGGAGAACTTCTTGCGAGTATCTTAGCCCCTCTGATGATGTACTAAGCTCTCCTTCCCCTTCTTTGTTAAATATTACAATGCCACCCAATAGCAAATTAACGTTATTTACGTTGGAGTTTTTCAGACCTTCTCTTGCTGTTTCCAACTGGGCTAGTGCATAACCTACAGGGTCAGTATCTAATTGTTTCAGAGCATAGGAAGAATAGCCCGCAAGAAACTCTATATCATAAATGCTTTTAGAATTATCTGACGATGCGGAGCTGATTTTCTCGAAATCACTATCATTGACGGGAACCACATCATCTTCTTTATATAAACGTGAAGGTTCTTCGGCAATAAAACGGAGCTTTCTTTCTGTATCAATACTGAACAGACCTCTTTTATCAGGGGAATCTACGATGGCAACAATGTCCCCATTCGGTGAACTAACAATGACAATCGATCCGCTTTCTTTTGTCTCAGCATTTTTAAAATTACCGTGTTCTATAATATAGCCTTGTTTCTCGTGAATCACAGGGTTGATGATTTCATTATTATTGGTCATTTTATTAAACAGAGAGGGTTCTCGTATAGATAAAGGTTTTATTAATCTACTATCATTTGTGGTTGTAATAATAGCAGGGGGGTAAGTTTTGTTTTCGGCGGATACATAACTTGATGTCATTAATAATGTTATTAATGATAAGGCTATTTTATTCCTTTTCATATAAACCTCTGATTACTTGAATGATAAATTATTAATATTGTAGAACGCTGAATTATATGTTGTGTTATGCATGGAATTTATAAATAGATTCTGAGTTAATAACTCTTGTCTGTTTATAACTTTCAATATAACTACTCTGTCAGGGCTTACTTGCTGGAACTGTTGCTGTGATATTTATCGCGCAGTTAGAAGCCAATAATTGGACTATCTGAAAAATGGAAGAAATGAATGAAGATACTTTCAATCTACTTATAATGACATCAGATTTGCAAGTTTATTTATTGATAAAATAGACTGTCATCACATTTGAGAATATAATCCTAATCTTCCTCTTGAAACCAAGATGAAAGATCACCATCAATCATGCTTCTACATTTCATTTTGCTATCTATCATTAAATAATATGCTGAAAAAAACGCTTATTTCTCTTCTGCTTTGTGTAAGTACCTCTGCTATGGCTGCGGAACCGATCAATATCACCATTCTCGGTACGTCTGATTTGCACGGTACTTTCGTTCCCTGGGATTACTCCACTGATACCGAAAACTTAGCGGGTAGCCTGAGTCAGATTGCCACTCAAGTCCGTAAAGTACGTGCTCAACAGCCGAACGTGATTCTGGTTGATGCTGGGGATACCATTCAGGGGAACTTTGTTGAAACCTTTAAGAATGATAAAACCAGCCCGATGATCCTTGGCTTCAACGCACTGAATTATGATGTGTGGGTCATGGGTAATCACGAGTTTGATTTCGGTTTGAAAGTCTTGTCTACGCCGTTAAACCAGTTTAAAGGTACCGCTCTGGCGGGGAATATTTTCTGGGAAAGCGGTAAGCCTTACTTGCCAGCCTATAAAATAATCGAACGTCAGGGTGTAAAAATCGGCATTATTGGTATGGATACACCGATGACCGCTGAATTTGCCAAGGGAACTGACCATATTGATGGTCTGACATTTACTGACCCGGTACAGGCGGTGAAAGATGTCATTGGGCAAATCCAGGGCCTGGTGGATGCGATTGTGCTGGTCGCCCATATGGGGATTGATAATGAAAACGAGCGGCCCGGTACCGGGGTGGGAGATATTGCTCGCGCTAACCCAGAGCTGGCAGCTATTGTTGCCGGACATATGCACGTTAAAGTGGATAAAGAGATAATCAACGGTGTGATTATCACCGAACCGGATAAATATGGCCGGGCATTATCACGCATCGACCTGCAGTTTGAGCAGCAAAATGGCAAGTATGTACTGATCAATAAAGACAGCTATACCTATCCGATAAAAGGGATGACCTCTGACAAAGAAATGGAGGAGATTTATCAGCCGTTCCATACCATCCTGCGTGCTAACGCCAACCGGCCGATTGCCAAACTGACAGGTCAGGATCTGGTGCCACCAGATGCGGTGAAAGGTATTCCACAGGTACATATTCAGGATACCGGTATCAGTGCTTTGTATCAGGAAGCGGCCCGTCACTATGCTCCAAAAGCTCAAGTCATTGCCCTGCAGATTGATAATGACAGTCCTAAATTAAATGTAGGGACTATTGCTGCCAAAGATATCGCTTTCAACTATCAGTATGCGGGTGGTGAGATTACGGTTTATCAGATGACGGGTAAAGAACTGAAGAAGTATATGGAATGGGTCGGAGATTACTTTAATCAGCAACATGACGGAGATGTGACCTATAGCTTCAATCCACAACGTCGTGCTTCGAAATACTCTACTAATGATTTCTTTGATGGTGTGACTTATACCATTGATTTACGTAAACCTGTCGGACAACGTATTACCGATCTGAAACTGAATGATGGTACGCCAGTAACGGATACGATGCCGATCCGTCTGGGAATGAACAGCTACCGCATGGGCCATTTGACACAAAAAGGCGGCGTTCTGGAAGGCATGCAGTTCCCGATTTTGTCAGATACCAAAGCGGAGTATGGTGAGGAAGCCGGTACTATCCGTAACCTGACCATTCGTTATTTGACAGAAGAGAAGAAAGGCGAGTATCAGGGTAAAGCCATACAGCGCTGGAAACTGGCGGGGCTTGAAGGATATGAAGCTGAGCGTAAAATTGTCGAGAAGCTGCTGAATGAGGGGAAAATCAGTGTTCCTACTACTGATGATGGACGTTACACCAATGTCGCCTCTGTCAATGTCAAAGGACTCAAGTTTACCGATCCGCAACAGATGAAGAAGCAGATTGCTGATCTACAACAACAGGCCAGTGCTGCGACCGATCCGATAGCTAAACAGCGACTGAACGATCGTGTAACGATTATTCAAGCCATTAATTAACAGGGATCCATTGTCCTCTAATCCTCATCATTGAAAAACGAGGATTAGAGGGAACTCCTTTATCCTTTCCCGCATAACCTTACACGCAGTCCGGTGTTTGCCTTTCATCTAAAAAAGCATTGTTTTCTGATAAACAAGGTTATATCTGAGATCAAAATAATTTTCTGATATTAATGTTACTATTTTACCTAAGTACTTATGAAATAAGTATTTGTTGGGTTATATTGTCAGAGAGCCTGGTGTTTTAAAAAGATCTGTTGCCATTTATCTGCAGTCATCTGAAAACGCTATTATCAATAGTGGTTCGCGATAATCTCCATAAAGATTTGATGCTGACACAACAGTCGTCGCTACAGCCTGTGGAACCGGTGACGATACAGTTGTGTAGTGATGAACATTAACCAATGCAAAAGGTTATCCATGCTAACCACGTTGATTTACCAGAGCCAACTAAGCGCTGAATGTTCGGATAATGACCTGAGAATACTGTCTCATGTAGCCTGCGAGAAAAATATCTCAATGCAGGTTACGGGCATACTGCTGTTTAATGGCACTGAATTTTTTCAGGTTCTGGAAGGTGAAGAGCATGACGTTGAGCCTCTCTTTAGACATATATGTGACGATCTGCGCCATACTGAGGTAGTGGAACTCATGCGCGATTACTCAGCATACCGGCGATTCGGTGATACTGGTATGACTCTGTTTGATCTGCGAAAAGTAGATACAAAGGCGCTTGTAGATGAAATACGCCATATGAATCAAGCCCAATACCGTGATTTGCCTGATGACAGGGTATTCCGGTTTATAAAACGATTTATCAATCAAGGTGGATGGTACCGTTCATCTGAGAATTTCAAACCATCACAATGGAAGATGGCCAGCAATAATTATTCCCGGCAAATAACGCCTCAGATCTCTGAACAGGGCAATATCTGCACCTTTGCCTTTCAGCCAATAGTTGAACCCATAACTGGCCATATTTCATCGTTTGAAGCGCTTATTCGTAGCCCTGAAGGAAAGTCACCTGAGGAGCTATTCGCCTCAATTTCATCAGAGTCGCTCTATACCTTTGACCTTGAGAGTAAAGCTATTGCTCTTCAGCAAGCTGGGCGTATGCTGCGAACAGATGAAAAGATTTCAATCAACCTTTTCCCGGGGTCACTGTATAGCGTCCCAGGCTCAGTAGCCTTGTTATCAGAACAAATCAGACAGGCCAATCTAAGACCCGATCAGGTTATTATTGAAGTTCTTGAGACCGAATTAATCATCAGAATGAATGATTTTCATCATTCATTAAAAGAGATTCGAGCCGCAGGTATCGGGATAGCGATTGATGACTTTGGCTCGGGATATTCCAGATTATCGTTGCTGTCAAAATTCCAGCCGGACAAAATTAAATTAGACCGGGCTCTGATAGTCGATATTCATAAGAATGGCATTAAACAAGCGATGATTGCTGCAATGGTTAAGTATTGCGAAGATATGGGGATCAAACTGGTTGCTGAGGGGGTCGAGAAAAAAGAAGAGTGGTGCTGGCTCCAGTCAATAGGTGTCAGATTATTCCAGGGATACCTGTTTTCCAGACCCTGCCTGAATGGTATTGGTGAAGTATACTGGCCAGTCAGGATCGGTGAAGATCAAAATATAGGATAACGGGTATTGTGTGATTTCTATGGTATGCATCTATATCCGTCATGCTTCAAGTTACCAGGGGGTTGCTTTCATCAACCCTGCCAAATCACATCGTTTATCTATGCTCATTGTCAGGATTGACTCTGTGCCTGCAGGCAACTCGAATTATTTTGGAAATAGTCTGAGTTCATACTATTTTTGACAGTACTTAACTTTATCAGCTAGATCTGTAGCACTAATTTCTGTGTACCACGCTGAATAGTCAGTTCGAGAGCTGCTTTGGGAGTATCTGATAACACTGTTCTCAAATCGCCAATCTGCTCTGGTGCATAGTACTTACCATTGACATTTAATATAATATCACCATTTTTTAATCCAGTACCGATTAGGTTTGTATTAGTATTATAAAAAACCTCTATATGATTGTTAATATACCGTATCGCAATATTGCGTATGGGCAATATATTATTGCGCTGAATAGATTGTGTGTCATAGCAAAACATCATTCGTGATGGAATAAAAGCGTAACGATTAAAGCGTGATAGAAAATCCATCCCCATAGTGTATTGTTGATTTTTACTCTCATTAACTTTTATTTCGCCGACGGGCATGTCATTATATATCAGTCCGCTTAGTATAAAACTTGAAGGTTCTAAAGTAATACCACTGGCATCCACTTGTTGTTGATTACTAACAGGTTGCAAATGCGATTTGTTTTTTAAATAATGAATAAAATCATCCGCAATACTACCATAGTCTGCTCCAGTATCAATCATAAAGGCGATATCATCTATATCATTATACTTGAACCATATTGCTGGCATGCTATTTAGCATATCTCTATAGCCATCACATGTTTGATAATTATGGGTTGATGGTGCATCTTTAGTGACTATCAGGCGTTTTTTTATATTATCGACTTGCCAGGAGAATTTTCTGAATGTTTCCATTCCAATAATACCGTCTATATCTACACCAATTGCCTCGATAAATAAAGAAAGATCCATTGATAACCAGACATCCTCATCGCTGATTTCTTGTGTTCCGATAAAAAACGGCTGAGGTTTCAAAAAAATATATTTATCTTTATCAATCGCGCCACTAACACTTTTTACCTCTGAAAAAAATTTCTGATAACTACTATGAAGATCAGAAAGTAAATATGGAGTAGATATCTCCGCAGCAATTTTTTCATTTATGACATTAATACTCGCTCCAGTATCAACTAAAAAACGATATTTTTTATTTTTAATGGTGATGGGGATGATAATAACATTTTTAATGTTATGCTCTAAAATAATTTCAGGTGAAATGATTTTATTTTCTGTTTTTTTATAAGTGCAGCCTATTAACCCTATTAAGGCCAATGGTAACAGAAGTGTTCTGAGTTTTTTCATCGGGATTCTCATTGGATTATCATATAGATAATGGATCATTATTTATTTACTAAAAATAAAGTGATAAAGATAGACTGCGAATAATAAATGTTAAAAGTTATATTAACTTTCAATATTCGCTATTTATAAGGCCATGCTATCAGACAACTCATGAAGGATTAGTTACTTTATTAATAAGTTAAACGATTCTCTCAAAACCTCTCAAGCCCCAAAAATCATGTCTTGATTTCAAATTGCTGACCAAGAGGGGGAATAATATTTTTTCCTTATTTTTATTGGATGAACTCTACTTTGCCAGAGAGCGAATAAGGTTTATCATCTTCAAATCACGTCGTGATTTACTTTTTGTTCTAAAAAAGGTCGATGGTCATGCAGGAAAACAGAAAAGATATTTTCTGCCTGTCTGCTCAGGAGGTTTCAATGTTTGTTAATTGTCCAATTTGTCAAAATGAATTAGTCCCGACAGCAACTGGAGTTCATTGTGAACACTGTCATCAGGATTTTAAGCTGGAAGCGCGTTGCCCCGACTGCCAGCAACCACTCGAAGTACTAAAAGCTTGCGGGGCAGTCGATTACTTTTGCCGAAATGGGCATGGGTTGATTTCTAAAAAGCGGGTAGAGTTTATCCCGATTGGTGAGTGATTACTTACCCGTTGCCGCTGACTTACGCTTACGGGGGGGCTTCAGTGGTGTAATCGCGAGAACCTGGCTTTCCACCCAGCCATCATCCAGGCGGGTAGTCAGTTTGTCACCTGATTTTACCTGATTAGTTTTCTTCAACACTTTGCCATCGTCCGCTGTTGTGACGCTATAACCTCGCGACAGGGTAGCCAGCGGACTGACGCCTTCAAGCTGCGCGATCGTACGACCAAACCGCTGTTTTGACTCACTAAGCTGAGCAGTGACTAACTGAGTCAGTCGATGCTCAAGCTGTAACAGCTGAGACTGGGCACGGTGAATGCGCTGCTGGGGCTGCTGCTGGTTAAGACGGCTGGCAAGACGCTGCTGCTGCTGAGTGCCACGGCGAAGATGATTTTCGGTGGCAGTGAGTAAGCGCTGACGCAGACGTTCCAGCAGATTTTGCTGCCGGGCCAGGCGCAACTGTGGATGTTGTTGCCCTAAGCGATGTTGCAGGCGAGTTATCTGCTGCGAACACTGGGACAGATAATAGTCCATCGCCATTTCCATACGCTGTTGCTGGGCTTGTAATTGACGCAATAACTCGCTCTGGTTACGGCTTACCAACTCCGCAGCGGCAGAAGGCGTCGGTGCTCTCAAGTCAGCGACAAAATCTGCGATGGTGACATCAGTTTCATGACCGACGGCGCTGACGATTGGAATTCTGCTGGCAAAGATGGCTCTGGCAACCCGCTCGTCATTAAAACTCCACAGATCTTCAAGTGAACCGCCCCCGCGTCCGACAATCAGCACATCACATTCGCGGCGCAGGTTAGCCAGTTCAATGGCACGGGCGATTTGCAGTGGAGCATCGATACCCTGTACCGCAGTAGGATAAATAACTATCGGTAACGAAGGATCGCGGCGTTCCAGCACTTGTAATACATCGTGCAGTGCGGCACCGGTTTTGGACGTGATAAGACCTAACTGACGAGCGGGACTGGGTAATGACTGCTTATCACTCGGCGAAAACAGACCTTCTTCCTGCAGACGCTGTTTTAGTTGCTCATACTGCTGTTGTAATAACCCTGCGCCATCCGGCTGCATACTTTCCACGATAATTTGATAATCACCTCGTGGTTCGTAAAGCGTCATATTGGCACGGACCACAATCTGCTGCCCATTCTGAGGGCGAAAAGCCACGCGATTGTTGCTATTACGGAACATCGCACAGCGAACCTGCGCGGTATTATCTTTGAGTGTGAAGTACCAGTGACCGGAAGAGGGCTGGCTAAAATTTGAAATTTCACCCCGTATCCATACCTGACCCATCTCTTTTTCCAGCAGCAGACGAACCGTCTGATTGAGGCGAGAAACAGTAAAAATGGCAGCGCTATTAGGTATCGACATGTGAGCTAGATCAAATTTTAAATCAGCGGGTTATCCGAACGATACTACCTTGAGTAGCGTTATTAGCAAGGTTTTTAGTAAAAAAAACTAGATGCAATCGGTTACGTTCTGTATAATGCCACGGCAATATTTTATCTGTTCTCATTCACCCCCCAGGTTGAGATATTGCTATGCTACGTATCGCTAAAGAAGCTCTGACATTTGATGATGTTCTCCTTGTTCCAGCCCATTCCACCGTTTTGCCTAACACCGCAGATTTAAGCACCCAACTGACAAAAAACATTCGCCTTAACATTCCTATGCTTTCAGCGGCAATGGATACCGTTACTGAAGGCCGCCTGGCTATTGCTCTGGCGCAAGAGGGTGGACTTGGTTTTATTCATAAAAACATGTCGATTGAACGTCAGGCTGAAGAAGTCAGACGCGTTAAAAAACACGAAAGTGGTGTCGTCACCGACCCGCAAACAGTGCTGCCAACCACGACTCTGCGTGAAGTTAAAGAGTTAACTGAACGCAATGGTTTCGCCGGCTACCCGGTTGTTGCCGAAAATAATGAACTGGTCGGTATTGTGACAGGACGTGATGTGCGTTTTGTGACGGACCTGAATCAACCTGTCAGTGTTTACATGACACCAAAGGAGCGCCTGGTCACCGTCAAAGAAGGTGAGTCTCACGATATCGTACTGACTAAAATGCACGAAAAACGCGTTGAGAAAGCCTTGGTTGTTGATGAGAATTTCCATCTGCGTGGCATGATTACCGTTAAAGATTTCCAGAAAGCAGAACGTAAACCCAATGCCTGTAAAGATGAGCATGGTCGTCTGCGTGTTGGCGCGGCAGTGGGAGCGGGAGCCGGTAACGAAGAACGTGTTGATGCTCTTGTTGCTGCAGGCGTTGACGTATTACTGATCGACTCTTCTCACGGGCATTCTGAAGGCGTATTGCAGCGTATTCGTGAAACGCGTGCTAAATACCCTGACCTGCAGATCATCGGCGGCAACGTCGCCACCGCAGCAGGTGCACGGGCTTTAGCTGACGCAGGTTGTAGCGCTGTTAAAGTCGGTATCGGCCCTGGTTCTATCTGTACAACACGTATCGTTACGGGCGTCGGGGTTCCACAAATTACTGCCGTAGCAGATGCCGTAGAAGCGTTGGAAGGTACCGGTATTCCGGTGATTGCCGATGGCGGTATTCGTTTCTCCGGTGATATTGCCAAAGCCATTGCTGCGGGGGCCTCTGCAGTCATGGTTGGCAGCATGCTCGCGGGTACTGAAGAATCTCCGGGCGAAATCGAACTCTATCAAGGCCGTTCATTTAAATCCTATCGCGGTATGGGATCTTTAGGCGCGATGTCAAAAGGGTCCTCCGATCGTTACTTCCAGACCGATAATGCTGCTGACAAACTGGTTCCGGAAGGCATTGAAGGGCGCGTTGCCTATAAAGGCCATCTGAAAGAAATCGTTCATCAGCAGATGGGCGGTTTACGCTCCTGTATGGGACTCACTGGCTGTGGTACTATCGAGGCACTGCGCACCCAGGCGGAGTTTGTGCGTATCAGTGGCGCGGGTATTCAGGAAAGTCATGTTCATGATGTGACTATCACGAAAGAATCCCCGAACTACCGTATGGGTTCCTGATTTCTCTCGTCCGGCCTCAGGGCCGGACGATTTTATTCCTTTTTCACTTGCCTCGGAATTAGCGTCAATGTCGGAAAATATCCATAAACATCGCATCCTTATCCTCGACTTCGGCTCTCAGTACACTCAACTTGTTGCTCGTCGCGTACGCGAATTAGGCGTTTACTGTGAACTGTGGGCATGGGATGTCACCGAACAACAAATCCGTGAATTTAATCCAACCGGTATTATTCTTTCCGGTGGCCCGGAAAGTACCACTGAAGACAATAGCCCGCGCGCGCCACAATATGTTTTTGAAGCCGGCATTCCGGTTCTGGGCGTATGTTATGGCATGCAAACTATGGCGATGCAGCTGGGTGGCCATGTTCAGGGCTCAACTGAACGTGAGTTTGGCTATGCGCAGGTCGAAGTTAAAACCGACAGCGCACTGGTTCGCGATATTGAAGATGCTGTCAGCCCTAACGGCGAATCGCTGCTGGATGTATGGATGAGCCACGGCGATAAAGTCACTGCGATCCCGGATGGTTTTGTCACCGTAGCCAGCACTGAAACTTGCCCGTTTGCCATTATGGCAAATGAAGAAAAACGCTTCTATGGCGTACAGTTCCATCCGGAAGTGACCCATACCCGCCAGGGACAACGTTTACTGGAGCGTTTTGTTCGCGATATCTGCAAGTGTGATGCCCTGTGGACATCCGCCAAAATCATTGAAGATGCCATCGAACGCATTCGTCAGCAAGTCGGTAACGACAAAGTTATCCTCGGGCTTTCTGGTGGGGTTGACTCCTCAGTGACAGCTATGTTGCTGCACCGTGCCATTGGTCAGAATCTGACTTGTGTCTTTGTAGATAACGGCCTGCTGCGTCTGAATGAAGCAGAGCAGGTGATGGCGATGTTTGGCGATCATTTTGGCCTGAATATTGTTCACGTTGCTGCGGAAGAGCGCTTCCTGAGTCAGCTGGCGGGAATTGACGAGCCAGAAGCAAAACGCAAAACCATTGGTCGCGTCTTTGTGGAAGTTTTTGATGAAGAAGCGCTGCGTCTGGAAGATGTTAAATGGCTGGCACAAGGCACAATTTACCCGGATGTTATCGAATCTGCAGCCTCTGCAACCGGCAAAGCGCATGTCATCAAATCTCACCATAACGTCGGTGGTCTGCCGAAAGAGATGAAGATGGGCCTGGTTGAACCACTGAAAGAGCTGTTTAAAGATGAAGTGCGTAAAATTGGTCTGGAGTTAGGCCTGCCATACGACATGCTCTATCGCCATCCATTCCCGGGTCCGGGCCTTGGAGTACGTGTTTTGGGCGAAGTGAAGAAAGAGTACTGTGACCTGCTGCGCCGTGCAGACGCCATCTTTATTGAAGAACTGCACAAAGCAGACCTCTACAATAAAGTGAGCCAGGCTTTCACCGTATTCCTGCCAGTGCGCTCCGTTGGTGTAATGGGCGATGGTCGTAAATATGACTGGGTCGTCTCGCTGCGTGCCGTTGAAACCATCGACTTTATGACCGCACACTGGGCGCACCTGCCGTATGATTTCCTCGGCCGCGTTTCCAACCGCATCATCAATGAAGTGGATGGTATCTCACGCGTAGTGTATGACATCTCAGGCAAACCACCTGCGACGATTGAGTGGGAATGATTTGCTGCCTGGCAGCATAAGGCAGTAACAAGCATTAAAACGACGGAGAGCCAGCATTTATGCGGATCTCCGTTTTTTTGTGTGGCGTTGTCAGGCAGTACCAAGCAGCGCCAAGCAAGTATTCAGGATGGTATTAATGATGGCATCAGCCGTGCGCTATGATGGCGGCGAGCCCAATACCATCCATTGATAATCTTATTCGGGATGGTATTGAAATACCCTATCTTATTGATATAAATAAGATATTTTAAAATAAATAGTTTAGTGAAAAGATGGTATTGAAGTCGTAATGCAATACCATCTTGGGGATCATGTATACCTATAAGCTATTGATTTTACAAAGGAATGCTGTGTTAACCGATACCATTCTTCGCAATACTAAGCCGCGAGATAAACAGTACAAGTTGGCAGACCGTGAAGGTTTATATGTGGCTGTCAGCGTAACGGGCACGATTTCATTTCGCTATAACTACCGATTAAACAGCCGCAGCGAAACACTTACCTTCGGGCGGTATGGGGCTGATGGCATTACGCTTGCTGAAGCGCGAAACATGCTCCAAGAAGCCAAGAAAAAGATCGCTGCGGGACTGTCACCCGCTCAGGATAAAGCCCGTAGAAAAGGCAAATTACAGGCTGAAAAAAGATTCGGTGTCTGGGCGCAAGAGTACTTACGTGGCCACGAGATGGCCGAGTCTACCCGCGATATGCGCCGATCCGTGTATATGCGCGATCTCAAGCCTTTCTTTGACAACCGACTTTTACACGAGATTACCGAAGAAGATGTACGTGGGCGTGCCAATACCATCGTTGAGCGCGGTGCCCCAGCCACCGCTGTGATGGCCAGAGAAATCGTCATGATGATCTATCGGTGGGCAGGAGCCCGTGGCTATAAGGGTGAAAACCCGGCAGAGGGCATACCACCCACTTCAATTGCTCGATTCAAGGCCCGTGATCGTTCACTTGGCCCAGATGAGATCGGTTTGCTTTACACCTATTTGGATCGTATTGGTACCAGCCCGGTAATTCGCCTGGGCCTGCGATTGTTGCTGCTTACGATGGTGCGTAAGTCCGAACTGATCGAAGCGACCTGGGATGAGGTGAATTTTACCGATGCGGTGTGGAGCATTCCTGCGGCAAGAATGAAACGGCGCAATCCGCATAACGTGTATTTAAGCACCCAAGTTCTGGATATCTTCACCGCATTACAGGTATGTGCTGGGGGATCGCGGTGGGTTCTACCAGGACGTTACGATACGGAAATCTGCATGAGCAAGGCTACCTTCAATCAAGTGACCAAGCTTATATGGACGGCAGCGCAGGCTGACAAAAAACACCTACCACAATTTTCACCACATGATTTCCGACGAACGGCCAGTACGCTGCTGCATGAAGCAGGCTACAACTCGGATTGGATCGAAAAATGTCTTGCTCACGAACAAAAGGGTGTTCGTGGTATCTACAACCGGGCCGAGTACGCTGAAGGGCGGCGGACCATGCTGCAGGACTGGGCAAACATGATAGACGGGTGGACAAGGGAAGGACCAAGTGCCTAAGCGGTTGGCCTTCATACCTACGCTGCGGCTATTGCCCAGCGTAGCGACGTTGCCCTATCTGAGGGGCTGGCATTTGTATGTCTTCGCGGGCGCTTTTGCGCGCTTCGATCCAGGCGTCCACTTCGGCCAGATCCCAGGCAACAACGCGATTCGATAAGCAAAATCGCTGCGGGAATTCCCCGCGCTTTTCCATATCAAAAATGGTGCGATCGGACAGAGGGATCTTGCTAAGCAGCTCTTTCCGGCTGATGGCTACAACATTAGCCATGGGGAGTTGATTCATTACAAGGTCGTCGCTAGACCGGCTTTGCTCATACATACAATTTCCTCTTTTTGGGGCGTGTTGATGCCTGCCCGACTTGAAGGGTTAGACGTTTAGGCTTTTTGCCTGATAAGGTTTTATTGCTCTGTAATCCCTAAACCCTACTAGTACGCGCCAATCAGTAGTGGCAAAATGTAGAAGTTTTCGAGGTTTTCAGGAATGGGGTGTTGACGTTGCCGAAGTGGCAGGTGAAGACGTTGCGTACGCAATTGAAACCAACGGACCGGCAAGTTGCACCGGTGCGTCGGGTATTTATGCTATTACCCGCTTTGGTCGCCACGGCTTTCGTAATGTAGCTAGCGTGATTCGCGGGCAGATACGGCTGCGGTCTTTCCCGCTTGTCATCCAGGATTACGTCGCCATCCTTGATTTTGGGCACCTTCACAGGTGGGCCAGGCGCTTCCGCTGGGGAAGTCCCCGCCGTGTGCTATCATCCTGCGCCCCGCTCAGAGGGCTGACGGCACACTACGGTTTTCATCGGTTTTGCTCCAACCCCAATGCATTACAGGTTGCTGCGCAATCGCGTGACCCATGTAGGGCAGGGCGCAGTGTTTATCGTTTGTATTTTGTTAAAGAGCCTCACTGCGTTGGCAGTGCTTGAACCCATTATCACCAAGTTGGTGATGGACGTCAATGGCAGTTTGGTTCATAGGAAACCTTTAAAATTCAAATCGTTATAAAGGCTATCCCATAACCTTTTGCAGTAGGCTCTATTGCAAGATTAATTTGTATGTTCTTATGTCAGGCGCTAAACCTATACGTGGTACCCACGCCTTGGTGTTGGGCATATAGCAAAGCATGGTTTTACGGAGGAAGATTAAGTCTATGAAGCGGTACGTGTTGTAATTATTGTTACGTTTTTGAGATTATTTTCTTCATTTGGCAATTGCTTGTAAAGGCATGAATATGCCAAATTTTGTCGATAACGTTGGTGTTATCGAATGTCCTTATAGTTTTTTAGTATAAACAGGTGTTCGATTTTATGTCAGATTTTCAACCCGTACGTGACGCCTGTGATTTCGCGGGAGGTGTTACCGCGCTTGCAAAGCGTTTGGGCCTTCCGCCTCAGGTCATTCATAATTGGGCAGCGGGTAAACGTCCGGTGCCGGTGATTCGTTGCGTGGAGATCGAAGAGTTGACGGGTGGGGCGGTCACCCGGAAGCAACTTCGGCCTGATGACTGGTATCAGATTTGGCCGGAGCTGCGGGGGACGGATTGAATATTGTTGTCGTTTAACTTTCAAAAATGTCAAATTGTTGGCATGACCGTAGTCGTTGCGCATACGATTCGAGAAGTCGAAGGCGTTATTCACTCCAAATCCCAGAAACGCCATCATTGCGCACTGATCGAGAACTTGGCATTACCCGACGTCCGTGCTCACTGACGTCGACTCGAAGGACTCGCAGGCATATACGCGCCGCCATTCGCCCGGCGTCATACCCACGAGTTGCCGAAACAATCGCGTGAGATGAGACTGATCGCACATTCCGCAATCAAGCGCGATTTGGCTAAGGGAATGGTTGGTTGTTAGCATCATCTGCTGTGCTCGCTCGATTCTCAGCCCGGCGATGTAGACAAACGGAGCCTGGCCGAATGTTTCTTTGAAAGTTCGAAAGAAATGTCCAGCACTCAATCCGGTGAGCGCAATGAGATCAGGACTCCTGATAGGTTGTTCCAGATTCTCCTCGATGAACGTAGTCAAGCGTTTCGCCTGCCAACGCGGCAGTCCGCCGCGGAATGCGCTCTGGGCCTTCTGTCCGACGTTTCGTTCCAGACTGGCCTCCAGCAATGCCGTCGCGCGGGACAAGCATGCTTGCGCAGCCTGACGATCGACCTCAACTTTGGATTGCGCCACGGTGAGCAAATCCAGCAAAGTCGCTGTTAACGCAACCGTATTCTGGTTGCTCTGTTGATGAGCCTTGGTGGCCAACACTGCACTATTGCTCATGGGATTTCCTCCGTTTGTGATCGTTTAAGGATTTCGATCCACGTGACGAAGATGATCGGACAAATATGCCGAAATGCTAAGTAAAGTGTAGAAAAACGCTGTAAAGCAGGTCGGCTCTAACGCCTTGACTTTGCGCCTTTACGCTGAGCTGCGTAATGACGTATCGAAAGGAGAGGTACCAGAAAGATCTCGCAAAATTATCAATTGCACGATCTGGTCTTCGGCGAGAGTGAAATAGAGCAGAACTTCCAGCGGATCCGGCAATCCACGCCTGTCGAATTTTCCGTCGGCGTGGGCTGCGACAACGCAGTGGCCGTAGTGCTGGACGCAATGAATGGGACGAAGTGACAGCTGCTGCCCGATAACGTCGCACTCGGCCCATTTGCTTAGTTCAGTCAGCCCGCGCCATTGCCGTAACTGATCGTTGACGATCGAATCTGCAGCGAAGACTTCAAGAAGACGGGACAGATCACCGGCATTCGTTGCCTCTATGAACTGTGCGACTGGTTGAGGAAGAATCGAATCGCTTGAGTGACCAGCCATACAAATACCCCTTGCAGGGCGTACGCACGCCCTCGAATTACCTCTTCCTATTCTCGGAGGTTGCACACCGGAGCGCTCGTAAAGTGGTGTAAAGCTGTGTAAATTAGGTTAACCAGAGACTAGCTCTTCCCTCGCGGCCGGACGCCAGGCTTCGATCAAACGTCTGGCTGTTCTGAGGTCGCGTGTTTCGTATCCTTCCGTAAAGCGGTCGTAAACCTCCGCCAGGATCGCGTAGGCCTCCTCAGCCCGCTCCTCGCTTGCGAGCAGTTCACCTAAAGCCATGGAGGAGCGCAATTCTAAGCTGAGTGCGCCTTGACTGTTTGCAAGCTCAATCGAATCTCGCAACATCCCCTTGGCCGCGCGCGGATCCAAGCGACCGGAAACAACTCCGATTTGTGCACGCGTACGCAATAGCTCAGGCCTGTCGAATGATTCATGTCCCGCCTCGGCTCGTTCTAGAGCCGCAGAGATCATTGTCTCCGCCTCCAGGATCTCACCGCATTCGAACAGTGCTTCGGACATCGATCGACTCAAAATCATCGTGAGTAAGAGACGGCCCTCCCCATGCAAGATACCTAGCGCTTCGCGAAACTTGTTTGCCGCAGTCTGAAATTCCCTCCGGAGTAAAGCCACTTCGGCTGAGAGTGCGATACTCAAGGCCACATGTGGACCAAAGGAGTAACGACTAACGTATTGGACGAGGCGGCTTGCCATCGTTTCCGATTCCTCTACATCTCCCCGCCACAGAAAAACCGTGGAGGCGTACAGCAATTCAGCGACGAACACGTTCACCGGTTGCTCGTTCTGCTTAGCCTCCTCGACGGCCTGACATGCAACTTGAGCAGCGCGGTCGGCGGCGCCGCTTAACCAAAGCGCGCGTGCGAGGACGATGAGCGCACGGGTCCGATGTCGGTAGCCATACATATCGACCTTCGTCACGCCACGCGCTGCAGCTTGCTTGAATCCTTCCTCGATGTGGCGTAGCGCGCCCACCTGATCGCCGGCCAAGAAATACGCACACCCGAGCATCCACTCAGACATGACGATTCCCGCAGGAGAGTCGACACTGCGTGCCAGCTCGATACTGCGTCGACTCACCTCGACCGCCCCATGGGAGTGACCGATTTCGATCATAAAAATATGCAGTCCCGAGAGTAGTCCAAGTTCGCGTTCGTGATCGTTCAAGGTCCGAGCAAGACGCAGCGCGCGCTCAATCGAATCGCGGACTTCATCTCCATTGCTGCGAGTCAATAGTGCGGAGATCGCCAGCGCTTCTTGCAAGATGAGGTGTGTCGTTGAGCCCTCGTGAGGACCCAGTAGCAACAGCGCAGCTTGACACCAGCGATGGCACTCGTCCAGCAGCGACAATTCCAGTAGATGCGGTGCGGCGAGCGCTGCCAGACGAACGCCCAGCTCGCTTTCGCCTGCATCGGAGAACGCCCATGCAAGCGCAGTGCGCATGTTGCAGATCCCTTCACCTTCACCTGCCTCGGAGAATGCCCACACCAACGCAGGGCGCATGATGTAGTCCCCCATCATATCCCGGCCCGTGGCCTGCCACTCATTCTCACGCTCATTACTTCGGCTGAGTTGCGCAATGAGATACTCGGCGAGCTTGCGCGAGACGGCGTTGAGCTCGCCCGACTCCGCCAGTTTTGCTGAAGTGTAGGTGCGCGTCGAATCCAGGAGGCGCAGATGCCTCGATCCGTTCAACATCGATGGCGATAGCAGTGACTTGTCGGTGAGGCTTGCGATTGCTGCTGTCACTTGGGCCTGCGTGAGTACTGCATCCGTCGCGACCCACTGTGCCGCAGCCAGATGAAACGGAGTCACGAACACTGATAACCGGAACAGCACGCGGCGTTCGTTCTCGGACAGTAAGTTGTAACTCCAATCAAGCATCGCCTGGAGCGTCTGATGTCGGGGAGGCGCGGTGCGCCTGCCATGCCAGAGAAGATCGAAGCGGCTGCTGATCAGTTCCGCTGTTCCGCGCAGGCCATGCGAACGCACGCGACCGGCTGCTAATTCGATCGCCAGAGCAATGCCATCCATTTTTCGGCAGATCTCGACGGCGAGCAGCGCTGTCTCATCCGTCAGTGTCTCTTGCGCGCCGCTTGCCGCTACTCGATCCATGAAAAGCTGGACTGCAGGAAACGCCATCGCATCGGCCGCTGTCATGCCATCGCTGACCGGCGGAACATCGAGCGGTGGAAGGATATGTACATGCTCGCCCTCGACACGTAATAACTCGCGGCTGGTCGTAAGCAGGTGAGACTGAGGAGCGGATATATGAAGCCATTCTGCGAGAGCGGCCGTCTCGTCAATGATGTGTTCGCAATTGTCCAATACGAGCAACGTTCTTTGGACGCCTAAAAAAGTTTGGATGCTCAGTTTAGGATCTTGCAATTGCACCTTCAGGCCGAGCACGGAGGCAATCGTAGCCGGAACGAGCGAGGCGTCGGTGACCGAAGATAGGTCGACGTAGTACACAGCGCCGCTAAAGGCATCGAGCATCGTGTGCGCTACGGAGATCGCGACAGTCGTTTTGCCCATTCCACCCGGGCCGACGATGCTCACAAATCGGTGCTCGGTGAGCATCTGGACCAAGGTGCGGACCGAAGCATCGCGCCCAATGAGACGTTCGAGTTGCCCGGGTAACGAGTGTTCTGAGGCCGATACGAGCGGCTGGCTGGCAGTGCGAGGGTCGGGAGATCGGATGGCCTCAAGTTTCTGGGACGAAGAATCGGGATGCACTCGAGTTACGGGCACCACGAAGCTGTATCCGCGGCCTGGAAGGTTGACGACGTAGCGCGCTCCGTCCTGGCCTTCACCCAGGCTCTTGCGTAGGTTCGAGATGTTGACGCGCAGATTGGCCTCGTCGACCACCAGTCCCGCCCATGCACGCGCGATCAATTCACGCGCGGAAACTACTTCGCCGGACCGCTCAACCAACGCAATCAGTAAATCGAGCGAGCGGCTACCGAGTTTGACGGCCACCCCATTGCGCTGCAGCAACCGTCCGGTTACGTGCAGACGAAATGGGCCAAACTCGACGATCTCGCCACCTTCTGGTACGTAAGGACTCGGGTGCAAATGATTATTTTCCATGCTAAGGGCTCCGCCACACAATACACGAGGTCTTCGTCCAGCTTGTACCTCCTTATTAACCGCAGGAATCTTCCATAAAAGCAGGGCTGTCCAATCAATGGATGGCCTTGTGCGAGATAGTGATACCGCCGTTATGGCAATAGCGTTATTGAGGCCAGCAACGGCCTAGAACCGCTAGGGCGCCCGCCCTCAGGCGTCACCATGGCCGACCCAAAAATCGATCCATTGGTGGCGGTCACTATCTGCACAAGCATGTTCTATAGGAAATTTAACATGACCAACCCAAAACTCGAACTACTGACACCGCAAAACAGCCAGCTAATTTTCATTGATCAGCAACCGCAGATGGCCTTTGGTGTTCAGTCTATTGACCGTCAGACGTTAAAGAACAATGTTGTGGGTCTGGCGAAGGCCGCAAAGGCTTTCAGTATCCCAACAATCATCACGACTGTCGAGACGGAAAGTTTTTCCGGCCACACCTATCCTGAACTATTAGAGGTTTTTCCTGAAAATGAGCTTCTCGAACGTTCCTCGATGAACTCCTGGGATGACCAGAATGTACGTGATGCACTGGCTGCCAATGGCCGTAAGAAAGTGGTGGTTTCCGGACTGTGGACGGAAGTCTGCAATATCTCTTTTGCATTGTGCGCCGCATTGGAGGGCGATTACGAAATATATATGGTGGCCGACGCCTCGGGCGGCACGTCCGTGGAAGCGCACAACTATGCCATGGACCGCATGATCCAAGCCGGCATTATTCCCGTTACTTGGCAGCAAGTACTACTGGAGTGGCAACGTGATTGGGCGAACAAAGAAACCTACGATGCGGTGATGGCGATCGTAAGAGAGCACTCAGGTGCTTACGGCATGGGGGCTGATTATGCCTACACCATGGTGCACAAAGCGCCGGAACGCGTGCAGCACGGCAAGCGCATTGGCCCCAATCCTGCTAAGTAAGCCCACCTAAAAGGCCGGGCATGTGCTGTCAATCTGTGCTGACCGGTACAAACCAACGTATCTGGATGGGAGGTGGCTTATGAAGCTTTATCTATTTTCGCTGAGTGCGGGTGTATTGATCGGTGTTATCTACAGTTTGCTGACCGTGCGCTCACCAGCTCCGCCTTTGGTTGCGCTGATCGGCTTACTCGGCATGCTGGTCGGTGAGCAGGTTATCCCCGTGGGCAAGCAGCTTTTGCAAGGTACCGCCTTCAATACAGCTTGCGCCAAAACGCAAGCGACTGACCATGTCTTCGGGCAGCTTCCCGGAAGAAATCAAATAGTACAAGTTCAAAAGAGTGATTACGAGGCATAGGCGCATGTTAGCGGCTAGTTGCCTGTTGTTCATTTCAGGACTTTGCAAAGGTCATCTACAAAGGAGATTCGACCATGGCTCATTCTACACCTGACATTGTTTTCCATAACGGTCGGATTACAACTCTTGATTCCAGCAACCCCGTGGCTACTGCAGTTGCCGTTGCGGATGGCAAGTTTCTAGCTGTCGGCTCGGATGATGAAGTTCTGGCTTTGGCGGACTCGGCTACACGGCTCATTGATCTGGGGCGTAGAAGCGTCTTGCCCGGGCTATTTGACAACCATACTCACATGGTGCGAGGTGGGCTTAATTACAACTTGGAACTACGCTGGGATGGCGTGCGTTCGCTGGCTGACGCGTTAGACATGCTGCGCCGGCAAGTGGCTATTACGCCTGCGCCGCAGTGGGTGCGTGTAGTAGGCGGGTTCACTGAACACCAGTTCGTCGAGAAACGCTTGCCGACTATCGACGAAATCAATGCTATTGCGCCTGATACGCCCGTTTTTCTTCTCTACCTTTACGACCAGGCTCTGCTGAACGGTGCAGCATTACGGGCGGTAGGCTACACCAAAGACACGCCGCAGCCTCCTGGCGGGGAAATTACTCGCGATGCGAATGGTAATCCAACAGGCTTGCTACTAGCCAAGCCTAACGCGATGGTCCTTTACTCCACTTTGGCTAAAGGCCCCAAGCTGCCCTTTGACTATCAGGTCAATTCGACGCGTCACTTCATGCGTGAGCTCAATCGCTTGGGTATAACAGGCGTTATTGACGCGGGTGGCGGTTTCCAGAGCTACCCGGACGATTACGCCGTTATTCAGAAACTGGCCGATGAAGGCCAGATGACGGTGCGCCTGGCCTATAACCTGTTCACGCAAAAGCCCAAGGAAGAGAAGGAAGACTTCCTGAAATGGACCAGTAGTGTGAAGTACAAACAAGGCACGGATTATTTTCGTCACAATGGCGCCGGTGAGATGCTGGTGTTCTCTGCTGCTGATTTCGAGGATTTCCGCCAGCCGCGTCCGGACTTGCCCCCGGAGATGGAAGGCGAGTTGGAAGAGGTCGTGCGTATTCTGGCGCAGAACAAATGGCCCTGGCGCCTGCACGCCACCTATGATGAAACCATATCGCGTGCTTTGGATGTATTTGAAAAAGTGAATCGAGACATTCCTCTACAGGGTATCAACTGGTTCTTCGATCATGCCGAAACCATCTCTGATAAATCGATCGATCGGGTTGCGGCTTTGGGCGGCGGCATTGCAGTGCAGCATCGTATGGCTTATCAAGGTGAATACTTTGTTGAGCGTTATGGGGCCAGAGCGGCAGAGGCCACACCGCCCGTAGCAAGAATGCTGGAAAAAGGCGTCAAGGTTTCTGCCGGAACCGACGCCACCCGTGTCGCTTCCTATAACCCTTGGGTATCGCTCGCGTGGATGGTCACGGGTAAAACGGTTGGTGGGCTACGTTTATATCCACAACATAATCTGCTGGATCGGGAAACGGCCTTACGCATGTGGACGGAGAATGTTGCCTGGTTCTCCAATGAAGAAAACAAGCGTGGTCGCATTCAGGTAGGTCAATTCGCCGACTTTATCGTTCCCAGTAAAGACTATTTTGGGGTGCCGGAAGCTGAAATCTCGTTTCTGACCTCGCACTTGACCGTGGTGGGTGGACGCATTGTTTATGGTGAAGAGCAATTTATTTCGCTGGACGATAATCCGTTACCACCGGCCATGCCTGATTGGTCGCCAACGCGTCTGTTCAAAGGCTATGGTGCTTGGGGGGAGCCGGAGGGAGCCGGCAAGAATTCGTTGCAACCGCTCCGACATCAGGCTATTGCCTCGTGCGGTTGCGCGAGTGCATGCGGAATGCATGGTCACGATCATGCGCAGGCCTGGGGATCGAAGGTTCCCGCCTCCGACTTGAAAGGCTTCTTTGGCGCATTGGGCTGCTCCTGCTGGGCAGTTTAAGGGACCGACAATGTATATGGATAACACTAATCGCATTAGGCAGGGCGCTGCTTCGCGGCCTGCACTTGGAAACATAGCTGTTCGCTTTATTGCGTATCTAGGACTATGCGCAGCGTATTTACATGGGGGCATCGTCAAACTCACCGATTTTCCTGGTGCCATCGCAGAGATGAGTCATTTTGGGCTGACACCGGCATCGCTGTTCGCTGTGCTGGTGATCGCACTGGAGTTAGGTGCACCGTTGATGATATTGACAGGCCGTCTGCGTTGGCTGGGCGCCCTGGGGTTGGCAGGTTTCACGTTGCTTGCCACGGGTATCGCCTTGCGTTATTGGGAGCTACCGGTAGGGCAGGAGCGCTTCATGGCTGCGAACTCATTCTTTGAGCACCTTGGTTTGGTCGGTGGCTTCCTGCTCGTGGCATGGCTGGACTTCCAGGAGAAACGAGTATGACGCTATGGTTGTTAACCGCTAATTTCAGAAAGAAGAGGTAGTTATGGCAAAAGTATTGGTACTGTATTACTCGTCTTACGGACATATCGAAACTATGGCTTATGCCGTGGCAGAAGGCGCCCGCGAGGCTGGTGCGGACGTTGTCGTCAAGCGGGTGCCCGAGTCGGTTCCTGAACAAGTTGCGGAGAGGTCAGGCTTCAAACTTGACCAGAGCGCACCGATCGCCACGGTTCAAGAGTTGCCTGAATACGACGCCATCATTTTCGGCACCCCTACACGCTATGGAAACATGGCAGCGCAAATGAAGAGTTTCATCGATCAGACTGGCTCGCTCTGGGTAAGAGGCGCGCTGGTAGGCAAAGTCGGTTCGGTCTTTGCATCCAGCGGGACACAGCACGGCGGGCAAGAGTCGACGGTCCTCACTTTTCATCCGGTGCTGCTTCATCTTGGTTTTATTATCGTCGGCTTGCCTTATTCATTTCAGGGACAGATGGGTGTCGATGAGGTCATGGGCAACTCCCCCTATGGGGCTTCCACTATTGCCGGAGGAGACGGCTCGCGGCAACCGAGTAAGGTCGAACTGGATGGTGCCCGCTACCAAGGAAGGCATGTTGCACAAATCGCTGCAAAGCTGACGGATGCTGACGATGCATAGTTTATCGCGCTGCAGAGGCGGGCGTCGATCCCCTCGGGCACTATACATACCGCTAAGTGCGAGGATACATTGACCGCACGAACCTTCCATAAAAGCAGGTCCGTCCAATAAATGGATGGCCGTTTACAAGATAGTGATACCGCCGTTATGGCAATAGCGTGCTTGGGGCCTGATGATGGCGGCAGCGATTTCTGTCGGCTCCATTTCCGGCAAGGAGAAGAGGCGAATGAAGATATCTCTAGCCACCGCAGACTACAAACACTTAGAAACCTGAATACTAAAGAGTCAAATACATGGCAATACTCAAATTTTCCAAAACGGTTCTCTTATCTGCACTTGCGATTAGCACATCTGTCTTGCCGTTAGCGCCTGCCGCAGCGCAGGGCACAAGTTCGCAGAATCAGTCCGCAGCATCGCTGGCCGTTGTTATGGATTTCCTGTCCAACACAGCCCCAGACAAGGTCGAAGCTGCGGCCGCCCGCCTCGTAGCGCCCGACGCAGTTTATGTATCGCTGAATTTCGACAACCCGGAGCTGAAGAAGATAGAGCCGTGGACGGGGACTGCCAAAGGCCCCAGTGCGTATAGCAGCACATTCCTTCGGGTCGCAGAATATTGGACGATCGAAGACTTCGCAATTACCGACAAGCTGGCCGTGGGCGAGGATGTCGCCATTTTCGGCAAGTTCACTTATCGTTCGGTTGAGGTGGGCCATGTCTTCACCTCGCCATTCTCGATTCACGCTAAGGTACGCGAGGGCAAGATGGTCTACTTCCAGTTTATGGAAGACACATACGCATCGGCGAGTTCATTCCGTCAGAGTGGATCGTGGACTGTAAAGACGACCAAGGCAACCCCAGCATTCGAGGTCGGCGCAAAGTAACCTCATTTCATGCCTCATTACCCCCTGAGGCATATCTTGTTCCTCAACAATCAAGAGAGACTCCCTAGTCAAGCAAACTCGAACGGCTTACCCATTCGCGTTTACGGAGGCTGAAATGACCGAGAGGCCTGCGGTTCAGGTGCGGGCGAGCTGACCGATACAACACCGCTTGTGGTGCTGGCTGATGAGGTCGCGCAGGCCGTGAAAGATGAAGATGTAGGGCAGTATATCGAATCTGATCGCCGTTTCCATGGATCCTTGATCGCGCGCGCTGACAATCCGTTGCTTACACGGATGATTATGCACTTGCGTGCGAACATGCTGCTTTATGGAGTTAATTCTGAGGAGGGGCGGGAACGCCAGCGTGCCTCGGTGGATGAGCACTACGAAGTGATCAAGTTGGCGTCCAGGCACCAGTCCGAGGCAATCGTGGCCTTGATTACTCGCCACATCGAGTTGTGGAAACCACTTTTCACCACAGCGCTTTAGAGCAAAAATCCTGCGCTTTGGTGTTAACGGAGTAGGGGCATCCAAAAACTACCGCTATTCAGTGGTTCATGTAAATTATTTCAGCTAGTAAAAGCGCGACATACAGTTTTTATCACAGGTGGAGTCGGAATTACGCCCTTGATCGCAATGGCGGAGACCTTGTGCATATAAGCCCAGAGGTTTGGACTGCATTATTACGCCCGAAGCTTGGACCGAACCGCTCTCAGCAAGAGGCTTTGCAGAGAAGGTTTTTTATTTTTCCTTCAACCAAACGTCCAAAGTCTCGGTGAAAGTTGTCTCTTTCACCGAGGTAATTGCAGTCCGTGAGTCGCAAGAAGACAGGCAACGTCGACGCCTATCGGCGCAAAAAAGTCAGATTAGAGGAGCTGATCATTATTCTCGGCATCTCAAGTAGCTTCATGACGTCGTTCATTCAGCAGTGGGGCTCTAGAACACTACTGCAGGACCTAAACTTGGTCGCTGTCGAAGAAGGCGCGGATCAACGTGGCGATCTCTTCTGCATGCGTCTCTAGTGCGAAATGCCCGGTGTTCAGCAGATGAATCTGTGCATCCGGAAGATCTCGCTGATAAGCATGAGCTCCGGCAGGCACAAACGCTGGATCATGACGTCCCCACACAGCAAGAAGCCGTGGTCGATGATCACGAAAATATGACTGGAAGGAAGGGTAGAGTTCGACATTACTACGATAGTCCAGGATCAGATCGAGCTGGATGTCCTCCGCACCCGGGCGCGCCATGTAAGAGATGTCTAGTTCGTAACCATCGGGCGACAGGTGCTGCGGATCCGTTCCGGTGCCATACTGCCAGTTGCGGATCGTGTCCGGTGCGAGCGACGGTCGGCAGGCTTCTCGGTTCGCTGAGCTTGGGTCGCGCCAGTAGGCTTTCCATGGTCCCCATTCGTCACTAAAACCCTCGACGTAGGCGTTGCCATTTTGCGAAATAATGGCCGACACCCGCTCGGGATGACGCATCGCCAGACGCAGCCCCACCGGCGCACCATAGTCAAAGATGTAGAGGGCATATCGATCGAGCGACATAGCATCGGTGAAACCTTCGATCACATCGGCCAAGCTGTCGAACGTGTAGTCAAACGTTCCGCGCGGCGGCGCCTTGGTTTGTCCGAAGCCAGGTAAGTCAGGTGCGATGAGCCGAAAACGGTCAGCCAGCAGAGGAATCAAGTCGCGGAACATATGGCTGGCACTCGGGAAGCCGTGCAACAGCAGGATTACCGGCGCATCGCTCGGCCCTGCTTCGCGGTAGAAAACTTCGACGCCACCAACCTGTTGAAACCCGTAGCGTGTTTGCATCAGTTTTGTATCAAGTTTTTGGGTCATTTCTTTATCCTCTGTTTCATCTGCCGACACCGCCGGCTATGTTGTCTGTCGATAGTGACTGCCTCCATTGCATCGGTATCAGATCGACCATGGTGGTATCACTATCTCGTAAACGGCCATCCATTTATTGGACGGACCTGCTTTTATGGAAGGTTCGTGCGGTTACCAGCAGCAGAGCTATACGCTATGTGCCACATGAGATGGCAGCTCGCGATTGATACGAGACGCAGTCGGCTTAGTTGGAAAATTTATGGTCTAGGAGAGACTGGACACATCCACCCGTAGCTGGCCCCGGGGGCGGCGCCAGGACACAGGACAGACTGGTTTCGGCATCGTCCATGTCGGCCAACAGGCGCAACCATCTACGCTCCCCCGCAACTCTGGCATTGTTTGGGTTCCACAAACAGTGTTGTGTGTGGTTGCCTGTTTATCAGCTAAACGCCCGTCATTAGAATGTTTCACCACCACACACACGGCCGGCATCGGCCCAATAATGAAGGAACGAGCGCAACGATACATTGACCGTATGAATCTTCCAGAAACGCAATCCTGTCCAATCAACGGATGATCGTTTACGAGATAGTGATACCGCCGTTATAGCAATAGCGTGATTAAGGCTACCAACGGTCGTGAATCGTTCGGGTACCCGCTCTCAAGCACCGCCATGATCGATCGGACATCGAAGCATTGGTGGCCGCCGCTATCGAAACACGAATAATCCATAGATGATTCAACATGACCAACCAAGAGCAGAGAATATTATGACAAGCGAAATGATCCGAAATCCCCAGACCGACCAACTATTGACGCCCGAGAATTCGGCGTTCATCATCATCGACTACCAGCCTATTCAGGTCTCGTCGATTCGCTCGATGCCGCGCGAAGAACTGGTGTTCAACATCGTTAGTACCGCAAAGGCAGCAGTGAATTACAACCTGCCGATCGTCCACTCAACCGTCAATATCGCGACGGGACTCAATAAACCGCCGATCGCAGAATTGCAAGACGTGCTCGGTCACCTGCCAACCTACGATCGCACCTCGATCAACAGCTGGGAGGACACAGCGTTCAAGGAGGCCGTCAAGGCGATGGGCCGTAGCAAGCTGATCATGACCGCGCTTTGGACCGAGGCGTGCTTGACCTTTCCTGCGCTCGACGCGATCCAGGAAGGCTATGAGGTCTATGTACCGGTCGATGCGGTCGGCGGCACCTCCTTGGCCGCACACGATGCGGCGCTGCGCCGCATGGAACAGGCGGGCGTGAAGCTTATCAGCAGGGTACAGATGTACTGCGAGCTTCAGCGCGACTGGTCACGCAAGGCGACCGTCCCAGGGTTCATGGGCGTTTTCGATAACTTCGACGGTTTCAACGTCGAAAAAACAGCCTAGAAATCGGGTAAGAGGTTAGCGAACGTCTGACCTTTGCTGGTGGTCGTTGTCGCACCTTCGACCACCCCCAAGCATCCTGTGAGGAGGAAAATGAATGAATGAACTATTCATTGCTGTCGGTTTGAAGGCCAAGGCAGACAAGGAGGACGAATTGCGTCGTGACCTGTCCGCGCTTGTCGAGCCGTCGCGCAAAGAGAGCGGCAATATTCGTTATGACCTGTTTGAAGATCAGAATGAGCCTGGACGCTTCGTCCTCGTAGAGGAGTGGGCATCCATCGAGACACAAACTAGGCATCATGAACATGGCCCGCACATCCAGCACTTTCACAAGAATGGCGACCGCAACGTCGAAAAGAGGGAGTTCGCGCATATTCTGAAGCGCGTCGTCTGACACCGTTTGACAGTGCTTAGAAGTCAGTAAAAAAGAGAGGTTTCCTATGTCCAATAAGGCCAGATCCTGCGTCTTAGTCTGTCAGGCGGTAGCGTGTGCCGATCGAAGCACCGTCACCTTACCCATTCACGTTTACGGAGGTTCAAATGACCGAGAAACCTGCGGTTCAGATTTCGTACGAGGATAAAGGCCATAAGGGCCGCTTTGTCGCTCGAATCAATGATGTTGCCGACGAGGGCGAGCTGACTATTTCCAAGGTGTCCGATGTGCTGATCATCGCCGATGGCACCTTTGTTCCCGATACGCTTCGCGGAATCGGCGCCGCATCGGCGCTCGTCCAAGCCCTGATTGCGGATGCTCGCGCCAAGGCGTACCGCATCGTGCCACTCTGTCCTTACGTCAAGGCGCAGTCACTGAAGCATCCGGAGTGGTCAGATGTCATTCAGAATTGAACCAGATGGGGTGCTCTCGATCGTGATGTTCTTCATCGCGCATTTGGGGCTCTGCGCAGCTTATATCCAGGGCGGATTGGTCAAACTGACCGATTTCCCTGGTGCCGTCGCCGAAATGGCCCACTTCCGTCTGTCTCCGCCTGTACTGTTCGCGGTCCTGGTGATAGTGCTGGAACTGGTTGCCTCTGCGATGGTGATGACGGGCTTTCTGCGTTGGCTGGGCGCGCTGACATTGGCCGGATTTACTTTTCTATCTACCCTGATCGCGCTACGGTTCTGGGAGCGGCCAGCAGGGGAAGCTAGGCACGCAGAGGCGAATGCCTTCTTCGAACATCTCGGTCTCACAGGGGGATTCCTGCTTGTCGCTTGGCTGGATCTCACTCGCAACTCGTCCGTTAGCCTGTGACAAAAGCAGCCTGAAGTCGCCATCCCCTACACCCGTCAAGGAGAGCCGCATGTTGCGGAAAAATTTAATCATCATCAACGCCCGGACATTCTGGGACGCCTTCGGCTGCGGATGCTGGGGCGTGTGGAGGGATATGACCATGTTTGCAAGATACCGATCAATTCCGTTTGCCGTCCGACAGGAGCCGAAATGACCACCATTGATATACCCGCTCCGGCGAAGGGCCCGCTTAGCTTCCCGGTCTTTCGGGCACTGTGGATCGCCACGATCATTTCCAATGTCGGCACCTGGATGCATGATGTTGGTGCGGGATGGCTGATGACCTCGCTGTCGCCGAACCCACTGCTGGTGGCTTTGGTCCAGGCCTCCATGACCCTGCCGATGTTCTTGCTAGCTCTGCCAGCGGGCGCGCTGGCCGACATTGTCGATCGCCGAAAGATGCTGCTGGGCGCGCAGATCCTAGGCCTTGCCGCTGCAGCGGCTCTGGCCTTCCTGACCCTTAAAGGACTGACCACCCCGTGGGTGCTGCTTGGCGCCACCTGTGTTCTCGGCGTGGCGGCGGCGCTCAGTGCGCCGGTGTTTCAGGCCATCGTCCCCGAACTGGTCGACAAGGCAGGCTTACCCGATGCGGTGGCGCTCAATAGTCTGGGCGTCAATATCTCGCGCGCCATCGGTCCGGCCCTTGGGGGGGTGATCGTGGCGATGGCCGGCATTCCGGCGGTCTTCGCGCTGAACGCCGTGTCGGTTTTGGCGGTACTGTTCGTGCTTGTCAGATGGAAGCGCGCCACGACCGTGCACAGCTTGCCGCCCGAACATTTCTTCGGCGCGCTTCGGGCCGGTTATCGTTATGCACGGCGTTCTCCAGCGATGCGGCTGGTATTGATCCGCACCCTTGGCTTCTTCCTGTTCAGCAGTGCGCTTTGGGCGATGCTGCCGTTGGTGGGACGCCGTGAACTGGGGCTGGATGCGGCGGGCTACGGCGGGCTTCTCGGCTGCATGGGCGCTGGTGCCATTGTCGGTGCATTGCTGCTGAAACAACTGCGTAAAAAGGTAGCGTCCAACACGATCTCGATCTGGGCGACACTACTGTTCGCAGCGGCGACCCTCGCACTGGCGCTGGCGCCCAATGCGTGGCTGGCCGGGGCAGTGATGTTTGGTGCCGGCCTCGCCTGGATCGGCATGCTGACCTCGCTTAACGTCGCGGCGCAGATGGCTTCGCCTGGCTGGGTCAAGGCGCGTGCGCTCGCCGTCTATCTGCTGGTGCTCCAAGGGGCCATGACCGGCGGCAGTATCCTGTGGGGAACTCTGGCCAGCAGCGCGGGCGTCTCGGGCGCCCTGATCATCGCGGCCATCGGCCTGACGCTGTCGATCCTGCTGGCGCTGCTTTGGCGGTTGCCGAACGACTCCACCACCGATCTGGCGCCCTCGAACCATTGGGCCGAGCCTGTCGTCGCTATTCCGCCTGCCAATGACCGCGGCCCGGTCTTGATCGAGGTCGAATATCTAATCGCCCCGGAACAACAGGCTGCGTTCATCGTTGCCTTGCACGATTTTCGCGTGACTCGTTATCGCGACGGTGCGATCCGCTGGGATGTCTGGGAGGACGTCGCAGAGCCCGGCCGGGTGGTCGAGGCATTCATTGTCGAAAGCTGGATCGAGCATCAGCGCCAGCATGCGAGGGTGACCCATAGCGATGCACTCGATCAGGAGCTGTTGAATGCGTTTCACATCGGCGATCAACCGCCCGTCGTACGCCACTTGTTGCGACCACTTTAATACTGTCAGAACGAAAGAGAGTGATATGAACTGGAACCCTACGCAAAACTCCGGTTGCCCGGCATCGGGCGAGCTTGAAGGCATTGCGCCGCTGAGTCTGGACACTGAGGTCGCACTGATGGTTCGGCCGGCAAGCAAGCAGGAGACATGACATGATTGAAATGATTATCGAGCAGCGGCGTCGCGACCTCGGCGGCAGCTTTGAAGTTGGTCGCGTGCTGCCGTTTGCAAAGCAGCGCATGGTTGGACCCTTCATCTTCTTCGATCATATAGGACCGCTGGATCTCGCGCCAGGCCTTGATCGGAGCGTTGACATCCGGCCGCATCCGCACATCGGTCTTGCAACGGTGACCTACTTGTTTGCTGGCGAGATAATGCATCGCGACAGTCTCGGCTACGAGCAGGTGATCCGGCCACAGGAAGTGAACTGGATGACCGCGGGCAGCGGCATCACGCATAGCGAACGGTTTGAGCGCGCACGGGTGCAGGGCGATCACCTGCACGGCATCCAGGCATGGGTGGCGCTGCCGACCGAGTTGGAAGAAATCTCCCCATCCTTCTCCCATCATTCCGGAGTTGATCTGCCGAAATGGAGCGACGCCGGCGTGAACGGACAGCTCATCGCCGGCAGCGCCTATGGCCTGACTGCTGGCACTGAAACGCATTCGCCACTGTTCTATGCCCATCTCGACATGGCGCTAGGAGCGACGGCTGAGATTCCGAGTGGATACAAGGAGCGCGCGCTTTACATCGCGACCGGTGCGGTGGAGGTCGATGGTACGCGTTACGAGGCCGGCAGGATGCTGGTGCTTAGTTCGGCCGCCTCAAGCGTGCGGGCCTTGGAAAGCTCTGCTGTGATGGTTCTTGGCGGCGAGCCCGTCGGTCAGCGATTCATTTACTGGAACTTCGTGTCCTCATCAAAGGACCGGCTCGTCCAGGCGGCATCCGACTGGAAGGAGGGAAGGATGAAGCTGCCGGATGCCGACGATGCAGAGTTCACCCCGCTGCCGGATGATCCGTTTCCGCCGTCACTCTCTAAGTAAACGAACCGCGTACGTATTTAAACTTAACTAAACCACTGTAGAAAGGAAAAGCAATGATCGATTTAAATGGAAAGCGAGCATTAGTAACTGGGGGTTCGCGGGGCATCGGCGCCGCGATTGCGCTGGCTCTGGCAGAGAACGGGGCCGACGTCGCATTCACTTATCAGTACTCAGCCGAGAAAGCTGAAGCGGTCGCGAAGTCAATCGAGAAAGCGGGGCGTCGCGCGGTTGCCATCCAAGCCGACAGCGCTGACCCGGAGGCTATTTCGCGCTCTGTGAGCGAAGCCGTCTCGACGCTCGGCGGACTCGATATCCTCGTCAACAGCGCAGCGATTGGTCACACCGGGATGATTGCGGACCTTGACGTGCACGCCTATCAGGCAGTGATGGACATCAATGTGCGAGCCCCAGTGCTATTTGCGAAGGCAGTTATCCCGCATCTCACGGGAGGGGGATGCATCATCACCATCGGTTCGGCCCTGGGAGAGCGGGTCCCGTTCCCGGGCATAACGACTTATGCGATGTCTAAGGCGGCACTTACCTCCTTCACTCGCGGTCTTTCGCGCGAACTCGGCCCGAGCGGCATCACCGTAAACCTTGTGCAACCCGGTGCGACCAATACCGATGCAAATCCGGCGGATGGCGAAGCTGCTGATTTCCAGCGAAGCCTGACGTCGTTGGGACGCTACGCCGAGCCACACGAAATCGCGAATGCCGTGGTCTTTCTTGCTAGTCCGGCCGCGAGCGTGATTACGGGCGCTACCTTGACCGTTGACGGGGGCGCTCTCGCCTAAGCGAACGCGATGTTCGCCTGAAGGCCAATCGCCTGCTCTAGGTTGCATTGAGCACGGCATATTTTTTATCTTCGAGAAACACAATGGAAAAACCTGAATTTATCGTCACCCCTGGGTTTGGTGAGACTTTCCGCCAAACCCTGCATTTCTCGACAGCTGTCAAGATCGGGAACCGGGTAGAGACATCCGGTCAGGGTGGCTGGAATGATGACCTGCAAATCCCCGAAGCGATCGAGGAGGAGATTGCGGCCGCCTTCCGTAATATCGAGCTCATTCTGACGAAGGCCGGGGCGAGTTGGAATCACGTTATTCACGTCAATACATACCATGTCGGCGGTTTTCCGCCGATCGTCAACGACACCATTGTCAAGCTGTACCGCCAGTACATGCCGAACCATGCACCGGTGTGGACGCAGTCGGGGGTTGAAGCATTGGGCCTGCCGACGATGCGTTTTGAGATTCGCGTCACGGCAATCATTCATTGAACACCTATACAACAGAGGCTGAATGGGATGCACTAGTTCAGTCGCGCTTATACAGAAGACTTGATATATGACTCAACTAATTTCAGAACCTATTCTACTGATGGGCGGTACTGGCGCTATCGGACGCCTAAGCGCCCGCGCGCTGCGCACCGTTTACCCCGATGTGACTTTGCTTATCGGTGGGCGCGATCTGGTCAAAAGCCGCCAAGTGGCTAGCGAAATCGGGCAGGCAGAAGGCGTAGTCATCGACCCGCGTGCCGATGATCTTGGTCTCGGTGATCGTCGGGTAGGGGCTGTCGCAGTCTTCTACGCTGACGAACGATTGGCTGGCCTGCGTTTTGCGCAAGGTCGTCGGGTGCCGCATCTCAGCATTTCTTCGGGAGTTTATGAAATCGCTCCCGAAGTTGCGACCTATATGCATTCGCCCAACGCTGCGGCGATCGTGCTGGGCTATGAGTGGCTGGTCGGTGCTACAACCGTCGCCTCGCTTGCGTGCGCCAAAGCTTTCTCAAAGATCGACAAGATCACGATCGGTGCTCTTGTTGAACGGCGATGGTTATGAGTCCAGGTCTGTACCTTGGCGCAACGGGCTTCGCCCTGATCGCTGTTTGCTACGGCTTTGCTCGCTTCGCCTTGGGGTTATTTCTGCCGCAGATTGACGCTGAGCTGTCCTTGTCTTCGACCCTAAGCGGGTTGATCTCGGGCGGGGCCTTTCTGGGCTACTGCATCGCTATTGTCTTATCGGCCTATTTGACAGAACGTATCGGTGCTCGTTTTGTTGCCATTGGTGCCGCCCTGGTCGCGGCGGTAGGTATGGCTGGTATCGCCATGGCGCCCTCTGCATCCTGGCTTGCAGGAGCGGTCATGCTAGCCGGATCAAGTACGGGGCTGGTTTCGCCACCCATGGCAGCTGCTGTGGCGGTAGCCGTTCGGCCGGACCGACAGAGCGCCACCAACACGGTCATTAATGCAGGGACAAGTGCGGGCGTGGTGTTTTCGGGGCCGGTGGCACTGATGATGGGAGATCAATGGCGCCTTGCTTTCGCCGGTTTTGCCGCCGTTGCTGTTGGCCTAGCATTAGTCGCAGCATTCAGCATACCGAGGGGCACCATAAGAGCCAGGAAAAGTGCCGACGGGGTGCCATCGCTTACCGGTGTGCTTTGGCGCCTGATTTTTGCGACTTTCCTGATGGGCTTTGCTAGCACTGCAATCTGGTCTTTTGGGGGGCAGCTCATCACGACTCGGCTCAACTGGAGCAGCACAGGCGCGGGGATTCTTTGGATCGCTATTGGGGCGGCGGGTATTGCGGGTGCAGGCGCAGGGACTCTCATTGCGCGGTTCGGAATTGATCGAGTACATCGGCTCTTTCTGACGGTAATGGCGGTGGGTATCCTTCTGGTCGGCATCGGCGGCACCACAGCCGCTCTGACACTCTGCGGTGGTGTTTTTTTTGGGGCAGCCTACATCATGCTCACCGGTGTCTATTTGGTCTGGGGCGTTTTGGCACTGCCTGATCGACCCGCCACGGGCCTGATGATCGGCTTTCTAACTATTGCTATCGGTCAGACTGCTGGCGCACCGATCTTTGGGCTGCTGATGGACTGGTTGACGGTCAATTACGCCGTGGCCATTTTTGCGTGTATTGCCTTAACGGCCGGATTGGCACGCGCTGAAAAGGCGAAGCTAAAACAACGTATAGCCTGCCCGTAAAGTAGGAAGGCGTTTATTCGCTTGATGCTTTTCATCGCTGGTGCTATGAACTTGTTGGGAATAATATGGACACACGAATGCCGAGACCATACTGTGGATATGCGCGACGCCAGCGCTAGGAGTCCGCACCGATGCCTAGTGGAGGTCGGGATACGACAGGCGCGTGCTGTGCCATCAACTCAACGAGCCAGTCGATGAACACACGCAGCTTCGCACTGATATGCCGGTTTTGAGGGAATGCGATGTACATCGGCATCGGGTCAAGCTGCCAATCCGAAAATAACGGAATCAATTCACCGCGCGCCACGTACGTCTGGGCCATGTAAGATGGCATCCAGAGAGCACCGATTCCCGCTATGCCTGCCGCTATATAGGCGTTGCCATCGTCGACCACCAGAGCGGGCCGACCCTGCACGTCAATGCTTTCGCCGTCACGACGCAAGGTGCACGGGAAGACGCGTCGGGTGCGCGACCATGCAAAGCCCACGATATGATGATGCGGCAACTCCAACTCGCTGGGGTGATCGGGGCGGCCCGCTTGCGCGAGATAACTTGGTGCGGCATACACGGCCAGCGGCAAATCCGCTGCATGTCGTGCCACCAGCGACAGGTTAGTAATCTCCCCCCCACGTACGACGCAATCGACGTTCTCGTCAATCAAGTCCACGACACGATCGCTGACACCAAGATACAGCTGAATGTCAGGGTACTTTGCGTGAAAGGTCGGCAATGCCGGCACTAGAATCATGCTGGCAAACGGACTGGGTACATCCACTCGTAGCCTGCCTCGAGGTGATGCCACGGCACAGGACAGACTGGTTTCGGCATCGTCCATATCGGCCAACAAGCGCAATACACGTTCGTAATAAGCCGCACCGTCAGGCGTTACGTTGACCTTGCGTGTCGTGCGATGCAGCAACTTGACGCGCAGACGCGCCTCCAGTTGCTGCACCAGTTGCGTGACGGTTGTTTTGCTCAGGTGCAGGGTATCCGCCGCCTTGGTGAAACTGCCGGTTTCTACGACCCGGGCGAAGGCCTGCATGGCATCGAAACGGTCCATTTGTACTCCCGCGATTCTGGCATTGTTTGGGTTTCGCAAACAGTGTTGCGTGTGTTTGCCAGTTTATCAGCCAAACCCCTCTCATTAGAATGTCTCACAACCATCCCAACCCCATATAGCCATCCAATAATTTGCGGCAGCGATTTGCCATAGTGGGGGGGCGTTTGTACTGTCTTCAGTGCTTCGCCAGGCGGCGACTCATTCCCGCAGCCAGCCCATTCTGCCGTTCGGCAGTGCACGACCTTGATCGCCTAATACTGCGACCTCCTTAAACCTTACCATTCTTTCTTGGAACCTATCATGAAAACTATTGCTTCTTTGCTGCTGATCTCTGCAACTATGGTCGGCCCCGCCGCTTTCGCACAAGATAACGAAACGCACACATTTACACGTGCCCAAGTTATAGCTGAGCTGCACGCCGCTCAAGCGGCTGGACAACTGAGTGTCGGCGAGTCTGACTATCCGCTTGCCATCCAGCACACCAGTTCGCTGACACGTGCCCAAGTTATAGCTGAACTGCAGACTGCTCAAGCGACTGGACAGCTGAGTGTCGGCGAGTCTGACTACCCACCCGTTCGCAACCAGACCAGCAGCGTGACTCGTGCTCAAGTCGTGGCCGAACTACAAGCTGCCAAGGCGGCGGGTCAACTGATAGAGCCTGGCGCCTGACTGATGCGTGTAGCGCGATTCAGCATCTTGAAGTGCAGACGCGCCTCCAGTCGCGTTACGGTTGTTCTGCTCAGGTGCAGGGTTTCCGTCGCGTTGGTGCAACTGTCAGTTTCCACGACCAAGGCAAAGGCCTGTATGTCATCGAAACGGTCTATTTGTGCTCCCGCGACTCTGGCATTGTTTGGGTTTCGCAAACAGTGTTGTGTGTGTTTGCCAGTTTATCAGCCAAACCCCTGTCATTAGAATGATTTATCACCATGCACCCGGTCGGAATCGACCCAATAAAGAAGGAATCAGCTCAATGACAACACGCAACGTTGTTTTCCCACCTGGACGCCAGGCCCTTTATGAAAGGCACCGCTACTCGCCTGCAATCAAGTCTAATGGTTTTGTGTTTGTCTCCGGCCAAGTTGGCAGCCTCGAAGACGGCTCGCCGCGACAAGGATTGAAAGAGCAGGTACGACAGGCTTTTGAAAACCTGAACGCCATTCTGGTGGCCGCCGGATGCAGTTTCGACGATGTGGTCGATGTCACGGTTTTTATGATCGACCCGCAATCGACGTTTGAGGAAATTTGGCAAGTGGTGCCCGAGTATTGGGGCGAAGCACCATATCCGACCTTGACCGCAGTGGGTGTCACGTGGCTGTCTGGATTTGATTTCGAAATCAAGATAATCGCTAAGCTGCCGTAGAAAGATCACAGCGATATTTCCTCCCTGCGCTGGGCACGGCTGCCGTCAACTTTGGTGATTGGCCAGCCGTCGCCGCGCTCTTGCCCCCCCACAATCATTACGACAAATTATCGAGGTATTCATCATGTCGACACGTCATGTCTGGCGTCTGGCACGCCGTCCAGCCGGTTTAATCGTTGCTGACGACTTTCGATTTGGCTCCGAGCCGATCCCTGAACTCAGCGAGGGGCAGTTTTTGCTTCGCGTCCGCTATCTGTCACTCGATCCGGCACAACGAGTTTTCATCGACGATCGGGAGCAGTTCCTACCACCCGTCGAGCTTGGTGCTCCGATGCGCGGCCTCGTGGTAGGGATCGTGGAAAAAAGCAACAAGGAAGGGGTGGTGGAAGGCACGGTTCTGAGTGGCGCTGGCGAATGGGCTGACTATATCGTCAGTGACGGCACCGGCCTTACGGAGCTTCCCAGCTTCCCGGGACTTAGTCTGGCGGCTACGTTCGGGACATTCAGTCTCGTAGGACCCACCGCTTACTTTGGTCTTCTCGACATCACTCGCCCCCAGCCAGGGGAAACCCTGGTTGTTTCGGCGGCAGCCGGTGGCGTGGGTCAGATCGTTGGCCAACTCGGCAAGCTCAAAGGCTGCCGGGTGATCGGCATTGCCGGGGGGCCGGAGAAATGTACATTCGTCACCGAGCAGCTGGGCTTTGATGCCTGCATCGACTACAAATCCGTGAACGTCGGCGAAGCGCTGGATCATCTGGCACCCGAAGGCGTGGATATTTATTTCGAACAAGTGGGCGGCCCAATTCGAAACGCCGTCATGGAACGCATGAAGATGTTCGGTCGCGTGTCTCTTTGCGGGATCATCTCCGAGTACAACGTCGCGGATACCGATACCCAGCCCAGCTTCTGGTGGACCATCATGATGCGACGCCTCACTATCCGTGGATTTATATTCGACGATTATCAGGCCCGTTTCCCAGAAGCGGTGGAAAACCTCGCCGGGTGGATGCAAAGCGGCCAGCTAACGACACGGCAAGATACACGACAGGGGCTTGAGAACGCTGTTTCATCACTGCAAGACCTCTATTCCGGGCGGAATTTCGGCAAATTGCTTCTCGAAGTGACTCCCTAACGTGTTTTTGCGGTTTCCTTCGACGGCTATGAACTCTCAGTCGTAACGCACGGCATTGGGGATTTCAAGACCTCGCAGCCGACGAAGGTACCGATGCTTATCTCCTCAACTCTTGAAGGTTCTCGTACTAATGAAAACTCTCTTTACAGGCTACCATCTGTCGGGGCTGCAGCTAAATAATCGTATAGTCATGGCGCCCATGACCCGATCGCGGGCTGCAGACACGGTTCCTAATGATGAAACGGCGTTGTATTACGCACAACGCGCGGGCGCTGGTCTGATCGTCACCGAAGGCGCTCAGGTGTCTCGCCAAGGTGTTGGCTATTTGTTTACTCCAGGTATCTACATGGAGGAGCAGGCAGGAGGCTGGAAAAAGGTGACGTGTGCTGTGCATGAGCAAGGCGGGAAGATTTTTAGCCAGCTTTGGCACGTCGGCCGTATCTCTCATGCTTCCTTGCATGAAAACGGCGTATCACCTGTCGGCCCTACGTCTAAGATGGCTGAGAATACGACGTCATTCGCTTATGATGAAAACGGTAACCCTGGCTCTGTGCAAGTCAGCCGACCGCGACCGCTATTGACCAGCGAGGTAAACAGTATTGTCCAGGACTTTGCTAATGCGGCGGCAAAAGCCATTGATGCTGGTTTTGATGGGGTTGAAGTTCACGGTGCCAATGGCTATTTGATTGAGCAATTCATCAATGCAGGTATCAACGACCGGGATGACCAATACGGAGGAGGCACGATTGGAGGGCGGCTGCGTTTGGCTCTGGAGGTTGTAGACGCCGTGGTTGCTCAGGTAGGTCCTGGGCGGGTGGGGCTGCGCATTTCGCCGTTCAATCGTACTTTCGACATGCCTGCTTTCGAAGGTGAGGAAGAGACGTGGATCGCGCTTGCGCATAAACTCTCCAAGCGGAGTCTGGCATATGTACATATCAGCAATCGCGATACGTTGACTGCAAACGAGGAGGGGAACGCATTTTTGAGGCGATTCAGAGAAGCGTATGCCGGGACTTTGATTTTGGCTGGTTTGTACACGAAGGAAGCGGCTCAGTGGGACGTCCGTGAAGGCCTCACGGATCTGGTCGCGTTCGGTCGCCCCTTCATTTCTAATCCTGACCTGGTCGAACGCCTGAAAAATGATTGGCCAATGACCATTCCCGATCCCAGCACCTTCTACGGCGGAGATCATGTGGGCTATACAGATTATCCGGTGTATGAAACTTCAGCGGTCTGATTGTATGGGTAGAGCCTGAAAACACATGCACGTTTTCGTAGTTTGAAACTCGTGCTCCAGGGAATGTAACTACACCGTCTGCAGCGATGACTCTCGCAAATGGCGTTTTGCGACTTCAATAAACGCACGAACGTTTGGGTGACTCTTTCGACCGCTTTGAAATAGCAGCGAAATGGGCAGCACCGGTGCGGCGTCATCGGCAAACAGGTGCTCAAGCCGTCCCGTTGCGACCTCACCGGCAATTTGATAAGACAGCGTCCGCACTACCCCTAGCCCCGAGACCGCAGCAGAAATGGCCGCGTCCATGTTGTTGACCGACAAACGCACCTGACGGCTGGGCCACTTGACACCGTTTAACCCCCAGCCGCGATGCGGTCCGTACTCGTCCTCCCCCCAGATCATATCGTGATCACGAAGATCGGCCAGAGACGTAGGCCTGCTACGCGCCGCTAAATAGGCCGGGCTTGCACTAAATATGCGGCGTACTTCGCCCAGCCGCAACATGTGGAGCGAACTGTCAGGCAGATCGGCAATTCGTATGGCGATGTCGACTCCTTCGTCGACCAAATTCACGACCCGATCCAGCAAGAGCAGCCTAACTTGAAGATCTGGATACTGCTGCGATAACTCGACTACAACCGGCATTATATGAAGCCGGCCGAACATGACTGGGGCCGTCACAGTCAGTATGCCGCGTGGTATTGAGCGACCGCCTCGGACAGTGGTGAAGGCTCCATCAATCTCAGCGATCCCTGCTCGGCATCGCGTCAGAAAATCGGCTCCCTCGTCGGTCAGCCGCACGCTACGCGTGGTTCGCATCAACAGCTGAACACCAAGGTCAGCCTCCAGTGCCGCAATCGCTCGTGACACAGTAGTGGGCGACATATTTAACTGCCGCCCCGCCTCAGCAAAGCTTGCGTGCTCGGCCACACTGATAAAGGTTTTAAGTGTTCGCAACTGATCCATTGTCGAGCCATCCCCGCATAGATTGCCATCCACAATGGCAATAATGAAGTGCAGAATTACTAGATTATCATCCTGCTTTGCAGCAGTCATACTGATGTTAACTCAACAAAGGATGATTGCTATGAAGCTCTACCATTACTCCCTGTCAGGTCACGCGCATCGCGCCGCTCTTTTTCTTTCAGTCGCGGGCATTGCCCACGAACTGATTGAGGTCGATTTGGCGGCTGGTAGCCACCGGCAGCCAGAATTTCTCGCACTTAACGCTTTCGGCGAAGTTCCAGTGCTCGATGATGATGGCACCATCATCGCGGATTCGCTCGCCATCCTCGTCTATGCAGCGAGAAAAGCTGGCCCGTCCCACTGGCTGCCAACTGATCCAGTCATTGAGGCGCATATACAACGGTGGCTTTCGGTCGCAGCAGGAAAGATCGCTTATGGCGCATGTGCTGCTCGGCTCATCACAGTATTTGGCGCAACCTTCAATGCTGATGAGGTGATTGGGCGCACACACGCAACATTCGTCATCATTGAGCAGACGCTGAAGGACCATCGCTGGATCGCTGGGACAGAAGAGCCCAGTATCGCCGATATTGCACTTTACAGTTATGTCGAACGGGCGCCTGAGGGAAATGTGGATCTATCCGGCTACCCCCACATTCGGGCCTGGCTGCGCCAGATCGAAGGTCTGCCTGGTTTCATCCCTTTTCAGCGAACGCGGGCCGGACTAGAGGCCTGAATTAGCCTTTTTCATCTTGATTCATAAATCTTATTCAAGCAGGAGAATAAACATGCGCTTTGACACACTACGTCTCGATCACATCGGCATCCGCGTAACTGACCTCGCTGCAGCGGAAGCCTTTTATGCCAAGCTAGGTTTTATCCGCGACCCCGACGAGTTTGCACCACAGGTCAAGGCTTGTGGCCTCGTGCACCCCACTGGTTTGAGAATTCACCTGATTTACAACGGCGAGCCGGCCAGTGAAGGCAATGTGCTCCTTGACGCGCCGATCAAACGGCCCGGCTACACGCACGCCGCCTTTATTGTCGACAGTATGAACGAACTGGTGGCGTGGCTGGGGCGTGAAAATATCAGGATCAGCGAAGGTCCAGTCATGATGGGCCACGGTCGCCGTAATGTCTGCTTCATCCGAGACCCCGATTTGAACGTATTGGAGTTCAACGAGATACTGATGAGCTAGAGCGATGGAATAAAGCAGGGCAGGCGATTCACCGACTTCATTGTTGCATCACTGTAAGCATGAGTAGTTGAGTTTGTTGAAGGTCAACTGAGAATTGTCATGCGCGGTGAATCTCCCTGTGACAGCCAGAAATCAGTCAATGCAATCGCAGTATTCGCAGCGATCCCTTGGCGCTTAAGCAGCGCAACAACCGCAGTTTGAATGCTACGAAAGGTGTCAGTTTCAACCGTCCATATGCTAATGCAGCAGCAAATTCGGGAGAGGCTGCACCGCACGAATGATTGTGACGCCTAAACATCTTTAGCAAAAACCCTTTCATCAAGCGGCTCAAGTGCGGGCCTGGAGGAGGTTGTCGTGAAAGAAGCGTTAGACCAAGCTCTTGTAATGCGTGTTGGCTGTCGCTAGCAATTAAAGCCACTTTTAATCAGATCGCCCATCGGGCGATAGGGGCGCTCGCCGCACGGGCCAGCATTCGCAATCAGTGCATATCGGGCCGTCGTTCCCATTGCCATGAGTGCGCCGCCCAAAACGCCGACTGTACCGCCATCCGTGTCTGCTGCCCTGGCTTTCGCGGCATAAACGGCTTGCTCCCCGCCAGACGGGTCCCCTCCATATATTCCACGGTCCTGTTCATCAGCCCCGGCCAGCAGTTCAGCACGGCAAGGCGACGAACTCACGGCAACGGCGGCAACCCCGCAGGAACCGTATTACTGCGAACGCCGAAAACCTACGACCAGGCTCGGAATCTTCGACTCCGGTCAGCAGGAAAACAAACTGGCTTTTGAGGGGATAGGACTATGGAACACGTTAACCACAATGCAGCCTTGGGCTATGACAACATGAACGCAGGGCAGACGCTTTACGTGCGCAGCACATCGGGCCGGTATCATGCCGCGACCGATTCGCACGTACTGGCCGCCGCACGGGTCGCTGCCGAAAGCCTGATTAGTGATCGGGCCGCAATGGGAAACCCGGACACCGTCAAACGGTATTTTCAGTCGAAACTGTCGGGGATGGGGCACGAAGTCGCCGCTGTGCTGTATCTGAACAGCCAGTTTAAGGTGATCCGTTACATGGAAATGAGCCATGGAACGCTGACGCAGGCCAGCGTATACCCGCGCGAAATCGTTAAAACCGCGCTACGCCTGGATGCTGCTGCAATCATCATGTCGCACAATCATCCTAGCGGCGTACCGGAAGCTAGCGAAGCCGATCTGGCTTTGACGCGACACCTAAAACATGCCTTGGCGCTGATTGATGTTCGCTTGTTGGATCACATCATTGTGACGGGGCAGGGCACCAACTCGTTAGCCGAAAGTGGCCAACTGTAAGACGGATCTGGGTGGGCTGTGGCCCGCCTGGGTTTCTATGCGCCGCACCGCGTGGCCGCAGATTGGACTTGTGCTAGCGCACAAGTGGTCATTCGCTTTCTTCCTTTTCAACATAAGCCCCGCCCTGGTGTGCCAGGACGGGCAAATGGCGGCTTGCCTGAACAAGCCGATGACAAGGCCGTAATCCATTTAAGTTAGATCACCATTTTGGTGATGAAGGCGCTCGCCGCGCGGGCTGTTGCCGGGTTGTGCACTTTGGCACCGCAAGCCTGGTCCCGAGGGTTCCATCGCCCCAAAACGCCGACTGTATCACTCCGTTCCGGCACTTCAAGAGGTGTTCATAAAAGCCGCGATGCGACTTTTACAAAGCTTCCCCTTTCCGCTAGTCACTGCATGACCCAGCACGGCAAGGGCGATGGAACTCACAGGACTGGCGGCAAAGCGCGATAGGCCCAGCGCACAACCCGGCAACGAAAACCTACAAACGGGCTCAAAAATCTTCAGGCCCGGTCAGCAACCACCACCGCGCCACCGCGCATTTTTGAAGGAAAAGCGACATGAACCACTACGAAGAAAAGCAGGCGGAACGCAAGGCCAAGCTGGAGGCCAGGGCGGTACAGGCCAAGGCGCAGGCCGAAACAATATACGACCAGGCCCACAGGATGGGTGAGGCGATTCCCTTTGGTCAGCCGATTTTGATTGGCCACCATAGTGAAGGGCGTGATCGCAACTACCGACAGCGGATACATAACACGTTCGGCAAAGCCTTTGATCTGCAAAAAAAGGCCGACAACTATGCACAGAAGGCGGTGGCAGTGGGTGAGGGCGGCATATCGAGCGATGACCCGGACGCGATAGAAAAGCTTACACACCAAGTAGAGCAACTAACCGCGAACCAGGATCGTATGAAAAGAATTAACCAGGTGATCCGTAAATACAAGGACAACCCGGAGGGCCAGCGTAGCGCTTTGCTTGAGCTTGGATTGTCTGGTGATGGTGCACAGCAACTAGTCACCCCCGACTATGCCGGGCGTCTTGGGTTCCCATCTTATGCCTTGACCAACAACAACGCGAACATTCGTCGTATCCAGCAGCGGATTAAGCAATTACAGGCTAACCAGGAGCGCGAGCCGGTCAGTGTTCAGGGTGCAGGGTATGTGTATGTCGAAGACGTGGACGAAAACCGCGCCATGTTCATTTTCGAAGGAAAGCCCGGGAAAGCGACCCGCGACACGCTTAAGCGCCACGGGTTTCGCTGGAGCCCGACCCGTGGCGCTTGGGTACGCCAGTTGACTAGCGCCGCCGTTTGGCAGGCTAAAGCGGTCATGCAGATTCTGGATGAATCGACCGATAACTAAACCGAAGCCCAGGCCGCAGTAACTGGCCTGGGGAACTCAGTCGGCGGCATCCCGCCGAATCACTACCAGGAGAAGCAAAATGGCATCAGTAAATAAAGTCATCATTGTCGGCAATCTAGGCCGAGATCCCGAAATACGCTATAGCGCCGATGGCGCGGCAATCTGCACTATTTCCGTCGCGACATCCACAAGCTGGAAAGACAAGGCAACAGGCGAAAAGCGCGAAGAAGCCGAATGGCACCGGGTCGTGCTCTATAACCGCCTGGCAGAGATTGCAGGCGAGTACTTACGCCAGGGCACTGCGATCTACGTCGAGGGGCGACTAAAAACCCGAAAATGGCAGGATAAGGAAACCGGGACCGACCGCTACAGCACCGAAATCGTGGCTGAGCAGATGCAGATGCTTGGAGGTCGCAGCACAGAAAGCGAATCGTCTCAGGCCAAGGCCAAGCAGCATAAGGCCGCAGTAGCAGCCCCGGCGCCCACCGCAGGCGGTGCAGTGATGGCTGATGATATTCCGTTCAATCGAGCGGGTGCCGGGTGTGCCTGGGCTTGCATTTAATCACTCATGCCCCGGTTCGCCGGGGCGGAAAATATCTTGGGAGAAAGAAATGCAAGCTGGACAACGGACCGAAACGTGGATCGAATGGGAAAATTCCGTATATGACACGCTATGCGGCCTGGGCGAAATGACGCGTTCAGATGCTCAGGCCATGATCGAGGCTCAGGAAATGCAAGGGCGCGACGTGTTGGCGTCGGCCTGGGGCGATGGGGTGACGGCGGAGCAGGTAGCACGATTATTATTGTAGATGTTGCTGAGCTTGGTGAGATGTGTAAGATTGAGTCATGTTCGTGACAGAGGGAGAAGGTATGTGTAACAACCTCCAGCGTCAACTTCGGTAGACAGTTTGACACGGACCCTTTTCTGATATTCGACGGGCAACTCAAGGACTGGAGGAAGTCCATCACCAATGGCGCCATGCGACCCGGTCCAGCCTTCCCAGGATGCAAATAGGACGCTAGAAAACGGCCGTAGTATTTGTGCTTAGATAGCCGCGGAAGTGTAGTCTGCGATTTTTGAGGTCGGACCAAAAAGTAAGTAGCCTTGGTTTGGGTATTGAGGATATAGATCTGGTTCATCCGAAAGGTAGCCCTAGTTGCTTACGAACCAGATCACTCATGAACAGGTCACCGATGTGGTTGTACTCATCAGCTTTTGTTTCAATGGCCTTGACCCTATGAAAGCGGAGAGAGCTTGCAATGAATGCTAATTTCTCAACTTCTTTGAACGGATCAGGGGGGGCGAAAGTGTCAGGCCCCATAGCTTGCTCATACTCATCAGGAGGAAGGAACTTCTTCGAGCTGATGCCGCAGGCTTCAGGGAAAAGAACTACGTTTGTTCCGGCTTCCCCAGTCTGTACCGAAGGAAAGGCTAGGCCATCTACCTGTCTACCAAACTGCATCCGAAGGTACTCAAAGACAACCTGTGTTGATAAGTAGCTCAACTCGTCGTTACGCCCCTTAGGCTTGGAAATCTTCTTCACCAGCGACTTGAGGAAAGTTTTCAGGTGCAGACTGTCGCGGAAGCTATCGTCAAATAGGGTGAGCTTCGGCGGCTCGATCAGCTCCAGTTTGGTTAAGTCCAAGAGCTTTATCTGATCGGTCGGTGTGATGGCACCACTAACTACGTAGTCCCCCGTGATGGAGCGAATCTCACTCAAGCACGTCTCCCTCTCCAACGCGCAGTAGAGCGCAGAAATGCCGTGCGGGGTCATGCGCTGGCTACTAGACTTGTCCTTCGGTGCAAGGCCGAGCTCGGTGTGTGGGCTGTCTTCAATCTTTTTCGCAGCCTGATAGTCAGCCACTGTCCTTGCCCGGTACAACTCTTGGCTCTTAGTGATGGTGCGAACCACTTCAGGCTTCAATTCGCCGCTGTCAACTGATAGCATACTGAACACAGCATCTAGGAAGCCTTTCGCACTCGGATTGAAGAAGCGATGAGTGTGTCGAATGGCATCAGTGAACTGGTGCCACTTTTCTTCGTAGATATTCTGCTCAAGGTCGCTATCGTCAGAGAAAAAGTGACGCTCCTGGCCTTGTTCGTTCTTCAGATAAGATTCAGAAACATGGGCCATGAGATCATCGAAGTATGGCTCGTTAGCAAGATCAAACCACTCGGACAATACGATGTCAATGCCTGCAACCGCAACAAGATCCGCCCCACAGTCGTAGATCAGACCCAACTCGTAATATGTTAAATCCTCTTCAGTGGCAACATTTTTGTCGACCAACTCAAGGATGTGATCAAACAGCGCCTCCACTTTGATCGTATTGCCTTCCTTCTTGCAATACTGGCAATAGTTCAGCAGCTTTTCGCTATCAATCAATCTTTTCAGTTGTTCTGGCTTCACGCACCTTGAGCAAATCATCTTTTCTCCATGTGAACGGACAGTGTAGGAGCACAAGGCTTCAGTCGTCTTTGTTTATGGCTGGACTCACACTCAGAAATTAAGTCGTAGTCTTGGGCTGTCCGCAGTCCCTGGGGCACCGAAAAGCAGACGTTGGAGAAATCCCGCTCTTGGCCGATTGTAGCCAAAGCCAGAAGGGCCGAACCCGACTCAAAGCGGTTGATAGCACAGAGTGACAACGAACTGCGCGCCATGTTTACAGTCGCAGACTATCGATCATCAGGCAGCTAGTTTTGAAGCGATGGCCAGTCGGTGATCGGTTGTCTCTCAGTCACCCAGATCGGGACGTACGATTTTTCGAATGTCGTAAAGCTTGTCGCTTACGTCGTGAAGCCGCGAAATGAAGCTGTCCAAGAATTCGTTGGTGACCTCAAAATATTTGTCCTTTACGTCTAATCGACGATGAAGGATCTGGGCCTTGACGGTGTTTGTGATTGGGTAGGCATGGACAATGTCGGAACGTTTCGAATTCAGCTCTTCGAACAAATCTGCTGCAGCTTGGCCGATCGGGCCGACGGAGGGGGTGTCGGCCTTGATGGTCTTTACCGATTTGCGGAACGCGTTAAGTATTTCACCACCCGTCTTAGCCTGTAGCTCGGTTCTATTGACTGTGGGATCTAGATGGCTGATGATTTCTGCCACGAAGCTGCTGAGCGAGGCGAAGGAATAAAGCGCGACTCCCAGTCGAAAGAGATAACCATCGTCGCTTGGCAGCGCTATGCGAGTGAGACCGCGAATTGCTTTGATATTGTCTTCTGCATTCATTTAGTGGCTATCATTGAGGGGGATTCTGTGAATTGTAGGTTGTCCAGAAAGCTAACCCGAGCGTGGTGATGCATTTGCGCCGCCATTTCGCTGCACTGCGTGAACAGCGCGGCCAGAACAACATTTAGTTTTCTAGCATCATACGCTCCCGACGCGATAGCCTCAGGGCTGGTGTTATAGAACGCTTTGGCGTAGCTCTCCTTAAAATCGAGCGCGCCCTGATAGATGCCCATCGACTCCTTGTAGTTGGTCCAGGTCACCTGCGGCGGCGGACGATCCTTTAAGCGCAAGTCTAGATAGCACTCGATGGCCGCAGCAGAACCGTTGATGTTGGAACATGCGACGCCACCCGGCCCTCGTGCTGGAAAACTGCGCAGTTCCTCTAGATCTGGCAGCACCATTGCTCGCATGTTCACTGGAAAGGTGAATCGCTGCAGGCTGCGAAATGTGTCGACTCCTTCAGCATCGTTGTCGAAGACAAAAACGACGTGGTTGTGGACGTCGATCTTGATCAACCCCTCGGCAAACTTGGACAAATTGCCCGTGCCGGAGAACGGGTGCCTGTCTTCGACGTCGATGAACCGAAAGAAGTCCTCGATATCTGGCCGAAGAAGCGCGAAGCTGCGCTTTAGAATATGGGTGTCGGATGTGCCCTCGGTTGCGATTAGGTAGGTCTGCGTGCGACGAGCGCCCGCGACGAAGTCCTCGTTTTCAGCCCACCCAGCATGGACGAAGTTGCCGTAGTCCCAAACGACTTCGAGGTCCAAATTGGCCGGATTCTCGGCAAGTATCCGGAGGATCGAGTAGGGGGCCAGAAAGTCGATTAGGTTGCCGAAGTGACTGCGTTCGGAATACCCGCCCATATCGCGAAAAGGATCACCTTCGGGCAGCAAAGTGACTGCCGGCTCGCCGGAGAATCGACCTCGCCCCTCGGTGAACTCGACCTCATAGCCATCGTTGTACTCATCCTTGAGGTCGCGCACGGGATGCGCACGGATGAAGGCTACGAACTGCTCGAAAGTCAGACGGGCGTGCCGGGTAGGCTCTTCAGCATATCGGTCGCTGTCAAGCGCAGATTGCCTCTCGTAGTCGGCCTTGACCGCACTCAATGTGTACCCGAGCAGTTCGAGCCGTGGAATCATCGAGCCGAGTACGCGGCAAAAGCATATCTCGCTTTGCGCCACATCTTCTTCTGGATACTCCTCGAAGTGACCGTAGTCGATAGAAGAGCTCTTGCGGCGTAGACGATCTCGCTCCTGGAAAAGCATGCCGTGGTCAATGCCCATGTGTCCAGTGTTGTATGTGAGCGTGATGTCGCCTACGGTCAGTGTTATCGGTGTGCTCATTAGGTACTTGAAACTCGGTTGGTGTCGGCCTTATTGCTTGTCAATCCGTATACGGTGCAGGTGCCATGTGGCAGTCAGTCGATCGGTCCCATTTGGGCTAGCAACGACCTCAACGTGCAGACTATCGAAGACTGCGGCTTGTCGATAGTTGGCCACGGACCTTTTTGTGGCGACAGATCAGACCTTAATGTTGGATGCTGGGCAGCGAATGAAGTAACTCGAAGGCCGCCTGAACAGAGTCTGTAATGGACACTCACGTGTTCACAGCGAAAGTCCGCATTTGGGCCGATTGTAGCCAAAGCCGAAGAGGCCGAACTCGACCCATAGGCGACTTTCGACCCATTGCGGACAATCGCGCACGGAGAAGGTGTGCAAATCAACGTCGAAGTTGAACGGTGGCCAGGCACGCCTAAAGCCCTGACTGTCATGGCAATGTCAAGTTAGATGATTGGGCAAACGACGGTCATGCAAGAAGTAGTCATTCTTGTAGTCACTGTCCATTGGTGAAATTCGGAGCATGAACCCATTGCTTTGAGTATCAGAGATGGCTATGAGTTTGCTGAGCAATGTGAGAGTCTGACGTTGGCCTGGGTTAAGATTTTGCTTAATCTCAGTCAGTTCCTCAACAGAATGTTCCTCCAAGAAGTTGAAGTGACTACCCAGCAAGCCACAGATGCCATCCGACAATTGAATCTCTATGCAATCTTGCGAGTCTACGAAGGAGTACTCTACGAGCCTTCCCTTGTATTCAATCTGTGTGTTACTCAGAGCCTTCTGAACCTCGGTTTCGTTGTCGAAGGTATGGAAACTTGTTGGATAGATGTACAAGGGTCGTAGAAATAGAAACTTGAAGCTATCAATGAGCACGTCATCTTCGTTGTCCACAATAAAAGGTAAATCTGGAAGGTTTGCCGCTTTGCGGACCATGTATATAACCAGTTCGCTAATGTCAGATTGTGGCTTCTTGGCAACCGACTCTAGAAGATCAGAAAATTCCATCATGAACATTGAGCTTATATTCCGCCGAACGTTTGGGAACCGATATTTTTTCAGAAGCTGCGCCAACCGATCTAAATCCGTGTTGGCAAGGTTGAATAACTCGCCCTTAATTTGCATGACATAACGCATATATTGGCGCAGCTCGGGCTCGTCCCACATCGAATCCACAATATCCACCAGTGACCAATAGAGGATATTGAAATTGGTGTAGTGGATGAACACCGCATTGGCAATCAGCCACTCCAAAAGCGTCCTTATTTTCTTGGAGTTCAGCACGCCGAGATAGCTACCCGTGGCAAGCTGATTGAACTTGATTTCCTCAGCCGACTTTTGGATGTGCAATGACTTTACGAGTTCATCAAGCCCGGTTAACGGCTGGGATTTTTTGTGAACAATTCCACCCAAGACAAAGTTCTTGGGCTGCTCATTGAAACCATCATCCCTAATCCAGAACTTGCGAATGTTGTTGGTTTCGTCATAGAAGAAAGCATATTCTTCGTCTAGCCCGTAGAGGGGCTGATCTGCAAAGATGTTTAAGAGCATGCCTGCTCTAAGTTCCTCCGCATTGATGATGGAACTTGGCTGCTCTTCATTCATTACAAACCTTTGGAAATCTTATGGGCATAATCTACAGGTAATACCTAGAAGGCATAAATCCAGATTCTCGCAGTTTAACTGGCAAGAGCCGATAGGGGGGAAGCCTCCGGATTGAAGACTTCGTTACTCATGAGCGGGGATCGTGGTCGTGAGTGATGACGAACGTCTCTTGTTGGCCGAATGCCGCAGCTGCAAATTCGACTCTAACGCATCTGACATGCTCTGTCCGATTAACCAGGCAGAAAGCGACCCAGAGCAGACGTCGAATCAGCTACTGACGGGCTCGAATCATGTCAAGCCCCTTGCACCGTCAGCGATTCAACGCCGGATCCCCCCCAACAGACAGGTGAAACTCCGCGCGATGACGAACCGCATTGGCGAGGTCAGCGATCGGCACCAACAATCCACGATCGAAGGTCTGATGCACCTTGCCGGCGCGCAGTCTTGCTGGCCAGTCGGCATGCATGAGCGCACCACGGCCTAGGGAAACGAAGTCCGCTTCCTGCCTTGCCACCACTCCGTCGGCCTGCGTCGCATCATGCAGCGAACCGTTCGCCAGCACCGGCACCGCAACGTGCCGCCGCGCCAACGCTGCAAGACTGGGGCCGTGTTCACCGAACGCGGGACGCCAGGCCTCGAACTCGGTTGTGTGAATGTAGTCGATGGGCAGCGCACTGAGCGTGCCGAAGATCTGCGCCGCATCGGCCTCGCCGCCTTCCCACTTGTGTGTGAAGTCGTTGACCTTGCCTTGCGAAATGCGCACACCCACGACAAAGCGCTCTGTCGTCGACCGTCGGACGGCTTGGATGACGTCCCTCGTCAAGCGCAGACGGTTGGCCAGACTGCCACCGTAGCTGTCCTCGCGTAGATTGGTGTGGGCAGTAAGAAACTGATCTAGAAGATACCCGTTGGCGCCGTGTACCTCCACGCCGTCGAATCCCGCCTCCTGCGCTCTGCGCGCCGCTTGCGCGAAGCCTTCGACCGCCTCGGAGATATCATCGGCTGACATCGCTTCGGGCATCTGGTAAGGCCCTTCACCCCGATAAAAAGCCAGCTGCTGTCCCGTAGGTAACACAGCCGAGGGGCCCTTTGTCGTGATGCGATGGGGATTCCCCTGCGACAGCGCGCCCGCGTGCATCAGTTGCGCAACGATGCGGCCGCCATGCGCATGCACACGGTCTACCACGGTCCGCCACGCATCGCGCTGTGCGTCGTCGGCCAGGCCTGGCTGGAAGAGGTAGCCCTGCGCATGGGCCTTGTCTGTATAAAGGCCTTCGGTGATTACCAGACCGAAGCCGCCGGCAGCGAAGGCTTCGTAGTAGTCGGCCATCTGCTTCGTGGCCTGGCCATCCGCCGTAGCGCTGACCCGGGTCATCGGTGCGACGGCGAGACGGTTGGCCAAGCTCAGTCCACCCCCCACTTGCAGCGGCGTGAACAATTTAGCGTGCGCTGTCTGCGCATCGCCTTTCGGACGATTGACGAGCGTGCTCATGTCAGAGGCCCTCCGACGGGCGTATGGCTGCGATTGCCTCGATCTCGATCATGGCGGTGGGGTCGTAGAGCGCCTTGATCTCGGCGATCGTATCGGCCGGATAGGGGGCCGAAAAGAAGCGACGACGCAACGCCACCACGTCCTCGAAATGCGCCATGTCAGTGACGAAGATCGTGACCTTGATCACGTCCTTCAAGCTGGAGCCACCGGCTTCTAGCGCACGGCGCAAGTTGAGGAAGGCCTGCTCGCCTTGAGCAAGAAAGCCGCCCGCGATGATTTTTCCGTCGTCGGCGGCGCCCGCTTGACCAGAGATGAAGAGCAAATTTCCGAACTGAATGCCCTGCGAGAGCAGGAAGGGGGCGTAGTTGTCGGGCTGGGTCGTGATACGTTTCAGCATGGTGCGAATCCTTTCATTTATGGTCGGCCAGAAAGTTGAGGTATAGATGGCCGATCCGTACCGTTACTGTAGAGGGCAGCTCCCCCTCGCGACAAAGGTTCATTTGTCAGGTATAAGATGAAATAATCTCATTCATATGCTGCTCCCGCTCATGCAACGTCGATCACTTCCGCTCTCTGCACTTCGCGCATTCGAAGCCGCCGCTCGCTTGGGCAGCTTCAAGGCCGCCGCCGAGGAACTGGCTGTTACGCCGACCGCCGTCAGCCACCAGATCCGCGCACTGGAAGCACAGACAAGACTTGTGCTGTTCGATCGTCAGGTGCGCAAGGTGTCGCTGACCGATGCCGGGGCGCAGCTCTACCCGGTGCTGCGTGACGGGTTCGATGCGTTTGAGGCGACGCTGGCACGGTTGACGCAACAGCGAACACGGGCTCTGGTGAGCATCTCCGCGACGAATGCATTCACCGTGAAGTGGCTGGTACCGCGCATGGCCGATTTCCGGCACAGGCATCCCGACATTGACTTGCAGTTGCAGGCGAGCGACGACCTCGTCGACCTGCGATCGACGGCGGTCGACATCGCGATCCGTTATGGCCGTGGGCCGTATCCCGGTCTTGCGATCGAGCCGCTGTTCACCGACCGGTTCGCACCTGTGGCAAATCCGCGTCTGGGCGTCGTGTCGCCGGAAGATCTGGCTCGCGTGCCATTGATCCGTTTTGACTGGAAGCGGCCTCGACCAGAAAACCCCACCTGGGAGCGCTGGTTCATGGTCGCGCAGCGACGCCAGCCGCCACAAGCAAGTCAGCTACGCTTTTCTGACGAGGGACACGCCATACAGGCGGCCGTCGCCGGCCATGGCATCGCGCTGGTCAGCCTGGCGTTGATCGCCGACGAACTGGAAGCCGGACATCTCGTGCAACCATTCGGGCCCGCGATCGACGGGCACACCTATCACCTGGCCATGTACGCCGACAGGCCGTCCTCGGCGCCAGTCCAGGCCGTGGCACACTGGCTACGCACACAGGCGGCGCGGCGGGAGCTTGGAAATAACGAGGTGACTGAGCGCCGACCGTGAGCAGTCAACGGTTTGCCAACTGGAGCAAACATTGGCCTGGGGTTGCGGGTGCCGCGGTCATTGAAATCGCCTCCAAATTCCAAACAGACAATCTGCTGCTCGATGATGGATATCAGTCAAGCATTTTGCGTTGATGAAGGGCAGCAACCAGTGGAAGCTGTCATTGCGCCGAAGTTTTCTGATGACCGCTTCTGGTCGCAAGTCAAGGTTGCTAGTTCAAATTCAGCACATCCGACAGTACATGCCAGGTCAAGTCTGAGTTAGTACAATTTAACTGTTTGCTCTCCACGGCCCCACATCTATTTCCCCATCTTCAATGGGGCCCTATGGTATGACGTTGCTAGCTCTTCGGCCTAGCTGACGCCTTTAGATCCCCAAATTCGCTGTCGCTCATTTGTGGCCTTAAAGGCGTCACACATGACGCACCTCTTTGAGGTCTGCAACATCCTTGTTTCACGCGGATTGTGAGGGTTACCGTAAAAGTAGGAGGTATACGTTCAGCGCTACAAATCGGTCGAAAGACGTAGCACGGCTTAAACGTTTGTACTACAGCTGTAGCCGTTTTGTGTGTGGACCCCGCCACACATTCCAATAGAAACCTGTAAGACATCCTATATACGCCATATGCACAGCACTTTTACACCACGGTCACGGCGACTAGACATCATACATACGCTATTGGTACAGCAGAATAGTGATTCGCGGTACTCTTGTGAGACATGATGATATTTGATTCTGACCTTTGAACACTTTTTTCAGGGTCTGAGTGAAATTGTGGCACTGCTGATTTTCAAAATACGCGAGAATATTAAAATAATTGGCTTGGGGAAGGAACATGCAGGTATTGACTTATCGCAACAATGGCGTCTGGAAGGAAGCACTGCCATCTGTAGAGCGAGGGGACAAGGAAGCGAACGAAAGAGCTGTTTCGGATGAGGCGCTAGGCGAGATTACCCGAAGCTTGTCAGATTGCTTTCGTTGTAATAACTTGCTCGTATTGACTGGGCTTGGAACATCTTTGCATGTCAACGTCGAGCGTCCTCCGCCGGGCGAGCCGTGGAAGCGTGTTCCTAAAGAAGGTAAGCGAATAGCGCCAACAATGAGCGATTTATGGCGACTCTGTGAGGCGAAGGACGGAGAAACTTTCTCTGAGGTTATTGCTCTATCAAAATTCCCTATTGAACGGAAAGGTAATATTGAGGCATTGCTATCCTATTGCAAGATTGCTGAAGATTTTATTGATGATGAGGAGGCGAAAGCTAAGATTAAAGCATTCATCAAGGTTGCCGAAGAGACTGTCAGAGATCAGGTTCGGTTTCTTGATTTGGACGACGATATCGATCTGCATTCTGATTTTTTGAGAAGATTAGTGCGACGGTCGGCGCGGAAGCTGCGCTCGAAAATTTTCACAACCAACTATGACCTCTGTTTTGAGTATGCCGCTCGCAAAGGGCGGTACGTTGTTATCGACGGGTTTTCCCATACGACGCCGCAGGTATTCGACTCACTGTTTTTCACGTATGACGTTGTTAAACGTGATAGCAATCCCGATAGTCACGACTTCATTTCTAACGTCTTTCACTTGTATAAGCTTCATGGCTCCGTAGATTGGACTCGCAATGCGCTGACGAAGGAAATTGAAAAGGATCCATTAACGACGAATCCTATTTTGGTCTATCCGCGAAATACGAAGTACGAGCTGTCATTCGAGCAGCCCTATTTGGAGATGATGTCTGCATTTCAGGCGGCGTTGCGTCAGCCTGATACTGGCCTTTTAGTTCTAGGCTTTGGCTTTAATGACAACCATATAGCAGAACCAATCCTTTCGGCGATCAACTCAAACCTTCATTTAAAAGTGGTGATCTGTGACCCTGCATTAGGTCCTCGTGAAACGGGCGAAGGCGATGTTAAGCCGGGATCTGAGCGGGACAATCAGTATTTGGCAAAGGTTAAGTACTTGATCGAACATGGTGATGCGCGACTTGCGCTGATCGGCTCGACCTTTGAGGAAATTGTTCCCCATATCCCGGATATTGCTGCGGAGACCGATCTTGAGCAGCACCTAGAGCGTATCCGGCAACTTCGTGGAGCCGTTTGATGAAGCCGAAGCTTGCAACAAGCCCATTCGATCCGAGTCGGTATATAGGATCAGTGACTTACATTAGCCCAGATGCCGCTAAGGTTAATTTACCGCATGCGGCAAGCGTAGCACCCCGGCAGTATTCGGGATATCCAGTGCTTGGTGGTCAGGTTGGTGAGTTTGTCTTTATTGAAGGTGAGGGGGTTGCCGTACTCGGACGAATTACGGAGGTTAGGCTACCAGATAACGAGCGGTTGAAGGCGGAGCCAGCTATCGGTGAACCCTTAGATGCACATCCGATCGGTTTCGTGCAGCTCCTCACAACATTGGAAATGTCAACAGCACGCGTGATTTCGGGCATTCCATTTCATCCGAGAATTGGACAGCATGTTTATTCCGCACATCCACTTTTGGTGAAACACATTATTGAAGGGAATAATGCAGACACAACTAGTGTGATTGAGCTCGCCACCATCCCGCAGGACATGAACACAAAGGTGAACGTGAGCCCAGCGCAAATATTTGGTAGGCACTGCGCGGTGCTGGGCGCTACTGGTGGCGGAAAAAGTTGGACGGTCGCTCGCATTATTCAAGAGGCTGCTCGCATTGGCGGAAAAATCATTCTCGTTGATCCTACTGGCGAATTTCATACATATACCAAAGGTGTTCGATCTGTTTATCTTGGAGGCCAGGCCAGAGATGCAGAGGATAAACGGGTGTTTGTTGCGTTTCCCTATTGGGATTTGACTGAGAGGGATCTTTTTGCCATCTTTCAGCCGAGTCCAGGTGCGCAAATGCCAAAGTTCCGCGAGGCACTGAGAAGTCTTAAGCTCAACCATGTTATTCATGGTGATGGCGAGCCTCATTTGTATGTCAAGACGGGCACGTCGAGGTCGGAGTTCAATTTAGCAGCCAATAAAAACGAGGCGGCGATTGAGGCCACGGGAGCGAAATATAAGATTAAGTGGCTCGCTCGCCAGATTTATGAAGAATGCGTTTATGAGAGTGGCGGTACGCAGCAAAACCCCGACCATTCTGTGTGGGGGAAATATGATGATCGTACGAGAGGCTATTGCGACACGCTGGTCTCAAAGGTGTTCTCTATTACACGTACCAAGTCGTTACGGTGTCTATTTCAGCCGGAACAATTTCAGTCTCTGACAGGTCAGATTGAAGACTTCCTTGGCACAGATGACGCGGTACTTCGTATTTCAATGGAATACCTTTCATTTGATCACAATGCACGTGAGTTGCTAGTTAATGCCATGGGCCGCCATTTGTTAGAGCTTGCCCGAGAGAATAGGTTCGAGAAGAAGCCCACGGTTGTGGTATTGGATGAAGCCCACCAATTTTTGAATAAGAGCATGGGGGATGAGACCAATCGAGTCTACCTTGATGCGTTTGGCCTAATCGCGAAAGAAGGGAGGAAGTACGGTCTAACGACCATGTTGGCGACCCAGCGACCGCGTGACATTCCAGAGGATGTTCTGAGTCAGATGGGCATGTTTATTGTTCATCGATTAATTAATGAGCGCGACAGAGAGGTGGTTGAGAAGGCATGTGGCAGTTTGGACGCATCTGCAGCTGCGTTTCTACCAACGCTAGGTCAAGGAGAGGCGATACTCGTTGGCGCTGACTTTCCAATGCCAACGCCAGTCAAGGTGTCAGAGCCGGTATGGCCACCAAGATCTGAAGGTCCTGCATATGCTAAGTACTGGCGAGTTGGAGTTCCAGCAAACGCGGGCACGAGCAATGGAGCTGCTTAAATAGGCAATCACTTTCTGCCCGGGGCGATTTAGTTGTGCGTTGCAGTGAGCTGCGTAGTGATCGTTGCTTTTCGCTAATCATTTTTTAGATAAGCTACTAATAAAGACTCGATTAATTCATCTGCTTCCCATCGCGTGTTCGTTCTCGTGATTCAGTTTCTCAATTTCAGGCGCCAGTAACCTGTCAGCAGGGCTAATCAGATCATGAGCCAGCCCCTTGTACGGAATCCGATCCACCGCTTTCGGCAGTGCCTGTACATCGTCGGTGAACACGGTAACCGCATGCCGCTCACGTGAAATGCTGACGTAATACGTATCCTGGGCGGTTGTGCGGCTGAAGCTTTCTGCGTTATAGAACACGCGGTCGCAGGTCATGCCTTGGGCGCTGTGGGCTGTGGTGGCGTAGGCGTGATCCAGATGCAAAGGTGTATCGGTGGGCAGGCTGATCTGTCGGTCGCCGATTCCTAGCGTGACGGCATGCGGCGTTACCGCGACTACTTCGCAGCGTTGGCCGTTGACCAGGTCCAGATCCGCATTGTTACGGGTGACCCGAACTCGGTCGCCCGCAGACAGTTCTGCTTCGTGGGTGTGATACACCGATAATTTGCTCATGGTCTTGGGCAGGATTTCGATGGGTGTGGCCGGGCTGTCGCCATGTAGTGGTACGACCGATATACGGTCGGCGCTTCGTTCGCATTCCACTACCCGGTATAGCTCGCCGCGTAGCAGGCCGCATTTGTAGTCTCGTTCAGGTTGGATGATGTCGCCCACGGTGTAGTATTTTGCGCAGCGGCGCTGCATTTTTGTTGTGTCGTGGCGTGTTAACAGGCGATAGGTGTAGCCTTTTCCTGTCAGGCCTCGACGCTCGTGAATCATGCTATTGATGGCTTTACGGGATGCGTTGGTGCCGGTCACGATCAGCGTTTCAACCTGGTCGGGCACTGGTAGCGCCACGTATTCACGGGCGATGGTGTCGTAGCGGGCTGAACTGTCTCGTATTTTTTGCCCATGCTCGTCTTTTGTGAAGGTGTCGGGTATGCACGCGACCTGATCAACAAGCGCAAGCGATTGGCTGGCTTGGCCAACTGCCGCCAGTTCTACAGCACGGCGAAGGCGTTCGGATTTCTGGCGCTGAATGTCGCCCATAATGACTGTGTTCATACCGTGTTCTTGCAGTAGCGCGAAGGCGCGGCCTGCTTCGACCGCCTTGGTTTGGGCGGTATCGCCCAGGGTAACGATTTTTGCGCCGGTCACCTGTATTCTTGTCAGCAGCTTTTCCATCTGGCGCACGGGAATCGCCCCGGCCTCATCAATCACCACCACTGTTTTCTCTCCCATCGTTTCGGTGAAACGTCGTTTATCGCTGGCGGTCAGGAATGATGCGACCGTGTTTGCGGCAATTCCGTCTTTGCGCAGGTCATTGATTTGGGTTCCGTAGGGCGCGAGCGCAACCATGGAATAACCATGCTCGTTCAGTATGCGCTGGGCGCTTTGCAGGGCAAAGGATTTGCCTGTTCCGGCCAGGCCTTGGATGCCGATAATTTGGTCGCGGCTGGTGAGCATCAGCGCGACGGCATCGCGCTGCCCCGCAGTCAACGTTGTACCGCTCAAGATGGGGGTTAACCGCTCCGGTTTCATGATGGGGGTTAGTCTGTCGCGTCCGGTTTTTTCCAACGCGATGATGCGCTGTTCTTGCTCCAGCGCCTTCGTGGTGGCGTAGCTGGGTTCGGCAAATACCAAGCGACCTTCATTAATGGCACGGTCCACCACCGGCCAGGCAGCACTGATGTCGTTGCCGCGTAGCGTGGCCACCTCTTGCGCCCAGGCTTGTCGGGTGCGGGGTTCGGCCTGCATGTTGTCGGTGCTGTGGTAGCGGGCGGGGTTGCTCAATAGCTGTCCCTGATCCAGGCTGCGGGCCAATGCATCGTAAATGGCATCCGGCGATACGACACCTTCAGCGTGCGAAATAGCGGTCGCCAGCAGATCGGATCGGCGCATGACGGTTTCTCGTTCCGACAAGTGCCCAATCGCCCAGGTAAGTGCCGCATCGGCGACACGCTGTTGTGCGGGGCCACTGTCAATCTGCCTGTGGGTTGCTGATAATTCAGGCGAAAAGTGGATCCCGGCTTCACGGGCTTGCGCCGTCCAGTTGTGATGCAGCTCATCACGGGTGAAGTTCTTGGTTTTTTGCTGCCGCGTGGCCAGCGTGAGCATCTGCTTTTGCGCATGGCTGGATGTTTCCCGATCCAGGCCGCGAGACGCAAGGACTGTTTCAACCTGGCCGCTACGCTTGCTGAACACTTCAATGTGGGCGCGACTGATATGGGCAAGCTCGATATGGTTTTTCTCATAGCGCACGTCGTAGCCCAATTTTTTGACCAGGTGATCCAGCCGTGACATATAGACGGCGTCCTGTAGTTTACGGAGGCCCACGATTTGTTCGTTGGATAGCGCGGCCCAGCTGCCATCGGCACGTTGTGTGGCATTCATGATGACGGCGTGCGTATGCAGGTTGGGATCAGGTGGGGCCGTGGGCGTAGGGCGGGCGGTTTCGTGCCGGAACTTGGCAATAATAAGGTTGGTGGTCTGTTCGGTACGGGTCTTGCCGCCTTCCTTTTGGCGGGCCAGAGTCAGGTGCTTTTCGATGTAATCCAGCGTGTAGGCTACGGCCTGGTCATGGGCGTCGATTAGACGATCATCACCACCTACAAGTGCCTGCAACGTGATGCTTTTTGGGGCGCTGATGGTCAGATCAATGCCCGCGCGGGCTTTTGAATCCTTGCGGATCGAGCGCCCAGCCACCACGCCTTTACCAAATTCGCCGCGCAGCATGGCGTGAAAACGTTTGATGTCTACTTCGCCTACGGCACCCAGCCGTTTAGCGCCGGTGCCGTGCCACATGGCTGCGCCGCCATCTCGGCTGTAATAGTCGTCGGCTTGTTCGCCGTAGTAGTGGGTGCTGCGGTCGGCCTCGGCACGATGCAGGATGCTGTAAGTGATCATGGTGTGTTCCGGGGTGGTGTGATGCGCTGCAGCTGGGCTGACTCGCAAAATGGCTCAGTACGCTGTGGGAATGATTGGTATTGCATAGATATTTTGGCGATGGGATGATCGCTAGCGAATGCGACGTAGCCTGTAAGCTCTTCGAACGACTGTATTTCTGAGGGTGTGACGACGCGCTCAACGGTGCGATTGACTCGGTCGGAGGTGTTGCGATGATCTACCGACCGTGAAACGCTGTATTCCGGGCGTTCTACCTCGTGTTCGCCCAGGCTTTTGCTCATGTCTTCGGCGGTTTGCGGGTCGGTTCTTGAACCGCCCAGTACGACCAAGTTACGAAAGGAAGCCCGGATGGTTTGTGCCATCGTGCGCCCGTAAATATATTCCAGCTGGGACGTGCTTTGCAGGCCTGCAACAATCCGAAGCCCATTTTTTCGTCCTTTGGTAAGGCCCGCCTCAAGGGAAGGCAAGGCTTCAAGGCTGGCCAGCTCGTCAATGAATAGCCACCAACGCCGGTTTGAGTCTTCGCGCATCGACAGGATGGCCGTGATGAAGACATCGGCCCAGGACGACACGAGCGGTTTCATGGCGCTGGCCATATCTTCGCGCCAGTTGATGTACAGGTTGCCGCCATCGGGATCATCCAGCCAGTCTCGGATCGAGAACTGGCCGGTTTTCATGCTGGTATGTTCCGACAGCTTGTTCGACAACACGAACCTGGCCGAGGACAAGGCCTTGCTGGCTTCACTTGATCCGGTAAAAAGCGACTCAGCAAGCGTGCCTTCCAGGAACTGTTTCAGCACCTTGGGGTCTTCGATGGTGCACAGGCGAAACAGATCCATAACGCTTGCCCGCGCAGGATCGACCGAATAGAGTTTGCGAGCCGTTTCGCGTAAAAGCAGGCGGCCAAAGTCGTTCCATTCTTCAGAAACCTTGTCTTGGCTCATTGGCACCATGGAATGCGCCAATCGCTTCCAGTCATACTCGGCGCGGATTTCGTTGAAAAAACTCCATCCCTGACTGCGTGAGTCGTATGGGTTCAGGATGATATCGCCGGGCTTCCAGAACTTGCTCAGCATGTCGCCATTGGGGTCGATAACGATCATGCGGTCGGTACGCTTGCGCACCGAAGCGACCAGGCCGCGCAGCAGCACTGATTTACCGGAGCCGGTTGCGCCGCCAATCATCAGGTGCAGGCTTTCCAGATGGGTGGGCATGGGGATACCGGCGACATTGGCCTGGGCGCGGCCTTGTTCATTGCATAAACGTGCAAGTTTGGCTGCGGTTACAGAACGGGTGCCCCGGATAAATCGCCGGTAGCCCGCACCGTCAAACCCGTCGGTGTGTATCGCCCGACCGATGTACACAATCAAGGCTAATGCCGTCACCAAGCCTGCTCCCAGCGCAATGTACAGGGCGGGGTAATGCGGGGTCACAGTGATGAAATGCCAAGTGGCGGCCCAGTTCCAGTGATTCAGGGCCATGCCGCTTTGCCAGCTTGCGGTCAGCGCCCAGAATCCGGCTGGAAAGACAAGCAGAAATAGGGCGGCGAGCCGCCGCTTGGTAATGGGTGACATGGATGATCCTTGTTGATGACGGTGGGTGGGGGGGGAAAGTCAGTATCCCCAGTACCGACCTAGGGCGATCCCGGCGAGCAGGCCGCCGACGCAGCCTGCTGCGGCCCCAACCACCACGGCGATAAGGGCCATTTTGCGTACGGATAAATGGGCAATATGCGCATAGCGGGCGCTGGATTCGGCAAGACTGCGTAACGGCTTTTGAATCTCGGCCACGGTCGTTGCTGTGGCTTTTGCCGCTTCCGTGTTTAACAGCCTGCCGGTGTGCTCCATCGTCGCCTGTAGTTGCTTGTCCAGAGCTATAGGCAGATTTGTGCAGGCGTTGACCATGGCCGTAGCCTGGGCGCTGGCTTCCAGCAGTTGTGTGGTCGTGGTGGCTTGCGCGGCAGTGACCTGCTCAATTCGCGTGGTAAGCCCCGCCACTTCGCCTAGTACCTCCTGGTACAGGAAGTCGAGTTTGGTGCGCGTGGGGTTGCGTTCCTCAATCATGGGCGGAACCCTTGTGTATTGAGGTGGCATCATCAAACAGGGCCGCGAAGGCGGCGTTTAGCTGCCTGTCCACTGGCCGAGCCAAGGCGCGAAGCGCGTGCATATTGCTTAGCTGTGCGATGCGATCCCGGTCTGTCGTGTCGGCCTGGCGCAGCAGGGTGCGGTAGTCGGTCTGGTCTGCCAGCACATCCGAAATCGTGCAGCGGGCGTTGGCCAATAGCTCGAACACCTCGTTTTCGTAGATCGCCGCGCGTGGATTTGCGGTGAAGTCGCCGGTCTTTTCGGCATACGCGATGATGGGTAAAAACTCGTCTTCCACGTTGCTGTCTACGCGGTTGAACAGCACCCGTATGCGATCCGGTGCCACCCCTAGCTCGGCCAGTGCGGCAACCGTTTTGATGGTTTCTCGCTGTGCCTTGCCGGTATTGATGACGGGTAGGGCGAAGTAATCCAGTTCCTCGTAGGCATCTTCGTAGCGATTCATGTGGGTCAGGAAGTCTTCGATGTTGCTTGCGCCGACATCGACGATGGCATCTTGCAGCATCAGCAATTCACGAAACAGCGTGCCAAACTGTTCGCCGCGCAGTTGGTCGATATCCAGCCCTAGATCGGCGGCGGTTTCGTTGGTGGATTCAATCGCAAAAATACGTGCGTTGTTCATGCGGGGAGCCAGCAGGTGAGAGGCGGCGACGGTCTTGCCGACCGATCCTGTGTAGTTCAAAACAGCGACTTTCATGGGGGATTACTCCTGGTTTTGTAGTGGGTTGTTGATGTGGGGTGCGTGCTGTTCACGTTTGAGTTTTCGACTGGCTTCGCCCTCGCGACGTAAGGCGTCGAGGTCGATTTTCATGTCTCTGATCTTGCGTAGATCAGCCGGGGTTTCGATGCGGTCAGGTCGGCCCGTGACGGCCTGTACATCATGCGATGACAGCGCCTTGGAGGGTGTGGGTCGGAGCGGTGTGGGTGCTGGTGAGGTCGAGGCTTGGGTGATCCGTGTTTTGCGCCAACGGTACAGGGCTGATTCAAGCATCCGGCGTTTGACGGTCAGGCCCGCGCCTTCCAGGTCGTCGAGGATGGCTGAGTAGGGCGATCCCGCGTTGATGCGTTCGTGGATGCGTGGAAGCAGAGGCCGTAATCGGGCCGAGAGGCTGGCGCGGGGGTCTGTGCGGTCGAGCGCGGCCTGGAACTCTGCAACGTAGCGGTCTAGTTCCATGCCTGCTCACCAGTCTCACGGAATGGCTTGGGATCCGCTTTTACGGACGCCTCCTGCCGACGATACTCTTGGGAAATTTCTGGGAGCCGCGCTGACCAGTTTGGACCGATTCGCTCCAGTGCCTGGGCGACGGTGTAGCCCATGTCGCTGAGCCAGTCGTTACGGTTTAGGACCAGTGCGGCAATCAACGCCTCACCCGTGGACAGAATGCCGAGATTTCCGCTTTCGGCATCGCGTATTTTGGAAAGAATAATTTGCATGTGAATGCTCCTTTTATTGCCGAACCAAAACCCGCGTAAGCGGGTCCGGAGCGAGGTGGGGATCGTGCATTTCAGTGCGTGGCTAGGCGATTGCCTTTGAGCACGTTGAGGTGTCAACAGTGCTTGTTACTGAAATGTAATTTTTGACTTTAGGCTGTTGTGTTATCCACAAGCCTTTGGGGTAGAGGAAAGGTAGAAGAAAGATAGAAGGAAAGAATATCTTCTAAGAGCCTTTGTTTATGCGGCCCTTGAGAATCTATCCGCGATGCTATTACGATAAAGCGCGATGTTATTACGATAAGCCGCGATGCTGTTACGATGCAGGCGCGATGCTATTACGATGGATAAATTGAGTTATCCACAGCCCGAAACTACTGCTCAATGGCTGTTATATTTACCGATTCAAGCGCATCCAGACCGCCTGCAGTTGGTTTTTACTGCTGGTTTCGATACGAGGGTTGGCGATAATTTCCAACCTTTCAAGCTCCAGCAGAGAACGTTCCAGAGAAGCCTGAAAATCCCGTAGGCGACCGGTGTATTGGGCCCGTTCTTTAAGAATATCCAGACTGTATTTCTGGATTTCATCGGCTGATGTGCCAATTAGTCGTTGCAGGCTTTTGGACAGGTCGTGACGCATACGTAAGCGTTTTTCCCAGTCTACTAACGCGTACTCGCGATTGCTGAAAATCTGCGCCCAGCGTGGATCCACATATAGCGTGTACACCCCGCTAGCTTCGTTGTAGTCAAAGCCTCCTATCATGGCCAGCACCCGCGCTGATGGGTGATTGCCGTAGCTGTATTTGACGCTGCCATTCTTGCGCTTGGCTTCAATGGAGATTGTGAAACGGGCCAGGTCTTTCATGCCTTGGTGCAGCCATTCGTAGCTGGCTCCGCTGGTGTTTCTGCCCATGCCGCGCAGAAAATCCGCTCGGTTGATGGCGGGTTGATCGCCGAGTAGGGCGGTGGTTTGTAGAAACATGGCGTGCATCCAGATATCGGCATGATCTTCGGACAGTTGCTTGCCGGAGCCTTTGAGCAGGATGTTATTGCCACTAAGGAATACTGTTTCATCGTGCAGTGGTCGCCATCCTCGACGAACTGGTGCAAAAATTGCGCTGCGGGCGATGTAGTTGGGTATGGCCCGCACATTTTCAGATAGTCCGGGTAGGACTAGGGGAACAGGAGTGTTGGCCTCCTTTTCAGCGGCTGCGGCAAGGGACTCAGCGGCTTTCTTATGGGCGAATTCCAAGGCCGTGGATAGACGATGCAGGTTTGTGGCTCTTGGGAAGGGTAGGTGAGGGTTACTCATGCGCGATGATTCCGTGCAGGTGCGCAGGGATAAGCCCGCGCAAATACTTGCGCCGCCTACCCCTTGTTACGCGTGAAAGGACGTGCGGCACAGCTAGCGACGAGCGTCAGCGGTGCGGCGTGTGTCTGATCAATGGGATAGGCTGGGCAGCAATGGCCTGATTAGCCAGAGTGCAGCTTTGCTGCGGCGCGTCAGCGGCTTCTTAGCAGCTTTTGGGCAAGTCGCTGAATGGGCTTTGCAGGACGTAGCCCTGGCAGACTGTGGCGTTTGAAGAATTCGCGACGTACGGCCTTCCAACATTTATATCGGTGCCCTTGGCGTGGAATCTGCCATGGGTAGGCGGCATCAATGTCGGCGGCAATTTGATCGGAGGTTTTGCGTTGAGCCATGCCATCGTTATAGGCTTTTTGCATGACGCTGTAGGCAATCGCGCGAAACCCTACGCCTTCGTGTGGTTCAGCCATAAAGGTTTCCTTGGTTAGCGGTCGCCAACGTGCGCCGACGCGGTTCGTACCAGACCTGGGTGAGGCGGTAGTGCTCGTAATACAGCACGATGTCCACCGTATGAGTCAAAAAATCTCGAATGGTATTCAGATCAAGTTGCCCGCCCGTAGGTGATTGCTTAATCAGCGTAACCAGCCGGTCGTAGGTGTCGGCGGCGCTATTGGCGTGTGTCGTTGTAATTGAGCCAGGGTGACCGGTGTTTAATGCCGCCAGGTATTCCCAGGCTTCCGCACCGCGCAGTTCAGCCAAAAATATTCGATCAGGCGTCAGACGCATGCAGGCGGCAATGCAGTCCATGGCGGTGACGCGGCCACGGGTGCCGCCGTACATCATGTGGACTCGGTTGGGGTGATTAGGCAGCACCAGCTCGTGAACGTCTTCGATGGTGATCAAGCGCTCGTTTAGCGGTACACGTTCGATCAGCGACCGGGCAAAGGTGGTTTTTCCTGATCCAGTGGCACCGGCAATAACGATGTTGCGCCGTGCTTGCACGGCCTCATGCAAAAACTCGACCATGCGTCCGGCATTTTTAAGGACCAATAACCGGTGATCTGTTGGCATCAGGCCATCGGCACAAATCTCGTTGGCGCTATCGTGAACATGATCAAAAGCGCCGTCTGTGTCCAGGTCGTCCAGGGTTTTAACCACCTGGGTATGTTTACGGATGTTCATGGCGATGGTGCCGTCCAGGCAGGCTGGTGGCTGGATGATCTGCCCGCGTTCACCGTCGGGCAGAACAACTGACAGGATGGGTGTTGTACCCAGCTTGTTGTAGACAGTCAGGGCATTGGCCAAGGCTGCTAGGTGATCGTAGGTTAAGGCGGGGCATTGTTGGTGATGCCAGGCCCCGGCCTGTCGGGTGAAAAGCTCGCCAGGGCGTACGATGGCCAGTTCGGTGATGGCAGGGTCGTCCAGGAAGGGGGCAATGGGCCGCAAGAACGTGCGTGCTGAAATGGCCCTATCGAAGGGAATGGTAGTTTGAGGTGGGTTTAAGGTCATAGACGTGGCTGAAATCCAGATCGCGGGCGACCATGATGCCGATGCGTTCGCCCTGGTTTTTGTAGAGAGTTGGGGGGATATCCAGGGAATGCTCCAGTATCTTGGCAATGACTTCCTGCCCACCTTCGCGTGTGGAATCGAACCGGATGTTGTTATCCCCTTGCTGGCCTTGACTGCTTGCCCAGTTGCCCAGGTCGCCGATAAGGCTTAGCAAGATCGCGTTGCCGAACCGATCCCAAAAGTGGTTATCAACGTAGCCATCGACGCCCGCTTCGCCTAGTGGCCCCGTGCCCGGAGAGGCCAGGTTCAGAATGACACCTGTAGGCGTTTCAAGGCGGTTCCAGGTAATAAATGCTCGGGCCTGACCTTGGACGATGCCGCCTGACTGGTAGCCGGTGAACTTCGTTCCCCGATCAATGAGTTTGACCTTGCCGTTTGCACTCATGATGTCGTGCGTGGCCAGGCAGGTCAGTAATCCCGCGTGGGTGCTGATCAATCGCGTTTGTAAGGTGCAGTCGATCATGGTGCCCTGGGTAATAAGGAAATTGCGATCTCCCAGTTGTCCAGCGACGGAGGGTGCCAGTTCCAGTGGGTGCAGCTTGTCGGCCAAGGGGCCGGAATCACGCATTGGGCCGCTCGCCGCTGCGCTTGTGTTTGCAGGGCTTTCAGCAGACGGCTCGTTTTCGGCTCTTAGCGGGCTGCGCAAGCGCCTGGCCGTGGTGTCGTCCGGTAGCGCGAGGCCGCTATTGATAATGACGGGAACGGTGGCTGGCGTCTGCTTTGGTGTAGGCACGGCCGGGGCAGCGTTGCTTGGGGGCGGTGTGCGTTGTACCTGGGGTGCCGATAGCCGGTTTGTGATCCCGCTACGAGTGGCCTCCAGACCCTGCGACTCTTGTGCCGCCTGTCTGTCCAATGTGCTGATGAATACACCAGCCGTGACAGCGACTGCCGCAAGACCCGTGAGCCATAAGAACGCCCGTGCCCCGCGTGGTACGGTGCGTTTTGTATCGTCCAGTTGGGCGGGGCCGCGTTCGCTGTCCAGAACCGTAATACCTGGTTCATTGATGTGTTCCGTCATGGTTTATCGCTCTTTAGAAATCGTTAGGCTGGATTTATTAGCGTCAGAACCCTGGATGACACGTCTGACATTTGGGGAGGCCGTGCCGGTATGCTCCATCGCGGAAGTCTGGCCAGAGCTGGTGTTGTGAATCGCGGCAACCTGATTGCCCAGGCGTATATGCCATTTTGAGGCGGTGCGATGCAGTACCATCGTGCGTTCGTCGGCCATGTGGTAGTTCGTAATAACCTCTTGGCCGTCCGCAGTGACGCGGTATACGGCGGGAATATCTGCCGTGCGGGAAAACTGCATCCATGTTTGTTGGCCATCGTCCCAGGCGTGTACGGGCGCCAGGCTGATGTCGCCGCTTTTGCTGTATGACTGCCAGTTGATGGGCTGTCCGACTTTTTGAAATGCGGTTTGGATGGCTCTTTTTTCAGCCGCCTTACGGGTGCGCTGTACTTCAGTATCCGGGTAGCGAAGCACCAGCTTGTACAAGGCACGGGCCTTGGGGTTTGGGCTGTAGCTGATTCGAAAGGTGTAGTTGCGCCGATTGGTGACGACAATCAGGTTGGTGTCGGCGTCGTCAGCAACGGGCTTGAAGAACAGGTGATTGGCCTTGTGTGTGAACGCATAGGCCTCGGAGTCACCAAAGACGTGGTAGACGTATTCCTCGTTTTCTTCCAGAACGATATGGGTGGCCACACCGATGACGGCATCAAGCTGGATCACATCAGCCGGGTTGTAGTTGGCATAGCGAATTCTGGAATCAGCGCGGGAATGCTTGGGTAAGTCCAGCGCTGATACGGGGCCTGGCAGGGCGCAGGCCAGTGCCAGCACGACGGCGTGGCAGGTAATGAGCTTGTGCAACATGCGTACTCCTTTTAGCGCGATAGGTCAGAGGCCAGGTCATAACGCACGACCTGAAACCCCAGGGGATTGCGCCTGGCCACATTTTCGGTCAATGGAACATTGACGTACTCGTAAGCCATCGTGGCGATTAAATGGCGTGTGCTTTGGGTTTGGCCGCTGGCTACTTCGTGTTCCAGCGTCGTAAACCGTACGGTGGCCGATTGGTTTGCACCCAGGGTGATCGAGTGCACCTGCACGTCTATCGCGCCAAGGTCGCGCAGGCGGGTAGTGGGTGCATCCGGCCCTTCGTAACGCTTTCCGTAGCGGGTCTGCATGGGCGGGGATGAAAGCAGGGCGCAGGTATCAAACTGCTCTTGTATCGTTTGCCAGCTATAACCCTCGCAGTTCAGGACGTAGGTGTTTAGAAAATACTTGGCAATGCGATTGCCGTAATCGTCCATGGGTTCACCCAGTGTGCTGACGTGTTCGATTGAACCGGTGGCGTTATCGACGCGTACGACATACATTTCTGGCGGTGCTTTTAGCGGGGTCAAACCCGCCACAGCACCTACGGCAGCAAAAGCCAGCACGCCCGCTGCTGTCGCGATACGCCAGGCACGTCGGCGGCTGGTGACCAGTTCGCCCAGGTAGTCGCGTTCCAGGCCGCGTGACCTTTCCAGGTGTGCGGCCAAGTCTTCTGACTTGATTTGATCGTTCACAATTCAGCCTCCTTGGGCATATGGTGCAGTCGCGTTCACGGGTAGGCGTGGCGAGTCGGCAGGTTGAGGGGCTTGCGGTGCGTGAAACGCGCAAGCTGAAAGCATTCCAGCCAGCACCAGGGCGGTAATCAGGGTTTTCATAGGTAAAAGACTCCTGGCCCGCAGTGCAAAGGCATCGGCAGGCGTTGAGGGTAAAGAGGGGGAAAGCGGGCTATTTGCCCTTGGGCATGCGAGGAAGCATTCTGGAAATGCGCATAGCAGTAAATGCGCCGCGACCGGCTGCACCGATCCCCATCTGAGCGCCGAAGCCGCCCGATAGACCGGCTGCCAGGCCAGGCAGCATCAGCATGATGGCGATGCTGGCAATGCCGACTAGAAGTTGTCCCGCAAGAAGCGCGAGCAGATTGGTCTCGCCTTCGTCGATGAATTTCGCCATGGCCTCAATGAACTGCAAGTTCATTTGCAGCAGGATGGCGAAGATCAGGCCCGCGAGAAGCGCCAGAAAAATGAAGTTCAAGGCTTGCGCTACCCAGCTATCGAAAAGCTTTTTGGTTGGTTCAAATAACAGACCCGCGATGAACAAAGGGCCTGTGGCGACGACAAGTGCCATACCCACCTTGATGACCACCATAATGACGGCGATTGCCGCACCGATAACGGCTGAATTGATGGTGACGGCAAACGTTAAAATCCCTACAAAGACCTCCTTGGTACTGGGTAGCACGCTGTACCAGCTGTTGGACTCTCCGCCTGCTGATCCCATTCGATCCGTGGCGGCGGTTGTTTTCTGCTGCAGCTTGTCCACCTCGGCGGCAACCGTGGTGTTGCCCGTTACGACGGCGGTTAAATCATCGGGTAGCGACAGCATGGTTTTGGAGATGTCCGTCTGATACAGACCCCCAGCGGTTGCCACCATAGCGATGATGGCAACCATGACGGCTTTCTTGAAAAACTCGGTCACCGTCATGCCGCCCTGACCGTGCATGATGGCAAACGCGTAGGCCAGGAACTGTAAGGTCAAGCCCATGGTAATGATAGGCAGCAGGGCCGTCGTTAATTGCTCAATCGGCTGCGCCACGGCTGATTGCAATACGGCGTCGGTCTGGTTGGTAATCCACTGTGCAATGCTGCCCGAGTCGGGTGGGGCCGTGACTGTGGCGGTATTGAATCCACCGGCCATAAGATTCTCCTGTTAGTTGGGCTGCTGTCCGCTGTTGCCAAACCAGCCGCCATAGACGCGTTCGGCGCGGGCGTTGAGTAAGGCGCGTTCGGCGTCTAGCTGCTGTTTGGCCAGTTCAATCCGGGTCTGGTCGGTTTGTACGTTGGCTTGCTCAATGGCGATACGCGCCTGTAGTTCTGCGATTTCCTTGGGGTTCGTGGTTTCGTTGATTTTGGCTTGCAAGCCGTCCAGAACTTCCAGCCGCTTTGTCATCGAATCGTAGGCGCGTTGGGAAAGTGCCTTGGCCGTGGCATCGATATTGATTTTGCGTTCCGCAAGTTTGGTCCGATCTTCAGAAAAATTTACGGGCGCGTTCACGTCCTGGATGATGCTATCGACGGCACCAGACATACCCGAGTTGTCGTTCTCCATCCGATCAAGCAAGGCATTTGCATCGGCGGGCAAAGCGCCGCGCAGTTGTTCTCGTACGCCGGGGTTATTCAGGACGTAGCCAAAGCCGCTGGATTGCGTCAGGGCGGCGAGCTGTGCCTTGGCTTGATTGAGCTGCTGCATCGCCGTCTGGACTTGCTCCTGGAGAGCTTTCAGTTGGGCGATGGAGTTAATGTCCAGCGTCGGAATGCCGTTGGCATAGGCGGACGACGTAAATGTTGCGGCCAGCACTAGGCTGGCAGCAAGGGTTTTGCTGCGCTTCATAATGGGCTCCAGAGGGGAAAGGGGGGTTAGTCTGTGCTAACGGCTTGCTTGTATTCAGACTCGGTGATACGGGTGTAGCGTTCGTTGCCAACCTGAACGGTGTCGGTGGCCTTGGTGTAGGAAATCATGGATTTGCCATCGACCATCATGATGTTGTCCTGGACGTTGCCAGGCTTTGTGAAGGTTTTGTATTTGGCAAAAACCCGGTCACGCAGGCGTACGGTAATCAGATAGGTCGAATCATTGGGCTGTATCTGCATAAGCGCTGGGAATTTCTTGTCGCCCGTTAATTCTTCTTTCCAGTACCCCGCAAACTTTGCACCTGAATCGTCCAGGCATCCGGCCAGTGTGGTGAGTGTTACGGCACTTGCGGCCATCAGAAACTGTCGTCGATTCATGGTTGCATCCTCCTGTTGGGCATAAAAAGCTTTAAGTATGGTGTGCTTGCGGGTTAGGGGCGAGCCAAGTTACTGCCGTACACCTTTGACAGAGTTCAGATACACAGGCAACCAGTCAGCCGGGTTTGGTCCTGCCTGCTGTACGGCTGATTCGGCCAGAGCGGCCATATCTGGGCTGCCCGAGAAAACCAGCAATTCATCCTCGCATCCGTTTAAGTCGAGTTGGGCAACGGTGACATTGCTGCCTTGCTTGATCAGGAACTTGCGGCTGGCCTCACCCAGGGATTTGAGTAGTTCAAACTCGCTGGGGGATAGCCCGAATCCAGTGATGTAGTCCTTGGCCTTGGCCCTTGGGTTGGGTAGAAAGATCAGGGTTGCCGCCTGCTGAATAAGCGACGGCCCCACAGGGTTTTCCAATATTGCCCCAGGCTCCTGCGTGGCGAACGCCAGGACACCGTTTTTCTTGCGTATCGTGCGGCTGGCGTCTTGCATGTCCTCCTGAAAGTGCTGGTCTTTTAGTGGGTGCTGGCATTCATCGAACAGGTTGATGATGCGTTGTCCGTTATGCAGTGCGTTGACTCGATGACGTAGATACATAGTGGCAGCGCCGCGTACGTCGTCATCATCCAGCAGCTCGGTCAAATCAAACCCAAAGATGGGGAGCTGTTGGTCATCGCTATCCAGATCCAGCCGATCCTCTGGGTTATCGAACACCCAGCCGTATTCGCCGTCCTGACACCAGGCAGCCAAACGGGCGTGTACGGTGCTGCCCCCATCTTCAGAGAATGGATTGGGCAGCAAGGTATTAAGGGTGGACAGGCCTCGGCTTTTTCGATCAATCAGCGTTGTCATTTGTTCGATGGCTTTGGCGATTTCATCACGCTGACGTGTGGTGACGGCTTCGCCGCGTAGCGATGCCAGGTGTACAACCAGACGGCGCATAAAAGCGACATTGCCTTTGGTGGGCTCCATTTGAAACGGATTCCAGCCCGTGGGTGTTCCCTGGCGCAAGTTGAAGTACCGGCCACCCAGCGCCATGATCAAGACCTGCATGCCTTGATCTTTATCCCAGATCACGCAGGTGGCACCGAATTTTTGCGCCTGGGTAAGCAGCACCCCTTGAAGCACGGTTTTTCCGGTGCCCGTCATACCTATGATCATTGTGTTCCCTGGGCGGCGCTTGCCGGTGTCGTCCAAATCCTCCGTCGAAGCATGAAAGCTGAAGAAAAAGGGTGAGCCGGTATGCGTTTTGAGCATGGTTACTGCTGGGCCCCATGGATTACCTGCCGGTTTACCAGTCAACTGATTGTGCAGACTAGACAGGCATAGAAAGTTGTATGAGGTGATCGGTACCGGGCGTGGTCGCCAATGCCAGTTGCCCGGCAGTTGTGCCCAGTACCCCGCTTCCAGGGCGCGTTCTAGCGGTTTGGCGACAATGGCTTCCTCGGCCATCAGGCTGGCTGTATTGGCTATGGCCTGGCGTACCGCTGCGGGTGTGTCGCCATAAATTAGTAGCGTGGCATGGTGATCACCCAGTCCTAAGCGTCCTGATGTCAGCTCGTCCATGATCTGATCAAGCTGAGTGACCTGGCTGACAGAGTCGTCACCAGAATCGGCCAGCAGTTTGCGATGGCGCTTGACCATCCCCTTTGCCGCCGCGCCGGTAAAACTGCCCCACGATTGCGTCAGCACATATTCGTAAGGCAAGGCCAGCAGCTTGTCCATGTGGCCAGGCTTGGTGTTTTCCGGGTAATCGCGCAACTCCAACATGCCAAAAATCCGTGATGATTGAATGCTGCGTAGCTCCCCGATCTCTCCGAATCGGGAAAAAATAGGCCGAGTGTCGGGTAGTGCATCACGTAATCGTGAACGCGTGACAGGTACGCTTTGCCATGATCCTGATATGAGGTATCCCAGGAACGAAGCCGGTTCACTGAAAGCGTGCCCGTTACGATGCACGATCTCCAGGACTTCTGGATCGTAGCGATGCAGACCGGCTTTCAATGCGCGTAGCGTGTTTTGCAATCGGTCTATGGATTCCGCTTGCCACAGCGCCAGACGTGTTGCATCGGCTTTTTCCAGGCTGGCAAAGGTGCCCATGACCGGGTCGGCCACCGGATGTACCAACACGGTCAGATACAAATCGTTGACCATCAGGCCACGAGCATCAAAGGTGCGTCGGTAGGCATTGTCGAACTGGGCTGCAAAGGCTTGCGGAAAATCACTTTGTGGATATTCCTTGACGCGGCGGCGCACAATATGTGAGTACAGGCCGATGGTGCCCAGCTGCATGCCTCGTATGACGTTATGCAGTGCCTCAATCCATTCCTTTTGTTCGTCCAGGCTGTGGGCATCCGGTACACGGCCAGCCACCTTGATAACAGCCATGTATTCCTGGTTGTCGCAGGCAATAATTTGTTCGGTGACGTGGTGTGAGTACGGCAGGTAGCGGGATACCAGACGTTCATCGAGGGCCAGGGCAGCAGTCATGGCTGAGTTCTCCGATTAATAAGGGTGCGCCAGGGGCGGCGTCGGTGATAGGTCAGCGGCGAATAGCTTGAGCCGTTCCAGAATCGTTTGTTTCGGTTTCTGGCCCGTGTCTTGGCTTCCAGCCAGAGGACATCAAACGCCTTGTCGTCGTGGCGGGTGACGATGGCAATCGTAGGCAGGATGACAAGCAACAGCCCCCACCATGCCAGACCTGCAAGCATGGTGATTACCGCTACCAGCATGAAGGCACCAAATAGCAATGTGGTGGGTACGCCAAAAAAGGTGGGTCTACGCCCGAGGCCCTTGAATACGGGGTAGGTGGTGCTGGCTGGCTTTTCTGCCGCCGTGTCGGAAGTTATGTTCATAGTCGTTACTTCCAGAGCAGCGCGACAATTTCCGCGATGGATCCGGCCACCACCAGTCCGATAAGCCAGCGCACCATGTCATCCTTGCGCATGATCTCGGCCATATACAGCACGACGATGATCAGGCCGATGATGATGGCCGCAATTGGCAGGATGATTAGAAGGTTGTCTTTGATGATGGTCAGTGTGGTCTGGGCTTTGGCTAGCCCGCCCGTGCTTTGGGCAAGAGCAGCGCGGGATGCTCCGGCTAGGGTAAGCGCTGTTATCAAGGGGGTACGTGCCCGTAGGCGGGTCAGGATGCGAGAGAACGGATCAGGCAGAAACGGTAAAAGTGACATTGTCATGGCTCCGGCCGCTGGGACCCGTTTTGGTCGCAGAGGCGTTAATTAAAAAGAAATGAAGGCCAGCTATCTACGTACTGGCTGGTGGGGTTTCGGTGGCGGGAGGCTGGGGCGGAGTGAAGCCGTCGGGGGTTGGGTGTGCAGTAAACCCATCCGGGTCGCCGCTAGGCTTTTTTGTGACGGCCTGCTTGGTGTCAGATGGCTGACTGTCGTTAGGGGCAGTTTCGATGGCGGGAACCTTGATACCCGCCTGAGTCAGGACTTTGCTTACGTAGCCATTGCTAAAGCCCCGCTGGAAATTGCCGGTGTTGTAGCAGGACAGCGCGGCCCGAAGTGCCGTTTGTTGCGCCTTGAGCTGGCGGGCTGCCCGCGCGTAGCAATCAGTTAGTACCGTCTGGGCGGCTTGCAGATTGGTGCAAGGGTCGAAGACCGTTTTGGGCGTTAGACCCAGCCACTGCCAGTTGCGAACGTTGATTTGACCCAGCCCGGCGTCAAAGTCTATACCTTGCTTGATCAGGCGTTGAACAATTTCCTTTGCATCGCCTAAGGTGCCTGGTTGGCTTTTTAGTCGGTGTTGCTTGTTGTTTACGCCAATGGCGTAAGGGTTGAGGCGGGATTCATGTCGGATAACCGCCTTTAGCGTCACCGGATGGATATTCGGTGCGCACGTCAGCATTAAAGCGGCAAGTTCAGCAATCATCAGGTCGGTCCCGGTCGGCGGATGCAAATGTATTGCAACGGCGTTCGTTGAGCTGCAGCAGTTGCTGTGCTTCGGCTAGCACCGCTGCCAAGTCGCAGCGGGCCAGGTCTTCCCGGATTCGAGCCGTCAATACATAGCGGGTTGTCGGGTCGTTTACGAGCTGGTGAATGTCGTGCAGGATCAGGTACAGCGTTTGTGCATCATGAAACGCATCGACAGGATCCCGTTGGGCGTCTTGCGCGAACCGAAAGGCCAGGTCTGCGGATAGGCTGTGCTTAGAGGGTGCGCTGACAGTATGGGTACGGCGCATTGAGCTAGTCTGCATACGTTTCTCCATTAAGGGGCGGTGTTCGGGTTGGCCCAAGAAAACGTCCAGCCCTTGGCCCAGGTTCCACTGTGATCGGCCTGCCACTTGGCCTGTGCGGCGTCGTAGTTCGAGGCCTTGACCCAGTGCCCACCCTTGAGCGGTTCGCCGACATACTTGATGCCCAGCTCATAAGTCCATTCGTGATCGTTGTAAGCCACGCAATAGGACGGCAACGTGTCCAGGGTTACGGTTTTGATGGGATGCACGTCAAACGCCTCGGTGTAATCCTCGCCGTTCCAGGATGTTTTGCGCTGCTTGTAGCGATAGCTGGTGCTCGCATAGGCTCTGTTCAGGTAGTCTGCAGTGCACTTTCCCGCACCCCTGGAAATGGCATCCAGTCGGGCAGGCATCTCGGCTGATGAAGATGCGGGACACATACCCAGGAATGCGCGGCGGGCGTCTACCGTGTCACCCCAGTCCAGGCGTCCTTTATGGAAAATTTTGATGTCAAAGTAATGGCTCAGTGATGGGGCGCATTCGCCTGGTTGCAAGCTGCTGGACAAGCAGAGAATTGCTTCGCAGGCCAGGCGGGTCTTGCCGCTTAGCAGATCGTTGGATGGCTCGCCCGATGATTGGGCCAGGACAGGGATGGACGCGCAGGCGAACGCCAGCACGCCAACCGCAGTGGGAAGGTGCTTCATGGATGTTCTCCGGTGTTTTTCTGGAGGGTGCCAGACGATGCCTGGCAAGAGTGATGTAGGCGGGTAGGGCCTGTATGGGTCGAAATTAAAGCGGGTTGTGAACCCGTTTAATCTGAAAGGTGTTCTATGCCGCGACGACGCATAGCCGCCTGGGCAATGGCGATTTGTTCAGGCCGTGCCGTGGCGCGAACCAGAAGTGCCGTTTCAAGTGCGGCGGCGTGGATTTCAGAAATTTGGCTCAGATGCCGTACCGCCTGGCGCAAGGCGTCAAGCTCTTCGGCCAAGGTATCGGCGGCGGTCAGCCGTCGGCGTACGTAATCTGACAGGTTCAGGCCAGACAGGGCGGCAGCTTCAGAAAGACGCCGATGCTGGCCGGGGGTCAGGCGAATACGCATGACCTCTGATAGGGGTTCGTTCGACATAAGTGCTCCGGGACGCGCCCGTAGCACAGGCACCAGTTATGTCGGGAGCGCCTTGGTTGGTGGGTAGGTTAGTGGTGTGAGGCGGGAGAACCTAAAACCGCGTAGAGCGGCATGCAGATACAGAAACAGTATCCAGTTCGCACTGTTGCGCTTACGTCGTCTACTGCCAGATTGGCAACTGATGCCACTGAGGCGGGAAGCCCATCGCGGAAACGGGGATTTTGTGCTGATTGATCAGCTCTTTTAGCCTCCGTCTCCAGCTATGCTGAGGAGCCACGATGTCCATGCAATACAACAGAATGACCAGCGAGTTGTACAGCTTGCGAGAGCCGACATGAAATTGCGATGTCAATGACGAGGGCTTACTACGTGGCAGCAACGGAGTTATTGTGAATTCCCGGTTCCATAAACGGCTATGGTGAGCACATGTATTGCGCACCAGAGCCAAGTGATGCAGCCAAGACCCTAATACCTTTTCATCCAGGCTATACGTCGAGGCGATGGCACGACGTGTTTGCATGGGTTTGAGGTTGCCATACCAGCGTGAGAGCAGGCCCAGGGACATGACTTCGCACACAGCCCAGACTGGGGGCAAGGATTCTGAATAGCTGTTCTGGAGGTGTTTGATAAAGACTTCATCTGACCGCTCGACCTCATTGCGCAACTTGGCAATATTGGTTTCCCACAAGTGGGGCCTGGCAGCAAGGGAAATGTCCAGATGGGCATGAGGCCCATGACGATGTGCCAGATGGTAGGCCCATTGGCTGCGAGCGGAGACTTCTATGCGCTCGATGGCATCCAGAACCAACAGGCGAAGGTTGCGGTCAAATACGTACAGGTTCAGTACATCATCAAACCGAGTGCCCGGCTGAAATTCATGCGGGTTATGGCTTGCTTCAAAAGGCAGCCAATAGGCACTGAGGCGGTAGTAGTTCAGGTGCTGCAGGTAAAATTCTGCAGAGGCTGGGTCATCAACACGCATGCCGCGCTGCTGAAGGATGGAAACCTGCTCGGCATAGGTTGTTGCCGGCTTGGGAAAAGGAAATCTTAGTATCGGCATGATGAACCCATGCCGTATTTGGCGCAGTTAGAGTACAGGCCTGGAAAAAAGTAACCCGCCGGTTTGAGGATTCGCTTTCGCGCATAGCCTTGGCGGGTTTTGTTATCCCAATTATACACGCATTGCGGTGGCATAGGAACACTCCGTGATGGAAAAGCGCTTTATCAATACCATGATCCAGCGATTTGCCCAAAAAGCAGCATTTATGCCCGAAAACGTGTAATTCGCTCAAAAACCTGGCAGCATCAAGCAATCGCAAGCAACGCCAAGCAAGCTTCTGGGGATGGTATTTTGGATGGTATTGGCAAGATGGTCTGGAAACAAACGCAATGAAATCAATGCAGTAAATCAGCTATTGATAATTGAATGGGAATAATCCTGCGATAAGTATTTGCTGGTACTGACTGGCAAAATAACGACTTAAGCCCATGTAAAAATGGGCTTTTTTTATTTTTACCTCTGCAAATGTAAAGGCAGAAAATATAATTATAGCTGTCTCATTTAGGGGTAGTGGACAATTGCACACAACGGCAACGGGAAACCGCGCCTGAGCTTCTCAACTAATGAGAATTGTTCAGGGAGTCTGACATCAAGAGCGCGGTAGCCTTTTTAGTATATCTCTTTCCATTTCAACGCGTTGAAGTCTTTTCTTTAGCTCGCGTATTTCAATCTGTTCGGGGGCATTGGTGAAGCTAAGGGTGACTTTCTACCACGTTCTTCTTTCAGCTGTCGAACCTATTTATCCATAGTAGATTTACCAACATTCATTGCGGTAGCGGCACCCGACGCGCTACAGTGTCATGCTGATCAAGTACAAGTTGGGTCGCCTATAGTCTGAACTCGGAGCTAAAATTATGTCTGTTACGCCCGGTCATAATGTCACCTGTTTAAGTTATGAGGTGATGATATCACCTTTATTCAGGAGGCCAAATTCAGTAAACTGCTTCAGGTATAGCTATATATGACAACTATTTTTTACACGTGCATAAGCTTCCGCTAAACCATTATTGTATGCAGTAATTTCTGTAAATCTACGATTAGTGTTACTATATGCCACAAATTTAATCGCGTCTTCTTCAAGTAATATTCGCTCAATATACGGATCTATTTTTAATGAGAATCCAGTGTATCCTAAAGCTTTAGATTTATAGTTTTTTCCTTTAGAATACGGGAATGAAACTGTAATGGTTATATTTTCTTTGTCTGAGGCGTATATGTTTTCTTTATTGTTAAAACTTGCGTAAACGTTATTTGATATACAGTTTAAATATAATCCTCTCCAATTATTTTCAGCAACTTTAAGTAAATCTCCAATTGACGATTTATAATTTTTTACGGGTATTGCTTCTGGCGTATCGCCTCCTGAACTTTTCCAGTATGTTGAAGAAAAACCGTAATCTACATCAGGATTACCGTGGTAATGAATACCTCTTGAGGAATTAATAACCTCAGGGTTAATAGTTTTGTCAATTTTATTAACGCTTGAACAACGCCTACATCAGATAATGCGTACTTTTTATCAAAAAGTAACTGACCGTCCTCCGAATAGATATAACCCAGGTAGTAATAGGCTGAGTTATTGTATGATGGTCTAGCTTCCACATCCTTAAAGATAATTATTTCTCCTTCTTACAACTTATTTCGTATTCCCTTATATGAGGCACCTTTCCACACTTTGTGCTGAGATCCTTCGAGTTTTTTACTTAAGTCAACCAACGGGATCTTTGATTTGTTTGAGTTTGATAACGATGTAGATTGACAGCCAGCTAATAAACTCAAAGCCGTCATTGCCGCAATAACTCTTAATTTCATAAAATATACCTCACAATATTCCGCTTTTTGTCGTTTACTGTATTTTCGTAGTGACAATAAAGCACATAGTAGTTATTAGACAGACAATGTCTCTACCAGAATTAGACCATCTAAAACACGTTGCGTAATTCTTTCAACTCTTCGTTTATTCCTACTAAGGTTGGCGAAACCTGGCTTCATAGACGTTATTTTTGATCAGTCAGATCAAAAAATACAGAAACTTTCCGGCTAACACACCATAGTAAACCAGATGGCAGTAAAGTACCTCTAAGCCCGCGTAATTGCAGGCTTTTTTTGTACGGCACTGGTGGCGTGAAGTTCTTCTCACCGGCGATACGCTCTGCCAGCTATATCATCAGGTTACTGGAGCGTTTTATCGTCCTTCACCTCACGCCAGATTCGCCAGGCCATGCCTGCCAGCACAAGAACGCCGAGGATCAACACGCCCCACACCAGTAGCGTTTTCCACTGGCTTTCCCGTTCATCCACTGATGTGGCGGTCAGACGTGCTTCACCGCCAAGCGTTATTGTTTCCTGTTCCGTGGCCCACGGCAGGGCATCCACCGGATCGTTTTTCCGCAGGGCTGCCGGAATTAACGTGTCAAGCGGAACCGCCTCATGAAGTGCTGCCCCATTTCCCCACGCCAGCAGGTACGGGCCTTTTCCCTGAGCGTTGAAGGTCAGGAACTGTTCTTCACGGCTACCACTCGCATCTGGCAATTCATCCAGCAGATGGGCTTTGGCAACGGTCATTTTGACTGCCTGCACCGGCTGACCGGAAAGCGCAATGGCTTCAGACTGCTGGTATTTCAGTCTGTACAACACCTCTTTTTTCAGCGGCATCCATTCTCCCTTCGCGGAATCACGCCAGGCTAAATCTGCAGGCACTATGCCTTCGCTGTTAAGTGCGATCCGCAGCGACGTCAAAGGTTGCGGCTGTGCCCATTGCCAGACCACTTCGCGATCGGAGACTTTCTGTACACTGCCTTTTACTTCAATCAGCTTCGGACGCGGCTGGGTGCTCTGACGAATGACCTCAGCCTGAGTCAGCGTCAGTTCTTTTTGCGTCGAGTCCGCCACCAGCAGCAGATAGCGCCGGGATGAGGCCGACATCGTCAGATCCAGGTCGAGGGCGTTGATCCTGAGCTTATCGGTCCCGCTTGTGAGATCCATCATGATTACGCCTTCGTTTTCGCTGCTCCAGTTGTTCAGATCGCGGCTCGACCAGACGGACATTTTCCCCTGCCAGTTACCCGTAGGCGTTGTCCAGTTGAGACGCAGCTGTGAAACGGACAGCGGTGAAGTCTGATCTTCTGGCAGCATCAGTAGCCAGCTCTGGGCGAACGATTTTACCGCTTCGCTCCGCAGCGTTATCTCCACGCCACCTCTTCCGCGCAGCACCACCGTTTCTTCACCGCTCTCTTCCCCTTTGCTGAGCGGAGAAATATCCAGTGGGAATAGGCGAAGCTCAACGGGTTCGGGTACGGTGGAAGGGATCATCTGTGTCTGCAACGCAAACGGCATGCTTTCACCCTGCTGGTTAAAAACCCGCACGTCGCGAAGGTCGGGCCAGCTGCTTTGCTGATAGATTGCCTCGGGCAGCGCAAGGTGATACCACAGCGAAGCGGACGGTGTGGTAAGTGCTGCACCAAAAGCATAATCCTGGGGAGTTTCTGCCGCTTGTTCTGCGGCCTGCACAGGCAACGTACTGCAAAACAGCGCCGCAAACACAATATGCTTAAGTCCTTTCATTTTTCTTCTCCTGAATTTTGCGGCAACTCCGCCTTTGGTGGCAGCGGGGAAAAATAGCCGATAATCAACACCAGAACTGCCACGCCAATAAAGGCTATTGCCCGTGCCAGACCGCCGCCGCGCGCACTGTCGACCAGTATCAATTTGACAATCACAACACCCAGCAGTGCTGCACCACCGAGCCATTCATGCCGTGAGTGGCGGCGGGTTGCCCACAGCATCACTACCAGCGCGGTTAGCATCCAGAACAGGGTAAATGTGGTCTGGATCAGACGCGAATGCCACAGGTCACCAAAGTACCAGGTGACTTCGCCATACCAAGCCAGCGTGCGCAACAGCATGCCATTGAGCCACCAGAAACCAAGCCCCGCGAACACCAGAGGTCGCCAGTGACGAATTTCACAGGTAAACGCAGTGCAATGACGTTCTGCAAAATGGCTGTAATACCAAAGTGCCAACAGGGCAAACCCAGCTCCCTCCTCCAGCGGGTTTACCAGCGGCAGATAGCCCCGGTAAATCACAGAGCCATCCTGAAGATTAGCAAACAGCAGCAGCCCGACTAAAACCGGAAGAACCGGGGCGACGCCAAAAACACCATACAGTGCAGGCCAGCGGTTAAACGGCCAGAGAGAACGACGAATTGCCTGATTCACCAGCAGGATCACAAGCGCGCTCGCCGCCATGAGGAGACCACTGCGCCATGCGTCCATTCCCCATCCCAGGTCATCGACAAACCACCACAGTTCTATTGCCACCGTCAACAGCAGCAGCCAGAACAGAGCCAGATGCAGGACCTGTGAGATGCTTTGCTGCGCTCTGTCAGCCTCAAGCTTCAGCATCAGTAGGGCTGAAGGCAATGCCAGGAACCAGGCAAGATTGTTCCAACCAGCGCTAAAAATATGCCCTTGGGCAATCTGCGACAGTAACGCCAGCCACATCGCAGGCCACAGTAGCCAGACGGATAAACCCAACTCCGGCCACGTCAGGCGGTTTGCGCCGTAACGCCAGAGCCAAATCGACAGCGCGAGCCCCCCCAGCACACCAAATCCGGCATGTTGGTTTTCGCCAAACGCCATCATCGACGCTCCTGCCAGCGCGATTAGCCAGAACAGGATCCCCCCAATCAGCAGCGGCAGGCTGAGTGGTAGTTTATCGCCACGCCATAGCCACGATGCCGCCAGCCAACAGAGGCTTAGCACGATAAAAATCGTCAGTAGGGAGAGTGGTACAATTGTCTGGTCCAATGCCTTGATGCCGCAGAGTACGGACAGTAGCAAAAGAGCGGTGCCGCTGTAGCTCATCCGACGCTGCTGTTGCTGCATACCCAGCCACAAAATTCCCAGCCCTTCCAGCGCCCAGGCCATGGACGTCCAGCGTGCGGAAAGTGCCAGCGGAATAGCCAGCGTGACAAATGCGCCGCCAAGCACCGCCGCCGCCAGCACAAACATTTTTCCAAGCGATGGGAAGCGACGAAGCGCCAGCCACGCAAGAGTGATATACAATGCGCCAAAACCTAACGCGCTCAGTGCCGGGCCGTAGCGCGTGTCTTGGGTGATGGCATACTGCATACCAAAACCAATCAGCGGCGGGGCAAACAGCAGCACGCCGTCGACTATCCGTTTGCCCTTTTGCTGCGCCCGCAGCGATAGCGCAACGCTCAGTACACCAAACAAAATCACGTTAGCGAGCAGGAACAACTGACAACTGAGATAAAACTCAGGCTGGTAACTTTGCAGACCCCATAAACCACCCACGCCAAAAGTGAACAGCAGCCCGAGCAGGTTCAGCTCCCGCCAGTGCTGCCAGGCGCTGATGGCAAGTATCCCTATCGACAGAAGCAGATAGAAGGAGAACAACCCCACGTGGCTGCCACCGCCCGTAGAGAGTAACAGCGGCGCAAGATAACCCCCCAGACTTGCCAGTAACGCCAGACTGAGTGCCTTTTGTAGCACCGCCAGGCCGACGCTTGCGGCACAAATCAATACCAGCAGCGCGAAGGCCAGAGTCATCGGCAGCATTTTCCACAGATGAAAAGCGCCAAATACCGTTAAATAAAGTACACCTGTCGCTCCTCCTTGCAGGATAAGCGCGTACAGCGGCTTCTTATGGCGTAACCGCCAGCCCATACCGAGCAGCGCCATCGCTCCCAGTCCGGTTGCGGCAAGACGCAATTCCAGCGGGAACAACGAATGCTCCACGGTATAGCGCAGCAGGAAAGAGAGGCCGAGGAACAGCAGGATGATACCCAGTTTTGCCAGCGGATTGCCCTGCATAAACCAGCGTATCAACGAAGTGACCATGCCGTCGAACGCAGAAGGTTTATCTCTCAGGATTGAAGTGGGGGTTTCCGCCTCTTTACTCACCGGAATGACTGGAGCAGTCTGAACGGCATAAGGAACTCGCTCCTCTGCCATGATGGGCGCTGAGGAAGGATTATCGACGCTGACAACAGATCGAGGCGTTGTGAAGGCAGTCGGTTCGACAGGTGCAGACTGAACGCCTGCCAGCTCTAATTGTTCAACACGACGACGAAGATGAACAAGTTCAAACTTCAGCGCTGAGCTGCGATTGAAAGCAATAATGGCCAGTACCGGCACCACAATCACCACGAAAAAAAGAATGATACAGCCAAAGATTATAAGTTCGTCCATGTATACATCTTCCAGATTAAGGTGGATATATCCAATAACCCTCAGGGCGCAGATTTAAGCACCTGAAAGTGCTCGTTAATTCAGGATGTAAGAGTTTCAGCTATATCCGGTAGCGTCGATTTGAAAAATACCGATATCACATCGCTGAACTCCCGTGCACTACTGAAATAACGGTTATTTCGGGTATGTTCGTTCATTAATTTCCACATTCGCGCTATGGGGTTCAGGTTCGGGCTGTACGGTGGAAGATAATGCAGCTTTATATTCACCACCTGCGCCCAGTCCTTTACCAATTGTGAACGGTGGTAACCCGCACCATCCAGAATGACATGTGTTTTCTGGCTATAATTCGGTAAATTCTCTTATCTCATTGAAAAAACTGGATGCTTTATGCTCATTAATCGTTTTATATTCGCAGATTATTGGGCTTTCCGGAGCCTTCAGGTTCAGCGTCCCCATAATATTCAGCCGGATACGGCTACCCGTTGTTTTTACCGCTTTTCTGTCGCCTTTGCGTATCCAGCCGTAACTAATTTTGGTGGCCTGAGCAGTCATTGCAGAATTCCAGCCTTCGGAAGCTGGAAGGATAGCTTTAATGCGATCACAAAGCGGCTTATCACGACTGGAATCATGAAGGTGCTCAAGTTCAGTTTTTTGCTGTTCAGTGATGAAGATTTTCATGGTGGATAGCATGATCCTCTGTTGTCAATAAATCAAGCATCTTCAATGATTGCGGGTATACATTGACATATTTTCTCTGACTTGTGAAAAATAATTCAATCAGGTCGTAAAAATCGGATTATTAAAATGTGATAAGCAAGACTTATATTCCGCTCGTGGATGAGCCTGTACACACATTACATGTGTTTAGCTCCTCTGAGGACATATTTAGGATGTTGTAAAATCTCTAAAAGAGAATGGTTCTTTTTGCTGGAACACTTACAGAGTCAATAATTAAAATAAATATAAAAATCTTTAATATCAATTGATTATGTAATTTATCAAAATGCATTATCCACCTCAGAAATCTGATTGAACTCGTTTAATATTTCATCCATTTATTCCTGAGTAATTGATATCACGACTAAAAAAGCCTTTACATCAATAACACCAGAGGAGATGAATGATATATTAAATGAACTTAATAGCGTGTCTGAAGTTGAGTATGCGTTTTGTTCACTCATGTAAATAGAACCATGAAATAAAATTTTAATGTACATTTAAATTGTTGTTTATTTGTAATGGATGTGTTGCTAATAAGCTTAAATATACTTTCCAGGAATGTATATTATGAATAAGTAATCTTTTTTTTGTGGCTGAAAAAACTCAGGGTCATACCGTGATTTATCTTTTTTAAGATGGTCTCTTGTGGTGATGTTTTTCTGGTTTGGAGGAATGAAATTTACGGCATACGAGGCTGCCGGTATTGCTCCATTTATTGAAAATAGCCCTATTATGAGCTGGTTACATACTCTTTTTGGGATACAAGGTGCAAGCTATTTTCTTGGCGCTGCCGAGATAACGACGGGTGTATTGCTGGTTATTGGCTCTTTTAGTGCTTTGTTTTCAATCCTCGATGCTCTTATGTCATCTGTGACATTCTTGGTCACAATCACGTTTTTCATTACCACTCCGGGTGTTTTTGAGAGTTCTTTAGGTGGATTTCCCGCTATCTCTGCCGGAATAGGGCAGTTTCTTTTAAAAGATTTAGTTTTGCTGGCTGCATCTCTGTGTCTGTTAATATCATCAGTAAAAAATGAAAATGCGATTCGTGATAAATAAGAGCAGAGAGCAGCTTATTCGACAGATGAATTAGACTCATTCATCCATACATCCTCATAACCCTCCCGGTCGATAATAAATTTTACTCCAGCCGGGAGGAAAAGGTATTTCATGACCTCAGGGAGGGTTTCTGTTAAATGATGGGTGTGAAGTGGCTGATAAAAATCGTTTGCAGATGAATGCTCCCCGCAGTGAATAAACCAGCTTATCGTACCGTTTTCAGGGAGTTCGACTCGGGTTCCATAAATGGGGGATTTATGCAGCGTGCCCAATGCTATCGCAACCCTATCCTCGGGGGGATGTGCGGATAAGTTGTACTTATCACATACCGCTTTTTGCATTCCGTCAGGTAGCATCAGGTTCGCTGGGTTCATTTTTTAATTCCTGTTTTTTGAAGTAACATGTATCTATGATAAGACAGTATTCTGTTCCTTATCTAAAAATTCAGCAATTACCGCTAATAGTTTTCCTGTACCACAACAGTCATCCTGATAACCAACGACATGCCGCCGATTAATCACCCGATCGTGCGGACATCCCCCTTGGCATAGATAAAACCAGCGACACTGGCGCATTTTATTAAAAACATCCTGCTCCTCACGCCTTGCTGTTTGGTTATGCCTCGAATTGGCTAGAAGGTTTGCCAGATCGTTTTTCAATAATGATCCATACTGGCTATTTGCATCACCTACATATTTATCACAGGGGGATACGTTTCCGTTTGGCTCAATCGTAATGACTTCCTGCGAACAATTTTCAGACCAGTAACAGGCAGCTAATTGAGTTCCTGGGAATTTTATTGCGTGGATAAAATCACTAAATTGTGGAATAACTATTTTTGTGCGGTATTCATTCCACCAAATTATAAATATTTGAGTCAGAAAGGAAATGAAATCAGCATAAGTAATATAACTACTATCTATTTTATCTCCAGAGGGAATACGATTATCAGGGACGATGTTAAGAAACTCGATATTATTAAGACCTATTTTTATGAAGTAATCTAACATTTTTCGATGATCAGTTTTATATACTTGCTTGTCAACAACGATTAAGGCTCCAAAGGGTATGTTATGTCTCTTAAGTTTTTCAATTCCCAATGCAACACGTTGTGAAGTTCCTCTACCCCTGTAATCGACTCTACGAGAATCATGAATAGCAGGGACACCGTCCAAGCTAATACCAACATGCATTCCAATTCCTTTGATAAAGGATAACCAATCATCCGAAATATTCACTACATTTGATTGCATTGAGTTAGTAATATGATGTTCTGGTTTCTTGAATTTTTGCTGTAGCCATATTAATTTTTGAAAGAACAATGGTTTAAGCAGCGTTACTTCACCACCATGCCAGACAAACTCAAATCGTTTAATATTTGGAATGGATAATATTTTATGGATAATAATTGCCATTATCTCAAATGACATTGTTTGATTAGGGCCTTCAGCCCAGGAGTGGCAATAAGTACAGCGTAAATTACATAAACGAGTTGCTTTTAATACGATAACTAATTTTTTTGCAATCAGTGGTTGTACTGTAATTTCTCGTTGTATCTCAATATGAAAAATATTTTGTTCTTCAGTATCTAATAAATCTCGTTCAGATATTTGACCAATTAGGTAAGCACTCATTTGTCGATAATCTTGAGTGGCAATTTTTTCGAGCTCACTTGCATTTAGCATTGATGTTAGATTTGTCTCGAGCTGAATAGTAGGTATGATTCCATTCATTTATAACCTCCTTCTCTGTCATGTAAGATATCCATCCTTCATTATCAGATGCCGTCCGGCATAATCTGCTGCTTCTAAAGAATGGGTGACCATAATAACGGTGGTGCTCATCTGGTTAATTTCGGTTAGCTGATTTAATACTATGCTACTGTTTTTACTGTCTAAATTCCCTGTGGGTTCATCGGCTAAAATGATCTTTGGCCGGGAAATCATCGCGCGAGCTATAGCCACTCGCTGTTGCTGGCCTCCGGAAAGCTGTGCCGGATAATGGGCTCCTCTGGCGGATAATCCGAATTGTTCAAGTGTTTGTGTTACGCGACTTTTGCGCTCAGTCTTTGGTACACTGCGATACTTAAGGGGTAGCTCGATATTTTCATATACCGACATAAATTCAATCAAATTGAAGGACTGAAATATATAACCAATCAGCTGGCGGCGAAGTGCTATTTTTTGGCTGTAAGTCATCTGAGTGACTTCCTGCTGAGCCAGTTGCAATCGGCCAGTATCCAGTGTTTCAAACATCCCAATTACATTGAGTAATGTTGTTTTACCTGAGCCGGATGGCCCCATAATAGAGACAAACTCCCCAGCTTCGACACGCAGATTTATATCGCGTAGTGCCAGCGTTTTGATTGTTCGTGTGGTATAAGCCTTTTCGGCATGTTCCAGATTTATCATATTATTCAAACTCAATAATGTTCGATTTGGCTATGTGGCTGTCAGTAAAGACAACAACTTGTTGCCCTGATGACACTCCACTGGTTATTTCCGACTCTATTTCACCCTGACGTTTAATCACAACAGCGGTTTTAAAGGCGCGATGCTGTTTCTCATCATAGAGATAAACTGAGGTACTCTTTTCTTCGATAAAAACGGCGTTAGAAGGGACATGTAATACATCTGATGTGGTTGCTAATGATATTTGTAGATCGACAGATTGCCCCCGCTTTAGCGACAAGAGTTGCGGATGAGCAAGAGCAAATCTTGCAATAAATTTACCGTTTTCTACCTGAGATGAGACCGAGATAATAATGAGTGGTATATCGGTACCAGCATAATGGGCGATGACACTGTCCTGGGGTTTGATTTTGTCCAGATAGTATTCACTTAATAAGGTTTCAAAATAATAACTTCCTGTATTATCTAAGGTGGCGATTTGTTCCCCAGCTTTAATTTGCTGGCCAATTTTCATTGTTAAGGGTGAAAGAATGCCGTCGATCGGTGCTGTAATGGTGAGTTTTTCCAGGCTTTTCTCTGTCTGTTTTATCAATTTTTCCAGATAGTTGAGTGAAGCCTCTATTTCCGTAAGTCGTAACGGGTGCACACTTTCTTGCTGTTCCTGATAAGTGGTTAAAATCCTGTTGCGTTTTTTCCAGTATGTCAGTTCATCCAGCAGTTGTTCATAGGTGGCTTTTTCCATAATACCGCGTTCGTACAATACTTTTTTACGCACCACCTCTTTATGGCGTTTATCTGTTTGATACTGAGCATCTTGCTGAGCCAGATGCGTTTCAAGGTCATCTTTTTCCAGCAACCGACGAATATTACGTAGATTATTGATTTGTTCAGTAACATCGGCAATTCGCGATGTCACTTGTAAAACAAAGTCATCATTGGAGAGTTGGGCAATAAGATCGCCTTTTTTAATTTTACTGGACTCAACCTGGCGAAGAGTTGTTATCGTGCCGCCGCGTTCAGAGGTTACCATTACACTTTTACCCGGTATTGCCACTGCTCGCGTTACTAGTCGATCAGTAAATGTGCCGCGTTGTACGGAATGAAGAGTGATACTGGCTAAGGGTATGCGTGTTATCTTTTCTGTCCTGAAAAGTGTTATCAGCCACAGAAATAACAGGGCAAACAGAATCAGCGCCAGAGCGACTAGCCCTTTTGCTAATCGATGCGCTGTATTTTTGTTGTCCAGTTGGATATCCATCAGGCTGGCTTTCTCTTTAATTGGTGTCGTGTGCCCTGAACATTGCACAGCACTAATGCTATCGCCATGATGGAAATAACCACCAGACCCAGGAGTAACAGAGAGCCAAACGCATTGATGTAGACAACTCCGCTTATAGACGGATACTGCTGTAACCAGCTTCTTAATAACAGGCTACCCGGAAGAAGTGCGACGGCTAACGAAAGCACTATTGGCAGGACATAAAGTCGTAGAAAAAAAAACATGCTGGTGGCAACAGAGCCTCCCACTGCCTCCATAATTTTTAGTGTGCTGTTTAATCGTTGTGCTTCCGAAATACTAATAATCAGGGTACTTATCACCATAACGACCAGTGCCAGTATTGCGGTAAGCATGATGACACTGAGCATCAGGTGAGAGTTCTGAAAATGGTGGTTATGAATTTGCTCTACTGTTTGTATTGACAGACCTGGGGGGCCATAGCGTTTAAGTAGTGTGATAAGGGCTGGCAGATGCTGTTGATGCGAATATGAAAGTGTTGCAAATTTTTCCAGTCGATCATTGATAAAAATGATTAGCGGTTGTGGGGAGGAAAGGTGTTCTCCGAGATCGAAATCCTCCACTATTTGCAATACGCGCAGCTCCTGTTGCTGTTCTGGATAGGGAATGTAATAGCGAGTATTAAGCACTTCATCGAAGCTCTTTTGTCCCATTGCATGCATAAATTCCCGAGTGACAATAGCATGCGATACACGATCGTCTGAGCTGGCTAACAGCCTGCTTTTCTGACCTGCTAGCGTGGTTAATCCCCAGACATCGATAAAGTTTTTATCTGCAAAGAGAGCATTAACGGTAGTGAACTGGTCATGTACTGACTGCTGAGCATGTTGCACACTGAGTATCTGGCGCGACATATCAAAGGGCTGCCAGCTGCTTAAGCTGAGATTTGAGGTTTCTTCTATTTCTTTGAGTCTTTGTTGTAACTCATGCACACTACCCGACGAATAAAATCCCTCATCCAGCGAGAATGTTAAGCGGTGCGTTTTCTGATAACCAAAATCGGTATTTTCCGCGGTATAATTTTGCGTCATTACCCCAGCCCACAGATAAACAGTAATACCTGTCACCACAAGCTGTATCACCATTATGATCCGATTATTGTAATCAGTTTGCCTGTGTTGATAGCGGCTTAAACTATGTGAAGTTTGTTTGTCGTATATAAACAGTGAAAGATTGAGAACATGCGAACTCAGCATAATCAAGCCGATAAACAGCGCTACGCCGGTAAAAATTTCCAGTATTTGTATTACTGACTGATGAGCGAACAGGTTATTGATATCTGGTGAGAGCTGTACTAACCCCCAGAGGAAAAAGCCTGCTAATGTCACTGTTATAAGAAACTGCGGTAATAACAGATTGAGTGATTCTGTCAGAAGCTGACGATTTGAGGCACCGATGCTGCGTTTGATATGCAGGCTGGGTAGTCTGGCTGTATTGAGAATACCGTTGATATTGAAAAAATTGATCGTTGTAGAAAGCAGGACAAACAGCGCGGCAATATACAGAATATAAAGTAATGACTTTGCGCGTGTAGTAGCAAATTCATCGGCATAGCCATGGTTGTAATGCATATCCTGGATCTGTCGGGCACTAAAAGTAAGAAATGATGACGGCGTAAAAGGTACACCCGCCAGTTGTGGTGCGTCACGGGTGACGATATCAGACAGTATCTGTTGATTAAAATGTGAGTGACCGGAGTGAAGATGAGCAAAGGCATAGACATGGGTATCATACCAGTCCAGCCGCTTATCCTGATACTCATCTACCAGGTCGGGAGTGAAGGCAATAATGGCCGGTAAATTAAGACTACTATTGGGACGTGGCTCAACAAGCGCTTTAATAATAAACTGCCCACTTTTTCCCAGATCAACTATTTTACCAAGGGGCTCATCCAGTCCGAGATACTGGCGATTAAAATCCGCAGTGATGTAGATCTCATGTGGTCCTGGAGCCGGCAAATGATTACGAAAAGGATGAAGTTGTTCCATAAATGCAGGTGTAACGGCAAATACAGATATATGGGGGATCGTACTCCCTCGGTGATTGAGTTGGGCATCCAGCCGCCAAGTATAGCCCACGCTCTCAATATCGGGATGTTTTTGTAGTGCTTCGACTAGTGGAAAAGGAGTTTTCGCTGAACGCACAGTATCGCCATTAGGGAGATTGAACTGACTTTCAATACGATATAGTTGTTGAGATTCAGAGAGACTCCGATCAATACTGCGGTCAGTAATATAAAGCATAATGACCAGCACTGTCGCCGCCAAGCCAATAACAGTAATCACCAGAGCTAAAAGAGTTGCTGCGGGTTTTAGTTTTAAGTCATTAATGAATATATTTAAATTCATCAGCAGCGATACCTGTTAGTTTAATCACTTAGTTATGTTTTTATACTTCAAGTGCATATATATATACCCGTCATACTTCGAGTTTCTTGGGTGTTGCTGGCGTTCAGGCAGCCGAATCACATAGTCCATCTATGCTCATCGACTGCCTTCTCTTTTTGTCTAGAAGCAACTCGAATTATTTTGGGTATATATGATGATATTATTTAAATTAATAATTAAAACCCTTTGACCAATTCCAAGCCAGGGCTGTTGTTTGTTGAGGTAAGTGTAATATCTCACCAACGTTTCTGGTGTTAATGGTAGGAAGCATACCTTTTACACTTTGATTTAAAATAATTAATCGTTCATGTAACTGACTTGACGATGATACTGGTTTTTGATCGGTGATTGTATTCATATAACCTCCATGTCTTTTTTCTTGAAATACGAGGGTGAGTATAAGCGAGTCGTCATTTTCAATCACCATCTTAAAGCTGATTTTATCTTAGTCAATCATAATAGTCCTATATTAAAATACGGATTATATAATAGGCTTGTTAATTATTTTGTTATTCATTCATTGAGTGTTTTATTTGTTCTCTGTAAATATCAAAACGGAAAGTATAACAATAACTGTCTTGTTTTAGGAGAGCGTTATAATAGCCGTTGTATCCAATATAATGGATTTATACCCGTCATACTTCAAGTTGCTTGGGTGTTGCCTGCGTCCAGCCCGCCGAATCACAGAGTGTATCTATGCTCATCGACGGGCTGAACTGGGCGCCTATAAGCAACTCGAATTATTTTGGGTATATACCCGTGATCATTGAAGATGCTCGATTTGTTGACAACAGAGGATCATGCTATCCACCATGAAAATCTTCATCACTGAACAGCAAAAAACTGAGCTTGAGCGCCTTCATGATTCCAGTCGCGATAAACCGGTTTAAGCTATCCTTCTAGCTTCCGCTGGCTGGGGTAGAGCCTGTTTTCATCATTGAATGAGTTGTAGGAATATGCGGCAAAATGGCAATGGTTTTATCATCACGAACGACCGAATAGGGTGCTGAATGGTTTTATACCGATGCAGCATATTCATCGTTTAAGCTGCTCCTACTTATCGATTCCGATAAAGATTTTATTATTACCAATGAGTTACAAGTATCGGCAGGCGCTTTGAGGTTTTATTGATGAGGATGTTTCCGTGAAGAGAAACGCCCTTAAACTTATGAAAGGGCGTTGTTCGGGTTCTCAGGCGAGTACCAAATCGCTTACCGGCTGGCAGGCGCAAGCCAGTACATAGCCATTGGCTATTTCCTGTTCGGTGAGGGTCATCGTGCTACTGACGTTATATTCACCGGAAATAATCCGAGTTTTACAGCAACCACATACTCCTTCGCGACAGGCGGTATTCACGGGTACCTGATTGCTTTCCATCGCTTGCAGCAGGGAATGGCCCCGTGCCGCGAAGAAGGTTTTTTCAGGGGACAGTTTAGTGAATTTGATGCCTTCAGTAACGGGGGCCGCAATCGGGGTAAAGAACTGCTCTTTATAGAAATCTGTGACACCCAGTTTATGTGCCGCATTTTCAACCCAGTCCATATAAGGGGCCGGACCACAGCAGAACAGGGTACGTTCAGTGAGTTCTGGCACCGCGTTTAACATTGCTTCCGTCAAACGTCCCGACATAAAACCCTCACAGGCATCATTTTCTGCGACCAGACTGACCTTATAGTCTTGCCACTCATCAGCGAAAATAACATCTTTTGGGGAACGTACACTGTAGATAACCTGCACATCTACCTCAGGACGAAAAGCGGCCAGCCAGCGCTGCATCGACATGACTGGAGTCACGCCACAACCCGCTGCCAGTAATAATATTTTTTTACTGGTGATGTGGTCGCAGGTAAATGCACCCTGGGCATCAGATAACCAGAGATAGTCACCTCGTTTTACATTCTGGGTCAGCCAGTTCGAACCTGCGCCATTATCAATACGTCGTACTGTCAGTGTGATGTACTCGCTGACACCTGGAGTTGAAGACAGGGTGTAGGCTCGCAGTGTATCGCTGTTATTCCCGATACTGACCAGCGCGTACTGGCCTGCGCGATAGGGATAATAATCGTGGCAGAGCAGCGACAGTGTCCAGACATCTGGTGTTTCCTGATGAATATGATGTACCTGCATACGCCACGGGCACTGGGAAGTTGGCATAGTCATGATTACCCCCTTATACGTTCAGCATCTGCTGCATATCTTGCTCAACGGTAGTGACGGGACGCAGACCAAATTTTTCATTGAGCACCGCGAGCAAATCAGGTGTCAGAAAACCGGGTACAGTTGGGCCGGTTACAATATTAGTGACGCCTAATGACAGCAACGTCAGCAGGATAACAATGGCTTTTTGCTCAAACCATGACAACACTAGTGACAACGGGAGTTCATTGACGCCGCAACCCAGTTTTTCTGCCAGTGTGACGGCCAGTATGATGGCGGAATAAGCATCATTACACTGTCCGGCATCAATCAGACGCGGCAGTCCTTCAATGTCACCGAAATCGAGTTTATTAAAGCGATATTTACCGCAGGCCAGTGTCAGGACCAGGCAATCTTCCGGAACTTGAGTCGCGAAATCAGTGAAGTAATTACGCTCACCGCGTGCACCGTCACAACCACCGACCAGGAAGACATGGCGCAGTTTTTCCCGGCTAACTAAGTCAATCAGCGTATCCACCGCACCCAGCAATGTCTGGCGGCCAAAACCCACGGTTATCAGATGCTCGATTTCACTGTAGGGGAAACCCTCTAACTGCAATGCCTGATTTATCACCGGGCTAAAATCATCCTCTTCCAGGTGATTGACGCCCGGCCAGCCGACAATGCTGCGAGTCCAGATACGATCCTGATAGGAACCGACAGCAGGATCGATAATACAGTTGGAGGTCATCACAATCGGGCCCGGGAAGCGGGCAAATTCAACTTGTTGATTCTGCCAGCCGCTGCCGTAGTTACCGACCAGGTGTTTGAATTTACGTAGCTCAGGGTAACCATGTGCGGGAAGCATTTCGCCATGTGTATAGACGTTAACGCCGGTATTTTCGGTTTGTTGTAGCAGATGATAAAGATCTTTCAGATCATGCCCGGAAATAAGAATACATTTACCCGCGACGGCTTTAACGTTGACCTGGTTAGGTGTTGGGTGGCCGTAGGCATTGGTTTCACCGGCATCAAGAATTCGCATGACGCTAAAATTCATTTGACCGATTTCCATTGAGCATTCAAGCAATGCGTTCATATCAGCAGGCCAGGTACCCAGCCACGCCATAATCTTGTGATATTGGGCATAGATAGCGTTGTCATACTGGCCCAGCACATGAGCATGTTCCATATAGGCTGCGGCACCTTTCAGACCATACAGGCAGAGTAAACGCAGGCCGAGAACATTTTCGCCAATCGTAGCTTTGTCACGGTTAGGAACAAACGCCATTGCCTGTTTTTGTAAATCCCCGAGATCGCCACTTACGAGCTGTAAATCTGCCATTGGGTGATCCACTGTGGCATTGACGTCTAGCGTAAGGCAGATAGCTTTCAGTGCCTCGCGTTTAGCGATGGCTTCGCGCGCATAACCGACGATACGTATTGAGTCAAAATTGACATTTGTCAGCGTTGAGAAAAAGGCGCGAGGGGCGAAGTTGTCGACTTCATGATCAATAATATCGTATTCACGCGCTTTACAGGCCCAGGCGGAAAGCCCTTGTAGCGTCGCAATTAACAGATCTTGTAAGTCGGACGTCTCGGCGGTTTTACCGCACATACCTTGGGCATAAGCACAGCCGTTAGCGGCTGGCGTACGAATAGTTTGTTCACATTGCACACAAAACATAATCTCACCTATCTTTATAAGTTGTATTTTAAATACATCTTTAAGCTAGGCTTAATTTTGCAGACTGACCAGAGGATTTTATAGCTATTTGCAGTGAATTTGATTTAGCGCAATTTTGGTGACGGGTATGTAATATTTAACGTTCTTTTTGACAGGAAGGTATTACCCCTCTGTCAGAAAGAACGTTAAAACGGTGTTATTCTGTGCCTGTATTATTCCGTTATTTTTTAATAGTCGGAACATACCAGACATAATCCGCCTGAGCTGCACTGACGGTTGTGCCTTGAGTTGAGAGTATCAGCACCACTGCTGGCTTGCCGTTCAGATCCTGAATATGCAACGGTACGCCGACATCTTTAGCCGCATGGTATCCGCCAACAAACAGCAGGGCGGGTTGTGGTGCATTCAGTAATTGCCCGGCCATAAAGCGGTCGCGATGTTGTTGGATAGCCAGCATTGCCGTGAGTTGTTTGGCTTCAATATTGCCTCCATGCATGACTGTAATAGTGTCAGATATTTTGTCCCGAACCGCCTTCTGTGAACTGTGCTCGCCTGCCGGGAAGGTCGAGTCCTGATAAATTTCTGTGATTCTGGCACGTGAGATATTGGCACTCAGCAGCGGGGCTGGGCCTTTCAATCCTTCTGTCACGAGCTTGCCATACATCGGCCATGGCCAGCCTTTATTCCAGCGAATAGTCTCTTGTATTTGTGACTCGCTCAGGCTTTTTCCTGTTGCCAGGGATTGTCTGGCTTCATCGATAACCGGCTGTTGATCCTGAGTAATCATCTCCAGGAGCACGCTACCCTGAGGGCGTTTCTGTTGCAGGTTTTGCAGAAGCCACAGTTCAATCTCGTGATGTGCGATATTGGTATGCTCTTCACCCACGATCACCATCGGGGCATCACTTAGCACCTTAAGCAGTTGTTGAGGGGTCAGTGCTGCACCTGTCCGGATATTTTGAATACGTGAACCTTCAGGAATGAGTGAGTTGGCTGTTTCAGACGATGTCTGGTGCTGACAAGCCGCTAATACCAGGGAGCTACATACCAGCAGACAGCTGAAGATGGATTTTTTCATTTTAATTAATAAGTTACGTTTCTGTAAGTGATGAATCAAGATAACATTTTATCGTTGAAAGAAGATAATGATAATTAATATCAGTAACCTTCGCCTTAATTTTATCCCCCGCAATGAAACGGCAGTGAACAACGCTTTCCCGATTGGCCTGCTCAATCCCTCTGTTACCTTGATCACAGCTCCAAAGGTTACATGTAACCTTTAACGTCATTTATTTTAAAAACAACAAGATAGCTGGATATCTCTCTTGTAATCCTGTTAATTTGACGAGCGAGACGCACAGAAAGTGCGCGCCTATTGAGAGAGACCTCTATGAAACGAGCCGTTAATGCCCTACAAAATTTTGGAAAGTCGCTGTACGGACCGGTGCTTATCTTACCCATTGTCGGATTATTTATTGCGTTCGGTAATGTGCTGGGTAATGGCAATTTAGCGGAATACCTTCCGTTTCTTGGCCACCCGTTTATTCAGCATACCGGACAGCTGATTGCTAAATCAGCCGTTTCATTGCTGGTCAATTTAGGTCTGGTATTTGCCGTTGGCATTCCTATTGGCCTGGCGAGCCGGGATAAGGGATATGCAGCGTTGATAGGGCTGGTCACTTTTGTGGTGTTTATTAATGCGATGAATGTGACATTACAGATTCAGGGACAGCTGTTACCCGCAGCGCAGATGCGTATGGGAGGACAGGCAATGGTGCTGGGGGTACAGGTCCTGGAAATGGGCGTCTTTGCTGGTATTCTGACCGGGGCTCTGGCCGGTTATCTGTATAACAAATACTCCGTCGTTCAGTTTTCCGGGGTGATGGCAATTTATTCCGGACACTGTTTTGTCGCCATTATCATGCTGCCGGTTTCTATTCTGCTTGGTGTGGTCATGAGCGAAGTCTGGCCCTATGTTCAGCACGGCATTAGCTCGATGGCCCTGGCAATAAAAGACTCCGGGCCATTTGGGGTCGCGATATACGGTTTCCTTGAGCGTATTCTGGTGCCGACCGGACTGCATCATCTGGTCTATACCCCCTTCCTTTACACCGAACTGGGTGGGTCAAAAGAGGTCTGCGGAACGCTATACCATGGTGCACGTAATATCTACTTCGCCGAAATGGCCTGTCAGGATGTCAAGCAACTGAGTAGCACGGTGGTATGGGATGCGCGTGGTATCAGCAAAATGTTTGGTCTGCCAGCCGTGGCACTCGCCATGTACGTGACAGCTAAACCAGAACGTAAGACTCAGGCAAAAGCAATCCTGTTACCCGCCGCCCTCACTGCCATGCTGGTCGGGGTCACTGAACCACTTGAATTTGCTTTTCTGTTCGTCGCACCTTTGCTGTTTGTTGTTCATGCCGTATTAACAGGAATAGGCATGGTGTTGTTTTCACTGTTTGGCGTTCACGCTATCGGTGCTAACGGTTTCATCGATTTTATTCTCTATAACTTGCCGCTGGGTAGCGAGAAGTCTAACTGGCCGATGTATATCCTTGTGGGCCTCATCATGTTCGGGCTTTATTTCATCACCTTCCGTCTGTTGATTGTGCAATTAAATATGAAGACGCCGGGCCGCGAAGAAGATGAAGAGGAGACTCGTCTGCACAGTAAGCAAGAGTATCAGGCTCGAGGTAATAACCATGAGATAGGTAAATCGATTATTGCGGGGCTTGGTGGAGCAAACAATATCGACGTAGTGGATAACTGCTACACCCGACTACGCGTCACCGTTAAAGATGTTGCCATGATTGATGAGCCAGGGCTCAAGGCAACAGGTGCCAAAGGCATTATTAAACAAGGTAATAACGTTCAGGTGGTCTACGGGCTGCATGTCAAGAAAATGCGAGAAGCAGTAGAGACGTTTCTCTGAAGGAGACAATTATGTTTACACCCCCATTTATTCTGTCTATTGCTGGTGGCGGCAGTACCTATACACCGGGTATCGTAAAAAGTCTGATGGTCAGACTGGCAGATTTTCCGCTCGCGGAAATCCGTCTCTATGATATTGATACCGAACGGCAGAACACCATTGCACCGGTTGTGGAAAAAGTGATTCGTGACCATAGCCAAGAGATTAAATTTACCGTTACTGACAACCCTGAAGTAGCCTTTAGCGGTGCGCATTTTGTTTTTGCTCAGATGCGCGTAGGGCAATATAAAATGCGTGAGCAGGATGAGAAAATCCCTCTGCGTCACGGTGTTGTAGGGCAGGAAACCTGTGGTCCGGGTGGTTTGGCATACGGTTTACGTACTATTTTGCCGATGGTTGAGCTTATCGATATGGTTGACCGTTATGCGGATAAAAAAGCCTGGATTGTGAACTACTCAAACCCGGCAGCCATTGTCGCAGAAGGTGTGCGTCGCCTGCGCCCGAACGCCCGGGTGCTGAATATTTGTGATATGCCAGTCGCAGCGATGCGCAATATGGGGGCGATCCTCGGTGTTGACCGTCATAAGCTTGAAGTGGACTATTTTGGGCTGAATCACTTTGGCTGGTTTACCCGAGTGCTGGTGGACGGTGAGGACAGACTCCCGGAGCTACGTCGTCACATTGCCCGTTTTGGTTTACTGACCGAAGATGCAGCAAAAACCGATCCGCAGCATTCCGATCCTTCATGGGTCAAAACATGGCGTAATATTAAGCCAATCATGGATAACTTCCCGGAGTATTTGCCGAATCCTTATCTGCAATATTATCTGATGCCTGACCAGATAGTAGCACATCAAAACCCGGACTATACCCGCGCCAATGAAGTGATGGATGGGCGGGAGAAAAAACTGTTTGCAGCCGCGGCGGAGTATAAGCGCACCGGTATTCTGTCCGATGCCTTCCATGTGGGCGTTCATGGTGAGTTTATTGTTGATGTGGCCCGTTCACTGGCCTTTAACCTGCGTCAGCGCCACTTGGTGATGGTAGAGAATAAAGGAGCGATAACTAACCTGCCTTATGATGCCATGGTCGAAGTACCTGCCTGTATCACCAGCGAAGGGCCGGAACCTGTACGTATTGGTCAGGTGCCATTATTCCACCAGACCTTGCTCCAGCAGCAACTGGCATCTGAGCAACTACTGGTTGAGGCAACGATTGAGGGAAGTTATGAGAAAGCACTCCAGGCCTTTACGCTGAACAGAACCGTACCGACAATGGAACACGCGAAATTAATTCTCGATGAGATGATTGAGGCTAACCGCGATTACTGGCCGGCTTTGCAACAAGCCTGGCGTGATGGTGAAGCTGTCAGCAATCAGTGACTAAAACCCTGAGCGACTTGTCGGTGTGAGAAAAAACACCGACAATCCTATTTTGATTAACAGGCTCAGGGGCTACATATGTCATCAGGTGATTTGACTCTTATTCATTGGTACTTAAAAACGCGCGATGGCTGGAATATTCTGTCTGATGTGCTGAAAAAACGTACTGAATGTCTGATTCCTGCACTCAGGCGGGTAGCCTGATGGATACTCGTCTTTCATCCCTGTTAACGCGTGATGCCAATTTAACGCGTGCTGAATATCGTATTCTCTCCTGGTTAATGGAACACCCTTTACGGGTCGGGCATATTACCGTTCGTGAATTGGCTGAGGCGACCTACGTTTCTACCGCCACAATAATGCGTTTAGCTCAGAAGCTCGGTTTTAGCGGTTTTAGTGAGTTTATCTGGCACTGCAAACAGCTATTATCAGAAACGCCACAGTGGGCGACGCGAACGAATAATGTTCCGGAACTTCCTGCGTTATTTAACCAGTTTGTCGCTAATTATCAGCAAACCTTCCAGTGGGTTACCGAAGAAAAACGTCATACTTTTACTCAGCTTTTGCGCGAAAAAGAGAGCTTTTTTCTTTATGGTGCGGGTTTTTCCTATTTATTTGCCGAGTATTTGACTAAAAAATTACAAGTGCTTGGTAAAACTGCTTTTATTTCAGGTCCGGGCGATAGCCGCAATATCTTTTTGAGTAATGCCGCCCGTTATCAGGTATTTGTTGCCGTTTCACGCAGCGGTGAAACGGAACAAGTACTGGATAAGGCGAGGATCGCACAAAATATTGGCATGACAGTGGTGGCATTTACCCGTGCATCAGCGAATAGTTTGGCAGGCATGGCCGATCTGCATTTTGCCTTATATGACGAAGCTGTCCATTATGCCGCGGAGGCCGCGGGTGTGACCTCCTTTGAGTCAAATCTGGTCTTGCTGATGGACTTGCTGTTGCTGGAAGCGACCGGTTAACGGCCGACTTCTTTGTCAATACCACGACTACGTTGGAGAAGCCTGATAATCAGAATGATAGCGATAACAACAGCAAACAGGTTGTAAATCATTGCACCTGAAAAAGCGTCAAGATAGCGTGCGGCAGTGGTTAAACTGGCGTCACGGGTCAAAATATTCATAAAGAAAATACCGCTAATAGAGACACCGAATGCCCCTCCTACTTGCTGCATGGTCGAAATAAATCCTGCTGCGATACCCGCATGGCGTTCTTCTATGTAACCAATCACAAGATTCAGCATAGGAGTCATCGCCATTCCCTGGCCAAAACCTAAGACGATTAACGGCCAAATCAGTAGAATAACGTCTGATTCCTGACTGAAATTCCAGGTCATCACCATTAATCCGGCAATTCCGGCGGCATAGACCGCAGCACCTTGAGCAATAATTTTGTTGCCAAAACGAGCCACCAGTTTCGGTGCGGACAGTGAGGAGGCGATAAACCCGACACTGCAAGGCGCAAAGATCATCCCGGCAGCAAGGGGAGAAAGCCCCAGTCCGGACTGGAGTAACAGGGCGAAACAAAGAAAAAGTGATGTTGCGGTAGAATAAATCAGTAAGACACACAGAGAGCCGACAGAGAAAGCCGGTTGGCGAAATAATGTCAGCGAAATAATCGGTGTTCCGCCCATATTCGCGAGGCGGTATTGCCAGGTCAGGAAGAGGGCTGTCAGAGTAAGACCTGCAATAAAGCTGTATCCTGTCCAGAGTGGCCAGCCGATATTGGGCCCTTCAAGAAGTGGCAGTAATAATAGCAATAACCCGCAGCTAATCAGAATGACACCCACCCAGTCGATATCAGTATCTGTTTGGGCTTTTGATTCCGGAATGGTGCGAGCGGCAATAGCTGCCAGTATACCAACTGGGATATTGATTAAAAAAACCACCCGCCAGCCGAGTCCGAACAAATTCATTTCAACCAGTAATCCACCAATCACTTGTCCGGCAATAGCGGCTAATCCCAGGGTCATACCGAGTAGGCCAAAGGCTCTGCTACGTCCCTTGCCATCATAGATGACACGTAATGAGGCATAAATTTGTGGGAACAAAAGTGCGCCTGCAGCACCTTGCATCAGGCGGGCTGCAATTAATATCGTTGCTGAAGCAGCAACACCACAAAGGAAGGAGGACAACGTGAAGGCCAGCATACCGAGAATAAACAATCGCCGCCGTCCATGACGGTCACCGAGTCGACTTCCGGCTATCAGGAGTACACCAAATGCGAGTTCATATCCGGCGATAACAAAAGCAATATCAGCGAAGCTTGCCTCGAAACTTTCCTGAATAGAAGCCACTGCAATATTGACGACAAAGAGATCAAAGATGGTTATGAAACCTCCGAGTAACAGGATAAAAAGCGCAATCGGGGAAGCGGGGCGCTGAGCCTGGTATTCCGCCGGGCAGGTTGCAGGTAGTGATGTATCAGTCATAAAAGCTCCGGTGTTTTAAGAAACTTGTCGGAGTGTCGCAGAACGTTTAACCTATTACTATATAACTGGTTATACTGTTACTGAGGGTAATATGCTGGGCAACCGACTGAACAGAACTCATAGTGAACTGGGTGATTTTTTACGTCACAGACGTGAGTCACTTTCTCCCTTGGATGTTGGGTTACCTGCCGGAAAGCGGCGGCGAACGCCCGGCCTGCGTCGGGAGGAGGTTGCGGCACTCGCAGGGGTTGGTATTACTTGGTATACCTGGCTTGAGCAGGGCCGCAGTATTCGGGTATCAACGAGTTTTCTTGATAACCTGTCCCGGGTACTGAAGATGGATGAAATTGAACGACGCCATCTGTTTCTGCTGGCTCATCAACGTCCCCCGGCGATGACGGCTCAGACAGAGTGTCAGTTATCCCCTATGATCCGTCTGTTACTGGATGATTTAACTCTGCGCCCTTCCTATATTCTTAACTTACGCTGGGATGTTCTGGGCTGGAATAGGGCTGCTGATTCTCTTTTTGGTTTCACTGAACGTCCGGAATCAGAACGAAATATGCTGTGGATGTTATTTTCTGATTGTCAGTTAAATAGCAAGATTGTGGACTGGTCTGCTCAGGCTCCCCAGGTATTAGCGAGTTTTCGGCGTGATTTTGCCCGGGCACCAGAAGATGAGGACATGGTAAACCTTGTTGCTATGCTGAGTGAGATATCGGGTGATTTTAAAACCTTGTGGAGCCAGCATGATGTTCATGGTCGTTGTGAAGGCCAGCGAACATTCCAAATAGCGGAGGAGGGGGAGGTGACCTTTAACCATACTTCATTTATTGTCGATGAAGACAAACATCTGAGATTGGTTTTCTACGCGAGAATGCTTCAGAATGCATCTTGAAAGCGCAGCCTGAGGTAGAGAGGACCTATAGCGTATTATTACGTTCTGTCGACTGGGTACTTTGCTGAGATTGCTGATTTTGTTCTTTTTTATCCTGATGGTGATACCAGGCACCAATCGAAGAATATACGAAACGACCAAATAAAAATAAGAAACTGATCAAAAGGATAATACGCGTCATACGATTATTGAATCTGTTGCGGTTTCGCATCAAAGTATCCTGTGCCACGTGAGGGGGCTGAGAAATAATCCATTATTCTGGGAATATGAGTATTTAGTCACAGGGAACATCTCAGGTCAATTTTTCACGGGCTGGCAGTGATAAATTTTCTCCGTCAATCTATAGTTTGCAGAGTAGGACCGTTTCGAAGTGGTTACTGTCTGACAAAGTCGCAGCATATTTGGTAATACTTTAATTTTATTATAAACATTTATTTCTGGTTAAAATTCTCCCTCTTATCGCGTATCCATGCAGCATGGATAAAAATGAGTCAGTGTTACTTGCGGCACTAAACCCAATCAGGAAGGGGAAATGATATATGACAATGCGTTTCTTTCTTTGGTATCAACGTTCAAAAAATAAATGGTGGGCACTGCCGCTTATCCTTCCGAGCCTCTTGCTACCTCTGGTTGTTAGTTTGAACGCCCAGACTCTTCTTGATGGTAGTCGGGTTTTCTTGCTTTACATGCCACTGGCCCTGATGACCGCTTTTGTCATGCTTTTCGGCTGGGCAGCTTTACCTGGCATCGTGCTGGCATTATTGATTCGTTACCTGCCCATGAAGTCCGAGCTCGTTGTTCTTGTCTATACATTCCATTATTTAGTGCCGCTGAGCATTAGCTGGTTTTGTTACCATGTTTTTGTGCCACGGCATCGTGTCGTTCGATTTGACATGATGCATCTGGTGATGGCGCGAATGTTCTGGCTGGTCTGGGTTAACGGAACGCTATTTTTACTGTTCTATGAAGCGGGTTTACTATTGGGATTGTACGACCAAGAGTATTTAATTTTCCCGGAAATGCTGTGGACGATTCGTACACTTATCAATTATCAGGCAGTATTAGTGGGCTGCCTTACCGGGTTGCCTTTCTTTTATTACCTGCTGCGGATTATTATTAATCCATTGTTTATAAAAAGTTTTTGGCGTCGTATGGTGGCGCAGAAACAACAGGGTGTCACGCTAACTGAAATCCTTCTTTGGAGCGCCCTGGTTGTTTGCTTTATGGTATTACTCCTGAATCCCATCAGCGAAAAAAGTACGATTTTTAATACCGATTATACGTTGATTCTGATGCTTCCTGTCATGTTATGGGGAGCCATGCGTTTTGGTTTTCTGTTTATCATCAATGCCTGGACCTTGTTACTGATCCTGCTTTCGTCAAAATTCCATCATTATCTTTCGCCTGATATTGGTATTGAACTTCATTTAGCGATAGTGTCCTCTTGTAATGCTGTTTTTTCGGTCACTATTTATCTGATGGCCGCACTCACGACACGACAGCGCATTTTGCATAATAAATCCAAACGACTGGCCTACATTGACCCGGTGTTACAGATGCCCAATTTACGTGCATTAAGCCGGGATTTAGAACAGCATAACTGGTCAACTGTTGGAGTCATCACCATTCCGGACTTGGAATTATTGGGGCGTAATTATGGTGTCATGTTGCGCATTCAGTACAAGCAGCAGTTGGCGGCATTTTTACGTAACAAATTGATGCCAAAGGAGATGGTTTATCATTTATCCGGTTCAAGTTTAGTTCTGCGATTGAATCATAATCATGATTCTCCTCAACCTTTATTTTCCCCGGATAAAATTGAGACTATCTATCAGCGAGCCAGACAGTTCCGGTTTATCTGGGATGGGTTGCCACTTCAGCCACAAATAGGGATGAGTTATTGTGATATCCGTCATCCCGTTTCTCATCTCTATTTACTGCTAGGTGAACTGGGTGCCATGGCTGAAAACTCACTGACGACCTGTCGCCCAGAAATACTGCAAACACAGGGTTCAAACCCGGTTCAGAACGATGTGAAGCATAAAGTCGATATGATGAACCGCTTACAGTACTCTCTGGATAATGGCCGTTTTGTGCTGATGGCGCAGTCTATTGAAGGTGTTCGGGGAGATACTTATTATGAAATTTTGCTGCGGATGCAGGGTGATAATAATGAGCTGCTTACACCGGATAAATTTATGCCGATTGCTCATGAATTTGGTTTATCTGCGAGAATTGATCGTTGGGTACTCAATGCAACGTTAATGTTTATGGCGATGCATCGTAAACAATTGCCCGGATGCCGCTTTTCTATCAATCTGACGCCGGTATCTGTGTGTCGAGAATATTTTTCGCAGGAAGTCAGGCGACTACTTGCCCATTATCATATTGAGCCGTGGCAGATTATTTTTGAAATAACAGAATGTGACTCTCTGATTAACATGGAACAAGCTAATATCACGCTAAGCGCCCTGCAAAGTATGGGATGCCGGATAGCAATTGATGATTTTGGCACGGGCTATGGGAGTTATACCAGCTTGAAAGAGCTGAACGCTGATATGTTAAAAATAGACGGCGGTTTTATCCGTAATATTCTCAGTAGTAGCCTCGATTATCAGGTTGTTAGCTCTATTTGCCAGTTAGCGCGCATCAAGAAAATGCAGATTGTTGCAGAGTGCGTGGAAACAGAATCAATCAAAGAAGCGGTCATTCTGTTAGGGGTTGATTATATTCAAGGATATCTGAACAGTTATCCTCAACCACTGGAGAGCCTGCTGGATAACAAAAGCCCGTCGCAATAAAGAAATGCGACGGGCTTGAGACTGGTGCTGATAATAACGTTCTGATCAGAAGTCGAGAATATGAGGGGCTTCCTCAATGCTGAGTTTCCAGTCAAGAACCGTTTCCCAGTATTGTTGCTCTCTTTCCAAATCTAACTGGACCAGAGCGTTCTGACTAAACCAGTCATGAGGAAAGCGTAGAGTCCAGTGGTTTTCATCGGTAACCAGTGTCAGTGTCGGCGGCGTTGTCGTCGACTGGCGCTGATTATTCAGTAACACTGCCAAACGCAGGATCTGGATCAACGGCAGGAAATGCTTTTTCCTGAACAAGGTAAAGCGCGGGAAGTCATCCAGCCTGACGACACGACGGTGGTAACGAACCATAGTTGCCATCAGGAGCTGCTGTTCCTGAGTGAAACCCGGGAGGTTAGTGTTTTGCAGAATATAAGCAGAGTGGCGATGTAATCCGCTGTGGTTAATGCTCAGTCCGACTTCGTGCAGCATAGCCGCCCATTTCAACAGCGCGGTTAACTGCAGGTTTGCAAGTTTGGGATTCTGTTCTTCCCATTGCTGATGAAGATTTTCAACCGTTTCCAGTACGCGTCTGGCCTGATCGCTGTCGATATGATACTGCTCCGCCAGGCTCTGCGCCGTACGAATACGCACGTCCTGATGACGGAAACGCCCCTCCATTTCGTAGAGCACCCCTTCGCGTAATGCACCGTCAGAAAGACGGAGTTCACGAATCGCCAGGGCATCAAATACACCACAGAGAATCGCCAGTCCGGAGATAAATACTGACTTACGTTCCTCTGAAAGTCCTGGCAGGCTTAACGCGGAGATATTTTTAAATTTCAGAACTTCGCGTTGCAGTATTTCCAGACGTTCCAGAGTGATCATGCCATCTTTTTCACCCATTTCGACCAGGATCTCATGGGCGGTTTTGATGGTGCCAGAAGCACCCAGGGCAACTTTCCAGCCTTTAAGACGGAACTGCCAGGCCAGATTCTCCAGCTTCTGTACTGCCGTCATGCGTGCGCGTTTAAAGTTGGCTTCAGTGATGTTGCCGTCAGGAAAGAATTGGCGGGCAAAACTGACGCAGCCCATACGACGGCTTTCAACTAACAGTGGTTCAAAATTTTCACCTATGACCAGTTCAGTCGAACCACCGCCAATATCAATCACCAACTTACGGCCACGCTCGGGCTGAGTATGTTCAACGCCCATAAAGATAAGCCGGGCTTCTTCATTCCCGGAGATTATCTCAATCGGATAGGGGATAACCAAGGCTGCACGTTGCAAAAATTCGTCAGCATTGGTGGCCTCACGCAGCGAGTGTGTGCCCACAATACAGACATTATCAGGATTGAATCCTTGCAGGCGTTCGGCAAAAAGCGCCAGACAGGAAAGCCCACGCTCCATGGCTTCTTCATTTAATCGGCCATCCGGGCCCAGACCATCGGCCAGATGCACTCGTTGTTTGAGGCGACCAATAATTTGCATCGCTCCATCAACCACACGGGCAATAACCATATGGAAACTATTGGAACCTAGATCAACCGCAGCAAATTCCTGTGGTCGGGGAGTTGGGTTTGATAGCGGCATAGTGCGTTATTCAGGTTGTTCCAGCAATTTAAGGTAATCGTAAATCGCTAATTGAGAACGTACTTTGCGGCGGTTGCCACGCGGTACATAGCGATTACTCAGTTCTTTATCAACGATGCGTGCTTTCACCGTATCACTAAACAGGATATCCATGATATCCAGCATCTGCTTTTTCAGCCGCGGGTCGAGGATCGGAACAGCAACCTCTATACGATAGTCAATGTTACGTGTCATCCAGTCAGCAGAAGAAAGGAACACGTTTTTATCACCACCGTTTTCAAAGATATAAACTCGGTCATGCTCGAGATAACGGTCAACAATACTGATCACACTGATATTGTCGCTGACACCACTAAGATTCGGAATTAATGAACACATTCCTCGGATCAAGAGGTTAATCTTCACCCCGGCAGTTGATGCTGCATACAGTCTGTCTACCAGCCCTTTATCGACCAGATTGTTGAGTTTAAGCGTAATTCCGGCAGGTTGTCCATTTTGTACATGGGTAATTTCACGGTCAATCATATCATAGAGCAGACGACGTGAATTTTGTGGTGAAACCAACAAATGGTCAAAGATGACCGGACGATAAGGATTTTCTATAAAGTTGAAAACCCGACGAACTTCGTTGGTAATACGCGAATCAGCGGTGAGTAACGAATAGTCAGTATAAATTCGCGCGGTTTTTTCGTTAAAGTTGCCGGTGCCGATGTGTGCGTAACGTACGATCTCTTCGCCTTCCATACGCGAAATAAGGAAGAGCTTGGCATGGATTTTCAGCCCAGGAGCGGAGAAGATAACATGCACTCCGGCCTCGGTGAGACGTTTGGCCCAGTGAATATTGGCCTCTTCGTCAAAACGTGCCTGCAATTCTACAACAACCGTCACTTTTTTGCCGTTATGCGCGGCGTGGATCATCGAATCAATAATGCGTGAGTCTTTTGCTACCCGATAAATATTTATTTTAATCGCGAGTACGCTGGGATCAAAGGATGCCTGACGCAGCAGTTCAAGTACGTGCTCAAAGGTATGGTACGGATAGTAAAGTAAGACATCACGCTCGCGGATAGCATCAAAGCCATTGCGGAAATGATCGAACCACGTGTGGCGTAAACGGGGGAGTGGTTTATTCACCAGGTTAGCTTTGCCGACATTCGGAAAGCTAATAAAATCTTTAAAATTATGATAGCGACCACCAGGAATGATGGAATCATAGTTTGAGATAGTGAGCTTATTGCAGAGCATTTCAACCAATGCTTTTGGCATATCGCGTTGATAAACGAAACGTACGGGCTCAGCCGTTAACCGCTGTTTCAGGCTGGAAGACATCAGTTCCAGCAGACTGGATTCCATTTCTGTTACCAGGTCGTACTCTGCGTCACGGGTCATCTTCATCGAATACGCATTCAGTGAATCGTAATCAAAGAACCCTTTAAAGATATCATCAAGACAATAACGTAATATGTTATCAAGCAAAATCATCGGTTTGCGACGACGTGGTGCTTCAGGCGGCAAGTTAACAAAACGCGGAACTTTATCTGATGGAATTTCGAGTAAGGCATAGCGAATATCATCGCCACGCATAATTTCGACTGCCAGATAAGTATAATCGTCTTTCAGAAACTGGACTAAATCAGTATCACGATTAATCAGAATAGGAGTGATATGTGGACGTAACTGATGTTTAAAAAAGCTACGTAACCAGGATTGCTGGTTGAGCGATAACTGACGTTCATTGATCAGAAAGATTTGGTTGCGTGCCATTTCCAGCAGCAGATCGTTGTACAGACCGTCAAACTCCAGATCGGCTTTGATTACCCGAGCCTGAATTTTATTCAGTAAATGACGCTGATTAGACGGTAATCCCTGCTCTTCATTAATCAATATCCGTCGCTTTAACTCGGCAAATCGGACTTTGTAGAACTCATCGAGGTTATTGGAATAGATGCCGAGAAAGCGCATCCGCTCAATAAGCGGGTTAGTTTTATCTGCTGCTTCCTGTAGAACACGTTCGTTAAAAGTTAACCAACTCAGTTCTTTTTCGATATACAACTTATCCTGACCCATTAGTCCTCACATTCTCTTACGCAGAGACGACAATATTGTCATCATCACGTTATTTATTATGGCGAGCTTTCATCAAAAATGTCCAACTTCGTTAATAAAATTATCTGACAGAATTATGACAGCAAGATGAGATCAAAGTAAAAAGATGAAATTTTTTAATGGATTGAGAGCCTTGATGAACGGAGGGAAGAGGTGCAACAGTGAAAATACACTTATCAGTGAGCAAAACAGAATGACCGAAAATTTTAACCCCCAGGAGGGGGTTAAAAAAGATTCAGAGACATCAGTCAGCCGCATGGCCTTGCGGAGGAAGGCGTACATTATCTAACCATGCAGCGTTATCCCGCATAGCTAAACGACCATCGACAAACCAGCTGACGACTAAAGGATAAATAGCATGCTCCTGATGCTGAACGCGTGCAAAAATGTCACTTTCTTCATCCTCAGGAAATACCGGAATTTTGGCCTGTAAAATAATTGGCCCGCCATCAAGTTCTTCAGTCACAAAATGCACGGAAGTGCCGTGTTCCCGATCGCCATTTTCCAGTACTTGGCGGTGGGTATGAAGTCCGGGATATTTCGGTAATAAAGACGGATGAATATTCAACAGCCTTCCGCTGTAGTGTGCAACAAAATCAGGGCTCAGAATTCGCATATAGCCTGCCAGTACGACGAGATCTGGAGCCCAGGCATCAATTTCAGTGATAAGCTGGTTATCAAATGCTTCACGAGTAGCGTAATCACGAGGGAGAAGTGAAAAGGCCGGAATACCGGCATCACGAGCCCGCTCAAGGCCGAAAACATCGGCCTTATTACTGAATACCGCACGAATGGTGCCGTTAATCTTCTGTTGCTCACAGGCATCAATAATAGCCTGTAGATTAGAACCACTACCGGATATCAGCACCACAATATTTTTCATTACTCAATAACCACACGATCTTCGCTATCAGATGCTTTGATGATACCCATTTTCCAGGCTTTTTCACCTTTGGCGTTCATCAGTTCAACGGCCTTATCGGCCTGCGCTGCGGGGAGGGCGATAATCATGCCAACACCACAGTTAAAGGTACGGTACATTTCGTGGCGGCTGATATTACCTGCCTGTTGCAACCAGCCAAACACTGCCGGCCACTGCCAGGAAGACTCACTGATAACGGCCTGGGTGTTATCTGGCAGGACGCGAGGAATATTTTCCCAGAAACCGCCGCCAGTCAGGTGAGCAATAGCGTGAACATCGACCTGTTCAATCAGTTCAAGAATATTTTTAACGTAAATACGGGTAGATTCCAGCAGATGGTCGGCCAGCGGCTTACCTTCCAGTTCGGTGGTCAGCGGATCGGTACCACTGACTTCCAGCACCTTACGTACTAATGAATAGCCGTTGGAGTGTGGGCCGCTGGAGCCAAGGGCAATCAGTACATCGCCATCGGCAACTTTAGAACCGTCAATAATTTCTGATTTTTCAACCACCCCGACGCAGAAACCAGCAACATCGTAGTCTTCACCGTGGTACATGCCCGGCATTTCAGCCGTTTCGCCGCCAACCAGGGCGCAGCCTGATTGCAGACAACCTTCAGCAATACCGGTTATCACACTGGAAGCGGTATCAACATCCAGTTTGCCGGTGGCGTAATAGTCGAGGAAGAACAGCGGCTCAGCGCCTTGAACCACGAGATCGTTGACGCACATAGCAACCAAGTCAATTCCAATCGCATCGTGGCGTTTTAAGTCCATCGCCAGGCGCAATTTAGTCCCTACGCCATCGGTGCCTGAAACCAGAATGGGTTCACGGTATTTCTGTGGCAGAGCACATAGTGCGCCAAAACCCCCTAAACCACCCATTACTTCAGGACGGCGCGTTTTTTTTACTACGCCTTTAATTCTGTCGACCAGAGCGTTACCAGCATCAATATCTACACCGGCATCTTTATAGCTGAGAGAGGTTTTATCGGTCACTGCGCGTTCCCCGTGGGTGGTATGAAATGAAAACGTGGCAATTCTAACAGTGGAAGCAAACGTTTGCGAGCCTCTTATTGATGGCTGATGTATAATTGTTCAATCTCTACTATTCTTACTGATTCACCAGAACCTGATGCAATACCTATAGCACTGCCGTTAAAAAGCGGTATAATCCGGCGATTTTTTTTATGCCAGACTATCTCGGGGAGAAAGAGCATGAAGATTGTGGAAGTGAAACACCCACTCGTCAAACATAAGTTAGGCCTGATGCGTGAGAATGACATCAGTACTAAGCGCTTTCGTGAACTCGCCTCAGAAGTTGGCAGCTTGCTGACTTATGAAGCTACGGCGGATTTAGTAACTGAAACCGTTACTATTGAAGGTTGGAATGGCCCGGTCGAGATAGAGCAGATCAAGGGTAAGAAAATTACCGTAGTACCTATTCTGCGTGCTGGTCTTGGCATGATGGAAGGTGTATTGGAAAATGTGCCTAGCGCGCGTATTAGTGTTGTGGGTGTTTACCGCGATGAAGAAACGCTTAAGCCTGTTCCGTACTTCCAGAAACTGGTTTCTAATATAGAAGAGCGTATGGCATTGGTTGTTGACCCGATGCTTGCGACCGGTGGTTCAATGATAGCCACCATTGACCTGTTGAAAAAAGCAGGCTGCGTCAGTATCAAAGTCCTGGTACTGGTTGCTGCGCCGGAAGGTATTGAAGCGTTAGAGAAAGCGCACCCTGATGTTGAACTGTATACTGCATCGATTGATCAGGGATTAAACGAACACGGGTACATCATTCCAGGCCTCGGTGATGCAGGCGATAAGATATTTGGTACCAAGTAATTCAAGCCGACTAAGAAGTCGGCTTTTTTTTGATTTCTATAACAACAACACTTGTCGTAATAATACTTAGAGGAAAGCATCATGGCCCGCCGCGCTATCGGGGTAAGTGAAAGACCACCACTATTGCAAACGATTCCGTTGAGTCTTCAGCATCTGTTTGCGATGTTTGGGGCTACCGTTCTGGTTCCCATTCTGTTTCAGATAAACCCCGCTACTGTACTGCTGTTTAACGGTATTGGTACGTTGTTGTACCTGTTCATTTGTAAGGGCAAGATCCCCGCCTATCTGGGGTCTAGTTTTGCCTTTATCTCTCCGGTACTGCTGCTGTTACCACTCGGTTATGAAGTCGCCCTGGGCGGTTTTATCATGTGTGGGGTGTTGTTCTGTTTAGTCTCTCTTATCGTTAAAGTTGCCGGTACTGGCTGGCTTACCGTGATGTTTCCCCCTGCGGCAATGGGGGCGATTGTCGCGGTTATCGGTCTGGAATTAGCAGGCGTGGCGGCAAATATGGCTGGCTTATTACCTGCAGATGGTGTCGCCCCTGATGGCACAACCATTTTCATCTCGCTAGTGACACTAGGCGTAACCGTATTAGGATCGGTATTATTCCGTGGGTTTATGGCTATTATTCCGATTCTTATCGGGGTATTGGTCGGTTACGCGCTCTCCTTTGTTATGGGCATTGTGGATACCACGGCAATCCGTGAAGCCCATTGGTTTGCTTTGCCAACCTTCTATACACCACGCTTTGAATGGTTTGCCGTTTTCACTATTCTGCCGGCAGCCTTGGTCGTTATTGCTGAACACGTCGGGCATCTGGTGGTGACGGCAAATATCGTTAAAAAAGATTTGCTCCAGAATCCTGGTCTGCACCGTTCTATGTTTGCTAACGGTATTTCAACGGTGTTCTCAGGCTTCTTTGGTTCAACCCCCAATACCACTTATGGTGAGAATATTGGTGTTATGGCCATCACTCGTGTTTACTCAACCTGGGTTATCGGTGGGGCGGCGATTTTCGCTATTCTGCTTTCCTGTATTGGTAAGCTGGCCGCAGCGATTCAGGTTATTCCGGTGCCGGTGATGGGCGGTGTTTCTCTGCTGCTGTATGGGGTCATCGGAGCGTCTGGGATCCGGGTATTAATTGAGTCTAAAGTTGATTTCAGTAAAGCCAAAAACCTGATCCTGACATCAATTATCCTGATTATTGGCGTCAGCGGCGCGAAAATTCATATTGGTGCCGCTGAGCTGAAAGGCATGGCTCTGGCAACCGTGGTTGGGGTTCTTCTTAGTTTGCTGTTCCATGTGATTAGCCTGGTCATTCCGGAAGAGGAAGTATTGGATGCGCATGATGCTGACTAACGCATTGCTCTGACCTTGAATGATGGCAGGGATTTGTGATTTTACAGGTCCCTGGTTATCAACAATGATAATACAGGTTATATATCCAGCGGCTCGGGTGTTGTCTGCACCCAGCCCGCCGAATCACAGAGTTTATCTGTGCTCATCAACGGGCTGAACTGGGAGCCTACAAGCAACTCGAATTATTTTGGCTATAAAATCAAATCATTGCTCCGTATTTCCTCTCTCGCGAATAAAACCCCGACATTTTTCTCTTGCTGCAGAATCTACCTTATATTGTGTTACATGCTTCGAAAGCGCCTGGATTCTGTGGTAGACTTCCGTGGGTTTTCTGCCTGTTATGGTTGAGGTAATTCTGAATACGCCAGCGCAACTTTCGCTGCCACTTTATTTGCCCGATGACGAAACCTTTGCCAGTTTCTGGCCGGGTGATAATCCTTCTTTATTGGCAGCGCTCCATGCAGTGCTTCGTCAGGAGCACAGTGGATATATCTATTTCTGGTCGCGGGAAGGGGCGGGTCGCAGTCATTTATTACATGCAGCGTGCGGGGAACTCTCTCAGCGAGGCGATGCAGTAGGTTATGTACCGCTGGACAAACGGACGTGGTTTGTACCTGAAGTGCTTGATGGTATGGAACAACTTTCCCTGGTATGTATCGATAATATTGAATGTATTGCCGGGGATGAGCCGTGGGAAATGGCTATTTTTAATCTCTATAATCGTATTCTTGAGTCAGGCAAAACCCGATTACTGATAACCGGTGACAGGCCCCCTCGCCAGCTTAATCTACAGCTACCCGATCTTGCTTCTCGCCTGGATTGGGGACAAATCTATAAATTACAGCCTTTGTCGGATGACGATAAACTTCAGGCGCTCCAGTCCAGAGCCAGACTACGTGGGTTTGAGCTACCCGAAGATGTTGGCCGTTTCTTGCTCAAACGTTTAGACCGGGAAATGCGGACCTTGTTTACCACGCTGAATCAGCTCGATCACGCTTCTATTACCGCTCAGCGCAAGCTCACTATCCCTTTTGTGAAAGATATTCTCGGACTCTGATCCTCCCCATCGTTTTACGACAGGGAGAGCTTTGATTACAAGGTACGTAATCTTTCTGCTGCGGCGTCCAGCGTAGCTTTTTGCTTGGCAAAACATAAACGGATCAGCTTATGGGGGAACTCTCCCTCACAAAAGACCGACAGAGGGATCGCGGCAACGCCGACCTCTTTAGTCAGCCACTGGCAAAAACTCACATCATCCATATCTGAAATGGCACTGTAGTCTGCGAGCAGGAAGTAGGTGCCTTCGCATGGCAAAATTTTTAACCGGCTGTCAGCGAGAGCGTTGATAAAACGGTCCCGGCGGGCACGGTAAAACGCGGGTAATTCAAGGTAATGTTGCGGATGTTCGCGTAACATATCGGCGATGGCAAGCTGAGCCGGCGTATTCACAGAAAATGTCAGATACTGGTGTACTTTACGCAGCTCCGCACTCAGGGCGGCTGGTGCGACACAGTAACCCACTTTCCAGCCCGTCATATGAAAGGTTTTACCGAAAGATGATACGGCAATTGCCCGTTCACGCAGTTCCGGGTGGGCAAGTACACTGGCATGTCCCTGGTCATCAAAACAGATATGTTCGTAGACTTCATCACTCAGCACATAAATCTCTTGCTCAGCAATAGCCTGCCACAGAGAAGCAAAATCACTTTTCTGCCAGACAGTAGCAGAAGGGTTATGTGGCGTATTAATAATCACCAGGCGAGTTCGTGGACTCAGGAGTTCACTAAATGCCTGCCAGTCTACGCGGAAATGGGGTGGACTTAGGGTTATGCGCTTCATCACCCCGCCTGATAATGCGACGGCCGGGGCATAGCTATCGTAGCTCGGATCGAAACAGATAACCTCATCACCGGGACGAACCAGTGCGGTAATTGCTGCATAGAGTGCTTCAGTCGCCCCTGCGGTCACCGTAACTTCGCTGTTTGCATCTGGCTGATAGCCGTAGAGTGCTGCCGTTTTTTCCGCAATCGCTTCACGCAATGGCTGTACGCCGGTCATAGGCGCATACTGATTGGCCCCCTGACTCACATGGTGGGCCAGGCGCTGCTGCAAAAATTCCGGACCGTCAAAATCAGGAAAACCCTGAGAAAGATTAATTGCCTGATATTGCTGCGCCAGCATACTCATCTGAGTAAAAATGGTGGTTCCGAGCGCCGGTAATTTACTTTCGGGCGCGAAAGATGAATGACTCATGGTGTGGTGACCTTACAGGGAATACATTGATATCTGGATGTTATCAAAACTATAACACGATGTTATCTGGCATTTCGTCAGAAATACTGAGCAAGTAGTGCTTAACCCTGCTACGAAAAGGCAATTTATTGAGCCTAGCCCTATTGCTATAACTGCCCTGGCAATGGAATTCCATTAAATGTCTGTTAAAGAGAGAAGACTTTCTGCTTAGCTTTTGATAAAAGAAGGTAAAAAAGTCAATGCTGTTCTGCCTGCTGGAGAAACTATGATTCGCGCTATCGTCACTGATATTGAAGGTACTACCACGGATATTCGCTTTGTTCACAATGTATTATTTCCCTATGCCCGTGAGAGACTGGCGGGATTTGTCCGTGAGAATCAGAACGATATTCAGGATATTTTAAATAACTTACGCGCTGAAATAGATGAACCCCAGGCGGATACTGAGCGCTTGATTGAAGTGCTGTTTGGATTTATGGACGAAGATCGTAAATCGACCTCACTGAAGGCATTACAGGGTTTTATCTGGCGTCAGGGCTATGAGCAGGGCGACTTCACGGGGCATCTTTATGCTGATGTCCTGCCAGCACTGCAGGCCTGGAAGCAACAGGAGGTTGGATTATATATTTACTCTTCTGGCTCTGTTGCATCGCAAAAACTGCTAGTGGGTTACAGTGATGCCGGTGATATTACTGATTTGTTCAGCGGCTATTTTGATACCCATGTCGGTGCTAAGCGCGAAGTGCAGTCATATCGTAATATTGCTGAGCAAATCGGCCTGCCACCCGAGTCGCTGTTGTTCCTGTCTGATATTTATCAGGAACTGGATGCCGCTGAAGCTGCCGGCTGGAATACTTTGCAGTTAGTCCGTGGCGAGCCTGATGACGTTAGCCATCATCAGCAAGTAAAAGGTTTTGATAACATCAATCTGGAGTCGATTTCTTCATGAGTGCATTAACCATTTTTACCGATACTGAAGCCCATGAGCCTGTCTGGCACAGCACTGATGCAGAGGCTATTCGTGAGCAACTGAATGCCAAAGACGTGCGTTTTGAGCGCTGGGAAGCCAATCAGGACTTAGGAAAAGATCCTGCTCCGGAAACGGTGATCCAGGCTTATCAGCACGCGATTGATAAGCTGGTGGAAGAAAAAGGCTATCAGAGCTGGGATGTTATCAGTATGCGTGCTGATCACCCGCAAAAAGAGGCCTTCCGTACCAAGTTTCTGGCTGAGCATACCCACGGTGAAGATGAAGTTCGCTTCTTTGTGGAAGGGGCGGGGCTTTTTTGTCTGCACCTTGACGGTAAGGTTTATCAGATCTTGTGTGAAAAGAATGACCTGATCTCTGTTCCGGCGGGAACACCGCACTGGTTTGATATGGGTTCTGAGCCAAACTTTACCGCTATTCGTATCTTTGATAACCCGGAAGGCTGGATTGCCAATTTTACCGGCGATACGATTGCTGAAGCTTATCCCAAGCTGCCATAGCAAAAAATGCCATTAAGTCTATGATGATGGCCGCAACACCGGGTGTTGCGGCCATTTTTTATCTGGTTATACGGCGCTTCTGTCGCTGCCAGCGTAATAAATCAATGAAGATAAATATCAGCAGGCTGATGCCCATGACGGGCAGACAAAATCCCAGTACCAGCGGAATGAACAGGGAGAACATTTTTAATCCCGGTGACAGATTTATCCAGGCATGGATAAGCGTACTGGCCGCTTGCGGAGTCGGTGCTGCCGGGCGACGTAGCCACCACATCCGGTATCCCAGTACTATCATTACGCAGACACCCAGACCAAAAGCGATAAGCAAAATTTGGTTTGGCAGGCCAAACAAGAGCCCCATATGAAAATCGATACCCCAGCGAGTCAGCTTGGCGGCCAACGGATATTGCTCAAAAGAGACCTTATCGACAAGCTGCATATTGTGTGGATCGATAGCAACGACATCCACCTGTGAAGGCCAGTGTGCTTCTCTTTCACTCACTGTCCAGGCGTGATTTGCTGTTTTAGGTGCGCGGATTTCAACATTGTTGGCATCGACGCCAGCCAGTCGTGCGGCAGCCAGGACATTCTCCCAGAGGGCATTATCCGGATTGTTTAACACACTCGGACTGACTGGCATATGATGTTCTGCATGTGGATCGTGTGCCTGGTGGTGGTGTGCAGCAGGGACTTCCAGCGTGGTGCGAACCTGGGGTGTCAGCCAGTTAAATGCGGCACGCATACTGTCGATATTGCCCCCGGCCCACTGAGACCAGGTCAGACCGGTAGCAGAGAACAGTAGCAGGCCTGCCAGTAAAAATAATCCCAGCGTAATATGCAGACGGCGACTGGCAGCCAGGCCACCTCTGGGTTTACGCCGCTGGCGTTTCGGGCGGCTTGACCACCAGAGAAATATGCCCCCGACAGCGGCAACCCACATCCAGGACGCAGCGAGTTCGCTATAATTGCGGCCGAAATCTCCCAGTAACAAACCACGATGGATCTGGTCGATCCACATTCTCAGAGGCAGAGAACCACTGCTTCCGTAAACTGTATGGGATCCCAGGATCTGCAAGGTATAGGGATCGACAAAAACAGCGCTGGACTCCGAGGCACCGAGGTTGGCATCAACAAACTGAACCCTTGTGCTATCAGCCGGGCCGGGGGCCGGACGCACTGCATAAATTGTTTCATTCTGGCCGGCATACCGTCTGGCAGCATCGATTTGCTGCGACAGCGATTTCGGCTCTCCGGTTGGCTCAACTTTTAACTCATAGGCATAGAGTATTTTTTCGATCTGTATGCTGGATACATAGAGAGCCCCGGTCAGTGCAGCAATAAAAATAAACGGACCGACAAACAGTCCAATATAGAAATGAAGCCGACGGAAAAATTCCAGTGTGGCTGCTCGTGTATTCCGTTGAGTGATATTTTTTTCAGGCATGGGTTATCCTGTGCCAGGCACATATATAGCGGTCATACTTCAAGTTGTCCGGGGCTGCCTGCGTCCAGCCTGTCTAATCACATAGTTTATCTATGCGCATTACCTGGCTGAACTTGGCGCCTACGGGTAACCTGAATTATTCAGGGTATGACTTGAATGTCACATAGCGTCCAAAATTAATCAGAGCTAAATTTTAATATGAAATAAATATCAAATAACGGGTGGAGCACGCGGTTGGGCACTACTTGCGAAATAAACGAGGGGAAGAAGGCAATATATAATCGGCGGCGGTGTACGAGAAGAAATCAGTAACAGCCAAATAAGGGGGACGAAGAGCCAGACAATCAGCGGGCAATGAATCAGAAGCTCGCAATACCCACAGGCAAAGTCTCCTGCCATAGTGGTACTGCCCATCATATGATGGCCGCCGTTCTCAGCGTGGTGGTCGTGATGTCCGGCTGTGTGAGCGCTGTGGTTATGGTCTGCGACAGCATCATGAGCCACAGAACTGTGCATCAGATGCGTTTCAGTGGCATTTGCCTGCCATTGCACCAGGTTTTTTGAAACTTCCGGAGCAAGAAACAGCATCAGTATTGCCAGAATAGCAATAACTGCGGGTGTACTACGCTGCGACAGGCCGTACAGTGAGAGCAAACTAAAAACCCAAAAAAATAAATTAACTGTTGGTTATGTTAACGAATCTTCTGGTAAATATAAAATATTCTTATCGTAAATTAGATATTCATCTTCATTATTTTGACGATAAATTAATATTCACCGCAAATGCAACAATTCATTAATAATATTTAAACAAATTATATTCTTCAGGTGAAAGGCTTAAAAATAAGATTAGCTATTGGGCTACTCTTATCGGAATGATATGACTTCAACGTGCCTGAGAAATCAATCGTCCGCCTAAAACGACAGCATAACGATTGAATGTTCCCAATTGAGAGGCCGTTTCCCCTCTTTTCAGTTGGCTAATATTCTGTTTTTGCGAACCTGTCTGGCCGGTAACACCTTGTTTTCATTTCAGCATCCTTGTGATTATGTTTGTAAGGTCGATTATTTGGGCTGGAATATACCCGCTCTGACTTGTTCTGGTGTAACCACTCCGGTATCCAGCACCCAGCCGCTGATAAGTGCTGCCGGAGTGACATCAAAGGCCGGGTTATACACCTGAGCATTGGCAGGCGCCCACTGAACCTCACCAAAACTGCCTGTGACGCCTGTTACTTCACGCGCGGCACGTTGTTCAATCGGAATCGCCTCTCCTGACGGGCAATGGCTATCCAGCGTGGTATTGGGTGCTGCAACATAAAACGGGATCTGGTGATAATGTGCCAGTACTGCCAGGCTGTAGGTACCGATTTTATTGGCTACATCACCATTCGCAGCAATACGGTCAGCGCCGACCCAAATTGCATCCACCTGTTTTTTTGCCATCAGAGTGGCGGCCATTGAGTCACAGATTAACTGATAAGGAATACCGAGCTCCCCCAGTTCCCAGGCGGTTAATCTGCCACCTTGCAACAATGGACGAGTTTCATCCACCCAGACCTGTTCAACTCTGCCCAGGGAAAAGGCGCGTTGAATAACACCCAGCGCCGTACCGACCCCTGCCGTGGCGAGACCGCCAGTATTGCAGTGAGTCAGCAAACGGCTACCTGGCTTAACCAGGGCAGCGCCTGCATCAGCAATATTGTTACAAAGCTGCTTGTCTTCTTCTACCAGGCGTAAAGCTTCTTTACCCAGCGCCGTGACAAAATCAGGCTGTGCCAGCGCCAGTTTCATTTGGTCGAGGTTATTCATCAGATTAACCGCAGTCGGTCTTGATGCCCGCAGAATTTCTAGCGCGCTTGCCAGTTGTTGCCGTGATTGTCCATTTTCGGCAAGTAATGCCAGTAACAGGCTGGCAGAAAGGCCAATCAGGGGGGCTCCGCGAACACTCAGGCTATGAATATGCGCAACCAGTTGCTCGACGGTATGGGCGGGAAGCCAGTTTTGTTGCTGGGGCAAGGCTTGCTGGCAGAGGATCCACAGTTGATTCTGTTTAACCTCAAGGCTGGTGGTTTTTAAATTTTGCATTGATGCGGATTCCATATTGCGTTATTGCGGTATATTGTGCCAACATGCCTTCCAGATGTATAGACGTCTATACCCGTCACGCTTCAAGTTACAGATGCGTTGGCTGCGTTCACTTACCCGAATCACTTACTTTAGTAAGTTCATCGGAATTCGTTCGCTTGCCGCTTTTCTGTCACTCGAATTATTTTGGTGGGTCTACAGCAAAGATGACTTTATTGATAAGAGGTTGCTCAATGTCCCAATATCGCACGTTTACTGCTGCAGATGCAGTGGCTTATGCCCAAAAATTTGGCGGGCTGGATAATCCATCGAGTCTGGTGGACGCGCAAGAAGTGGGGGATGGTAATCTTAATTTAGTGTTTAAAATTTTTGATACCCAGGGTATCAGCCGGATTATTGTTAAGCAGGCGCTACCTTATGTACGCTGCGTCGGAGAGTCCTGGCCCCTGACCCTCGATCGTGCCCGCCTGGAAGCCGAAACCCTGGTGGAACACTATAAGCACAGTCCACAACATACGGTTAATATTCTCCATTATGATGCAGACCTTGCTGTGATGGTGATGGAGGATCTGTCCAATTACCGGATCTGGCGCGGCGAACTGATTGGCGGTAAGGGCTACCCGCAAGCTACCGCTCAACTGTCGGAGTATCTGGCACAAACCCTGTTCCATACTTCCGATTTCTGGTTGCACCCGCATGATAAAAAAGCGCTGGTTGCCCGTTTTATTAATCCGGAAATGTGTGAAATAACCGAAGACCTGTTCTTTAATGACCCCTACCAGCAACATGAGCGTAATAACTACCCTGCGGCGCTGGAGTCACAGGTTGCGGCTTTACGCACGGACAGCTCGTTAAAGCTGGCCGTAGCCCAGCTGAAGCACCGTTTCCTCACTCATGCAGAAGCCCTGTTACACGGTGATATTCACAGCGGTTCCATTTTTGTCGCCGAAGGCAGCCTGAAAGTGATTGATGCTGAATTCGGTTATGTCGGCCCGGTAGGTTTTGATCTTGGTACCGCAACAGGCAATCTATTACTGAATTACTGTGCTTTACCTGGTCATTTTGGCCCACGTGATGCGGCCAGCTACCGTGAGCAGCGCTTAGATGATATTCGCGTTTTGTGGTCTACCTTTGCAGAGCGTTTTGCCACCCTGGCACATAACAGTACTCGTGACAGTGCGCTGGCAACTCCGGGCTATGTTGAACTGTTTCTGGAGAAAGTCTGGACTGATGCCATTGGTTTTTGTGGTACAGAGCTTATCCGCAGAACGGTAGGCTTATCACATGTTGCCGATCTGGAAACGATCCAGGATGAAGAGATGCGCCTGGCTTGTATCAGTTCGGCGATAGAATTAGGTCGTTTTTTGATTTTGATTGCCGGACAGATAAACTCTGTGGACGAATTTATTGCCCGGGTTCGTCAGAAGAGCTAAGACAAAGGGCCTTCTCAGAGAGAAGGCCCTTCAGATTGCAGACAAAGAAGGAGAAAGGTGGTTTTTCCTTCTTTCTTGTTAACCCAGATATTCAATAATCGACAAACCGCCGTTATAGTCGGTGCTGTAGATGATGCCCTGGGCATCAACAAAAACATCGCAGGACTGAATAATCTGTGGCCGTCCCGGCCGGGTATCCATCATTTTTTCAGGTGCGGCAGGAACCAGCGCGCCGGTCTCAACCGGACGATAAGGGTTGGAGATATCATAGGCTCGCACCCCGGCATTCTGGTAAGTGGCAAAAATTAACGTCGAGCTGATAAAACTGCCGGGTCTGTTTTCATGCAAATTATGCGGACCAAAGTGTGCCCCTTTCGCCACATAATCTGTTTCATTAGGCTGCGGGAAAGTCGAAATACTCACAGGATTTGCCGGATCGCGAATATCAAACAGCCAGATCAGTTTTTCTCCGTCCTCTTGATTATCCAGCACGGCTTCATCCAACACCACCAGTAAGTCTCTGTCCGGTAACGGTAGCGCTGTATGTGTCCCGCCGCCAAATGGCGGACTCCAGTTTTTATGGCTGATAAGCTTCGGCTGACTACGATCGGCGATATCCAGCAACGTCAGTCCACCATCACGCCAGCTGGCATAGGCGGTATCCCCGTTAATAATCGCATGGTGCAGAGCATAACGCTTGCCCTCCTGCCAGTCGGGTTGTTCACCTGCGGCGGTATTCATACCGGGTAGCCACCAGTTTCCGGCAACTTTAGGGCTACGCGGATCGGCGAGATCGATAGTCAGAAAAATATAATCGCTGAAACCGTCGATTAAAGCGGAGACATAAGCCCAGCGCCCGCCAACATACCAGCAGCGATGAATACCAATGCCTGTTAATGACAGAAAGCTGATTTCACGCGGTTGCTCAGGCTGAGAGATATCAAAAATTCGTAGTCCTGCGCTCCAACCCTTATCGGTAACATCACTGACGGTTTCACCGACCGAGCGCGTGTAATAGACTTTTTCATCGGCAAAACGGGTATCGGCAAATAAATCACGAGCATTGATAACCAGCAATAAATCATCATGTGTTTGCAGATGAATATTCCAGGTTCCCGGGGGAGCGGGAACAAAGCCCACCGCCTTTGGCTGTCTGGGATCGCGAACATCAACAATTGAAAATCCCTGCGATACCATATGGCCAATGTAGGCATAGCCCCGATGTACCATGACCTGCACACCATCTGGTTTTCCACCCTGATCGCTGTGACTAATCAGACGCATATTGTGGCTGTATTCGGGTTGTGGCAAGCCCATCGCTGTCTCCTGTGAATGAAGAGTAAAAAAGGGAAATAAACCCGCTTATTTCCCTTTAATTTGTCATCCAAAATCAAAAAAATGATTTTACGTGGTTATTTGTTTTTTGCTTCCAGGGTGGCAAACCACGGGGCAACAAAATCGTCGGTCTGGCCCCATCCTGGAATAATTTTTGCCAGGCCGGCCACGTTAACCGGTTCTGCCTGGCTCACCAGCAGCGCCTGCGGGATCACTGCGGCTTTAAAGTCGTAGCTGTCAGGTGTGGGTTCCCCGGCAATTTTCTTCGCCAGCAGACGCACATTGGTCGCACCAATCAATTTTGGATCAACCGCAACGCTGACTTTCCATGGGCTGTTGGCTTCACGCATTAACTGTAAATCCTGGTTGGAAATATCAATGCTGTACAGTTTAATCTCGTTACGACCGTTTTCTTGCAGGGCCTTATAAGCGCCCTGGGTGAAGGCATCCCATGTGCCCCAGATAGCATCAATTTTGCCTTTCGGATATTTAGCCAGAATAGCGCCGACTTTATTGGCCGTATCCCCCTGTACATCGGAAGAAACGGCACCAATAGACTCCAGTTCAACAATGCCCGGGTTTGCTTTTAACAGCTGCTGATAGGCGGCCTGGCGTCGATCCATTGGCGGGAATCCGGCCACCCAGAGTTTGACGATATTGGCCTTGCCATTAAAGTCTTCCACCAACTGACCAAAGGAGAGGTTGGTCAGAGAGGTGTCGTCTTGTTGACTGACGGTAAGCCCGGGGATTACACCTTCAACAGCGGTATCAAAGACGGATACGGCGATCCCGGCATCAATGGCTTTTTTAATCAGCTCAGTGGAGTAAGGGCTGCGGCCCTGGGACAGAATAATACCGTCATATTTCTGGCTGATTGCCTGATTAACAAAATCCTGGAAACGGGCATCGTCACCATTACTCAGAAAAGTGCTGACCTGAAAGCCCAGTTTTTTACCTTGTTGTATCGCACCGGAGACAAACTGAGTGGTGTTGTCATCAGAGCCAAGGTTACGAATAACCGCAATGCGAATAGGTCCGTCGTGCTGAGCAATTTTATCCGGTACAGGTGCGACAACGGCAGCTCTGACAGGCAAAGCGGCAAGCAGGCTTAGCGCCAGTAATGAAGCAGTTAATTTTTTCATGGTTATGTCCTGTTAGCGTCGTTGTTGGATATAAGTAATGGCTAAGGCTGCTGCCAGCACCAGGCCTTTAATAATGTCCATGGCGTAATAAGGAACGGATAACATCACCAGTCCGTTCTGTAATACACCAAGAATGATGGCACCGACTAAGGTACCCAAAGCATTTGGCTTGCCGGAACCTGCCAGAGAAAAACCAATCCACGCAGCGGCAACCGCATCCATCAGATAACCTCCCCCGGCGTTCACCTGAGAAGAACCGATACGAGAGGCCAGTAAAATACCGCCTAAACCCGCCAATAAAGAGGCCAGTACATAAGCGGCAACACGATAGCGAGTGGTGCGGATACCTGACAGTCTTGCAGCCTGCGGGTTACCGCCAATGGCGTACATCCGGCGGCCATATTTGGTGAGTGAAAGCCCTAGCTGTGCGACCAGGGTGACTACCAGCATAATGATAACGATAGTCGGGACCTGGCCGAGTAATGAGAAGCTGGCCGGGATAACCCCTTCTGCCATTTCACCATCAGGCAGCATCATATTGGTGGTAATTGAGCCGCCATAGCTGTAGGTCATGGCGACTCCCTGAATAACGAACAGGCTGGCGAGGGTGGCGAGCATATCGGGAATTTTCAATATCACGATAAGAAAGGCATTAAACAGCCCCACCAGAGTACAGAGTAATAAGGTGACGATAATCGCCTCAGTTGTGCCGAAGCCGTGCCAGACAAACAGCGAAATCACCAGCGCATTGGCCAAGGATGCGGTTGAACCGACAGATAAATCAAAACCGCCTACGGTGAGTGAAATAGAAACGCCAATCGCGATAACGGTGACTATCGCAATTGAGCGCAAAATATTAATGATATTGTTCAGTTCCAGAAAACTGTCAGAAGCAATGCCGAACAGGGCAATCAGTGCCACAACGGTAAGCAACATCCCCCATTTATAGAGAAACTCAAAGAACTGATGGCGGCCAGATAAGGTGGCTTTCAGGGGGGCGTTATGACTCACGCAGGTGCTCCTCCAGTGGAGTAATATAAAAGGGTTTCTTCTGTGGCCTGATGGCCATCGAGCTCTGCTACTATTTTTCCGTCCCACAGGACGCAAATTCTGTCACAGAGTCCAACCAGTTCAGCAAATTCACCAGAGGCGTAAATCACCCCTTTACCTTGCCGTGCTAGCTGATCGATTAAGACAAATAAATCGGTTTTGGCTTTGATATCGACGCCTTTGGTTGGCTCATCGAAAATCAGCACCTCCGCTTCATTACGTAGCCATTTTCCGATAGCAACCTTTTGCTGGTTACCTCCTGACAGTCGCCTTAAGGTCTGCGCCGGACCGAGAGTGCGGATCGCCAGGCGTTTAATCACTTCCTGTGCCCAGCCTTGTGCCTTGCGGTGGCTAAAAAAACCAAAACGTGAGAACTGCCAGTCAGCGCTGACCGCCAAGTTCATGGTCAGAGACTCATCGATGAAAATACCTTCTTTACGACGTTCCTCAGGGACCAGCACGACGCCCCTGCTGACAGAATCGGCGGGGTCTCTGGGACGCCAGGGTTTACCCCGTAACTCACCGCTTTCCAGCTGACTCGGGGTGGCGCCAAACAGGGCTTTGCATAATTCGGTTTTACCCGCACCGGCCAGTCCGGCAATACCGAGGATCTCTCCTTTACGCAGGCGTAATGAAATATTGCGTAGCAGAGCTTCATCATGCAGACCCGTGACGCGCAGTAGCGGAATATCCGCGACATCAGGTCGGTGTGGAGGGTAAATGTCTTCCAGATTATGGCCGAGCATTTTTTCGACAATTTGCTCACCACTCAGTTGTGCCATGGCTTCGCTACAGATAAATTTGCCGTCACGTAGCACCGTCATCTGGTCACAGATCTCTTTCAGTTCATGAATACGGTGTGAGATGAATACTACCCCGATCCCTTGTTGCTGAAGGTTTCTGACCACCTTAAACAGATGTGCGCTTTCCTGGCCGTCAAGGGGGGCTGTGGGCTCATCGAGGATCAGAAAGCGACAGTGGTGAGAGAGGGCGCGAGCCAGCAGAATTTGTTGTTTTTCTGCCAGAGAGCACTGTTCAATCCGTTTACGGATATCAATATTCACTTCCAACGGTGCTAACGCCGCCCGGGCTTGTTGATAAATCTCTCCCCAGCGATAAACATGACCCGGCTCTGCCAGCTTATCGAGCATGATATTTTCAGCCACGCTCAGACCCGGAACCAGGGCAACGTCAACTTCTTGCTGAACCAGATGGATACCGGCAAGTTTGGCGTCACGCGGAGTACGGATGCTGACTTCTTTACCATTGATCAGAATGTGACCCTGATAATGCTTATAGGCCCCGGAAAGTACGGCCATCAGCGTCGATTTTCCGGCACCATTGGCACCTGTCAGGGCGTGAATGGATCCACCATTGAGCACAAAGCCCACCTGAGTCAGGGCATTGAAGCCACCGAAGGCAATAGAAATATCACGCATTTCAAGACGGTCAGGCGGGGTCATACTGGGACCTGTTTTCGAAATAGTAAACTGATTCAAATTTTTAACGACCTTCCGAGTTGCGTGCAATGAGTGAAAAGGAATAAGATAAAACTAAATGTTATTAGCCGTCCAGAAGTCTGGACATATATTAGAGTTAAATCGTTCCTACGACAACGTATGTAAAGGAAATAAATCATGTCCAGCACCGCTATTCGTGTCGTTACCGGGCCCGCTAATTATTTCTCTCATCCGGGTAGCCTTTCTCGGCTGAATGAGTTCTATTCTGAAGAACAGCTAAGTCAGGCTGTGTGGATTTACGGTGAACGAGCCCTGGCGGCGGCTAAACCATTTTTACCTGCGGCTTTTACTTTGTCAGGGGCGAAACATATTCTGTTTCGCGGTCACTGTAGCGAAAGCGATGTTCAGCGTCTGGTCGCCGAGGCGGGAGATAGCCAGGTAGTGATTGGCATTGGTGGTGGGGCATTGCTGGATACCGTAAAAGCTGTCGCCAGAAGGCTGAAAGCGCCGCTGGTGGCTGTGCCGACTATCGCTGCGACCTGTGCTGCCTGGACTCCGCTGTCAGTCTGGTATAACGATGCCGGGCAGGCCTTGGGTTATGAAATTTTTAACGATGCTAACCATCTGGTACTGGTTGAGCCTGAAATTATTCTGCATGCACCCGCTGAGTATTTGCTCGCCGGCATTGGCGACACGCTGGCAAAATGGTATGAAGCCGTGGTTCTTAGCCCACAGCCAGAAAACTTGCCGCTGACGGTGCGGTTAGGGTTAAGTGCTGCGCTCAGCATACGTGACGTATTACTGGAAAGCAGTGAACAGGCGCTGGAGGACAGCGCAAATGGATTGCTTAGCCAAAAGTTTTTCGATGTGGTTGATGCGATTATTGCCGGTGGCGGTATGGTCGGGGGGCTGGGAGAGCGTTATACCCGCGTAGCAGCTGCACATGCGATACATAATGGCCTGACGACGTTGCCACAAACAGATCGTTTTCTGCATGGTACAAAAGTGGCTTACGGCATTCTGGTACAAAGTGCTTTGCTTGGCCAGGACGATGTTCTGCGGCAGTTAACCCACGCCTTTGCTCGCTTTAATCTGCCAACGAAGCTGGCGCAATTGGATGTTGATATTCATCAAACAGAACAGTTGAATCAAGTTATTACCCGGGTATTACAACCGGGTGAGTCGATTCATGCTTTACCGATCGAACTTTCACCTGAAGTTTTATTGGAAGCTTTTAAGAAAGTCGAAGCCTTGTCATAACCCTTCTGTATTTATCCCGGCAGGCAATCTGGCCACTGAATCAGGTTGTCTGTGATTGTTAAACTCGCAGAAAACACGTTAATATCATGGTTTCCCTCTCTTTTCGCGGATGATATGGCTTCTTTAAAAGACGTAGCAACGATGGCCGGGGTTTCTTTAATGACAGTCTCGCGGGTGATCAATCATCCCGATAATGTTAAACCCGCCACCAGAGAACGGGTGCAGCAGGCCATTGATACCCTGCATTACGTGCCCGATTATTCCGCGCGAAAAATTCGTAATCAAGGGGTCAGTGCCTCGACGATTGCTATTTTGGCTCTCGATACGGCGACCACACCCTTTTCGGTCGAAATGTTACTGGCGATTGAACAGACTGCACGTGAATCGGGATGGAACAGTTTTCTGATTAATATTCTCTCTGTTGATGACAGTGAACGAGCGGTTAAACAGCTATTATCCCAGCGGCCAGACGGGATTATTTTTACTACCATGGGTTTACGTCACGTTACACTGCCTAAAGCTCTTGAAGATAAATCCATCGTGCTGGCGAACTGTGTCACTGATGATCCCTCACTGCCTTGTTATATTCCCGATGACTTTTCCGGTCAGTATGAAGCTACCCGTTATTTAATTGCTCAGGGCTATCGACGACCGCTTTGTTTCTGGCTGCCCGTTGAAACTCTCGCCAGCAAAGCGCGACGTGAGGGTTTTGAAAAAGCCTGGCAAGAAGCCGGTCTGAATCTGGATGACGTTCAGCAGTATCATATGACAATGGGAGATGCTCACTATACCGATCTCGCTCCTTTACTGGAGACGCATTGCGCACAGGGACTGCCCGATTTTGATGTGCTGGTATGTGGTAACGACAGAATTGCTTTTGTCGGTTATCAGCAGCTGCTGGCAAAAGGCGTCAATATTCCACAACAAGTGGCAGTGCTGGGATATGACAATCTGATTGGTGTTGGCGAGCTCTTTTTACCGCCGCTGAGTACCGTGCAATTACCGCACCACGAACTGGGTCGTCAGGCGGCATTGCACGTAATTGAAGGGCGGCAAAGCCGCGGTATTAACTATCTGCCTTGCCCGTTACTGAAGCGGGTTTCATTGTAAACTGCTGAGCTCCCATAACAGACCGCCCTGGCAGAGTGCCCGGCCTTTATCGGCAAACAGGGCTAACTGGCGGTCGTCAGGCTGTGGATAGATACGGCTGGTCATGCAGGCTTCACCTTGATTAATAAACACCTCAACCGAACTATGATCGATAAATATCCGTAGTTTCAGCTCACTTGTGGTATCGATGGCAACACTACGTTCACTGTTGAGTGCTTCGTCATCTGAACGGCGAGACAGAATCAGTCGTTTTTCGCCTGAATCAACATACAGTTCAAGGCAACTACCTAAGCGCAGGCCATAGCACTCAGCGCTGCTTGCCGCACAATCCCAGCTCAGTTCCAGTTCAATGGTTTTCGCCTGTTGCTGAAGTTGTTGTGGCTCGATATCCAGCCAGCATGGAGTTATTGTGTAGTGCTCAGTACGTAGCCTGGTTAGCTCGGCAACGGGGCGTTGCAGAATTTGGCCTTGTGGACCGAGACTCAGTTCGCGTGGCAGAGTCAAAGAACCCGCCCAGCCTTCTTTTTTTCCTGGCATAGGCGATTCCCACATATCCATCCAGCCCATCACTATACGGCGACCATCGGCAGCAATAAAAGATTGTGGGGCATAAAAATCGTGGCCTCTGTCCATTTCAACAAAGTTCTGTACCGCGGTGAAATCACGACCAGGCTGCCACTTACCGCGTAGATATCCGCTCTGGAACAGATTAAGATTCTCAAAGCCTTGAGCCTGGATACCCTGAGGAGAGAACATGAGGAGTTGCTCTTCACCGAGTGGGAAAAAGTCAGGGCATTCCCACATATATCCCATCTCAGCATCAGCTTGTGCCAGTACCCTGTCTAATTGCCAGTCGCGCAGTGAGCTCCCACGATAGAGAAGAACCAGACCGCGATCGTCAATATCGCGTGCACCGATGACCATCCACCATTCTCCATCCTGCAGCCAGACTTTTGGGTCACGAAAATGCATGATGCCAGGCGGTGGGTTCAGAATGACACCTTGCTTTTCAAAATGGATCCCGTCCTGACTGGTTGCCAGGCACTGAACCTGATGAATAGCGCTGTCATTGCCACTACCGTCCAGCCAGATATGGCCGGTATAGATAAGGGATAGTACGCCATTATCATCGACCGCACTGCCAGAAAAACAGCCATCGGTATCCCATTCATCACCAGGTGCCAGGGCGATAGGTTGTGTTGTCCAGTGCACCATATCCTGGCTTGTAGCATGCCCCCAGTGCATCGGACCCCAGTTCTCATCAAACGGATGATGCTGATAGAAAGCATGGTAGAGGCCATTGTGGTAAATCAGCCCATTAGGATCATTCATCCAGCCTGCGGGTGGTGACAGATGGAACTGCGGATAAAAGGTATTACCCCTGGTCTTAATATTCGCTTCTAAGGCTTGTTGTGCCTGGAAAAGTTGGCTTTTCATGATCATTACCTGGTTTGTAAATTAAGAGGAGCAACGGGCTGTTTTGGCGTATCGCCATTAAGCAAGAAACCTGAAATCAGTGTAAAGAAGAGCACCAGACCGGAGAGGATCATATAGGTATCCGGGAACCCAAGCTGGTCATAGCCTTGGCCCACCAGTGGTGATAAAACGCTGGCGCAAATGGAGGTGATGAACTGGAATCCGACCAAATAGAGTGTGGCAGAAAGTCGCTGATCGAATTGGGTCGTGATGTATTTAAACATCGCGATTAATAAGATTGGTAGCTCAACCGCATGCAGTAATTTCATCAGTGAAATCGTTACCGTATCGGCAGCCATACCGGAGCCAAAGATACGCAGTGCCATAATAAAACCACTCAGCAATAAGCCACGTTTTGCACCAATTTTATTCACCAGGAAGGGGGCGAGGAACATGCCTATCGCTTCAAGGAATACCTGGAATGAGTTCAGAAAACCGAACATCTCATTCCCATGATTGATGTCACTGAATAGCGAGGCAAAATAGATAGGAAATTGTTGATCGTAAACGTTATAAACGCTGACACCACAGACAAAGACCACTAATGCCCAGAAGCGCGGTAGTTTAAGCAGGCTTAATGCATCATTGAGCGAAAGAGCACTGGTTTTGCCGTATTCCAGTTCATTAAATGCATTAGTCTGAACATCTTTCATCCACCATAAAAGCGTGATGAAAATCAGCGCTGAAATACTCCCCATCCAGAAATTTAGTTGTGGGTTAATGTTAAACAATAACCCGGCAAGTAAGGTGGCACCGGCCCAGCCCAGCGACCCCCACATTCTGGCTCGTCCGTATTCAAAACCGACGATACGACTGACACGTTCGGTATAACACTCTAAAGCCCCAATACCGGCAAAGAAGGTCGCGCCGACATAAAGCCCGATGCTGACAGCCCCCGGTACAATATGAGTCTGAAGCAGGGGGGTGCAGACAAAAATAAAATAAGGGCCACTGATGACCAATAAGAAACCAATGACCTGCAGCAGTGTTTTTTTCAGACCCAGTTTATCTTGTATAAAACCGTATAACGGCTGTGCGCACAAAGCTGTCAGCGCGATAATAGAAAATATCAGACCGGTTTCTGCGCCACTGAGCCCTATTTTTTGATGTAACCAGAGAGAGATCAGTGAAAAGACAGAAGACCAAGTCCAGAAGAAGGTAAACAGGAGTCCACTCAGAACCAAATAATGATGTTGTTTGCGTATTGTCAGAGCCATAGCGGCTATCCCCTGAAGATTTATTGAGCCAATTGTTAACGTTAACTTTTATTGTTGGAAGTAAAAATCAATAAAAATGTGATTGAAATCACCTTTGTTATCGTTAACAAATTGGTTTTGTGATCTACAGCCAAAAAAAACGTTTCGGAATGGCTGGCAGGGTATAACGAGGCTTGAAAAGAAATATCCGGCATCTGGACAGGATACCGGACAGGAAGGGTTAAGAAAGTTTAACGACGATGAGCAAGACGACGAACCAAACGGTCGCCGGTACTTTGTACCAGTTGAACCATAGCGACCATGATAACCACGGTGCCTATCATCACCTGGTCATTAAAACGCTGATAACCATAACGGATAGCTAAATCACCTAAGCCACCGCCGCCAATCACTCCTGCCATGGAAGAAAAGCCGATCAGCATCACTATGGTTAGCGTGATACCAGCCAGCAGGGCAGGTAAGGCTTCGGGTAAGAGCACTTTACTGATGACGTGCCAGGCATTACCGCCCATCGAGAGAATGGCCTCTATACGTCCTTTATCGACTTCATCCAAAGCGCTTTCCACAATACGTGCAAAGAAGGGAAAAGCGCCGATAGTGATAGGGACAACAGCGGCAGTACTCCCGAGCGTGGTGCCGACAATCACGCGAGTAAAAGGAATAAGCGCTATCAGTAACACAATAAAGGGTAATGAACGGCCGACATTAATAATGCTGCCGAGTAGCTGATTCAAACGTGGCGCGGACATAACCCCTCCACGGCGGGTCACAAACAGTAATACGCCCAATGGTAAACCGATTAACAACGTAAATAATGCCGCCAGAGCCACCATATAAAGCGTATCCAGCGTACCGTCGAGTAATAACGACCATAAGTCTTCCCAAGTCAGGCGACGCATAATACCCTCTCTTCAACACCATGACGGCGTAAAAATTCTTTTTCGGCTTCGCTGTTGTGAAGCAAAGCACTACGCAAGCGCGAGAAGGGATCAACCAGTCTTTCAGACAGAGGGCCACTCTCAATCAACCTGCCTTTTTCCAGCAATGCGGCATGGTCACAAATTGTTTTGACTACCTCTAGCTGGTGGGTAATAAGAACAATCGTCAGGCCTAACTGACGGTTAATTTCTGACAGTAATCCCAGCACAGAAGCGGTCGTTTCCGGATCAAGTGCGCTGGTGGCTTCATCACACAGTAAGATATTGGGGTGCGCTGCTAAGGCGCGGGCAATACCTACCCGCTGCTTTTGCCCGCCAGATAACTGGGAAGGAAAGGCTTTGGCTTTATCACTGAGACCAACCAAGTCCAGTAACTCCAGGACGCGTAATTTTCGCTTATCCTTTGAAACACCGGCAATTTCTAACGGAACGGCAATATTGTCTTCAACATTACGCGCATGGATAAGATTGAAATGCTGGAATACCATCCCCGTGCGTTGACGATGTAATCGTAAATCTCGCTGAGAATAAGTGGTGATATCCTGACCATTCATAATGATGCGGCCCGAGGTGGGCCGCTCCAGTAAATTTAGGCAGCGGATCAGTGTACTTTTTCCTGCGCCACTGCGGCCAAGGATCCCATAGATGGCGCCTTTCGGCACCATCAGGTTTATCTCATCAAGCGCCGGTTGGCCTTCTCCAGCATACACTTTGCTCAGCCGCTCAAGTGTAATCATGGTTTGTGAGCAACCGGAATAACGGAGTTGTTATACTGTTGATTAATAAAATCAGCGGTCGCTTTTGATTCCAGATCTTTGGCCAGAGCTTTAATGCGCGGATCGTTAGCCAGCTCAGGCGTGGTGACCAGAAGATTGGCATAAGGATTATTCACGGCACTCTCCAGAGCCAGAGCATCTTTTGCCGGTACTAAACCTGCTTCAAGGGCGTAATTTCCATTGATTATCCCTAAGTCAACATCATCGAGAGAACGTGGGATCTGCGGGGACTCGACTTCAACAATCTTCAGGTTTTTCGGGTTATCGACGATATCTTTTGGTGTGGCAAGCTTCAAAGATGCATCTTTAAATTCAGGTTTCAGGGTAATCAACCCGTTGTCCTGTAATAAATATAGCCCACGACTCAAGTTCGTTACGTTATTCGGGATGGCGACAGTTGCGCCATTCGGAACATCATTGAGTGATTTATATTTTCTCGAATAAACGCCAAACGGTTCAATATGTACGGTCGCTGCTACAACAAATTTCTTACCGAGCGCTTTTTCCTGATCCAGCAGATAAGGTAAATGCTGGAAATAGTTGGCATCAACGTCACCATTAGCTAATAACTCATTGGCGTTAATGCCGTTACTCAGTTCAATCACTTTGAGTTTATTGGCCGGGTCTTCTTTCTGCACAAAGGCGAGGATCTCTGCGTGAGGTACGGGATCTGCTGCAATTCGCAGTGCATTCGCAGCCTGAGCGGCAAAAGCAAAGGAGAGTGACAGAGCGATACTGGCCAACTTAAATGACGTTATTTTCATCGATTTCTTCCTATGCTTAAGCAACAATTTCTGAGGTTTTTTTAATAGTTTCAGGGTAGTAACGTTCAGCTACATCAGGATGTGAGCGTAGACGACCTTTCAAATAGTTCCAGCCAACATCACGCAACAGCGGATTCTGTGGATCGCTTTCCGGTCCTTGTGCTTCACGAGAGAGTTCTTCGGGTAGTTCATAAACAGGTACTACGGCATCCAGTTGTGCGCCGAGGAAGAACGCGATAGACAGGCGTTCTTGATTGGCGGGGGGTGAGACAACACGGTGTACCGTTGCACGTAAGTAGCCATTGGTCGCCAGTTCTAATAACTCACCAATATTGACTACAAAACTGCCGGGCAGAGGGCTGGCATCAATCCAGTTATTTGGAGAGACTTCAACTTGCAGACCTTTTTGGTCATCCTGGAGCAAAAAGCTCAGGAAGCCGGAATCTTTATGCGCACCGACCCCTTGATTGCTTTGAGTACCTTGCACTCCTGGGTAACGAATGAGTTTAATGTGTTCATTTGGTTCGTTGCCGTAGAGTTTTTCAAAAGCGTTTTCTGGCAGGCTCAGTGCCGTGGCAAGTGTTTTCAACAGCGTGAGTGCGACCTCAGCCATTTCACTTTGCCATTGCAAAACCGTGGTTTTTAATGCAGGCAGTGCTTCTGGCCATAAGTTAGGTCCCTGAAGCCTGCTCCATACGGGAGTATTTTCATCAAAGGCCAGGGCCGGGCGTTCAGCGCCAATATCAAATTGTTCACGCCAGTCAGGTTTCCCCCTTGTCAGTTCGCTGACTGCACGGTTATAGCCACGAAAATGGGGGGAGTGGATCATGCTGACATTTTCTTTTTGGTCATCAGAAAGAGCGAAGAACAGGCGAGATAGCTGTTGAACCGCTTGTTGCAGCTCATTGCTAATACCATGGTTGATGAGATAGAAGAAGCCGATTTCACGTGCGGCGTAGCGTAGCTGACTCAGAAATGCTGCGCGATCGGTTGGCGTTCCTTTTAATTGGGAGAGATCAAGTATTGGCAGTGCCAGGTCTGGATTGTTGCTCATTTTGTACTCCAAAAATCAATAAGTGAGTAGAGTAATCTTGGCGATGTTCGGTACAACAGCGGCACTGTTTCATGGCTATATCCTATTTTTGTTGGTTCGGGTGGCGATGAACATAACTTATCTGTAAGCGTATAAGTTCGCCCAATATTGTTATCTTCTAAGCTATTCCGTTGTGGGGTTCTTAGCTTTTGCATAAATAAGAAAAGGAAGATGGGAAGGGAGACTTAACCCATATGATGGTAATGGTCGGCATTGGAACTGTGGCAGAAAGCTTGCTTTTCTGGTCAAGTCATTTTAAAGTGATGTTATATTATAACATATCAGTGAGGCCGTTATGCAGCAAGGGATCCATCCTGCCTATCGCACAGTCGTATTTCATGACACCAGTGCGAATGAGTATTTTAAAATTGGTTCGACGATTAAAACGGAAAGAACCATTGAGCTTGAAGGTGTGAATTATCCGTATGTCACAATTGAAGTTTCATCCTCATCGCATCCGTATTACACCGGAAAACAGAAGGTTTATACCAATGAAGGCGGGCCGGCACGATTCCAGCAACGCTTTGGCAATTTTTTTGGTGGGAAGAAAGATTAAATTATGCAGGTACTCAATTCGTTACGCAGCGCAAAAAATCGTCACCCCGATTGTCAGATAGTCAGACGTAAGGGGCGACTCTATGTCATTTGCAAAACTAATCCACGTTTCAAAGCTGTTCAGGGCAAGAAAAAACGTCGTTGATGATTAGTTGCTGGCAACGGATTGCTGGCGAGTTAATGAATATACATCATAAAATGATAATTCCCCTTTTCGGTCCAGCATTGTGTTCAGTAATGATTTCTGCGCATCATCGACCTGAGGGGAATGTAAAATATCGTTGATCAATGTATCTGGCACATTACGCGTGTTATACCACTCACCGTTGTAGCAGACCCGAAAATCAAGCACATCAATGTCGCTGTAGCGATAACGCGGGTTAACATCAAAAAAGAAAAATACATTCAACAGAGCAAAAAGAACAATCAGTAACCAAGCTTGCCCGGCCAGCGTCTCAGACGCCAGCATGACCCACAGTGTTGCAAACAATCCGATGTACATGCCAATAAACAGGCCTGGATGCTTACGAATAAAACTGATACTAAAGCGTGGTTTATTATCACGCTTCTCAGCCACATTCAATTTTTCAATGGTGTTGATCAGCAGGCGTTGGATTTCATTCATGGTAAGCCTTTTAATGTTCAGAACTGTTCGAGTTAGACATAGGACAACGCTATTTTAAGAAGCTCATGCCTGGCAAGAAAGTAACAGAAAGACTAAAAAAAACCATAACAGTTGATGTTTCCACCTGCGAAGATACTCTTTACCATAAGTCTTGGGTAATCACCTAATGCCATCCTGTTTTTTCGTAGCCCAGACCTGGGACCGCGTATGAAGTGCATAGTATTTCTATATTTTTCTGTTTTAAAACAATTGCTTACGCTTTTTAGGTGATGGCATCTAAAAGCAGGGTAGAGTTACAGGAAAATATGCTGCTACTAATTCGTTCAAATTTACGAATGAATTAGCGAATGAATTTCCATACTGAAGCTGGAATTTTATCGTAAAGCTTATTCATTGTGAGCTCGGCAAGACGGTGGTCCGCAGCTGAATAGAACACTGCTAGTTCATTATCCGATAATTCGTATTTATTTTTTTCAATCACACGCTCTAGCGTGTCAATTGTCTGGCATCGCCGCAAGCGCATCAAATAATCAATTTTAGTTAAAGGTTTATCTGTCATAAATTAGCCTTAAGTATTTTTAATATTTTTTTCTAACGAAATGTTCACAGAATTATCATGATCCTCATTAATGAGGCTTTGGAACAGGCGATGTTCCGAACCTTGCCACTTTTGGAGATCTTGCCCATTTATACTGTAGTTACTGAACAGCGCAAAACTATCATCAAGGTATTCATCAACGAGTTCAATAAGCTTGCTATCATCAACGTACTTAATTTTATAATTAAGTGCGAATGCAGCGATGTGCTCAATCAATTCATTGAGTTGCAAATGAGTCACCGATGTTGGGTCATTAACCCAGCCGTGGTTGCTGCTATCGAGGTTGAGCAAGCAATCTCGCTGCAAACTCTCACACAGAAACTTCAATTCTGCAATATCATGTCGCTTTGGTGAATACTCATCCATATAACAGCCCCTTTATCGACAACAACAATAAACGTAATCCGTTGGAGTGGACAAAACCTAAACAGGTGAAGAACTGCGGTTATGATTATTACATGCAGATTCATTATAAAGCAATAACGATAAGATTTCATGGTGTGAGAAAAGAAAAGGAGAGTTTATAGCAAACAGGGTACAGGTAAGTGGAGCAATTAACTCTTTGATATTAACGTTAACGTAAATTTACAAATAATGATTAAAGATGATTGACGAAGCTTGGCCATGCAAAAGATGGTTATTCTTGTGGTTGTTTTTTGTTCTTTTTGTTAATTGTTGGCGTAGCAGCACGTAACTAAGAATATTCCTGGTATGGGAATAGCGGAAGCGAATCAGTCAGTGTACAAATTCGATATACCAAATATTATCAAGACTAATAGTTGAGTTCGAGTTGATTAAAATTATGAATAGATTGTGAGGTCAGAAAAATAATTATTACAAAACAGAAGAGGTTAAATAAAGAGCTGAAACGTTAAATAGGTGCATCCTTTTATTATTGAATAAAATTCAATAATAAAAATACTCTGTCATCCTCCTTTCCCTTTCAATCAGAAATTTAAGGCCGTGGGGTTTCCACGGCCTTAGCGTTACTTAGTTTTTATGTTCAACAGGATGCGCGTGTTCAATATCTTCGCTTTTACGGCTAAAGCGACGACGAATGACCACAAAGAATACGGGTACAAAGAATATGGCGAGGATAGTTGCTGTTATCATCCCCCCAAGTACGCCTGTACCTACTGCATTCTGTGCACCGCTGCCTGCACCACTACTGATAACCAGTGGCATGATACCGAGCATAAATGCCAGCGAGGTCATCAAAATCGGACGCAGACGCATACGTACTGCTTCCAGAGTAGCTTCTACCAGGCCTTTTCCTTCTTTTTCCATTAAGTCTTTGGCGAATTCTACGATAAGTATCGCATTCTTCGCCGACAAACCAATGGTTGTGAGAAGACCCACCTGGAAGTAAACATCATTTGTCAGACCGCGTATCGTGGTTGCCGCTAATGCACCAAATACTCCGAGCGGAACCACCAGCATAACCGAGAAGGGTATCGACCAGCTTTCATACAAGGCTGCCAGACACAAGAACACCACAATCAGTGAGATAGCATACAGAGCCGGAGCCTGGTTACCTGAAAGACGTTCCTGATACGACATTCCTGTCCAGTCGTAACCTATACCTGTAGGCAGTTTAGCGGCCAGCTCTTCCATCATCAGCATAGCCTCACCGGTACTTTTACCTGGCGCTGCCTGACCGAGAATTTCCATAGACGGAAGCCCGTTATAGCGCTCCAGACGCGGTGAACCATACTCCCAGCGTGAACTGGTGAATTCTGAGAATGGCACCATTTGACCTGAGCTGCTACGTACGTACCATTTACCGATATCAGATGGCAGCATACGATAAGGTGCATCAGCCATAACATAAACACGTTTCACACGGCCACGGTCGATGAAGTCATTAACATAACTTCCCCCCCAGGCTGAGCTGAGTGTGGTGTTAATGTCAGTGATAGAGACACCCAGTGCTTGTGCTTTTTCCTGATCCACTTCAATTTTGAATTGCGGTGTATCTTCCAGACCATTCGGACGCACACCCACTAATAAATCAGGGTGCTGAGCTGTCATTCCAAGCAGCTGGTTGCGCGCTTGTGTCAGTTGCTCATGACCGAGGTTTGCCTGGTCAATTAACTCGAAGTCAAAACCGGTGGCGGTACCCAGTTCAACAATTGCTGGTAAGTTAAAGGCAAAGACCATGGCTTCCCGAATTTGCGACAGAGCAATATTCGCTCGTTGCGCAATAGCAGGAACTTTGTTTTCTTCACCCTTACGTTCATCCCAGTTTTTCAGTGAGATAAATGCCAGACCCACGTTCTGTCCACGACCTGAGAAACCAAAGCCGTTAACGGTAAATACTGAGTTAACGTTGTCTTTTTCTTTGGTCAGATAGTAGTCATTAACTTGATCGAGCACTTTCTGTGTTTGTTGCTGAGTTGAGCCAGCAGGCAGCTGCGCCATTGACAACAGAACACCCTGATCTTCATCAGGTAAGAAGGAGCTTGGTAAGCGGACAAACATCAGAGCCATACCCGCAACCAACACCACATACAGCACTAAATAACGACCGGTGCTACGCAGAATTCTGGCAACGCTGTCGGTATAGTGGTGTGTGCTCTTCTCGAACATGTTGTTAAACCAGCCGAAGAAGCCTTTCTTGTGTTCGTGACCTGGCTGAAGAGGCTTCAGCATCGTTGCACACAGTGCTGGGGTCAAAATCATGGCCACCAGAACAGAAAGGATCATCGCCGAAACGATAGTTATCGAGAACTGACGATAGATAGCACCGGTTGAGCCACCAAAGAATGCCATTGGTATAAATACCGCCGACAGAACAAGGGCAATACCGACCAAGGCTCCCTGGATCTGCCCCATCGACTTACGCGTTGCTTCTTTCGGCGACAGACCGTCCTCAACCATCACACGTTCAACGTTCTCAACCACCACGATGGCATCATCTACCAGCAAGCCTATCGCGAGCACCAACCCGAACATCGTGAGGGTGTTTATCGAATAACCAAACACGGCAAGAACGGCAAAAGTCCCCAGGATAACAACCGGGACAGCAATGGTTGGAATCAATGTTGCACGGAAGTTCTGCAAGAACAGATACATAACCAAGAACACCAGTAAAATCGCTTCCAGCAGCGTTTTCACTACTTCATTAATAGAGATTTTAATGAAGGGAGTGGTGTCATATGGATAAACGACTTCCAGCCCGGCAGGGAAGAAAGGTTTAAGTCTTTCGACAGTATCCCGGACAGCCTGTGCGGTTTCCAGCGCATTCGCACCAGTTGCCAGTTTGATACCAAGCCCTGATGCTGGTTTGCCGTTATAGCGGGCAATAACATCATAATTCTCGGCACCTAGCTCAACTTTTGCTACATCACGTAACAAAACGCGGGAGCCGTCAGCGTTCACTTTCAGTAAAATTTTGCTGAATTCATCGACAGAGGTTAGACGTGTCTGGGCGATGATTGAGGCGTTTAATTCCTGGCCTTTAACTGGCGGCGTACCGCCTAACTGGCCAGCTGCAACCTGGGCGTTTTGTGCTTTCAGTGCAGTGACAATGTCGGTTGGCGTCAGGTTATAGTTATTGAGTTCATGCGGGTTCAACCAGATACGCATCGCGTACTGAGAACCGAACAGTTGCACGTCACCCACCCCACTGGTACGACTAATGGGGTCTTTAACTGTTGCTCCGAGGTAGTCAGAAATATCTTCCTGAAGCATGGTTCCGTCGGTATTGATCATACCGAGAACCATCAGGAAACTACTGGAGGACTTCTCTACGTTAACACCTTGCTGCTGAACTTCCTGAGGAAGTAACGGCATAGCGAGCTGCAGTTTATTTTGAACCTGGACTTGTGCAATATCTGCATCAGTGTCGGCATCAAAAGTTAATGTGATTTGTACTGTACCCGAAGAATCACTGGCCGAAGACATATAAAGCAGGCCATCGAGGCCGTTCATATTCTGTTCTATGACCTGGGTAACAGAATCCTGTACTGTTTTCGCATCCGCACCTGGATAGTTAGCCGCGATAGTTACAGCCGGAGGCGCAATCGTTGGATATTGCGCCACGGGTAGCTTTAATATTGCAAGCAACCCCGCCAGCATAACAATAATGGCGATAACCCAGGCGAAAATAGGGCGATCGATAAAAAACTTAGCCATGTCTTAACGGCTCCTGTTTGGGTTAAGACTACTACTATTCAGACTTTGCACCGGTCGCGGACTGCTGTTGACCTTCATCACTTTCAGCAACTTCTTGCGCATTTACTTGAATACCCGGTTTTATTTTCTGCAGACCACTGATAATGACGCGATCGCCATCCTGTAATCCTTCCGTCACCAACCATTTGTTGCCAATAGCGGCACCGGTTGTCAGTTGGCGGACAGCAACTTTGTTGTCTTTATCGACGATCATTGCTGATGCATCACCACGCGGCGTACGAGTCACACCTTGTTGTGGAACAAGAATAGCCGTCGGATTAATCCCTTCTTCAAGTTCGGCACGAACAAACATGCCTGGCAGTAAGGATTTATCCGGGTTAGGGAATACCGCGCGCAGAGTGATAGACCCGGTAGAAGGGTCGACGGTCACTTCAGAAAACTCCAGCGTCCCTTCTTGTTGATAGGCAACACCGTCATTAGTGATCAGTTTAACTTTAGCCTGACCGTTTTCTTGTTTCAGTTTACCGTCAGCCAGTTCTTGCTTTAAACGCAAAAACTCGCCGCTGGATTGAGTAACATCAACATAAATCGGGTCGATTTGCTGAACTGTAACTAAGGCATTAGCCTGACCACTGGTCACCAGAGCGCCTTCAGTAACTGAAGACATGCCAGTACGACCGTTGATAGGCGAGGTCATCTTGGTGTAGGCCAGATTAATACGTGCACTTTCTACAGCGGCTTTAGCTGCAACGACCGCAGCATTCGCTTGCTGAGAGGTTGCGACAGCCTGATCGTAATCTTGCTGGCTAATATACTGAGTGCCGAGTAATTTCTGATACCGTTTAACGGTTAGTTGAGCAATATTCGCACTGGCTTGTGCTTTAGCAAGTTCACCATTCGCACTGTTGTAAGCTGCCTGATAGGGAGCAGGATCGATTTGGTAAAGTGATACACCAGCCTGAACATCGCTACCTTCAGTGAAGTTACGTTTAAGAATGATCCCGCTTACCTGTGGACGAACTTCGGCAATACGATAAGCGCTGGTACGCCCCGGAAGTTCATTAGTGATTTGCAAAGGTTCGCTTTTCAAAGTGACTACACCCACTTCAGGGGTGGGCGGCGCACTTTGTTGGCTTTCTTTTTCGTTACATCCTGTAAGCGCTAAGCTGCCTGAAAGCATCAGAACGGCCGCCAGAGGCGTAAACCCTCTGTTTTTGTTCATATGTAAACCTCAAGTGTCCGAATTCAACGTTAATTCAATGGAGCAAATGTCCACAATCCCACTACTGTGTTTATCTTCTGGTCGTGCTATGTTACATACATTCACAAATGTATGTAAATCTGACGCTCGCATATTCACTGACATATGGCACGAAAAACTAAAGCGCAAGCGCTTGAAACTCGACAGCATCTCCTCGACGTGGCGATTACTCTGTTTTCGCAACACGGCGTATCTGCGACTTCACTGACAGATATTGCAAAAGCTGCGGGTGTCACACGCGGAGCTATCTATTGGCATTTCAAAAATAAGTCGGAGTTATTCAACGAAATCTGGACACTCACAGAGTCCAGTATTGGTGATTTAGAAATTGAGTATCAGGCAAAATACCCGGACGATCCACTTTCTGTCGTCAGAGAATTACTTATTTATATCTTACAGGCGACCGTTTCAGAAGAGCGCCGACGCTTAATGACAGAAATTATTTTTCACAAATGTGAATTTGTGGGTGAGCTTGCCGTAATGCGGGAAGCACGACGTGCCCTCTACCTGGAAGGAAATGAACGTATCATAGCCAGTTTACAACGCTGCATTGATGCGGGCTATCTTCCTGTTAACCTTAATTTATCCTACGCAGTTATCACCATGCGCAGCTATATCACCGGCTTGATCGAGAACTGGCTGGTTGCACCAGACAGTTTTGATTTATACAAAAACGCGGATGATTATGTTGCTATTTTGCTGGAGATGTTTCTATTTTGCCCTACGCTTCGCCAGGCAAAAAAGAGCGATGAACTCCAAACGTAAAATCATGTAAATCATTGGCATAAAAAGTTTTTCCAGCGATTTTTGTTCAAGTGGCCGTATCTTCTTCTTTGGCGTTTTGTTCTTTTTTTCGCAAAAAATCCTGTTCAACGATTTTCAGTGCTTTTAGCACCGTATCTGTCGGGATAGCATGTTGTTCTAGCAGCATAATCAAATCGACCGCTAATTTAATTTCATCCGCTGCATTTTCTAGTGACATTGCGTTCTCTTGAACAAATAAAATTTACCCCAGACCCCGTTCCTGACGTTCGATAATACGTTCCAGGCGGGTAAGTGCCTGTCTGCATCGTTGCAAGCGTCCTTCCAGGGCCAGAATTTCGCGCTGTAATTTCTGCTGTCCTACCCGTGTTTCTTGCACGGCATACTGATTTTCTCTGTCATTAATCATAGCTTGAAGACGGCGTTCATAATCTTGATGTGTAGCCAATTTTTGATAAAAATTTACAGCTTCAGGTTGTTGCCATTCATTTTTACGCAATTCTTTGGTTGCCAGTTCTCTTTGCAGAGCGGCCAGCTGTTCAACTAGCTTTTCAGCCAAAAAAGCAACCTGTGCGGTCCTTTTTTGCTCGACGCTGTGCTGGAGCTTTTCCATATTAGCGCGGACTTCCAGCAGATAATCTTTTAACTGCGTGCTATGGGTGGTAAACAGTTTCTTGTCGAATCTGGCCTGCGAAGTGCGTTGTTGAGAAAGAGGGGCGATAGCCACGGCCAGTTCCTCAATGCGTGAATGTAGCACCTGTAACAGTGACGTCGTGTTCACCGGTGAATCTCCCTTAATTGTTCTGATTATATTAGGTAGCAAATATACCCGTTATATTTCAAGTTACTTGGGTGTTGCCTGCATCCAGTCGCCGAATCACATTGTTTATCTGTGCCCATCGACGGGCTGAACTGGGAGCCTACAAGCAACTTGAATTGTTTTGGATATGAAACGGATGCTATTCTTTAATTAACTGCGCAGCAGAGGCTGAAAAGCCATAACCTTGACCAACGAAGTTGCAATTATAGCTGCCAGGCAGTAAATTCGAGCGTTTTCGGGCATGGGTACGGCGGGTTAAAAACAGCCGGGTTCAAGAATGAACTGAAAACGTACCCTGACTAGTATCATGTTTTCAGCAGGCATAAATCGATGACCGCGACCGTTCAGCAGCTTGAGTATCTCAAAAACAGTATTAAAAGCGTCCAAGACTATCCAAAACCGGGCATTTTATTCCGTGACGTTACCAGCTTGCTGGAAGATCCGAAAGCCTATGCGCTCAGTATTGAACTGTTAGTCTCGCAATTTAAAGATGCGGGTATTACCAAAATCGTGGGTACTGAAGCCCGTGGCTTCTTATTTGGTGCTCCTGTTGCGCTAGGACTGGGAGTCGGATTTGTTCCAGTACGCAAACCGAATAAATTACCTCGTGAAACACTGTCAGAAAGCTACGAGTTGGAATACGGCACTGATAAGCTGGAAATTCACGTTGATGCGATTAAAGCGGGCGATAAAGTGCTCGTGATTGATGATCTTCTGGCAACCGGTGGGACAATTGAGGCGACTGTTAAATTGATCCGTCGTCTTGGGGGCGAGGTAACCGACGCTGCCTTTGTTATCAATTTATTCGATCTGGGCGGTGAGCAGCGTCTGGAAAAAATGGGCCTTAATATTTTTAGTCTGGTGCCATTTCCGGGTCATTAATCACAAAGAAAATAATATTTTTTCTTTATTTACCCGCAAGTTAAAAGCCTCCGACAAGGAGGCTTTTCTGTCTTATTGCCATCAGATTTTTAGGGCAACTGCCAGTCAGGACGTTCAAAATGGCAGGTATAGCCATTTGGATTTCTCTGTAAATAATCCTGATGCTCAGCTTCGGCAGACCAGAAGGATGAGGCTTCTTTCACTTCAGTGACTACCGGGCCGGGCCAGATACCTGAATTATCCATTTCTGTTATCAGTTTTTCAGCTTCAACTTTCTGTGTTTCTGATAAGTAGAAAATGGCTGAGCGATAGCTGGAACCGATATCATTACCCTGCCGAAAAGGTGTTGTCGGGTTATGAATCTGAAAGAAATATTTCAGCAGTTCCCGATAACTCAGTGTTTCGGGTAAAAATTCAATCCTGATTGCCTCTGCATGACCCGGATGATAGCTGTAGGTTGGCGAATCATTGCGCCCGCCGGTATAACCGACTTCGGTGCTGATAACGCCGTCTAGCTTGCGTATCAGTTCCTGGACACCCCAGAAACAACCTCCGGCAAGAATGGCGACCTCAGTTTTCATCTTTTCCTCCGTCTTCAAATAGTGGCAGATAATCACTATAGCCTTCTGCTGCCAATGCTGCTTTAGGAACAAAGCGTAATGCCGCAGAGTTGATACAATAACGCAAACCGCCTGTTTCTTGCGGGCCATCCGGGAAGACATGGCCTAAATGGCTGTCTCCGTGCAGGGAGCGAACTTCGGTACGAATCATGCCATGGCTTTTGTCGCTGATATTACGGATGTTATTCTCTACCGGGCGGCTGAATGCTGGCCAGCCACAACCTGAGTCAAATTTATCCAATGAGGTAAACAGAGGTTCACCAGAAACGATATCTACATACAGACCTTCTTCAAAATGTTCATCGTAAATCCCGGTAAATGGGCGTTCTGTAGCATTGTTTTGGGTGACGTTGAACTGAATTTCAGTAAGTTTTCCAAGCTGATTTGGGTCTTTTTTATACTGTTTGGTCATGATGATTATCCTTTTTTCTGCATCGCTCTTTACTGTGCTTCTGAATTTAAGCTGCCACTCAGCAGGCAAGCTGGCAAGCAATAAAATGATCGATGCAATATAAATGACGTTGACTTCAATACGCCTTGCTCGCTTGCCGGGTGAGGCTTGTGGTAGCATGACCTTCTTTGACTCACCTTTCCCGCGAATCAGAGCTGAATTCCAGATGAGCTACCAGGTCTTAGCCCGCAAATGGCGCCCACAAACTTTTGCTGATGTTGTTGGCCAGCAACATGTCCTGACCGCGTTAGCGAATGGTTTAACGCTAGGACGTATCCATCACGCCTATCTTTTCTCCGGAACCCGTGGGGTCGGAAAGACATCCATCGCCCGCTTACTGGCCAAAGGGCTGAATTGCGAAACAGGGATCACCGCGACGCCTTGTGGTGTGTGCGATAACTGTCGCGAAATAGAGCAGGGAAGATTTGTCGATCTGATAGAAATTGATGCCGCATCGCGTACCAAAGTCGAAGATACCCGCGATCTGCTGGACAATGTGCAGTATGCTCCAGCAAGAGGGCGTTTTAAAGTCTATCTGATTGATGAAGTTCACATGCTTTCCCGCCATAGCTTCAATGCGCTGTTAAAAACGCTGGAAGAGCCGCCGGCGCATGTGAAATTCTTGCTCGCCACGACAGACCCACAGAAACTACCGGTGACGATTTTATCCCGTTGTTTGCAGTTTCATCTTAAGGCACTGGACGTTGAGCAAATTGGGCAACAGCTGGAACATATTCTGGGCAAGGAAAATATTGCCTTTGACACCCGCGCCCTACAACTCTTAGCCCGGGCAGCTGATGGTAGCTTACGCGATGCTTTAAGTTTAACCGACCAGGCCATCGCGAGCGGTGACGGTCAGGTTACTACGTCTGCGGTCAGCTCGATGCTAGGAACGCTGGATGACAGCCAGGCGCTCTCTCTGATCGAAGCCTTGGTACAAGCTGATGGCCAGCGAGTGATGTCTCTGCTGAATGATGTTGCCTCGCGTGGCGTTGAGTGGGAAAGTTTATTGATTGAGATGTCATCGTTATTCCATCGGTTGGCAATGATTCAGCTTTCTCCGGCTGCTTTGGGCGATGATATGGCAGCGACTGAAGCCCGAATGCGCGAACTGGCGCGGACTATTCCGCCAGCAGATTTGCAGCTCTATTATCAGACGCTGCTGATTGGTCGCAAAGAACTCCCTTGGGCCCCTGATCGCCGTATGGGCGTGGAAATGACCTTATTGCGTGCTCTGGCATTTCATCCACAGAAACCCTTGCCTGAGCCCGAGGTACGTCCTGCTCTGCAACAGAATGTTGCTCATTCAGTATCATCCACATCATCGGGTACAGCAGCGTCAGTACCCGCCAGAGCCCCTCAAGCTGCACGCGAAGCGCCTGCACTTTCGGAAAGTACCAGTCAGATCCTTCAGGCACGTAACCAATTACTGCGCCAGCAAGGAACTGACAAAGCAAAAAAGAGTGAGCCGGCTGCGCCTGGAGTAGCGCGGTCGGCGAAACGTTCTGCGGCAGAACGCCTGGCATCGGTGACCGATCGCATTCAAGCTTCTGCGACATCAGCTATTTCATCAAAGCCCGCGGTGGTTGCAAAACCGGAAGCTTATCGTTGGACATCTCAGTCGGTTAGTGAAGAGGTGGCTGAACCGGTAGCCACTCCAAAAGCGTTGAAAAAAGCGCTTGAACACGAAAAAACACCTGAACTGGCATTGAAACTGGCGGAGGAAGCCGCTTTACGTGATAACTGGTCGGCTGAAATTGAAAAATTGACGCTCCCCAAGCTGGTACAGCAACTGGCATTGAATGCCTGGAAAGAGCAACAAGGATCGCAAATTTGTTTGCATCTGCGGCCTGCCTTGCGGCATCTGAACTCATCAGGTGCACAAAAGGCACTGAGCGAGGCGCTCGCTCAGTTACAAGGTGAGGCGGTTGAATTAACGATTGTTGAAGACGATAATCTGACACAGCGTACGCCATTAGAATGGCGTCAGGCTATTTATGAAGAAAAACTCGAGCAAGCACGTGCGTCATTGAACAGTGATAACAATATCCAGACGATAAAAAGATTCTTTGATGCGGTGCTGGATGAGGATAGTATTCGTCCTGTTTAATATGTTGCTCTACAGGCGGCATTGTGTAATCCCTGATAACCATAATCGCATAACGCGACCGATGGCCCGACGAAAGAGAGATAATTATGTTTGGAAAAGGCGGTCTGGGTAACCTGATGAAACAGGCCCAGCAGATGCAAGAAAAAATGGCTGAAGCGCAAGAAGAAATCGCCAAAATGGAAGTCACTGGTGAATCTGGTGCGGGCCTGGTTAAAGTCACCATCAATGGTGCACATAACTGCCGTAGGGTGGAAATCGATCCCAGCCTGATGGAAGACGACAAAGAAATGGTTGAAGATTTGGTGGCTGCTGCATTCAATGATGCTGCGCGCCGTATCGGTGAAGCCCAGAAAGAGAGAATGGCTGGCGTATCCAGCGGTATGCAGCTGCCTCCTGGCTTTAAAATGCCATTCTGATCCTTGCCTGAAGTCATTCACCTTCAGCACATAAATAAAAGGCGGGAGCTCTGGGCTCCCGCCTTTTATTTTTCAGTGGCCGTGTTGTTCTGATCGGGCAACAGCCTCGCGGTCGGGCCCCTGAAAATAAATCGCGCTAATGTGGCATCCACGCGGTTGTGATACGACAAACTTAATTGTTTGCCATATCGCATGTCCGTTCAATAAAGAGCGGCCAGTGACTGGCTGATGGGGCGGTTCTTCACTGGGATCCTGCGTGTCAAAATCGGGTGGATACAGAGCGGTAACACGAATATTCTCTGATGCCAGTTTTTCTGAAAGGATATTAAGAAAACCGCCCATGCCCTGTTTGGCAGCAAAAAAAGCGGGATGTGCAATTGATTGCGTAAAATGAGGAATACCACAGACTGAAACCATACCAATAATATCGCTACCTTGTTCCCGATTCATATAAGGTAATAGCGCCTTGGTCAGAAGAATCGAACCGGTCAGGCCTGAATTAATGGTACTGATAATGTCCTCATCCTGCTCGCCTTGAGCTAAATCACCTTCCAGCCATTGCGCCGCACTGAGAATAAGAATATCAATGGATTGTAAGCCGTCAGCCAGAGACTGGGCAAACTGCTGCACGGAGTGCATATCTGATATATCACACTGATAAGCTTTTGCTTTACCGCCTTCAGCATGAATCCTGTCGACAGTAGACTGAGCTTGATCGAGACTGCGGCTACACAGTGCCACCTCAGCACCTTCCCGGGCCAGCCAGATCGATAATGACCGGCCAAAATCGCGCCCCCCGCCGGTCACGACAACTTTTTTTCCTTTTAACATTATTATTCCTCTTTGCTCTGAGCTTAAATATTTTATGGCGACATCCTAATAAGTTTTTCGATAAGCAGCAAAATAGGGTGCTACAAATGATCAAATACTGTTTTAGTGTTTTGATCGCGTGTTGAAGCCATAATGAAAATTAAAGTAAATTTTTAATGGTTATGGATATTTAACGGGTAGCTTATCTTTTGAAAAATAATGAAACTTAGTTAAAAAAAGGTATTGTTTTGTTTTTAATGACTTTTCCAGTTATCACTGACCGTTTGTGCTTACGCCGATTTACTCCGGAAGATCTGATTGCCTATCGGGCATATCATCAATTGCCAGAAGTTTATCGTTATTTATATGCCTCACCGCCAGAACCAGAACAATTGGCGAACCAATTATCCAGCGCCATTAATTCAGCGCTCAATAATGATGGTGATACTTTGTATTACGCTGTAACCCTGAAAGAGAGTCAGACTCTGATAGGGGAAGTGCTATTAAAGCTGGCAAGTCAGGCGGCATTACAGGCGGAAATTGGCTATATCTTTAACCCAGCTTATGCGGGAAAAGGCTATGCTAGCGAAGCGGTTGAGGCAGTACTGGCACAAGGTTTTACTGAAGGTGGATTCCACCGTATTTTTGCCCGTCTGGACGCCAATAATCAGGGATCAATTGGTATTGTTGAACGTCTGGGAATGCGTAAAGAAGCCCATTTTCGCCAAAATGACCGTTTTAATGGTCAGTGGGGAGACGAGTTCGTTTATGCTTTATTAAAACAGGAGTACGACGTTTCCAGAACCATTGTTTGATAAGCGAATCCGTTAATCTTTTGCTATGGTCGCGAGGCTGATGATACGCTAGAGACCTCCTTGTTTTTAGATAGTTGAACCATGCAAACCAGCCCGTTACTTACAGCCTTGATGGAATCGTTACGTTGCCTGCCTGGCGTCGGGCCTAAATCCGCTCAGCGTATGGCTTTTACTTTATTACAGCGCGACCGTAGTGGAGGAATGCGGCTGGCGCAAGCGTTGACGCGCGCGATGTCTGAAATCGGTCATTGTGCTGACTGCCGTACCTTTACTGAGCAGGAAGTTTGCGCGATTTGCGCGAATCCGCGTCGCCAGGAAAATGGCCAGATTTGTGTCGTAGAGACACCCGCAGATATTCAAGCTATTGAGCAGACCGGGCAGTTCTCCGGGCGCTATTTTGTTTTGATGGGGCATTTATCACCTCTGGACGGTATCGGACCGAATGATATTGGTCTGGGACGTCTTGAAGAACGTCTGGAAGGTGAGAATATTAAAGAAATTATTCTGGCTACCAACCCGACAGTTGAAGGTGAAGCGACGGCACATTACATTGCTGAGTTATGTTCACATCATGGGGTAGAAGCCAGCCGTATTGCTCATGGTGTTCCTGTGGGGGGCGAGCTGGAAATGGTTGACGGCACTACGCTTTCGCACTCTCTGCTGGGACGTCGTAAAATTCAGTTTTAGCTCTTGCCCTTCTTCTTATCAGTAAGCCTCTTACTTCCTTCCGGGTTGTGAGAGGTGAGACATTTTTTTACCTCTGTATAGTCTGAATATCAGAGGATTTTTTTCCGGACGCTTGAAAAAGCACAAATCGTTACCATATCTCCCTCAACGTTTGTACTACATCCCCATTTGATTTTGTTGAGGTATCAATGACCATGAAAGGACAAGAGACTCGCGGCTTCCAGTCAGAAGTAAAACAACTTCTGCATCTGATGATCCACTCTCTCTATTCAAATAAAGAAATCTTCCTGCGTGAACTGATCTCCAACGCCTCCGATGCGGCAGATAAATTACGTTTCCGCGCATTGTCAGATACCAGCCTGTATGAAGGAGAAGGTGAACTACACGTTCGCGTTTCTTTCAATAAAGAGCAACGCACCCTGACTATTGCTGATAATGGTATCGGTATGACCCGCGATGAGGTTATTGATCATCTGGGCACCATCGCCAAATCTGGCACCAAATCATTCCTTGAGTCTATGGGCTCAGACCAGGCTAAAGACAGCCAGCTGATTGGCCAGTTCGGGGTAGGATTTTATTCCTCCTTTATCGTGGCGGATAAAGTTACTGTCCGTACTCGTGCAGCGGGTGCCAGTGCAGAAGACGGCGTCTTCTGGGAATCTGCCGGTGAAGGTGACTATACCGTCGCGGATATCACTAAAGCGGACCGTGGAACGGAAATTACCTTACACCTGCGTGAAGGTGAAGATGAGTTCCTCGATGACTGGCGCGTTCGTTCTGTCATCAGCAAATACTCAGACCATATTGCTCTGCCGGTAGAGATTGAACACCAGGAAGAAAACGACGGTGAAACCGTGGTGAGCTGGGAGAAAATTAACAAGGCACAAGCCCTGTGGACTCGCAGTAAGTCAGAAATAAGCGATGAAGAGTACCAGGAGTTCTATAAGCATATTTCCCATGATTACAGTGATTCGCTGACCTGGAGCCATAACCGTGTAGAAGGGAAACAGGAATATACCAGCCTGTTATATATTCCATCCCAGGCACCGTTTGATATGTGGAATCGCGACCATAAACATGGTTTGAAACTGTATGTACAGCGCGTATTTATCATGGATGACGCTGAACAATTTATGCCTAATTATCTGCGTTTTGTGCGCGGATTAATCGATTCTAACGATCTGCCTCTTAACGTTTCGCGTGAAATTTTACAAGACAGCCGGGTGACACAAAACCTGCGTAGTGCGTTGACTAAACGTGTATTGCAGATGCTGGATAAACTGGCCAAAGAAGACAATGATAAATACCAGACATTCTGGAAGAGCTTTGGTTTGGTACTGAAAGAAGGCCCTGCTGAGGATAACGCTAACCAAGAAGCGATTGCTAAACTGTTACGTTTTGCCTCCACCCATACTGATTCTTCAGAGCAGACCGTATCGCTGCAAGATTACGTTGCGCGTATGAAAGAAGGGCAGGAAAAAATTTACTACATCACCGCAGACAGCTATGCCGCGGCGAAGAGCAGCCCGCATCTGGAATTGCTGCGTAAGAAAGGTATTGAAGTTCTGCTACTTTCCGATCGTATCGATGAGTGGATGATGAGCTATCTGACCGAGTTCGATGGCAAATCCTTCCAGTCGGTCAGCAAAACTGACGAGTCACTGGAAAAACTGGCTGATGAAGAAACTGAGCAAGCCAAAGAGGCCGAAAAAGCACTGGAGCCGTTTGTTGACCGCATCAAAACTCTGCTGGGCGATCGCGTGAAAGAAGTGCGTCTCACTCACCGTCTGACTGACACCCCTGCAATTGTGACCACCGACAGTAACGACATGAGTACACAGATGGCGAAACTGTTTGCAGCGGCGGGTCAGGCTGTTCCGGAAGTGAAATATATCTTTGAACTGAATCCGGATCATCCGCTGGTGAAACGTGCGGCAGACACTCAGGACGATGCGACATTTGGTGAGTGGGTTGAGTTACTGTTGGATCAGGCTCTGTTGGCTGAACGTGGACAACTGGAAGACCCGAACCAGTTTATTCGCCGCATGAACCAGTTGCTGGTTTCGTAGTACCATCCTGTTTTTTATTCCTCTCCCATCCGGGAGGGGAATATTTAACCAGAAGATAACGATTCAGCAGAGATGAATGGATCTAAACCCACTGTCAGATGCTGCCTTTCTTGTGATGATACCGTCTTTAGTGGTATGGTTTTCGCTTCTAATTTTATCTTTACCCTGAATAATTCAAATTGCTTCCAGGTCCAGAGCTAAAAATGCCGATGAACATAGACAGACTATGTGATTAAGTGCGCTTAAACTCAGGTAATATTCTGGCAGTTTGCAGCATGATGGGTGTGAATATTTAAACGTATGGGGAATTACGCAATGCGTATTATTCTGCTCGGTGCGCCGGGTGCAGGTAAGGGGACTCAGGCTCAATTCATTATGGGGAAATACGGTATTCCGCAAATTTCTACCGGTGATATGTTACGTGCTGCAGTCAAATCTGGTTCAGAACTGGGTATTATTGCCAAAGGCATCATGGATGCAGGCAAACTGGTTACGGATGAACTGGTTATTGCTCTGGTGAAAGAACGCATTGCGCAGGAAGATTGCCGTAACGGTTTCTTGCTGGATGGCTTCCCACGTACTATTCCGCAGGCTGATGCGATGAAAGAAGCCGGCATCAACGTTGATTTTGTTCTTGAGTTCGATGTACCGGACGATTTGATCGTTGATCGTATTGTTGGTCGTCGTGTTCATCCGGGCTCCGGTCGTGTCTATCATATCAAGCATAATCCACCGAAGGTTGAAGGCCAGGATGATGTGACTGGTGAAGAACTGACAATCCGTAAAGACGATCAGGAAGAAACGGTGCGTAAGCGTCTGGTTGAGTACCATCAGCTGACAGCACCACTGATTGGTTACTATCAGCAGGAAGCCAAAGCGGGCAATACTCGCTACGCAAAAATTGATGGTACGCAAACGGTTGATGCCGTTCGTGCAGAGCTGGAAAAAGTACTCGGTTAAGTTTACCGAAATAAAAATACCAGAGGTGACTCTGGTATTTTTTTGCCCAAAATTCGTCTTTTGTTGTAATCGATGGGTAAAGCGATCATTTACGCTACAATCATGGCAATTGAATAATGAGGGATGATAATGAGTCAGGAAAAAATAGGTATCTTGCTGGCCAATCTGGGTACGCCAAGTGCGCCAACTGCACCTGCCGTCAGACGTTACTTATGCCAGTTTCTCAGCGATCGCCGAGTGGTTGATGTTCCGCGTATTCTGTGGTGGCCGTTGTTGCGAGGTGTGATTCTGCCACTGCGCTCCGGCCGCGTTTCAAAGCTCTATCAGTCAATCTGGATGGAGGAAGGCTCTCCGCTTCTGGTATACAGCCAGCGTCAGAAAAAAGCACTGGCTGAACAACTGCCTGATACCCCTGTGGCACTGGGAATGAGTTACGGTGAACCATCTTTAAAGAGTGCCGTTGATGAGCTGCTGGTACACCATGTTAACCATATCATCGTCCTGCCGTTGTACCCTCAGTACTCCTGCTCAACGGTTGCCGCTGTCTGGGATGCGCTGGGCCGCATTTTTGCGGACTCACGTAGCCTGCCGTCCTTCTCATTTATTCGTGACTATGCTACAGAGCCGACCTATATTGAGGCTCTGGCAAGCTCAATCAGACGTTCTTTTGCTGAACACGGTGAGCCTGATATCTTGCTGCTTTCTTATCACGGCATTCCTCAACGTTTTGCTGATGAAGGGGATGACTACCCTCAGCGTTGTCGTGACACCACCCATGCGTTACTGAATCATCTTGGACTGCCGCCAGAGAAACTGATGATGAGTTATCAGTCGCGTTTCGGCCGCGAGCCATGGTTGATGCCCTATACCGACGAAACGCTCAAAATGCTGGCAGAAAAAGGCGTGAAACATATTCAGGTGATGTGTCCGGGGTTTTCCGCAGATTGTCTGGAAACGCTTGAAGAGATGATGGTAGAGAATCGGGAGGTCTTTATTGAAGCCGGTGGTGTTAAATATGAATACATTCCAGCCTTAAATGATTCCCCTGAGCATATAAAAATGATGGTAACGCTGACAGATCGCTTTCGTTAAATAGGATCCTGAGACGGAGAATGCTACCATTCTCCGTCTTATTAGTAAGCGTGACACGACATCATGAAATTTCCCGGAAAACGAAAATCCAAACATTATTTCCCGGTAAGCGCCCGCGATCCGTTACTGAAACAAGTTCAGTCTGAGGCTGAAAATAGTACTTCCTGGGTTGTCGGTATCGATCAGACACTGGTCGATATTGAAGCAAAAGTAGACGATGATTTTATTCAGCGCTATGGACTCAGTGTGGGGCATTCTCTGGTTATTGAAGATGATGTTGCTGAAGCTTTGTATCAGGAATTGAGCAGTAATAATCTGATAACCCATCAGTTTGCCGGTGGCACCATCGGTAATACTCTGCATAATTACTCGGTTCTGGCCGATGATCGCTCGGTATTACTGGGGGTAATGTGCAGTAATATTGAAATCGGCAGTTATGCCTACCGTTATCTTTGTAATACCTCCAGCCGTACCGATCTCAATTACCTTCAGGGGATTTCTGGAGCGATAGGGCGTTGTTTCACGCTGATCGGCGAGCAGGGAGAGCGGACATTTGCTATCAGTCCCGGACATATGAACCAGCTAAGCGCTGACAGTATTCCTGAAGAGGTTATTGCCGGGGCTTCAGCGTTAGTACTGACCTCTTACCTGGTGCGCTGTAAACCGGATGAACCTATGGCTGAAGCCACGATGCGCGCGATTTCTCTTGCGAAAAAACATGATGTTCCGGTTGTTCTGACGCTTGGCACTAAATACGTGATTGCTGAAAATCCAGAATGGTGGCAGGCTTTCTTGCGCGACCATATCTCTATTCTGGCTATGAATGAAGAAGAGGGAGAAGCGCTCACTGGTGAAAGTGACCCTCTGAAAGCATCTGATAAGACACTGGACTGGGTTGATCTGGTGCTTTGTACCGCAGGTCCGGTAGGATTATACATGGCGGGCTATACCGAAGAGAGCGCTAAGCGCAAAACACAGCACCCTCTATTACCCGGTGTGATTGCCGAATTTAACCAGTATGAATTCAGTCGCGCTAAACGTTTAAAAGACTGTCAGGAACCACTACGGGTCTATTCGCATATTGCCCCTTATATGGGCGGGCCTGAGAAGATAATGAATACTAACGGGGCGGGAGACGCTGCACTGGCTGCGTTACTGCATGATATTACGGCCAATAACTACCATCGTAATAATGTCCCTAACTCAAGTAAGCACCAGCATACCTGGCTGACTTACTCCTCGCTTGCCCAGGTCTGTAAGTATGCTAATCGGGTCAGCTATCAGGTACTTAATCAGCACTCGCCGAGATTAATGCGTGGGTTGCCGGAGCGGGAAGATAGTCTGGAAGAGGCCTACTGGGATCGCTAAATAAGAAAGGCGGGCCAATATGGCTCGCCTTTCTTTTGAGTGATCCTGCTGAAATATCAGGATGCCATAGGCTGTTCCTGCGGCTGCGGTTTTGGCAGCATGCCCAGCATGGTTGCCGCTATCTCACGTTCACCCATGACCACATGATTGGCACCACGTTCGGTAATATAATCGACTTCATCGTCATAGTGTGCTCTGGCAATAATTTCGATATCCGGGCACTTCTCGCGTGCACAGGTCACAATCTCACCTGCCTCATAGCCATTCGGAATAGTCAGCAATAACCAACGCGCGCAGTCAAGGTGCGCCAGATTCATGATTTCTTCGCTGGCGGCATTACCCAGCACCGCGTTAATCCCTCTTTCACGCAGTTCATCTACGCGGGTACGTGACATTTCAATCACTACCACCGGTGTACCTTGTGCAATCAGCTTTTCACCCAGTAAACGACCGACGCGACCAAAACCGACCAGTACCGCATGGTTACAGATATCCACCGGGATCTGTTTTTCGTCTTCAATGGCTTCTTCAAAGGTCTGCTCGTCCAGCGTTTCGGTTTTATCCAGGTAACGCTCAAGGACAGCAAACAGAATGGGATTCAGCATAATGGACAGAATCGCTCCTGCCAGAACCAGGTTTTGTCCGGTTTGCGGCAACAGATCCAGTACCATACCCAGACCGGCCAGAATAAAGGCGAATTCACCGATTTGTGCCAGGCTGGTAGCAATGGTTAAGGCGGTACGTTGCGAGTGACCGAACATGCGTACCAGGATAAATGCTGCCAGAGATTTACCAAAGATAATGATAATCAGGGTACCCAGAACAGCCAAGGGTTCCTGAATCAGAATGAATGGATCAAACAGCATTCCGACTGAAACGAAGAACAGAACCGCAAAGGCATCGCGTAGTGGTAAGGTATCGTGTGCAGCACGGTGGCTCAGCTCAGACTCATTGAGCACCATACCGGCAAAGAAGGCGCCTAACGCGAAGGAGACGTCAAACAGCTCAACAGCACCAAAGGCAATACCCAGCGCCATCGCCAGGACAGAGAGGGTAAATAGCTCACGTGAGCCTGTGGCAGCGCTACGTGCCAGAATCCAGGGAACCAGGCGACGGCCCACCAGCAGCATCAGGGCGATAAATGCGGCGACTTTACCAATAGTGATAGCCATATCCAGACTCAGGGTGACAAATCCAACATCCCCTTTTTCCAGCATGTTGGCGACCGCAGGCAACAGAACCAAAGCCAGAACCATCACTAAGTCTTCAACAATCAACCAGCCAATAGCTATCTGCCCTCGCTGACTTTCTATTAATTGTCGTTCTTCAAGCGCCCTGAGCAGTACCACGGTACTGGCGGTTGATAAACACAGGCCAAATACGATGCCGGTCATCAGTGACCAACCCATCATTGCGGAGAGTGCTATTCCCAGTAGTGTTGCGACAGCGATTTGTGCAATAGCACCGGGAATAGCAATGGCCTTTACCGCCATAAGATCTTTTAGTGAAAAATGTAAGCCAACGCCAAACATCAGCAGAATAACACCTAATTCTGCCAGTTCAGGGGCCAGTTTGGCATCCGCAACAAAACCCGGAGTAAAAGGCCCTGATAATACGCCAGCTAACAGATAACCGACCAGCGGAGAGATACGGAGTCTGTTAGCGAGCATACCCAGTAAAAAAGCAAGCACAAGTCCACCAACAATGGTGGTGATAAGCGGTGTAGCGTGATGCATTCCGTCTCCTTTTGGTTTGGCAGGTGGTCCAAAATTCTTAACGATAGTTTATGACAAATTAGCCCAAAGCGTTTATGAAAAATTGAACAAATTTGAAAAAAAAACACTTTTCGAGAAGAAAAAGTCTCTGACTGATGTTTCAGATAGTTATTATAAGAAGAATTCCCGTATCTCAAGGCTGAAAAGCGTGGCCAAAGAAAAACTTTGGCCAAATGCTTTTAGGCTTTATGTCGAATATTGGGCAGGAATACAGTAACAACCCCCAACAATGGCAGAAATGCACAAATTTTATAGACTAAATCAATACTGGTATGGTCAGCTATTACACCAAGAACGGCGGCACCCAGCCCACCCATACCAAAAGCAAAACCAAAAAAGAGTCCTGAAACCATACCGATACGTCCTGGAAGGAGCTCCTGGGCATAGACCAGAATGGCTGAAAATGCCGATGCCAGAATAAAGCCAATAATGACGGTTAACACCCCAGTCCAATAGAGAGAGACATAAGGTAGTAATAAGGTAAATGGCGCAACGCCAAGAATTGAACCCCAAATAACATATTTCCTGCCTATTTTATCGCCAACAGGTCCACCGATCATCGTTCCTGCTGCAACGGCGAATAAAAAAGTAAACAGGTGGATTTGGGCGTTCTGCACCGATAACCCGAATTTATCGATTAAATAGAACGTATAGTAGCTACTGATACTCGCCATATAGAAGTACTTAGAGAAGATGAGGATCAGCAGAATAGAGATAGCCAGTATCACTTTATTACGCCCGAGCGGACCCACAACGGTGACTGGTGGGTGGCTTTTAGCGATACGATGCTGGGCGGCATACCAGCGGCTAATTTGTAATAACACAACGATAGCCAGAAGTGCTGCAAGGCCAAACCAGGCAACATTCCCCTGTCCGTAAGGCGCGATAATCAAAGCAGCCAGCAATGGTCCCAGAGAGCTGCCAAAATTCCCCCCTACCTGAAAAATAGACTGGGCCAATCCATGACGCCCACCAGATGCCATACGTGCGACGCGTGATGATTCAGGATGGAAGATAGAGGACCCGGTTCCCACTAAGGCCGCTGCCAGCAATACAGACGTAAAACTGCCCGCTACCGCCAGAAGAATCAAACCACTGAGAGTAAAACACATGCCGACAGGGAGTGACCAGGGAAGCGGGTGTTTATCGGTATAGTGACCTACCAGGGGCTGAAATAACGAGGAAGTCAGCTGGAAGGTTAGTGTAATCAGACCTATCTGCATAAATGAAAGGGAAAATTCAGACTGAAGCAGCGGGTAAATAGCCAGAATCAGAGACTGAATCATATCGTTCAGCAGATGAGAAAAACTGATAGCACCCAGAATACCAAAGGCGGTACGCGATTTTTTTTGTGCCGAGGTACTCCCCGGAAGTGTGTTGTCAGAGCTTGCCATTAAGAACCTATCAATATTAATTATTATGCCATCATCTTTCGCGTAACCTGAAAGCCACACAGACGATTGAAGTTAGAGGCAGAAGAGGTGATTAACTGTCCACTGCTACCTCTAACATACCTGTGCACGCTCATCTAATAAAGTCACATAATTAGCATGGTTATATCCGCCATACTTCAAGTTGCCTGCGTCCAGCCCGCCGAATCACAGAGTTTATCTATGCTCATGACGGGCTGAACTGGGCGCCTACAAGCAACCCGAATTATTTTGGGTATATATCTGGGGCAGAGAGCTACTGGTGGTCTGGAGGGCTTCGGTTATTCGTAGAGAAGGTGCGAGTTTGACAGGAAATGAACTCCCTTCATTTAAGGGTAATGAAATAGTGTTGTTATCGAAAAATCCATCATAAAACGAGTCTAATGCCATAAATCTCAACAAATTGACGCGACGATAACGCGCCTGTCGGGATATAGTGCGGTGACTAATGTTTTTACCGCTAATACTTGTTGTCGTAACGTTAATCTGGGAGAGATTTCGATGACCTTATTAAAGAAAAGGGTGGCTACTGCACTTCTGGCGGCTCTGAGCGTAACCAGTTTTCAGGCACTGGCATGGGAAAAAGATAAAACCTATAACATCACGATTCTTCATACTAACGACCATCATGGACGCTTCTGGCAAAATGAAAATGGTGAATATGGTCTGTCGGCACAGAAAACCTTAGTGGATAGCGTGCGCAAAGAAGTCGCAGAGAAAGGAGGCAGCGTTCTGTTACTGTCTGGCGGTGATATTAATACCGGTGTGCCAGAGTCAGACTTACAAGACGCCGAACCGGATTTTCGCGGTATGAGCATGATTGGCTATGATGCAATGGCGATTGGTAACCATGAGTTTGATAATCCCATGAGTGTTCTGCGTCAGCAAGAAAAGTGGGCTAATTTCCCGTTACTGTCGGCCAACATCTATCAAAAAAGTACCGGTGAGCGTCTGTTTAAACCTTACGCTATGTTTGACCCACAAGGGGTTAAAATTGCTGTTATTGGTCTGACTACAGACGATACGGCAAAAATTGGTAATCCTGCATTTTTCACCGATATTGAATTTCGCGCGCCCGCTGCAGAAGCGGGTAAGCTCATTGAAGAGTTAAAGAAAACCGAAAAACCGGATGTCATTATTGCTGCGACCCATATGGGGCACTATGACAACGGCAATCATGGTTCTAATGCTCCGGGCGATGTAGAAATGGCGCGCAGTCTGCCAGAAGGTGCCTTGACGATGATTGTGGGTGGTCACTCACAAAATCCTGTCTGCATGGCTTCGGAAAATCAAAAACAAGCCGACTATGTTCCGGGGACGCCCTGTACTCCGGATCGTCAAAACGGAACATGGATTGTTCAGGCGCATGAGTGGGGAAAATATGTCGGTCGTGCTGACTATGAATTCCGCAATGGTGAAATGAAACTGGTAAATTACCAGCTGCTGCCAGTCAACCTGAAACATAAAGTGACCGATGCGTCAGGCAAAAGTGAGCGCGTACTTTACACTACGGCTATTCCTGAAGATGAGAAAATGCTGAGTCTGTTGACACCATTCCAGGAGAAAGGCGAAGCGGCTCTGAAAGGTAGCGTGGGCAGTACCAACGGCCATTTTGAAGGCGATCGCAGTAAAGTGCGTTTTGTACAGACCAATATGGGCCGCTTGCTCCTGGCTGCACAAATGGCGCGTACTAATGCAGACTTTGCGGTGATGAGTGGCGGCGGTGTGCGTGACTCGATTGAACCCGGTGAAATTACCTATAAAGATGTACTGAAAGTTCAGCCTTTTGGCAATACCGTGGTGTATATCGATATGAACGGCAAAGACGTCGTGGACTATCTGACCGCAGTGGCTCAGAAAACCCCCGATTCGGGCGCTTACCCGCAGTTCTCCAACGTCAGTTTCGTTTCTAAGGCAGGCAAACTGCAGGATTTAAAAATCAACGGACAGCCCGTTGACCCGGCAAAGACCTACCGCATGGCTACCCTGAATTTTAATGCCACAGGGGGAGACGGCTACCCTGTGATTGAAGGAAAACCGGGTTACGTGAATACCGGTTTTGTCGATGCTGAAGTGCTGAAGGAGTATATAGAGAAAAACTCACCGCTGGATAGTGAGCACTACCAGCCAAAAGGTGAAGTTAGCTGGCAGTAACTGTTAATCGCGGCGAGCGATATCGGCAAACTGTGCATTCAGCAACTTTGCCAAGTCGCCTGCCGCAATTTCGATATCCAGCCCACGCTTGCCACCGGAAATAAACACGCTATCAAACGTTTGTGCAGAGGCATCGATTACCGTTGGCAGGCTTTTTTTCTGGCCCAGCGGGCTTATTCCCCCGACCAGATAACCTGTAACCCGCTGCGCTATCATCGGATCTGCCATCTCGACTTTTTTTGCCCCCAGGGCCTTGGCAACTTTCTTTAAGTCCAGCAGTCCAGCCACGGGTGTGACTGCGACAGCCAAGGTTTTCATATCCCCGTTAATCGCCACTAACAGCGTTTTATACACCTGCTCTGCGTTGAGGCCGAGAAGACGTACCACCTCATCACCAAAGTTTGTTTCTTGAGGATCGTGATCATAGCTGTGAAGAGTAAATGTGATCCCTTTTTTTTCGAGGAGTTTTACCGCTGGAGTCATGGTTTCCTTCTTTATGATTGCTGAGGTTAAGAGCGCTTTGCTTTTAATAATGAGGGCACATTACCTTCGCCAAAAAGATGTAGTGCCCCGACAGCGACCACATAATGGCCCGGTGGTAGCTGTTGTAAAAAAGTACACCATTGCTGATTACGTTGCGCGATAAGAATATCATGCAGTTCATCGCTGAAGGTATCCGGAAGGCTGGTATTGTCTTTAGGTGTAGTGGCTGATAACCACCAGCTAATCATCGTTTGTAGCATACGTGCGTTAGTGTGCCAGTGATGCAAAGTATCATTAAGGAGCGTTATTCCGCCGTTGGGCAGGCTGGTTAAAAGTTCAACCTGATTTTGCGTTCCTTCCAGTTCCTGTATGGCAATATCGTTCTTATGGGCCGCTTCCAGTAACTGATAGTCGATACCATAATTAGCACGCAGCCCCAGCTTCTGGGCTTGGTGAGCCTGCAGGATTAAAGCGACTTGCCACATCGGGACAGTATCAATCATTGCGAGCGGAATTGAAAACTCAGAACACAGCGCCATTATTTGTTGATAATGTTCAGCTGCCAGACGTGTTTCCAGGGGGGCTTCGGGGGTTACTTCAGTAAATGGTGACCCACTGATACTGATATCGGCTTCTACAATCAGGGCGTCTGACTGCTGCAGTTTTTTCAGTAAGCGATCGGGTAGGGGGGCCATATCCTGGGTCCCCATATGAATACTGCCGACTAAATGCAAATATTGCTTGCCGGGCAGGCGAATATCGATGGCCGGCCATGGGTATGTGGTAGCAGTTAGCAGCGAAAACATTGAACGAAGACGTTGAAATAAACCCATGTCGCAAATTCCCGGCAAAAACTCATGCTACTATTGAGCCTCGAATGGTGCAAATCTCTCCCTGTCGATCCACCTTATTTAAGACTGCCTCGATAATTATTTCTCCCGGAAACCGCGTTGAATCAGTTTCCGGGAGGCTATTATGACTTAGTCTTCAGGTTTAAACCGTAATAATCGATTGGCGTTACTGACAACAGTAATTGAAGAGAGCGCCATCGCTGCTCCGGCGACAACGGGATTAAGCAGTGTACCGGTTAACGGATAAAGTATGCCCGCCGCAATCGGTATCCCCAGCGAGTTATAGACAAAGGCGCCGAGTAAGTTTTGTTTCATATTACCCAGAGTGGCTTTAGAAATGGCCAGTGCATCGGCAACACCTGTCAGACTATGGCGCATTAAGGTTATCCCGGCCGTTTCAATCGCGACATCACTACCGCCGCCCATCGCCATGCCGACATCCGCCTGAGCCAGTGCCGGGGCATCATTGATCCCGTCGCCCACCATAGCAACCTGGTGCCCTTTCTGCTGAAGCTCCTTAATAGCCGCTGATTTTCCATCAGGGAGCACACCGGCAATCACTTCATCGATCCCCGCTTCTTTAGCAATTGCACTGGCGGTAATTGGGTTATCACCGGTTAACATCACCAGGCGATAGCCTTGACGGTGCAACCGTTGTAGCGCCGTGACGCTGTCGCTACGCAAGGGATCTCGAATAGCAAACAACGCGGCAATTTTACCGTCTATTGCCAGCAATACCGGGGTGGTTCCCTGATGGCCGTATTCTTCAATAGCACTATCAAAGAGATGTGTATCAATACCCTGTTCTGTCAGCAGAGCTTTGTTACCCAGTAGCAGACTATGTTCCTGAACCTCACCACTGACCCCCAGACCCCGGAGAGTGCGGAAGGCATTCACTTCCGGGAGCTGAGCCTGAGCGGCTTTTTCGATGATAGCCCGGGCTAATGGATGGCTGGAGCCTTGCTCCAGTGCCGCTGCCAGTCGTAACGCCTGAGATTCATCGACCTCTGACGCGGTTTTCACTGCCACCACCTGAGGCTTGCCTTCGGTCAGGGTGCCGGTTTTGTCAAAGACGATAGTGTCCAGGGTACTGGCCCGTTGCAGAGCATCGGCGTCACGCACCAGGACACCAAATTCTGCGGCACGGCCAACACCAGAAATAATCGACATTGGCGTCGCCAGACCAAGAGCACAAGGACAAGCAATAATCAGTACCGTGGTGGCGATGACCAGGGTATAAACAATTTGTGGTGCCGGACCAAAGAAGTACCAGATAGCGGCGCTAAACAGGGCTATCAGGACGACTACAGGGACGAAGATGGCGGAGATCTTATCTGCCAGTTGACCGATTTCCGGTTTACTGCTTTGCGCCTGACGAACCATGCGAATAATACGCGACAGAGTGGTGTGACTGCCGGTTGCGGTCGCTTCAAACAGCACACTGCCATCCTGAATCAAGGTTCCGGCATGAATAGTATCATTTTGTACTTTCTGTAATGGAACAGGCTCACCTGTCAGCATTGCTTCGTCAAACCAGCCTTCACCTTGGGTTATCTTACCGTCTACCGGCACCCGGTCACCGGTGGTTAAACGCAGGATCATCCCGGCGGTGACTTCAGCCAGCGGAAGCACTTTTTCGCCTTCGTCGCTGACGACGCGTGCTGTCGGCGGTGTCAAATCGAGTAAGCGTTCCAAAGCCTTCGATGACCGCTGACGGGCGCGCTGCTCCAGCATATGACCGAGGTTGATTAGGCCGATAATCATGGCGCTGGCTTCGTAGTAAAGGTGTCGGGCTTCCATCGGAAAATGTTGCGGCCAGAGGTTAACGGTTATTGAGTAAAGCCAGGCAGCCCCGGTTCCCAGCGCCACTAAGGTATCCATAGTGGCCGTGCCATTCAGCAGACTGCGCCAGGCGCTGCGATAGAAATGGCCGCCGGCGAACACCATCACCGCCAGGGTCAGAATACCAATCGTCAGCCAAATATTGTGGTTACTGGCGGAGAGCATCATATTGTCCCCGAGCATTCCCCACACCATGACGGGTATCCCGACCAGTAAAGCGACGGTAGCCTGCCAGCGAAAACGCTTCACTGCGGCATTGGCCGTCTCTTGCTGACGTTCCCGACGCGCCTGTTCATCATCAATCACTTCAGCACTGTAACCCGCATTACTCACTGCCTGCACCAGTGATTCGGCACTGGCAGAGCCCATAACCAGAGCACTGCGCTCTGCCAGATTAACCCGTGCCTGGCTGACTCCCGGCACCTTTTGCAAAGCATTTTGTACCCGGGAGACACAGCTGGCACAGCTCATACCACCAATCAGTAATTGCTGGCTGTCATCTTCATTGCTGCTTGCCGGAAGGGAAGTACTATCCGCTGTCAGGGCTTCCGACGGAGTTGACGATTCTGTCAGCGGATCAGCCTTTGGGAAGCTTGCTACCTCGGCGTCATAACCCGCTTCTTTCACTGTTTCTACCAGTGCTTCAGCGCTGGCACTCCCGGTGACGCGGGCATGGGTTTGCGTAACTTCTGCTTGTTCAACATCCGCACGTTTTTCCAGGCTTTCTTTAACCCGTTTAACGCAGTGACCGCAGGTCAGGCCGTCAAGATTCAAATCGATTATCTGGGACATATGTAAACTCCTTTTGGAAGGTAAGGGAAGTATTGACCCTAATTGAAACTTCAGCTAACTATAGTGAAGGTTAAACCTTCCAGTAAGGTCAAGGTCAAGGAGAAAAAATGAATATTAGCGACGTCGCCAAAAAAACCGGGCTTACCAGCAAAGCGATTCGTTTTTATGAGCAAAAGGGGCTGGTCAGTGCAGCTTACCGGGCAGACAACGGCTATCGTACTTATGGTCAGAAGCAACTGGATGAGCTGACCTTCTTACGTAAGGCTCGGCTGGTGGGGTTTAACCTGGAAGAGTGTCAGGAGTTGCTGAACCTGTTTAATGACCCGACGCGACACAGCGCGGATGTAAAGGCCAGAACACTGCATAAGGTGGCGGAAATAGAGCAACAAATCCAGGCGCTGCAAGATATGCATCAACAGTTATTGGCGCTGACTCAAGCCTGCCCTGGAGATGAGAGTGCAGCCTGCCCGATTATTGATAATCTGGCAGGCTGCGGGCGTAACAAAAACTAGCTGGCGCGAATTTTTAATAAAATACCTTCGACCGCCACAACAATCACTTCGCTGTCAGCTGGCAGGTCACTGTCTGCCACTACCGGCCAGCTACTGTCGCCGATGCGAATATTGCCGCGACCATTTACCAGGGCAGAGTCCAGCCGTAACCTGCGTCCCACTAACTGTTGTCCTCGCTGATTGAGAACTTCAGTCTGAGGGGGCTGCTTACGACGATTTAACCAGCGCCACCAAAGAAAAACCGCCACCAGCGTCAGAACTGCAAAGCACACGCCCTGAGCTTCCCAGCCGAGCGGCAGGACCCAGACCAGCAGGCCAGTGACGATGGCGGAGATACCACTCCACAATAAATATCCTGACGTGCCGAGCATCTCTGCTACCAGTAATATGCCTCCCAGCGCCAGCCAGAAAGCATGTGGTTGGGCAAGAAGGTAACCTATCATTTTTTACGCTCAATCTGGCTTTGGCCCAGTAACTCACTGACCCCGGCAATAGAGCCCATCAGGCTGGTAGCATCCAGAGGCATCATGACCACTTTGCTGTTATTGGCAGAACCAATCTGCTGCAGCGCATCGGTATACTTCTGGGCAACAAAGTAGTTAATTGCCTGAATATCCCCTTTAGCAATCGCTTCTGAAACCATCTGTGTTGCTCGCGCTTCTGCTTCTGCACTACGCTCACGGGCTTCAGCTTCTAAAAATGCAGACTGACGCTCGCCTTCCGCCTTCAGGATCTTCGACTGTTTTTCCCCTTCGGCTTTAACAATTTCAGCCTGACGAATACCTTCAGCTTCCAGAATATAGGCGCGTTTCGTACGCTCGGCTTTCATCTGGGCATTCATTGCATCAATCAGCTCTGCCGGCGGGCGAACATCGCGAATTTCGATACGGGTGATTTTAATCCCCCACGGGTTGGTGGCCTCATCGACAATATGTAGCAGGCGAGTGTTGATATTATCACGCTGAGAGAGCATTTCATCCAGCTCCATGGAACCCAGAACCGTACGAATATTAGTCATGGTCAGGTTAATGATCGCCAGTTCGAGGTTACTGACCTCGTAAGCCGCACGTGGTGCATCGATAACTTGGATAAAGCAGACGGCATCAATCGCCACATTGGCGTTATCTTTTGAGATAACTTCCTGGGAAGGGATATCAAGCACCTGCTCCATCATATTAATTTTGCGGCCTATCCGGTCCATAAATGGCACCACCAGATTTAAGCCGGGCATCAGCGTTTTGGTATAACGGCCAAAGCGCTCCACCGTCCACTGGAATCCTTGAGGCACAATTTTTACGCCAGCAAAGACGATAATCAGTGCCACAACAATAAAAATAGGGATCACAGCTAACATTAAAACCTCCTGATTGTTTTATCCATTATCCAAATCATTTGAAGTATGACGGGATATATTAGTGCTGAAACAATCATCTCTTGTCTTGGCAACATAAGCCAGTTAAAAAGCGTCCAGAGATTGATTTCAGTCTCAGATGGAGGCATCTCTTTAGGGTAGAGTGTGCCAAGCCCGACTGAGCATGGAGACTATCTATCCTGTAACATTGATTATGTCGCTTGTTGTTCGGCATCAGTGAGTAATTTAAATGCACTGACAGCTTCGGTCAGTGAAGAGGCCTGGGCTTGTAAAGAAAATGCGGCAGCGGCAGATTCTTCAACCAGAGCCGCATTCTGTTGCGTTGTGGTATCTATTTGTCCGACAGCGATGTTTATCTGATGAATACCTTCACTCTGTTCTCTACTGGTTTGTGAGGTCTCACTGTCAGAAGCCTGGTTTGCAATATGGGCTGCCTGGATGGTATTTTCCGCTGTATTTTTTTAACCGTGGCGATTTGTGTGGCTGCAATTGAAATAGTATCTGCACCATTCCGAACCAGCTAAAAACATATTCATTCCTTAATTTTATAAAGTATATATTATAACCTCACCTTTGTAAGGTTTTTTCTCAAAAAGATAGTCTCCGAATGACGGTTTTACTTTATAAAAAGATATGTCTAATCACCTGAAGCAATATTTCCCTTCAGGTGTTAGTTTACCATTGCTATTTTTTTATTGCGTTAAATTATAACGGCACAAATAAATATTTCTCCATTAAAAATATTGATTTTTAAAAATGAAAATTAAAGATAGATGCTCTTGATAAATAAGAGAATTTTTTTGTCGTTGAAGAGGGGGAAACACCATCACAAAGATGTTTATGATGGTGCATTATCTACAACTCACTCTAATTATTTTGGTTATATATCAAATTGTTGGTGTGGGTGATTGGTTGTTCCGCAAGAGTTATTTAAATAAGTTTTTTCAGAACAGTTGAAGTCACTGTTTTAATAAATACTTTCTTGTTATTTTTTATTCTAAAATAAGCATGCTTTACAATAAATAATTAAAAAGTTTTGCTAAATTAATTGTTATTGTCCTTGAACATTTAAGAGACCGGCCTGAGACGCTTTGAAGCGGCTAAATGGCGTTATTTACAAGATAACTGACGATAAAACGGCCCTGAAAAGAAAAGGGCCGTTATTTTATCTGGCTGATTTAAATAGTCTGATTAATACAGCAGAGCGTACATATAGCGACGATATTTAGAGGCCAGCGCATCCCCGGTACCGAGTGCGGCGAGAATATCCATAAACACTTTACGTACCTGGCCTTCTCCCGCAGTTAAGTCTTTCTGCAAATGGCTGTAGAGCAGTTCAAGAGCTTCTTCATTTCGACCAACCTGATGCAGTTGCAGCGCCAGCTGGCTGGCAATCGCAGCGTTCTCCGGATCGTTTTTAACTTGTTCTTGCAGTAACTGGATCTCGGGCGTGTCGGCAGCTTGTTTAAGTAGCTCAATCTGGGCCAGCAGTCCTTGATAGCGACTATCCTGATCCTGCATTGGGATAGTTTGCAGTACTGCCTGAGCGTCTTCGCTGCGATTCAGGGCGATTTGGACTTCTGCCAGCATCAGGCCTATTTCACTGTTCTGACTGGAAAGCTGCCAGGCATCTTTCAGCAGGGGTAAAGCTTCTGCATGATTGCCTGTGGCCATCAGCTCTGCTGCTTGCTGCGCTTTGATCTCTTCTTCACGCGGCAGGACTTTATCGAGCAGAGCGCGAATCGCTTCTTCTGGCTGTGGCCCCTGGAAGCCATCAACAGGCTGTCCGTTCTGGAACAGATAAACCGTGGGTATAGAACGCAGGCCAAACTGGGAAGCAATCATCTGTTCGGCGTCACAGTCTAGCTTGGCGAGAATAAACTGGCCGTGATACTGCGCGGCCAAGCTTTCAAGAACAGGTGTCAGCATCTCACAGTGCTGGCTACGGGCAGACCAAAAATAGAACAGGACCGGTTTCACCGTTGACTGCTCAAGCGTTTGATGTAGGTTCGCTTCAGTAATATTAATAATGTGTTCGGTAGACATAAGCGATTCTCAGTTCAGTATTTAAGTTCTTAATGGGGACGAGTGTGCGGTCTTCAACTCATCCCCGTAAAATTTTATCCATCAGACAGGCTGGCAGCAGGCGACGCAGCCAGCTTAAGGCATGGGCAACCAGCGTTACCGGATAACGTAATTTTGCTTTCGGACTGGAAAATGCGTGGTAGACCTTATTGGCAACCGCATCCGGACCCAGCGTAAAGCGGGCGGCAATACCGGGATTATGAACCGGTTTATCCGCCTGAGTCTGGTTAACATTTGCGGTAAAATGGGTACTGATTGGGCCGGGTTCAATCAGGCTGACCTGAATACCGGAGTGGTACAGCTCCATTCGCAGCGTATCGGACCAGGCTTCCAGGGCATATTTACTGGCAGCATAGGCCCCACGGCCTGGCGTTGCCACTAAGCCCATCACCGAACTGGTCATAACAATACGCCCTTCTCGATGGGGCAGCATGGCCGGTAATAGCAGCATCGTTAGCTGGTGAAGACCAAAAAGGTTGGTCGAAAATTGCTGCTGAAACTGCTCCCGACTCAGCGTCGTTAACGGGCCATAGACGCCATATCCGGCGTTATTAAACAGACCATATAATTGATTATCGGTCAGAGCAATGACCTGTTCAGCCGCCTGCAGGATGCTCTGCTCTGAGTCCAGATCCAGCAAAATACCAGTAAAACCGGCCTGATTCATTCGCTCAACATCTTCAGGCTTACGACAAGCAGCGAGGATCCGGTACCCTTCGGTTTTGAGTCGCTCAGCGCTGGCGAGGCCGATACCGCTTGAACAACCGGTGATTAAAATAGACTTTTGCATAACTTTACCAGAAGTATGCCCCGTTAATGTATTAGTCATGGTTAACTATTCCGTCCTGGTTTCGCAGATATCCAATGGGTAGTCCTGCCAAATCAAAGTGAATGTGGCTTTCAGTAAAGAGGTTATTTACTGAGTAAAGGTGTCAGCTCTTTTGCCATCAAATCGGCGATAAAAGGCTGGGCCTCAGCCGTTGGGTGGATACCATCATCCTGCATCCACCCGGGTTTCAGGTAGACTTGCTCCATAAAAAAGGGCAGCAAAGGAAGGTCATATTTTTGAGCGAGTTGCGGATAAATAGCGCTAAAAGCTTCATTGTAACGGCGACCATAATTAGCAGGTAGTCTAATTTGCATCAGTAATGGTTTAGCGCCAGCTGCCTGTACTTGTGTGATGATTTGTTGCAAGGTGTCTTCGACCGTTTGCGGAGGAAAACCGCGCAGACCATCGTTACCACCAAGCTCAATCAAAACCCATTGCGGTTTATGTTGTTCCAGCAGGACAGGCAGACGAGAAAGCCCTTGTGCTGCGGTATCACCACTGATACTGGCGTTCACAACGTGGATATTTTTCTGCGACCATTGCTTGTTGAGCAGAGCAGGCCAGGCGCTATTTGCCGCCATGCGGTAACCGGCACTCAAACTGTCACCCAAAACTAACAAGGTGTCAGCAGCAGCGACACGAAATGTCATCAAGGTCAGAAACAGGAAGGGCAAATGCCAGCGGAATACAGTGTTGAAGTTCATCATCTTAGCAAATCCGTAGGTCAAGGGGAGCATGAGCTGTCCATCCTTACCGGAGTTGAGCTACTTGTCAAACCGGCACAAACGATTGCCCTGATAGGCGAGTCAGGATCGGGTAAATCGACATTGCTGGCGATCCTTGCCGGTCTCGATGATGGTACAGCCGGTGAAGTCTTCTTGCTGGGGCAACCGTTGCATAAAATGGATGAGGAACAACGTGCGGCTTTACGGGCACGTAATGTCGGGTTTGTCTTCCAGTCCTTTATGCTGGTTCCGACCCTGAGCGCGCTGGAAAATGTCGAGTTACCCGCGCTATTACGTGGCGAAAATGATGCTGCCAGCCGCACCCAGGCTAAAGCGTTACTGGAAGAGTTAGGCCTTGGTAAACGCCTGCATCATCTGCCAGCCCAGCTATCGGGAGGGGAGCAGCAGCGTGTGGCACTTGCCCGTGCGTTTAATGGCCGTCCAGGCGTGCTGTTTGCCGATGAGCCTACCGGAAATCTCGACAGACAGACCGGGGATCGTATTGCCGAGCTGCTGTTTTCATTGAACCGCGATAATGCGACAACGCTGATTCTGGTTACCCATGATGAACAACTTGCCGCGCGCTGTGACCGGCGTTTGCGCGTCCGTGACGGTAAGTTGTGGGAGGAAGCATGATTGCACGTTGGTTCTGGCGAGAGTGGCGCTCCCCGGCGCTGCTTATTGTCTGGTTAGCCTTAAGCCTTGCCGTTGCCTGCGTGCTGGCGCTGGGCAGTATCAGTGACCGCATGGAACGAGGACTGACCCAGCAAAGCCGTGATTTTATGGCGGGCGACCGGGTGTTGCGTAGTCCACGCGCAGTACCGGATGAATGGCTGAACGAAGCGACGAAAGTGGGGTTAACGGTTGGAAAACAGCTGATTTTTGCGACCATGACTTTTGCCGGTGATACACCACAGCTGGCTGATGTTAAAGCGGTGGATGAAACTTATCCTATCTATGGCAGCCTGAACACGCAGCCTCCAGGCCTGAAAGCTGAACCTGGCACCGTGCTGCTGGCTCCTCGCTTAATGGCACTGTTAAATCTAAAATCCGGGGACAGTATCGATGTCGGCGACGTGAAACTGCGTATTATTGGCGAAGTTTTACAGGAGCCTGATGCCGGATTTAATCCGTTTCAGCTTGCTCCACGTTTGATGATGAATATGGCTGATGTGGAAAAAACCGGCGCAGTTCAGCCGGGCAGTCGTATCTCCTGGCGTTATAAGTTTGCCGGTACGCCGGAACAATTAGAGCAATATGAAAACTTCTTACTGCCAGTGTTACAGCCTGAACAGCGCTGGGTTGGCATGGAGCAAGACGAAGGTGCGCTGGGTAAATCATTGCAACGTGCGCAACAGTTTCTGTTACTTTCTGCGCTGCTGACACTGTTGCTGGCGATTGCTGCGGTTGCTGTTGCGATGAGCCATTATTGCCGTAGCCGTTATGATCTGGTAGCGATTCTAAAAACGCTTGGTGCGGGTCGGGTGGCTTTGGCTAAACTGATTGTTGGCCAGTGGTTTATGCTGTTGTTGCTCTCGGCCATTACCGGAAGTCTGATCGGTCTGGTCTTTGAATCCTTACTGATGCAGATGTTAAGACCGGTACTGCCTAATGACCTGCCTGCCGCCAGTTTCTGGCCCTGGGTATGGGCGATGGGATCGATGGTCGCTATTTCATTCCTCGTGGGGGTCCGCCCTTATCGTCTGTTACTGGCGACTCAGCCATTACGTGTTTTGCGTCAGGATGCCGTGGCTAATCTCTGGCCGCTGAAAATCTATCTGCCGGTGATGGCAGGTATTGTCGTCGCGCTGCTGGCAATTTTAATGGGTGGTAATACGCTGCTGTGGGCGGTTCTTGCAGGTATGTTAGTACTGGCTCTATTGGCGGGGGGCATCGGTTTTGTTGTGCTGAAGTTATTGCGGGTGCTGACGGTTAAGCATCTTGCTTTGCGACTGGCGATAAACCGTTTATTAAGACAGCCTTGGGTAACACTCAGCCAGCTGGCCGCCTTCTCATTATCCTTTATGTTGCTGGCTTTGCTGTTAGTACTGCGTGGTGATTTATTGGATCGCTGGCAGCAGCAGTTACCAGAAGAAAGCCCGAACTACTTCCTGATCAATATTGCACCTGAGCAGGCCGAGCCAGTGAAAACCTTCCTCACCAGTCACGGCGTGAAGACGGAGAATTTCTATCCGATTGTTCGGGTGCGTATGACGGAGATTAATGGTAAGTCGACAGAAGGTAACCCGGACGAAGCTCTGAACCGTGAGTTAAACCTCACCTGGCAGAGCCATAAACCGGAGCATAACCCGATAACCAGCGGTTACTGGCCGCCAAAAGCGGGTGAAACCTCGATGGACGAAGCGGTGGCTGCCCGGCTGAATATCAAACTGGGAGATACCCTGACCTTTATGGGGGATACCCAGCCGTTTTCTGCCAAAGTGACAAGTCTGCGTAAAGTCGACTGGGAAAGTATGCGGCCGAATTTCTACTTTATCTTCCCGCCGGGTGCACTGGAAAATCAGCCACAAAGCTTACTGACCAGCTTCCGCTGGCAGGGGGATAATCGCCTGCTGACCGAGTTAAATCGGGAGTTTCCAACGGTTGGCCTGTTGGATATTGGCGCTATTCTTAAGCAAGTAAGCCAGGTACTGGAGCAAGTCAGTCGGGCGTTGGAACTCATGGTAGTACTGGTCACCGCTTGTGGTCTGTTACTGTTACTGGCGCAAGTACAGGTCGGTATGCGCCAGCGTCATCAGGAACTGGTGGTCTACCGTACTCTTGGTGCAGGCAAGAAACTGTTGCAGATCACGCTATGGTGGGAGTTCGCCTTACTGGGCCTGGTATCAGGACTGGTTGCGGCGATGGGCGCTGAAACGGCTCTGGGATTGTTACAAACCAAGGTCTTTGACTTCCCTTGGCAGCCGGACTGGCGACTGTGGGTTATCTTACCGGTAACCGGTGCTATTTTACTCTCACTGTGTGGTGGTTGGTTGGGCTTAAGGTTACTGAAAGGTAAGGCGTTGTTCCGCCGTTTTGTGGCCTGATATACGACATTCTGACATTTATCTTAACCAAGGCTCGAATAGTAGACGGCACCTTACTCAGTAAGGTGCCGTAATCGGATGGTTGCACCCACCCTGTGAGCGGTACGCTGACAGTAAAACCGTTTCCCGAATAACTTTGACAAAACTCCGCTGTTTGTGGGCAGAGAATGCTTATAGTCGATCCATCAGGCTATTTTATTTGCCATTCTGATCGCAGGCAGCTCACAATCCACATGTACCGCGTGTACGCTCCGGTTTTTCCGCGCTGTCCGGGGCCAAATGGGGTGCAACAATATACGTATTTATAATATGGCTGGTTGAAGCCAGCAGTGTTCGGTATACCCGCCAGGCGTCAGTCATGTAGCAAGCGATCTTAAACTGGCTTAATAGTACAGAAAAGGCTTTAAAGTCAGAGCATGCGAGAGCCAAACGCATGTGCAAGGACTCGCTTCAGGATGAACGGTATATGGGTTTTGGGGTTAGCTACGTTGTAACGATAGCTGAGCCGGGCGAACCTCTGTCGATCTGTATCAATATACTTCTAACTGAAATTGAATGACGAGCTGAAGAAAAAAGAGGAGGATTGGATACCTCAAATAGCCGAAAAATAAACTACTTGAGGTAATCATTGTATGGGCTGATGTAGCAGTGCAAAAGTTGCTGTTATTTAGCTAAGTGATGTTGTGCCCAAACGATACTGCTTGCATACTCAGGCGGCAGTAGCGGAACTAACGCCTCGAGTGAAGCAATAAGACGTGAGGTATCGCTGTCATTCAGGTTCAAGTGCCCGACTTTGCGGCCCGCATGGACAGTTTTATCATACCAGTGCAGGTGAACCAGCGGCAGTTTCAACCAGTTATAATTGAGGTCGGTACCGATCAGATTGATCATTACTGACGGTGCATTAACAACCGGTTTTGGTAGCGGTAAATCTACAATGGCGCGTAAATGCAGCTCAAACTGGCTGATGGATGCGCCGTTTTGCGTCCAGTGACCGCTGTTATGTACTCTTGGTGCCAGCTCGTTAATCAGCAGCCCGGCAGGGGTGATAAAACACTCCATTGCCATCACGCCAACATAGTTTAGCTCGTTCATTATCGCGCTAAGCATAGCTTCAGCCTGCTCCTGATGCTCGCGATTAGCATAAGGGAAGACGACGCTGGTACGCAGAATACCTTCCTGGTGGAGGTTGTGGGTCAGCGGATAAAATACTGTGCTGCCATCATGTCCCCGGGCGCCCACCAGTGAAACTTCACCAGAGAAATTAATCCCTTGTTCAACAATACACTCACCGTAACACTCGTCCGGTAACTGCGCGGTTTCATCACTGCGTAATCGCCACTGACCCCGGCCGTCATAGCCCCCAGTGCGTCGTTTGACTATTGCCAGAGAACCCAGGGTATTAAACACTTCGGTCCATTGCTGAGCATTTTCCAGCAATTGCCACGGGGCTGTCGCCAGACCCAGTCGGTCAAATAACTGCTTTTGCGTCAGACGATCGGCAATAATCGGAAAGACATCACGGTTTACAAAAGCGTTATGCAGTGCCAGTTCGCGGGTTAAAGCCGTTTCCGGCCAGCGTTCAATTTCTGCGGTGATCACACTTTGGGCAAAAGGAACGGCTTCAGGTTCTGCATCCAGCCCGACCGGGTAGACTGCGATCCCCAGAGGTTCACCTGCCTGGCGCAGCATACGTCCAAGCTGGCCGTTACCTAAGACGCAGACCGGTTTCATGCCTCACCCCGTGGATCCGGGTTGTCGAGTACTTCATCGGTCTGGCTTTGACGCCATTCCACCAGGCGCTGGTGCAGGGTTTTATCATGCAACGCGAGGATTTGTGCTGCGAACAAGGCTGCGTTGGCAGCGCCCGCTTTACCTATTGCCAGTGTACCGACCGGAATACCGCGAGGCATCTGAACGATAGAGTAGAGACTGTCCACCCCACTCAACGCCGCGCTTTGTACGGGAACACCCAATACCGGAACCAGCGTTTTTGCCGCCAGCATGCCCGGAAGATGTGCAGCCCCGCCAGCGCCCGCGATAATCGCCTGATAGCCGTTAGCTTCAGCTTGTTCAGCAAAGCTAAACAGTTTATCGGGGGTACGATGTGCGGAGACGACTTCAACATGGTGAGGAATGTTCAGGGCAGTGAGGATTTCAGCGGCAAACTGCATGGTTGCCCAGTCACTTTTTGAACCCATAACAATGGCGATAGATGCCGGGGTATGCTCAGAAGACATGCGTCTCAAAACTCCTGTGGGTGTGCAGACATCACCGAACGCGGCGCATTCGGTCACAAGGCTTGAGAGAATAGCACGAACATTACCGAAGGAAAACGGTTGCGCGGAGCCAAAACACGCAAAAAAACGATATTAACTAAAAAGGAAATGAAATTAGCTCGACGTCTTCCGGGGTCACTTTAATCATTGAACCTTCATGATGCCAGGCCCCTAACACGCAGCGAAAGGCGGGTTGTTGGTTGGCGACCAGCTCATGAATTTCCGGGCGATGCGTATGACCGTGGATTAACCATTGCACTTGATACTGCGTTAGCGTATCCACCACCGTTTGTGGATTCACATCCATAATGGTCAGTGATTTACTGCTATTGGCTGCTTTACTGCCGGCACGCATTTTTGCCGCAATACGACGACGAAAAAACAGTGGCAGTGCCAGAAAAAGCGTTTGTAGCCAGGGTTTATGGACTTTTTCCCGAAAGGCCAGGTAATCAGTATCATCAGTACAGAGTGTATCGCCATGCATAATTAGCATGTTGCGACCATAAAGATTAACCACCTGCAGTTCAGGTAACAGAATCATTCCGCTCATTCTGGCAAAGCGTTTCCCAAGCAAGAAGTCTCGATTGCCATGAATGAAATAGCAAGGGACACCGGAATCTACCAGGTTTTTTATTGCTGCGGCGATTTGTCTGTGCAAGGGTGTGGAATCGTCATCACCAATCCAGCTTTCAAACAGATCGCCTAAAATATAAAGAGCATCGGCGCTGCTAGCCTGGTGGGTCAGAAAACGAAGAAAACCGGCGGTTTGCGCCGGTTCCTCATCACACAGATGTAAATCTGCAATGAACAGAGTAGACATTATTCGCTAACAGTTACGCTTTGAACAATGACATCTTCTTTAGGTACGTCCTGGTGCATGCCGCTGCGGCCGGTTGCAACACCTTTAATTTTATCAACCACATCCATACCTTCCACAACTTCAGCGAACACGCAGTAACCCCAGCCTTGCATACTTTCGCTGCTGAAGTTCAGGAAGTCGTTATCAACTACGTTGATGAAGAACTGCGAGCTGGCAGAATGTGGTGCCTGAGTACGGGCCATTGCCAGGGTACCGCGGGTATTTTTCAGGCCGTTATTTGCTTCGTTCTGAATAGTATCTTTGGTTGCTTTTTGATTCATGCCTGGCTCAAAGCCACCGCCTTGAATCATGAAGCCATTAATCACACGGTGGAAAATAGTGTTGCTGTAGAAACCTTCACGACAGTAGTCGAGGAAGTTTTTAACTGTAATTGGCGCTTTATCATCAAAGGTTTTAATAACAATATCGCCGTGATTAGTGTGAAAAGTAACCATTTTTGTATCCTAGTAAGTGTCAGTGGATATCTCGGCAAAGGGTGCCGTTTTACCAAGGTGTTTTTATAACATAACTCTTAGCGTCGCGTCAGTAATGCAAAGCAAGCTACTTCGGGGTAAAATCCCAGAATAAGATGAGTTATTGCTTTTTCCACACACAGACATGGAATCTCCCGATGTTAAAAATTTTTAATACCCTGACTCGCCAAAAAGAGGAATTTAAGCCTATTCATGCTGGAAAAGTCGGCATGTACGTGTGTGGTATCACGGTTTACGATCTCTGTCATATTGGACACGGACGCACTTTTATCGCTTTCGATGTGGTTGCTCGCTACTTACGTTATCGTGGTTATGAACTGACCTATGTACGCAATATCACCGATATTGACGACAAAATTATCAAGCGTGCGCATGAAAATGGCGAAGATTTCGTCGCCCTGGTCGATCGTATGGTTGTTGAAATGCACAACGACTTCGATGCCCTGAATATTTTGCGTCCTGATAGCGAACCGCGCGCCACCAATCATATTCCGGAAATTATAGGGCTCGTTGAGCAGCTTTTGGAGCGCGGACACGCCTATGTCGCTGACAACGGTGACGTACTGTTCTCTGTTGAAAGCGATCCGAATTATGGTGCCTTGTCTCGCCAGGATCTTGAGCAGCTCCAGGCCGGCGCGCGCGTAGATGTGGTTGACGCGAAGCGTAATCCGATGGACTTCGTTTTGTGGAAAATGTCGAAACCCGGTGAGCCTAGCTGGACTTCCCCTTGGGGAGCCGGGCGTCCGGGCTGGCATATTGAGTGTTCGGCAATGAACTGCAAACAGCTGGGTAATCATTTTGATTTACACGGTGGCGGTTCAGACCTGATTTTCCCTCACCATGAAAATGAAATGGCACAGTCAACTTGTGCCCATAGCGGTGACTATGTTAACACCTGGATGCACTCCGGAATGGTGATGGTTGATCGTGAAAAAATGTCTAAATCATTGGGTAATTTTTTCACCGTACGTGATGTCCTGAAATATTATGATGCTGAAACCGTACGTTACTTCCTGATTTCCGGGCATTACCGCAGCCAGTTGAACTACTGTGAAGAGAACCTGCAACAGGCGCGCGCTTCTCTTGAACGTTTGTATATCGCTTTGCGCGGTACCGATACAAGCGTTGCAGCTGCGGGCGGTGAAGCGTATGAAGCCCGCTTCCGTGAAGCCATGGACGATGATTTCAATACTCCGGAAGCCTATGCCGTATTGTTTGATATGGCGCGTGAAATTAACCGTCTGAAGAGTGAAAACCCGCAGGCAGCAAATGGCCTCGCATCGGCATTACGTTCCCTGGCTGGTGTACTGGGCTTGCTGGAACAAGATCCGGAGCAGTTCTTACAAAGCAGCGCACAGGCCGATGATGGCGAAGTGGCAGAAATAGAAGCCCTAATCAAACAACGTAATGAAGCCCGTGCGAGCAAAAATTGGGCTCAGGCGGATCAGGCGCGCGACCGTTTGAATGAGTTGGGTATTGTGCTGGAAGATGGCGCTGAAGGCACCATTTGGCGTCGTAAATAAAAATATCCGTCACGTCATACCAGTAAAAAAGCGGCAATATTGCCGCTTTTTTTATGCTATCAGTATCATTTCAGGATGTTATGCCGCGTTAGCGACCGCAACAGGAGTACGAATCAGGTAATCAAATGCGCTCAGAGAAGCTTTCGCGCCTTCACCTGTAGCAATGATTATCTGCTTATAAGGTACCGTTGTGCAGTCTCCGGCGGCAAAGATACCTTTGACACTGGTTTCACCTTTGGTATCAATGACAATTTCGCCCATGCGATTGCGCTCAACCACACCATCCAGCCACTGAGTGTTGGGTAGCAGACCTATCTGCACAAAGATACCTGACAGGGCAATATCATGTTGGTTACCGCTGACACGATCCCGATACAGCAAGCCAGTGACTTTACTGCCATCTCCTTTGACTTCCCGGGTCTCGGCATTAAGGATGATATCGACATTTTTCAGGCTACGGACTTTGTCTTGTAATACTTTGTCAGCTTTCATCTCCGGGGCAAATTCCAGTACGGTGACATGCTCCACCAGTCCTGCAAGATCGATTGCGGCTTCTATACCAGAGTTACCGCCGCCAATAACGGCGACACGTTTACCTTTAAATAACGGGCCATCACAGTGTGGGCAATAGGTTACCCCTTTGGTACGGTATTGTTCCTCACCAGGTACATTCATATTGCGCCATTTTGCACCGGTGGCAATAATAATCGAACGGGCTTTGAGTATTGCGCCTGAAGCAGTAACCAGTTGATGCATCCCACCTTCCTCGCTTGCGGGAATTAAGGTTTTGGCACTTTCACTGTCAATGACATCGATATCATATTCATCGACATGGACTTTGAGTGCGGAAGCCAGTTTCTGACCTTCCGTTTTTGCCACGGAAATATAGTTCTCAATATCGACAGTATCCAGCACCTGACCGCCGAATCGTTCGCCCATCAGACCGGTGCGAATACCTTTACGTGCGGCATAAATTGCTGCCGCTGCACCAGCCGGGCCACTGCCAACAATAAATACTTCGTAAGGTGCACGAGCATTCAGTGCTTCGGCTTTACGTTTTTCGGCACCGGTATCAATTTTACTGACGATCTCTTCGAGCGTCATACGTCCCTGACCGAAATCTTTACCATTCAGCAATACGGCAGGAACACCCATGATATTGCGCTCCTGGATCTCATTCTGGAAAACCCCACCATCAATCGCTGTATGAGTGATTCGCGGGTTAAGAATGCTCATTAGATTCAGAGCCTGTACGACATCAGGACAGTTATGGCAAGTCAGGGAATAATAGGTTTCGAAGTGAAAATCACCCTCGATAGCCTGGATTTGTTCAAGAATTTCAACTGAGGCTTTGGAAGGGTGTCCGCCCATTTGTAATAACGCCAGCACCAGAGAGGTAAATTCATGGCCAAGCGGTGAGCCTGCAAAGCGAGGACCCTGATTTGAACCCGGATTCGTGATCAAAAATGAGGGCTTACGCACAGACAAAGTGTTATCAACGGATAAGGTCACTTTATCTGAAAGTTCTGCTAAATCAGTGAGTAATTGACTTACTTCAGCAGATTTAGCGCTGTCATCCAGAGTGGCAATTAATTCAACCGGTTTGGTCAGTTTTTCAAGGTAGACCTTGAGCTGGTTTTTCATTGTAGTATCGAGCATAAAAGGCCCCCTTATTACCTGAAAAATATAGGCTTAACACTGCCGAGAAAGAGAAGAGAGATAGCAAATATTATTCTGTTGCTGGCAGGAGTATGCCGGCAGTTTGGTGATGAGTTTTATCGACTGCCGTGACAGTCGATAAACGCATCGGAAGGTGAAATATTAGATTTTACCGACCAGGTCGAGAGAGGGAGCCAAGGTCGCTTCACCTTCTTTCCATTTTGCCGGGCAAACTTCACCTGGGTGACTGGCAACATACTGCGCTGCTTTGACTTTGCGCAACAGGTCTGAAGCATCGCGACCAATACCTTCGGCAGTCACTTCGATAGCCTGGATAATACCTTCCGGGTCAACAATAAAGGTGCCGCGGTCAGCCAGGCCCTGATCTTCACGCATATTTTCAAAGTTACGGGTCAGGGCACCTGTAGGGTCGCCTATCATGGCATAGTCAATTTTGGCGATTGTTTCAGAACTACCGTGCCAGGCTTTGTGGGTAAAGTGGGTATCGGTTGAAACAGAGTAGATATCAACACCCAGTTTCTGGAATTCTTCATAGTGGTCGGCCACATCACCGAGTTCAGTCGGACAAACAAACGTGAAGTCAGCCGGGTAAAAGAAAAACACACTCCAGCGGCCCTCAACATCTTTTTCTGTCACTTCGATGAACTCACCTTTCTTAAAAGCGCTGTTTTTGAAAGGTTTGATTTTGGTATTAATTAAAGACATCTGTATATCCTCCGTTTAGCGATGGGGGAAAGATACCTTGATTCATGGAGTAGCTCTAATGGGTTAGCCGTATAGAATTGATAGGTAAATACCTGACATAAGCCAGTTTATACCCGGTGAATTCAAAGGATTCACCCTGCTTAACAGCAATAATCGCGTCATCGTGGACCCGTGTTGATATTTTTATCGCTGAATTTTGGACAGTGGTGTGCCGTTGTTTGATGTTGCTCCTTTTATATTCTTCACATTTAGCAGAAGGCTGATGCCAGTGGATTTGGCTTTGGTTTTAATGATGAGTTCGCCATCTTGAAGATTTGATGCGACTAATCTGAGTACGTTTCTTTCAACATTTATTGATTCAAGAGGAAAGGATTAGCTTTGCTCCAGACTATAATCACTGAGTTGCTTACCTGCCGAAAAATCATAGCGGACTGTTTCAAACATCATTCTCTCTCCTTGATTCAGGGCTTTTTTACGCCCTTGAATGTATAAAAGATTGGCTCGGAATGGGTTCCGGTTACGTTTTACGGCATGGCTCGTCATTTTCATGGCCGATTTGAGACTGGGGCTGTTCTGACAAAAAGGCGTAGAACAGAAATATTATTGAGATAAACCCCCGGCAGAAGTGCAATGTTTTAGTGGTAATGCGCAAATTTATGTCATGAAAATTGCAGCAAGATGGCAACAGAGTTAAATTAGCGCCCGGTTATGATACTGCGCCAGGTTGCGCGATTCTTGAGGGACTGGCGTTGTTGGAATTACTTTCAATTTTTCTCTTTTGTGCAGCTATTGCATTGTATTCACTTAAAGCAGGGAGAAATATCGGATGGTTTTCCGCTATTTTACTGATTTCCTGTCTTTTTATTGTTCTTAACATCACTTTTATCGCCAGCGATTACTTTACCGGGGAAGGGATCAATGATGCCGTTCTCTATACCCTGACCAGCAGTATGACAGGGGCTGGTATTGGTAAATATATTTTACCGGGCCTGGGAATTGTTGTTGGTCTGATTGTGATTATCGGGACATTAACTTGGGTTTTACGCCGCAGAAACCAGCCTTGTCATTGGGGCTACAGTCTGTTGGCTTTAGTTCTGGCACTGTTTTCTGTTTATGTTGCCCCGGCTTTTCAGCAAGTTAAGTCACTGGTTGTTTCGCAAAAACCACATGGACAGTCTGATTTCGCAGATTACTACCAGATACCGCAGAAGACCATCAAGGATCCTAAGCTGAATTTGGTGTATATCTATGCCGAAAGTCTTGAACGCACCTATTTTGACGACAATCTATTTCCGGAACTCACTCCTGAATTAAACGCAGTAAAAGCGACCGGGATAGACTTTAGTCATACCGGCCAGTTACCCGGAATGGACTATACTATTGCCGGAATGGTGGCTTCACAATGTGGTATTCCGCTATTTGCTCCGTTTGAAGGCAACTCATCGGCGTCAATGTCGAGTTTTTTCCCTAAAAATATCTGCCTTGGCGATATCCTGAAAGCTTCAGGATATAAAAACTACTTTATTCAAGGCGCAGATCTGCGCTTTGCCGGAAAAGATGTTTTTCTCTCTTCCCACGGCTTCGATCACACCTATGGCGCACAGGAACTTAAAAATATTGTTGAAGACCAGTCTTATCGTAATAACTGGGGCTTCTACGATGATACGGTTCTGAACGAGGTCTATGAGAAATTTATTGAGCTATCAAAGAAAGGGGAGCGTTTCTCTTTATTCACGCTCACTGTTGATACTCATCATCCGGATGGCTTCATTTCGCAAAGCTGTAAACGCCAGAGTTACAGCTACGAAGGGAAAAATAATAAGAGTTTCAGTGCCGTTGCCTGTAGTCAGGAGCATATTGCGAAACTTATCGAAAAAATTAAAGCTTCTCCTTATTTTGATCAGACGCTAATTGTGGTCTCCTCCGATCACCTGGCAATGAACAATAGCGCCTATAAATATCTCACTCCGCAGGACAGAAATAATCTGTTTTTTATTCTGCAGGGCAATGCTCCTGAGGCCGAGCTAAAGGCACTGAAACGTAATCCGATGGATAACGGAGCAACCGTGCTGGATCTTTTAGGAGGAGGCAACGCAATTGGTTTGGGAAGAAGTAGTTTTTCTGCCCAATCACTCTCTTTTATCTTCCTTAATTTGAAAGATAAAATCATGGAGTGGAAACCTGACATCATTGATTTGTGGAACTTCCCGAAAACGATCTCTGAGTTTACGGTTGACCGGGATAACAACCTATTTAGCTACTCCGGAGCGCATTTCCGTTTACCTATGCTGCTTAAAGTCGGTGAAGATAAAATTGAGCCATTGCCAGAAAGTGAGTATTCCGCGCCGCTTCGCTATCAGCTTGCAGGCTTTAAAGGTGATGATAAATTTATCTGGGTGGATAAGTGTTTTAAAATGGCCCGTCTTTGGGATCCTGAACTGGTGCTTTCTACCGAACTGTGTGCCGCGCAGGGCCAGCTTGACGGACAGCCTGTAGTGAGTCTGTTATCCAGTCCGCAAGAAACCCGACCTGTTGTCTGGGAAACGCAGCAAGGCAGTAACGAACGTTTTCAGCAGAATGTTGAGCAGTTAAAAATTGAAGAAAATAATATTCGTTATCAGGCCCCTGGTTTTATCTTTAACATTCCAGGTGCTCCCGATACTGTTGCAAAATTTAGCGGGATTTCGCGTCCTGAGTCATGGGGACGCTGGTCGAATGCAAATCTGGCACCAGAGATAACGATTGAGTATCGGGAGCCCCTTCCGGAACAGTTTACCCTGAAGATGAAGGCGAAAGCTTTTGGCCAGAATATTAATCAGCCGGTATTAGTTAAAGTCGGAAACGAAGAACACAGCATTACTCTAGGGGAACAAATCTCCGAGATAACATTGCATATGAGTAATCCGCAAGGCAGTCATATACTGACTATTGTTCCGCCAGCTCCGCAACTGTCTAATGAAGGAAACATTCTTGGGCACGATCCGCGTAAATTAGGGGTAGGCATCGAGAGTATTTATATCGAACCGGGTGCACAGGTCTACAGAAACACAGTACGGTGATAAAAAACAGGGAGGCGACAGCCTTCCCTGAGACTGATGACAAAGCTAAAGTGATATCTAATTCTCAGCGCTTATTTATGAAAATAAACAGGAAAATCAATTCATTGATTTTCGGCTGATAACACAAAGAAGGAAAAACCACGTTTTTTCCTTCTTTGTCAGCAATCTGAGGGAGGCGATAGCCTTCCCTGTTTTTTTATGATGGCGATAACAGACTAGTTATTAATAATTTCCAGAACTTGCTCTGGTGGACGGCCAATACGTGCTTTGCCATGGGCCACTGCAATTGGGCGTTCAATTAAAATCGGATTATTGATCATCGCCTGAATCAGGAATTCCTGGCTTAATTGCGGATTATCAAGTTGCAGTGAACGGTAAACCTCTTCTTTACGACGCATCAGTTCTCGTGCGTCGCTAAAACCTAACATATCAAGTAATGAGGTGATGGTTGCCGCATCCGGAGGCGTTTCCAGATAGCGTACCACTGCAGGCTCCACACCTGAATCTTGCAATAGTTTAAGCGTTTCACGGCTCTTGGAGCAGCGAGGGTTATGGTAGAGAGTGACAATAGCGGACATAAAGGCTCCATTACATCTTGGTATAAGGTTTAAAGCGTTGTTGTAACTGGCGCAACTGATCAATTCGCGCGTCATAACGGGCTTGCTGTAAGCTACCCAGTTTAACCTGACGGCTGGCACCACCGAGCATGGTGATAGCTTGATCCAGTTGACCGTTGATCGCCAGTAACTCAGCACGTGCCGCTAATTCCTGATCGCGATGACCCAAAGAGGCCTGAGCATGTGCCAGAAGATCCCAGCCATTGGGATCATTGGGATGAGCAAAGGTATAGCGGTTAAGTATAGTGACGGCTTCGGCTGGCTGTGAGTTTTCAACATAAGCATTGGCAAGGTTAATTTGCAGCACAGGATTATTTTTTAACCCTGGGGCATTCTTCAACCGATTCACTGCCTCAGCCGTTTTATGCTGACCTATATCGATATCTGTCGCCAGGTCGATAAACCAAGGGTTAGTGGGTTGGGCAGTTAACAGTGGTTTTAACAGATTACGCGCTTTATCCCACTTTTTATCGTTCATGGCCAGGAGCGCTTTCCCGTATTGGGCGGCATTCTGTTCGCGAATATTCCCCTTTGACCAGCTATTCAATAGATCGTCTGACAGCTGGTTACGACCGGTGTTATACATCCCCAGAACACGAGCTTTTGCTAAGTAAAAATTTTCAGATGACTGGACGACTACAGAACGCATCTGATTAGCACGGTTACGGGCATCAGAAAGACGGCTTTCTGGCAGTGGGTGGGTTAACAGCATTTCAGGTGGACGAGTGGAATAACGCGACTGATCGAGCAATTTTTCAAAAAAACTTGGCATTGCCTGAGGATCAAAACCAGCACGCTGTAAAACTTGTAACCCAATCCGGTCAGCTTCCTGCTCATTTTGCTGAGTAAAGGAGATCATACTTTGTTGAGTACCCGCCATGGTGCCTGATAATGCCGCCATACCCGCTTGCGGACTTGCCATAGCGAGCAGGATAGAACCCAACGCACCAACCCAAGTCAGTGGCGCCTTTCTTTGCTGATCTTCCATTGCCCGCGCCAGGTGGCGCTGGGTGACGTGAGATATTTCGTGTGCCAGTACTGAAGCCAGCTGGCTTTCGTTATCGGCATAACGGAACAGCGCTGAATGGAGCACAACATTGCCGCCAAAAAAGGCAAAAGCGTTAATGTCGTCATTATTAATTAAATAAAACTGAAACGGAGTCTTAACCGAGTAGGCATGGCTGACAAGGCGTGTACCCAGCTGATTAATATACTGATTCAGCAATGGATCATTAATTAATGGCGCACTTCCACGCAGCTGGCGAACATAATAGTCCCCCATTTGCATTTCCTGACCTATCGACAGGGTACTACCCGCCGTTGTGCCGATATCGGGAAGTTGATCATTGAAATCGGCAGCGGTCGCTGGCAGGTTTCCAGCCAGTGACGCGAACATAAGCGCGGTAATCAGTTTCTTTTTCAACGGCCTGATCATAACAGCTGTCCTGTAGAGTCGAAGTCCAATTTTGATATGTCAATGCAGAAGCAAATTTTCATATATAATATTTACTTTAACTCGCGGTAGTGGGGAAGTCACTGTTAAAGCTCATAAACAGCATGGAATAAACCACTCATTCAATCAGTTACTATCTCCCCATGACGAAGTAAAAAGCAAAGTCTTTTCCATTCCAATTGGTTACAATTCATCTCCGCCAAAAAGACTCAGGATGTTTATATGCTCGGTATGTTATTACAGTGGTATCGTCGCCGCTTCAGCGATCCAGAAGCGATTGCGCTGCTGGTGATTCTGGTGGTGGGGTTTGGCATACTGTTTTTCTTCCATAGTCTGCTTGCACCGTTATTAGTTGCACTTGTTATGGCTTATTTACTTGAATGGCCAACGGCAAGACTGGAAAGGCTCGGCTGCTCACGTGGTTGGGCGGCCAGTATTATGCTGATTTTTTCCGTAGGCATTCTTCTGCTATTTACCCTCGTCGTGGCACCCATTGCCTGGCAGCAAGGTATTTATCTGATCCGTGATTTACCGACGATGTTGAATCATCTGACTGACTTTGCAGCGACCTTACCGAAACGTTACCCGGCATTGGTGGATGTGGGTATTTTTGACGCAATGACCGAAAATATGCGCTCCAGGCTGACTGGCGTTGGAGATCAGGTGGTGAAATTTTCCCTGGCATCACTGGTGGGATTATTAACCCTGGCTATTTATCTGATCCTGGTGCCGTTGATGGTGTTCTTTTTACTCAAAGATAAAGAACAGATGCTCAATGCCGTACGCCGTGTGTTGCCCCGCAATCGTACCTTAGCCGGGCGCGTATGGATCGAGATGAATCAGCAAATTACCAATTATATTCGCGGAAAAGTGCTGGAAATGGTCGTCGTCGGGGCAGCGACTTATCTTGGTTTTATCGTCTTTGGCTTAAATTATTCGCTGCTGCTGGCTGTACTGGTCGGTTTCTCTGTGCTTATTCCCTACATTGGGGCTTTTGTCGTTACCATTCCAGTGGTATTTGTCGCGTTATTTCAGTTCGGTCACGGTCCCGAATTCTGGACCCTGTTTGCGGTCTATCTGACAATTCAGGCGTTGGATGGTAATGTACTGGTGCCAGTATTGTTCTCAGAAGCGGTCAATCTTCACCCCTTAGTGATTATTTTATCCGTGGTTATTTTTGGTGGTCTCTGGGGCTTCTGGGGCGTCTTTTTTGCCATTCCGCTCGCAACACTGGTTAAAGCGGTGGTCTATGCCTGGCCGGATGATGACATCGTCGATGAAGATAACGTAGTCTCACCCTGAGCCGAACAGATAACGTTCCTCCAAAAACGGTTTTCGGAGGAACGCCAGAGATAAACAAATGAGGCTTATTACCGCGGACGGGTAGGGACGTTATCCAGCGTCAGGAGCTCGCCGTTGTGTAAGCCGTGGTACGCATCGCCTTGCAGACAGAGATACGGGATCCCCGCTTCTCTGGCAATAATCGCGCTATGAGACTCCGGACTCCCTTTTTTCAGGATTATCCCTGCCACTTTGCTGGCATCTAGCTGAAGCACCACTGAAGGATAAATATCATCGGCAACGAGGATGGTCTGGTGCTGTAACACCGGGAAAACATCTGCCGTCTGTTTCAGATGGCTAAGGGTACGGTGTAAAATATCTTCTGTGTCGATATAGCGAGCCTGAAGATAGGCATCATCCAAATTTTGATACGCATTACTCAGGTCTGTCATCACCTGATACCACGCCCATTCAGCACTGTACTGGTGAGAGCGCAGGAGCGAGCAGGCACTGTCGAAAAGTTCAGCGTCATCCAGCAGGGTGTGGTGGCCTGAGAAGATAGCGGCAATATCGGCGGAATATTTTTCAGCGGCGAGCTGGGCCAAATGATTAAGATCGTCAAGCGTCTGATTAATGGCTTTTTGCAGACGTTTTACTTCATCATCTGGCTGGGAGCTGACTGACTTTGCCAGGGCAAAATCGACTGGCGTGTACTGTAATACCCAGCCATGCATACTGACCTTTCCTGCAACGAGTGGGTTTTGAGGCGCAGGGGGAGCGATATGCTCACCAAAGTTCTCCTCTGCCAGAGCACGAAATGCCGCTAATGCTTCTGTCGCCTCGGTTCCTGTCGCGATAAGCTGAAGTTTATCGTGGCAACGAACCTGCAACAGAGCAATCTGGTTAATACTGTCGGGTTTGATGTATTTACCGCCTTTTTCTAATAGCAGATGGGCATCAAACCCTGACAGAGCATCAATCAGTCGGGCCGCCGGGCGGACATGCAAACCATTAGGATTGTAGATAACAACGGTGGCTGACTGAGCATCAGGATCTTTTAAGTCAGGCTGTTCTGGAGCTTGTATCGCGACTTCCTGTGCAGGTAGCCCTAACTGAACACGTTTTGCCTGCAGGGCATTTTGTGCATCCAGCATCACTTTTTCGATGCTGGCACCCGCGGCGGCGCTGACGGTTGCGGCCAGAGTCCCTTCTACTAGCGGAGCAGCACATAAACGTACTTTCTGTGCGATGTCAGGATCAAGCAGTTCTAACGCTGTTTCAGCACTCAGCAAAGCGCTTCCCATATCCATCATCACCAACACATGATCAGTGTCTGACACGGACTCAATCGCTTCCATCACTTTGATGGGGTCGGTACCAATAGGATTCTCGGGATCATCTATACCCGCAGCGATGGCAAGCCGACAGCCATCCTCCCTCAACATTTGTCGGGCTAATTCCCCGACTCCCTGGCCCAGTAGGGCGCTATGAGAAACAATTACCAGATTCACCATCGCCTTATCCTTTACGTCACTCTTTGGCTGCTGCTGCCAGCATTTGCATCATAAACAACACCGATGTTGCCCCCGGATCCTGGTGTCCAATGCTGCGCTCACCCAGATAGCTGGCGCGTCCTTTACGTGCCTGCATGGTTATCGTTGCTTGTGCTGCCTGTTCTGCGACCTGGCAGGCTGTATCAAGCGCTGCTTGTAGTGACAGATGCTGCTCGCTGGACTGTTTGAGTGATTTTGCAACGGGTAACCAGACATCACACATTGTTTTGTCACCTGGTTCAGCTTTACCTCGGTTCACTACTCCATCAGCACCTTCGCTGATCATTTGATACAGTTCATCCAGTGTCAGGCTCTGATGGGCTTGGGTGACATGAGCTGCACGAATAAAGAAGGTGCCAAATAAGGGGCCACTGGCACCTCCGACATTAGAGAGCAGCACCATACCGGTATTTTTTAGAATAAAACCAATATCTTTGTCGGCAATTGCCGGGAGTTTTTCTACCACTTGACTAAAGCCACGATGCATATTCAGCCCGTGATCAGCATCACCCACTTCTCTGTCCAGACCGGTTAAAAAGTCTCGTTCGGTGGTAAAAATGTCGCCACAGCGGTAGAGCCAGCTAACAATTTGATTCTTATTTAATGGCATCATTATCTCCTTAGTGACCCCAGTTCAGGGCAGGGGTGTGAACGGGGGCGTCCCATAAAGTGAGCGTCTCATCGTCGGCTTTCAGTAAAGTAATGGAGAAGCCAGCCATATCCAGGGAAGTACACCAGGTACCAACCAGATTACGAACGATAGTGATACCGGCTTCCTGGCAGCATTTTTCCAGGCGGTTATAGACTCCGTATAACTCTGAAAGGGGGGTCGCACCGAGATTATTGACCATAGCAATGACTTTGTCGGTGCGTTGTAGTGCTTGTTTTTCTTGTTTTATTTCCAGCCAGTTGCCTTTAACACTGTCCCATTGACGTAACGTACGGGTGTAATGCCCATTTTCCAGTAAGGTGTTAAACATTTCATCAACGGTATTGTCGAGGGAAGTAAAACGACGGCGGTCAATACCGGGTTCTCCATGGATCCCGACGCCAAATTCCATCTCGTTATCCTGAAGCTCAAAAGAAGGGATCCCCGCCGCAGGAACAGTACAGGCACTTAATGCAATACCGATAGAATGGCCCTGATTATTCAGCCTGCGTCCCAGTTCGGCGCAGGCTTCCAGAGAGTCGCCACGCTCTGCTGCTGCACCCACCAATTTTTCAATCAATACTGTATTGGCTACGCCACGGCGCCCGGCAGTGTAGAGGCTGTCTTTGACGGCGACATCATCATCTACCACGACGGTTGCCACTTTTACGCCACTTTCGTGTAACAGCTCGGTGGCCGTTTCAAAATTAAGAATATCGCCAGTGTAATTTTTAATAATTAGCAGAACCCCTTTCCCACCATCAATATGCATTGCACATTCGAACATTTTGTCTGGTGTCGGTGAGGTAAAAATTTCACCCGGGCAGGCACCGGCTAACATCCCTTTTCCGATAAACCCACAGTGCATAGGTTCGTGGCCACTGCCGCCGCCGGATAATAGCGCGACTTTTCCGGCCACAGGGGCATCCGCTCGGGTAATATAGACAGGATCCTGATGCAGTTGCAGTTCAGGATGTGCTTTAGTCAGACCGATAAGTTGTTCACTTAGTACATCTTCGACACGGTTAATCAATTTTTTCATTTTCTATACTCCGCAAAATATCAACAGGGCTACAGGATTTATTCCGGCCCGATGTAAGCTGGCGGCATGAGACCTTCTCTCATGGTCGATAGAGTGATTTTGGCTTCGATAGCGAAAAAGAAATACAGCGGAAAAATAGGTTCCATAGTGAAACTTGAGTTTATTAATTCGTTTCAAAATGGAACCTGTTTTGTTGAAAAAGAACAACAATGAGAGACAAAGCTACATTCTGACAGCTATCAACGATACTCAGGTTCGCCATATTTGTGCCGAATATTATTTTTATAACTGACAGAGAAGCGCTGTTCAGTTCTGGTTCTGGTGCGGACTGTAAGGTAAAGACGGATAGAGATCTCAATCCTTATAGTTTGCCTGATTTTATGTTCCACATTGAAACATGTATTTTGATTTTAGGTTTCATATAAGAACAAAATTGATGAAAGTTTTTTTGCCGTCCACCCGCTCTAGAGTGATGTTATCGCGCCGCTAGTGTTCAACCTCTCGCTGAAATGAATTAGCAGAAGTGAACAAGGCCAGGCGCCATCATGAAGACGAGTTCAATACTTAATTTGAGGGTGAAGAGAATGCTACAAGTTATTCAATCTCCGGCAAAATATCTCCAGGGTCCTGATGCATCCGCATTGTTTGGCCAATACGCTAAAAATCTGGCAGACAGTTTTTTTGTCATAGCTGATGATTTCGTGATGAAACTGGCGGGGGATAAAGTACTCAATGGCCTGCATGAGCATAATATTCACTGTCACGCAGAACGTTTTAACGGTGAATGCAGCCATGTGGAAATTAACCGTCTGATAGATATTTTAAAACAAAAAGGCTGTAAAGGCGTGGTCGGTATCGGCGGCGGCAAAACGCTGGATACAGCAAAAGCGATAGGCTATTACCAGAAACTGCCAGTGGTGATTATTCCGACAATTGCTTCGACTGATGCGCCAACCAGTGCGCTATCTGTTATCTATACTGAAGAGGGGGCGTTCGAAGAGTATCTTATTTATCCGAAAAACCCTGACATGGTGGTCATGGATACGACCATTATTGCCAAAGCACCGGTACGCTTATTGGTCGCTGGCATGGGTGATGCACTTTCTACTTGGTTCGAAGCAAAAGCCTGCTATGACGCCAGAGCCGTTAGTATGGCAGGCGGTCAGTCCACAGCTGCTGCATTGAGTCTGGCACGTCTTTGCTATGACACATTGATGACTGAAGGTGAAAAAGCCTTACTGGCTGCAAAAGCGGGCGTTGTGACCGTGGCTCTGGAACGTGTTGTCGAAGCGAATACCTATCTGAGTGGTATCGGTTTTGAAAGTAGCGGACTTGCGGCGGCTCACGCTATTCATAATGGTTTCACTATTCTTGAAGAATGTCATCACTTATACCATGGTGAAAAAGTCGCGTTTGGTACGCTGGCTCAGCTGGTATTGCAAAATAGCCCAACGACAGAAATCGAAACGGTACTGGGCTTCTGTCAGAGAGTCGGCCTGCCAGTGACTCTTGCACAAATGGGGGTTAAAGAGGGCATTGAAGACAAAATTATGGCGGTTGCAAAAGCAACCTGTGCACCTGGTGAAACCATTCATAATATGCCGTTCCCAGTCTCAGCAGAAAGTGTCTATGCCGCTATCCTCACCGCTGACCGTTTTGGTGAGCAATGGCTGGCTCGCAAATAACGTACCACACTAAGACAACCATAATATTGTTGTTTTGTGACTTGCCCCTGCTATTTTAAGGGGTGTTTTTACTTTTTTGCAGATACACTCACTACAAAATGAAATGATGGTCAGCAGATATCTCTGGTAGATCTATTTGGAGCTCCAGGACAGGTAATGGCTACACAAAACCAAAAAACAGAGCATGATGTTTCTTCGTTTATCGACCAATCCTGGCAGCGTTGCGGGAAAATCATGCAGCGGGAAAACTGGGGTATTCCTCATCAGGCTCAGGGGCTGACTTTTGAGTCTATCTGCCGTCGTAAAACAGCGCTGTTGACGATTGCTCAGGCAGCTCTGGAAGATGCATGGGAATTTATGGATAACCGAGCCTGTGCGCTCTTTATCCTTGATGAATCCGCCTGCATCCTCAGCCACTATGGTCATCCTCAAGTACGAGAACAGCTTGAGGAATTGGGTTTCTTTACTGGAAGTTATTGTGCCGAGAGCATCATCGGAACGAGTGCACTTTCACTGGCAGCCATACAGGGCTTGCCGATAAAAACCCAGGGCGAGCAACATTTTAAGCAAGTATTGTTCCCATGGTCATTCTGCTCTACTCCGGTATTTGACAATAATGGCCGGCTATTTGGTTCAATCGCTTTATGCTGTCAGACCACAGAGGCCTCTGTTGCCGATCTCTCGTTAACACTCGCTATTGCCAGAGAAGTAGGGAACGCATTATTAACAGACAGTTTACTGGCTGAATCTAATCGTCATTTGAACCAAATGTATGGGTTGCTGGAAAGCATGGATGCTGGAGTGATGGCATGGAATGAGCAAGGTGTGCTGCAATTTCTTAATGTACAAGCCGCGACTATGCTTTATCTGGATAACCAGAAAAGCCAGGGGCGGAACATCAACGAACTGATAACGCTCCCGACGTTGTTACGTCGCGCGATTAAACATGCCAAAGTCCTGAATCATGCCGAAGTGACATTTGAAAGTCAGCATCAGTTTATTGATGCAGTGATTACTTTAAAGCCAATTGTGGAAGAGCAGGGCAACAGTTTTATTCTATTGCTCCATCCCGTTGAGCAGATGCGCCAGTTAATGACCAGTCAGTTGGGAAAAGTCACCCACACTTTCGAACAAATGTCGGCTGACTGTCCTGAAACTCGGCGTTTGATCCATTTTGGACGACAGGCTGCCAGAGGCCGTTTCCCTGTATTGCTGCGTGGGGAAGAAGGTGTCGGTAAGGAACTGATTGCACAGGCTATTCATAATGAAAGTGAACAAGCTGATGGCCCTTATGTTGCGGTAAATTGTCAGTTAGATGCAGACAATATTCTGGGGCATGACTTTATGGGAAGCACGCAGACCCATGAAGAAAACGGGCGATTAAGTCGTCTGGAACTGGCGAATGGTGGCACGCTTTTTTTGGATAAAATTGAATATCTGGCTCCGGAACTGCAGTCGATATTATTGCAGGTTATTAAGCAAGGAGTGCTCACCCGGCTGGATACTCGACGCCTGACCCCCATCGATGTAAAAATTATTGCCACGACGACGGTTGATTTGGGCAATCAAGTAGAGCAGAACCGCTTCAGTCGTCAACTCTACTATGCGCTACATTCCTTTGAAATTGTTATTCCTCCTCTGCGGGAACGAAATAGCAGTATTCCCGCTCTGATACATAATCGGCTACGCAGTCTTGAGAGACGCTTTTCTTCTCGCCTTAAACTGGATGAAGATGCCCAGGCGCAACTGGTCGCTTACTCATGGCCGGGTAACGATTTCGAACTTAACAGTGTGATTGAAAATATTGCTATCAGTAGCGAGCACGGTCGTATCCGCTTGAGTCATATTCCGGCTCATTTATTTAATGAGCGTCCCGGAAACAGGGGGCACTCATCATTGCTACCCGCGAGTCTGACTTTCACGGCTATCGAAAAAGAGGCCATTATTCATGCCGCCCGAGTGACGAGCGGTCGCGTACAAGAGATGTCTCAGATGCTCAATATTGGGCGTACAACGTTATGGCGCAAGATGAAGCAATATGACATTGATGCCAGCCAGTTTAAGCGTAAACATCTGTATTAAAATAGAATTTATCAAATCAACTCATGGCGGAAAGGGTATTGCATAGTTGGCTATCCTCTCAGCATATACAGTACCTGTATTCAGGGGTGTCATTTATTTATAGCGGGGTAGATTATGGGTCAGGCAGCGAGTTTAAAAGGACAGTGTATTGCTGAAATGCTGGGTACCGGACTACTGGTGTTTTTCGGTGTCGGTTGTGTTGCGGCATATAAAGTTGCAGGCGCTAATTTTGGTCAGTGGGAAATCAGCGTTATTTGGGGATTTGGCGTTGCTATGGCCATTTACCTGACTGCCGGAGTTTCTGGCGCACATTTGAATCCTGCTGTTACCCTGGCGTTCTGCCTGTTCGCCCATTTTGAACGGCGTAAAGTATTACCTTATATGATGGCCCAAGTCGCAGGAGCCTTCTGCGGCGCGGCTTTAGTCTACGGGCTGTATGTTAATCTACTGATTGATTACGAACAAACGCATCATATTGTGCGTGGTAGCCTCGACAGTTTGCCGCTGGCGGGTATTTTTTCTACCTATCCTGATAGTCGCCTGGGATTGATTCAGGCATTTAGTGTGGAAATGGTTATCACTGCGGTGATGATGGCAATGATTATTGCACTCTCTGATGAGGGTAACGGCATACCGCGCGGGGCACTGGCACCGTTACTGATTGGTTTACTGATTGCCGTTATTGGTGCTTCGATGGGGCCATTAACCGGATTTGCGCTTAATCCTGCTCGTGACTTAGGTCCGAAAATTTTTGCGGCCTTGGCAGGGTGGGGGAAAGTGGCTTTTACCGGCGGGTATACTGTCCCTTATTTTCTGATTCCATTGGCGGCACCCGTGGTCGGTGCACTGCTGGGAGCATGGGGATATCGTCGTCTTGTGGCCCCTCATTTGCCTGCGGGAATCGTGGCAGGGGTATCAGATAAAAAAACGCTCGCCAAAGAGTCTGAGCCAGAAAAAAATATTGACCTGTCGTAATAATAAAAAACGCTCGATGAGGCACATCGAGCGTTTTAATACTGTAAAAATCTGAACTAACCGTTTTCTTTTAGCCAGTTAATAACAATCTCATGGTGGTTGCTGGTTTTGAAGTCATCAAATACATGCTCGACTTTACCTTCACCATCGAGCAGGAAACTAATACGATGGATGCCATCGTAGGTTTTTCCCATAAAGGATTTTTCACCCCAGACACCAAACTGTTCACTCACCTGATGATCTTCGTCAGACAGCAGGGTGAAGTTAAGTATCTCTTTTTCGACAAAACGGGACAGTTTTTCTGGTTTATCAGTGCTGATACCCAACACTTCGACGCCATGCGCCTTGAGTTCATCCATATTGTCGCGTAAACCACAGGCTTGCACAGTACAGCCGGGAGTCATCGCTTTCGGATAGAAATAAACCAATACGCGCTGTCCCTGGAAGTCGGTTAAATTTACTTGCTCGCCATCTTGATCTGGCAGGCTAAATTTAGGTGCGCTGTCACCGGCTTTCAGTGGATTCATCGATTCTCTCCGTCTCTCTCAATCTTCTTGTTGTAGGTTAACCACGCTAATAGTGCCTTCTGCGTTGAGTTCTGTACATAGGGATTTGAAGGCTTGCTGGATAATACTCGCATCTTCTGAGCCAGGACTATGTGCAGTGATTTGAATATACAGCTTTGGCTCCTGGCTGTCTTGCGCTGGAGTGGTGCGGGATACCAGTTCAGCGATATCCATGTTATGCGCATCAAACAGATGGGTAAAACGTTCAACCAGGTGGGGTGAATCAGCCACCTCGACTTGTACCCAGACACTCACCGGCATCCGAGAAAGGCCTTGCGCGGCGGTACGCTTCATCACAATTAACAGATCGAGCTCAGCACCTTTTAACGGAAGCGTTGATTCAATCAGGGTTATCGCATTCCAGCTACCCGAAAGTAACATAATAAAAGTGAATTCCTCCCCCAGCATAGCAAGACGGCTATCTTCAATATTACAGCCACAGCTGCTGACATGGCGGGTGATAGTATTGACGATACCCGGGCGAGCGGTTCCCAGTGCTGTGATAACCAAATAATGGTGTGGTGAGGGTGTCAAACGTCTTCTTCCTGTGTATGAGAGCGATATTCATTAGGAAAGCACAAAAAAAACCTGCTGCCAACCGCTTAGCGCCTTCTGGCTGCTTGCTTTTGTGATAGCACCAAACGTAACATTGGGGAACATGTTTGCACAGAGGGTCGCCAATGTTTACGGGAAGTATTGTCGCGTTAATTACACCGATGGATGAGAAAGGTCATGTTTGTCGGTCCAGTCTGAAAAAACTGATTGACTATCATGTCGACGCTGGAACGTCGGCAATTGTCTCGGTGGGAACAACCGGTGAGTCTGCGACTTTGAGTCATGACGAACACGGTGATGTTGTGATGTTAACTCTGGAACTGGCTGACGGCAGAATTCCAGTTATCGCAGGGACGGGGGCGAATGCCACCTCTGAAGCCATCTCTCTGACGAAACGTTTCCACAATAGCGGCATTGTTGGCTGTCTTTCTGTAACTCCTTACTATAACCGTCCTACTCAGGAAGGGTTGTATCAGCACTTTAAAGCGATTGCTGAAAGTACCGACTTGCCACAGATGCTGTACAATGTACCATCGCGTACCGGCTGTGACATGCTGCCTGAAACCGTTGGCAGACTGTCAGCGATAAAAAATATTATCGGTATCAAAGAAGCTACCGGGAACTTAAGTCGTGTAAACCAGATCAAAGAGCTGGTTAACGATGATTTTATCCTGGTTAGCGGCGATGATGCTAATGCATTAGACTTTATGCAGCTCGGTGGTCACGGCGTTATTTCTGTTACCGCAAACGTAGCCGCGCGCCAGATGGCAGAAATGTGTAAACTGGCTGCCGAAGGGCAATTTGCAAAAGCTCGTGAGATTAATCAGCGTCTGATGCCGCTACACCATAAACTATTTGTAGAGCCTAATCCTATTCCAGTCAAATGGGCTGCAAAGGAATTGGGTCTTGTAGCAACCGACACCTTACGTTTGCCAATGACACCGATAACCGACGCAAGTCGCCCGGTCATTCTTGAGGCACTTAAGCATGCAGGTTTGCTGTAAAAGCTAGGGAGATTTAATGGCTTACTCAGTACAGAAATCGACGGTGGCAAAAGTTGCTGTTGTCTCGCTCGCCATGTTGCTTGCTGCATGTAGCAGCGATCAGCGTTATAAACGTCAGGTGAGCGGCGATGAGGCCTATCTGCAAGCGGCACCGCTTTCCGATTTGCATGCTCCAGCCGGAATGATCTTGCCCGTTCAGAATGGTAGGTATGACGTTCCTGTGGTTCGTAGTAGCGCTGCAATTGGTAAAGAATTGGATATTCGTCCACCGACTCAAGCTCTGGCTTTAATTAACGGTGGACGGACCGCATTTGCAGGAGATACCGCGACATTGCTCGTCGAGGCGGCTCTGGCGAATGGCCTGTGGCCACAAGTAGTGAGTATTCTCCAGGAGAAAAACTATACCATCGCTGAGCGTAGTGATGGTCAGCAAACCCTCACCACCGATTGGGTTGAATGGAATCGTGCCGACGAAGATCAGCAATACCGTGGGCGCTATCAGATAAGTCTCTTACCTCAGGGCTATCAGCAGTCTATCGTGGTTAAGTTGCTGAACCTGGAGCAGGGTGGCAAACCTGTCTCTGATCCTGCTGCAGTGCAGCGTTACAGTTCTGAAATGCTCAACAGCATCAGTTTAGGTCTGGATAACGCACAAACGACCCGGCAGAATATGCAGAACAATCGTTCTGTTTCCGAATTCGACGTGCAAAGCGCATTTGATGACACCGGTTTACCTATGCTGGTGGTGCGTGCACCGTTTAACGCCGTCTGGGGAAAATTGCCTGCAACGCTTGAAAAAATGGGCATGAAAGTCACTGATGCTACCCGTTCTAAAGGCAGTATCGCGGTGACATATAAACCGCTTTCTGATGGTGCCTGGACTGAACTGGGTGCAAGAGATCCGGATCTTGCCAGTGGCGACTACAAATTGCAGATAGGTGATTTGGATAACCGCAGTAGCATGCAGTTTATCGATCCGAAAGGACATGCCTTGACGCAGTCGCAAAATGACGCTCTGGTCGCAGTATTCCAGGCCGCATTTAATAAATGATTGTAGAGGGGTCGGTTTTTACCGACCCTTTTTAATTAAGCACTATGTATTAATCCTTGACCGCAAAGCGGTTATAACACCTGGAGTGACAGAAAGATGCAAAAGCAAGCTGAGTTGTATCGCGGCAAAGCGAAGACCGTTTACAGTACGGAAAATCCCGATCTGTTGGTACTTGAGTTTCGCAATGATACGTCAGCAGGAGATGGCGCACGCATCGAACAGTTTGATCGTAAAGGTATGGTGAACAATAAGTTTAACCATTTTATTATGACTAAGCTGGAAGAAGCGGGTATTCCTACCCAAATGGAAGCGCTACTTTCCGATAACGAAGTGCTGGTAAAGAAACTGGATATGGTGCCGGTTGAGTGTGTTATCCGCAATCGTGCAGCAGGGTCGCTGGTTAAGCGTCTGGGTATCGAAGAGGGGACACTGCTTAATCCACCGTTATTCGACTTGTTCCTGAAAAACGATGCGATGCATGACCCGATGGTCAATGAGTCTTACTGCGAAACCTTCGGCTGGGTTGGCAAAGAGCATCTTGCCCGTATGCGCGAGCTGAGCTACAAAGCCAACGACGTTCTGAGCAAACTGTTTGATGATGCAGGATTAATCCTTGTTGATTTTAAACTGGAGTTCGGTCTGTTCAACGGTGAAGTGGTTCTGGGCGATGAATTCTCACCAGATGGCAGCCGTCTTTGGGATAAAGAAACCCTCGACAAAATGGACAAAGACCGTTTCCGTCAGAGCCTCGGTGGGTTGATTGAAGCCTATGAAGCTGTAGCACACCGTCTGGGCGTTAAATTAGACTAGTTGCGCAATCGTTTTCGTTTTGCTGAATCAGGACGCTGCTAAGCGTCCTTTTTTTTCATTGTGTTACAGTAGCTATCCGACCATTATCCCTCTAGAATTTCTGCTTATGAAAGGTCGGGAGGTAGCAAACATGCGCCAGCAGGAACAGCCTAAAAATAATCACCCGGAACCGAAACGACGTACTACTGGTTCGTCTGCTATGCGTTCAGGGGGCGGTATTTTTCGTCTTCCTCGAGGCAAAGGTTTTTTTATTTTGCTGATGATGGTTATTCTGGCCAGTTATTACCAGTCCGCGATCCTGGATTTCTTTACTAAAAAGACGACGGTACAAACGTCTGCGATACCTGATGAACAAGCCGTATTGCCCGCCAATGAAGCCACTGAATTTACGTCCATGGTAGTGGTAACGCTCGATGAAACCTGGCAAACGCTATTTGAACGTCGTGGGCTTAAGTATCAGCCACCCAGATTTGTGACCTACCGCGATACGGTCAGCCAGACTTGTAATGGTAAAAATCCGGCCTCCGGGACATTTTATTGTTCGCAGGATAATACGGTTTATGTCTCTTTAACGCTGTATGACAATATGCAAAACGTTCTTGGTGCGGGAGGGGATTTTACCCAAGGTTATGTGATGGCTCATGCGGTCGGACATCATGTGCAAAAACTGCTGGTACCGGGCCGGTCTGATAACCTGCCAAGTGTGTCACCAGAACAAGAGCTACAGGCGGACTGCCTTGCCGGACTCTGGGGGCATCGTATGGCAGAACAGCAGATCCTGAGTAGCGGAGATATCGAAACGGCGATAAATATTGCTCAGGTTATTAATAAAGAACAGTCCCAGTTATCTCCCGGAGCGGTGATGCCGGAAAATTTCACTTACGGTACGCTACAACAACGCTATCAGGCATTTAACCAAGGCTTCGTTAATGGTTCTCCAGAACAATGCCTGTCCTCTGACTTTACATACGGCAAATGATAATGCCAGATATCCCACTGTTAAATGATTTCTCACACCTGACCACCCGAATGCGTGACAGCGGTATACGACGCTTACTGGTGATTACAGGAGAATCGCAGTGGTGCTATCAGCATATCCAAGCATTAGCCGCCCGAATAACGGGGGACTGGCTATGGGTGGGAGATAAAACTGACGAGTGGTCGTTACATTGTACGCCAGGTGCGCTACGTTCTCTGCTGGGGCGAGAGTTTCAGCATGCGGTTTTTGATGCGCGTACGGGGCTCGATGCTGCCGCTCTGGCAGCACTTGCGGGGACTTTGAAGGCGGGTAGCTGGCTGGTACTGTTAACGCCGGACTGGCAACGCTGGCCGACGCTGCCGGATGCGGATTCCTGTCGCTGGAGTGACACTCCTGAGGCAATACCGACGCCCCATTTTATTACCTGGTTGAAGTCTTGTGTCGCGGACTCACCTGATACGGTGGTCTGGCGGCAAAATCATCCACTCAGTGTGAATGCTTTGCCTGATTATCCCCAGTGGCATCCGATTCATCAGGGGCCACAGCAGGAGCAGGCAGAATTACTCACACGGCTGGCCGCGATGGAAAGTGGTGTTGCTGTGGTTACCGCCGGCCGTGGGCGAGGAAAATCTGCGCTGGCGGGAATGCTGGTAAACCGTAGTTCAGGTTGCTGCCTGGTCAGTGCGCCAGCCAAAGCTGCAACGGATGTGCTAGCGCAATTTGCCGGAGAACAATTTCACTTTATCGCGCCGGATGCTCTGGTAGAAAATAAACCAGAAGGGGATTTTGACTGGCTGATTGTCGATGAGGCTGCGGCTATTCCCGCACCACTGCTACAGCAAATGATTGCCCCTTTTCCTCGTGTTTTGCTTACGACCACGGTACAGGGTTACGAAGGCACCGGGCGCGGATTCTTGCTGAAGTTTTGCGCAGCGCTGCCTTCCTGCCACGCCTTTACGCTCAATACGCCTATTCGCTGGGCCGAAAATGATCCCCTGGAACAATTAATCGATCGGATAATGCTATTCGATGAGCCTTGCCTTGATGCTCTGCCAGCGGGAGAGATACAGTTTGAGGTTATTGATAAGCTCGACTGGCCGGTTAATGCTCGCCCACTGACGGATATTTACCGCCTGTTATCCGCGGCACATTACCGTACCTCACCCCTTGACTGGCGTCGGCTGCTCGATGCGCCAGGGATGCATTACCTGGCTGCCACCATAGAACAGCATTGTGCAGGTGCATTATGGCTGGTGGAAGAGGGAGGGCTTGATCCTTTGCTTAGTCAGCAAGTCTGGGCGGGATTTCGACGGCCCAGAGGTAATCTGGTTGCTCAGTCGCTGGCGGCCCATGGTGGAAGCCCTTTGGCAGCAACGCTGCGTGGGTTACGGGTGAGCCGTATTGCGGTTCATCCAGGCCATCAACGTCAGCAGCTAGGCAGTGAGCTGATAAAACAGGCTCTGTTACTGGCCCAAGGACAGTATGACTATCTGTCAGTTAGCTTTGGTTATACCGAAGCGCTATGGCGCTTCTGGCAGCGTTGTGGTTTTAAAATGGTACGCGTCGGGACGCAACGGGAAGCCAGCAGTGGCTGTTATACCGTGATGGCTCTGTTACCCCTGTCTGAAGCGGGTCTCAGGCTAACTGATACTGAGCAACAACGTTTATTCCGTGATTGGCGCTGGTATCCACCGTTGCCGCTTGATATTACCTGTGACTACCGGGCCCCGGTTGAGGATTCACTCAATGAAAGCGACTGGCTTGAATTGGCTGGTTTTGCCTTTGCCCACCGCCCGCTTGATTCCACCCGTGCACCTCTGCGTCGCTTGCTGCTGGTGTGCGAGTATCCCTCAGACTTGTTACGTGGGCAGCTTGAAAGTGGATACATTCCCAGTGAGCTATGTCAGTTATTTAATTTAACCGGGCGTAAAGCCCTGTTATCTGCCCAGCGCCTGGAAACAGAAAGGGCGTTGAGACAGCTTGATACTGTCCGCTGTGAAGCATTACAGCATTGGATTCAACAAGTCAGGCCAGATGTGAATATTGCAGGACAATAAAAAACGGGCTGAATATTCAGCCCGCTGGTGTTGTGTTATCAGGATTTTTTGGGAGGATTATCGTCGTCGTCATCCCATTTATCGTTACAGTCCCGATGGGGCGGTAATTCGGGCTTATTGGCCAGAAATTTTTTATGATCGACCCGGTTCAGATCTTTAATGACATTAATAAACACGCCTACCAGTGCCACCAGAATAAAAATCCACCAGTAACTCGCTAGCCATTCCATGCTGATACCCCCTGTTGTCAGGCAATGAGCTGTTCCATAATGCGCTGATACATCCGCGCCAGCAACTGCAGATCGGACGCCTTCACGCACTCATTGATTTTATGGATAGTCGCATTGACCGGGCCGAGTTCGACAACTTGAGCCCCCATACGGGCAATAAAGCGTCCGTCAGATGTTCCACCAGTGGTCAATAGTTGCGGCTTAATCTCATTATAATGCTCAATAGCATGGACTACAGCATCGACCAATTTACCACGCGGTGTCAGGAAGGGCTGCCCTGAAAGCCACCAGTCCAGCGTATAACGGAGCTGGTATTTATCCAGTAACATGGTGACGCGACGTTTGATTTCGGTATCCGTCAGTTCGGTACTAAAGCGAAAGTTGAACTGCACAAACAGTTCACCCGGGATCACATTGTTACTGCCTGTTCCGGCCTGAACATTGGCAATTTGCATACTGGTCGCAGGGAAGAACTCATTGCCTTTATCCCATTCAGTGGTGACGAGTTCATTCAGCATTGGCGCTGCGCGATGTACTGGATTATCCGCCAGATGCGGATAGGCAACATGGCCCTGAACCCCATGAATAGTTAAGTTACAGGTCAGAGAACCGCGGCGACCATTTTTGACAACATCACCGACCACTTCGGTACTGGAGGGCTCACCGACCAGACAATAATCCAGACGTTCTTGACGAGCCATCAACGCTTCGACGACTTTGACAGTACCGTCCTTAGCGCTGGCCTCTTCATCGGAGGTAATTAAAAACGCCAGGCGGCCTCTGTGATGAGGATACTGTTCAACAAAACGCTCCGCAGCAACCACCATTGCCGCCAGTGAGCCTTTCATATCCGCACTACCGCGACCAAACAGCATGCCATCACGAATAGTGGGTTCGAAAGGGGCGTTAATCCAGCGATCCGCGTCACCGGGAGGGACTACATCGGTATGTCCGGCAAATGCCAGGGTCTCACCTTGCCCGCGCCAGGCCCAGAAATTTTGTGTTTCGCCAAAATCCATGCGTTCAACCGTAAAACCGATAGCACGCAGACGTTCTATCATTAACGCCTGGCATCCCGCATCATCAGGGCTGAGGGAAGGGCGACGAATAAGCTGTTGGGCCAGCTCAATAACCGGGCACGACATAAGGCTATACCTCGTTGATAAACTTCAGATAACTTGATTCATTAAAGCCCAAAAGCATAGGCTTACCGGGCGCACAGAGCAATGGGCGTTTGATAATTGCTGGCATCGAAAGCATTAATTTTGCAGCACCAGATGCATCAGTGATGCTGGCACGTAGCGTTTCGTCAAGCTTACGCCAGGTTGTTCCGCGTGTATTCAGTAACGCTTCCCAGCCCAGTTCGGCGATAAAGCTATTCAACAGAGCGGGATCAAGGCCATCAACACGATAATCGTGAAATTGATAATCCACATTCTGTTGCTCAAGAAAACGGCGGGCTTTCTTTATCGTGTCGCAGTTTTTAATACCATAAAGTACAGGCAACGCGTGTTTAAGCTTGTCTGACATAAAATACCACTCCTGTTGGCAAATGAGAGCCAGTCAGTTGTTATCTCGACAAGAGAGAACAAGGATAATACTGAGCAAAGGAGGCTGATAATAACTCAATCAGCGAGTAGTTCGATAACATATCCCCGCAATACTTCATCTGTTGGCTCTCCAGAGACCTCAGTCCATGTGAGCTATCCTATAAAATCGTTTACAAATTATTTGATTATCTTCTTCAGAATGATTTATTTAACAAATATACACATCAGAATAACAGACGTATTTCATTTTTTATTTTAATTTAATTGGTTGTTTTATATTAATTTTTGTTTTTTTCTGTTTTTGGTGGCTGTGATGCAGAATTATGGTAAATGCGATCCTGTTAAAAAATGTTTAAAGTTCTGATTGACTGTTAATCATCGAATGACGTATTAATTACCCACTGAGCTGGCAAGGGATTATCCCGGATAAACCACTGAAACAGACTCAGAGTGATAAGATTGTAATACTTGAGGAATCTATGATTGATACTGAACTAGGGCACTGGAAAGATTTTATTGAGCTAATGTTGCGCAAATAAAAATCCAGAATATCCCCGTCATACTTCAAGTTACAGATACGTTGGCTGCGTTCACTCGAATCACTTACCAGAGTAAGCTCTTCGGGATTCATTCTCTTGTTGCCTCCTGTAACTCGAATTATTTTGGGAATATAAAACGTGATATGACAATAAATTTACTGACCAGTAGGTTAAACAAATAAAGCGCCCTCTTTTTGAACGGGCGCTTTATCTTTGGTGGCTATTCAGGACGCTTATGTACAGGAAACCGTCTGCGCACCAGAACAAAGAATAACGGCACAAAGAGAATCGCCAGGAATGTCGCTGAGATCATTCCCCCCATCACCCCTGTACCTACCGCATGCTGACTACTTGATCCTGCACCGCTACTAATCACCAGAGGTAAGACGCCGAAGATAAAAGCCAGAGAGGTCATCAGTATCGGGCGCAGACGCTGACGACAGGCTACGCGTGTTGCCGCGACTAAATCCTGCCCACGGGCGTTTAAGTCATTAGCAAATTCAACAATCAGAATGGCATTTTTCGCTGACAAGCCGATGACGGTCAGTAGTCCGACCTGAAAATAGACATCATTTTCCAGCCCGCGTAGCCAGGTGGCGACCAGCGCACCAATCACTCCCAGAGGAACAGTCAGCATGACGGAGAAGGGCACTGACCAGCTTTCATACAATGCGGCCAGACAAAGGAAAATAACCAGTAATGACAAGGCATACAGGGCAGGAGCCTGGGCTCCAGATAAACGTTCCTGATAAGAGATCCCGCTCCACTCAAGGCCAAATCCTGTCGGTAGCTGGCTTACCAGTTGTTCCATAATATCCATTGCGGTACCGTTACTGACGCCCGGGGCTGCCTCACCGACGATCCCCAGTGAAGAGAAGCCATTATAACGTTCAAGACGTGATGACCCTGTTTCCCAATGAGAAGAGGCAAAGGCCGAGAAGGGCACCATATTTCCTTGGTTGTTACGCACATACCAGCGTTGAATATCATCCGGTTGCATACGATATTGTGCGGCGGCTTGGACATAGACTTTTTTAACTCGTCCCCGATCCATAAAGTCATTTACATAGCTGGAACCCCATGCTGTCTGGAGAGTATTGTTAATATCATCCACCGATACACCCAACGCCTGGGCTTTACGCTGATCGATATCTATCTGTAATTGGGGGCTATCATCGAGACCATTATGACGAACACGGGTGAGCTGAGGACTGGCGTTAGCCAGGCTCAGTAACTGATTGCGTACTTCCATCAGACCTTGGTGTCCGATACCTGCATTATCCTGTAATGCCATATCGAAACCTGCCGAACCCCCCAGCCCACTGATTGCCGGAGGGCTACTGGCAAACACACGCGCTTCCTTAATCTTCGAAAGCTCCTTAGTGGCCCGTTCAATGATAGCTTCGGCACTCGCGGCTTTACTGTCACGCAGGCTCCAGTCTTTGAGGCGCACAAACAAACGGGCAACGTTTTGTCCGTTGCCTCCGGGGCCCGAACCAATAGTAGCGAAGACGGAAACGACATTATCCTTTTCCTGAGTAAGGTAATATTGCTCTATCTTTTCAACAACTTTAAGGGTTTGTTGTTGAGTTGAACCGCTAGGTAACTGTACCGAGGTGGAAAACACGCCGCGATCCTCTATGGGCAAAAATGAGGTCGGTAGACGCATAAACAGAATAACCATTGCTACAATGAGCAATACGTAGATAGCCAGCCAGCGCAGACTCCGGTTGATAATGCGACCGACCATACCTTCATAGCCGTGAGCTGCTTTATCAAATCGACGGTTAAACCAGCCAAAGAAACCTTTCTGACCGTGCAGTTCACCTTTACGCAGGGGTTTTAATAAGGTTGCACACAATGCCGGAGTTAAAATCAATGCCACCAGCACAGAAAGTACCATTGCCGAAACAATAGTGATGGAGAACTGTCGGTAAATAGCCCCTGTGGTACCGCCAAAGAAGGCCATAGGGACAAAAACAGCTGACAGAACAAGGCCTATACCCACCAAGGCACCCTGAATTTGCCCCATTGATTTTCGGGTCGCTTCGGCAGGTGAAAGTCCTTCCTCACTCATGATCCGTTCGACGTTCTCAACAACAACGATCGCATCATCAACGAGCAGGCCGATAGCCAGTACCATCGCAAACATCGTCAGGGTGTTAATACTAAAGCCAAAGGCATACAGCACCGCAAAGGTACCCAGTAATACGACCGGGACGGCAATAGTGGGAATTAAGGTGGCGCGGAAATTCTGCAAGAACAGATACATCACCAGAAATACCAGCAGAATGGCTTCCAGCAGGGTTTTAACCACATCCTGAATCGATGCTTTAACAAAGGGGGTGGTTTCAAACGCAACTTTGGCTTCCAGTCCATGCGGAAAATAGCGTGAAAGTTCCGTTATCTTATCTCTGACCAATTTATCGGTGGCTATTTCATTGGCTCCAGAGGCGAGTTTAACACCGAGTCCCGAGGCGGGCTGACCATTAAAGCGGCTCAGGAAATCATAGCGTTCAGCCCCCAGTTCAACCTCAGCCACATCACCCAGTGTAATCACGGAACCATTTTGATTGACCCGTAAGGCAATATCGCGAAATTGTTGCGGCGTCTGTAGCAGCGACTGGGAGTTGATGGTGGCATTCAACATCTGACTATCCAGAGCGGGTGTTGCTCCTAACTGACCAACGGCAATTTGCGCATTCTGGGATTTAATCTTTTCAACCACATCCTGAGGAGTCAGTTGATAACTGGTCAGTTTTATCGGATCGAGCCAAATACGCATTGCATACTGGGAGCCATAGGCATCAACATCTCCGACCCCATCGATACGGCTTATCGGATCTTGGATCTGGCTGGCAACATAGTCGGCAATATCCTGCTTATCCATGCTGCCGTCAGTTGAGACAAAGGCAATCATCAGAATATTGCTATCACCCGTTTTACGTACATTGACGCCTTGTGCTTGAACCGGTTGCGGAAGCCGTCTCAGCGCTGATTGCAGCTGATTCTGCACCTGTTGCACCGCTTCATTCGGATCGGTGCCTGCTTTAAAACTTAAGGTGATCGAAGCCTGACCCACAGCGCTGCTCTGGGATGACATATACATCAGGTTATCCAGGCCTGTCATACTTTGTTCAATGACTTGGGTAACGGTATTTTCGAGTGTCTGGGCAGATGCTCCGGGATAGTTTGCAGTGATGCGCACATTGGGGGGCGCAAGATTCGGATATTGCTCAACGGGAAGGGAAAAAATAGCCAGTGTTCCGGTCAGACATAAGACTATCGCCAGCACCCATGCAAAAATTGGGCGTGAGATAAAAAAATTCGCCATGCGATGGAACCCCTTAAAAACACTTCTTTTTTATTAGAAACTATCCCCACTTTAAGCGTTCTTTAAGCAACAAACGTGGGGAAATTACGAAGATAATGTAAATTACTTTCATTCGGCCTGCCTGTTAACATGGATATCTTTACATACCCGTCAGGCGGCAGTGTCACAAAACCGACAAAACCCCCTCCCTCTGTCTGATGATGTTAATATGAATTCTGCTGTAATATCAGAAGAATAGTTGTCTTACCATATTGGAGGTACAGGATGCCATTAGCGATTAATGTTATTAAAAATCAGCTTCTTTCAGATAACTATTTTATTCTGCGTAATGTCACTTATGACCTCCGTCGCCGTAATGGGGAAACGATTCGCCATAAACGTGAAGTGTATGATCGTGGAAATGGGGCGACCATTCTGCTGTATAACCGTGAGAAGAAAACCGTTGTTTTGACCCGGCAGTTTCGTATCGCAACCTGGCTAAACGGTAATGCTGATGGCACGCTAATAGAAACCTGTGCCGGATTGCTGGATGCAGATGAACCTGAGCAGTGTGCGCGAAAAGAGGCAATGGAAGAGACCGGTTATGAGGTGGAGGAGCTGGAAAAAGTCTTTGAGCTCTACATGTCGCCGGGTGGCGTGACCGAAATTGTCTATTTCTACCTTGCAGCCTACACCGACGCACAGCGTAAATATACTGGCGGAGGTATCGAGGATGAAGATATCGACGTGTTAGAACTCCCCTTTAGTCAGGCTCTGGAGATGGTGGCTAGCGGGGAAATCTGTGATGGAAAAACGGTGATTTTGCTGCAGCAGCTTCAGCTACGAAATATCATGTGATATTGCGTGAATCACGAGTCCTGGCCTGGCAGGAAATCATGCGCCAGGCCAATGAAAAACAGCTGGATGAAACGCTGACTTCTCATATAGCGACTTCTTATCTCAAAGGCATCATTCGTGCCAGTTTAAAGAATAGTTGAGCGATGGCGGGGGGCAGGCTGCCGCTTTTAGATGGGACGAACTCCCGGCTAAAAACGCTCTCTCATGTCCTGGTTTATATGCAGTATCGTCCGTCAAACAAGGTGATACCGGTTACATGGCGTTTATCTGGAATGAGAAGCGCAGTAGACCGCTATTCTTACGAGATGCGGCGGAATATGCTGAGAATAGATAATTTTACCACATAGCATGTCAATAATATGGGCTAGCTCACCGTTTATCTGTCACTGGCAGGGGATACTGCTTGGCTGATGCTGTTATTAATCACTGTTATCAAGGAATAACCTGATGGATGAACAATTGAAACAAAGTGCCCTTGACTTTCATGAGTTTCCCATTCCTGGAAAGATACAAGTTTCTCCGACCAAACCCTTAGCAACTCAGCGTGATCTGGCTCTGGCGTACTCTCCGGGAGTCGCTGCGCCTTGTCTGGAAATCGAAAAAGACCCGCTGTTGGCTTATAAATATACCGCCCGGGGTAACCTGGTTGGTGTTATCTCTAACGGTACTGCGGTGTTGGGGCTGGGTAATATTGGTGCACTGGCGGGTAAGCCAGTGATGGAAGGTAAAGGGGTTCTATTTAAAAAGTTCGCCAATATTGATGTTTTTGATATTGAAATTGATGAAATGGACCCGGATAAACTGATTGAGATTATAGCGGCACTTGAACCGACCTTTGGTGGGATCAACCTGGAAGATATTAAAGCCCCGGAATGTTTTTATATTGAAAAACAGCTTCGTGAGCGCATGAATATTCCGGTCTTTCATGATGACCAACACGGTACTGCGATTATCTGTACTGCGGCGGTGCTCAATGGCTTGCGCGTGGTGGGTAAACATATCGCGGAAGTCAGGCTGGTGGTGTCTGGTGCTGGCGCATCAGCGATAGCCTGCATGAATTTACTGGTCGCCCTGGGTATGCAAAAGCGCAATATTGTCGTCTGTGACTCCAAAGGTGTGATTTACCAGGGGCGTGAAGAGCCGATGGCGGAAACCAAGGCCACTTATGCGGTGGCGGATACCGGGAAGCGTACGCTCGATGATGTGATTGGCGGAGCGGATATTTTCCTCGGCTGCTCAGGGCCGAAAGTATTGACTCAGGATATGGTCAAAAAAATGGCCAAAGCGCCGTTAATTCTGGCGCTGGCAAACCCTGAGCCAGAAATTTTGCCACCACTGGCGAAAGAAGTTCGACCTGACGCTATTATCTGTACCGGACGTTCTGACTTTCCTAATCAGGTTAATAACGTACTGTGCTTTCCGTTTATTTTCCGCGGAGCGCTGGATGTTGGTGCGACGGCGATTAACGAGCAGATGAAGCTGGCAGCCGTTCATGCTATAGCGGCTTTGGCCCATGCTGAACAAAGTGAAGAGGTGGCTTCTGCCTACGGTGAAGAAGAGCTGAGTTTTGGCCCTGAATATATCATTCCGAAACCCTTTGATCCGCGCCTGATCGTCAAAATTGCACCAGCCGTTGCCAAAGCGGCGATGGATTCCGGCGTGGCAACCAGACCGATTGCTGACTTTGACGCTTATAAAGATAAACTCTCGGAATTTGTCTATAAAACCAATCTGTTTATGAAACCGATCTTCTCCCAGGCTCGTAAAGATCCTAAACGAGTGGTACTGAGTGAAGGAGAGGAGATACGGGTACTGCATGCCACGCAGGAACTGGTGAGTCTGGGACTGGCGAAACCGATTCTGATTGGTCGTCCCAGCGTTATTGAGATGCGACTGAAAAAACTGGGCCTGCAAATTCAGCCGGGTATTGATTTTGAAATCGTCAATAATGAATCTGACCCGCGTTTTAAAGAGTACTGGAAAGAGTACTACAATATCATGAAACGCCGGGGTATCACTCAGGAACAGGCTCAGCGCGCAGTTATCAGCAATACCACAGTAATTGGTGCCATTATGGTACACAGGGGAGAAGCTGACGCCTTGATTTGCGGCACTATTGGCGACTACCACGAACATTTTTCGGTAGTCGAAAAACTCTTTGGCTATCGTGATAATGTGCGGGCGGCCGGGGCGATGAATGCGTTATTGCTACCGAGCGGTAATACCTTTATTGCAGATACTTATGTCAATGATGATCCGTCAGTGGAAGAACTCACTGAAATCACCTTGCTGGCTGCGGAAACGGTACGTCGTTTCGGTATTGAACCGAAAGTCGCCTTATTATCACATTCTAACTATGGATCTTCTGACTCAAAAGCTGCCTGTAAAATGCGCCAGACTCTGGAGAATGTTCGTAAGCGTGCGCCGGGACTGGAAATTGATGGTGAAATGCATGGCGACGCGGCGTTAGTGGAAAGTATCCGTATGGAACGTATGCCGGATAGCCCACTAAAAGGATCGGCGAACATTCTGATTATGCCTGACGTTGAAGCGGCCCGTATTAGCTATAACTTACTGAGGGTATCCAGCTCTGAGGGGGTAACCGTCGGGCCGGTATTGATGGGTGTGGCAAAACCGGTACATATTTTAACGCCGATAGCCTCTGTACGTCGTATCGTTAACATGGTGGCATTGGCTGTGGTGGAGTCTCAGACACAGCCAATGTAATCAGCGTTTAAACCCACTCTTTTACTGGTAAGAAGTCACGGTATAAGGCAGCCTCCGGGCTGCCTTCTTCTGGCTGCCAGTCATACTCCCAGCGAACCAGGGGAGGCATTGACATTAAAATAGACTCAGTCCGCCCCCCGGTTTGTAAACCAAACAAGGTGCCACGATCCCAGACAAGATTAAACTCCACATAGCGACCCCGACGATAAAGCTGAAAATTACGCTCTTGTTCACTAAACGGCGTTGCTTTACGACGTTCAACAATCGGTAAATAGGCTTCAAGGAAGCCGTTACCCACTGCCTGGATAAAGCGAAAACTGGTCGAAAAATCAGGCAGGTTCAAATCATCAAAGAACAGTCCGCCAATACCGCGCTGTTCGTTACGGTGTTTAATGAAAAAGTAGTCATCACACCACTTTTTATAGCGAGGATAGACGTCTTCACCAAACGGCAGGCACAGATTTCTGGCAGTTTGATGCCAGTGTATTGCATCCTCGATCACCCCATAGAAAGGGGTTAAATCAAAGCCACCGCCAAACCACCATATCGGATCTGTTCCCGGTTTTTCAGCAATGAAAAAGCGGACATTCGCATGACTGGTGGGAACATGAGGGTTATTGGGATGGATAACCAGTGAGACTCCCATCGCTTCAAAACGACGTCCGGCCAGTTCAGGGCGATGTGCGGTCGCCGAGGCAGGCATTGAACTTCCTTGAATATGCGAGAAATTCACCCCTGCTTGCTCAAAAACGGAACCATTACGCAGCACACGACTACGTCCGCCACCACCTTCCTGGCGCTGCCAGTTATCTTCTTGAAAGCTGTGTCCGTCGATAGCACTGAGTTGCTGGCAAATCCGCTCCTGCAAGTCGAGCAGGAACTGTTTTACCGCCAGAAGGTTAGGTTTATCCATCACGTTAGCGTTTTTTACCATGAGTTTTGTGGTTATCGAACCAGTTAAAGTAACTGATGACGCCTGAGGCAATAGCATTGGCTATTTTCTGACGGAATGCCGTCGTTCCCAGCAATTTTTCCTCGCCAGGATTGGTAATAAATGAAGTTTCAACCAGCACGGAAGGAATTGAAGGGGATTTCAGCACGACAAATGCAGCCTGCTCAGTATGCTTGCTGTGCAATTTATGTACGGCTTTAATATTTTTTAGAATATGAGAGCCGAGAGTCAGGCTGTTCTTGATGGTATCGGTCTGCACCAAATCGAATAACACCTGTTGCAAGTACTGATCTTTATTTTTTGCTTTCTTACCGGCAACATCATCAGCGGCGTTTTCACGTTCTGAAATGTATTTAGCCATTGCACTACTGGCTCCGCGATTAGACAAAGCAAAGACCGAAGCGCCTGAGGCACTTGGATTGGTAAACCCATCTGCATGAATCGACATAAACAGACTGGCATCATGTTGGTGTGCGATTTCGATACGTTCATCAAGCGGAATAAACTGATCTGAAGAGCGCGTGAGCCGGGTCTCTATACCTTTACTGCGCAGAATATTGCGCACGTTTTTGGCAATAGCCAGCACGACATGTTTTTCCTTAGAGCCATTAGGCCCGATGGCACCCGTATCAATGCCTCCATGACCGGGATCCAGTACAACGATACGGCGAGTTCTGCTTCTGGCAGCAGCCTTAGCAGGAGTTGACGATGTATTTTTTGTCGCAGTATCACTGGCCAAGGCTTTATTTATTCCCGCCAGTGTCATCGCGGCCAGTCCGGTGAGCAGAAGCTGGCGGCGTGTTGTCAGTAGCGTTAGCGATTTAATTTTGCTCATACGGATGAAATCGTTATCTTATATGATTCAGAAGACAGTTATGGTGTATACCCGTCATACTTCAAGTCGCCTGGGGGTTGCCGCAGTGAGTGTCGCCGAATCACAGCATTTATCTATGCTTATCGACGGCCTTAACTTAGCGCCTACAGGAAACTCGAATTATTTATGGTATAAAAAACCCAAGTAATTATGCCATAAATGTTTTTTTTCATTCATTTAATAGCTAATCAATCATTATGCCACTTTTTTAACAGTTTTGTGGCAGATATTGGTTTATAAGGCGCTTATCGCCATAATTAGACTTTTCTGATTCAAGGTGGTTACTCTCATGGAAATTCGTGTTTTTCGCCAGGAAGACTTCGAAGAAGTGATTACTCTCTGGGAACGTTGCGATTTATTACGCCCTTGGAATGATCCTGAAATGGATATTGAACGTAAGTTACAACACTCCCCGGACTTATTTTTGGTGGCTGAAGTTGCCGGTGAAGTCATAGGATCATTGATGGGAGGATATGATGGTCACCGAGGATCGGCCTACTATCTTGGCGTGCATCCTGAATATCGCGGACGCGGTATTGCAAATGCCTTATTAAACCGACTGGAAAAGAAGCTAATAGCACGTGGATGTCCGAAGATCCATATCCATATTCGGGAAGAAAACGATTTGGTCATTGGTTTGTATGAAAAGCTTGAATATGAGCATCAGGATACGATTTTACTGGGAAAACGACTGATTGAAGATCAGGAGTATTGAGTAAGACCTGAATATGTACTCATATAATGATTTCGATTCACAAGGATATCTGAAAGCACCTGTTCTGTTTTGGGCTATCTTACTTTTTCAGGCCCGAACCTGGGTATTACTGGTTATTGCGGGTGCTTCTCGTGAGCAGGGAGAGGCTATTCTCAAAGGATTTTACCCTGATAGTGACTATTTCTGGCTCGGTTTGTTACCCGGTATTCCGGCAGCGATTGCTTTTTTGCTTAGTGGCCGCCGTCACTTATGGCCACGTTTATGGCGAATATTACAGGGTGTATTAATCATCACTCAGCTACTCTTGCTGGTATGGCAGTGTAGCGTACTGGCTGATAACACTATTAGTGGTATCACTATTCTGTTACTGGTGATAGATATTCTGGCACTCTGGTGGTTGCTGATGAACCGCAGGCTGCGTGATTACTTTGCTTTACATCATGAATCAAATGGCACTTTTCATCATTGATGTACTCCAAAAGCCGTCACTTCTTTTAAAAAGGATCCCTTAATGAAATTTTTGCGCCTGATGGTATTGGGACTACCACTCATTTTAGCCGGCTGTTCAACGATGTCGTCTGTTCAGTGGTCTTCGGCACTTCCCTGGAATTGGTTTGGTGGATCTGCCACTGTCAGTGAGCAGGGAGTGGCAGGCCTTAATGCCACAACCCCCATGGATGAAGACGCTATCCGCGATGGGCTGGATGATAATTATCGTCTGCGTAATGGCATGAAAAGCGCGAACGGGGAAATTGTTTCTTACTTTGAAGCACTGAAAGATAAACAGGTGATGCTTGTCATTAACGGCAGTAATGGCAAAGTCAGCCGAATTGATGTGATGGATCCAAGTATTGAGAGTGAAAGTGGCGTTAAGCCAGGCACACCGTTCGGTGATTTATACGATAAAGCTTTCGGTGTTTGTGAGCAGGGCAGGGGAGATGACGCTGATTTAGTTGTCTGCAAAGCACCGCAGAGTACCCATATCAGTTATGCCTTTAAAGGTGAGTGGAATGGACCGGAAAGCCTGTTACCTTCAGATGACCAACTGAAAAAATGGACTCTGTATAAAATTATTTGGCAACAATAACCATGATATTCATTGTTAGTCTGGTTTAGGTAATGTGAAGGGTAGCGGGTATATAATGATTATCGTAATGAGTCATGTTGCAGGTCAATAAAGCGAAACTTAAAAATTCATAAATTGGTCCGACTCAATAACGGCATTTGAGAATAGTTATCTCTCACGTGTCGTTATGTCATTTATACCCTTCATACTTCAAGTTGCTTGGGTGTTGCGTGCATGAGTCGCGCCTACAAGCAACTCGAATTATTTTGGGTATATACCCTTCATACTTCAAGTTGCCTGGGTGTTGCGTGCCTGCAGGCGCAAAGCTTCTGTTGTCGATAAGCTGAGATAAATGCTGTGATTCTGCGAAATTTACGCAGGTAAAGCTTGGGCAACTTGAAGTATGGCAGATGTATTATAAAGCGTGGAAAACACGTGTTTTCATATTGTTAGCAATCTGAGGGCCGCTGTCGTGGCTACCATTGTAGGAGAATTTATGTCTCGGACTCAAAGTGGCATTCTGCCTGAGCATTGTCGTGCAGCTATCTGGTTAGAAGCTTCTTTCACTGGGGATTTTGCCGCGCTGCGTGCTGGCTGCACAAAGTTCATTGATGCACTGAATGGACTTCAGCAGCAGTTTCCTGAAGCACAGCTTGGCGCAGTAGTGGCATTCGGTAACAAATTGTGGCGTGAACTGCGTGGAAATGAAAGCGCTAAAGAATTGAAAGATTTCACGCCGTTAGGGCGGGGGCTGGCACCGGCAACGCAGCATGATGTCATGATCCATATTCTTTCCTTGCGTCATGATGTGAACTTTACTTTAGCGCAGGCAGCACTCAATGCTTTTGGTCGTGCACTGAAAATTGAAGAAGAAACGCATGGTTTCCGTTGGGTTGAAGAGCGTGACCTGAGTGGTTTTGTTGATGGTACTGAAAATCCTCAGGGTGAGGAAGAACGTCGAAAAGTCGCCATTATTCAGGAAGGCGTTGATGAAGGTGGTAGCTATGTTCTGGTACAGCGCTGGGAACATAACCTGCAACAGCTTAATCGCATGAGCACCCATGACCAGGAGATGATCATTGGGCGAACCAAACAAGAAAATGAAGAGATTGAGCCTGACGAGCGTCCGGTGACTTCACATCTGAGCCGGGTTGATTTGAAAGAAAACGGTAAAGGCTTAAAAATTCTGCGTCAGAGCCTGCCTTATGGTACTGCCAGCGGTGTACACGGTCTGTATTTTATCGCCTATTGCGCGCGTTTACATAATATTGAGCAACAGCTTCTGAGTATGTTTGGTGATACCGACGGTAAACGTGACGGTATGCTGCGTTTCACCCGGGCAGTAACTGGCGGTTATTATTTCGCCCCTTCGCTTGATGTCCTACTAAAAGTCTAACGATTGGCGCGGCATGAACCGCGCCACATCTGCTTATGCTTGTTTCTTATTGCAAATCGCTAAACGGTATATAAAAGCGTTATAGTTTTGACACTTGTTATAAATAAACTGGTTGCCAGTTAACCACTACTTTCACCACATGTAAGGGCAAAGCATGGCAATCACAGCAGTTAAAAATGTCTGGAACGCGTTAGCAGTTTCTTTAGTACTTGCTGGTTCTGCTCAGGCAACTGAGCTACTGAACAGCTCTTACGATGTGTCTCGTGAGTTATTCTCAGCATTAAACCCACCGTTTGAAAAACAGTGGGCTGATGAAAATAACGGCGATAAGTTGACGATTAAACAATCTCATGCCGGGTCATCAAAACAGGCACTGGCCATTTTGCAGGGCTTGAAAGCTGACGTGGTGACATATAACCAGGTCAGCGATGTGCAAATTTTGCATGATAAAGGCAACCTGATCCCGGCTGACTGGCAAAGCCGTCTTGGCAATAACAGCTCACCATTCTACTCCACTATGGCTTTCCTGGTGCGCAAAGGTAATCCTAAAAACATCAAGAGTTGGGACGACTTGGCGCGCTCAGATGTAAAACTGATTTTCCCTAATCCAAAAACTTCAGGTAATGCGCGCTATACCTACCTCGCTGCATGGGGTGCGGCAGATAAAGCCGACGGTGGTGATAAAGCGAAGACCGAGCAGTTTATGAAAAAGTTTTTGGGTAATGTTGAAGTCTTCGACACCGGGGGACGCGGCGCAACAACCAGCTTTGTGGAACGTGGTCTGGGGGATGTTTTAATCTCCTTTGAATCAGAAGTGAACAATATTCGTAATCAGTACGAGAAAGAAGGCTACGAAGTTGTCGTACCTGAAGTTAACGTTCTGGCAGAGTTTCCGGTTGCATGGGTGGATAAAAACACCAAATCAAATGGCACCGAAAAAGCGGCTAAAGAGTATCTTGAGTATCTCTATAGTCCGAAAGCCCAGGAAATTATCACTGACTACTACTATCGGGTGAATAATCCACAGGTTATGGAAAAACTGAAAGATAAATTCCCACAAACTGAACTGTTCAGTGTGGAAGAACAATTTGGTGGCTGGCCGGAAGTGATGAAAACGCACTTCGCAACAGGCGGTGAACTGGACAAACTGTTAGCAGCGGGGCGTAGTTAATGTTTGCCCAGGCCTCAAAGCGTGTCCTTCCTGGCTTCACTTTAAGCCTGGGCACCAGTTTGCTGTTTGTTTGCTTAATACTGTTACTGCCGTTAAGCGCGTTAGTGATGCAATTGTCGGAAATGACATTAGCCCAGTACTGGGAAGTTATCACTAACCCGCAAGTTGTTGCGGCTTATAAAGTGACCCTGATTTCAGCGGCAGTGGCATCCGTTTTTAACGGAGTGTTTGGTTTGCTGATGGCCTGGATACTGACCAGGTATCAATTCCCCGGGCGCAGTCTGCTTGATGCGTTGATGGATTTACCTTTCGCTTTACCAACGGCGGTAGCGGGTTTAACCCTCGCCGGGCTATTTTCTGTCAATGGCTGGTACGGCGAATGGCTGGCTCAGTTTGATATTAAAGTGACCTACACTTGGCTTGGTATTGCGGTCGCGATGGCTTTTACCAGTATTCCTTTTGTCGTGCGTACCGTACAACCGGTCCTGGAAGAGCTGGGTCCTGAATATGAAGAAGCGGCAGAAACGCTGGGTGCAACACGCTGGCAGAGCTTTTGCCGGGTGGTTATGCCTGAGCTCTCTCCGGCATTGATGGCAGGTGTGGCGTTATCTTTCACCCGTAGTCTGGGTGAGTTCGGCGCGGTTATTTTTATCGCCGGGAATATAGCCTGGAAAACAGAGGTCACCTCACTGATGATTTTTGTGCGTTTACAAGAGTTTGACTATCCAGCAGCCAGTGCGATTGCTTCGGTTATTCTTGCCGCGTCGTTATTACTGTTGTTCACCGTTAACACCATACAGAGTCGCTTTGGTCGACGCGTGGTAGGTCACTAATGGCGCATGAATCGGCAGTAAATAACAATCGCTCCGGGCGTATTAACTGGGGGAAATGGTCGCTGATTGCCATAGGTATGCTGGTCTCGTTTCTGATTCTGGTAGTACCGGTTATCTCTATTTTCTCCGAAGCCTTTTCTAAAGGCATAATGCCCGCACTCAATAATATCGCTAACCCCGATATGCTTCATGCTATCTGGCTTACGGTATTAATTGCGCTGATAACGGTACCGGTCAATCTGGTGTTTGGTATCTTATTGGCTTGGCTGGTGACACGATTTGATTTCCCTGGCCGCCAGCTGCTTTTAACCTTACTGGATATCCCTTTTGCGGTATCTCCGGTCGTTGCTGGTCTGGTGTACTTACTGTTTTACGGCTCAAACGGCCCCCTGAACGGTTTCCTTGAAGCCTATGATCTGCAAATTATGTTTGCCTGGCCGGGCATGGTTCTGGTGACTATTTTTGTGACCTGTCCTTTTGTCGTGCGTGAGTTGGTACCGGTCATGCTCAGCCAGGGAAGCCAGGAGGACGAGGCGGCGATTTTGCTGGGTGCGTCAGGCTGGCAGATGTTTCGTCGAGTGACACTGCCTAATATTCGCTGGGCGCTGTTATACGGCGTGGTTCTGACTAATGCCCGTGCGATTGGCGAATTTGGTGCTGTTTCAGTGGTGTCGGGAGCAATACGGGGTGAGACTTTCTCATTACCACTGCAAATTGAACTGTTGCAGCAAGATTATAATACCGTCGGAGCCTTTACCGCTGCCGCCCTATTAACCGTGATGGCTATTTTGACATTGTTCTTAAAAAGTGCGCTGCAGTGGCGTCTGAATAACCAGGAAAAACGCCTCAAGCAGGAGGAAAATCATGAGCATTGATATTGCCGGCATTAATAAGTCATTTGGTAAAACCCAGGTACTGAATGATATCTCGCTGGATATTCCTTCTGGTCAGATGGTGGCATTACTGGGCCCATCAGGCTCAGGTAAAACAACATTATTACGTATTATTGCTGGCCTGGAGCATCAGAATAGCGGTCAGATCCGTTTTAATGGTAAAGACGTAAGCCAGGTCCATGCCCGTGAACGTAAAGTTGGTTTTGTCTTCCAGCACTATGCCTTATTCCGCCATATGTCGGTATTCGACAATATTGCGTTTGGTTTGACGGTATTACCGCGTCGTGAGCGTCCTTCTGCTGCGGTTATTAAGCAAAAAGTCACCAAATTACTGGAAATGGTTCAGCTATCTCACCTTGCCGATCGTTACCCGGCTCAACTTTCTGGCGGACAGAAGCAACGTGTTGCTCTGGCGCGCGCATTGGCGGTAGAGCCGCAAATATTGCTGCTTGATGAGCCTTTTGGTGCGCTGGACGCACAGGTACGTAAAGAACTGCGCCGGTGGTTGCGTGAGCTTCATGAAGAACTTCGCTTCACCAGTGTCTTTGTTACCCATGACCAGGAAGAAGCCATGGAAGTGGCAGACCGGGTTGTGGTGATGAGTAACGGAAATATTGAACAGGTTGATACCCCGGAAGTGGTGTGGCGGGAGCCGGAAACACGCTTTGTACTGGAGTTTCTGGGAGAGGTAAACCGGATTACTGGCACAATTAACGCCAGCCATTTCCAGGTTGGCGCCCATCGCTGGTCATTAGATTTTACCCCGAATTATCAAGGTGAAGTTGACTTGTTCCTGCGTCCCTGGGAAGTGGATGTCAGTCGACGTACGAATCTCGACTCACCTTTACCGGTACAGGTACTGGAAATCAGTCCTCGAGGCCACTTTACCCAGCTAGTGGTACAGCCACTAGGCTGGCATGATGAGCCCATCACCGTGGTGCTTCGTGACAGCACTCCTCCGCAACGCGGCGAGCGTCTGTTTGTGGGTTTACAGCATGCGAGAATTTATCAGGGTAATAACCGTATTTCGTCGCTAGACCTGAAGCAGTCATCCTGATAATTTAATTACCCGCCATACTTCAGGTTACATGTGCGTTGGCAGCGCTTACTCCCCCGAATCACATACGGGAGTAAGCTCGTCGGGGTTTTTCGCCCGCCTTCTGCCTGTGCCTCGAGTTATTCAGGGTATATAACACCTAATAGCGGCCTGAGTGGCCGTTTTTTTATGTCATCAGGGAGTGGTAGTGGTCACTTTAGAAAATACAATTGGCAATACACCCTTGGTACGTCTGCAACGCACCGGGCTTAATAATGGCAGTGAGATTTGGGTCAAACTGGAAGGCAATAATCCGGCAGGTTCGGTGAAAGACCGTGCGGCACTGTCAATGATTGTTGAAGCTGAAAAACGCGGCGAGATTAAACCGGGCGACGTTCTTATTGAAGCGACGAGTGGTAATACCGGTATTGCGCTGGCAATGATCGCAGCGCTAAAAGGCTACCGAATAAAATTACTGATGCCTGATAATATGAGCATGGAACGTAAAGCGGCGATGCAGGCGTATGGTGCAGAACTGATTCTGGTGACCAAAGCACAAGGAATGGAAGGTGCCCGTGAACTGGCGCAGGAAATGGCTGACCGAGGAGAAGGAGTGATCCTTGATCAATTTAATAATCCTGATAATCCTCTGGCGCACTACCGGACTACCGGACCTGAAATCTGGCAGCAGACCGAGGGGCGTATTACCCATTTTGTTTCCAGTATGGGGACGACAGGGACGATTACCGGAGTAGGGCGTTTTATGCGTGAGCAGAGTAAAACTGTCACGATTGTTGGTCTGCAACCTGAAGAAGGGAGTAGTATTCCCGGTATCCGACGTTGGCCTGAAGAGTGGTTACCCAAAATTTACCAGCCCGATTTAGTTGATGAAGTGATCGATATGTCACAAATTGAAGCGGAACAAACGATGCGTCGCCTGGCAACAGAGGAAGGTCTCTTTTGCGGGGTCAGTTCCGGGGGGGCTGTTGCTGGTGCTCTTCGTGTTGCACGTGCCAAGCCTGGATCCGTTGTCGTGGCAATTATCTGCGATCGCGGCGATCGTTATTTATCAACAGGCGTATTTGGTGAAGAAAGCTATGTTCAGGGGGCGGGGATTTAATCTATACCCGTCATCCTTCAAGCTGTCTGGGGATTTTCTTCAGTCGAATGACATCGTTTGTCTATGTTCATCGTCTGAAGGAATTCAGAGCCCACAGGCAGCTTGAATTATTCAGGATCCAGGTGAGGGAATATGAGTCAGGATAACGACATCCAGTCGATACTGTTTAGCAATACGCAACGGGCATTGCAGGCTGACATCGTCTCAGTACAGTCCCAGGTTATCTATGGCAGCGTGGGGAACAGTATTGCCATGCCTGCGATAAAACACCATGGCTGGCATGCGATGGCGGTACCGACGGTGCTGTTCAGTAATACACCCCACTATGATACTTATTATGGTGGGGTCATTCCGGCAGACTGGTTCAAAGGGTATTTGCAGGCGCTGGAAGAGCGTGATGCCCTGCGAGAGCTCAAAGCGGTCATGACCGGATATATGGGGAGCGCGGAGCAAATTACGTTACTGGCGCAATGGTTGCACACTATTCAGCGGCACCATCCCAATGTTGTGATTATGGTGGATCCGGTTATCGGTGATACCGACAGTGGCATCTATGTAAAAGCGGGGATACCCGAAGCCTATCGCTCGGCACTGTTGCCTGTTGCCCATGGTATTACCCCTAATCTGTTTGAGTTAGGCATTCTGACGGGCATGCCGTGCGATACCCTGGAGCAGGCCGTCGCAGCCGCTAAAAGTCTTCTTTCTGAGACGCTTAAGTGGGTGGTTATCACCAGTGCACCGGGAGATTCTCCAGAGACGATTTCTGTCGTGACGGTGACTTCTGAGTCAGTGGATACCATCAGCCATGAACGAGTGGTTATGAGCCTGAAAGGAACCGGGGATTTATTCTGTGCTGAATTGATGAGCCATGTACTGAAAGGAATGCCGATTGCCAAAGCGGCAGCGGCAGCGGCGGAGCGCGTTTTCGCTGCTATTTCCTGGACTCAGAACCTTAAGCTTGATGAACTGGTTCTTCCGCCACAGTGATAAAGAAAAAGGCACCTGAAAGGTGCCTTTTTGTCAGAATGGACGGTATTACTTTTTGATACGAATAACGGGAGTTTCACCTACCGTTACGCTACCAGTCAGCTTAATTAACTCTTTGATTTCATCCATATTAGAGATGACAACCGGTGTCAGAGTTGATTTTGCTTTATCTTCAAGTAACTGCAAGTCAAATTCGATAACGACGTCACCTTTCTTCACACGCTGACCTTCTTCGGCGATACGCTTGAAGCCTTCGCCTTTCAGTTCAACGGTGTCAATACCGAAGTGGACAAACAGCTCAATGCCGCTGTCTGATTCGATAGAGAAAGCATGGTTCGTTTCGAAAATCTTACCGATAGTTCCATCAACCGGAGCAACCATTTTGTTGCCAGATGGTTTAATTGCTATGCCATCACCAACAATTTTTTCTGCAAACACAACATCTGGTACATCTTCGATGTTTACGATTTCACCAGACAGTGGAGCAACGATCTCAATGGTCCCGGTATCGCTATTGCCTTTATCACCGAAAAGTTTACTAAATAACCCCATTAGCCTTCTCTCCTAAGCAGTAATTTTTCTGTATTAGCAGATAGTTTTTTCTTCAATGAACTTGTTAACCAACGCCATCAAATCATCCGTTGTTGGTTGAGCAAGAGCTTGTTCTGCTAACACCTTCGCATCTTTGAAGTTTGTATTGCGAATAATTTTTTTAATCTGCGGAATAGAAATGGCGCTCATACTGAACTCATCCAGACCCATCCCTAACAACAGAAGTGTAGCACGTTCATCGCCCGCAAGCTCACCACACATACCAGTCCATTTGCCTTCTGCATGAGAAGCATCAATAACTTGTTTAATAAGTATCAGTACGGACGGTGACATTGGCTGGTAAAGATGTGAAATCATATCATTACCACGGTCAACTGCCAGAGTGTATTGTGTTAAATCGTTCGTGCCAATACTGAAGAAGTCGACTTCTTTGGCTAAATGAGGGGCAATAACGGCTGCGGCTGGGGTTTCTACCATCACACCGACTTCAATTGCCTCGTCAAAAGCTTTGCCTTCTTCACGTAGCTGTCCCTTCATGATCTCAATTTCTGCTTTCAGTGCACGCACTTCTTCAACGGAAATGATCATCGGGAACATAATACGTAATTTGCCGAAAGCAGATGCACGAAGAATTGCACGTACCTGGTCACGTAAAATTTCTGTACGGTCCATTGCGATACGGATAGCACGCCAGCCAAGGAATGGGTTTTCTTCTTTCGGGAAATTCATATAAGGCAGCTCTTTATCGCCACCGATGTCCATGGTACGGATAATCACTGCCTGAGAGCCACAAGCTTCAGCCACCGCTTTGTAAGCGTTGAACTGTTCTTCTTCAGTTGGCAGGGAATCACGGTCCATAAACAGGAATTCTGTGCGGTACAGGCCGACACCTTCTGCACCATTACGCTCAGCACCTTCGACATCACGAACAGTACCAATGTTGGCGCAAACTTCTACTTGATGACCATCCAGCGTAATAGCAGGTAAGTCTTTCAGCTTAGCAAGTTCAGCTTTTTCACTGGCTAACTGCTGCTGAGCTTCTTTCAGAGTGAGGATGGTTTCTTCAGATGGATTAACGTGAATTTCATTGTTAACCGCATCAAGGATCAGATAATCACCGGTCTTAACTTGCTGGGTGACATTACCGGTGCCGACAATCGCAGGGAGCTCAAGAGAGCGGGCCATGATTGAAGTATGGGAAGTACGACCACCGATATCGGTGATAAACCCAAGCACTTTGTCCAGATTTAACTGAGCCGTTTCAGAGGGTGTTAAATCTTTAGCTACCAGGATAACTTCATCCTGAATGGAGCCTAAATCAATAATCGCCAGGCCCAGAATATTACGTAGCAGACGCTTACCGATATCACGAACGTCAGCTGCACGTTCTTTGAGATATTCGTCGTCCAGCTCTTCCAGAGCGGTAGCCTGACCTTCAATAATCTCATAGGCTGCCGCATCAGCGGTGACCAGCTTATCTTTAATCAGGGCTATGATTTCTTGCTCTAACTCTTCGTCTTCCAGCAACATCATGTGGCCTTCGAAGATAGCTTCCTTTTCTTCACCAAACGTTTCACCGGCTTTAATCTTGATGGCCTCTAATTGAGCGAATGCTTTTGCACGACCACTCAAAAAACGCTCAACTTCCTGTTCAACGTTAGCGGCAGAAATTTTCTTCCGATCGATAACGACTTCATCTTCTTTCAGTAAAAGAGCTTTACCGAAAGCGATACCGGGGGATGCTAAAATGCCTGAAATCATAACCCTACCTTACTTGTGACTGATTTTTTGAAGAAGAACCTGGAACTTACTCGAGTTCAGCCATCAGTTTTACTAAATGCTCTACCGCTTTTTGCTCATCTTCGCCTTCAGCAGAGATGGTCACAACGGTACCTTGGGTCAGACCCAGAGTCTGTAATTTGAACAGGCTTTTAGCGCTTGCGCTTTTACCGTTGGAGGTTACAGAGATGTCAGATGCGAAGCCTTTAGCTTCTTTAACGAACTGAGCCGCAGGGCGAGTGTGCAAACCGTTTGGTGCAGTGATGGTAACTTCTTGCTGGAACATGTGCTTTCCTCAACTTATAGGTTAAGTGTTATGGAACTAAAGTTTAGCTTTACTCTAACAGTAAACTTTAGCCTAAAAAGTTCTTACGCATAAAATGCGACATCAGGTATTTGTCGATACCATGAACAGATTCTTTCTAAGCAGCGCTGATTAACGTTATAATGCCGCTGAAAACATCTCTTTTGCAAACAAGTTAAATCGATTCAGCCGTTATCTATTACAGAACGAATAATTTCGCGCTTCAAAATAATTGCTCGTTAAATACCAGACATGAAAGGTTGACGCAATGCTGGGTGGGGCAAAAGTTTGATGTAAGCCACAAAAAAACACCCTGACGGGTGCTTTTTTAGGCTTTTTTAGGATTGTAATATTATTGTTGCAACTCTTTTTCGGTAAAAAGATCGGCAAACAACGCCGTGCTCAGGTAGCGCTCCCCTGAAGATGGCAGAATCACTACGATATTCTTTTCGGCAAATGCCGGATCTTCCTGAAGCTTAAGCGCTGCGGCTACCGCGGCACCAGAAGAAATTCCTGCCAGAATCCCTTCATCTTCCATCAGGCGACGAGCAGTGGAAATGGCTTCGTCGTTGCTAATGGTCACGACTTTATCGATCAGTTTAAGGTCAAGGTTGCCAGGGATAAAGCCAGCACCAATACCTTGAATTTTATGAGGACCAGGCTTAATTTCTTCACCCGCCAAGGCTTGAGTGATAACCGGAGAATCAGTTGGCTCTACTGCGACGCTTATCAGTGCTTCTTTGCCCTTGGTTTTCTTGATATAACGGCTGACACCTGTCAGCGTGCCGCCAGTGCCGACACCGGCAATAAAGACATCAACTTCGCCATCGGTATCTTCCCAGATCTCCGGGCCCGTTGTTTTTTCGTGAATTTCTGGGTTAGCAGGGTTACTGAACTGCTGGAGCAGCAGATATTTTGCCGGATCGCTGGCAACAATTTCTTCTGCTTTCTGAATCGCGCCTTTCATGCCTTTGGCACCTTCAGTTAACACCAAATTTGCCCCCAGCGCTTTGAGCAGCTTACGGCGTTCGATACTCATGGTTTCAGGCATCGTCAGAGTCAGCTTGTAGCCGCGCGCAGCAGCGACATAAGCCAGAGCAATACCGGTATTCCCACTGGTTGGCTCAACCAGCTCTACGCCAGGCTTAAGCACGCCACGTTTTTCAGCATCCCAAATCATGTTTGCGCCAATACGGCATTTAACGCTAAAGCTCGGGTTACGGGACTCCACTTTTGCCAGAATACGTCCATTGCCAATACGGTTCAGGCGAACCAGAGGTGTATGACCAATTGTCAGGGAGTTATCTTCATAAATTTTGCTCATTACTCATCCTTAATAGTCGAAATTTGAGATACCGGTTCAGCATACCTGCTCAGACAATATGCGGAAGTAAGGAAATAGCATATCTATATGTGTAAGAGAAATAAGGCCTCGAAAGTTGGAATAAGGACATACCCGTCATACTTCAAGTTACCTGGGTGTTGCCTGCGTTCAGCCCGCCGAATCACATAGTTATCCATGCTCATCGACGGGCTGAACTTGGCGCCTACAGGTAACTCGAATTATTTAGGGTATTACCCGTCACACTTCAAGTTACCTGGTGTTGTCTGCATCCAGTCCGCCGACTTACATAGTTATCTATACTCATCGACGGTAGAAGCTTTGTACCTACAGGTAAGGATAAATTATCGCCACTGTGCGTGCTGGTTACGATAACAGTCTACCCACATAGCCGTTGCTCCACAGACCGCAACGGGCATGATAAACAGATTTACGACAGGAACCAGAGTGCAAATATTGATCAGTGAGCCAAATTGCAGCTGAGTCATTTTGTTCGTTCGCAGCGCAGCACGCATATCATTGAACGAAACTTTATGGTTATCAAAAGGATAATCACAATATTGAATGGCCAGCATCCAGGCGCTAAACAAAAACCACAAGATTGGGGCGACGGTTTGACCAATACCTGGAATAAAATATAGCACCAGCAGTAACAGCGCACGGGGCAGATACCAACGAAGTTTTTGCCATTCGCGTTTCATTATTCTGGGGGTGTCTTTTAGTACATCAGTAATACCCGTATCGGGCGGCGTTGCGCCGGTTAATCGGGCTTCCAGCTGCTCTGCCAGCAATCCGCAGAAGGGGGCGGCAATCCAGTTGGCTATGGTCGAAAAAAGGTAACTAAATACCAGAAGCACTGAAATGACGGCCAGCGGCCAGATTAAGTAGTTCAGCCACTGTAACCATTCAGGGACGTAAGACATGATGGCTGGGATCCAATCATTCAGGCGAGTAAATAACCACCAGAATGCCCCCCCCATCAGCAGGATATTGAGCAATAAAGGTAAAATAACGAAGCGTTTGATACCTGGCTCGAGTACTAATTTGCAACCTTGTGTAAAATAGTGAACGCCATTACGTTGATGGTTGTCAGAAGGTAATACCATGATTTAAACAGACTCCGTTATCGATGACATAGGCTAGCTGGTCTATCATAACCGAGCTTAACAGAAGATATGTATCAGGATTTGGTCGAAAAAGAGGCGAAAAACATCTTGGATCTATCTTTATGTTGAGAAAAGCGCGCTCACACTTGCACTTGTGCAGATGGGCAAATACTCTTAGTGTATAAATGTTTGCCATGTAGGCAAGGTGTTAGAACAACAGAGAATATAACGATGCAGGATTTGCGTCTGATATTAATCATTGTTGGCGCGATAGCCATAATAGCATTGTTGGTCCATGGACTGTGGACCAGCCGTAAGGAACGTTCGTCTATTTTTCGCGATCGTCCACTGAAACGTATGAAGTCTAAACGTGATGAAGACGAATACGATGACGAGGATGACGATGAAGAACAGGACAGTGTTGGGGAGGTACGTGTTCATCGTACCGCTCCCGCACCTGAATTGGCTTCACGCCAACAGCAGAACGCGACTTCACAGGCATCGCCTCAGCATCAGTATGAACCGCCTTATGCATCGGCTCAGCCGCGTCAGGCAACACCGCCAGCAGAACCTGTTCCTGAGGTCTATGCTGAACCGGTTGTTCCTCGTGCTGAACCTGTTGCTCCACGTCCGGAACCTGTGAGACCCGTTCAGCCTGAACCTGTTGTGGCCGCACAGCCAGAACAGATTCGTCAGCCGGAACCTGAACCTGAACCCGTGGTTGAGGCTGAACCTGTTGAGGCGCCAGTAGAAAAACCGCGACAGAAAGAAACTGTCGTGGTGATGAATGTGGCAGCCCATCCTGGCAATATGCTGAATGGCGAAATGTTGCTAGGCAGCATCCAACAGGCGGGATTCAAGTTTGGTGAAATGAATATTTTTCATCGTCACTTGAGCCCGGATGGCAGTGGTCCGGTGTTGTTTAGTCTGGCAAATATGGTAAAACCAGGTTCCTTTGATCCTGATTTTATGACCGAGTTTTTAACGCCGGGCGTAACCATTTTTATGCAAGTCCCTTCGTACGGCGATCCGCAGCAAAACTTTAAACTGATGCTGCAATCCGCTCAGCACATTGCTGATGAAGTCGGTGGGGTAGTATTAGATGACGGACGTCGGATGATGACCCCGCAGAAGATGCGTGAGTATCAAGACCGGATACGTGAAGTCATGGATGCAAACAACTAACAGTTTGTTGTTACGCTCTTATCTCAATCAGGGGAAGCAATGCTTCCCCCGTTCAGTTTGTAATCAATCACCCCCGCATGTCGGGGGTTTTTTATCTTTGATGGTGCGATATGGACTCAATTGAAAAACAACTCGCTCAGCTGCGGGCGACCCTTCGTCATCACGAGTATCTCTATCATGTTCTTGATAACCCTGAGATCCCCGATGCTGAGTATGACCGTTTAATCCGTGAGTTGCGCGATCTGGAGTCCCTTCATCCTGAACTTGTGACGCCTGACTCGCCGACTCAACGCGTGGGCGCCGCACCATTAAGTGAATTTACACAAATACGTCATGAAGTTCCGATGCTGTCGCTGGATAACGTCTTTGATGAAACCAGTTACCAGGCCTTTAATAAGCGTATCCAGGACCGATTAAAAAGTACTGAGGCGGTAACGCTCTGTTGCGAACTAAAGCTGGATGGTCTGGCGGTAAGTCTGCTTTATGAAGATGGTATTCTCGTCCGTGCAGCCACGCGTGGTGACGGAACGACCGGCGAAAATATTACCGCGAATGTTCGTACTATCCGGGCTATTCCGTTAAAGCTACACGGCGAAAATATTCCTCGTCGTCTCGAAGTGCGCGGCGAAGTTTTTTTGCCTCAGGCGGGTTTTGAAAAAATAAATAACGAAGCACGTCGCACTGGGGGGAAAATTTTTGCTAACCCACGTAATGCGGCAGCAGGTTCATTGCGTCAGCTTGATCCTCGCATTACCGCTAAACGGCCATTAACCTTTTTCTGTTACGGCGTAGGTCTGCTGGAAGGGGGAATGCTTCCTGGCAGTCATTATGAACGTTTACAACAATTTAAAACCTGGGGTCTTCCGGTCAGTTCCCGGACCCGTCTGTGTTATAGCCCCGAGGAAGTGCTGAGTTTTTATCACCAGGTCGAAGCAGATCGCCCGACGCTGGGCTTTGATATTGATGGCGTGGTCATTAAAGTGGATTCACTGGCGCTACAAGAAACACTGGGATTTGTCGCTCGTGCGCCCCGCTGGGCGGTAGCCTTTAAGTTTCCGGCCCAGGAAGAAATGACCCAGGTACGTGATGTGGAGTTTCAGGTCGGCCGAACAGGGGCAATAACACCAGTAGCCCGTCTTGAGCCTGTTCAGGTAGCAGGTGTTCTGGTCAGTAATGCCACGCTGCATAATGCTGATGAGATAGAGCGTCTTGGGCTGCGTATCGGTGACAAAGTGGTGATTCGCCGGGCCGGAGATGTTATTCCGCAGGTGGTGGGCGTGGTTGAGTCTGAGCGCCCTGAGAATACGCAAGAGATTATTTTCCCGACACATTGCCCGGTATGCGGCTCTGATGTTGAACGAGTTGAAGGTGAGGCGATTGCCCGCTGTACAGGCGGCCTGATTTGCGGAGCACAGCGTAAAGAGTCATTGAAGCATTTTGTCTCCCGTCGGGCGCTGGATGTAGACGGAATGGGCGATAAAATAATCGATCAACTGGTAGATAAAGAGTACGTCCATACGCCGGCTGATTTGTTTGAGCTGACTCCGGGTAAACTGACCGGGCTTGAGCGGATGGGGCCTAAATCAGCGCAAAACGTGGTGAATGCCCTACAAAAAGCCAAAGAAACCACCTTTGCACGCTTTTTATATGCGCTGGGTATTCGTGAAGTCGGTGAAGCAACGGCTGCGGGACTTGCAGCACATTTTGGCACCCTTGATGCATTGATGGCTGCTGATATCGAACAGTTACAAAGGGTACCTGATGTCGGTATTGTGGTCGCAACACACGTTTTTAATTTCTTCGCTGAAGAAAGTAACCGTGAGGTGATTCGTCAGTTAACCGACAAAGCTGGCATTCACTGGCCTGCGCCAGTGGTGATTAACGTTGAAGAGATAGACAGCCCCTTTGCCGGTAAAACGGTTGTTCTGACGGGGTCATTAAGCCTGATGGCAAGAGATGAAGCCAAAGACAGGCTGATTGCGCTCGGGGCTAAAGTTGCGGGAAGCGTGTCTAAGAAAACGGACTTAGTGATTGCAGGTGAAGCTGCGGGTTCTAAGCTTGCTAAAGCGCAAGAACTGGGCATTAAAGTCATTGATGAAGCGGAGATGATCCGCCTGTTGAGTGAACATGCTTGATAAAGAGAAGCTGATAACGATAGCTAACACCACGATGCCATTTGGTAAATACAAAGGGAGAGTGCTGATAGCACTCCCTGAAGAGTATCTACTGTGGTTTGCCCGCAAAGATGGCTTTCCTGCCGGAGAGCTGGGTGAACTGATGGCGCTGACTCTTCTGATAAAAACAGAGGGGCTGGAAGGACTCGTCCAGCCCCTGCAACGTCGTTAGTTCTGACGGGAAACCGCCTCAGTTGCGGCTTTGGCAGCCAAGGCCTGACGATGGTAGCGTTTGGCCATGATGGCGCAGACGATCAGCTGGATCTGATGGAAAATCATCAGTGGCAGTACCATAATGCCGACCGTTGCCGCCGGAAACAGAATATTGGCCATTGGAATACCATTGGCCAGACTCTTTTTAGAACCACAGAAGACAATCGTAATCTCATCGGCCTTGTTAAAGCCCAGTCGACGGGCGGCAACAATATTAACCCCGATAACAATAGCCAGCAGTATCATGCTTATCAGCACAATAAACAGTAATGAACTGATTCCTACTTTATTCCAGATACCGTGCGATACTGCTTCACTGAAAGCGGTATAGACCACGAGAAGAATTGATGTTTGATCCGTTTTACCGATCATTTTTTTGTGTTTTGCTACAAAGTTACCGATCCACGGGCGCATTAAATGCCCGAGAACAAAGGGGAGTAGTAGTTGAAGCATAATTCTGCCGACATCATGAAAACTGCCACTCGCACCTTGTACATGCATCACGATACCCACCAAAACGGGTGACAGGAAAATACCTAATACACTGGAAGCTGAAGCAGAACAGACAGCAGCAGCGACATTTCCCCCGGCAATAGAAGTAAAGGCAATCGCTGACTGTACGGTCGCAGGTAAAATGGAGAGGTAGAGAAAACCGTCATAGATATTCTGGCTAATGGCAAAAGGTTGCCACCAGTTTAATAGTACACCTAATGCCGGAAACAGAATAAAGGTGCTGCACATCACCCATAAATGTAAGCGCCAGTGTCCTCCACCGGCAATAATGGCTTCACGTGATAATTTAGCACCATGCATAAAAAAGAGCAGGGCAATTGCGGCGGTTGTCAGCCACTCAAAGAATACATAGACATCCCCTACTGCCGGAAGAAAAGAGGCCAGTAAGACTGTCAAAACGAGGATGAGTGTAAAAGGGTCCAAAACACGAAACAATTGCATAACCAGTTCTCCGCCGAAAGAGGCCTATTGTGTTCCTTATGGTTTTAGAAATAAAATTGATTTATTTAATAGATTGATGAATTTTATAAATGAATTATTCGCTACGTCAGTTACGCATTTTTGTTGCTGTTGCGCGCAAAGGCGGTTTTAGTCAGGCAGGGGCTGCAATTGGCCTGAGCCAGTCGGCAGTCAGCCACAGCGTCAAAGAGCTGGAAACGGCCTTGAGTGTAAAATTACTCGACAGAACGACACGAGAAGTGGTTCTGACTGCTGCCGGTGAGCAACTGGCTGTAAAGCTTGAACGATTGCTGGATGAGCTTAATACCACTTTACTGGATGCGCGTAGTGTCGGCCATCAGCTGAGTGGTACGGTGCGGGTTGCGGCCAGTCAGACCATCTCTGCCCATCTGGTGCCTCAGTCGATTGCGATGGCGGCTCAACATTATCCTGACATTCATTTTACACTCTATGACAGGCCCCAGCAGTGGGTACTGGAAAGTGTTCGTCAGGGAGAGGTAGACCTGGCGATTGTTATCGATCCGGGAGAGGCGAGTGATTTACATTGCGAAGAAGTCCTGTCAGAACCTTTTTTCTTACTTTGCCGTAGCGATGACGCCCTGGCTGATATACCTCAGGTGGCATGGAAACAATTACAAGGGGCTAAGCTGGTACTACAGGACTATGCTTCCGGTAGCCGCCCTTTAATCGATGAGGTGCTCTGTAAGCAAGGAATAGAAGCGCAGATTGTGCAACAGATAGGACATCCTGCGACACTCTACCCGATGGTTGAAGCAGGAATTGGTATCAGTATTCTGCCGGCTCTCGCTTTGCCTTTGCCAAAAGGCCAGTCACTTGTTGTTAAGAGATTGATTCCGACAGTCGAGCGAAAAATTATGCTGGTTCGCCGTCGAAATCGTTCACTCTCCCGGGCAGCAGAGGTTATCTGGGAAGTGGTTCACCACCAGGCTCAATTATTAACCAAGGCTCGCCAGGGTCATCCACTCTTTGATGATTCTCTTTACCCTCAGATATAGATATCAACCTTATTACCATTAGTTGGATGGTTAATACCGATTTCCTGCACTGACTGAGACTGATTTTTTTGTGTCGCTTGTTCAGCTTGCTGGCGTTGTAGTTCTGCCAGCTGCGCTTGCAGCACCTTTATCTGTGTTTGTATCAGCTCTTGCTGCGTTTTTTTCTCTTCAGTCGTGCCTGGACTCTCAGCAATATCCTTTAATTGCTGAGTGAGTTTGGTAATTTGACTGGTGAGACGGCTAATTTTTGCTGCCAGACTATTATCCGTTCCGCCCGATGAAGAAGTGGAGGAAGTTGCCAGGCTAACCGTTGTACTGATTGTTGTCATCGTCACTCCTGAGTGAGTTGTATCTGTGTCCGTTATCGGCAGTGACGTGAGAAAGTTGATAGTGAAGATAGTGAAGATAGTGAACGGAGTTACGCTGCGCTTCACCCGAACCTGCTGCAGGTTCGAACCCCGCCCGAATTGCAGACAGCAAAAAGGCGCCTTTAG
>NZ_CANMLV010000001.1 GCF_947498825.1 uncultured Cedecea sp. | reverse complement strand
GGGGTTCGAACCTGCAGCAGGTTCGGGTGAAGCGCAGCGTAACAGCGTTGCGCAGCAACGACCCGAAGGGCGAGGCCGCAGGCCGAGTCATCCTGCACGACCCACCAATGTAGAAAGGCGCCTTTTTGCTGTCTGCGATCCTCATCCCTGACTATTTACTTCTTGTTATCGTCTTTCCCTGCCTTAAAAGTAACAAAATATGTTGCTTAATTTTACATACTGTTTAGCATACAAAACAAAACGGGTGTCTTATTGCATTAACTGGCTCGAACTGATGAATTTAGTTAAGCCGGCAAAACGAGATGATATTATGTCAGCAATGTTCGAACCAGAAATCGGGATCTATCCTTTTCCACCTAAACCAGCCGTGCTCAGCCTGGACGAAAAACAGTTTTATCGTCAAAAAATAAAACGTTTACTAAAAGAACGTAATGCAGTGATGGTTGCACATTACTATACCGACCCTGAAATTCAGTCACTGGCAGAAGAAACCGGCGGATGTATCTCTGATTCACTTGAGATGGCTCGCTTTGGTGCGGCGCACAGGGCTTCAACTTTGTTGGTAGCCGGTGTGCGTTTTATGGGGGAAACCGCAAAAATTCTCAGTCCTGAAAAAACGATTCTGATGCCAACCTTGCAGGCAGAGTGCTCCCTGGACTTGGGTTGCCCGATAGACGCATTTAACGCATTTTGTGATAAACACCCGGACCGTACTGTTGTGGTCTACGCTAATACTTCAGCGGCAGTAAAAGCGCGTGCTGATTGGGTTGTGACATCAAGCATTGCGGTTGAGTTAATTGAGCATCTCGATAGCCTGGGACAAAAAATTATTTGGGCACCAGACCGCCACTTGGGTAACTATGTACAGCAGCAGACTGGGGCTGATGTGCTGTGCTGGCAAAGTACTTGTATCGTGCATGATGAGTTTAAAACGCAAGCTTTAGTCACGATGAAAGCACTCTATCCTGATGCAGCTGTGCTGGTACATCCGGAATCGCCTCAGTCTATTGTCGCGCTTGCTGATGCAGTAGGTTCCACCAGCCAATTGATTCATGCGGCAAAAACATTGCCTCATCAGCGGCTTATTGTGGCAACAGATCGCGGTATCTTTTATCGCATGCAGCAGGAATGCCCTGAAAAAATATTACTGGAAGCACCGACCGCAGGAGAAGGAGCAACCTGTCGAAGCTGCGCACATTGTCCATGGATGGCCATGAACGGGCTTAAAGCCATCTCTGACAGCCTGGAGACGGGAGGGATGGAGCACGAAATACATGTTGATCCACAGCTGCGAGAAAAGGCCTTGCTGCCGTTAAATCGCATGCTGAATTTTGCAGCCGAGCTGCGTCTTTCTGTAAAAGGTAACGCGTAATCATTACGCATTGAGGAAATTATGGATTTTCTTAGTACACAGAACATACTTGTGCACATCCCAATTGGGTCGGGAGGGTATGATTTATCATGGATCGAAGCGATAGGCACAGTGGCTGGATTATTATGTATCTGGCTGGCCAGTCTGGAGAAAATCAGTAACTACGCTTTTGGGTTAATTAACGTGACTCTATTCGCGATCATCTTCTTCCAGATCCAACTGTATGCCAGTTTACTGCTGCAGCTATTTTTCTTTGCTGCCAATCTTTATGGTTGGTACGCCTGGTCCCGGCAAGGTAATGATAATCAGGCTGCATTACAGGTTCGCTGGTTAACCCTACCGAAAGCCTTAGGCTGGTTGGTCGCTATTGTTATCGCCATTGGCCTGATGACTGTCTACATCGACCCTGTTTTTGCTTTTCTGACTCAGGTAGCCGTTTCTGTTATGCAGAGTCTGGGAATGAATGTGACACAACCGGTACTGGAGCCTGATGCCTTCCCATTCTGGGACTCCTGCATGATGGTACTGTCGATAGCCGCTATGATCCTGATGACACGCAAATATGTGGAGAACTGGATTCTGTGGGTGATAGTGAACATGATAAGTATCGTTATTTTCGCCCTGCAGGGTGTCTACGCGATGTCGCTTGAATATCTGCTGCTGATGTTTGTTGCGGTAAACGGAGGCCGCATGTGGAGTAGAAGTGCCCGCCAGCGTGGTTCACGGATACTTTCTTAATCTCTGTCAGTCTCGCCCTGTCAAAGAACGGGCGAGACTGAGGAGTTTCTGTCAGATTTTGCAGAATCATTGAGATTCCTTTCATAGGTCATGTTTATCCCATGTCATGCAGCCAGAGCGGATAAAAAATATTCCCTCTTGGGTGTAAATTCCCTTTTACACACTCAGCGCTGCGCGTTAGATTGAAGATACTGCAATGAAGCAATGTCCCAGAACTCCGACGGAATTATTATGAATTATCAGAACGACGATTTACGTATTAAAGAAATCAATGAACTCCTGCCTCCGGTTGCTTTACTGGAAAAATTCCCGGCGACGGAAAAATCGGCTTTAACTGTTTCCAGGGCGCGTAGTGCTATTCACAATATTCTTAATGGCAAAGATGACCGTCTGCTGGTCGTCATTGGCCCTTGTTCTATTCATGATACTAAAGCGGCGAAAGAGTACGCTGCTCGCTTACTGGCAATACGTGAAGAACTAAAAGACTCTTTAGAAGTTGTGATGCGGGTTTATTTTGAAAAACCACGTACGACTGTGGGCTGGAAAGGGCTTATCAACGATCCGCACATGGATAACAGCTATCAAATCAATGACGGCTTGCGTGTTGCTCGTCAGCTACTGCTTGAAATCAATGATAGTGGTTTGCCGGCAGCGGGTGAGTTTCTGGATATGATTACCCCGCAGTATCTCGCTGACTTGATGAGCTGGGGAGCGATTGGCGCCCGCACCACGGAATCTCAGGTTCACCGTGAGCTGGCTTCTGGTCTGTCCTGCCCGGTAGGTTTTAAAAATGGTACTGATGGCACCATTAAAGTCGCTATCGATGCGATTAACGCTGCCAGCGCACCTCATTGCTTCCTGTCAGTAACCAAATGGGGTCACTCTGCCATTGTAAATACCAGTGGTAATGAAGACTGTCATATCATTCTGCGCGGTGGTAAAGAGCCAAACTACAGTGCAAAACATGTCGCTGAAGTGAAAGAAGGTCTGGTTAAGGCGGGTCTTGCTCCGCTGGTGATGATTGATTTCAGCCACGCTAACAGCAGTAAGCAATTCAAAAAACAATTAACTGTTTGCGACGATGTTTGTCAGCAGGTTGCGACGGGTGAGAAGGCGATTGTTGGCGTCATGATTGAAAGCCATCTGGTAGAGGGTAATCAGAGCCTCGAAAGTGGTGAGCCTCTGGTTTATGGCAAGAGTGTGACCGATGCCTGTATTGGCTGGGAAGACACCGAAGTGGTATTACGCCAGCTGGCTGCTGCGGTGAAAGCTCGCCGTAGTTAATCAGCAGTGACGCGTATCAGACTCTCCCTGTTTTGTTCCTGGGAGAGTCTCAAATTAGATGAGTCCTTTCTCGGTGAAGGTAACACGAGTAGCCTGATTTAAGTTCATCGTTTTAAGGTCTTCGGGTAAAACCCAGGCTATTTCTTGAAACTCTTCATTAAAAGTAACCTCACGGTTTGCACTCTGGCAGTCAAAGATCAGATAAATCATATAAATTTCTTCCGCGGGTTTATCCGCATAGGTTTTGACTCGTGTGTCATCCCTAAAGCGCCATGGTGTGATGCGGGTTATAGCAAGCTTATCTCCCAGTTCTTCGCTTATTTCACGTCTTAGGGCTTGTTCCATGGTTTCGCCTGTCTCCATTCCGCCACCAGGTAACGCCCATTGGCCAGGGAAAACGCCTCTGTCATCGGCCATTTTACACAGTAAATAGGCCCCATTATTCTGAATTATCGGGCAAACAATCGTCCTCTGGCGCATGGTATTTCCTTTTAAGAAAAACGGTTTTTTAGCGGTAATCTGCTTTACGTCAAATCACAATAATATACTTGCGGGTATAGATTGATAAGACCACATTGCCATAAATTTCTTTCTGTCTTTGTGGTGTGTCAGGCATTCAAATCCGATAAGAAAGGTGAATTACTATGGCGATACCGACATCAAAAAGTGAATTATTATCAGCTATTTCCGTTACCTTCGACAGGCTTAACGCTGACTTGGCACGAGTTCCTGAAAGTCGTGCTAATGAGTATTCTATGCCTGGCCATGTAGCGGGAAAGCAGATGAGTCCCTGTTGCCTGGTGTCCTATCTGATTGGCTGGAATCGGCTGGTACTGAAATGGTTACATCAGGATGACTTGAGTATCCCGGTAGACTTTCCTGAAACAGGTTTCAAATGGAATCAACTCGGTTTACTGGCTGAGAAGTTTTATGCGGACTATGCAGACTTAAGCTGGGCTGAATTAACCGAACAATTAACTTTGGTGAAAGCTGAACTGGTAGAGCAAATTACAAGTCGATCGGACGAAGAGCTGTACGGAATAGTCTGGTATGAAAAATGGACCAAAGGACGAATGATACAGTTTAATACATCCTCTCCCTATATTAATGCGCGAGGTCGTATTAGAAAATGGCTAAATTGACGGTTTTTATTTTAGGGAGAAGAAAGCACCACTCAGCACGCTGGAGTAATTTGAGCAGTATTATTACGACAAATGTAAGTGGAAGAGGGAAAACAAGAGAGTGTATAGCATGCAAGGCTTCTGTTTCAAATAAGCAATATTTTTTTATTTTCTTTCGAAAGTAAATCGTAGGGAATCAATGGTTTGTTATGTTTTTTCAGTCTTGGTTTTATTTTTAACTTTACTTTTTCTATTCCTGGTAGAATGTTTTTATTAAAGATGCATTCAATGTTTTAAATAAAAAGAACGCGTAGATTGATGATTATCTACTATATAACATGAGCGATGGTTGCTCTTTATTTTACTGTGCTCTCTGCTGCTATATATAGTATTGTTCTGGGAGGGATGCCGGAATGTTATCATCCAGAATAGTTGGTGTTGTTATTTGGATACCCTGTTTTTTTCTCTAAAATAATCAATGTGGCTTTTTTCCGCTAAACGTGGTGTATTGAGAGAAAATTCAACGCGAAATGAATTTTCACGTTAATAAAGAGCTAAAGCTGGAATTTATTGTACCTTTCTGAATAACTGACAGCGCCAGTAAATTACGCTGTTGACAATATTTCAATACCGAGTAATGTAAAAAAGGTTTTAAGTCTGCCGTATTCACGGCGGACGGCTGGCACAATGATGTGGTGTCTGTATTCAGGCAACCAGCAGAGAAAACTGTTCCGCCGGGGTAACCCGCACGGATGCTGATACTGTTCGTCAGGTATCATGTGGATCAGTTCAATTCCTGGCAGAATAGTCTGCGCTGTCGGAACGATTTGAATCCCGCTATCACTTTTCGTCTGCTGTTACAGCTTATTTACCCGGTTCTGACATGGCTTTTTTATGCTGCGGCATTGGGTATCTGACCAGATCAGGTTTATTTAAAATAAGTGCCACCCGACAATACCTTTTTGCAACCAATCTATAAACCTGTTGGGAGATAGTCATGTTTGCGAGATTCTGTATTACACGTGGTGATCTATTTGGTGGCCTGACCGCGGGAGTGGTTGCATTACCTCTCTGCCTTGCTTTTGGGGTCGCTTCTGGCTTGGGAGCAGAGGCGGGTTTATACGGTGGTGTTATTGTCGGTATTCTGGCATCTTTATTTGGCGGCACCCCTGTCCAGATATCCGGTCCGACAGCACCCATGACCTTGATTGCATCAACGGTTGTTATCACTCATACACTTCCTTCCGGTGAAATTAATATCGCCAATGTACTGGCTGTTTTTTTGCTGGCAGGCCTGTTTCAGGTGTTATTTGGTATTTTACGTTTAGGGCAGTTTATTCGTTTTCTGCCTTATCCCGTTATTTCAGGCTTGATGACAGGAATTGGCATTATTATTTTAACCCAACAGATTTTCCCGCTTCTGGGTATGGTTTCACCGGCCTCCGATCCGGTAATTATTATCTCTTCTCTGGGTTCGCTTTCTTCTGGATTTAACCCGGAAGCCGCATTACTGGCAACTCTTACTATTATTCTTATTTTCGTCTTGCCACGTTTTATTAAAAAATTACCTGCTTCTCTGGTCGCCCTGGTTGGACTGACGACACTTGCCGTTATTGCAGGTTTAAGTGTCCCAACAATTGGTCAAATACCCGCAGGATTACCCCATTTTGTGGTGCCTGTTTTTGCTCTGGCAGAGGTTAAATTACTTATTTGGGCCGCTTTGCAACTTGCATTTCTCGGATCTATTGATTCACTTACCACCTCACTTGTTGCCGATAATATCACCAAAACTCGGCACAAAAGTAATCAGGAACTGATTGGTCAGGGCATCGGTAATATGACTTCTGCTCTGTTTGGTGGTTTACCCGGTGCCGGGGCATTTGTCCGTACCGCGATTAATGTTCGTGCCGGTGGGCGGCACTGTACCTCTGGTATTATCCACGGACTCTTTTTGTTGCTGGTACTTCTCGGGCTTTCCGGCATTGTGCAATATATTCCGAATGCCGTGCTGGCGGGGATCCTGGTGGGGGCTGGGTTAGGAATTATTGACTACCGCAGTCTTGCTCATCTATTGCGCGCGCCACGCAGTGACGTGCTTGTCATGTTGACGGTGATTGTTCTTACTGTTTTTGCCGGAATGGTCACCGCTGTTGGGGTGGGAATGGTCATGGCGGCTCTTATTTTTATGGCAAAAGTGGCGTCTGTTTCAGAGAAAAACACCGTTCTGACGTTTGCTGAAGAGGAGTTGTGGGTTGATGAAATAGCGCTGCCCGAGCCTTTACGTCAACGTTTACTGATAAAGCATGTCACAGGACCGTTGTTTTTTGGCTTTGTCTATGGATTTCGGGCGGCTGCTGCCGGTATCACCCAGGGCAAAATACTGGTTTTACGCATGGAGCGGGTTTTATATTTGGACCAGTCGGGATTATATGCTTTGCAGGACGTGATGACTGATATTCAGGAGCTTGGTATTCAGGTTTATATCGTGGGATTGTCCGATTGCCAGGTTAATGAGATGAAATCAATGAATATCATTCCTCATGTTTTGAATGAGGAACGTATTTTTGCTGATTTTACTGCCTTCCAAAAAGCACTCCCCCAAATCCTTGCTAGTTTACCTGCTGAAACTGAATTCCAGCCGTAAGGCAAAAAAAAACACCTGACAGGCTGCATCAGGTGTTTTTAGTCCGTATCAGGAGCAAGACTCAGGCGAGCACGTTACTCGCTGAGACAGGAAAACGAATTACTTCGCTTTACCCTGGTTGGCTACTGCGGCTGCTTTTGCTGCGATTTCATCAGCATTACCCAGGTAGTAACGTTTCAGAGGTTTGAAGTTTTCATCAAACTCATAAACCAAAGGTACGCCAGTTGGGATATTCAGCTCGAGAATTTCATCTTCGCTCAGGTTATCCAGGTATTTCACCAGGGCACGCAGGGAGTTACCGTGAGCAGCAACGATAACGCGCTCACCAGATTGCATACGTGGCAGGATAGACTCATTCCAGAATGGGATAACGCGTTCGATGGTCAGTGCCAGGCTCTCAGTCGTTGGCAGCTCTGCATCAGTCAGTGAAGCATAACGCGGATCGTGTCCCGGGAAACGCTCGTCATCTTTATCCAGTGCCGGAGGAGTGATTGCGAAACCACGACGCCACTGTTTAACCTGCTCGTCACCGTATTTTTCAGCGGTTTCAGCTTTGTTAAGACCTTGCAGAGCACCGTAATGACGCTCGTTCAGCTTCCAGGACTTCTCAACTGGCAACCAAGCCTGATCCAGCTCATCAAGAATATTCCATAACGTGTGGATGGCACGTTTCAGCACTGAAGTGTAAGCAAAATCGAAAGAGTAGCCTTCGTCTTTCAGCAACTGACCAGCAGCTTTAGCTTCGGTTTGTCCTTTTTCAGACAGATCAACGTCATACCAACCGGTAAAGCGGTTTTCGTTGTTCCACTGACTTTCACCGTGACGAACCAGAACCAGCTTAGTTACAGCCATAATCAACTCCTATTGAGCTTGAGATAAAGAATAACAATTCTTTTGGTCTTACTGACTGGCAGACGCGCACGCCAGCAAGACGAAATTATTTACCCTATAACATAGCTAAAAAGCGGCCTGAGCGTAAGACCGTTATTAAGGGATAATCTATTTTTAGCTTACTCTGGTGGTAAAAACAGCATTTCGGCGAAAAAATACGCGTATTTATCTGCTGAAAAATACTAGAGCGACTGAAATTGATACTCTGTAATACTGACGTACTCTTCGCCCGGCAGTAACCAGCAATCCGGCTGCGGCCATTCCGGATGATTAGGGCTGTCGGGTAAATGCTCACTTTCCAGTGCCAGGCCATCATAGGCGCGATAATGGGTTTTATCTCTGGCCTTGGTACCTTCCAGATAGTTACCGCTATAGAATTGCAATGCGGGGGCGGTAGTGTAGACCGTCATTTGTAACAGGTTATCAGCAGACCAGACTTTTGCGGCGGCCTGTTCAAGATTGCCTTTTGTTTGTAATAAGAAACTATGGTCGTAGCCTTTTACCGCCTGTTGGTCGGCATCCTGTAAAAAGTCCCTGACAATGGTTTTTGCGTTACGGAAATCAAAGGATGTTCCGTCAACTGGCTTTAGTTTTCCCTCACCCGTCGGGATCCCCTGACTGTCAACGGGCAAGTAGTCGTCGGCAAAAATCTGTAAACGATGCTGGCGAACATCATGGTGCTGGCTGTCCAGATTAAAATAGGCATGATTGGTCAGACTTACCGGGCAAGGTTTATCCACCGTGGCGCGATACTGGATACTGATACGGTTATCTTCTTTCAGCACAAATTGTGCGGTAACCTGCAATGTACCAGGAAAACCCTGATCGCCTTCAGGAGAAGTCAGGTGATAAATCGCTTCATGTTCATTGTGTGATATCAGTGACCAGCGACGTTTATCAAATCCTTCAATTCCACCATGAAGCTGATGAGGGGGCTGACTGGCAGAAAGATGAATTATCTCATCCCCGAGTGATATCTGGCTGTTAGCAATGCGGTTAGCGTAACGGCCGACGCTTGCTCCTAAATAAGCCTGCTGGTGCGGATAATCAGCGGGAGAAGGGCTGCCTAACAGCGTTTCTCGTACACTGCCGTCTTTCATCAAAACCTGGCAGGAGAGCAGGGTTGCGCCCCAATCCATCACTGAGACCGTCATACCATGAGTATTGCGAAGTGTTATTACATTGAAAGGCTGACCATCTGGGGCAAGACGTATGGCTTCATTTAACATTCACTGGCTCCTTGAATTGTCCGGCAAACAGAGAAAATATTTTTAATAGGGGTACAAATTTCATCCTCTTTCATGTAGTCACCACCCCCCCTGTCATATAAATACAGAGTAGAAAAAACGTACGGGGAGTTGGGCTGCAGAAGTAACATCTTGCGCCCCTTACCTGGGGCGCTTAGTCGGTGTAGGTTATTTACGGTCTTGGGCAGTATCCGTATCGTTTTTTAATCCGGATAACCTTCTGGATGCCGTGATTGCCAGCGCCAAGTATCGTCAGCCATCTCTTGCAGACTACGGCTAACCCGCCAGTTGAGATCTTTATCTGCTTTTGTGGCATCAGCCCAGTAAGCCGGTAAATCGCCTTCACGGCGTGGTGCAAAATGATAGTTCACCGGTTTTCCGCAGGCCTGACTAAACGCATTAACGACGTCCAGAACACTATGGCCGACACCTGCGCCCAGATTATAAATATGTACTCCGGGTTTGCCGCTCAAGGTTTCCATCGCGGCAATGTGCCCGTCGGCAAGGTCTAAAACATGAATATAATCGCGTACTCCAGTGCCATCCTTGGTGGGATAGTCATTACCAAATATTGCCAGTGAGTCACGACGGCCAACGGCAACCTGAGCAATATACGGCATCAGATTATTTGGAATCCCCTGAGGATCTTCACCCATATCCCCAGATGGGTGGGCTCCGACCGGATTGAAGTAACGCAGCAGGGAAACGCTCCAGTCTGGCTGAGCGCGTTGTAAGTCAGTCAGAATTTGTTCCACCATCAGCTTGCTACGGCCATAAGGACTGGCAGGAGTACCGGTGGGAAAACTTTCGACATAAGGAATATTAGGCTGATCGCCATAAACGGTAGCAGAAGAGCTAAAAATAAAATTCGTCACGTTCGCCGCTCGCATCGCAGAGAGCAGAGACAATGTTCCTGTGACATTGTTTTCGTAGTAATCGAGTGGTTTGCTGACGGACTCACCGACAGCTTTCAGGCCGGCAAAATGAATCACTGCATCAATACGGTGTTCGTGGAAAATTTCAGCCAACAGGGCACCATCGCGAATATCGCCATGGATGAAGGTTGGATGTTTGCCACCGAGTGTTTCAATCGTTGTAATGACGCTTCGCTTACTGTTACACAAGTTATCCAGAATAATAACGTCATGTCCGCTTTGGAGTAGTTGTACACAGGTATGACTGCCGATGTAACCGCTACCGCCGGTAACTAAAACTTGCATGTTGAACTCTCCAGACAGTCTCTGCTTTATTTAAATATAGCACAAGTAATGTGAGGGAAATGTGACCACTTACTAAGAGGTGGTATCGTTTACACAAAAAATATATCTGTGTCAGATGAGGAGTAAATAGACTCTTTATTGATGAATTTAAAGGAATTATTATAAGATTTGCATTGTTTATAAGCAAATGAAGTTACAGCAGCTGACCCTTCATCAACCTTTGCGCATTGTCGGTTCCCCAAACGGTTACTTTACTCTCTGCCATTGTCCTGGCCTTTCCAGGACTGACTCCCGCGCGATGCCTTGTAGTCCGCCGCTATCTATCCTTTGGCACAGGATTTCAATATTTTTTAGAGCCTGGAGCCAGAATTCAGGTTGTTGGCGCTCCTTTTTTGCTTCAGCAAAATGAGCTTGAAACAGTGACGGGATCCATTACGTTCATATTTCGTCCTTATCATCTGTAGCTGTATGATAACGTTTCATTTCATCTGTCAGACTGGTTAATCCCCGGTGACCACATTCCAGCGCTTTTTGTCGAAATGTCTGGTTATTTACCCCCTCCTGATCCAATACCAGTTCCAGCAAAAGTTGTAAGTTTATACCGGTCATCACTTCCCGATTTTCTTTCTCTAGTGCCAGAACAGAGGCCAAACGGAAGGGGGTGCCTCCAAGCAAATCAGTCAAAAAAATCAGCCCATTGCTCTCATCCAGCTCGGCTAATGCCCGTTTAAACTTAGCGTTTAGCTGGTCGGGAGAGGTGTTCTCAGTAAAATCGATGGCGATAACTTGCGGCTGATCGCCGACTATTTGTCTCATTGCTTTTTCTAACCCAGTGGCAAATCCACCGTGACCACTAAGAATGATACTTATCATATTGTTTTCCCTGATTTATTATATTTTTGACTACAGGAAGTGACAAAACATTCCAGTAATCCCCAATACAACGGTGAGTCCTGTGAGCTGCAAAGGGCTCCAGCCACGGCGTACTAACCCATACATAGTGAGGGTGTATAGAAGGGGAAGAAAAGCCGGCATAAGTTTATCGACAACATTGGTTTGAAACTTAATAACGGTATTGCCTGCCGTTATTTCAGGTGTTGTAGATAAATGCATATAAGTGGCGACAAGTGTGCCAATGACGATTATTCCCACCATTGATGCAGCATGGCCGACTTTACGGGGGGGTTAAGCAGCGACGCCAAGGCGGTAAGCATGGTGTATGGCTGCTTCCAGAACGAATGGATGTGCGGAACAGACAGCAAAAATACCTGATTGACTGTTCTGGTAAGGAGGTTATTTCGTTCACGGAAAAACGATGCCGGGATTATCTTTTAAAAAGTAGAGCCCGACTGCGTCAGTCGGGCTATCTGATTACGCCAGACGCTCTATTTGGTAGCGGTATTTATCTTCGTCCGGAACAAATGTCAGTCGATGAGTAATGCAGTCAGGTGCATCTTCAGCGTGGTGAGAGACAAACAGCAATTGCGTTGTTCCTTCCCCTATCAGTATATCGACAAACCGACGAATCAGTTGGCGATTGAGAGGATCGAGACCTTGCAATGGTTCATCCAGAATCAGTAACGTAGGATGTTTTACCAAGGCCCGGACAATCAGAGCCAGGCGTTGTTGTCCCCAGGAAAGGCTGTGGAAGGGGGCATCAGCGGTGGCATTATCCATGCCTATGATATTCAGCCATTCACGGGTAAGTTTTTGCTGGCTATCAGAAATAGCCTGATAGATACCGATTGAATCAAAATAACCTGACAGAATAACATTACGTACCGTAGTACTGACCCGATAATCGAGATGCAGACTGCTGCTGACATAGCCAATATGTTTTTTAATATCCCAGATAGTCTCTCCGCTCCCCCGGCGGCGACCAAATAGTGTTAAATCGTTACTGTAACCTTGCGGGTGATCTCCGGTGACCAGGCTAAGTAGTGTTGATTTACCTGCACCGTTCGGACCAACAATCTGCCAGTGTTCGCCAGGGTTGACCGTCCATGACAGGTTATGAAGGATAGGCTTGTCGTTATACTCCACCACGCCATTGTTAAGGATAATTCGCGGCTGGTCTGCTGATAGCCCATAACGAGAGTCCGTATTGTCAGCTTGCGGCAGGGCCAGGCCATCCAGAGTTTCGCTGTGTGCCAGCTGTGCAATAAGCGCCTGTTCCAGCAGAGATTGTTTTTCACCGATTTCAGTCAAGGTGCACTCAGCGAGGACGCCAACATACTGAATGAATTCCGGTATCTCATCAAAACGATTGAGTACCAGTACCAGGGTATAGCCCTGAGAACTGAGCTCTGCCAGTAACTGAGAGAGCTGTTGGCGTGACTGTACATCCAGGCCGTCAAAAGGCTCATCAAGAATAAGCAGCTCTGGCTCAGACATGAGTGCCTGACATAACAATGTTTTCCGCGTTTCCCCCGTAGAGAGATATTTAAACCGACGGGTCAGTAAATGGCTGATACCAAACAGCGCCGCCAGTTTATTGCAGCGCTCGATATTTTTTACTTCATCCTGAATAATTTCCGCTGTTGTACGCCCGGTATCATCTTCATCGATGCCGAGCATATCGGTGTTATTACGCTGCCACTCATCGCTTACCAGTTTTTGCAGTTGTTCAAAAGAGAGATGGGCAATGCGCTTAAAATCGCAGTTACGCTCGCCCTTTTGTAACAGTAAAGAACCCGCAAGCGCCCGGGCAAGGGCGGATTTACCGCTGCCATTCGCTCCGACAAAAGCCCAGCTTTCCCCGGCGTGAATGGTCAGGCTATCAAGATTAAAAGTTTTAGTATCGCTCAGGTGAAACGTGCCTTGCGAAATATGCAACGAAGACATATCTTATCCCATTTATTGCAGCAAATGGTGACAGAAATACGAGTTGTCAGCCGCAATGTCAATCACTGGTAAATTTTCAGCATAGTGTGGCAATAATTACCCGATCAGCATTAAAAAATGCTGTTATCTCAGAACCTTCTTTCAGATTCTGTTGTTGTATATGGCTGTTGGGTACGGTAGCACAAAGTATTTGACCGTCTGTCAGTTGAACCAGCGCTTCACTTTGCTCGTGTCCGCGTTCGATGGTGGTAATCCTGCCTGCCAGCTGGTTGTCTGTATCTGTCAGTTCCCCAGGACAGGTCGTGAGCTCAATCCAGGGGGCTTTGATGAGTACCAGAACCTCTTTACCTTCATTTAATGCCAGTCGATCGGCACTTTGGCGCGTAATGGCAGCTTTAACCCGTGTTTTACCGTCAGTCAACAAAATCTCAATTTGCTGCTGGACTTGCTCATGGTGACGTTTAACCACGGTTCCAAATAACTGATTGCGTGCGCTGGTTTGTAGAGAAAAACGAGAAATAGAGGCCAGAAGGCTGTCCAGCGGTAAAGAATCATCTTGCAACACATCAAAGGCTTTTTGCTGAATTTGCCCTAATAAATCATAGAGCTGAATTAAACGTTCACCATAATGCGTCACCATTGCCCCCCCGCCGCCTTTACCGCCCGTGGCGCGTTCCACCAGAATATGTTCAGCTATCTGATTCATCTCATTGATGGCATCCCAGGCACTTTTATAGCTAATACCTGCAAGTTTTGCCCCTTGGCTGATGGAGCCGGTCTGTTTTATCTGTTTAAGCAAACTTATACGGCGAGGATCGGCGAAGATACGTTGTTGTAGCTTCATAGTTAACAGGATTTCAGCTTGCATAACTTCTCCATTTCAGGGAAAGGGGAGGCTACTATAGTCAATCTGTGTACAAATGGCACAAAAGGATCGTACATTTATCCCAACCCACGATAGAATAATAAGATGCACTTTTACTGGAGGCAGCAATGATAGAGTTACTGAAGAGTTTGGGTTTAGCCGCCGTTATGGTGCCGGTTGTGATGACCGTTATCCTGGGATCCATCTATTTATTAGGGGAAGTTTTTAACGTTTTCTCTAATATTGGTCACCGGGAAAAATAAAACGCCGTTCGTTATTTATCCGCGCCCGGCTTTTGAGTGCGTCATCATACTGTGACACGTTAAAAATCGGTACAACGTGACGGCTTTATCGAGACGAACCTCAAAATAAATTGCTTACTGTGACAATGTCAAATCCCCGCTTTGGGTGGCATTGTCCATTTCTCTGCGATATTCATTGATTCCCCGGTAACGTTACTTCAATAGCTTATTTTCATTCGGGATGAATCTTGGTTCTGAATCGTTCTCTGTACTGACGATATACCGTTCCTGCGCTTTTATATTCACAAAAACGATATCTTGCTCATCCTGAGCCATTTTTTCATGCCTGAATCCCCACTTTTTTAGAGCTACCTGTCGGCTAAACAGATGAACCCCAAAGGTGCTAATAGCGCGTCCGCATGAGGGATAAAGGCGCTATTTAAAACAATGATCTACATAATAATCTTTATTTTTCAATTAATTATCTCTTTCTTCCCATAACCGCCACCATTCCGCAATGCGAAACAAAAAACATAAATTATTTCATTTTTAACAGTTATGCTCACAAATCTATTATTTGCTGATATTAAAAATAAACAAGCTGGCTAATACTTCGGTGAAATAAAAACCGGAGATGATGATATGCCATTAGTCAGTTTAGGTTCATTACAAAACGAATATCAGCGTATTTTATTAAAACGTGGGATGAATAAACAGCGCGCGGAACAATTAGCCTCTGGCTTTGTTGAAATGGCCAATGAAGGTACTTATTCTCACGGCATCAATCGTTTCCCTGTTTTTATTGAACAAGTTGATCAAGGGCATATTCAACTCAATGCTGAACCTGAATGCATCCAACAATTTGGTGCATTAGAACAGTGGGATTGTCATTTTGGCCCGGGCGTATTAAACGGACTTATTTGTGCCGAGCGAGCGATGGCGTTGGCGCAAGAATCGGGTATTGGTATGGTCGCTATGCGCAACTCAAATCACTGGATGCGGGGCGGGGCATATGTATTAAAAATGGCTCGTCAAGGGTTTGCAGGGATAGCCTCGACGAACTCTGTCGCAGTCATGCCTGCATGGGGAGGGAAAGATCATCGGATTGGCTCTAATCCTCTGATCCTGTCCATGCCTGGAAATCCCCCCATGCTGGTGGATTGCTCTATGAGTCAGTATTCCTATGGGCAGCTACAGAATTATGTACTGGCAGATAAAGAACTTCCTGTTGTTGGTGGCTTTGATGATGCCGGTAATTTAACCACCGATCCCCATTTACTCTGGAAGAATAAACGACTACTGCCGATGGGATTTTGGAAAGGCTCATCGATGTCTGTCATCCTCGATATGTTACTTACCGCAGTAAGCGGCGGTTATTCCGTACCTGCATTAACGGAGGATCGCAAAGCGGAATTTGGTGTATCTCAATTCTTAATTGCCATTGATGTTAACAAAACAATGAGTGCGGATGTATTTGCACAAGAAATGCAGCGTATTCGTGATTATGTAATGGCCTCTGAACCAGCAGAAAGTGGTCGAGTGATGATTGCTGGTTCTGAAATACAGGCCTTTATTGAGAAGCATCAGGCACAAGGTGGCATCGAAATTAATGATGGTATCTGGCAACAAATCACACAACTTTAATCCTTATTGAATAGAAGGATCCATTATGCAGGCAATTATCAGGGGATTATGGAACATAATCGATGCTGTCATTGCATTGATTCTTGTAATAATGGTGATACTGGTCTTTTCCAACGTCGTTATGCGCTACGGTTTTTCTTCAGGATTACGAGAGTCCGTTGAGATTTCCCGTCTTGGATTAGTCTGGGTCGTCATGCTGGGCGCGGTTGTTGTACTTAAACGTGATGAACATTTGGCAGTTACCGAATTTACCGATCGTTTAATGCCACGTTTAGTTCCTTTTCTGCGTCGCGTTTGTTGGGCAATTATTCTGGTATGCGTTTCAATGCTATTTATTGGTTCCTATGAGCAAATGCTTCAAAACTGGGATGATATTTCACAAATTACGGGCCTACCTTCTGGATTATTTTATTTAGCGGGAACAATATCTGGCGGATTAATGATTATTTTATCATTTATTCGTATTTTCTTTCCCGACTGGCTATTAGAAAAATAATAAGGAGACCAGCATGACGTTATTTATCTTTCTTAGCGTTTTGATTATTGGCATTTTGCTACGCCTGCCGGTTTCATTTGCATTATTGCTATCAGCGATTGCACTGATGTTTCATTTAGATGTTTTTAGTGCAGATATTTTAGCCCAGTCATTGATTAATGGTGTGGATAATTTTGCATTACTTGCTATTCCCTTCTTTTTAATTGCCGGAGAAGTGATGTCAGCAGGTGGATTATCGACACGCATTGTTCGCCTTGCCAGCTGCTATGTTGGTCACCGAAAAGGCGGATTAGGCTATGTTGCCATTATGACCTCAATATTACTTGCGGGACTCTCAGGATCGGCCGTTGCGGATGCCGCAGCATTAGTCAGTATTTTGTATCCTATGATGAAAGCCGAGAAATACCCTGAGTCGTCATCAATGGGGTTGCTGGCATCCGGGGGGATTATTGCAGCTGTGATCCCGCCTTCTTTACCGTTAATCTTAATCGGTGTAGCAGGCGGGATTTCGATTAAAAACCTGTTCTTAGGCGGCATTGTTCCCGGTCTGCTAATGGGCATTACTTTAACGATTGTCTGGAGTGTTATCGTCAGGAAAGAATCGCTCCCGGTTAAAGATAAGGCAACCAAGGAAGAGAAGCGTGCAGCGCTGCGTGATGGCCTGTGGGCATTGATGCTGCCGATTATTATTGTCGGTGGGATCCGTTTCGGGATATTTACCCCGACGGAAGCCGCGGTTGTTGCAGCAGTTTACGCCATCTTTATTTCCACAGTTGTTTATCGTGAGTTAAATCTACGCAAATTTTACCATGTGCTACTGACCGCGGGTCGCGCAACGGCAATGGTTATGTTTTTAGTGGGATGTGCCATGGTGGCCGCCTGGTTGATTACCATTGCACAACTACCACAGCAACTAGCCGGACTATTAGAGCCTTTGATTGACAGTCCACGTTTGCTGATGGCCGTTATTATGTTGCTTGTTTTTATGATTGGTATGGTAATGGATTTAAGTCCGATGGTCTTGATTCTTGTTCCACTATTAATGCCCGTCATTAATATTGCGGGTATTGATCCGGTCTACTTTGGTTTAATGTTTATTATTAACTGCTCTATCAGCTTAATTGTTCCTCCTGTTGGTACTGTGCTGAATGTTGTTTGTGGTGTAGCAAATGCGCCGATGTCACAAGCGACACGTGGTGCTCTACCCTTTATTTTTGCGTACTGTTTATTGCTCATTTTATTCGTGATATTTCCCCAAATCATTATTTTCCCGATGCAATTCGTTATTGGCTAATATTGGAGTAATTACGTGATGAAAAAATTAATAACAATAGCTAGTTTGTTGACCGCATTTTCACTCTGCTCTTTACCTGTATCTGCCGCTGTGACATTGAAATTTGCACATGCGGCACCAGAGTCAGATCTTCAACAAGATCTCGCCAAGCATTTCAAAAAAGAGGTTGAGGCGCGCACTAATGGAGAGGTTATCGTCAACCTTTTCCCACAAGGGCAGCTTGGCAGTGATAAACAGATGATTGACGGTACACGTTCTGGCATTGTCGATATTTCGATGGTGGGACTTAATAACTGGTCCGGTTTAGTTCCGGATGCTGCCGCGTTTGAACTGCCCTATATTTTCCCTACTCGTGAAAGTGCTTATTTAGCACTTGATGGTAAACCGGGTCAGGATGTGCTTAAACAAATGGAAAAATATGGCGCAAAAGGGTTGGGATATCCTGAAAATGGTTTTCGTAATATCACTAATTCAAAACGCCCGATTAAAGAACCTGAAGATCTGAAAGGATTACAGATGCGGGTGAATAACGCTAAAGCACTGAATGACATGTTTCAGCTTATGGGCGCTAACCCACAGCAGATCCCTGTTTCAGAACTGTATACCGCATTAGAATCGGGCGTTGTGGATGCACAGGACCACCCTGTCAGTATAACGCTGTCATTTAAGCTATTTGAAGTTCAGAAATACCTCAGTCTGTCCCAGCATGCGTACTCCCCGTTGGTCATAGCTATGAACCTGAAAAAATTCAATAAATTGACACCAGAGCAACAAAAAATCATCGCTGATGTTGCCAAAGAAGCCATTGATCTTCAACGCATTATGAGCATGCAGAAAGAAGATGAAATGATAGCTACATTGGAAAAAGACGGTATGAAGGTTAATCGTGACGTGAATGCCCAGGCATTCCAGGCAAAGGCTAAACCTGTCTGGAAAACGTTCACAGATGAAAATGGTGACAGCATCATTACCGAGATATTAGCCACACAAAAATAACGCTAAAATCTGATACGTTGCCAGCCAGAGCTGGCAAGGTATCAGTCGGGAACAGAGCGAAAACAGGAGTCACCATGCTGACTGGAAAAATAATGACAGCCTTGCCGACACATGAAGGAATATCTCAGCAGTATCCGCCGTGCTTACATTATCCTCCCCTGATCCGTCGTCTATTGGATTGGATAATTGCACAGCCTCTTAGCACGTTATCACCTGGCCGTTATACCCTACCTTTTTTACCCGAAAAACAGGCTTGGTTTGTTATTCTTCACTATGACACGACGGATGCCTCTTTACAGAAACCAGAAATTCATACTCATTTTTGCGATCTACAAATTGTCCTGAGTGGGCAAGAACGTATGGCATGGTGCTTAGATGAAGGCCAATTTGTACCTGATGGTGAATATTTACCTGAACGGGATATTTTGTACTATCAGGCAAAATCAGATGAACTGAATTTGTTTATCGCCAAACCCGGGGCTTTTTATTTTTTCCCACCGTCGTTCATTCACGCGACTAATATTCAGGTCACGAAACCCGAATCGGTTAAAAAGCTGGTGGTTAAACTGCATTACTCCCTGTTTGAGGAAGTATCATAACCTGGTGCCTCAGGCTGAAATGGGAGAAGGGCTATGGAAAAAGTGATACCCGTTATACTTCAATTTGCCTTGAGGTTGTCGTGATGAGGATGTTTGAAGAGCAGCTTTTGCGTAGAACGAGTATCATTGTGATAAAAATTTGAAGTAATGCGGCGTGTTATCTGAGGAAAAATAATGAGTGAACAATTAAAATCGCTGATTAAATCAATAAACATTCTGGAGTTTATTAGTCAATATCCGAATGGTGCTCAACTGCATGAAATTGTTCGCCAAACGGGATTGAATAAAACCACTGCACACCGTATTTTGTCGACGCTTGAATCAATGGGATATGTAGCACAGTATCCTTCCACTCGGGCATATCGTTTGACGTTAAAAATGCTTCATGTGGGTCATGGTGCATTAAATTCTGAATTAATAAGCGTTGCACGTGCATCACTGATCTCGCTGATGGATGAGGTTAATGAAACCATTAATCTTCTGTCTCGCGAAGGCGATAAGATTGTCTTCCGCGATAAACTTGAACCGCAGTTTTCATCGTTTCGCACCCATACTTATGTGGGCATGTATGGTGAAATGTATTGCACCGCAGCCGGTAAAGTTTTTTTAGCCTTCTCAACACTTCAGGATCAGGAGAATTATTGGTTGCGTAATACCTGTATTATTCGTCAATTAACGCCGACGACAATTACAGATAAAACGCATTTTTTACAAGAGATGCAACATATACGTGAACAAGGCTTTGCAGTCGATAACGAAGAAAATGAGCGCGGTATTTCGTGTACTGCTGTACCTGTTTTTGATAATAGTGGCGTGCCTGCTTATGTGGTGAGTATTTCAACACTAACGCCTCGTCTTAATGCTATCGGCCCCGAAAATTTGGCTGCACAAATAAAAAACGCGACAGACAAAATCGAATTAGCGCTCTTTAATCACTAGATTATCTCCAAAATAATTCGAGTGGCTCTCAGACATAAAGCTTCAACAGGCGATGAGCATAGACAAGCTCTGTGATTCGGCAGCCCTTACTGCGGCAATATCCAGGCAGCTTGAAGTATGATGGGGATATGTTGTTACAGGACCCTGATTGCTATGCTCTGGCGTACCACTCAAGGTGGTACTGCTCAATTCAGACCGTTAAACCGGATCGTGAGTTTTCTTCCAGGCTTTGATGTCTGTTCTCTTGCTTAATTGGCTAAAGTGCAAAATATTCTGGTCGATAATGTTTGTATATTTACGTCAATAGTCGTTATATTTTAAAATACATAACGAAATGAACGGAGATAAACGATGAACAAGGGTTGGATTCGGCTGGTACTGGGTACTGCACTATCCGTTAGTCTGGTGGGGCAGGCGTTCGCAGACAGCAATAAAGTCACGGTATTTGCTGCCGCATCATTAACTAATGCCCTACAAGATATTGCCATGCAATACAACAAAGAACATAAGGTTGATGTTGTCTCCTCTTTTGCCTCTTCTTCTACTCTGGCACGACAAATTGAAGCAGGTGCACCCGCCGACTTATTTATTTCAGCCGATCAGAAGTGGATGGACTATGCTGTTTCTAAAGACAGTATTCAGCCGGATACGCGTAGCAATCTGCTGGAAAATACCTTGGTGCTGGTTGCGCCCAAAGCGAGCAAGCAGGGTGATATCACGATAAATGCACAAACCGACTGGCTGAAATTGCTTGATGGTGGTCGTCTGGCGGTGGGTGATCCTGACCATGTGCCAGCGGGCATCTATGCTAAAGAATCACTGCAAAAACTGGGAGCATGGGATACCTTGTCCGGTAAATTAGCGCCAGCAGAAGATGTTCGCAGTGCCCTGGCGTTGGTCGAACGCGACGAAGCGCCACTCGGTATTGTTTATGGTTCTGATGCTGTTGCTAGCAAAGGGGTAAAAGTTGTCGCTGTATTCCCGGCGGATACCCACCAGAAGGTTGAATATCCCATTGCGATTGTACAAGGTCATGAAACGCCGGTTGTTTCCGCATTCTATAAATATTTGCAGGGACCAGAAGCCGCTAAAGTCTTTCAACAATATGGATTTACAACTCAATAATGATACTGACAGATCCCGAGTGGCAAGCCGTACTACTCAGCCTTAAAGTCTCATCCGTTGCGGTGCTGTTTAGCCTTCCCTTAGGGATCTTCGTTGCCTGGATCCTGGTGCGTTGTCAGTTTCCGGGCAAAGCGCTGCTGGATAGCCTTATCCATCTCCCGTTAGTACTGCCCCCTGTGGTGGTCGGTTATTTACTGCTAGTTGGATTCGGGCGCCGTGGGGTGATTGGTGCCTGGTTTTATGACTGGTTTGGTATTACTTTTGCGTTTAACTGGCGCGGCGCGGTACTGGCTGCGTCTGTCATGTCATTTCCCCTGATGGTGCGTGCAATCCGTCTGGCGTTGGAAGGCGTTGATTTACGTCTGGAACAAGCTGCACGTACGTTAGGTGCGGGACGCTGGCGTGTTTTTCTGACCATTACACTGCCGCTAACATTACCCGGTATTATTGCCGGTACCGTGCTGGCTTTCGCGCGCTCACTGGGTGAATTTGGCGCGACGATTACCTTTGTTTCAAACATTCCAGGGGAAACACGCACTTTGCCTTCTGCAATGTATACTCTGATTCAAACCCCGGGGGGGGAACAGGCAGCCTGGCGTTTGTGCGTGATAGCGATCGGGCTGGCGATGATTTCATTGCTGGTTGCTGAATGGCTGGCCCGTATCAGCCGTAAGCGTCTGGGAGGATAACCGATGCTGATGCTGAATTTTACCCAGACTTTGGGTAATCACCGTTTGTACTTGGATGAAGAGTTACCCGGTAAGGGGATCACCGCTATTTTTGGTGTGTCTGGTGCAGGAAAGACCTCATTGATTAATGCTATCAGTGGGTTAACGCGTCCGGAATCGGGGCGTATTGTGCTTAACGATCGCGTGCTGATGGATGCTGAAAAATCATTTTATCTGGCACCTGAAAAGCGCCGTATTGGTTATGTCTTTCAGGATGCGCGCCTGTTTCCCCATTATCGGGTGCGTGGCAATCTGAAATATGGCATGGCAAAAAGTATGGCGGGAAAATTCGATAAATTAGTCGAATTACTGGGAATTAGTGAGCTACTCGATCGCTTTCCGTCCAGCCTGTCCGGAGGGGAAAAGCAACGTGTTGCGATTGGTCGCTCATTGCTGACAGCACCGGAGTTAATGCTGCTGGATGAACCTCTGGCGTCGCTCGATATTCCGCGTAAACGGGAATTAATTCCTTACCTTCAGCGTCTGGCGCGTGAAATTAATATTCCTGTGCTCTATGTCAGCCACTCGCTAGAGGAAATTCTGCATCTGGCGGACAAGGTCCTGATCCTCGATGGTGGTAATGTAAAGGCTTTCGGTGACCTGGAAGACGTCTGGAGCAGCAGTGTTATGCGTCCCTGGTTACCCCAGGAGCAACAAAGCAGCATACTCAATGTTCAGGTAGTGGAACATCATCCTCATTACGCTATGACGGCGCTGGCACTGGATGGTCAGCATCTGTGGGTGAATAAGCTGGATAAACCCCCACGCACTGCGCTGCGTATTCGTATCAAGGCGTCAGATATTTCATTAGCCTTGGAGCCACCGGTAAAAAGCAGTATCCGAAATGTGTTGCGGGTTAGGGTGGCCGAATGTCTGGATGAAAAAGGGCAGGTGGATGTGAAACTGGAAGTAGGGCCGCGTATTCTGTGGGCCAAAATCAGCCCGTGGGCCCGGGATGAACTGGCTGTCAAACCCGGACTCTGGCTGTATGCTCAAATAAAAAGCGTCGCAATTATGACCTGATCAGAGGACATAGCGATAGAGCGTCTCGGCAATGCTCGGCTGCTCATTACTGCCGATAGTCAGTTTGGCTCGGGCCTTGATGGCGTCAGCTGCATTGCCCATTGCCACCCCCAGCCCTGCGGTTTCCAGCATACTCAGATCATTGTCATTATCACCAAAGGCGATAACTTGGTCCATCGTCAGTCCCTGTTGTGCCACCCATTGTGCCAGACGAGCCCCTTTGCTGTTACCTCGCTGGGTGACATCCACCTGGTCATGCCATGAAAACTCACAGGTTAATCCCAGAGTGGACTCTACTGTTTCAGTAAACTGGCGCAGCTTGGGTACATCAGAGTCTATCAAAGCAAACTTCCAGATAGCTGCAGCTTCGGTTGCTGACTGGCGCAAAGACGGAACACTTTTAAACACAGGACGCTGTGCCTCAGGTAGCAATTGTGCCCAGGTATTGGTTCTGGCGACATGTGCCTGAATTTTTTTGGAATCTTCAGGATAAAGCATGGCATTATCAACATACATTAATCCCTCTATCTGATGAGTTTCAAGCAGAGAGATAAGTTGATCTGCCTGTTGTGGGCGTACCGGATCAGAAGCCAGCACTTGCTGATTTTGATAGTCATACAAATAAGTGCCATTACAGCAAATAGCAGGTGTATCAAGTTGCAGAGCCTGATAAAAAGGATGGATAGCAACGTGATGGCGGCCGGTGACAATAAGAACTTTGACGCCTGCGGCGCGAGCGTCACTCAGGGCCTTCAGTGATTCTGGTAAGATAGTTTTCTGTGATGTCAGCAGAGTACCGTCGAGATCAAGAGCGATTACGTGATAACGCATTAAAAGTTCCTGTTATGATTAAAGAAGATGATACTGATGTTACACAGTTCGCAACCTGGTGCAAAATGACTACCTGTCTTTAAAACGCGCTAATCTTGTGACTATGACTTACGATGTATGGAGAAGAATAAACTTATGAAACAGACGGTCTATACCGCCAGCCCGGAAAGCCAGCAGATTCATGTCTGGACACTTCACTCCAATGGCTCACTTACCCTGCTGCAAGTCGTGGATGTTGCAGGTCAGGTTCAGCCAATGGTCGTCAGCCCGGATAAGCGCTTCCTGTATGTGGGTGTACGCCCTGAATTTCGTGTGATAGCTTACCGTATCACACCTGATGACGGTAGACTAACAGAGGCCGGTGAAGCACCTCTGCCTGGCAGCCCGACCCATATTTCGACCGACCGTAGCGGACGTTTTTTGTTCAGCGCCTCTTATAATGCTGGCAACGTTGGGGTCATCAGTCTGGAAAATGACGGTTTACCAGGTGCGACGGTTGATATCGTTGATGGTCTGGAAGGTTGTCACTCAGCCAATATTTCTCCTGATAACAGTACCCTCTGGGTACCGGCTCTGAAACAAGACAGAATTTGTCTGTTCACCCTGTCTGATGACGGACATTTGGTTGCCAAGACTCCAGCGGAAGTGACGACTGTTGAAGGTGCCGGCCCACGTCATATGGCTTTCCATCCAAATCATCAGTATGCCTACAGCGTTAATGAACTGAACAGTTCCGTGAATGCGTGGGAATTGAAGGATCCAAACGGCGCTATCGAGTGTGTTCAGACGGTTGAAATGATGCCACCTGATTTCAACGATGTACGCTGGGCTGCGGATATTCATATTACCCCGGATGGCCGTCATCTGTATGCCTGTGATCGTACTGCAAGCCTTATCACCATCTATAATGTTTCTGAGGATGGTAGTGTGCTGTCGCTGGTGGGCTATCAGCCAACCGAAGCACAGCCGCGTGGCTTTAATATTGATAATAGCGGCAAATATCTGGTTGCAGTGGGACAGAAATCTCACCATGTTGCTGTTTATGGTATCTCTCAAGAGCAAGGCTTGCTGGAAGAGAAAGGGCGTTATGCCGTAGGGCAAGGCCCGATGTGGGTGGCGATTTACGCTCACTAATTGCGATGATAAAACACCCTGCCAGCATGACTGCTAACAGGGTGTAAATGGCTTATTTGTTCAACCTCGCCTGCGGTATCGGGCGTGGTTGATTATTCAGCAACAACGGTACTGCCTGTACCACGGTTGTTGTACTCCCACAGGCGATTTGCACCCGCTGCATTTAAGTCACGGCTAAAATTACCTTGCTCATCTTTGGCTCCGGTATTACCCGCAAATGGACGCTGGGAATTCAGAGCATCGCCCCACGGATGCGCCTGATTAAAACCTTCAAAAATCATGCTGTCACGGATAACGACCTGGCCATTTGCGGCCACGCCTGCCGTTTCGATATCCCATGAACGGCCTAACAGAGCATCACCTGAAGCTTTGAAACGGCTGTTAACAGCCAGGAAACCAAAGTAGAGATTCGGTTCAGTTGCCGGAGCAAACACCACGCCTTCCTGAGTACGACTGTTAACCAAACGGAATTCGGTGTTTTCAAAAACGACAGCACCACGACCTGCAACCACATCAACATCGCCTTCGATATAGCTATTGGTTACCAGGGTGCGAGGCTGCTGTTTACCTGATAAGAAACGGTTCTGAACATCGCTGTTGGTCACAAAGAAGGTATTCTGGCGGCCGAGGATATTCACATTATTCAGCTGAACTTTATCCCCGTCACTACGCAGGGCTACGGCCTGGTGATTACCGGCATCAACGCTATCGCCAAGGGTATTCTGGATGGTCAAGTTTTGTAGCTGCAAGCCATTATTCTGTGACCAGACAGCGGCAGAACACATGATACCTACGCTGGCACCTTTATGGTTCTGGCAGTTATCAAACATATACCATGACGGTTTACCCGGCATATATTTTCCTGACGGGTTAACTGTTTTACGCCAGGTTACGGCATCGATTTCTGAGTCGAGCGTCAGACCAATTTTCACATCAGCTGGATTTGAGGTGGTGCCGTACAGCGTAACGCTACTGGAGGCGGCCGGAATATACAGCGTACCTTCATAATCTCCAGGCAGAATAGCAATGTACTGACGCTGGCTGCTATGTTTGCTGATAGCGGCATCAACTGCTGCCTGAATAGAATGATGTGTCACACCGCTACTGTCTTCTGGTCCGACAATAAAATCAGGTTGTTCAGGCAGACGAATAGCTTCAGGTGTCCAGGGCGCTTCGTTCGGATTCATTGAAGCGAAATAACGTGCGGCGACAAAATTCTGTGCCTCTCCAGCGGTGAGAATCGGGCGAGCCTGAGTCCCTGGAGCGACCTGTGTTGAAGGTTTGTCTTCAGGCGGAGTCGAACTACAGGCCGTCAGTGCGACAGTAAAAGCCAGTGCTACGGCTCCACGCGAAAAAGAAAATCTGTTCAAGGTGACTCCTGCTATACGCTAAAAGGGCGATTCTTAAGGCCCGCTGTTAGTCAACAAGCAGGCGCAATACGATAAAAAGGTGCGATTAATGACTTTCCGATGGGATTGGCGTTGTCGCTAAATGTCCGTAATACATCCGTTCATCATTGATGAGTAACAGACAATTTGCCAGAGTCATAATCCAATGCGCGCATAAAATACCTTGATACCGCTCAGGATGAAAGCGCCATTAAATAGGTAACTATTATCCCTGTCAGCTTTATTGTCATTAAATCTGATTTAATGCGCATTATATCCAGTAATTTCTAGATTGCAGGGGATATTGGGTATATCTCTTAATATACCCGGACAAGATCGACTGGTAGGCTTTAATAGCCTCTGTCGACGGATTGGTGGCGATTAACTGGAGTAAGAGCTGTAATGCCTCATCTTTTTTCTGCAACGCGACCAGGCACAGAACACTGAGAGGGATAACTTCTGTAACAGTGGGATATGCATTAAGACGTTTGATAAATAGTGACTCTGCTTCCACTCAATTTCCCTGACAACGATGGGGACAGGCCAAGGCAAACTGAGCTTCAAATTTATCCTCAGTAGAGAGTTTGTGGCTTCGCGCAGCGCCATAGCACTCTAGTACACCAGACTCCAGATCTTGATAATATTCAGGTAGATTGCGCTGCTGTTTTCCGGGCTTTCCAGCAGTGAAAATAATAGTGCTCTGCTTCTGACCCTGTAGCTTAAAGAATAAACACCATAATCTCTGTCTGTCAGCCGTTGCGGATAGCATCTCTCACCGTGTTTCTCTACCAAGAGGGGATTGATATGTCGGGATACGGTGCTAAAAAAACACATTGTCAGAGCAATTGAAATCCACGAAAAATCGAATTGTAAAAGAGAAAAAAATTCCTAAAAAATTTTTTTTCGTCGCGAATAAAAAAAATCAGAAGGATTCGCAGGCTGCGAATGATAAGGGCTCGACTTAGTTATCCACTATTCCTGTGGATAACCCTGTGCACTATGGTTAGAAAACTAGATTAAAGCGAGATTGGACGCGGGTTTCATCTAAATTGCTGCTAAAGCCGTCTTTGCAATATAATTTATATTATTCAACAAGTTAAATAAAATCAATAACTGTCATAAAACTGACATTAAACGGAATGCTCTGGGAGAGCTTCTATTGACAAATGTTAAAAGGCTAAAAAAATTGGGGATAACCTATTTATCTACAAATTTCATCCAGTAATCGCTTAAAAGTGATTAAAATACGATCTGATTTTATATGTTTTATCAACAGTTAGGGTGGTGGAACTGGTGTTATATACAGTTTTTTCTGGAAATAATCCCTCTTGCAGGTAAAATGGTCCCTCGGTCCGAGCATTTCTTCAGCAGGTAGCCTCTCCATGAGTAAAGCGTTCAAACTTCATTCCGCGTTTACCCCTTCAGGCGATCAACCTGATGCCATTCGTCATCTGAAAGAAGGTCTGGAAGATGGCCTGGCGCATCAGACACTTTTGGGGGTAACCGGGTCGGGTAAAACTTTCACTGTGGCGAACGTGATTGCAGATTTACAGCGTCCGACGATGGTGCTGGCACCGAATAAAACGCTGGCAGCACAATTGTATGGTGAAATGAAAGAGTTCTTTCCTGAAAACGCCGTGGAGTTTTTTGTCTCCTATTATGACTACTACCAGCCAGAAGCTTATGTTCCCAGCTCGGATACTTTTATCGAGAAAGATGCTTCGGTAAACGAACATATCGAACAGATGCGACTTTCAGCCACCAAAGCTCTTTTGGAACGCAGAGATGTAGTGGTAGTGGCATCTGTTTCTGCTATTTATGGCCTTGGCGACCCGGATTTATATCTGAAGATGATGCTGCATCTGACTAAGGGCATGATTATCGATCAGCGGGCTATTTTACGTCGCCTTACCGAACTGCAATATAGTCGTAACGATCAGGCTTTTCAGCGAGGTACTTTTCGGGTTCGCGGTGAGGTGATTGATATTTTTCCTGCTGAATCAGACGACTTAGCGCTGCGGGTTGAACTGTTTGACGAAGAGGTTGAAAGACTCTCGTTATTCGATCCGCTGACCGGACATATCGACTCTACTATTCAGCGTTTTACCGTCTATCCTAAGTCACATTATGTCACGCCAAGAGAACGTATCATCCAGGCCATGGAGGACATAAAAGTTGAACTGGCAGACAGGAAAAAAACGCTGCTGGAACAGAATAAGTTGTTGGAAGAACAGCGTATTTCGCAACGAACGCAGTTCGATTTAGAAATGATGAATGAACTGGGTTACTGCTCAGGAATTGAAAACTATTCCCGCTATCTCTCCGGGCGCGGTCCGGGCGAGCCACCGCCAACGCTGTTTGATTATCTTCCGGCCGATGGTTTGTTAATTGTTGATGAATCCCACGTCACTATTCCGCAAATTGGCGGTATGTATCGCGGTGACCGCGCGCGTAAAGAAACGCTGGTAGAGTACGGTTTTCGTCTGCCATCGGCGCTGGATAATCGGCCGTTAAAATTTGAAGAGTTTGAAGCGCTGGCTCCGCAGACCATCTACGTTTCTGCTACACCGGGTAACTATGAACTTGAGAAGTCGGGGAGTGACATTGTCGATCAGGTTGTACGTCCTACCGGTTTGTTAGATCCCATCATTGAAGTTCGACCGGTGGCGACACAGGTGGATGACTTACTTTCAGAAATTCGCCAGCGTGTACAAATTAATGAGCGGATACTGGTCACCACCTTAACCAAACGGATGGCAGAAGACCTGACTGAATATCTGGAAGAACATGGCGAACGAGTACGCTATCTGCACTCAGATATCGATACCGTAGAACGCATGGAAATCATTCGGGACTTACGTCTGGGAGAGTTTGATGTGCTGGTGGGGATCAACTTACTCCGTGAGGGGCTGGATATGCCGGAAGTCTCTCTGGTCGCGATTCTTGATGCAGATAAAGAAGGCTTCTTGCGTTCAGAGCGTTCGTTAATCCAGACCATTGGTCGGGCAGCCCGTAATATTAACGGTAAAGCCATTCTGTACGGCGATAAAATCACCCCGTCGATGGCAAAAGCGATAGGGGAGACAGAGCGCCGTCGTGAGAAGCAGCAGCGTTATAACGAAGAGCACGGCATTACTCCGCAGGGACTGAATAAAAAAGTCGTTGATGTTCTGCAACTGGGCGAAGGGATGGCAAAAACCAAAGGCCGCCAGAAAACTAAAGCTCGTAGCGTGATTGAAGACGATGAAGTGGTTCTTACGCCGAAAGCATTGCAGCAAAAAATTCAGCAACTGGAAGCGCAGATGCTGAAACATGCGCAAAACCTTGAGTTTGAAGAGGCGGCTCAGGTACGCGATAAATTGCAGCAGCTTCGCGCTTTATTTATCGCTACCTCATAAAGATTAACCCAGTTGTTGTAGGGTTTGTTCAAGAGCGGCACGCAACAACTGGCGGTCATGGCGATATTTAACATCGCAGGCTTCCAGTGGTTGCTGAATAATCAGTCGATTATTGAGATTGCTGGTACCAACCTGTGGGCCGACAATGACTGCATCAATAATCCGTTTGCCAATGTGCTGTTCCATTATTTCTAACTTTTCGTTCAGAGAAAGGCTGGCTGCTGCCGGACTCAACTCTTTACCAAGATTATCGATATAGACGACCGGGGCGGAAGTGCGACGTAATGCCTGAGCCATTTCTTCAAGTAGCAGAAGAGGCATCAGACTGGTATAAAAACTGCCCGGACCGATTAACACTAAATCCGCTTCTGCAATGGCATTCAGCGCTTCACGCGTTGCCGGTGCTTTCGGATAAAGCATCAGCTCCTCTGGCGCTTCAGCCAGATTATCAATATTCACTTCACCGTAAATCGTATTCCCTTCGCTGTCTGTTGCCATTAAATCAACCGGATATTCAGACATGGGAATCAAAAAGGCATCAACTTTTAATAGATTGCGGATTAGGTTGATTGCTTCAAGAGGGCGAACACTCAGATGATCGAGTGCTTTTAGCATCAGATTACCGAGATTATGTCCGGATAACTCACCATTTCCCGCAAAACGGTACTCAAACATCGCTGAAGCGACGCTGGGTTCGGTAATTAACTGGTTCAGACAGTTACGCATATCGCCCCAGGCGATACCGCCTTCGGAGCGCCTGATACGACCGGTTGAACCGCCATTATCGGTGGTCGTAACGATGCCGGTTAAGCGTGAACCGAGAAATGACAGAGAGGACATTACCCGACCCAGTCCGTGCCCTCCTCCTAAGGCGACGATCCGGTCCAGATCCGCCAGAGTACGATTACGCATACTTATCCTTTTCAATGTCTGGTTTGCCAGTCTGCGCGACTGACTCTATCTTCGGGCTTTGTTGAGCGTGCCGTGTATCAGGTAAAACAGGAAGGGTTTTGCACAGTTCCCTTTCCTGAAGGCTACGAGCGTTTCCCGTTTGGGGGGAGATTAGAAGGCATAAAACAGTCATAAGCTAGCGTAAAAATCACAAAAATATGATTTCAGCCTACTCTTAATGATGTATATCAATTTGAAAACATGTATTTGGGTCTATTCTTTTTATTAAATTGAGGAATTTCAACGCTGTATAGTTGTTTATATAGCGAAATATGAGATAGCACAAGATATTTTGTCGGGTTACTATCTCAAAGACACACTCAAGCCCTGGTACCTAAGTCCGACGATAAGGTGCCTTGGCCGTGGCAGTTTCAGCCACCAGGGTGCAGGAAGAAATGACTGCATCTCCCGTATTTTGGAAAGGTGTATTTAGTGACTCAACTTACCGATGCTTTTGCACGCAAGTTCTATTACTTGCGGCTTTCTATTACCGATGTTTGCAACTTTCGTTGTAGCTACTGCCTGCCTGATGGCTACAAACCTCAGGGCGTAGCAAACAAAAGTTTTCTCAGTCTGGATGAAATACGGCGGGTGACGCGTGCGTTCGCCAGTATGGGGACTGAGAAAGTGCGCCTGACTGGCGGCGAGCCCTCCCTGCGACGTGATTTCAGCGATATTATTGCTGCCGTGCGTGAAAATTCCACTATTCGCCAACTGGCTGTTACGACTAACGGCTACCGTCTGGCCCGTGATATCAAAACCTGGCGTGAAGCCGGTCTTACTGCGGTGAATGTCAGTATCGATAGCCTGGATGCGCGCCAGTTTCATGCGATTACCGGACAAGACAAATTTCATCAAGTGATGGCGGGTATTGATGCCACTTTTGAGGCTGGCTTTGAGAAAGTTAAAGTGAATTCTGTACTGATGCGTGATGTAAACCACCATCAGTTAGATACTTTCCTTGACTGGATCAAAGATCGCCCCATTCAGCTACGTTTTATTGAGCTGATGGAAACCGGGGAAGGGCGTAGCCTGTTCCAGAAGCACCATATTTCGGGGAAGGTGGTACGTGATATTCTGCTCTCTCAGGGGTGGATCCACCAGATCCGGAAGCGTAGTGACGGTCCGGCACAAGTCTTTTGTCACCCCGATTATAAAGGGGAAATAGGCCTGATCATGCCTTATGAGAAGGATTTCTGCAGTAGCTGTAACCGACTACGTGTCTCCGCTATAGGGAATTTGCATCTGTGTTTATTCGGTGAGCAGGGGATTGCTTTGCGTGATTTACTGGCAGAAGACGCCCAGCAGGCAGAGCTTGAAGCCCGTATCAGTTCAGCCCTGGCGCAGAAAAAACAGACCCACTTCCTGCTGGATGGTCATACAGGTATCACCCAGAATCTGTCATTTATCGGCGGCTAAGCTGCCCTGCCAGGAGTTTATTCATGAGTCAGGTAAGTTCAGAGTTTATTCCAGCCCGGATTGTTATTTTGACGGTGTCGGGTCACCGCACTCCGGATAACGATACATCCGGGCATTATCTCCGTGACGCGGCAATTGAAGCCGGGCATGAGGTTCTTGAAAATGTGATAACAACAGAGAACCTTTATCGTATACGTGCTTATGTTTCTAACTGGGTAGCTGATGAAAGTGTTCAGGTCGTGCTAATTAACGGTGGAACCGGTTTTACTGAACATGATCAGGTGCCAGAAGCATTACAGCCCTTGTTTGACAGAGAAATTGCCGGTTTTGGTGAGCTGTTTCGTATGTTTTCTTATGAGGATATCGGCACCTCAACGCTCCAGTCCCGGGCAATAGCAGGTATGGCGAATCGGACGTTAATTTTTGCGATGCCAGGCTCAACCAATGCGTGTCGTACCGCATGGGAAAACATTATTGCTCAGCAGCTTGATGCGCGTCAGCGTCCCTGTAACTTTCATCCTCATTTAAAGAAGTAAGCTATGTCACAACTGACCCATATTAATGCCGCCGGTGAAGCCCATATGGTCGATGTTTCCGCCAAGGCAGAAACAGTGCGTGAAGCGCGCGCCGAAGGCTTCGTCGCTATGCACAATAGCACGCTCGAGATGATAATCTCAGGGCAACACCATAAAGGTGACGTTTTTGCCACTGCGCGTATTGCCGGAATTCAGGCCGCGAAACGAACCTGGGAGCTGATCCCATTATGCCATCCACTATTACTGACACATCTCGAAGTTAAACTTGAGGCCCAGCCAGAACATTCCCGGGTACGCATTGAATCAGTTTGTCGTCTGAGTGGTAAAACCGGAGTAGAAATGGAAGCGCTAACCGCGGCCTCTGTCGCGGCTTTAACAATTTATGATATGTGTAAAGCGGTACAAAAAGACATGGTCATAGGCCCGATACGTCTGCTGGAAAAAAGTGGCGGTAAGTCCGGTGATTTCAAGGTGAACCCATGATTAAAGTGCTTTTTTTTGCCCAGGTGCGGGAGTTAGTGGGTTGCGATAGCATCGAACTGGAACCCTGCTACAGCGATGTCGAACAGCTACGCGCCTTTCTTGCCGGAAAAGGAAATCGCTGGGAGCTGGCCCTGGAGTCAGGAAAACTACTGGCAGCTGTCAATCAGACCCTCGTGAGCTTTGACACCCCTTTAGCAGATGGGGATGAAGTGGCATTTTTTCCACCAGTAACCGGAGGCTGAATGAATAATACCCGCATCCTGGTCTGCCAGCATGATTTTCAGGTCGGCGAAGAATATCAATGGTTAGCTGCGTGTGATGATGACGGTGCCGTGGTGACCTTTACCGGTAAGGTGCGTAATCATAACCTCGGCGATACTGTTAGCGGTCTGACGCTTGAACATTATCCGGGGATGACAGAGAAAGCCCTGGCAGAAATCATCAGTGAGGCAAGAACGCGCTGGCCATTACAGCGGATCACGGTTATCCACCGAGTGGGTGAGCTTCATACTGGCGAGCAAATTGTTTTTGTCGGGGTCAGCGCGTCTCATCGTAATGCCGCTTTCGCCGGGGCGGAGTTTATTATGGATTACCTGAAAACCCGGGCTCCTTTCTGGAAACGCGAAGCCACGCAGGAAGGCGGACGCTGGATTGAAGCAAAAGAAAGCGACGATACTGCTGCGAATCGCTGGTAAGCAGCATCCTGCTCAAGATGTGTTAATATTATACCGCAGACAGGGCTGATGCCCGAACCAAGACCTTACTCTTTAGAGGATACATCATGGACAGATTTCCACGTTCCAATGATACGATTGTTCAGCGTGCTAATACCGGTCTTCAGACCTTTATGGCGCAAGTCTATGGCTGGATGACATGCGGTTTATTACTGACCGCTTTTATTGCCTGGTATGCCGCAAATTCGCCAGCAGTGATGCAGTTTGTTTTTTCAAGCAATATTACTTTCTTTGGCCTGATCATTGCCCAACTGGCATTGGTGTTTGTTATTTCAGGCATGATTCATAAGCTAAGTCCCGGACTTGCCACTTCCCTGTTTATGCTCTATTCCGCGCTAACAGGCTTGACGATGTCGAGCATTTTCCTCGCCTATACAATGTCTTCCATCGCCAGTACTTTTGTGGTTGCCGGCGGGATGTTTGGTGCCATGAGTCTCTACGGTTACACCACAAAACGTGATTTAAGCGGTTTCGGTAATATGCTGTTTATGGCACTTATCGGTATTATTCTTGCTTCACTGGTTAACTTCTGGCTGAAAAGTACTGCACTGATGTGGGCTGTTACTTACATCGGGGTAATTGTATTTGTTGGCCTGACTGCCTACGACACACAGAAACTGAAAAATATCGGTGAGCAAATTGATACGCGTGATACCAGCATGATGCGTAAGTATTCCATTGTTGGTGCGCTGACCTTGTATCTTGACTTTATTAACCTGTTCCTGATGCTGTTGCGTATTTTTGGTAATCGCCGTTAGTCAACGCTACTCTTCACTGGATAAGTGCGAACAATAACTTATCCAGTGAATGATTAATCTGACTGAATATAATGGATTAATAGAGCGCGTAATTTTTTCGTTGTTAATATCGAGATCGCAGATCGCCTCATCCTGCAGTAAAATTCCGGATCGTCTGTATAGCGCGCTGGCGACAGAAATACGTTGACGCTGCTTCCCTGACAGTGTACTGCCCATATCGCCACTCATTCTTTGTACTCTAACAGTCCGTTTTTCTGTTTGAAATAGAGTGGCTCACCGCCATTAAAATTACCTGTTCTTATTTGTTATTAATTAATATGATAAGTCATGTGATGATTGCTTGGGATAATATGATTTCTGATTTAAATACGGAGTGTTGATACAGAAGAGAGTATTTTCTTTTATCATATTATCTCTCTTGTTTATTGTTCTTTGAATACCAGAGAAACTATTCTCGACAGAAGGCGATATATTTATTTTATAAACGCTGAGTTGCAATTTCAGCTGGTTCTTAAAATATATATTTTATAATAATTGGTAAAGTTAAAGCACTCCAATATAGCGAAAGAACAATACGATTTTTGATGTTTATACCAAATTATACCCAGAATAATTCAAGTTGCTTGTAGGTTCCCAGTTCAGCCCGTTGATAAGCACAGATAAACTATGTGATTCGGCGGGCTGTATCATTATTTTGAACTGTTCAAAAACATGACTCGCTTCACGCTTCCATACAATTCCCCGTCGCCCGAAGGGATTCAAGTTGAATTGTTATCTTAGTCACAGACCTTTTACATTTGTAGTGTCATATTTTACATATGTAAACGACTGGTGAACGAGAAGATGAGGGTTTGTGATGTCAGCACAACAAAACAACATCATTGAAATACGCGGCATCAAGAAGCAGTTCGGCACAAACATTGTTTTGCACGAGATTAATTTAGCGCTACAAGGTGGGGAGATACTGGCCTTAATGGGGGCTAATGGTGCAGGAAAATCAACTTTAGTAAAAATTCTCAGTGGTATTTATACTGCCGATCAGGGCGCGATATATATCAATGGTGAAGAGTGCCAAATCAATACACCGCAGGCTGCACGCAAAGCCGGGGTCATCACGGTTCACCAAATTATTAATGACGGTGTTGTGCAGGATCTGACGATTGCAGAAAATCTGTTATTAGACAGATTATGTGATGGGCGCATTCCACATTTTATTAATAAAAAAGCGTTACACCAGCAAGCAAAGGAAGTTGCCGATAACCTCGGATTACATTTTTCGTTAGACCAACCGGTTTCTGAATTAGGACAAGCTGAAAGGCAGTTGGTTTCTATAGCCCGTGCAGTATCGGAAAAGCCCCGGTTATTAATTCTTGATGAACCCACTTCCAGCCTTTCAGACAAAGAGGCTGCAAATCTGTTTCGTGCAGTGAAAAAGCTACGTGAGCAAAATGTGGCCATTATTTATATTTCGCATCGCATGTCAGACTTGCGTGCTTTAGCTTCAAGAATTGCCACATTACGTGAAGGACGCATTGTCGGGTTATTTGAGCAACCTCTTGATTACGATGGCGCAGTTGACTCAATGCTCGGACATGCTGTCGGCGAAATTCGCCATCAATATGTAGCAGGTAATAAAGAAGTCATTAGCCTTAAAGGCGTGCGTTTAACGGAAACCTCACGTCCTTTTGATATGCAATTCAAAACCGGAGAAGTGGTGGTATTAACCGGGTTGCTGTCTTCCGGTTGTACCTCCGTAGTGGAAGGCATTTTTGGTATGCAGCCATTTTACGCGGGTGAAATCCTGCTTAATGGTCAGCCGTGGTCAGCAAAGAACCCGAGACATGCCATTGAAAATGGCATTTTTATGGTGCAGGAAGACAGGGGGAATAATGCGATTATTCCTGACTTTACTATTGAGCAGAATGTCAGTTTACCCTTTCTTGCCAGATTCTGTCGCGGTGGAGTTGTAAACCGTCAACAAGAAAAACACACCGTCGAAGCGGCAATTAAACGGACGCATGTTAAATACACTGATGCCGATGCATTAATGTCAACCTTGTCAGGGGGGAATCAACAAAAAGCCATTATTGCCCGCTGGATGCTAGATGATTGTCAGGCTTTATTATTAAATGAACCGTTCCAGGGGGTCGATATATCCTCACGTCGACAAATTGGTGAGTTATTAAGAAATACTGCGAAAAATAGAGTCACTATTGCTGTCTGTACCGATATAGAAGAAGCATTAGAAATCGCTGACAGAATTATTGTTTTTAACCATAACAATCTCGCTGGAATTCACCGCGTTGATGAAATAGAGATGCCAGTACTTATCAAACAAATAGCAGCTGCACCAGAAAAAGACATCGTTGAATAATAAGCACCTGAAGGAATGGCTAATGAAAAATACACGTGAAATAGCGATTAGATATGGTCTAATCGTATTATTAGTGACGCTTTTTATTATATTTTCACTTGCGGAACCGGCATTTGTCAGCACCATCAATATGATGATTATCCTGCAATCCGTATCGATTGTAGCCATTCTGGCATTAGGTGTGACGGCAACACTGGCTGTTAATGGATTTGATCTTTCTATTGGTTCTACGGCTGCATTTTCGATGATGACCGCCAGTTATGTCATGGTGGTATTTGATGGTGGCACCACACTGGCGATTGTTTCGGCGATAGGTGTTGGGGTGATTGTCGGGTTAATTAACGGTTTCCTGACGGTACAAATGCGTATTCCCGATCTGCTGACTACGCTCGGCATGATGTTCCTGCTATTAGGTCTGCAACTTATTCCGACTGAAGGACGCTCTATTTCTGCGGGTATGACACTCAGCAACGGTGAATCAGCACAAGGTAATTTTACTGAGGCCTTCTTATTTCTTGGGCGCGCGCGTCTGTTTGACATTATTCCGGTGCCCGTTGTCATCATGCTGGTTCTGGCCGTTGTGACTTACTTCTTCCTGGAAAGAACGCGCCATGGCCGTGTGATGTATGCGATTGGTTCTAACGAACAGGCTTCCCGACTGGCAGGGGCCAGAGTCAAATTCTATCGCTACGTTGCTTATGTATTATCCGGAGTATTTGCTTCAATCGGCGGTATTTTGCTGGCCGCGCGTATTGGTCGCGGCGATGTGAGTTCCGGTAACTCACTGTTAATGGATGCGGTTGCGGCAGCGCTGATTGGTTATGCGGTACTGGGGGCCGCGCGACCTAATGCGCAGGGCTCTGCTATCGGTGCGTTGTTTGTCGGAGTACTGCTTAATGGTTTAACGATGTTGAATACGCCTTACTACACCCAGGATTTTATTAAAGGTTTAGTACTGGTTGCTGCACTGATGTTCACCTTTGGTCTATCCAAGAATCGTCGATAATAGAGGACACCATAATGAAAAATATCAAGAAATTTGGTTTGTTATGTACGGTTATGTTGGGCGTAATGAGTTCGGTTGGTGTTCATGCTGAAACTAAAGCCCCCTTTGAGGGGAAACAAAAACGCATCGCTCACGTCAGATATCTGTCACAGGGTGATTTTCCTGAGCTGTATCTGAAAGGGGTTAAGCGTCAGGCTGATGCACTGGGTTTTAAAGTCGATGTTTATGATGCGCGCCAGGATGCAGCACTCCAGCGTAATCAGCTGGAACAAGCCATCATGAAAGGATATGACGGTATTATTCTGCAGCACGGTTTTACCGACTCACTGAAAGACCTGGCTGATACTGCGGTTAAAAATGGTATCAAAGTTGTGGCTTTCGATATCAACGCGCAAAACCCAGCTATTCCACAAATTAACCAGGACGATCAGTTAATTGCTGAGCTCTCTCTTGAGCAAGCGATGAAAGATAATGGCAAGGACTGGAAAGCTGCCTATGTATATGTTCCGGGTATTCCTCCCCTTGACAGAAGGGATGAAGTCTTCACGACGCTGAAAAAGAATAACCCCGGTATTGTTGAAGTTGCCCGTTTCGGTACGATGAGCAACCCGATCCCAAATCAGGTTGCCGATCAGGCAGCAGCGGTTCTGCGTGCGAATCCAGATATTAAAGTGATTTTCTCCCCGTATGATGAGTTTGCCAAAGGCGCCAAGATTGCGGTCGATGAAGCGGGTTTATCCAATAACGTTAAAATCTATAGCGCGGATATCTCTAACTCAGATATTCAGGCGATGCGCGAGCCGGGAAGTGCATGGGTAGCAACGGCCACGACGAACCCGTCAGTGATGGGAGAGGTGAGTGTGCGTGCTTTGGCGATGTTGCTTAAAGGTGAGGATGTTCCTCCATTGGTTACTGTACCACCCGTATTAATTACCCAGGAAACACTGAAAGCTAACGATATTAAAAATATGGATGATTTACTGGCTAAAAATCCGGAATTCTCAAAATCATCTGTTTTAATGCCAGAATGGATGCCACAGCCATAATAAAATATCCGTCATACTTCAAGTTGCTTGGGTGTTGTCGACACCCATGCTGTCGAATCACATAGTGTATCTATGCTCATCGGCGGTCTGAGTTTGGTGACTACAAGCAACTAGAATTATTCAGGATATAAGTGGTCATTCTGAACTGTTTAATTTTTGATGATTAAGTCGAGTGGTATTATGACAAACACTATACCTGATGGCTACATGCCTCAAACATGTGAAACGCTGCCTTACTATTTAAGTGATAAATTACCGCAGGGCCTAATTTTAGGCGGTCAACCTGAAACCTGGACGGTCACTGAGGTGGGAGATGGTAATTTAAATCTGGTATTTATTGTCTCCGGTAGCGAACGAACTATTATCGTCAAACAGGCATTGCCTTATGTTCGTGCTGCAGGAGAAAGCTGGAAACTTTCCATTAATCGGGCATTTTTTGAATATAATGTTTTATTGCAAGAATATAAATATGCCGGACATGCGCTAGTTCCAGAAGTCTATTTTTATGATCCTTTGATGGCCATTTTTGCTATGGAGTATCTGGCCAGCCATATTATTTTAAGAAAAAAACTCATTGCGGGTGAAAAACAACCCCGGCTTGAACAAGAGATAGGCTCTTTCCTGGCAAAAACGTTATTCCATACTTCAGATATTGGTATGGATGCGGCAGAGAAGAAAGCGTTAACCGCAAGCTTTGCTAACAATCATGAGTTATGCAAAATTACAGAAGATTTAATTTTTACTGAGCCCTATTTTGATGCTCCGCGCAATAACTGGACGTCTCCGCAGTTGGACGAGGATGTTCATGCCATTTGGCAGGATGTCGATGTCATTCATATTGCGATGAAATATAAATATAAATTTATGACTGAGGCTCAGGCTCTGTTACACGGAGACTTGCACTCTGGCTCAATTATGGTTTCGACAACGGATAGCAAAGTGATTGATCCCGAATTTGGTTTTATGGGACCAATGGCTTTTGATATTGGTAATTATATCGGCAACCTGTATATGGCCTATTTTGCTCAAGCGGGACTCCAGCCAGATATCCGTTGTCGTCAGGATTATCAGGCATGGCTATTAGAGCAAATTGAACAAACATGGTCGGTATTTGAGCAGGAGTTTCGTCAGCTCTGGAATACCAAGCTGCAGGGTGAAGCTTATCCTCACACCTTGTATCAGCGCCATGACAGCGGGTTATTACAGCGCGCTCAGGATGACTTTTTCAAAACATTATTAGAAGACACTTTGGTCAATGCTGGCCTGGAAATGAACCGCCGTATTATTGGTTTTGCCGGCGTCGCTGATTTTAAAACCATTGCTGATGCAGATCTCAGAGCACAATGTGAACGCTCAGCATTAAAAATGGCTCGGGAATTGATTGTTAATGCCTCTGTGCATACCAATTTTTCACAACTCAAACTTTATGCATCCATGTGTTAAGAGGTATTTATGAAGATTAAAGGAACCCACTACCGTTCAGTCTGGCTTGCAGAGGATGGTTATACGGTTGAAGTCCTCGATCAAACCAAACTGCCTTTTGAGCTGGCAGTCATCCAACTGACAGATTTGCAGCTGGCAGCAACAGCAATTAAAGATATGTGGATCCGTGGTGCTCCTCTGATTGGTGCCGTGGCGGCTTATGGTGTTGCATTGGCGATGAAAGAGGATGCCAGTGATAAAAATCTGCAGCATGCCTATGACACTCTGGTAGTTACCCGCCCGACGGCCATTAACTTGAAATGGGCGTTGGACAGAATTTGTCCTCAGCTCAAAGAATTACCGGAAACTGAACGTCAGGCTGAGGCCTACCGTATTGCCGGTGAAATTGCAGATGAAGATGTTGAACTTTGCAAAAGTATTGGTCGAAATGGTCTGGAAATTATTCGTGCCATTGCCGCCAGTAAGCCAAAAGGTGAGCGAGTAAATATTCTGACCCACTGTAATGCAGGCTGGCTGGCAACGGTTGACTGGGGGACGGCACTTTCACCTGTTTATATGGCACATGAAGAAGGCATTGATATTCATGTCTGGGTGGATGAAACGCGGCCACGTAATCAGGGCGGGTTAACAGCCTTTGAACTGGGATCGCATGGTGTGGCACATACTCTGATTGCAGATAATGCCGGTGGCCATTTAATGCAGCATGGTGAAGTCGATATGTGCATTGTTGGCACCGACAGAACCACTGCCCGTGGTGATGTATGTAATAAGATTGGTACTTATCTGAAGGCGTTAGCAGCCAAAGCAAATAATGTTCCTTTTTATGTGGCGCTGCCGTCTCCGACCATTGATTTTACCGTTTATGATGGGATAAAAGAGATCCCTATTGAAGAACGTAGTGGTGAAGAACAATCCCATGTTTATGGAATTGATGCCTCAGGCAAACGTAGCTGGGTCGATACTGCCCCTTCTGGCACCGTTTGTGGAAATTTTGCTTTTGATGTTACACCGGCAGAATTAATCACCGGTTTGATTACTGAGCGTGGTATCTGTCAGGCGAATGAGTCTGCATTGCGAGCGCTCTTTCCTGAGCATGATTAATTAGTATTGAGGGAGTTTTATCCCTCAATAACTCATCTGATAAGGTTTTTGCCATGAACAGAGCGTGTTTAGCGCAAGAAATCATTGATAGTTGTCTTGAGATGTCACGTTTAGGGCTCAACCAAGGGACTTCCGGAAATATCAGTGCGCGTTACCAGAATGGTATGCTGATAACCCCAAGCGGTGTGGCTTATCATAAATTAACCCCCGAGCAGATTGTATTTGTCAGTTATGAAGGGAAGGCGGAAGCCAATAAAGTTCCTTCAAGCGAGTGGTTATTTCATCTCGCCTGTTATCACGCGCGTCCGGAACTGAATGCTGTGGTACATAACCATGCAGTAAACGCCACCGCTGTTTCAATTTTGAATCAGGATATTCCGGCAATTCATTATATGGTTGCTGTTACTGGCGGTAATACCGTCCCCTGTATTCCTTATGCTACTTTTGGTAGTTCTGAATTGGCTGATAATGTTGAGCATGGAATAAAAACCAGCAAAGCTTTATTGATGCAACACCATGGTATGATTACCATGGAAGTGAATTTAGAGAAAGCGTTATGGCTGGCGAATGAAGTAGAAGTTCTGGCAAATATGTATTTAAAAATACTTTCAGTAACGGATGAGGTGCCGATATTATCTCATTCTGAAATGCGTCGTGTTAACGAAAAATTCAAAACCTATGGTTTAAAGACGGATAGCTGACCAAGATATTTAAAATTTACTCTGGGAAAAAGGATTTCTTATCTGAGAAATCCTTTTTATATAATGACTAAGGCTGACAAGTATTAAGATAATTAGCTGTTGTTTCATCAATAATCAAGTCAGAAACATAGCCACCACGGATTGCGCCGAGCGTTGCGGCAAAGTTTTCCTCACCAATGGCAAGGAATATACGACGCTCAATATTACGTAACTGGGCCAGACTTATCCCTAAAATACGTAAATCCACTTCGGCAGGGATATGATTGCCATCTTTATCATAAAAACGCCCACAAATAACCCCAACGGCACCAAGATCACGATAAGTCTGCATCTCTATTTTAGAGAGGACACCGCTTGAGATCAGTGGATTGCTGTCCTGTACATTACCGACGACAAACAACGCCTTATTACATTTATTCAGCGCGGAAAAATTGGCCTGAATAATAGGTTCTGCCTGTAATTCCGCAGCCAGCGAGGCACTGGAAACAACCGCCGGGACATGCAGGTTCACACAACTGCCGGAAAATTTATTGGCGATCAAGGACGAAGACTCAATCGTTGTAAAATCAGGTTGAGCAGGCATTGAGCCGAGCATCTGTAACACGGTGACATTATTGGAGGGTTTCGGTGACATAATATGCCCCATTCTGTGAATGGTTCTCCCCCAGGCAACGCCCAGGAAATCATTGTCTTCGACAACCTGACTCAAATACATACCACCCGCTCTGGCCAGATGCTCGCGACGGGCGGCATTACCCAGACTACTATTATCCTGCTGGCTGTCAGGAATAATAATGACATTGTATAGATTAAATTTGTTTTTTATATTGATAGCGAGCTCAATAGATGAAAATGACTTGGCATCAAGGCTAATATTCACATAACCTTTTTCACGCGCAGTCTGCAGATATTTTACGACCGTGACTCTTGAGATCCCCATCGCATGGGCAACCTCAGTTTGACTGAGGCCATCCTGATAATAAAGCCATGTAGCATAAAGAATGGGGTCATTATCAAATAAACTACTACTTTTTTTCTCATTCTCGTCCATTGCTATGTTCCAGTCTGTCGGGATAGATACCATTATTACATTGATAATAATAAACTAATAGCGGCAACTGTATTTATCATTTTGTACATCGCACAATAAATTTCAGGTGTCATTGTTATGTTAAAAAGTAATAAATTATCATCATCAGTGTGCTGTTCTGCTTCAAATTATTGGTTTTTTGCTGGCGGGTACTTGTTGAAGCAGATATTTCAGGTGTTTTGGTTGTCTCTGTTTTACATCTGCAATGAAGCCTCATTATAGAGTGGCCGTCGCCTTACCCGCCATATCAGGGATGCGGCATGCTCTGGATTTGTGGAAAAACGCTCATACCAAGCAGAGTCGGCAGAGGGTTACCTGGTCAAACTGATTCAGTGGTTCGCCAGTTCGAAAAACTGTCATTGCTGCGGTCACAAGATGCCAGAAATGCCGCTAAAGGTGCGGGAATGGAAGTGTTCCGGCTGTAATGCCAGTCATGATCAGGATATCAACGCGGCGATCAGTTGTAGACTGAAAATCACGTGAAAAAGATAATTAAAAGAGAGGTTGCGTTGACAGATTGAATCTACAATTGTGGGGTGCAGCAAATACGAAGACATTCCGAATAAAAAATCGTCATTATGACTTGACAATTATCATTATTAAGTAGTAAATGATTCAAATAACTTATCACCAAACTGTTCAATCCTGGAATAGAGGCTGTTCGCTTTTATCCACGTATAGCGTCGTTCATATATTATTAATTAAATACCGATGAGAATGATGCGAATATTGTTTTTATCAATATATATTTTCAATAAACAAGCATAGACGGTTTTCTTGTAGGAAACATAACTCATTGTTATTAAATATAAGTGAGTGATTATATTGTTGTTTAGCATATGACTATATTTATTATAGTTCACCATGTCATTTTGATATGTATATTATGAGGAGTGAATTATGGTTATTGGTATAATAAGTGATATTCATCAAAACTCCGATGAAGACAGAATGGTCTTGCATAAATCAATTACTAATATTGTTGGCCATGGTGCAACAGGACTACTGATGGGGGGGGATATTGGTGATTACCATCACGACAGGCAGAAGGCTTTTGCTACTTTCATGAATGAATTTCCATCAAAATATCATGCTAACTTACTATTAATGCTAGGGAATCATGATGTAAGAACAGGAGCCAAAGCTGATAAATCCTTAGACCCAGATTTAATTGAATTATATCATTCATATCTTAAACAATGCGGGATTGTATATCAGGAAGGGACTATGTGTATTGACGCATGGATTGAAGGATATCATTTCCTGCTTTTAAATACCGATCTCGGCCTTAGAGAAAAAATGGAGTTAAATGAAGAATCCATGATTTTTTTGAGGGAGAAACTTGCTGAAAAAGCGGAGAGTGGTAAACCTATATTTGTCATGACTCATCAAGCTTTCAACTCGACTCACTGGAGAGCGGGGCTGTTCGGTGGTTTTGGCGATCAAGATGAAGAGTTAAAGGAAATATTTTTAGCATATCCGCAAATAGTCATGTTAAATGGACATATTCATAATGGTTTTGGTGTTATTGAATCAATACAAAGACCTTTTGGAACATTAATCGAAATACCTAGTTTAACCAGAGGCGAAAATGGTATAACTAAAAAAGGGACAGGCTATTTGTTAAAAATACACAATGATAGATTGGTGTTTAATGCATGGAATTTTTATGAAAATACTCCTTTGCCTGAACACGATAGTACAATATTATTACCGACCCTGTCTGTGCTTGCAAAGGGCATATCCCATGTTGTAGGTGAAGAAACAAAAAAAATATTCCTCAAAGCTAATGTCTTAATGAATAAAAAATACGAAAATGATATTCCAAGTAAAGATAGCACGTATGGTTCTCAGGAGTACTACGGTATCGAAAAAATTTATGGGAAAACAACATGGAATGAAATTAACGCCCTGAGAAATAAAATCGTTAAAATGAATACAGATAACAAAGTTATTTACCATACTCTTGAGTTTGAAAATGCTACAACAATAACAGCTAAAATGATAAATGATGCCGTGAAAAAATATCGCTATGTTGAAATAGTTATGCGTAATGCTTTATGGTCAGAAAAAATTTATATGCCATCAGTTGTTATGACTACTCAACGAGTTAGAATATTCACAATGGCTGGATATAATAGTACGGTGTTTGTTGACGGGAAAGAAATTCGTCTCGTTAAAGGGGACGAAATTATTTTCGTCGCTACAGGATTCTGGCGTTCATAAAAATAAAAGATCTCTGTATCTGACAGTAAGAGGCACCCGTTAGTTAATCGGAAAAATTGCATGATGGGGATTTAATTCAATATTGATATAGCGACCAGTGAAACATTTCTAATGTAAGCGAGCATCTCGGTTATCCAGGAAAAGCATTATGCCCATCATCCTTTAAGTTGTTCTGGCCTTAGTGGTATCCATGTTGCCCAAAAGTGATTTAAATTTTTAGGAGAATGATGATAAATCCGGATCGACAAAATGTGTGGAAATGAGTGAAATTTGTTCTTCAGAGGGTGCGCGATGCCATATTTTTCACTTTTTTGGTAAATAAAATGTAATTTTTGTCACAAAAAGGACGTATACGGATGATTTTTCCGTACACTCGCGTACTCTGAATAGCAGTAAGAAAGAACGCAGGAGAGAGAATATGAAGTGGCAACAACGGATACGAGTGACTACCGGGTTAAGTTGCTGGCAGATTATGCTGCATCTTGCCGTTATCGGTGCGTTGCTAGTTGGCTGGAAAACGGCCTCCCTGATCCCCGTCGGGATTGGTTTGTGTCTGCTTTACATCTTTACTGTCATTTTGATGTTTGCCTTTCAGCATTTTCGTAGTGGTATGCTACGAGATATCGGTGATTTTCTCGAAGAGTTAACCACCACTTGGTATTTTGGCACAGCCTTGATAGCTCTTTGGTTGCTGTCACGTGTGGTACACAGCCCTTTATTACTGAGTATCGCAGGTCTGGCAATGATAGCGGGTCCCGCTATTTACTCCTTGGTCCATAAAGAAAAATCAGGCAATTTTTCGTCGAAACAGCCAGTACGCCGCTGAACCCGTTGTGGCCGCTATTACCAATAGTGGCCACAAGCTATTCCAGATAATTCCAAAATCTGCATCCTTTAAATAAATTTGCTTAGTGATGTCTGTGAAATGCCGAATAGGATTTACCCAGGTGATATCCTGTAACCAGACCGGCATATTCTCAACGGGCGAAACATATCCTGATAACAGGATTGCTGGCATCATAAACACAAATACCCCAATAAAGGCCTGTTGCTGAGTTGAACAGAGCGTTGAGATCAGCAGTCCAAATCCCACCAGTGAAAAACCATAGACAATCATGGTGAAGTAGAACAGTAGCAGTGAACCTGAGAAGGGGATCTGATAACCCCAAATGCCTGCCGCCAGGACGATGGTTGCCTGAGCCAGCGCCACCACTTGAGCTGGAACCGCTTTGCCAATAAAAATCTGCCAGGTCGCCAGCGGCGAGACAATCAATTGGTCCATCGTACCCTGCTCACGTTCGCGGGCAACTGAAAGCGAGGTGACAATTAAAATACCAATGGTGGTTATCAGGGCAATTAAAGAAGGCACCACAAACCATTTATAGTCCAGATTCGGGTTATACCAGTTACGAACGATTAACTCACTATTATTTATTTTCGGCTGACCAGCCACTAACTCCTGCTGATAATTTTTGACTATCTGTTGTAGATAATTAGCCGCTATTTGAGCGCTGTTTGAGTTACGTCCATCCAGCAAGATATTTAATGTAGTGGGGCGCAATTGTGTCAGATTACCGGAAAAATGCTCTGGAAAACGGATAACCAACAGTGCTTTCTGATTATCAATTACAGGCCCAATCTCGGCACTGCTCCTTAATAATAGTACTTCGCTGAACGCACTCGCCTTAGCAATGCGCTGGGTGAGTTCAACAGAATGGTTGCCATTATCTTCGTCAAAGATAGCGATGGTGGCATTTGTCATTTCGAGCGTTGCGGCAAAAGGAAAGATGATGACCTGAACCAGCACAGGAATAATCAGCAACGCACGTGTCTGAGGTTCGCGCAACAGCGATTGTAGTTCTTTACGGATTAAGGTCCATAAACGATAAAACATCTCTTCTCCTACTCGAGCCGACGCTTAGTGATTAAAGCTGTCAGGCCGATAAATAGCACTGCGGCAGCCATCAGGAACAGAGTATTCACCAGCATTATTGAGACGATATTTCCGGCCAGAAACAGACTCTGTAAGGTACTGACAAAATAACGGGCAGGAATAATATAGGTTACTGCGCGAATAATAGCGGGCATACTGTCTATCTGAAAAATAAAACCCGATAGCATAATGGCAGGCAAGAAAGCCGCATTTAGCGCGACTTGGGCAGCATTAAATTGGTTACGTGTCAGGGTTGAAATTAACAGCCCCATTCCCAGGGTGCTGAGTAAAAACAGACTACTGATGACAAACAGTAATAACAGCGATCCGCGCCAGGGAACATCAAGAATAAATACGGTGACGACCATACACAGCGTCATCGCCAGCATACCCAGGACGAAGTAAGGCAGTAATTTACACAGTAATAACTCGGTACGGGTTATCTGTGTGGAAAGCAGGGCTTCCATCGTTCCACGTTCCCATTCCCGGGCGATAACCAGTGAAGTTAAAATAGCGCCGATAACCGTCATAATAATCGTGATGGCGCCGGGTATAATAAAATGGCGGCTGATCGCGGCAGGATTAAACCAGTAGCGAGTTTGTACCTCAATAAGAGGCTCAAAGACTTCTCCTCTGTTTTCTGCGCGTTGTTGCAACCAGATTTGCCAGATCCCCTCCATATAACCTTGAATAAAGTTAGCGGTATTGGGTTCGCTTCCATCGGTGATTATCTGGATAGGGGCGGTATCGCCCGGACGCGCCATTTTCTGATTAAAGTCAGGAGGAATAACCACAAGGCCACGGATTTTTCCGGCTTGCATTAGCTGAGTCAGTTGCTGACGATTATCACTGATAGTGGGTTGAATAAACGGCGAAGCGCTGATGGTATGGGTAAAATCAAAGGCATCGCCATTTTGTTGTTCTACCAGCACGCCAACATGCAGGCGGCTGGAATCAAGATTAATACCATAGCTGAAGATAAACAGCAGAAGTAGAGGGATCACGACAGCAATCAGCCAACTGCTCGGGTCACGAATGATCTGTCGGGTCTCTTTGATGCAAAGCGCACGGACCCGCCGCCATGATAGCAGAGGATTATGATGGCTCACGGCTGTGCTCCTTATCCCACTGATCGATAAGCCCGATAAATACCTGTTCCATCGTCGGATCGGGGGTTATCCTGTCTGCAATCTGATGTTTCAGCGCATCTGGAGTGCCGGTCGCGATCAGCTTACCGTGATAAACCAGACCAATACGATCGCAATACTCGGCCTCATCCATAAAGTGAGTCGTCACCATTACGGTAACGCCTTTGTTCACCATACTATTAATATGCAGCCAGAATTCACGGCGGGTAACAGGGTCGACTCCTGATGTAGGTTCATCAAGAAACAGAATATCGGGTTCATGCATCATCGAACAAGCAAGAGCCAGACGCTGTTTAAATCCCAGAGGCAGAGAATCTGTGACGCTATTGACTATGTCATGTAAGGCAAAGGCCTTACACATATTCTCAATTTGCGCAGTCTGTTTTTTACCACGAAGGCCATAGATACCTGAAAAAAAACGCAGGTTTTGCATTACGGTTAAATTACCGTACAGGGAAAATTTTTGCGCCATATAGCCCAGATGTTGACGTGCTTTTCCGGAGCTTTTTTTTAAGTCCATTCCCAGTACTTGCGCATCCCCTGAGCTGGGTACCATTAATCCGCACATCATTTTAAAGGTTGTCGATTTACCCGCACCATTAGGCCCCAACAAACCAAAGATCTCCCCTCGCTTAACGGCAAAAGAGACACGATCGGTGGCGGTAAAATCACCAAATTTTTTGCTCAGCGTTCTGGCTTCAATTACTGTTTCATCAGGGTTGTGTGGCAGGGGGCGTAGCATATTCCCCAGTGCGGACTCGACAAGTGCCATCCCCCCGAGTAAATCGATAAAGGCATCTTCAAAGCGTGGCGTTGTTTCAGTGATATGCAATCCGGGTAAATCAATAGCGTGAGAAAATGTGTCAATGGCGGTATTTTTGGCCAGCATTAAACGTACCGCATGACCTTGAATCACGGCATCCGAAACTTGATCCAGTTTCAGTAAACGCTGCATCAATTGACGATTATTTTCAGCGGGATGGCTGACCAGTAATGACCGACCAGTCACTTTCTGAGTCAGCTCCTGTGGCGCGCCCTGGTAAAGTAGTTTACCGCCATTCATTAAGAGAATTTCCCGGCACTGTTCCGCTTCGTCAAGATAAGAAGTACTCCACAGAATAAGCATGCCTTCATCGGCCAGTTCGTGCACCATTTGCCATAATTCGCGTCGGGAGATGGGATCCACGCCTACGCCAGGCTCATCAAGTAGCAGGACTTTAGGTTGTCCCACCAGGGTACAGGCCAGACCGAGTTTCTGTTTCATTCCGCCGGACAACTTGCCTGCCAGCCGTTCTGTAAAGGGTTTCAGTGAGGTAAATTTTAGCAGTCGCTGAAAGGTTGCTTCCCGGACCTCATCTGCGACATCGCGTAATTCTGCGTACAGCGTCAGGTTTTCCATCACAGTCAGGTCTTCATAGAGACCAAACTTTTGTGGCATATAACCAAGAATAGCGTGCAGGGCGCGATCGTTTTTTATGGGATCGAAACCGGCAACGGCTATCTCACCGGAAGAGGGGGCGAGTAAACCGGCCAGCATGCGCATTAACGTGGTTTTTCCTGCACCGTCCGGTCCTACCAGCCCGGTAACACCTCCGGCATTAATTTCACAGTCGAGACTGTAAACCGCGGGATGCTCAAGTGAGGGGAAATTTTTGACCACCCTCTGCAAACGAATCAGCCTGTCAGTGCTGACCATGGGAAGCACCATCGTCAAAGGTTAAGGTCACGGGCATACCCTGACGTAAAATATCATCGGCATCCGTGACAATGATGCGCAGACGATACACCAGGTCAGTACGCAAGTCCGGCGTTTCCACCGTTTTTGGCGTAAATTCAGCGGTAGGTGAAACAAAACCGACTTTGCCTCGATAGGGTTTATCAGGACGACTATCGGTATAGATAAGTACCTCTCGACCGGGTTGTACTTGGCCAAGACTGGCTTCATTTACATAAGCGCGTATCCATACCGGACGCGTCAGAGCCACAGTCAGAACAGTGTTACCCGCATTCAGTAGGGTGCCAGGCTCAACGCTGCGAACCAGAATAGTGCCATCAGAGGGGGCAAGTAGTGTTGTATCTTGTAAATTAAGCTGGGCCTGTGCCAGTTGAGCTTTAGCCTGTTGAAGAGCAGCCTGGGCCTGGGCGATTTCTTGCGGTCGATTACCGCTGCGGTACTGATGTAGTTTATCTTTTGCGGCCGCTAATGTGGCTCGGGCTTGTTCACTGGCGACGCGTGCATTCTGTAAATCATTGGCAGATACTGCATGTGTTGCCCACATAGCTTGTTGACGCTGATAAAAGCTTTGCGCGTAGTCATATGCAGATTGGGCGCTATCGACCTGGGCTGCAACTTGAGCAATTTCTTCGTCACGATAACCTGCAATAATCAAGTCATATTGTGCCTGAGCAGCATCAACATTGGCTTGTGCCTGATGAACGGCAATCTGAAACGGGGCATCATCCAGCAGCCCTAAAGGCTCACCTGACTTGATAATATCGCCTTCATCGACATTCAGGGCAGCCAGACGTCCCGTAACCCGAAAACTCGTATTGACGCTACGAATATCAACATTACCGTACAGAGTGAGATGAGATGTTTGCTGGCTCTGATACATTTTCCAGCCGCCAAAAACGGCTGCCAGAATAATGACTATAACGATAATGGCAACAAGCATTTTTTTACTGTTCATCACAGCTTCCTTGAGCAGAGCGATAACTGAAGTCTTTTTTGGCTGATACCTCAGAAGTCATACGTGATTCATCGTTAAAGAGCGATTTGTTCCGTATTGTTTGGCATCGATAGTTTATCGTTGATTATTTCTACTGTATTCAGTGCGTCACGAGATGTCCTATAAGAACGTTTAGCACGGTATAAGAGGTTAAATATGCCGCTATCTTTTTTATGGCGACTTATTAAAAATCAAGAAATTGATTCATTAAGCGTAAGTTTATTTATGATGTCTGTCCAATCCATTTAATGCTTCTTTTGCTGACAATAATGGGATGAGAATATATGCGGAAGATCACAAAAAATGTTATGCTGCCCGCAGTCGGCACCGTGGTTTGTGTCCCTTTCTTTCGCCAGCGTAAAGCTGGTGCTTGATGTTCCCCCTGGAAACTACACCGTATAAGCGGTCAGGGCGGTTCTGGAGTTCCTATGTCTTTTGATTCTCTCGGCCTGAATGCCGATATTTTGCGTGCCGTGAAAGAGCAGGGCTATAACGAGCCTACGCCAATTCAACGTCAGGCAATTCCGGTGGTATTGGCAGGTCGTGATTTGATGGCCAGTGCTCAAACGGGTACGGGTAAAACGGCAGGTTTTACACTTCCGTTATTGCAGCGCCTGCTGGATAGCACGCCGCAACAGAAGGGACGCCGTCCGGTGCGTGCTCTGATCCTCACTCCGACGCGTGAGCTGGCGGCTCAAGTGGGTGAGAACGTGCGTGAATACAGTCAGTATTTAAATATTCGCTCACTGGTGGTCTTCGGGGGTGTGAGTATTAATCCACAAATGATGAAGCTACGTGGTGGGGTTGATGTGCTGGTCGCGACTCCGGGTCGTTTACTGGATCTTGAACATCAGAACGCCGTAAAACTCGACAGCGTTGAGATTCTGGTACTGGATGAAGCTGACCGTATGCTCGATATGGGCTTTATTCACGATATCCGCCGTGTGCTGGCAAAACTACCGGCTCGCCGTCAGAACTTACTGTTTTCGGCAACCTTCTCTGATGAGATCAAGTCTCTGGCAGAGAAACTGCTACACAACCCGGAAGAAGTTGAAGTTGCCCGTCGTAACACGGCCTCTGAGCAAATTACCCAGCATGTGCATTTTGTTGATAAAAAGCGTAAGCGGGAACTGTTATCACAGATGATTGGTACAGGCAACTGGCAGCAAGTGCTGGTCTTTACCCGAACCAAACATGGCGCTAACCATCTGGTTGAGCAGTTGAAGCATGATGGTATTACTGCAGCCGCTATTCACGGTAATAAGAGCCAGGGGGCACGTACCCGTGCTCTTGCGGATTTTAAAAATGGCGCTATCCGTGTGCTCGTGGCAACCGATATTGCGGCTCGTGGTCTGGACATTGAAGAGCTACCTCATGTCGTTAACTATGAGCTGCCGAATGTGCCAGAAGACTATGTGCACCGTATCGGCCGTACCGGACGTGCGGCAGCGACAGGTGAGGCACTCTCTTTAGTCTGTGTCGATGAGCACAAATTACTGCGTGATATCGAACGTTTATTGAAGCGCGAAATTCCACGCATGGCTTTGCCTGGTTATGATGTTGACCCGTCTATTGCGGCCGAACCTATCGTCAATGGCCGTCAGCAACGTGGTGGTGGCGGTCGTGGTCAGGGTGGACGCGGAGGCCCTCAAGGCGGACAACCTCGTCGTAGCGCTAATGGCAATACGGGGTCAGAGCGTCAGCATGCCCCGCGCCGTAGTAACCAGAGCGACGGCGGAGCAAAACCTGCAGGGGGCAACACACGTCGTCGCGCACCTCGCAAACCTGCTTCTGCTTGATATAAAATAAGTTTTACCATTATTCAGGGGAGCCTCTCTGGCTCCTCTGACTGCTAACCACAAAGAAGGATAAAACGTGTCTTTTCCTTTTTTGTGGTTAGCAGATGAAAATCAATAAATTGATTTTCTTGGTTTTTATTAGGTAGCCTCTGTTTATTCAGAGATAACCTAAGGTTTATTATTATCCTCAGGAGCCTTTCAGGCTCTTCTTTTCTGGAATAAATTCATGCGTGTACTGCTGGCGCCAATGGAAGGTGTTCTTGACTCGCTGGTGCGGGAATTGTTGACGGAGGTGAATGATTATGACCTCTGTATTACCGAATTTTTACGCGTCGTTGATCAACTTTTGCCTGCGAAATCCTTTCTGAAATTATGTCCTGAACTTCATCATGCCAGCCGGACACCTTCCGGAACCCTGGTACGTGTTCAACTATTGGGGCAACATCCCCAATGGCTGGCAGAGAATGCTGCACGTGCTGTGGAACTGGGATCCTGGGGCGTTGACTTAAATTGTGGTTGTCCGTCAAAACTGGTCAATGGTAGTGGTGGTGGTGCGACTCTGCTTAAAGATCCGGAACTGATTTATCAGGGAGCCAAAGCTATGCGTGCCGCAGTACCGGCGGAGTTACCGGTGACGGTCAAAATTCGGCTTGGCTGGGACAGCGGGGCGCGTCAATTTGAAATCGCCGATGCTGTACAACAGGCGGGAGCCAGCGAGCTGGTTGTCCACGGGCGTACTAAGGAAGACGGATATAAAGCAGAGCGAATCAACTGGGCAGCGATCGGTGATATTCGCCAACGCTTGTCGATTCCTGTCGTGGCGAACGGTGAAATATGGGACTGGCAAAGTGCCCAGGACTGTATGGCAGCGACCGGTTGCGATTCAGTGATGATTGGCCGGGGCGCGCTTAACGTTCCAAATTTAAGCCGGGTAATAAAATACCATGAACCCCCTATGCCGTGGCCGGAGGTCGTGAAATTACTGCAAAAGTATGTGCACTTAGAAAAGCAGGGCGATACAGGTATGTATCATGTGGCACGTATCAAACAGTGGCTAGGCTATTTGCGTAAAGAGTATAGCGAAGCGACTGAGTTATTTGGCGAAATTAGAACACTCAAACGCGCCGCTGATATTGCTCAGGTTATTGGAAAGTTATAACGATACTGCCGTCGCTGAAACCAGCTGCTGAATAGTCTCAGCCAGCCACATCAGGGGAGTATCACTATTGTGGCGCTGATGCCAGAGTAAAGCGACTTCCAGTTCCGGAATATCAAGTGGCAGTGGGCTGCTTTGCAGGGCATAGCGTTGCTGCCATTGACTCGCTAATGCCGAGGGAAGCGTAGCCATCAGCGGCATTTGTTGTACTAAGCCCGGGAGGGAAGCAAAGTGGGCGGTGGTGTAATCGATCTGGCGAGTTTTGCCTTGTTTGTCCAGTGTTCGGTCTAACAGACTGCTGGTTGCCTCCCGGTTGCTGAGCTGAATATGCGGCCAGGCGACATAATCTTCAAGGGTTAATGGCGAGGTGACATGGACGTGTTGCGGATCCCAGAGTACTTGATAGGGCATATTGATGAGATGTTTTTTCTCAAGCCAGCGAGCACTGTGCTGCGTAACACTGAGAGCCATATCCAGTTCTCCCCCTTCCAGTTGTTGCATATCGGTCAGCGGTGTACTGGTGACCACATGGATATGCAGACCGGGAGCGGTTTGTTTGAGTGCGGGCAGTAACGTTGGCATTAGCCACATTTCCAGCCAGTCGCTCATCCCAAGCGTAATGCTGGTGGTTGTCGATCCTGGACTGAATTCACTGGACTGAAATAAAGTGCTTTGTAGCTGTTCAAGCAGAGGCATTAATTCACGGTGTAGTTCGCAGGCTCGAGCGGTCGGTTGCATACGGTGGCCACTACGAATAAATAACGGATCGTCGAACATTTCTCGCAGGCGTGCTAACGCCCCACTGACGGCAGGCTGCCCAAGGTGCAATTTATCTGCAGCCAAGGAGACACTCTGTTCACGAAACAGCACTGTAAATGCAATCAGCAAATTTAAATCAATTTTACGAAAATCATGTTCTTTAATGGTCATTTATGCTCCTGCTTGATGCCCCTTATTCTACACTGTTTCTTTTGTGTCAGTAAGCATCTGGAGGGCACATTCTGTTTTTTCGACAAATAATCACTGTAGTCCGCTTTTCCTTGCGTGTAAGTTTTGTTGCAGTAAAGAATATCGGTAATAATTATAATTCTGTATATAATTAATTTTTTATATATTTGTTTTCACTGTGTAATTAATTGATGTATTTAAATTAAGTGATGTTTTTCCTGACTTTGTGACGGATGTCTTTATTTTTGCATCTAAAAACATTAGACTCAATAATAGTTTGACGTTCAGTCTTCCCATTGTTCAACGTTAGTTTGTCTGTCTTCTTTTTCGGGATGTAAAAACACGCATTATTATAGCCAAGCGGCTGTCATTTTGTAATGATGCTATATATAACGGTGTAATTAATTTCTCTTCTTTTTTTATTAGATGAATTTTTCTGGAGATTAAAATGAAGTCACTAATTATGAGTAATATTAATGAATTTATTTTACCTAAAACACTTACAAATCTAAAAAACGAATCACATATTATGCCACAGGGAGATCCCTCAGTAGGATATCCTCAAATTTGTTTACGCTGTAATCGGAAACCTGAACCTACAGATTTAGACGCTATTTGTGATATTGCTGATGAGGCTGCATCTGCCTATCCTGATGACAAAAATGCCAGAGCCAGGGCAGTAGTCAAAGCATTAAATCAGATTTTGGGTGGCGGGAATCTGGGGCATGCATGGATTATCGTTTTTGAAAACCAAAATGTGACTAATGAAAATAGCCATAGATATGGATACCATGAGGGCTATGGTTTTACTAAAAATAAAAGTAACGATCGCCCAGAGCGAGGATTTGCTTATCAGTTCTGTTTAAAAATAATGCCAGAGCAATTTGCCTATCTTGAAAATGAAATAATCCCCGCGTTAAATGAAGAAAGTAGCGAAATAGCTAAGAATTTTAATATGTCTCCAGGTGTCGGGCAGCAAGGTGTATATACTCCGGTCACGAATTGTACATGGTTTGCGGGAAATGTATGGAACAGAACGATGAATCAATCAATAGAATTTAAACAACCATTTTCAGGTAAATATCATGCCGATGATTGGGGCATTGACTATCTGTATAACGTCAATGATGTTGCAGACCCTGGGTATCTTTCAATGAAAATGCAAAGGGAGATATCTAAAAACAATGATTTTATAAACCTGAATTTCATAAATAATAAAAAAATAACAGAGCATCAAATTAGTGAGGCGTTAGAAAAAAACAGTTACATTCATATTGGGCTCTGTAACGGAAACTGGTCTCCAAATATTTATATACCAGATGTCGCTCCATTTGATAATGCAACCATTTATATAACAAGTGAAGCAGACTATGAATCAAAAATACATACAGTTGATCACGTTCATATTATATCGAAAAATCAAGACCTCATTTTATTAGGTCGGGCTACTGAACGATGGCTGGTTATCTTTTAATGATTCACTATGAGCCTCTGAACTTCAGTCGACAATTTTTTATCATCATCGCTGGAGTTCAGATTAAAACATGGCTCGTTATGTACATCACGTTCCTGTTATTAACGCTTTTTGTTACGTGATTTAAACCACAATCGGATCGCAATCACAAACACCAAAGCAATAATGACCCAAACGGCATACTTTAAGTGACCGTCTAAATATTCAAGCCACGGATAAATAATTTCTCCGCCAAGATAACCTAAGCTAACAAACAGTGACGCCCAGACGATGGCTCCGATAATATTTAATGCGATAAAGATACCAGGAGTGAGCCGACTGGCACCAATGATGACCGGGCCGACAATACGAAAACCGTACATAAACCGGCAGCCGATCACAAATAAGTAAGGATGACGTCGTATGAGTGCCTGTGCTTGCTCTATTTTATCCTGATAGCGAGGAAAGCGTGCCAGAATAGACTGACCAAAATAGCGCCCAATAAAAAACAGAACCTGGTCCCCCACCATACCGCCAAACGCTGCTGCTGCAATCACTAAGGGAAGTGTCAGTAGCCCCTGATGAGCGGCCACGCCACCCAGAAGTGTGATGGTTTCGCCTTCAGCAATACTGCCGATAATAACGGCAAGGTAGCCATACTGTGTAATAAGTCCATTGATATCCATGGAACCAGAGAGTCTCCATCAGCGAAAGAGTATTCGTGATTATAGCTTACCCACCTCCTGCCACCGCGGCAACACTGATTAAAAAATTACCGCAAATATTCTATTCAGATACAAAGAGATACAAAATAGCCTCTGATTTACAAAGTGGGTTTAATGATTAGCTGGCGATGTTACTTGCTGTCAGAGTATTATTTCTTTCGCACCGCCAGGGGGACGTCATTTCGGCGAATACACAAGCGCGGGCCGTTACTTTGAACATTTTCACAGAAGTGTCACCATGCCGAAAAAAATCCGTTTATCTTTGCTTAGTCTGGCCCTCATGATGACTGTGCCTTTTACCTCGCAGGTAGAAGCCGCTAAAGCCACTGTCCAGAAAGCGGTTCTTGAGCAAGAAATTGCTTCAGGTAGCGCGATGATTATCGATTTAGAGACCCATAAGGTCTTATATTCCAGCCATCCGGATAATGTACGTCCTATTGCTTCTATTACCAAACTGATGACGGTAATGGTTGTGCTTGATGCCGGATTACCGATGAATGAAAAGCTTAAGGTGGATATTAGTCAGACCCCCGAAATGAAAGGAGTTTATTCCCGAGTGCGCCTTAATAGCGAACTCAGCCGCAAAGATATGATGTTATTGACGTTGATGTCGTCAGAAAACCGGGCTGCCGCAAGCCTTGCCCACCACTACCCGGGGGGCTACAAAGCGTTTATCCGGGCGATGAATACTAAAGCAAAAAGCCTGGGTATGACGAAGACGCGTTTTGTTGAGCCGACAGGTTTATCAGTCAATAACGTTTCGACCGCCCGTGACCTGACTAAACTCCTGATGGCTTCAAAATCCTACCCACTGCTCGGGACTCTCAGCACCACGAAAGAAGATACTGCAACGTTCAGTAATCCGGCTTACTCGTTGCCTTTCCGTAATACCAATCATCTGATGTTTCGTGAAAACTGGAAAATTCAGCTGACTAAAACCGGTTTCACTAATAATGCCGGTCACTGTCTGGTTATGCGTACCATGATTAATAATCGTCCGGTGGCGCTGGTGGTACTGGATGCATTTGGTAAACAGACGCATTTTGCCGATGCCAGCCGTTTGCGTACCTGGCTTGAAACCGGAAAAGTGACTCCGGTCCCGCAGGAAGCGCTGAATTATAAACGCGCAAAAAGTTTACAAACAGCGAGTAATTAGTTATCGATTATTAATGCCATCAGTTATTGACGCAAAAAAGTGCGGGAGGGTCAAATGACCTTCCCGCACAGAACATTCTTGTCGATAATAATTAATGCGTAGGCTTTGAGACTGTCGCTTCGCTTTCATGAGAATGTGAGCAACCACATTCTGCCCAGCCTTTATATTTGCTGGTTTTTCCGATACCCGGATTCATGCTATTGGTCGGATCGTTACTCTGATAGAACTGCACTAGTGCCTCGGGGGCCTGATACAAATGTCCGACGTTATGTTCCGCAGGATACTGTGCTCCGCGCTGATTCAATAATTCAAGCATCTGCGCCTTTAACTCGTGAACATCGACTCCTTTTTTAACAATGTAATCCTGATGGAATACATGGCACATAAAGTGTCCGTAATAGAGGCTATGGCTAATTTTATCACTGATTTCAGGCGGCAACTGTTCCAGCCATTCAGTATCATTACGACGCAGGGCAATATCCAGGGCCAGGATATCTTCGACTTCATCGGCATGGACTGCATGATAACGAATCGCAGCGCCAGCCGCGGCAAAGCGGTGTAGAAATGCTTTAGCCCCTTCTTGTGCTGTACAGACAAAAAAGCCGCCCTCAGCCTGTTGAAAATAGTGATTTAGCCAGTCGCGAGCTTCCTGAATACCTTCACCTGACATCTTCAACAATAAGTGGTGCTCGTACTGATCCCGGTATTGTTTCATCCGCATAGGTAAGTGTGCCGGGAACAGGGAGCAAAGGCGCTGCATGAAGCGATCGGTGAAATAGGGCTTCACAAAGGGCACTTTCTCCAGTAACGCATCGGTACGGCCTTTCAGATTAAAAAACAACGGCATTTTGTCCGTGCCGAGTTTATCTATCATCATAAACGTATCTTTACCGTAGACCGCGGCAATATCGTAAATATCACGATGCATATATTCGCCCGCGACCGGTAAATGCTTAAAGTTCGCCAGGATATGACGGCGGAGCTCAGTCAGAACATTCGGATTGTTGGTTCCGATATAAAAGACTTCATTTTGTTTTTCGCTGGGGAAGGTATCCAGACGCACAGCAAAAACAGCCAGTTTGCCCGCACAGCCTGAGGCCTCAAACAGACGACCAGGATCGGCATTAAAACGTGAAGGGGTATCAGCATCGACATCACGTACGCGTTGGGCATATTCACTATCTGAGGCCTGACGACCATCATATTTTACATCTTCGGGCCTGATTCGTTCATCGTCGAGTTTACCGAGGATCTGCTCCGGAGTGGTGCCTAAATCGATCCCCAGATGGTTAACCAGCGTTAGGTTGCCTTGTTCGTTAATCCGCGCATAGAGCGCCATCTCGGTATAGGCCGGTCCACGTTGCACCAAAGAGCCACCGGAGTTATTACATACTCCGCCAATCACTGAAGCGCCAATACAGGAGGAGCCAATGACCGAATGTGGCTCACGACCTAAGGGTTTCAGTGCTTTTTCAAGCTGGTACAGACTGCTTCCAGGGAAAGCAAGTACCTGCTTTCCTTCATCCAGTAACTGCAATTTATCCAGACGACGCGTGCTGATAATCACGATTTCACGATCGTAGTCATTACCGTTGGGTGTCGAGCCTTCTGTCAGACCGGTATTGGCCGCTTGCATCAAAATAATTTTATCCGCTGCCACACAGAGACTCAGCACACGCCATAATTCAAGTAATGATCCTGGGAAAACTACTGCCAGAGCATCACCTTGTCCGGATCGGAAGCCTTTACGATAACGGGCTGTTTTATCTGGGCTGGTCAATACATGTTGAGAACCAAGCTGACTGGTAAGGTCTTTTATCAATGTCTTATTATCAATAGTATTTTGAACAGACATGTCCACTCCTTGTGGGGCATAAATTATTGCTGTTTAGCATAGCGCTGAAAAAACTTGATGCAATGCCAAATCATATCTAAAACAACAGAGAGTCGGAGCATTATCCTTCTTCCTGTGTCGGCAATGTGGCAAACTGCAGATCCTAACGTAGCATGGATAGAAGAGAATAAATTCGATGAAATGGCTCTGTTCTGTAGGTATTGCAGTAAGTCTGGCTCTGCAGCCAGCTCTGGCCAATGAGATGTTTACCCAGCATCCACTCACCCCTGAAGCGCGTGATGCTTTTGTGACAGATTTACTTAAGCAAATGACGCTGGATGAAAAAATTGGCCAGCTACGCTTGATAAGCGTTGGCCCAGGTACGCCGAAAGAGGCGATTCGCGAAATGATCAAGGTGGGGCAGGTCGGAGCTATTTTCAATACTGTTACGCGCCAGGATATTCGTGTTATGCAGGATCAAGTGATGGAACTCAGTCGCCTGAAAATCCCCCTGTTTTTTGCCTATGATGTTCTGCATGGTCAGCGTACCGTCTTTCCAATCAGCCTTGGGCTGGCCTCGTCTTTTAACCTTGATGCAGTCAGTACCGTTGGGCGCATATCCGCTTATGAAGCGGCAGATGATGGGCTGAATATGACCTGGGCACCGATGGTTGATGTTTCCCGTGATCCTCGCTGGGGCCGTGTCTCTGAAGGATTTGGTGAGGATACTTACCTGACTTCGGTGATGGGCAGTACGATGGTTAAAGCGATGCAGGGTAAAAGCCCGGCAGACCGCCACTCGGTGATGACCAGCGTGAAACACTTTGCTGCTTACGGTGCCGTAGAAGGGGGTAAAGAGTACAACAGCGTTGATATGAGTATGCAGAGTTTATTTAATGACTATCTGCCGCCTTTCAAAGCAGCCCTGGATGCGGGGAGTGGGGGCGTGATGGTGGCGCTTAACGCTCTGAATGGAACGCCTGCAGCCGCAGACACTTGGTTACTGAAAGAAATTTTGCGTGATGACTGGAAGTTTACCGGTATTACTATTTCCGATCACGGAGCGATTAAAGAGCTGATTAAACATGGCGTAGCCAGTGATCCTAAAGATGCGGTGCGTGTCGCGCTGAAAGCTGGTGTGAACATGAGCATGAGCGATGAGTATTACAGCCAATACTTGCCCGAACTAGTGAAGAGCGGCGAAGTTTCAATGGCCGATCTTGACGACGCGACGCGACACGTTCTGAATGTGAAATACGATATGGGACTGTTTAACGATCCCTACAGCCACTTGGGACCTGTTGGCTCAGACCCGGTTGATACCAACGCGGAAAGTCGTCTTCATCGCACTGAAGCACGCAGCGTAGCCCGGGAAAGTATGGTGTTACTGAAAAATCAGCAACAAACCCTGCCGCTAAATAAAAACACCACCGTTGCAGTGATAGGGGCGTTAGCTGACAGTAAACGAGATGCGATGGGTAGCTGGTCTGCTGCGGGCGTAGCTGCTCAATCCGTGACGGTATTAGAGGGCATTAAAAATGCTATCGGACCTAAGGGGACTGTGCTGTATGCCAAAGGTTCGAATGTCACCAATGATAAAGCAATTGTTGAGTTTCTGAATCAATACGAGCCTGCGGTTGTCGTTGACCCGCGTTCAGAGCAGGAAATGATTGATGAAGCTCTTGAAGTGGCAAAAAAATCGGACGTGATTGTTGCAGTGGTAGGGGAAGCCCAGGGCATGGCGCATGAAGCTTCCAGCCGTACCGATCTGACTTTACCCCTTAGCCAGCGTAATTTAATTGCTGCACTGAAAACCACGGGTAAACCGCTGGTACTGGTGCTGATGAATGGACGTCCACTGGCACTGGTGAATGAAGACAAGCAAGCAGATGCCATGCTGGAAACTTGGTACAGTGGTACCGAAGGTGGTAATGCCATTGCCGATGTGCTGTTCGGTGACTATAACCCATCGGGAAAACTGCCGATGTCGTTCCCGCGTTCAGTAGGGCAAGTTCCTACTTATTATAATCACTTAAATACTGGCCGACCTTTCAATCCTGAAAAACCGAATAAGTATACTTCACGTTATTTTGATGAAACCACAGGGCCGCTGTATCCATTTGGTTACGGTTTGAGCTATACCACTTTTACGCTGTCTGATGTGAAAATGTCTTCTCCGGTTATGAAGGCTGACGGTAGCGTGGAGGCGAGTGTAACCGTAACTAACTCGGGTAAACTTGAAGGCGCCACCGTAGTGCAGATGTATTTGCAGGATGTGACTGCTTCAATGAGCCGTCCGGTTAAAGAACTGAAAGGTTTTACCAAAGTCACATTGAAGCCGGGCGAAAGCCAGACGGTCAATTTCCCGATTGATGTCAATGCGCTGAAATTCTGGAACGCCAAAATGAAGTATGTCGCAGAGCCGGGCAAATTTAACGTCTTTGTTGGTCTGGATTCTGAGCAAGTGAAACAGGGGGAATTTACTTTAGAGTAAGTTTCTGACAAGCCATACCGTTGAGTATGGCTTGTCTCTTGTATCCGTCATACTTCAGTTTTCTTGGCTGTTGCCTGAGTCCGGACAGCGGAATCACACAGTCTCTCTGTGCTCATCGCCTGCCGAAGCTTTACGCCTGGGAGCAACGTGAATTATTTTGGGTATCAGCAGGTAAAAGCTGGGGGAATTTACGGTAAATGGAGGTTTATCACCCTGCCGGAGGTTTTAAACTGTACGCACAATGATGATATAGCCAGCCAGCATAACTCCACTGATCCCGCCCAGAGCCATAACAACCATTCCACTTACCAGCACAATTTTTGACAATTTCATTTTTTACTCCATCGCTTGATGCCGCGATTATAAAGGGAAATTGGGGGATAAATGAACCTTTTAATGCTTAAACAGGGTGTGTACCCGTCATACTTCAAGTTACTTGGGTGCTGCGTGCGTGAGGCGCACTGAATTGCACGCCTCATTCAGGTGGGAATTAATTATCAAAATACCAGTAGCCCTGATTAATCAGGGCGGTGAGTTCGCGAATAAATTGCAGGTCGTCCAGCGCATCTCCCAGTTCTTTATGGGTGAGGCGGGTAAAGCGGCATAAGGCACTGGCGGCTTTCTGGTGGCTGATTTCCAGCGGTTCACTGTTAACAAAACAGGCGCTATCAATTTCCAGTACGCGTAATCCACTCAGGCGGATAAGCACGTTGCCTTGGCGTAAAACGGTGGCGACTTCACTTGCGGTGTAAGGCGGCTCAGCGGCAGCAATATCCAGTTCATGGCGAGGAGTCGTAATAAAGCTTCCGAACCACTGATTAAAGGCTTCGGGCTGTTGTATTAAACCTGTCATCATACTGCGTATTTTATCCACTTCACTGACTTCTATGCGGCCGGGATTAGGGCGAAGCGTGAGTTCAGGGTCCGCATAGTGCTCGCCGCCAAAATCATTCTCTAGCACATAGTCGGCAAAACTGCTTATTAAGTCCCGGCTGTTTGGGCCACGAAAACCGACTGAATAGTTGAGTGAAGTCTGATGGCTATAACCATCGTGCGGAAAACCTGGTGGAATATAGAGAATATCGCCAGGTGCTAAATCATCATCAATAATCGGTGTGAAAGGGTCAACATGCAGCAAAGCAGGGTGCGGGCAAAACTGTCTCATTGGCAGTTTATCACCCACGCGCCAGCGGCGACTTCCCATTCCCTGAATGATAAAAACATCATAATTGTCAATATGAGGACCGACACCACCGCCAGGTACGGAGAAGGAGATCATCAGATCATCAAGACGCCAGTCAGGCAGTGTACGGAAAGGTTTTAGTAGTTCAGCTGCGGGCATATGCCAGTGGTTTACTGCCTGAACCAGCAACGACCAGTGACTCTCACCCAGATTTTCAAAATCTTCAAATGGTCCGTGACTGGCGTGCCATTTACCTTCGGTAAAGCTGACCAGACGACTATCGATTTCATTTTCCATCGCCAGGCCTGCAAGTTCATCAGGACTAATAGGATCGATAAAACCAGGTAAGGCATTTTTAAGAATAACCGGCTTCTTTTGCCAGTAAGTGGCCAAAAATTCAGTCCAGTCGATATTTAATTGATAGTCCACCGTGAGTCACCTGTATAACCGTTATACTTCAAGTTGCTCAGGCGGCTAATGAAGACGGCGCGATAAGCGACTCGAATTATTTGGGAAAATAAAAGAGAAACAATTATAACGGCAGAAAGACAGGCCCTGCCTTGTCATGGGTCAAGCGGGTTATAATCTGTGGGGAGTTCTCAACTTATGGTCAGCATAAAAAAAGCTACAGCCAAGCCACAAAAAATGAAACAATAGTGGTTGTTTATACAGTAAATGTGGTGTTCATGGCTTTGTCGTCCGCGCAGAAAGCGCAAATCGGTGCCTGGTATAAGGGCTTACAACAGCAAATAGCGGATTTTATTCCACGGGCTCCCCAACGCCAAATGATAGCCGAAGTGGCTAAAACACTTGCAGGAGATGAAGGGCGTCATTTGGCTATTGAGGCACCAACCGGGGTGGGTAAAACCTTCTCTTATCTGATTCCGGGGATTGCAGTGGCGCGGTCGGAGCAAAAAAAGCTGGTGGTGAGTACTGCGAACGTTGCGCTGCAAGATCAAATCTTCAGTAAAGATCTGCCCTTGCTACGAAAAATTATTCCGGATTTAAAGTTTACTGCTGCGTTTGGACGCGGCCGTTATGTTTGTCCGAGGAATCTTTCTGCACTGGCGACCGATAATCAAACCCAGAGCGACTTACTGGCATTTCTTGAAGATGAACTCGCCCCGAGCAGTAAAGAAGAGCAACAGCGCTGCGCGAAACTACAAGTCAGCCTTGATAACTCTAAATGGGATGGGTTGCGCGATCATACTGATGAAATCATCAGCGATGAGCTGTGGCGTAAACTGAGTACTGACAAAGCTAGCTGCTTAGGACGCAATTGCCACTGGTATAAATTTTGCCCATTCTTCCTGGCGCGCAGGGAAATTGATGATGCTGAAGTCATCGTTGCTAATCATGCATTAGTGATGGCGGCGCTGGAAAGTGATGCAGTATTGCCAGAAGCGAAAAATATGTTGCTGGTACTCGACGAAGGGCACCACCTGGCGGATGTCGCGCGCGATGCATTAGAGATGAGTGCGGAAATCACCGTCAGCCACAGTCTGCTGCAACTGGACTTGTTCAGTAAACTGGTTGAAACCTGTATGACACAGTTTCGTCCGAAAACGCCCCCTCCATTGGCGCGAGCCGATCGCCTGGTACTCCATTGCGAAGAAGTTAATGAACTTATAAAAGCATTTAATACCTGTGTATCGGCTTGGCTGCCTGAAGGACAGATCGGAGAATATCGCTTTGAAATGGGATTGCTGCCCGAACAAATGATGGATATTTGTCTGCGGCTGGCAAAGTTGATGGAAGGGCTACGGAGCTTGTCTGAAGCACTGCTTAATGATTTAAGTGAGAAAACGGCCCAGCACGATATTGTTCGTTTATATCGTGCTCTGTTACAGATGAATCGGGCACTGGGGTATTTTGAAGCGCAAAGTAAACTCTGGAAACTGGCTTCGATGGAGCAGGCTTCCGGCGCACCCGTGACAAAATGGCTGACCCGTGAACAATGGGACGGGCAGTTCCATCTTATTTTTCATTGCGTCGGGATCCGCGTGAGTAGTCAGCTGGAAAAACTACTCTGGCGGAAAGTTCCCCATGTCGTTATCACTTCAGCCACACTTCGCTCTCTCAACCGTTTTGATCGCTTACAGGAGATGAGTGGTCTGAGCGAAAAGGCCGGAGACCGTTTTATTGCACTCGACTCGCCGTTTAACCATGTTGAGCAGGGTAAAATCGTTATTCCTCAAATGCGATTTGAGCCCGTGATGGCCAATGAAGCCGAGCATATCGCTGAAATGGCAGCATTTTTTCGTGCTGAACTGGTGAAAGGGGAACATAAAGCGATGCTGGTATTGTTTGCCAGTGGGCGTGCGATGCAGCAGTTTTTAACCTATGTAACTGACCTGCGCCTGATGCTATTGGTCCAGGGCGATCAGCCTCGTTACAGGTTGGTTGAATTACACCGTAAGCGTATCGAGCAAGGAGAGACCAGTGTCTTGATCGGATTGCAATCTTTTGCTGAGGGTCTGGATTTAAAAGGCAAGTTACTCACTCAGGTACATATCCATAAAATAGCTTTTCCTCCGATAGACAGCCCGGTTGTTCTGACGGAAGGTGAGTGGCTGAAAAGTCTTAACCGTTATCCTTTTGAAGTACAAAGCTTACCCAGTGCCTCTTTTAACTTAATACAGCAAGTAGGGCGTTTAATTCGTAGTCATGCCTGTTATGGTGAGATAGTTATTTATGACAGCCGTTTGCTCAGTAAACGCTATGGTGAGAGGTTACTGGCAGCACTGCCTGTTTTCCCTGTGACGCAGCCAGCTGTTCCTGAATCTAAACTGATGACGACGATACCTGAACCCAAAAGACGGGATCGACGTAAAAATGTAGGCAAAAAATAATAAGGAGAGTCTGCATGGACTATCGCAAAATTATTAAAGAAGTCGGTCGCGGGAAAAATCATGCCAGAGATCTTGATTATGCTACAGCACATGAACTCTATGGCAAGATGCTTAGCGGCGAAGTCCCTGATCTTGAATTAGGGGGGATCTTAATTGCTCTGCGTATCAAAGGGGAAGGTGAAGAAGAACTACGGGGCTTTTATGATGCCATGCAACAGCAGGTTATCCGTTTAACTCCACCTGTGGGCAAGCTGATGCCTGTTGTTATACCATCCTATAACGGAGCACGTAAGCAAGCTAATTTGACGCCATTACTAGCGATGCTACTGAGTAGGTTAGGCTATCCGGTGGTTGTACATGGTATCAGCGTAGATCAAACTCGGGTCTTGACCGAAACGGTATTTACTTTGTTAGGCATCCATCCGGTTCAGTATGCAGGCCAGGCTCAGGCCCAGCTTGAATCAAAGCATCCAGTGTATATTCCTGTCGGGGCCTTTTGCCCGCCACTGGAAAAGCAGCTGGCACTTCGCTGGCAAATGGGGGTGCGTAATAGCGCCCATACGTTGGCGAAATTAGCGACGCCGTTTGCGGAGGATTCCGCATTACGTTTGTCCAGTGTCTCGCATCCTGAATATTTAGCCAAAGTCGGGACTTTTTTCTCGGATATTGGCGGACGTGCATTAGTGATGCATGGCACCGAAGGGGAAGTCTATGCTAATCCATTGCGTTGCCCGCAAATTGCGCTGGTCGATAAGCATGGGACACGGATCTTGAGTGAAAGGCAGCAAAGTATTACTGATAATGAAGTTGCCTTACCAGAAAGCAAAGATCCGGAAGTGACCGCGCGCTGGATTGAACGTTGTCTGGCTGGCGTGGAAGCCGTCCCGGAATCATTGAAAATTCAAATAGCTTGCTGTTTACTGGCGACAGGAGAAGTCGACACGCTTGAGCAAGGCCTGCTCAGATTGGGCGATATTCTCTAAGCATAAAAATACTTTCTGACTGAGAGTATCAGGCGGTTTGAGTGATTGAGATAAAAAGAAAAAACCACCGTGAATATTCACGGTGGTTTTTTTGTCAAACTCAGTTTTTAAGGCTGAGAGGATAAAGCCAGCCTCAAAGAAGATGCTTTATTACTTATAGATAACCGCAGTTCCGCTCATTTTACCGGCGGTATTAGCAGAGGTAATAGAGTAAGAGGTTGCGCCTGCAGCTTCAGCTTTAGCAGCCAGTTTGGCTTCCAAAGAATCCAGAGTTGAAGCTCCGGTTACCGCAACACTGCCCATACGCTGTAAGTTGTGAGCTTCAACAGAGGTTACTGGTTGGGCAACGGCCATTGCACCAAAAGAGACAACAGAAAGAACCAGGGCAGCTGCTGTATATTTAATCGTTTTCATGAAGTGTTCCTTTTATTTTAATTTAAATTTAGTGACGTTATTTCCGTCGATGTAATAATGATGACACTAAATGTTTTCTGATAAAATAAAATTTATTTGAACGCCTGATTCAAATTTTTTGATTTCAAGATAACTTGTTGATATGTATCAAATATATATGTAATAATATATTTCGTGAATATAATAATGACATGATATTACACTTCTATACTTGGCAGGGTTATTTATTTACTTCTGATTCAGGTTTGTTGTTTTATATATTATGCGGGTGTGTTGGGGTGGTTTTTTAACAGAATTATCTGATTGCTTCTTAGGCTGTTAATTGATAATGATTTGAATAAAGAATAAGAAATCTGTGGGTCTTAACCACGGTGATATTTTGACAATGCTAAGTCAGTCGGGGCATTGCGTTGTTTAAATAAAAAAAAGCCCATATTCATCATAAATACGGGCAAAAAGGTAACAAGGGTATTATCAGGGTGTAGCGGATTTTAACGTTGCTGTAAGTTGCGATCTTAAAGGTAGACCATGACTTACGTACCAATCACAGAGTACATTTTCGCGACTTAATCAAAAAAGAAAGCGCATCGTTTATGTTTTCCAGGCTGTTTTTAACTCAGGTGACCGTGTTTTCGTCGATGGAGTAATCTTGACATTTAATGATAAAATAAGAAATTGAATATATTTGATGTATTCTTTCAGTTTTTTGATTAAACCTAACGATTTGACAGTTAATGGTTTTTTATCGTTCTTAGTCTGAAAGGTAAATCAATGAGTAAGATGTTTAATCAATAAAACGATCATGATGGAGGTGGGTAAAAAGACAATGGAATACTTCAAGGCAAGTAACTCTGAAGACTACAGAGAAGAGTCGTCTTAAAGAAGAGAACTTATTGCGGGTAGATAGCGGTAGTGTTCCCAGTCTGCCTGCGTACAGGTCGCTGTTGTATCCGAAAAGTGATTGAATATACCTTTACCCGGTGCAAGCAGAAAGAATCAGATTAATCGCTATCGATTTAACGATCTTCATTATTCATTTTTTTGACAGATAATCATGCTGGTTTTTGTGTGTGGAATCAAATTATTACTGCATTTCATCTGTTGATGTATTATATGTCCGATATTCTGATTCAGTTTTTTTGATGGTCTCAGGTGATTATTTTTTGGAGTATTTTCTAGTAAAATAAAAGGTGATAGAGTATTTGCGTAGAGATTTATCTCACCAAATAGATCTCTATTAAGCTTACTCGTAATATGACGTGAAATTCTATGAACTGCGCGTATTGTCAGCGAATATCTGTAGGATAAATTAAAGTTTTTATCCCTGAGTTAGATAATATATTAAAGTGTATGCGTAACGATATTCGTATTGCAGAAACATTCAGTTTATCAGAATGGTGCGATGTTTAGTTGGGCATGATTCGCTATCCAGGCATCATAATATTCTGTATTGTAAGTATTAAGTTTAAAAGAGAAAGCAGTAACGTATTTTCATTAAGTGATGTGTGCTAAATACAAGGAATAGTTAATATGACTAACAGAGAGAAACAAATATTAAAACTATTAAAAAAGAATACATTAATTAAGCAGCAAGAGATAGCTGAAGCATTAGGTATCAGTCGTTCAGCTGTTGCCGGGCATATTATGAGACTGATAAATAAAGGTCATATTAAAGGCAGAGGCTACATCCTTGCTGAGAGCAACTATTAAAAGGTAGCAATAAATAAAGTCAATACACCTGTCTGTCGTTGTCTTTATGCTAAAAGTTATTCGGGGGAAGACAAGTATTGACTGAACCTGTAAACAGGAACGACGATTTACGATTTTACCAGAAACCCCAAGAAATACGCAGTTATCTACCTCTATACCCAAAATAATTCGAGTGGCTTGTAGGCGCCCCGCCCAGCCCGTCGATGAGCATAGATAAACTCTGTGATTCGGCGGGCTGAACGCAGGCAACCCCAGTCAACTTGAAGTATGACGGGTATATATCATCCCGGAAGATCGTTATTAATGCTATTTAGAGGTTATCTGAATGAGCGCAATCTGCAACTCGAATTATTTTGGGTATTTACCCGGACTACAGAGCAGAGTATCTTACGCGCCCACACTAGGAGAAGCTTTAATGAAAACCCCTGTTGCGACTAAACCCGGTTTACACCCTCGAAATCGTCACCGAAATCGTTATGATTTTGCTGAGTTAACACACATAAGCCCGGCGTTGAGCGCTTTTTTACGTCAGGGGCCTCATGGTGAGTCCACGATTGACTTCGCATGCCCGCAATCGGTTAAGGCGCTTAACCAGGCACTGTTAGCCTACTTCTATAAGGTCACTACATGGGATATTCCAGAGGGTTTCCTGTGTCCACCTGTTCCTGGGCGTGCCGATTATATTCACCATCTGGCAGACTTACTGGCAGATGATAATGCAGGAGTCATTCCTTCTGAGGCTTCAGTGCTGGATATTGGTGTTGGAGCTAACTGTATTTATCCGCTTATTGGTCAGCATGAGTATGGCTGGCGTTTTACTGGTTCAGAGACAGATGGTGCAGCGTTGCGCAGTGCTGCACGTATTCTGGAGGCTAACCCAACATTACAGCGAATGATCCGTTTGCGTCGTCAGAAAGATAACCGGCAAATTTTTACGGGCATTATTCATAAAAATGAATTCTTTGATGCGACTCTGTGTAATCCACCCTTTCATGATTCTGAACAAAATGCACATCAGGAAAATGAGCGCAAAAGACGCAATCTGGGACAGAGTTCTGATGTCAGTCTGAATTTTGGCGGTCGTCAGCACGAACTGTGGTGCGAAGGGGGAGAAGTTGCTTTTGTGAGCAAGATGATTAATGAAAGTCGGGCTTTTGGATCTCAGGTGCGCTGGTTCACCTCACTTGTCTCCAAAGGAGAACATTTACCCGTACTTTATCGGGTGATGCAGGAGGCTGGCGTTGTTAAGGTTGTCAAAAAAGAGATGGCACAGGGACATAAGCAGAGCCGTTTTATTGCCTGGAGTTTTTTGAATGATGAACAGCGTGCTCGCTGGGTTAAACGGCGAGTCGCATCTTGATTCATTCAGTTTGAAAAGGAAGAGCGAGTCATCAGACTCGCTCTTCTTAGCACGTTATACTACATGCAATAAGAATTCACGCAGACGAGCACTGGGTGGATTATCGATCAGCTGTTGCGGATCGCCATCTTCTGCAATTCGGCCTTTATCAATAAAGATCAGTCGAGAAGCAACTTTAGCGGCAAAACCGACTTCGTGAGTGACAATAACCATTGTCATTCCTTCTTCCGCCAAATCCTGCATCACTTTCAATACTTCATGGCGCAGCTCTGGATCAAGTGCTGAGGTTGGCTCATCAAACAACATCATTTTCGGTTTAACAGCCAGGGCGCGAGCAATAGCAACACGTTGCTGTTGTCCGCCTGACAGTTCAGAAGGATAGTGATGCGCACGTTCAGCGAGGCCAACTTTAGCCAATAATTCTTTCGCCAGTTTATCAGCCTCTGCTTTTGTCATACCACGAACACGCAGGGGACCAAAGGCGACGTTTTCCAGGGCCGTCAAATGAGGGAACAGATAAAACTGTTGGAAAACCATTCCCGCTTCCTGGCGGATCAAGCGATCGTCAACTTTTGGATCATTAACTTTCAGCCCATCGACGATTAAATCGCCACTGGTTATCTCTTCCAGTTTATTGATACAACGTAGTAGGGTCGATTTACCTGAACCACTCGGGCCGATAATCACGACAACCTCGCCTTTATTAATATTCAGGTCGATGTTGTGTAGCACCTGTGTTTGACCGAAGTGCTTAGAGACATTTTTAAATTCAATCACAGGATTTTCATCCTTCCTTCAAGGCGACGCAGCACGAAGCTCAACATCAACGTAATAATCAGATAGAAGACCGCAACGGCACTCCAAATCTCCAGTGCACGGAAATTACCGGCAATAATTTCCTGCCCTTGACGGGTCAGTTCTGCTACACCAATAACGATAAACAGTGACGTATCTTTGATACTGATAATCCATTGGTTTCCCAAGGGGGGCAGCATACGACGCAACGCCAGCGGCATAATTACATGGCGAATGGTTTCGCGTTTAGACAGACCTAAAGCCAACCCTGCTTCCTGAAAACCTTTGTGGATTGAGAGTACCGCGCCACGGGTAATTTCTGCAATATAGGCACCAGAATTGATCATAATGGTGACCACCGCTGCACTGATGGGGTCGATACGCAAGTCAGTAAATGCCATAGGAAGGGCGAAATAGATAAACATGACCTGCACAACAATAGGTGTGCCGCGAATGACTTCAATAAATACGAGAGCGATATGGTTGGTTATCCAGCCACCATAAATACGCGCAAAGCCCGCGATCAGGCCGATTACTAAGCCGCCACATAACCCAAGGATCGAGATCCATAGAGTCATTTTGGCGCCTTCAAACAAAAGGGGAATGGCAGGCCAAATAGCGCTCCAATCAAACTGCATGATATATTCCTGTTCTTTACCGTGGTTCAAATGATAAGGGGCGAAGACCGCCCCTTAGGTGCTACTTAATAAATTATTGTTATTTTGGTTCGGTACCAAACCATTTTTTATAAATTTCGTTATACGTTCCGTTCTCTTTCAGTTTTTTCAGAGCGGCGTTGATTTTTACACGCAGGTCATCGCTGCCCTTCGGCAGAGCAATACCATACTGTTGGGCTTCCAGGGAATCACCGACAGTTTTAAACTTGCCTTGGCCTGCAGTCTGAATGAAATAGAGAATGTTCGGTGTATCATGCAGAACGGCATCAGCACGGTTGGTGCCGAGCTCCATATAGGCATTATCGATGTTCGGGAACTGACGCAGATCTTTAGTTTTGATATTTGCTTTAGCATAATCTACTGAACCCGTACCACTTTTTACAGCCACAACTTTTCCGTCCAGATCCGCAACGCTTTTTACGTCATTGTTGTCTGCTTTAACCATCACAAGTAAGCCACTTTTGTAGTAGCCGTCAGAAAAATCGATAGCTTTTTGGCGCTCAGGAGTAATGGTGATCCCTGCCAGCGCGACGTCAACGTTTTTAGTTTGCAGGGCAGGAATGATGCCGCTGAAATCCATAGGTTTCAGGTCATAATCTACTTTTAGTTCTTTAGCGATAGCGTCCCATAAGTCGATATCAAAACCGACATATTTATCACCTTGTTTAAACTCGAAAGGAACAAATGCGGTATCAGTCGCAACGACCAATTTCTTGTCAGCAGCATGGGAAGAGACTGCAAAGGCAAGAGTGAGTGCAGCCAGAGACACTTTTAAAATCGACTTCATAGCATATCCTTTATTAATCACGGGGCTATCCCCCCTACATAAGCCTGCACACCATGAAATATTCGTGCCAGATTTACAACTTGCTGTTTTGCAAGGATGTGAATTTGTAACATTGTACTATACAGGTTGCAAGTTCATGATGACGCACTGAAATGGTGCTTTATCTTGGTGCAATAAACTAGATATTCCGATGGAAACTAGTTTTACCGCGAAATGAGGGAGGAAAACAATCCATATTTGACGTTTTTATGAGGTCTCAATTACAAATCGGCAACATTTGTTAGGCTGATTGCGTTATTCGTGCACTTTTTTTGTGCATCCCTCTTCTATGAAGAAGAGGGAATCATTGAGTAAAGATTTACGACTATTCAATATTTGATTCAATGAACCACAGGAATTTATCAAGGTCACGTGAAGCTGCGGTGAAAATATCAGCAGTATCTTCATCTGTTGCTTCAGAAATCGCTGCACGGATCCCGTTAGCAACGATAGCGTAACGATCTGCCAGCTCTTTAAGGTGATCCTGAACGGTATGAATTTCTAATGGATAACTTTTCAGTGAGGTTTTTGAATTAATTACCTGAGAAGTACCCAGTGCGACGCCACCAAGCTGAACGGCACGCTCCGCCATGATATCCAAGTGCTCAACCAGCGCGCTACGGAATCCATCGAGCATTTCATGGACGGCAATAAAGTTGCCGCCGCGCATATTCCAGTGTGCTTGCTTGGTAATCAGCGATAAATCGATGAAAAGAGCAACCTGGTGATTAAGCTGCTCAATAGCCACTTTCTTGTCGCTATCTTTGACATCATTGCGGGTATATAGCAGGGGAGTCGATTTATTTTTTACCAGTTTAGCGGTGCCCATAATTTCTTGTCCTCTAGGTTACATCTACATGAATAAATTTAACAAGAACAAGTATAGCCGCTGAAATTGATTTGCTAAGATGATTTGTCCTATTAAATAAATAGTTTTTTTTGATGAGGGTTAAAATTACGCAGGTTTCCTCATAACCTGTTGATATTTTTTGATTTGATTCAGAGGTTTGTTATTGTTAATAAAAGTAACTGCAATTTTCAGTTATTTTTATATCCATTGAAAATCATTGCAATATGTTTCTTTATAATATGTCAGCCCTGAACAGATAGGTTTTGGGCTGACGAGCTCTTAAGAAAATAATAATTGAAAATGAATGTCATTCTCAATGATATTATATATTCACTCTTTTCTTAAATTTATTCTTTGACATCGATTCGCGTAACTTTTGGTTCAGGTTTTATGGTGAGGGTTGAGCCTGCTGACGCCACGATAATAAAGAACAGAGCGATCCACTGAACAAGGGTTAGATGCTCACCTAAAAAAATGATTCCCGAGAGTGCTGCCAGTGCAGGTTCCACACTCATCAGTGTGCCAAAAGTTCGTGTTGGAAGGCGCGTCAGCGCAATCATTTCCAGCGAGTAAGGTAAGGCCGTAGAGAGTATTGCAATGGTAAGTCCGATGGGAAGTACTGCCCAACTCAATATGCTGCTACTGGCTTCCAGCGCACCAAGAGGCACAAAAATGATTGCAGCAATCAAAGAACCAGCAGCAACGGTCGCAGGACCGTGTTCCGTTCCTGCTTTTTGCCCGGCAATAATATAAATTGCCCAGCAAGCGCCTGCACCTAAAGCGTAGGCAGCTCCAGCTAAATCGACATGTGTAATATCCTTACCGAGTGGAAGAAGAAACCACAGACCGACAACAGCTAAAATCACCCAAATAAAATCCACGGTCCGACGAGAGGCAAATAAGGCCACGGCTAACGGCCCGGTAAATTCCAGTGCGACAGCCACGCCTAAAGGGATCGTTTTGAGAGATAAATAGAACAGATAATTCATCGAACCGAGTGCCAGACCATAAAAGAATAGCGGTAAACGCTGCTCTGGGCTAAATCGAAGACGCCATGGTTTGAAGATAATAACCAGAATAAGTGTGCCAAGTCCTAGTCGTACTGCTGTCACACCTTGTGGGCCAACCAGCGGGAAAAGAGTTTTGGCCAGTGCGGCGCCGCCCTGAATTGAGATCATGGCGATAAGCAGTACCATAATAGGTAACCAGCGTGGCATTTTGTCAGCAGTAAATTGCATTTTAATCCTGTTCAGGTTGCTACCTGTCTTCGCTCTGTGCCTGCTGATAACCCAATAATTCAGGGTATATCGCTGGCAAAAATAAAGTTGAATCACTTTAAATGATTCATCGATAAAATAATGACATTAATTAATGAGAAATGATGTCATTTAGTCAGATTTATTGCTTTTTTGGTCATATCTCAAACAGTTTCAATTCGGATTCATCTGAATGATAGGTTGGGGGAATTACCTGATAATAAGCAAGGATAACTTAAAAAAGCGCTATAATTTAATAACATAATTGATGGTGGAAACGTTATGTTACATCATTAGCGCCCTTAGACAACATAAATTACGAAGAGTTTCTCAAAAAAGTTTGTTATATTCGTCATTAAGCTTTAATTGGAATTATTTGAGTTTTTGAGGTTGTTATGAAAAAAATCGTATGTCTTTCAGCACTCGCTTTCGCTTTAACTCTTTCTGCAGGCAGCGCTTTGGCAGCTAGCACCGTAACTGGTGGTTATGCTCAGGGCGACATGCAGGGTAAACAAAATAAAGCGAAAGGCTTCAACTTGAAGTATCGTTATGAAAACGAGAGCCCACTGGGTTATATCGCTTCTCTGACCTATATTGAAAAAGACGCTACCCGTGGTGGTGTTTATCAGAAAGGTGAATACTACGGTATGACCGCTGGTCCAGCTTATCGTATCAATGACTGGGTAAGCGCTTACGGTGTTATCGGTGTGGGTCAAGGTAAATTCCAGACAGTTGAAGATGTCTTCTACCGCCGTTCACATAGCGACGTAGGTTTTTCCTATGGCGCTGGTTTACAGTTCAACCCAATCGAAAACGTAGCTTTGGACTTCTCTTATGAGCAGAGCCGCATTCGCCACGTTGACGTGGGCACCTGGATTGTTGGTGCAGGTTACCACTTCTAATTCATCTTTACTGATGATGTGAAGATCCGCAATTATGCGGTGAATAAAAAACGCCCTGTGAGCTTTGCTGACAGGGCGTTTTTTTAGCCTAAAAATCAGCTAACTAAGTATAGATTTAACGCTTTGTTGGTAAATCAGGTAAGGTGACTGGCAGGTGTTTTCTGTCATTATCAGATAAGCCAGATATTATACGGATGGTTAACGTCAGCTAAATTGTGCAGAGTCATTAGGTTGTGCGCGTCCAAATTGACGGCAGACAGTGAAGGATTTACAGAAACAGAGCAGAATGATGCGGCAACAACCATTGCGGAGAACTGAGTGAAGGGAGTTAAAAACCCGTCGGGCTAAAGCTCTGCCCGACGTTATGCTTTTTCTTCGTCCTGCTGACGTGTGTTTTTGTTGCCCAGATAGTTGCAGATAGCGGTTAGCAACATCAGTCTGTTCTGGAATGGTGAGTTAGTAAACATACGCAAATGTCTCTTTAGTGTGTTCATAAGTGCCCCCGTAATAAATTGTGGGCTGGTTTTATCCGATAGTAATAACCGGATAAAAAGTACGACTGCAATACATACAGATATAGCATGAGCTATACTTTATAGCTATGGCTATTTTGGGTTTTTTTGTAGATATGCGATGCTGGTTTACAATGATGGCTTGTGTCGTCATACGACGATATTGAAGTGACTGGAAGAGGAAGCATTATGAGCCGTAGGGCAGGGCAAAAAAATAACGAAAAAGTTATGCCATTACCCAATATTGAGGAGCATGTTGAGGGCTTCCGGCAAGTACGTGAGGCTCATCGTCGTGAATTGATTGATGATTACGTTGAGCTCATTTCGGATTTAATCCATGAAGTGGGAGAGGTTCGTCAGGTTGATATGGCCGCTCGTCTCGGAGTGTCGCAACCGACAGTCGCCAAGATGTTGAAACGACTGGCTACTGCCGGTTTGATCGAGCAGATCCCATGGAGAGGTGTTTTCTTGACACCGGAAGGTGAAAAACTGGCACAGCAAAGCCGGGAGCGTCATCGTATTGTTGAAAATTTCTTTCTTGCGTTAGGTGTGAGCCCGGAAACCGCTCGTATTGATGCTGAAGGTGTGGAGCACCATGTGAGTGAAGAGACGCTGGAATTATTCCGTAAATTCAGTGCTGAACGAGGCTTGATCTGAGGGCTGGTATTTCTGAAATGCTTCGTTGTGGATACAGACATTCAGAATAGCTTTTGTTGCCATTCTGAATGTCTGATTGAGCGAGAATAAAGTATTATACCCAAAATAATTCGAGTGGCTTGTCGGCGTGAAGTGAGGCCCGTCGATGAGCATAGATAAACGCTGTGATTCGGCGGGCAGGACGCAGGCAACACCCAGGCAACTTGAAGTATGACGGGTATAGTCACGCTGACAGAGTCTAAGATGTAACAGTGGGAAAGGGTTACCTTCGCCATCTAACTCAGAACGACCCACTGATTCGAAACCCATATGCAAATAAAAACCCACCGCTTGTGGATTCTGTTCATTAACGTCTACTTCGCTGAGGGCTTGCCCTGTAATCGCAAACTGTATCAGTAACTTACCAATCCCGGACTTACGGCTTTGCGGCAAGACAAGAGCATTTCAATACGCTCCTCGTGGCAAGCGATAAATCCCCGTGCAATACCGGCGTTATCTACTGCCATCCACAGTGATAACTGCGGCTGAATCTGCTCACGCAGTATAATAATATGGGCTTCAGTTTAAAAATCATGGGTTGCATGTACTGATGCTTCCCAGAGTTCTGCCAGGACAGGCTAATCATCTGCTGTGGCGGGTATTATCCTGACAGGTATTTTCTTTTGTTTTCCGGAATCAATAAAAAGGTGCTTCTTTGTTCAGAATTTTATCAATGATGTTCAGCACGCCTTGCTCATTACAATGGCCAGTCTGATAGCGGGCGATTTGCTTGATTTTTTCCGGCGCATTGTCCATCGCAAAGCTAAACCCAGCCTGTTTTAGCATTTCAATATCATTGCCGCCGTCGCCGAACGTGACGACTTCACTGTCTTTAATGCCCCATCTTTCTTGCAGAATTCGCAAACCATTTGCTTTATGCGCACCGGGAACGATCAAATCAATAGAACCATGACCACTGGTTACCGGAACGACAATGTTGCTAAGTTCGTCCGTCAGAGACGCCATAGTGCCATCCAGTAAGCTGTCTGGTAAGTTAATGGCAAATTTAAATATACAGTCATCAATATCGGAGAAATCATCAACCAGCAATAAACGGTGATAGAAACGAGCTGCAAGTTGTTTGAAATGAGTACTGTAACTATTCAGGGTATATGCACTGTTTTTACCGCAAACAATGACTTCAAGATGTGGTTGTGCGAGCAGATGGCAGATAACGGTCAGAAACTCCTCACGACTGAGTTCTGTATTAAATAAATCCTCGCCTTCGCTAACGACCCATGCCCCATTCTCAGACACGAAAGAGATCTCATCGACGATTTCAGGGAAGAAAGAGGCCAGCTGAAAATACTGGTTCCCGCTGGCAACCACAAAACGAATCCCCTGGGCTTTCATTTCTTGATACTGAGCGGCAAATCTTTCCCGGTTATATTTTTTCTCATCATCGAGAAACGTTCCGTCCATATCTACGGCAATCAGTTTAATACTCATGAGATTTTCCTTTCATCAATAACGGCTGAAGGCTGAGGTTTAGCTACCGCTTTAGCAACCAGTGAGGCGATAACCATCAGACTCAGTACTACAAGCATCGCATAACGTAATCCGTAGTGTTCACCGAGGAAACCCAGCAGAGGAGGCCCGACGAGGAAAGCAATATACCCTGAGGTGGCCACGACGCTGACACGGGTTGCCGCATCCGGCCCGGTATCACCTGCAGCTGAAATGGTTAATGGGAAACCGAGTGAGGTACCTAAGCCCCATAGCAGGACTGAAACACCCGCAAGTAGATCATTATCGACAAAGATAATCATCCCTATACCGAGAATGCCCATGAGGGCACAGGCGCGTACGACTGCAACGCGACTATAGCGATCGATAAACCATCCACCAGTAAAACGACCAATTGTCATGCCCAGAGTGAAACCAAGGTAGATCAGTGAGCCAGAAGTAGGGCTAAATCCATGACCATCAACCATCAGGAGGGGGAGCCAGTCATTGGCTGAACCTTCAGCAAACGCCATCGCCAGAACAATAAAACCAATCAACAATAGCTGAGTATCTTTATAGAACGGGCGATGGAGTACAGTCTCTTTGGCTGTTTTTTCTGCCGGATCATCTTTACCAGTACCATGAGGAACGACAGTCAGTGCAAGAGCAATTGGCACGATGACCAGTAAGCCAATGACTAATAAGTGGGCCCAGGAGATAACATTCCAGGCTGTAAGACTCAGGCCGATAGCAGCGCCAACCAGGGTTCCAAGACTGAAAAAACCGTGCATCATTGGCAAAACCGTTTTTTTCATCAGGCTTTCAATAATTGCCCCTTCGACATTCATGGCAACTTCAGAGGAACCCAAACCAGAACCCAGCAAGGCGAGCCCTAATGCGAACAGTAACGGACTGGCGACAAATAATGCGAGACTCATTACCAGCATACCGATGACCATCAATATCATGCCGCTACGAATAATGGTTCGGGTTCCAAAACGTTTAACCAGCCAACCAGAACACAAGATCCCGCTCATTGAACCTATCGACAAACCGAACAAAACGATACCCATTCCGGAAGTAGAGACATCAAGAGTGTCACGGATAGCCGGTGTTCGGGTCACCCATGATGCGATAACTAAGCCAGGAAGAAAGAAAAAGGTAAATAGAGCCCAGGTGCGCAGTTTTAAGGCTTTTCTCTGCGTTGCTGCCATGAAAGATGACCAGTAAAGAGGATATGTTGCAGTAGATTACCAAGTATGCGTACGTTTGTACATTTGCCAGGACAGGAGGAAGAGTCCTTCTGTCCTGCTGTACTGTTTTTAAATATCAAGGACGTTATTTTATTTATTTGGAGAACAATTATTCTGTTTTTCATTTATCAGACTACAGCAATTTCCCCCGTTGAAGTTTCATAACCAGAAAACAATTCTGTTATTCCTCGGTTAGCGTTACTTGAAAAAATTATCGACGATAGATTGTGATAAAAGAACTATCGAAATTAATTATTTCCCAGCAGTTTTTTCCCTGTTCCTGTGCTATGGGAAAAAAATCATATGGCGGAAGAACTCTCAAAGTGAATATCTCTTTTTGCAAGGATGCTTACATAACGAGTAGGAATTAAAAAGAGAGAGTAAAAAGGCTGCTCATGCAGCCTGGTTGGGAATGTTGTCTATTGTATAATGCGTCTCAACATTGTCGCAGAATAAGAGCCAGGAGCAGTTATCTCTGAGGTAATTATGATTTTCTGCCCGTTATCTGAGAGTTCTATTGGCAGGCCTCTGCTAAGCGATTTCCAGGTTGATTCGGGGAGGTGCGGAAATCGAATGACTCTCACTGTTCCATAATCAACGATTAAATCTAAGTTGCTGAAAGAATGTTCGCTTTTTAACACAGGTATAAATATCCGGACACTCCCATTTTCAAGCTTAACATTTGTTATTTCAATTCTTTTTTGATCATAGAGATTATTATCATTTATATATGTCGCAACCACAAAAACTTGGCTGGAAGGATATTTAAACAACTCATCTGACTGGAAGTCAACATACCCTATATTTGGAGATGTTAGAGTAGACTCGTAAGACATACTTTTGAGGTTTGAAAAGAAAGGCCTATTTAGACAACCGGTTAAGACGCAAGCGATTGTTATTAATAACGTATACTTCACTATTTTCAATTTTTCTTCCTTTTTATAGTGAATTATCATGTGACAGAGGCTCGTTTATCATACAACATTATGGCTTGGCTGAGTTCCCTGAATGTTCAACATTAAATAAATATAAACAGATGGCGTAAAAAGCGCGTATGCAGTCTGTTTATATCAGATCATAGTTTGGATATAGTCTGAGAAATCCCTCTCAGGACTTGGTGATCACCTTAATCTGATCACAGGGGAAAATGCACGGTAATGCCACAGATTCTGTTCGTGGAAAGGTAGGCTGGAAGGAATACTGTGCGCGAATGCTGCTTTTTCTGGGCATTAAGTGTTTTTACCCAAGCTAAATATTTTTTCTGTTTTGAAAAAACCTTCAGATGATCCCTCACTGCTCTCCCTGTCAACGGTGACGGTCGTGCCGTGTTGCCATACGGAGTCGTACTATAATAGCTGACGCTATCCTGAAAGAGCGCAATAGCCCCAGCCCTGACAGACCGCTGCGCTGAATCCATTTAACCGATTATAAATGGGAGGAATAACAGGCAATAAAAAACCCACCAACCTTGAACCGAATGGGCGGGGTTGATGGGCTCCACAAATTGGGGAAATCAAAGAAAAGCAGTGGCATTAATTATGACTGGCAATCTGGTAAAAAGTTCGCCAGATAAATAAAAAATGTCTGATTATTTGTATCATCCGGGCCAGATGACCACTGCCAATGTTCCTGCCTGCGCCAGCAGTAGGTTAGCGATAGCCTAAGTGCCTGGCATGGCCGCTTATCTACGACATACCTCTGATATTTTTTGAACGATAAAGGAACGGAGTCTGTATACACAGAAACAGATGAGAAACGAAAGGGGAAGTACAGGTGAGTCAACTGCGAGTTGACTCACCTGTACCCGTCATGATTCAAGGAGCAGAGGCCGCTTGAATGATGGCGGGTATAGCGGATTATGCTTCTTTGTACAAAGAGAGATGCTCTTTCGCGTAGGCTTCGAAGTCAGTGAAGCCGCCGATATGTTTTTCATCCAGGAAAATCTGTGGCACGGTTTCAACCGGTTTGCCGACAGTTTTCTCAAGATCGGCCTTTGTGATGCCTTCAGCATGAATATCAATATAACGGAAACTAAAATCATCGCGATCCGCGGTCAGTTTCTCAGCAAGTTCTTTAGCACGAACACAATACGGACAACCCGGACGACCAAAAATTACAGCAAACATATTTCTTCCTCTATTTATTAGCCGATACGGAGCGGCAGATGGACTCTATGATGCCGTCTGGTAAGCCATTTGCCAAGAAGGCTTTGCCTGTTAGTTTGATACCCACAGGCTATCTTAATGACCAGAGCATAGACAGTGACGGTATTATCCTATCACTCGACCTGCTGTTCACTATTGATCCCGAAAGGGGAGAAGGTAGACTAACTGGATATTTGCAGGCTGCATCATCAGGAAAAATCATGACGCCGACTATCGACTTACTCTGTGCCCACCGTTCTATCCGCCGTTTTCAGCCGAGGATTGTCACTGACTCACAACGCGCAGCTATCCTGGCCAGTGCCCAGGCAGCTTCCAGCTCCAGCTTTCTGCAATGCAGTTCAGTGATTCGCATCACTGATCCTGAACTCCGTGCGGCGCTGGTTCCGTTGACCGGAGGGCAGCAACATGTTGCTAATGCTGCTGAGTTTTGGGTATTTTGTGCCGATTTTCAGCGTAATTTCGAGATTTGCCCACAGGCTGAGCCGGGGCTTGCAGAGCAACTGTTGATTGGTGTTGTTGATACGGCGATTCTGGCACAAAATGCGGTTATCGCGGCAGAGTCACTGGGATTGGGAGCGGTTTATATCGGAGGTATTCGTAACAATATTGAAGCGGTGGGCGAACTCCTCAAGATACCAAAACACGTGCTGCCCCTGTTTGGCCTTTGCCTGGGATGGCCTGCTGAACAACCGGATAGCAAGCCGCGCATGCCAGTAGAAATGCTGGTTCATGAAAATCAGTATCAGCCGTTAAATCACCGGCAACTGGAAAAATATGATGCGCTACTTGCTGATTATTATCAGCAGCGTACGACGAATACGCGGCAGGACAACTGGAGTGAACATATCAAACGTACGCTGGTAAAAGAGAGTCGTCCTTTCATTCTTGATTATCTCCATCGCCAGGGCTGGGCAACCCGCTAATCATGGTTTTTACCGCCAGATAACCTATCGATACAATTTCCCTATCAATCGCGTCAGGAAACAGTATTGGTTTCCTCTGTCGTTATATCGTTATAACTGCCTAAGTTATAACGATAATCTAAAAAGGGCCGAATGATGACAAATACTGCTTTTGATAACTCGCCATTTTATGCTGCGGACATTATCCGCTCACGTCTTAATGGCCTGGTTCCTCGGGTTGCATTTATCCTCGGTTCAGGCCTGGGTGAACTGGCAGAAAAAATCGAACAACCTGTTGTTTTCTCGTACGATGAACTGCCAGGCTTCCCAGTCAGTACCGTACATGGTCATGCTGGTGAGCTGGTCGTTGGTACCCTGGCGGGAGTGCCTGTAGCCTGTATGAAAGGTCGCGGCCATTTCTATGAAGGTCGCGGTATGTCAGTGATGACCAGTGCTATCCGCACTTTTAAGCTGCTCGGGTGTGAAATACTGTTCTCTACCAATGCTGCTGGTTCTTTACGTCCGGAAGTTGAACCTGGTAGCCTTGTTGCGCTGAATGATCATATCAATACCATGCCTGGTACACCGACCGTGGGTCTTAACGACGAACGTTTCGGTGAACGCTTTTTCTCCCTCGCAAACGCTTACGATGCCGATTATCGCCACATTTTGCAGCAAGTTGCCGCTGAAGAGAAATTTCCTCTGCATGAGGGGGTCTTTGTTTCTTACCCTGGACCTAACTTTGAAACTGCCGCAGAGATCCGCATGATGCAAATTATCGGAGGTCATGTGGTTGGAATGTCAGTGGTGCCGGAAGTGATCAGTGCCCGTCATTGTGGATTAAAAGTGGTGGCAGTATCGGCTATCACCAATCTTGCGGAAGGTCTGGGCGATATTCAGCTTTCTCATGAGCAAACGCTGAAAGCGGCGGCGTTATCGCGCCAGAACTTTATCAACCTGATTTGCGGTTTCCTCCGTAAGCTTTCCTGAACCTGACTTGACTATCCGAGGGTAACATCCGTGGCGACTAAGCTTCGTTTGAGAGTTATGCTGTTCTTGCAGTATTTTATATGGGGTGCCTGGCTGGTTACCCTCGGTTCTTACATGATTAATACCCTTGGGTTCCGGGGGGCTGATGTAGGAATGGTTTACAGTACCAAAGGATTAGCGGCACTGTTTATGCCTGCGCTGGTGGGGATCATTGCCGATAAATGGCTGGCAGCAAATCGCGTGTATGCATTGTGTCATCTGGTTTGTGCCGCCACCTTGGTTTGGGCTGCCAGTATTAACCAACCTGACCTGATGTTCTGGGCAATGCTGGGTAATGCGCTGGCTTTTATGCCGACCATTGCGTTGTCCAATACCATTTCCTATGCCTGTCTGGCAAAAGCCGGGCTGGATACCGTGACTAACTTCCCGCCAGTACGGGTATTTGGTACTGTCGGCTTTATTGCCGCGATGTGGACAGTCAGTCTGTTTAAGATTGAACTGAGCAATATACAGCTTTATCTGGCCGCCAGTGCTTCAGGTTTACTGGCTTTGTATGCACTGACATTACCGACAGTCGAAGTAGTGAAACAACAAGTTTCCCGTGGCTGGGTAAGTCGTATGGGGCTGGATGCGTTTGTATTGTTTAAGAAACCACGCATGGCCGTGTTTTTTATGTTTGCATTACTGCTGGGGGCCGTACTGCAAATTACTAATACCTTTGGCAATCCTTTCCTGCATGATTTTGCGCGCCAGCCGCAATTTGCCGATAGTTTTGTGGTGCAATATCCTTCATTACTGTTGTCCGTCTCGCAAATATCTGAAGTGCTGTTTATTCTGACTATCCCATTCTTCCTGCGTCGCTATGGTATTAAGAAAGTGATGCTGATCAGTATGATTGCCTGGGTACTGCGTTTTGCTTTGTTTGCCTGGGGAGACCCGTCAGCGTTTGGCTTCGTGTTACTGCTACTCTCAATGATAGTGTACGGTATGGCGTTTGACTTCTTTAATATCTCAGGCTCAGTGTTTGTGGAAAAAGAAGTGGACCCGAGTATTCGTGCCAGTGCCCAGGGATTGTTTATGACCATGGTTAATGGCGTCGGCGCTTATTTCGGTGCTATTTTCAGTGGCTATATTGTCGACTACTTTACTTACGATGGTGTCAGAGACTGGAATACTATCTGGTTAGTATTTGCCGGTTATGCTCTGGTACTGGCGGTCATTTTTCAGTTATCTTTCCGTGATAATCATGTAAAAGAGACTGATTCTTCGAACAGGGCGACACTCTAGGTCGTTAAAGCTTACAACAACTGTTTAGAATGGTAATTTATGGGGCTTGCTAATAGAGGAGTCCCATGAAAAATTCCCAGCGCATCTATCGTATCGATTTCAAATTGTTGCGTTATTTCCAGGCGGTAGCCGAAGAACTCCATTTTGGTAAAGCGGCGACCAGACTCAATATGTCTCAGCCTCCTCTCAGCTTTCATATCAAAGAGCTTGAATCTCAGCTTGGTACGCTGCTGTTTGTTCGTCATTCCCGGCATGTGGCGCTGACCTATGCAGGGGAAGTGCTGCTGGAAGAAACTCGACAGTTACTGGAAAATGCCAATCTGGCGTTAGCCAGAGTAGAAAAAATTGGTCGTGGTGAGGGAGGGCGTGTTCATCTTGGTATTGTCGGCACGGCTATCTGGGGAGGGTTACGTCTTGGTTTACAGCAATTCATTGCTGACTATCCGGCTATCAATATTACCTTTTGTGAAAAATCACCTGGCGATCAGTTAGTGCTACTGGAACGTAAAGAGATTGATGCGGGTATCTGGCGTATGGAAACCTCGCCTCCGGGTGGATTACAGAGCGAAAGATTGCATGAAGCCACTTTTATGGTCGCCCTGCCTGAAAATCATCCTCTGGCCCGGCAAGAGACTATCGATATCACTCAGCTGAGAAAGGAAGCTTTTGTCACTATGACGGCCGTTCACTCTGACTGGACGTTTCTGCAGCGAGTCTGTCGTGAAGCCGGATTTACACCTCGTGTGGTCAGAGAAGCTGTCGAACCACAAACGGTATTGGCCTTAGTCAGTATTGGTTTTGGTTTAACGATTATTGCTGATAGCTATGCACAAATGAGCTGGCCTGGAGTGGTATTTCGTCGTCCCACGCACCCGATCCCGGCCGATCTCTATGCGGTATTCGATCCGAGACATCTGACCTCGACAACACAACAATTAATCGCTGCTCTGAAATCTTCATCCAGGACATCAGCGGGTCGTTGAAAGCCGATGAGGGTGATATGATACCGCTACATTCATATTGATTCTGTTACGCAGAGGTACAGATTGAAGATCGCTATTTTGTCCCGGGATGGAACACTTTATTCGTGTAGGCGATTACGCGAAGCGGCGATACGGCGTGGTCATTTAGTGGATGTCATCGACCCGCTTTCTTGTTATATGAATATCGACCCGGCAGCCCCCTCTGTACATTATAAAGGGCAGCAGTTACCGCATTACCATGCAGTCATACCACGCATTGGTTCTGCGGTGACGTTCTACGGTACAGCGGTATTACGCCAGTTTGAAATGCTCGGCAGCTATCCACTCAATGAGTCGGTCGCGATCACTCGGGCCCGGGATAAGCTACGTTCGTTACAATTACTGGCCAGACAAGGACTGGATCTCCCGGTGACCGGTTTTGCCCATTCTCCGGATGATACCAACGATCTGATCAACCGTGTCGGAGGTGCGCCACTGGTGGTTAAACTGGTGGAGGGTACCCAGGGAATTGGTGTCGTGCTGGCGGAAACACGACAAGCCGCAGAAAGTGTGATTGATGCTTTCCGGGGACTTAATGCTCATATCCTGGTTCAGGAATATATTAAAGAAGCCGAGGGGCGGGATATCCGTTGTCTGGTGATAGGCAACAGGGTCGTCGCGGCGATTGAACGGCAGGCAAAGCCGGGCGATTTTCGGTCTAATTTACATCGTGGTGGTACTGCTCGCCCGGTGACAATTACGGCAAAGGAAAGAGACGTTGCTCTGAGAGCCACCAGTGCCTTAGGCCTGGAGATTGCCGGAGTGGATATTTTACGGGCCAACCGCGGACCATTGGTGATGGAAGTTAATGCTTCACCAGGGCTTGAAGGCGTCGAAAAAACCAGCGGGATCGATATTGCCAGGTTAATGATCGAATGGGTAGAGCAACAAGCACAACCTGATTACCGTCTTAAAACGGGTGGATAAGAAGCAAAGTCTGCTTATTCATAGCAAGAACAGCTATTTTTGCGTACCATACTGAGCAAATTATTATACAGGTCATGAGGTTCTTGCGGTTATGGATTCACTTGTTATTCCGACTCTGGATATATTGCGTCGCTGGCTGGATGAAAACGCTATGAGTTTCTTTGAATGTGATACCTGCCAGGCATTACATTTACCCCACATGCAGAATTTTGATGGGATATATGACGCAAAAATCGATCTCCTCGATAATATCGTCCTGTTCTCTGCTCTGGCAGAAGTTAAACCTTCAGCGTTGTTACCTCTGGCGGCCGATCTTTCAGCGATTAATGCCAGCTCTTTGACAGTTAAAGCATTCCTGGATATTCAGGATGATAACTTGCCTAAACTTGTGGTTTGTCAGTCGTTGAATGCCTCTGTGGGTATCACGCGTGAGCAGTTTGCTGCCTTTATCAAACAAAGCGAAGAGCAAATTTCGATGGTTATCCTTGAGGCTTGTGCTAACCAGTTGCTGTTTGTAGCGGAGGAAGAGGGGAGCGATCCTGAGGCTAAAATACACTTTCTGCATTAATGCGCGTCATCATTGCTGTTTGCGCTGATTCTGTGTGATAAATCGTAAAAATAGTAGTTAACCTGTTTATTTAATCAAGTAAGACGATATTCATCTTAAAAATAGTACAAAACTGTCTTTTTAGTCGTTAATATTCAGAACATTCTGCCTGCCGTGCTGTCTTCTTACTTGCAGACAGACAAGGTTAAGGAGCTGAGTTCATGGACATGATTAAAAAACAGCGTTGCCCACATGCCAAACTGAATACTCCGACATTTGTTCTGATTGCCGCCATCGGAATAATTACCACGCGTTGTCTCGATTTGGTGCTGCTATTTAATATGCTCGGTTTTTCCGGAATCATGGAATTTTTGTACCGTGGTATGCAAACCTGGGCATTACGGCTGATATTTTTCGGTAGTATCATTATGCTAGTGACCGAATGTTATTGTGCTGTTGCTATCATCAGAGGTACTCACTGGGGGCGTTGGATATTTTTACTGACTCAGGTTATTGCCGTGAGTTATTTATGGACAGCATCTTTAGGTTTTGGTTATCCGGAACTATTTAGCATTGCCGGTGAAACCCAGCATGAAATTCTCCGCTCTCTGTTTATTCAGAAATTACCGGACTTACTGGTTCTCTTTTTATTGTTTATCCCGCAAAGTAGTCGGCTTTTTTTCAGGCGCTAATATGTACACAATGCTACAATCTGCGCCCTCGCTTTTCTTCAGGGTTTTATTATGGATTGCGCGCTTTACGACGCGGACCGCTGTCGCTCCTGCCAGTGGCTTAAACAACCGATAGCTGACCAGCTCTCCGGGAAGATGGACAATCTTCAGCAGTTATTGCAGGGTATTGCAGTTAAGCAGTGGTGTCTGCCTGTCAGCGGGGCTGAACAGGCATTCCGTAACAAAGCCAAAATGGTGGTGAGTGGCAGTGTCGAAAAGCCACTACTGGGTATGTTACATCGTAATGGTGTCCCTGAGGACTTGACGGACTGTCCGCTTTATCCGCCTTCATTCACCCCAGTATTTGATGCCCTGAAGCCTTTTATAGCCCGGGCAGGATTAACTCCCTATAACGTCGCCCGTAAGCGGGGGGAATTAAAATACATTCTGATCACGGAGAGCCAGTTAGATGGCGGTATTATGCTGCGCTTTGTTCTGCGATCCGAGGCCAAAATCGACGCTTTACGTCGTGTATTACCTGAATTACGGGCCCGGTTACCTCAGTTAAAAGTGATTTCAGCTAATATTCAACCGGTGCATATGGCGATTATGGAAGGGAAACAAGAGATCCCCTTAACAGATGAGCAGGCGCTGGAAGAGATGTTTAATCACGTGCCGTTGTTTATTCGGCCACAAAGCTTTTTCCAGACCAACCCGCAAGTTGCTTCAGCACTGTATGCCGCCGCCAGAGACTGGGTCAGGGCGTTGCCGGTTAAGCATATGTGGGATTTGTTTTGCGGTGTTGGAGGTTTCGGGTTGCACTGTGCGACACCCGATATGAAACTGACTGGAATAGAAATCGCTCCGCAGGCTATTGCTTGTGCTCAGCGTTCTGCAGCACTGCTGGGACTTAGCAATATTCAGTTTCAGGCGCTGGACTCAACCGCGTTTGCTCTGGCACAGCAAGATATTCCCGATCTGGTGCTGGTGAATCCTCCCCGGCGAGGTATAGGACCTGCTCTTTGTGACTATTTAAGTGCAATGCAGCCAGCATTTATTGTTTATTCCAGCTGTAATGCCGAAACCATGGCGCGGGATATTGCTATGCTGCCGGACTACCAGCTTGAGAGAGTTCAGCTTTTTGATATGTTCCCTCATACCGCGCATTATGAAGTTCTGACGCTGCTGATTCGGCGTAGCGAGGCCTGATGAAGTGCATACCCGAGCGGGTATGCACTTATCAGTGTGATGTATTTATTGTGGGAACCACTTCTCACTGATTTTCTGATAAGTACCATCAGCTTTAATGGCTGCCAGAGCGGCGTTGAGCTTGCCCAGTAGCTCAGGGTTATCCTGACGAACCGCGATACCCATACCAGCACCGAAGTATTCAGGATCGGCAGTATGCTCACCTACAGGACCCAATTCGGGGCTGGTTTTTAACCACTCATTGACCGCAGCAGTATCACCAAATACCCCATCAATACGGCCATTTTTCAGGTCAAGAAAAGCATTTTGATAGCTGTCATAAGAGACAGTTTTTACTTCCGGATGTTTATCCTGGATATATTTCTGGTGAGTTGAACCATTTTCCATCCCGATACGCTTGCCTTTTAAGTCGGCAAAAGAGCTGTAAAGGCCTTTTTTAGCGATGACGACCGCAGAGTTATCATAGTACGGGTTGGTGAAAGCCACTTGCTTCGCGCGTTCAGCGGTGATGTCCATACCTGAAATAACCGCATCATATTTGCGGAATTTAAGAGAGGTAATCAGACTGTCGAAAGCATGGTTATTAAAGGTACAGTCTGCTTTCATCTGTGTGCATAAAGCTTTAGCCAGGTCGATATCAAAACCGACGATTTGATTATTCGCGTCCAGAGACTCAAAAGGAGGATAAGTTGCTGAGGATGCAAAGTTGATTTTGTCAGCGGCGCTAGCATTGACGGCAACTGTGGCGAACAGGGCGGCTAACAGTAACTTCTTCATTGGGATGGCTCCAGTAGCGATATATAATTATAAATTGCCGTTACCGGCATAAGATAACCATGCCATTAAATGAATTTATATGCAATATGGATGTATTATTATTTGGTTTGGAGTGAAAAAAAACGAGGCTGAATCCTCGTTTTTTCGTCAATATTGTGCGTTAGTTACGACGTTCAAATGCCAGCGCCCGACGTTCAATTAAACGCATCATCAGCGTCAGTAAGCCATTGACTATCAGATAGACAATACCTGCTGCGCCAAATACAGAAACATCATAAGTTCTGCCGTACAGCTGCTGAGCATAGCCCATCACTTCCATCAGTGTAATGGTATAAGCCAGTGAGGTACTTTTGAACACCAAGACCACTTCGTTAGAGTAAGAAGAAAGTGCACGTTTAAAGGCATAAGGTAACAAAATAGCCAGCGTATCTTTTTTACTCATCCCTAAAGCACTGCAAGACTGCCACTGGCCTTCGGGAATAGCACGAATAGCGCCGTGAAACAGCAGTGTAGTATAAGCCGCACTGTTGAGTGACAGGGCGATTAATGCACACAGCCAAGGCTCGGACAACAGACCCCAAATCAACGGATAGTGCTGAAGTGAGGGAAATTGTCCCGGTCCGTAGTAGATCAAGAAGATTTGTACCAGCAATGGGGTGCCGGTAAACAGTGTAATATAGCCACGCACCAGCAGACTCAGTACCGGTGTTTTTAATGTCAGAATAACGGTAAAAACCAATGACATCAGTAATGACAGGAAGATTGATGCCGCGGTGAGGGTCAGACTGGTATGCAGACCTTTCATCAGCTCTGGCAGGAAATCGAGCATCAGCCTGGTCTCCGTTCAAAGCGTGTGGCACGCAGGTCAATACGTTTCAATATATACTGACTGAATAACGTGATAACCAGATAAATTGCCGCGGCAACCATATACCAGGTAAAGGGTTCCTGAGTACGTGTCGCGATACTTTTGGTCTGTAGCATGAGATCATTTACGCTTATCAGTGAAACCAGCGCGGTATCCTTCAGTAATACCAGCCATTGGTTGCCTAACCCAGGCAGTGCATGACGCCACATTTGTGGCATCACCAGACGAAAGAATATCGCTGACTTAGATAAACCTAAAGCCTGGCCAGACTCCCATTGTCCAATTGGCACAGCTTTCAGGGCGCCACGTAAAGTTTGTGATGCATAAGCGGCATACAGTAGCGAGAGCGCAATTACCCCGCAAAGGAAGGGGCTGACATCAAAATTGGTGATCGGCACCTGAATCTGAAACGAGGCAAAGCCCAGATTCAGCGTAAAGCCATCTGCCAGTATCAACAGGATCTGTGATGAGCCAAAGTAGATAAACAGTACCACCAGAATCTCAGGCAAACCGCGCAGAATAGTAACCAGGGCGGTGGCTGTCCATGAGACTGGACGATATTTGCTTGACTCCCACACAGCAAAAAACATTGCCAGTGCAAGGCCAACTACCAAGGCACATACGGCAAGGCCGACGGTCATACCGGCGGCACTTGCTAATGGAAAAAATTCATTCATCGAATTGATTACTTCTGGAACCATTTGTCATAGATGGCCTGATAAGTACCATCTTTCTTCACTTTTTCCAGGGCCGCATTCAGTTTTGCTTGCAGCTCGGTGTTGCCCTGACGTACAGCGATGCCTAGTCCCGTACCAAAGTAATCTTTATCGGTGACTTTATCACCGATTGGAGCCAGATTAGAGCTGTCTTGCAGCCATTCTGTTACTACCGCAGTATCACCAAATACGGCATTGATACGGCCGCTTTGTAAATCCAGTCTGGCATTCTGATAACTGTCATACGGGACAGTGGTAATTTCTGGGTGCTTATCGGTAATAAATTTCTGGTGAGTGGTGCCGTTCTGAACACCCACTTTCTTACCTTTTAATGCTGCGATATCGGCATTTTTACCTGTCTGACCGACAAACAACGCAGAGTTGTCATAGTACGGCTGGGTAAACAGAACTTGTTTTTCACGCTCAGGAGTAATGTCCATACCGGCCATCACGACATCGAAACGACGGAATTTTAATCCCGGGATTAAGCTATCGAATGCCTGGTTAGTAAAAGTACAGGTGGCATCAATTTCTTTACACAGTGCGTTGGCTAAATCGACATCAAAACCAACGATTTGGTTACTGGCATCAATAGACTCAAACGGAGGGTAGGAGGCTTCGGTTGCGAAACGCAGCGTTTGCGCAGCGCTTGCTGAGAAAGTAACGGCAGCTAACAGTGTTGCCAACAGAACTTTTTTCATTGTCGTTTCCCGTTCAACATCAGTGAGAGAGGTAGGATTTAAACGCTTCGGTTTGCGGGTTGCTAAAACAGCTCGCATCACCTTGTTCAACAATATGGCCATTTTCCATATAAATCACACGACTGGCTGTTTTACGTGCCACTTCCACTTCGTGTGTGACAATGACCTGAGTAATCTTGGTTTCTGCCAGTTCGTTAATGATACTGACAATTTGCGCGGTGATTTCTGGATCCAGTGCCGCGGTAGGTTCATCAAATAACAAAACCTGTGGCTCCATCATTAACGCCCGGGCAATAGCAACACGTTGCTGCTGTCCACCGGAAAGATGCAGAGGATACCTGTCCATATAGGGTGTCAGGCGCAGACGATCCAGCAATTTATCAGCACGAGCGCGTGCTTTTTCCTTGCTTAGACCCAACACCCGGCAAGGAGCTTCAATCAGGTTATCCAACACGCTCAGATGCGGCCAGAGGTTATACTGCTGAAATACCATACCGACATTTTGTCGTAATTCACGAATGGCTTTATCACTGGGTACTTTTGAAAAATCGTATGTATTGCCAGCAATACTCAAAGTACCGGAGCGAGGCATTTCCAGCAAATTAAGCACACGCAATAGCGAGCTCTTACCCGCGCCGCTTGGGCCTAGCAACACCAGTGTTTCACCCTGCGGGCAATGTAGTGTGATATCAAATAGTGCCTGATGGACACCATAGAAGCAGTTAACGCCGTTTAGTTGAATACTCATGGGTTGCAGTTTGGAGGTTGAATAGCTCATTGAAGTCGAAAAGGGTACCTTTAACAGAATAGTTATGCAATCTTTGCGCGTTAAATCTTAAAACAAACCGATTTAGTCCCTTAAAATTAGCACAAAATAGTGTCTGGTGTCGGTGATGATGAGTAAATTGTCTGGAATTAAGCGTTGGTGGCCTTAATACGGGTTACAATGGCAATAAAGCTTGAACAGATATATACCCGTCATACTTCAAGTTGCTTGGGTGTTGCGTGCATGAGGCGCGCTGAATCACAGAGTTTATCTGTGCTCATCGACGCGCCTCACTTCGCGCCTACAAGCAATTCGAATTACTTGGGGTATAGCTGAAAAACAGAGAGGCTGGAATGTATTCACGGATGATATTGTGGTGTGTAATGATATTACTGACGGGCTGTGCCGGGCAGCAGGGGATAGTGGATAAAGGGGAATACCAGGTTGACTTACGGCATCCTGCCCGGGCTTCTTATCCACGAGTGAAAGTTGTGGTGATTCACTATACTGCCGATCACTTTCATGGCTCACTGCGTACCCTGACCGGGCCTGATGTCAGTTCACATTATCTTATTCCTGCACAACCCCCGCACTTATCGGGTAAACCGGTTATCTGGCAGTTGGTTCCGGAACAACAACTGGCCTGGCATGCTGGAGTCAGTTATTGGCGGGGAAATCAACGTATCAATGACATCTCCGTCGGTATTGAGTTAGAAAATAGCGGTTTTACGCAGCATGGGGATAAAAGACAGTTCTACCCGTTTGCGCCTTCACAGATAGCCGTACTGGAAAAATTACTGTCAGATATCATTGAGCGTTACCAGATTGCCCCCGAAAATATCGTGGCACACGGCGATATTGCCCCTCAGCGCAAAGTGGATCCTGGGCCGCTATTTCCCTGGGAACAATTAGCAGAACGTGGGATTGGCGCCTGGCCCTCCTCAGATCGAGTGGCCTTCTATTTAAATGGGCGATCGGTTTTCGAACCTGTCGACCAGGCCCATTTACTGGACTTACTGGCTCGTTATGGTTATCAAGTTACGCCTGAGATGACGGCCATGCAGTTACAGCAGGTGATTACTGCTTTTCAGATGCATTTTCGGCCACAAAATTACAGCGGACAAGCGGATGCGGAAACGCAGGCGATTGTTGAAGCGCTACTGGAGAAATATGGTCAAGGTTAACGTCGGGCAATAATACCCGGTACAGGATAAACCTGAGAGTGTATATCTGGCGCATCAATCTTCATGTCACTTAACTCAGAGAGACGAAGTTAATGTTACGTATTTTTCGTGAGATAATACGTAACGCAATGAAAATTATTATTTGATGCCGGAGGCTGAATAGTTTTCTGCTAAACGGACTATTTTGTGCGCCATTCCTCTGAAGATAAACAGGTGAGCGGGGCTCATCACTAACCAGTAGAGTAATCCAGGCATGCCTGCCGGATGCCACCATGCCCGGACATCCAGTTGACGTTGATGCCCATTATCTGAAAGTTGGAAGGTCAGACGTCCAAGTCCCGGTGCTTTCATCCCAAACAATAGCGTCAGTTCTTGCTGAGGTTCGACGACAATCACTTTCCAGCTATCAACATAATCACCGACTTCCAGCAGATCTCTTTCCGGACGACCACTCGCCAGTTTATGACCGATAACCCGGTCCATGAACGCACGCGTTTTCCACAGAGCATTACCGAAGAAATAGCCTTGTTCGCCGCCCAGTTGATTGACGACTTGCCACAGGTCTTCAAGACTTGCGTCAGTGGTGACGGTACAACCTGCCTGCCGGGCAAAAAAACCGTAATCAGGCTGCCAGCGATTGAGGGCTTGAGGATCATTCCCCCAGTTAAGTGCATCAGACAGTTTATGCTGATGATTGAGAGCAGATCGCACCGCATCATCAAAAGGAATCAGCGGCTGGGGGATAAGTTCACGTAGCTGACGATCATCTGCCAGCAAATCATGTTTTAACCCTTGAATCAGCGCGCTGGCAAGCGTTGGCGGGACGGACGTTATCAGGTTAAGAAACCAGACCGAAATCCAGCTTACCGGAAGCGGAATTGGAATCAAGGGCCGCTGCTTGCCACTTATAGCCATAAAACGCTTAAACTGTTGCTGATAACTGAGAACTTCGGGTCCCGCGGCTTCAAGGATACGATGCTCAGAAGCCGGAATATCTAACAGGTGCACCATGTAGTAGAGCAGATTATCCAGTGCAATGGGTGTGGTGCGTGAACGTACCCAGCGCGGTGGCGTTAATACTGGCAGATTTATGACCATATCCCGCATCACTTCAAAGGCTGCTGAACCTGAACCAATCACGATACCGGCACGTAATTCCGTTACCGGAATACCCGCGTCACGTAAGACTTCAGCCGTTAACTGGCGAGCCTGCAAATGCGGTGAATGTTGATTCTCAGCGACTTGTAATGAACTGAGAAAGATTATCTGCTTAACCGGCTGCTGTTTCAGCGCATTACGAAGTTGAGTCGCAGCCTGCTGTTCAAGGGCAATAAAATCAGCGCCATCCCCCATGCTGTGAACTAAATAGTAGAGAGTATCGACCTGTTCGAGAAGAGAGAGCGGAAACTGCGGGTCATGTAAGTCAACTTTACGATACTCAATCCCGGCTATGGCTTGTTTTTTTAGCGCATCGATATGCCGGGCTGCGGCGATGACCTGATGCCCGGCTTCGGCAAGCTGCCTAATCAGGTGCCGGCCAATATAGCCACTGGCACCCAGGACCAAAATTTTTTTCGGTTGTGTCATGACCCGTTCTCGTCTAGCGCTGAGTGAAGGTGCGCCAGTGAGCAACCACTTCTGCCAGTTGTTCACGGCTGACATCAAGGTGCGTCACTAGTCGCATATTTGCCCCCGCGCTGATGATAATATTTTTTTCGCGCATAAATTGACCAAATGCATGGGTCTGTTCAGCGGGCATACGCACAAAGACCATATTGGTATCCTGACGGATGACATCAACCCCAATCTCTTTTAATGCACAAGCAAGCCAGTGAGCATTTTCATGGTCTTCTTGCAGGCGAGAGATATTATTTTCCAGAGCAAACAGTCCGCCCGCCGCTAAAATTCCCGCCTGACGCATACCGCCCCCGGTCATTTTACGCCAGCGTTTTGCCCGCTGAATATAGTCATGGCTGCCGACTAACAGTGAGCCGACTGCTGTCCCAAGACCTTTTGAGAGGCAAAGCGTAAAGGTGTCACAGTAGCGGGTAACTTCTTCCAGCGTGCAGCCGTAGACAACGGTGGCGTTAAACAGTCGGGCACCATCAATATGCAATGCCAGATTATGCTCACGGGTAAATTCCCAGGCTTGCTGAAGATATTCACGCGGCAGCACTTTACCGTTATGGGTATTTTCCAGACTCAACAGTTTCGTGCGCGCGAAATGAATATCATCTGGCTTGATTTTAGCCGCCACTTTATCCAGTGGCAGTGAACCATCAGGATTAGCGTCAATAGGTTGTGGCTGAATACTGCCGAGTACTGCCGCACCTCCGGCTTCATAAAGATAATTATGGGCAACCTGACCGACAATATACTCTTCTCCACGTTCACAGTGACTCAATAAGGCGACCAAATTAGCCTGAGTACCGGTAGGTAAAAAAAGAGCCGCTTCTTTACCGCTGAGTTGAGCGACGAACGCCTGCAACTGATTAACGGTAGGGTCATCACCATAAACATCATCCCCGGTAGGGGCCGCCATCATTCTTTCCAGCATGGCTCGGCTTGGACGGGTTACGGTATCACTGCGTAAATCTATCATGGAAAGTCCTTTTGGCTTAGAATGAACACCCGAAATTTATTCAGGTGTTCAGAGAGGTTGGTTGTGCTATCGGAACCAATTTGTTTTCGCTAAATCGATAATCTCGTCACCGCGTCCATTAATGATGGCGCGCAGCATATACAAACTGAAGCCTTTTGCTTGCTCAAGTTTGATTTCGGGTGGCATAGCCAGTTCTTCTTTTGCTACCACGACATCAACCAGCGCCGGGCCGTCAAAAGCGAAGGCTTGTTCAAGAGCGTCATTCAGTTGCTCCGGCTGTTCCACCCGAAAGCTTTTGATTCCGCAGGCACTGGCAATAGCAGCAAAGTTGGTAGGATGTAAATCAGTACCGTTGGTCAGATAACCCCCCGCTTTCATTTCCATGGCGACAAAACCAAGTACACTATTGTTAAAAATGACGATTTTTATCGGCAGATTTAACTGCACCACTGAAAGAAAATCACCCATCAGCATACTGAATCCGCCGTCACCACACATGGCGACGACTTGGCGATCAGGTACGGTCGCTTTAGCACCTAAGGCTTGTGGCATGGCGTTAGCCATTGAACCATGGTTAAACGAACCAAGCAGCCGGCGTTTACCATTCATTTTCAGGTAGCGGGCAGCCCAGACGGTCGGAGTACCCACATCACAAGTGAAGATGGCATCTTCCTGGGCATAATGGCTAATTTGCTGTGCCAGATACTGAGGATGAATCGGTTTATCAGGTATCGGTTGCGCCAGAGCATCGAGTTCTTCCCGTGTTTTCTGGTAATGTTTTCTGGCTTTCTCGAGGAAATGTAGATCGGTTTTCTCTTCGAGCAACGGCAGTAATGCCTTCAAGGTTGCTTTAACATCGCCGACGATGGCCATATCGATTTTGCTGTGTGCTCCGATACTACCAGGATTAATGTCGATCTGGACAATATTGGCGTTAGTCGGATAGAACGCGCGATAGGGGAACTGGGTCCCGATTAATACCAGAATATCGGCATTCAACATTGTATGATAACCGGAGCTAAAACCTATCAACCCGGTCATACCGACATCATAGGGGTTGTCATACTCTACGTGCTCTTTACCTCGCAGGGCATGCACAATGGGGGCTTTCAGTTTTTCAGCCAGTTGAATCAGTTCCTGATGTGCTCCTGCGCAACCACTTCCGCACATCAAGGCGATATCGGCATCAGATTTTAACAGTTCCGCGAGCTTCTCAAGTTCTTCTAAAGGCGGAGTGATAATAGGTTGTGGTGCAGGATACCAGTCAGTACTGGCTGACTCAGGAGCCAACTTAAGGGCGATATCCCCCGGTAATACCACGACAGACACTCCCCGGTTAAGCACGGCTTTACGCATTGCTATGGCTAAAACCTGGGGGATTTGCTCGGGATTAGTGACTAATTCACAGTAGTGACTACATTCGCGGAATAACTCTTGCGGATGGGTTTCTTGAAAATATCCGGTGCCTATTTCGCTGGAAGGGATATGAGCTGCAATCGCCAGAACCGGAACATGATTACGGTGGCAGTCATATAATCCATTGATCAGATGCAGGTTGCCAGGACCGCATGATCCGGCACAGACTGCGAGTTCTCCCGTTAATGCTGCTTCTGCGCCAGCAGCAAACGCCGCAACCTCTTCGTGACGGGTTGCCATCCATTTGATGGTTCCCATACGATTGAGGCTGTCGCTGATGCCATTAAGTGAGTCACCAGTGACACCCCAAATACGTTTAACTCCTGCGCTTTCGAGCGTTTTTGCAAGGTAGGTTGCTACGTTCTGTTTCATCGTTTTCCTTATCTATTAACATAGTAAACAGGCCCTATCTCGGTCAGGAGATAGAAGAAGGCGTCAGATTGACGAGAGCAGGTATCATAGAAAGCCACAGACCAGGGCAAGCAAGCAAGAAGAAAGTGCCTGGGCAGACTCTGTGATTCGACTCTCGTCATGATAGCGATATCCAAGTATCCTGGATTATGGCAGGTATACTGGAAGCAGTTTGCACAGCAGGAGAAGCTATGTTTCTTGAACGGATAGAAATTGTGGGGTTTCGGGGTATTAATCGTCTGTCGTTAATGCTTGAAAAAAATAACGTCCTGATCGGTGAAAATGCCTGGGGTAAGTCGAGTTTGCTGGATGCACTCACGTTACTTCTTGCTGCTGATAATCGCTTGTATGAATTTACGGCGAATGACTTCTATTTTCCGCCAGGTGAGCAACAGGGGCGGGAAAACCATTTACATATCATTTTAACTTTCAGAGAACAGGCAGAAGGGAGTAGCCACAGCAGGCGCTGTCGCGGGCTGGCTCCGGTATGGATTACTGATACCGATAATGTTCAGCGCATCTTCTATCGCTTAGAAGGAGAACTGGGTGACGATGGTTCCGTCCTGACATTACGCTCGTTTCTTGATGAGCAGGGGCACCCGCTGGCGCTGGGTGACATTGATGCTTTAGCCAGAAAATTGATCGGTCTGATCCCGGTATTGCGCCTGAGAGATGCGCGTTTTATGCGACGTCTGAAAAGCGGTGCCGTACCGAAGATGCCAGATACTGAAATTACGGCACGACAGCTTGATTTTTTAACCCGTGAGTTGGTTGCTAATCCACAAAATCTTAGCGATCTTCAGGTGCGGAAAGGACTTTCCGCCATGGTGCAGTTGCTGGAGCACTATTTCTCTGAGCAGGGGAGTGAGTCTCATCAGCGATTATTGCGTCGTCAGACACATGATGAGAAAAAAGACTGGCGTTATCTGGATGCGATTAACCGCATGATAGATAAATCTAATACTCGTGCTTATCGCATGATTTTGCTGGGGATGTTTGCCACATTATTACAGGCTAAAGGTAATGTGTTACTGAGTCGTGATGCGCAGCCCTTATTGCTGGTGGAAGATCCTGAAACTCGGCTGCATCCTATTATGCTGTCAGTGGCCTGGAATCTGCTAAATGTGTTGCCGTTACAGAAAATTACCACGACTAACTCAGGTGAACTGCTGTCACTCACCCCGGTAGAGCAGGTTTGCCGTCTGGTTCGCGAGTCATCAAAAGTGGCTGCGTGGCGTCTGGGGCCTGGCGGAATGAATGCCGAAGAGAGTCGGCGAATAGCCTTCCATATTCGTTTTAATCGTGCTTCTTCACTGTTTGCCCGTTGCTGGCTGCTGGTTGAAGGCGAAACGGAGATTTGGATGATGAATGAACTGGCGCGACAGTGCGGGCATCATTTTGATACGGAAGGAGTTAAAGTCATTGAATTTGCACAGTCTGGTTTGAAACCACTGGTCAAATTTGCCCGTCGCATGGGTATTGAGTGGCATGTCCTGGTCGATGGCGATGAGGCTGGAAAGAAATATGCCGCTACGGTACGCAGTATTCTGGGGGATGATTCTCAGCATCTACGCGATCGTCTGACCACCTTACCGGCGCCAGATATGGAACATTTTATGTACCGACAGGGGTTTTCTGATGTCTTTCATCGGATTGCACAGCTGCCGCCAGGCGTCCCCATGAATACACGCCGTATTATCACCAAAGCCATTAGTCGTTCGTCAAAACCTGACCTGGCTATCGAGGTTGCGCTGGAAGCTGGACGGCGTGGGGAGAATGCCATTCCGTCCTTGCTGAAAAATATGTTTGCACGGGTTCTCTGGCTTGCAAGAGGACGTGCCGGATAAGAGTAGAGCACTGTAAACCTGCTGGGGAAGGTTCTGCGCTAAAAATGGCTGTCAATGCTATGAGTCAGCTTGTCGAGTAGCTCATAGCGACGGCGATATTCGGCGCGTTTTTTACTGGCAATATCTTCCAGTGATTTACGTTCAATCGCGGCTGGCAACAGAAACAGACCGTCGTTACGTAGTACACCGTTCATGGATAACCAGAAACTGTCGTAATCGGCATGCATCAGCTGTTTTTTCTTTTTTTCATAACGCCAGGAACGAAAGATATGGGTGCTATTCCCGACAGCCAGAATTTGCTCAACATGAAAGAATCCTGCGAGTTCACAGACTGTTTCTAACAACAAACGTTTAGGGAATAAGCCGTGGCAAGCTTTGGTTGCTACCTGAATAGATTCATGAGGAATCCAAGGTTTAGCTCCCTGCAGGCCGCCAATAAATAAAGTTTTTTTATGATCGTGCAGGCAAAGAGTAAAGGTTAATTTCGCCAGAATAACGCGTTTGCTATCGCAGAAATTCAACGTCACTTCCCCCTCTTTTCCTTGCATATCAAAGGCTGAAAGATCGATGAAATAAGATTCACCGTTTTTCCCCTGAATTTCTGCCAGGCAATAGCCCTGTTCAGTGAAATATTCTTTGAGCATCTGCTCAGAAAAGATGTCTGAGATATCCTTGTAGTGGCAAGCTATTGCTTCAACCGTTTCCGCACGCGGAATATTGACTGCAAGATAAGGGCGATGCAAACGACAAGGTAAACCCGGCTGGGCGGTCAACATGGAGGCCAGAAAAGGCTGACTAACCAAGTTTTTCATTAGCTTAACTGTTCTGAATGGCATGGCTAATGAACGTAAGATAAATTTGCACCGATAGGCGGGTTTATTCCATGAATGTCCTGGCTGCCATTTCCCTTGAGCCAGTAACATAAAAAGCTGCCAGCTATTTTTTGGTAAACTACCAGGGACTGAATGGACATTAATGTGTGACATAATACAGTGCTCAAAGAACGATGAATGAAAGAATTACAGCACAGCGTTTATCAACTGACGTTCAATAAACGGTACTTTCTTCACAAAAAACTACGTTTTGGTTGTTTTTTGAACAAACCATGTGATGGTTTTAAATGTCATTAGGACACTTATGAAAAATAAGAGACATATCAAGAAACTTTATTGGTTACTATTCCTGCTGGCAGGAATAGGCTTTTTCTGGTTGTGGTCAGTTTTGAATACGCCAGTTCCTCAGTACCAGACGTTAATTGTGCGTAAAAGCTCATTACAGCAAAGCGTACTGGCGACAGGAAAACTGGATGCACTGCGCAAAGTAGATGTGGGGGCTCAGGTTAGCGGGCAACTTCAGACTTTGTCGGTGAGTATCGGTGACAAGGTCAAAAAAGATCAGCTATTAGGTGTCATTGATCCTGAGCAGGCAGAAAACCAAATTAAAGAGGTGGATGCCACCTTGATGGAGCTGCGTGCTCAGAGAAAACAGGCTGTTGCACAAAGCGAACTGGCACGTTTGACACTCAACCGACAACAGGCTCTGGCGAAAACGCAATTGATTTCGCACCAGGACCTGGATATCGCCAGGACCGATTTGGCTGTCAAACAAGCACAAGTTGCCACTATTGACGCACAAATTAAACGCAATCAGGCGAGCCTGAGTAGCGCACAAACTAACCTCGAGTTCACCCGAATTATTGCCCCCATGGCCGGGGAAGTCACTCAAATCACCACTCTGCAAGGGCAAACGGTTATTGCTGCTCAACAGGCCCCTAATATTCTGACGCTGGCTGACTTAAGTACCATGCTGGTAAAAGCTCAGGTATCTGAGGCCGATGTCATTCATATAAAACCGGGGCTAAAAGTCTGGTTTACTGTGCTGGGTGCACCGACGGAACGTTATGAAGGGGTGATTAAAGATATCTTACCCACGCCGGACAAAGTGAATGAGGCTATCTTCTACAATGCCCGCTTTGAAGTGCCGAATTTAAATGGGCTGCTTCGTCTGGATATGACCGCACAAGTGCATATTCAACTGGCAGAAATTAAAGATATTATCACTATTCCTCTGGCAGCACTGGGCGAGCCGGTAGGCGATAATCGTTATAACGTGACTATCTTGCGCAATGGCGAAACCAAAGTGCGGGAGGTGACGATTGGAACCCGTAACGATACACAGGTCCAGATACTCAAGGGACTTGAGGAAGGCGAAGAGGTTGTCACGGGGAAACTCAGTGATGGAGGCTCATCATGACGGTGTTGCTCGAGCTAAAAGATATCCGCCGTAGTTATCCTTCCGGTGAAGAACAGGTGGAGGTACTAAAAGGTATCTCGCTGAATATTGAAGCGGGAGAGATGGTGGCGATTGTCGGTGCTTCTGGCTCGGGAAAGTCCACTCTGATGAATATTCTGGGATGCCTGGATAAACCGAGTAGCGGCAGTTATAAGGTTGCGGGTGTCGATACCGCTACGCTTGATGAAGACCAACTGGCGACGTTACGTCGCGAGCATTTTGGTTTTATCTTTCAGCGCTATCATTTGCTATCACATCTGAATGCGTCACAAAATGTCGAAGTTCCTGCTGTCTATGCCGGAACGACGCGAACCCAGCGTAAACAACGCGCAACTGAGTTACTCGCCCGGCTGGGATTGGGTGACCGAGTTGGCTACCGGCCTTCTCAGTTATCAGGTGGTCAGCAGCAGCGTGTCAGTATCGCGCGTGCGTTGATGAACGGTGGACAGGTGATACTGGCGGACGAACCCACGGGAGCACTGGACAGTCACTCTGGTGAAGAGGTCATGGCTACCCTGAAACAACTGTGCCAGCAGGGACACACGGTTATTATCGTCACCCATGACCCTACGGTTGCCGCCGAGGCGCAGCGAGTTATCGAGATCCGTGATGGTGAAATTGTGCGTAATCCTCCCGCTTTACCCCGGGATAGCGCATCTTTCACCGACAAACCGCAGTTAGCGAAAAATACCTCATTTCAGCAAATATTCAGTCGTTTCCGTGAAGCACTGAGTATGGCCTGGCTGGCCTTAGCTGCGAATAAAATGCGTACCTTGTTGACGATGCTGGGGATTATTATCGGTATTGCTTCTGTGGTGTCTATCGTGGTGATTGGTGATGCCGCCAAACAGCTGGTACTGGCGGATATTCGGGCAATAGGAACCAACACGATTGATATCTATCCCGGTAAGGATTTTGGTGATGATGATCCCCGATTTCAACAGTCGCTAAAGGACGCAGATTTAGCCGCTATTCTTAAACAACCTTGGGTCAGTTCTGCTACAGCCTCAATCTCCAGTAATCTCCGATTACGTTATGGCAATGTGGATGTTGCAGCCAGTGTCAACGGTGTCAGTGGCGACTATTTTAATGTCTACGGTATGACTATCAGTCAGGGGACGAGTTTCAATAATGAGCAAGTGCTTGAGCGTGCTCAGGTAGTCGTGATTGACGAAAACAGTAAGCGTCAATTGTTTCCTCATAAAACTCAGGTAGTGGGCGAAGTTATTCTGGTCGGTAATGTACCCGCTACGGTGATTGGGGTTGCCACTGAGAAGCAGTCGATGTTTGGTAGCAGTAAGGTATTACGTGTTTGGTTACCTTATAACACCATGGCGAGTCGGGTGATGGGGCAGCGTTGGCTGAATTCAATAACGGTGCGTGTTAAAGATGATTACGACAGTCAGGATGTAGAACGTCAGCTGAATCGGTTGCTTAATTTACGCCATGGTCAGCAAGACTTTTTTACTTATAATATGGATGGTCTGTTGAAAACGGCAGAAAAGACCACACGTACATTACAGATGTTCTTAACACTGGTGGCGGTGATTTCTCTTTTGGTGGGTGGAATTGGTGTAATGAATATTATGCTTGTTTCGGTTACTGAACGTACTAAAGAGATTGGTATTCGTATGGCGGTTGGGGCCAGAGCAAGTGACGTATTACAGCAGTTTTTAATCGAAGCTGTGCTGGTTTGTTTAGTCGGTGGGGCATTGGGCGTCGCGCTTTCATTGCTGATAGCGGTGGCCTTGCAGCTCGTCTTACCGGGTTGGGAAATCGGTTTTTCACCAGTCGCGTTACTGACCGCGTTTGGCTGTTCTACGGCTATCGGGGTTCTTTTTGGCTGGTTACCCGCTCGCAATGCGGCACGCTTGAACCCGATTGATGCCCTGGCAAGAGAGTAAATAAGAGCTGGTCGGTAAAATGTCAGCCCTGATGTGGCTGACATTTTACGCCAGTGGCTTAAGCTATGATGAGTGACCTCAGGCTATCGCTTCTGTCTCTGTCGTTAGTGGAACGATCAGGCTGGCATGATTACCTTTGGGTCCTTGATGAGTATCGAACTTGACAGTCTGTCCGGCTTTAAGCGTTCTGTAACCGTCCATTTGAATGGTTGAATAGTGTGCGAAGATATCTTCACCACCACCTTCCGGACAGATAAAGCCAAACCCTTTTGAATTATTAAACCATTTAACAGTACCCGTTCCCATACTTCTGCATCCTTCGTAAGACGTAATAGTGAGAGAATGAATCGGTGGTTAGAGCCGATTGTTCAAAAAATAACAGGCTCAAGCTGCTACTATGGAAATAAATGGCCAGTTTCGTCAAGCATGGTCAGGTGGGTTTACAGGTTAAATGTCTAAAAGTTTGAAGCAGTTAACGCTATTTCCCATTATGTGATCTTGGTCTCGTATACGGGTAAATAAACAGAAACATTTACTACGCGATGTATTACTGAAAGCATAGTAAACTCAATTTAAAACCTTGCCTGATACGCTTCGGGCTACAACAAATGATGAATTGCTGGAATGGGTAAGACAAAAGATTGGTTAAAATTAGACTTGGTGGCAAAGGATAAATTGCGTGAAGAGCTGCAGCCGCCTTCTATGTATAAAATCATTTTGTTAAATGATGATTACACGCCAATGGAATTTGTTGTTGACGTGTTGCAGAAGTTCTTTTCTTATGATGTAGAACGCGCGACGCAATTGATGCTCACGGTTCACTATCAGGGAAGAGCGATTTGTGGCATTTTTACTGCTGAAGTAGCAGAAACCAAAGTGGCACTGGTAAATCAGTACGCGAAGGACAATGAGTACCCTTTGTTATGTACGCTTGAAAAGGCCTGAATCGGGCAATATTTGGGGAGGTCTCTATGCTCAACCAAGAACTGGAACTCAGTTTAAATATGGCTTTCGCCAGAGCGCGCGAGCGTCGGCATGAGTTTATGACCGTCGAGCATTTGTTACTGGCATTACTCAGTAACCCATCGGCACGAGAAGCGCTTGAAGCCTGTTCGGTGGATCTCGTCGCGTTGCGGCAAGAACTTGAAACCTTTATTGAGCAAACCACTCCGGTTTTACCAGAAAGCCAGGATGAGCGTGAAACACAACCGACGCTCAGTTTCCAGCGTGTGTTACAGCGCGCGGTATTCCATGTTCAGTCTTCTGGGCGCAATGAGGTATCAGGAGCCAATGTGCTGGTCGCTATTTTCAGCGAGCAGGAATCACAGGCCGCCTACTTACTGCGTAAATACGAAGTTAGCCGCCTGGATGTGGTTAATTTCCTGTCACACGGTACGCGTAAAGATGAACCCGGCCAGGCGCCTGGCAATGAAAGTCAGGCTAGCGAGGAAGCTTCAGGCGGTGAAGACCGGCTGGAAAACTTTACGACTAACCTTAATCAGCTTGCCCGCGTCGGTGGTATTGATCCACTTATCGGGCGTGATAAAGAACTTGAGCGTGCTATCCAGGTGCTATGCCGTCGGCGTAAGAATAACCCATTGTTAGTGGGTGAGTCGGGCGTCGGTAAAACGGCAATTGCGGAAGGCCTGGCGTGGAGAATTGTTCAGGGCACTGTGCCAGAAGTGATTGCTGATTGTACGCTTTACTCGCTGGATATTGGTTCACTGCTGGCGGGTACCAAGTATCGCGGTGACTTTGAAAAGCGTTTTAAAGCGTTACTTAAACATCTGGAACAGGATAAAAACAGTATTCTGTTTATCGATGAAATTCATACTATCATCGGAGCGGGTGCGGCATCGGGTGGTCAAGTTGATGCGGCTAATCTGATCAAACCGTTGCTTTCCAGCGGTAAGATTCGGGTTATGGGCTCCACGACTTACCAGGAGTTCAGTAATATTTTTGAAAAGGATCGTGCTCTGGCACGTCGTTTCCAGAAAATAGATGTTACCGAACCGACAGTCGAAGAAACGGTTCAGATAATCAATGGCCTGAAACCGAAATACGAAGCACACCATGATGTTCGCTATAGCGCGAAAGCGGTTCGTGCGGCGGTAGAGCTGGCGGTAAAATATATTAATGACCGCCATCTGCCTGATAAAGCCATTGATGTCATTGATGAGGCCGGCGCACGTAGTCGCCTGGTACCTGTCAGTAAACGTAAGAAAACAGTTAACGTCACTGATATCGAAACGGTAGTGGCGCGCATTGCCCGTATTCCTGAGAAAAGTGTCTCTGTCAGTGATCGGGATACGCTGAAAGGGTTGGGCGATCGTCTTAAAATGCTGGTATTCGGTCAGGATAAAGCCATTGAAGCGCTGACCGAGGCGATTAAAATGAGCCGTGCCGGGCTTGGGCATGAGAATAAACCTGTTGGTTCATTCTTGTTCGCTGGTCCTACCGGGGTAGGTAAAACAGAAGTCACCGTTCAGCTTGCCAAATCTTTAGGCATCGAACTGCTACGTTTTGATATGTCTGAGTATATGGAGCGCCATACCGTCAGCCGCTTGATTGGTGCGCCTCCGGGCTATGTTGGATTTGACCAGGGAGGATTGTTAACGGATGCAGTTATTAAACATCCTCATGCGGTTCTGTTGCTTGATGAAATAGAAAAAGCACACCCGGATGTCTTTAACTTGTTGCTCCAGGTCATGGATAACGGGACGTTAACCGACAACAACGGCCGTAAAGCTGATTTCCGAAATGTGATTCTGGTCATGACGACTAACGCCGGGGTACGGGAAACAGAACGTAAATCGATTGGTCTTATCCGTCAGGACAACAGCACTGACGCGATGGAAGAGATTAAAAAGGTCTTTACACCTGAGTTCCGTAACCGTCTTGATAATATCATCTGGTTTAACCACCTCTCTACCGAGGTGATTCAGCAAGTGGTTGATAAGTTCATCGTTGAACTTCAGGTCCAGTTGGATCAGAAAGGAGTATCACTGGAGGTCAGCCAGGATGCACGTAACTGGTTAGCAGAAAAAGGCTACGATCGCGCTATGGGGGCTCGCCCTATGACACGTGTGGTTCAGGATTACCTGAAAAAGCCACTGGCTAATGAACTGCTATTCGGTAGCCTGGTTGATGGTGGGCAGGTAACAGTTGCGTTGGATAAACCACAGCAGCAGTTAACCTATAACTTTATCAGTGCTCAGAAACGTAAACCGGAAATTGCCCATTAATGGGGAATCGCAAAACCTAACTCAAAGGCCGGACTGATGTTCGGCCTTTGATTATGGCAACGATATTAGCACCACATCGTACCGGGATTTTCAATCCATTCTGGTCGATATGCCTCGTTCGCCAAAATTCCCCCTTGTTGCACCGAGAGGATACTCAAGAGCCCCCTCTGGCGTAGATGTTCACTTTGGCTGAGTCAAGGTTCAGGTCATGCCGAACGGCAAAGACGTTATGCCCCATCTTTGTTATAGGCTCACCGCTAAAAGAGCAGGTTAAGGAACTCCCCAATCCTGAGATCCTTAACCAGTTTGCCTGTTTATTGCCCGTAGTAAGCTTTCGCCCCGTGTTTACGCAGGTAATGTTTGTCCAGCAGTGTTTGCTGCATCGCGGGTAGTTCAGGGTTCAACTGGCGGCAGAAAATCCCCATATAAGCCACTTCTTCCATGACGATAGCGTTGTGTACTGCATCCTCGGCACTGACCCCCCATGCGAAAGGTCCGTGAGAATGGACCAGTACACCGGGTATCTGCATCGCATCGATGCCCTGCTCATCAAACATACTGGCGATTAGTTCGCCGGTCTGCCACTCATACTCACCGTTAATTTCCTCGTCCGTCATTTTACGGGTGCAAGGGATCGCACCGTAAAAATAATCAGCCTGAGTGGTACCGGTTGCTGGGATGGCTTGCCCGGCCTGCGCCCAGATAGTGGCGTGGCGAGAGTGTGTATGCACAATGCCGCCAATGTGCGGAAAACGCAGATACAGCAGGCGGTGAGTCGGGGTATCTGACGACGGTTTTTTGCTACCTTCGACGACTTTACCGGTTTCCAGACTGACCACCACCATATCTTCAGCTTTCATGGCACGATAGTCGACACCTGAAGGTTTGATAACAAGTACTCCCTGCTCGCGATCGACAGCACTGACGTTACCCCAGGTTAGCGTTACCAGATTATGTTCTGGCAGAGCCAGGTTAGCGTCGAGAACCTGGCGTTTAAGTTGTTCAAACATGATGTCCTCCGCAAAAGAAGAAGTCCCTCAGAGAGGGACCGCCCGAGTTAACGTTTAAAGTGGTAATACACTTCGTTCCAGCGCAGGGCATCTTTAAATGCAGGAAGCTGTGTATCATTGTCGATAACCGCAATTTCAATATCATGCAGTTCAGCAAAAAGACGCATATCATCAAGATTAAGTGCATGGCTGAACACGGTATGATGGGCGCCCCCGGCAAGGATCCAGGCTTCAGATGCCGTTGGCAGATCTGGCTGAGCTTTCCACAGGGCATTGGCAACCGGCAGTTTGGGTAATGCATGTGGCATGGCTACCGAGTCGACACAATTCACCAGCAGACGGAAACGATCGCCCAGATCAATCAGGCTGGCATTCACCGCCGGGCCTGTTTTAGAGGCGAAAATCAGACGAGCAGGATCGTCTTTTCCGCCGATCCCAAGATATTGCACATCAAGAATGGGTTTTTCATCAGTGGCAATAGTCGGACACACTTCCAGCATATGAGAGCCGAGGACGATATCGTTGCCATGCTCAAAGTTATAGGTGTAGTCCTCCATAAACGAGGTGCCGCCTGGCAGGCCTGTCGCCATCACTTTCATAATGCGTGTCAGCGCTGCTGTCTTCCAGTCACCTTCACCAGCAAACCCGTATCCTTTCTGCATCAAGCGCTGTACAGCCAGCCCCGGAAGCTGTTTTAAGCCATGAAGATCTTCAAATGTAGTGGTAAAGGCATGGAATCCTCCCTCTTTGAGGAAACGCTCCATACCTAACTCGATTCGGGCGGCATCGAGGACATTCTGCCGTTTATTACCATTAATTTGTGCCGCCGGTGTCAGACGATAACTTTGTTCATATTCATCGACCAGGGCATTGATATCCCCTATGCTTACGGCATTTACGACTGCAACCAGGTCGCCCACCGCCCAAGTATTGACCGAGAAACCGAACTTAATCTGAGCCGCGACTTTATCGCCATCGGTAACGGCGACTTCGCGCATATTATCGCCAAAGCGGGCCACTTTAAGTAACCGAGTATCCTGTTTTGAAACAGCCTGCCGCATCCATGAAGCAATACGTTGATGCGCTTGTGGGTCCTGCCAGTGACCAGTGACTACACTATGCTGCTGGCGCATACGGGCACCAATAAAGCCGAACTCACGACCACCATGAGCGGTTTGGTTCAGGTTCATAAAGTCCATATCAATGCTGCTCCATGGAATTTGCGCATTGAACTGGGTATGAAACTGTAATAATGGTTTATTCAGAAGCGTGAGACCATTAATCCACATTTTGGCCGGCGAGAAAGTATGCAGCCAGACGATGACTCCGGCGCACTTTTCATCATGATTTGCATCACGACAGATAGCGGTAATTTCATCCGGACGGGTACCCAGTGGCTTAAGCACCAGTTTGCACGGTAACTTCGCTTCGGCATTCAGGGCGGTCATCACTTGTTCAGCGTGCTGAGTGACTTGGTTCAACGTTTCCGGGCCATATAAGTGCTGACTGCCAATCACGAACCACACTTCATAATTATTAAAAATAGTCATTGTTTTTATCCTTAAAGGGCGGTCACAGCCGGTTAGTCTGCGCGAGCAGAAAGGGCAGGGACTAGGGGAAGATAATGTTGCTCTGCGCTGTTGGCCCATTGCTGGTAACGGCGGTAGAGCTGTTCAAACTGTTCAGCGCGTTGGGGGTCAGGTTGCAATGTCCATTCGATTTGACAGGCCATTGCGTTTTGTGCGCTGGAGATATCTTTATGCTGGCCGGAAGCAACGGCGGCAAAAATGGCGGCGCCTAAGGCACAGCACTGATCGGAAGCGGCAATCTGTACCGGACGGTTCAGAACATCGCAGCAGACCTGCATAATCACCGGTGATTTACGTGCGATACCGCCAAGCGTGATGACGTTTGTAACCGGGATATTCTGTTCGGTGAAACACTCCATAATGGCGCGAGCTCCGAATGCCGTCGCGGCGATTAGCCCACCGAAAAGGGCGGGAGCATCGGTCGCGAGATTTAAATCGGTTATTACACCTTTCAGGCGCTGATTAGCATCAGGTGTACGGCGGCCATTAAACCAGTCAAGGATCACTGGTAAATGTTCCAGTGAAGGCTGCTGTGCCCAGGCTTCTGTCAGGGCGGGAAGTAAATCTTTTTTACTGGTTTCGATTTGCTGACTGAGTTCTGGATGTTGTTGGGCTAGCCTGTCCAGTGGCCAGCAGAGTACGCGGCTAAACCAGGCATAAATATCACCGAACGCAGACTGCCCGGCTTCCAGACCAACAAAATCTGGGATAACACTGCCGTCGACCTGGCCACAAATACCTTTGATTGCCCGTTCGCCTACGGTAGTGTAGTCAGCAATCAGAATATCGCAGGTAGATGTACCTATAACTTTGACCAGCGTATTAGGCTGCGCCCCAGCACCCACTGCGCCCATATGACAGTCGAATGCGCCGCCAGAAATCACTACATTCTCAGATAATCCAAGACGGGCTGCCCACTCAGGACTCAGGTGACCGACAGGACGATCCGCAGTCCAGGTTTCGGTGAATAAAGGGTAGCTAAGATGCTGATTAATTGATGGATCCAGTTCATCAAAAAAGGATGCCGGTGGTAATCCTCCCCAGCTTTCATGCCATAAACTTTTATGGCCGGCGCTACAGCGTCCGCGCCGGATATCCTGGGGGCGGGTGGTGCCAGAAAGCAGGGCAGGAACCCAGTCACAGAGTTCAACCCAGGACACGGCAGCTTCAGCAACGGCAGCATCGGCCCGGGTAACATGTAAAATCTTTGCCCAGAACCATTCACTGGAGTAGGTCCCCCCAATATAGCGAGAGTAATCAACCTTATCGGGTTGGTGGCACAGGCGGGTTATCTCATCAGCTTCTTCGACTGCAGTATGATCTTTCCACAATACAAACATGGCATTAGGGTTATCCATAAATTCTGGATTAAGTGCCAGTACGTTCCCATTGGCGTCGACAGGTGCTGGCGTTGATCCGGTACTGTCAACACCAATACCTCTGATAGCTGCCCGTTGTTCGTCAGAGAGAGAGAGCAGAACCGAGACCAAAGCCCGCTCCATTGATTCGATATAGTCCAAAGGGTGGTGACGGAATTGATTTTTAGCAGCATTGCAGTAGCGTCCGTCCTTCCAGCGGGGATACCACTCGACACTGGTGGCCAGTTCAGCACCGTTTTGACAATCAACGGCTAATGCCCTTACAGAATCACTTCCAAAATCCAGACCCAGTGCAATTGACATGTTTTTGCTCCAGCACAGTAAACAGACATGTCATGAACAGTAAGTTTTGTAGCTGAAAAGAGTCAGGCGGGATCCGCTGAACTTATGGATTAAATTGCTGTTAAGAGAGAAACTGTGATGCTGTGCAAATATTCGATATGGATTTATTTGGCAAAAATATAGTAAAACTAATTATGCCATCCAGTCGCTATTTCACGCGCGGATATTGCATTGTCGCAGGTGAAACACGACGTTATCGAGAAATACAGGCTTTTCAGACTTCCCATAGTACCCCGCAGGCGCGTGAAAAATAGATATGGACAAATGGTTTCTGTTTTTCTTACTGGAGCGAATATCACGATGGCTGAAACACAAAACGATCCCCTGTTACCGGGCTACTCCTTTAATGCCCATCTTGTCGCCGGATTAACGCCGATAGAGGCCGGCGGCCCCCTGGATTTTTTTATTGACCGACCGCTGGGAATGAAAGGTTATATTCTTAATTTAACCATTCGTGGCGAGGGTATTATTAGCAATCAGGATCAGAGCTTCATTTGTAAACCCGGTGACATGTTACTGTTCCCGCCTGGTGAAATTCATCACTATGGGCGGGTGCCGCAGAGTAAAGAGTGGTATCACCAATGGGTCTATTTTCGTCCTCGGGCCTACTGGCTGGAGTGGCTAAACTGGGATCCTATCTTTGCAAAAACCGGTTTTTATCGACCTGATGAACAGCGACTTGATGATTTTTATAAATTTTTTCAGCAAATTATCGATGCGGGTCAGTCAGAGGGGCGTTACGCGGAATTACAGGCGATAAATCTGCTGGAACAGTTATTGTTGCGTCGAATGGAAATGCTCAATGCCACGCTACATCCGCCACTGGATAATCGGGTACGGGACGCCTGTCATTACATCAGCGAACATCTGGCAGACAGTGATTTTGATATTGCCAGTGTTGCTCAGCATGTCTGCCTTTCTGCATCACGTCTTTCACATCTTTTTCGTCAGCAGTTAGGGGTAAGTATTTTGAGCTGGCGTGAGGATCAACGTATTAGCCAGGCGAAATTATTACTCAGTACTACCCGCATGCCGATTGCCAGTGTCGGAAGAAATATCGGTTTTGAAGATCAGCTCTATTTTTCGCGCGTCTTTAAAAAATCGACGGGGGCCAGCCCAAGTGAGTTCCGTGCCGGGTACGAATCATCCTGACTATTTTTTGCTTATTCTTGCATGGTGCGGGAATAAGCAAATTTAATAAAACTATTCAAACTGTCATCTGCCAGTAAGATTTAATTATTTTTATAATATTACTGGGATTGATTAACGATATTTTATTCCTTATCAGTCATGCGAATTATTACAGCGAGAGAAATTGCTGGCCATATGGATAATTCGACCATTGCCTGATGAGTTCATTAACAATTGCTGTTTTTTTTATGGCAATAATCGCTGAATTCATGCACTGAATTACTGTATTTCTGCCATGTGACTCCGCTCAAATATGGACGATTAATTTTCCGTTAAAACTATCGTAGGCATCTGAGTATTGACTCATAAGTGCTAATACATTGTTTTAAATCGAACTTACTTGAAAAACCCTACAAGCAAGCTGGAGCATGTCATGCACAAATTTACTAAAGCGCTGGCAATAATTGGCCTGACCGCTGTTATGTCACAATCCGCTATCGCAGAAACAATGAAGCTCGGTTTTTTGGTGAAACAACCGGAGGAACCTTGGTTCCAGACGGAATGGAAATTTGCCGATAAAGCAGGAAAAGATCTTGGGTTTGAAGTCATTAAAATCGCAGTTCCCGATGGGGAAAAAACGCTGAATGCCATCGATAGCCTGGCAGCCAATGGCGCGAAAGGATTTGTTATTTGTACCCCAGACCCCAAACTAGGATCGGCCATCGTCGCTAAAGCGAACAGCTACGGTATGAAAGTGATTGCGGTCGACGATCAGTTTGTGACTGCCAAAGGTAAGCCGATGGATACGGTGCCATTAGTGATGATGGCCGCGACCAAAATTGGTGAACGGCAGGGACAGGAATTATATCAGGAGATGCAAAAACGCGGCTGGGATGTGGGTAACACGGCAGTGATGGCGATTACCGCTGATGAGCTGGATACTGCCCGGCGTCGTACTTCTGGCTCAATGGATGCCCTGAAAGCTGCAGGCTTCCCGGAAAAGCAAATTTATAAAGTTCCGACGAAATCAAACGATATTCCTGGCGCATTCGATGCCGCTAACTCCATGCTAGTTCAGCATCCTGAAGTAAAACACTGGTTAATTGTCGGAATGAACGACAACACGGTGCTGGGTGGCGTTCGTGCCACAGAAGGGCAGGGATTTAAGGCCGCAGATGTCGTCGGTATTGGGATCAATGGCGTTGATGCCGTCAGTGAACTGTCAAAACAACAGGCGACAGGCTTCTATGGTTCTCTGCTGCCAAGCCCCGATGTCCATGGCTATAAGAGTAGCGAAATGCTGTATGAGTGGGTGACAAAAGGTGTTGAACCACCAAAATTCACCGAAGTCACGGATGTCGTGTTGATAACAAGAGATAACTTTAAAGAAGAACTTGATAAGAAAGGGCTGGGTGGTAAGTAAATTCCAGACGAACGTCAGAGAGGCGGGGATAAAACCCCGTCGATGGCTTAAATATGGAGACATTATGCAACAGCAAACACCCCACTCGCCGTATCTTTCATTTCGCGGAATCAGCAAAACCTTCCCCGGCGTGAAGGCATTGCAGGATATCAGCTTTGACTGTTACGCCGGTCAGATCCATGCCCTGATGGGGGAAAACGGTGCAGGGAAATCAACCCTGTTAAAAATCCTTAGCGGTAACTATTCACCGACACAAGGCAGCATCATTTTGCGCGGTGAAGAAGTCACGTTTGCTGATACGCCTGCGGCGCTCAATGCAGGGGTAGCGATTATTTACCAGGAGTTACATCTGATCCCTGAAATGACGGTGGCGGAGAATATTTATCTCGGCCAGCTGCCTCATAAAAGCGGGATTGTGAATCGGTCTTTGCTCAATTACGAGGCCCGGTTGCAACTTGAACATTTAGGGCTGGATATCAGCCCTGATACGCCACTTAAATATTTATCTATTGGTCAGTGGCAGATGGTGGAAATTGCCAAGGCACTGGCCCGTAATGCCAAGGTTATTGCTTTTGATGAACCCACCAGCTCGCTGTCACGCCGCGAAATTGACAATTTGTTTCGGGTTGTTCGTGAGTTGCGCAGTGAAGGACGGGTGATCCTTTATGTTTCTCACCGTATGGAAGAAATTTTTGCTCTCAGTGATGCCATCACTGTATTTAAGGATGGGCGTTATGTCACCACCTTTGATGATATGCAGCAGGTCAATCATGACTCATTAGTTCAGGCAATGGTTGGACGGGAGTTGGGGGATATCTATGGCTGGCAGCCACGTGAGCAGGGCTCTGTTTGTCTGAAACTGGATAATGTTAAAGCTCCTGGAGTCAGGACACCGATTTCACTGACGGTGCGTTGCGGCGAAATTGTCGGATTATTTGGCCTGGTCGGGGCGGGCAGAAGTGAATTAATGAAAGGTTTATTTGGCGGAACACGTATTACCGGTGGCAAAGTTTTCATTGATGGCATGGAAGTGAATATCACTAAACCTGCTGATGCGATTCGGGCGGGAATGATGCTCTGCCCGGAAGACCGAAAAGCTGACGGGATCATTCCGGTTCATTCAGTACGCGATAACATCAATATCAGTGCCAGACGTAAGTCTGTCGGTGCCGGCTTCTATATTAATCGTCAGTGGGAAACGGATAACGCAGATAAACACATCCGTGCTTTGAACATTAAAACCCCCTCTGCTGAACAGCTGATCATGAATCTCTCAGGAGGAAATCAACAGAAAGCGATTCTGGGACGCTGGTTATCAGAAGAAATGAAAGTGATTTTGCTTGATGAACCAACCCGCGGTATTGACGTGGGAGCAAAACATGAAATTTATAACGTGATTTACGCCCTGGCAAAGCAGGGTGTCGCGGTGTTATTTGCCTCAAGCGATTTACCGGAAGTGCTTGGCCTTGCTGACAGAATTATCGTGATGCGTGAAGGTGAAATAGCCGGGGAGTTATTACATTCCGAAGGGAGTGAACAACAGGCGCTTAGCCTGGCTATGCCGAAACAGAGTGAGCCCGTATGATTAAGGAGCATAAAATGTCTACATTATCGCCCAGTGCTACCGGCAAATCGGCCTTCAGTTTTGGTCGCATTTGGGATAACTACGGTATGCTGGTGGTCTTTGCCGTATTATTTATTGTTTGCGCAATTTTTGTGCCTAACTTCGCTTCCTTCATCAATATTAAGGGGCTGGGTCTGGCTGTTTCTATGTCGGGAATGGTAGCGTGTGGCATGCTATTTTGCCTGGCATCGGGCGATTTTGACTTATCGGTCGCCTCTGTTATTGCTTGCGCTGGCGTCACCACGGCAGTGGTTATCAATATGACCGAAAGTTTGTGGTTGGGCGTATCGGCAGGGTTACTGCTTGGTATGCTGAGCGGTTTGGTCAATGGGTTTGTCATTGCTCGCCTGAAAATCAATGCACTGATCACAACGCTTGCCACCATGCAAATTGTCCGGGGGCTGGCCTATATCATTTCTGATGGTAAAGCGGTCGGGATCGAAGATGAGCGTTTCTTTGCTTTAGGGTATGAAACGTGGTTTGGACTTCCGGCGCCGATCTGGCTGACGGTAAGTTGTCTGATTATCTTTGGTTTTTTACTGAATAAAACCACTTTCGGACGTAATACTCTGGCGATCGGCGGTAATGAAGAAGCGGCAAGGCTGGCGGGTGTCCCGGTGGTACGCACTAAAATTATTATTTTTGTGCTTTCCGGATTAGTCGCTGCGGCTGCGGGGATTATTCTTGCTTCACGTATGACCAGTGGCCAGCCGATGACCTCTATCGGTTATGAACTGATAGTTATCTCGGCTTGTGTATTGGGTGGGGTATCGCTAAAAGGCGGTATTGGAAAAATTTCCTATGTTGTCGCCGGGGTGCTTATTCTCGGTACTGTTGAAAATGCCATGAACTTACTTAATATTTCACCTTTCTCGCAATATGTGGTTCGAGGTGTGATTTTACTGGCGGCGGTTATCTTTGACCGATATAAACAAAAATCAAAGCATGCTGTTTAAATTTAAAATAGCGTGGCTGTGAATTTGGTTTTTTATTTGAAGGCTGTCTGTGAAAATTTGTGCTTATCTTTTAATGCGTGATTTTATTTTATTGGAGGAAAGTGACGGCATAAAAATCCATATGGATAGTTGTTCTTTAATGTGTGCATAAATATGGGTTAATTATAAGGTTGTTATTAAATTTTTGCGATTTGTGACACAGCTTAATCAACTGTTTTGTTTTATTATTTATATGTAAACACGTTTGAGCCAATATTAATCATCATTCATGAGGATTTATTATGTGGAAGCGCCTGGTTTTAGTTACTGCAGTATCCGCAGCAATGTCATCTATGGTTATTGCTGCTCCCTTAACAGTAGGATTTTCTCAAGTTGGTTCTGAGTCTGGATGGCGGGCGGCAGAAACCAGCGTAGCGAAAAGTGAAGCTGAGAAACGTGGTATTACTTTAAAAATTGCCGATGCCCAGCAAAAACAAGAAAATCAGATTAAAGCAGTTCGTTCGTTTATTGCTCAAGGGGTGGATGCCATTTTCATTGCACCTATTGTTGCAACAGGCTGGGAACCCGTGCTGAAAGAAGCAAAAGATTATGAAATTCCTGTGTTTTTATTGGATCGTTCTATTGATGTAAAAGATAATTCACTCTATATGACAACCGTCAGAGCTGACAATGAACTGGAAGGTAAATTGATTGGTGAGTGGCTAATTAAAACCCTTGATGGTAAGCCTTGCAATGTCGTCGAATTACAGGGAACCGTGGGAGCCAGTGTCGCAATTGATCGTAAAAAAGGTTTCGCAGAATCTATTGCTAATGCACCTAATATTAAAGTAATCCGCTCTCAGTCCGGCGACTTTACCCGTAGTAAAGGTAAAGAAGTCATGGAGAGTTTTATTAAAGCAGAGAATAATGGTAAGAATATCTGCATGGTCTATGCCCATAATGATGATATGGTTATAGGCGCCATTCAGGCCATCAGAGAAGCCGGTCTGAAACCAGGAAGTGATATTCTTACCGGGTCAATAGATGGTGTTCCTGATATTTATAAAGCAATGCTTGATAAAGAAGCGAATGCCAGTGTTGAGTTGACGCCTAATATGGCGGGGCCTGCTTTTGATGCGCTGGAAAAATTCAAAAAAGATGGCGTAGTACCTGAAAAACTGATTATTACTGAGTCTAATCTCTATTTGCCTGATACCGCAGCAGCAGAATTAGAGAAAAAGAAAAATATGGGATATTAATTTTATATCTCCTGAGGAATTCGAGTTGCTTGTCGAAGTTGATTTTATTTAATTAATGGTAATGGATGATTTTACAGGATGTTGAAATCAACGCCCAAGCAACTTGAAGTATGACGGGTATAGCCCTCTTTTTACAGAGGGCTAATTTGTAGCGAGGAGAATAATATGACTGCGGAGCGGCATGGAGAGATCCTGCGTACCGAAGGACTCAGTAAAATATTTCCCGGTGTAAAAGCGCTGAGCAATGTTAATTTCAGCCTGAAAAAAGGGGAAATTATGGCTCTGCTGGGTGAAAATGGTGCCGGGAAATCGACCCTGATAAAAACACTGACCGGGGTCTATCATGCCAGTCAGGGAACCATCTGGCTTGATGGCAAACTTATTTCCCCACGTGATACCGCACATGCTCAGCAGTTAGGGATTGGTACGGTTTATCAGGAAGTGAATCTGCTGCCTAATATGTCGATTGCCGATAATCTTTTTATTGGTCGCGAGCCGCGACGTCTGGGCTTTATCTGCCGCAAAAAAATGGAAGAACAGGCAACCAAATTGATGGCCGAGTACGGCTTCTCTCTGGATGTCCGGGAACCACTCAATCGTTTTTCAGTGGCTATGCAGCAAATTGTCGCTATCTGCCGTGCAATTGACCTTTCTGCTAAGGTCTTAATCCTCGACGAACCCACCGCCAGTCTCGATAGTCAGGAAGTTGAAATGCTATTTACCTTGATGCGTCAGCTACGAGCTCAAGGGGTTAGTTTGATTTTTGTCACCCATTTTCTTGATCAAGTCTATGAAGTGAGCGATCGCATTACGGTGCTGCGTAATGGCGAATTCGTTGGCTGCCATGAAACCGCGAAGTTACCACAAATAGAACTGGTCAAAATGATGTTAGGCCGGGAGCTGGATACCAAAGCATTGCAGCGTGCCGGACGTACCTTATTGAGTGATAAACCGGTTGCTGAATTCAAAAATTTTGGCAAAAAAGGCACGATTTATCCCTTTGACCTACAAGTCAGACCGGGGGAGATTGTTGGTCTGGCGGGTTTGCTAGGGTCAGGACGCACAGAAACCGCAGAAGTCATTTTTGGTATTAAGCCAGCTGACAGCGGCGAGGCCTGGATAAAAGGCAAGTCTGTGAATATTCGGTCTCCGTCCTGTGCTTCTCGCACCGGAATGGGTTTCTGTCCTGAAGATCGTAAGACCGATGGCATTATCGGTGCGGCATCAGTGAGAGAGAATATTATTTTAGCACTACAGGCCCAGCGTGGCTGGCTAAGACCTATTTCACGTAAAGAACAGCAGGCTGTCGCCGAGCGGTTTATTCGCCAGCTTGGCATTCGGACCCCGAATTCAGAACAACCGATAGAATTGTTATCGGGTGGAAACCAGCAAAAAGTGTTGCTGTCGCGCTGGTTACTGACTAAACCCCAATTTTTAATCCTTGATGAGCCTACCAGAGGCATTGATGTTGGGGCGCACGCAGAAATTATTCGGTTGATTGAAACCCTCTGTGCAGACGGACTCGCTTTGCTGGTTATTTCGTCAGAACTTGAAGAACTGGTCGGGTATGCCGATCGCGTTATCGTTATGCGTGATCTTAAACAGATTGCTGAGATCCCATTAGCCGACCTTTCGGTGACGGCCATTATGAATGCCATTGCAGCATGAGGAGAACTACGTGAGAACTTTTTTTCAGTCTGCATCAGAAAAGGGGCGTTTCACCTGGCCGAAAGGGACACCGCAGGTGATAGCCCTGCTATTGGTGCTTATCGCCGATAGCTTGGTTTCAACCCACTTTTTTAATATTACTCTGCAAGATGGTCGGTTATTTGGCAGCCCTATTGATATTCTTAACCGTGCCGCACCCGTTGCTCTGTTAGCGATTGGTATGACACTGGTTATCGCAACTGGAGGAATTGACCTTTCAGTCGGCGCGATTATGGCGATAGCAGGCGCGACAGCTGCATCCATGACCGTAGCAGGACATAGTTTACCTGTGGTTCTGCTTGCTGCGATAGGATCTGGCGTGCTTGCTGGATTATGGAACGGCATCCTAGTCTCTGTTCTCAAGATCCAACCGTTTGTAGCAACACTTATTCTGATGGTAGCCGGTCGCGGTGTTGCACAACTGATAACCTCGGGGCAAATCGTCACTTTTACTTCTCCCGCGCTTGCCTGGATGGGCAGCGGGAGTTTTCTGTTATTTCCCACACCAGTCATTATCACGCTGGCGACCTTAATTGTATTCTGGTTATTTATCCGTAAAACAGCCTTGGGTATGTTTATTGAAGCTACCGGTATCAATATTCGGGCCGCGAAAAATGCCGGTGTCCGTACGCAAACGGTGGTGTGTTTAACCTATGTCTTGAGCGGAGTCTGTGCAGCGATTGCCGGCATTATTGTGATGGCAGATATTCGCGGAGCTGATGCTAATAATGCTGGATTATGGTTAGAACTGGATGCCATCTTGGCGGTTGTCATCGGCGGTGGGGCCCTCATGGGGGGGCGGTTTAATATTTTTCTCTCCGTGATTGGGGCTCTTATTATCCAGGGAATGAATACCGGGATCCTGCTTTCTGGCTTCCAGCCGGAACTGAATCAGGTGGTAAAAGCTATTGTTGTCTTGTGTGTGCTTATTGCCCAGTCGCCACGCTTTATCTCCCTTATCAAGAGAATATACAATCATGATAAAACGTAATTTACCGCTGATTATCACCATAGGTGTATTTATTCTCGGCTATATTTATTGCCTGACTCAGTTCCCTGCGTTTGCGTCAACGCGCGTTATTTGCAACATTCTTACGGACAATGCTTTCTTGGGCATTATCGCGGTTGGCATGACGTTTGTCATTATCTCTGGCGGTATTGATCTCTCTGTGGGGTCAGTTATTGCCTTCACCGGTGTGTTTTTAGCCAAAGCCATTATGGTGTGGGAGATTTCTCCATTCGTTGCTTTTCCACTCATGCTCGTGATGGGCTGTATGTTCGGCGCTTTTATGGGACTACTGATTGATGCCCTCAAAATTCCGGCATTTATCATTACCCTTGCAGGTATGTTTTTCTTGCGTGGCCTAAGCTATTTAATTTCTGAAGAGTCGATACCGATTAATAATCCGGTCTATGACACCCTGTCGACACTGGCGTGGAAAATTCCTGGCGGTGGGCGTTTAAGTATTCTTGCCTTAATTATGCTGGCAGTGGTGGTTCTCGGCATTTTTCTTGCTCATCGTACCCGATTCGGCAATCAGGTTTATGCTCTGGGTGGAAGTGCGACCTCTGCCAGTTTGATGGGCATATCAACCCGTAGCGTCACGATTCGAATTTATATGCTATCCAGCGGACTGGCGACACTGGCTGGAATTGTGTTTTCTATCTATACCCAGGCGGGTTACGCTTTATCAGGTGTCGGCGTTGAGCTGGACGCAATAGCCTCTGTGGTGATTGGTGGAACGTTATTGAGTGGTGGTGTAGGTACGGTTCTCGGGACACTTTTTGGGGTTGCTATTCAAGGTTTGATTCAGACTTATATTAACTTTGATGGTACGCTCAGTTCATGGTGGACCAAAATTGCTATAGGCATTTTATTGTTTATTTTCATTGCATTGCAAAGAGCTCTTACCGTTATATGGGAAAACAGACAAAATGCCCAAGTGACGCGTCTGACATCAATGCCGACGATGTCTGGTAAAAGCAATGAATGACGAATAAGCAGGTAACAGAGACAGAAAAGCAGAAGGCATCTTGCTAATCGCTCAAGGGCAGAATATCTGCCCTTGAGCCGTTGAAAAGAATGCCGCAATATTATCTATTGCGGCATTCTTGGAAGCTTAACTGCATTCTTGGAAGCTTAACTGATAGTATACGGACATTGTCCGGACGAATACCCACCATACTTCAAACTGCCAGGTCGTTGCCTGCGTTTAACCTGCCGAATCACATCGCTTGTCTGTGCTCATCGACGGGTCAAACCTGGCGCCTACAGGCAGCCCGAATTATTTAGAATATATTTGAGTCCGGTTACGTTAAGCGACGGGAAAAACCATCAACGGCTACGGAAGACAATGCGGCCTTTGCTCAAGTCGTAGGGGGTCAGCTCAACGGTGACTTTGTCGCCTGTCAGAATACGAATGTAGTTTTTACGCATTTTGCCGGAGATGTGAGCGGTGACCACGTGCCCGTTTTCCAGCTCTACGCGGAACATGGTATTAGGTAACGTATCAAGAACGGTACCCTGCATTTCAATATTGTCTTCTTTGGCCATCTAATCCTCTGAGGTATCGCTACCATAGTTTGAACCGGCAAGATAATGCCGAAGTTCTCTTATCATGTAAAGAATTGTTGGTGAATTCACCAGCAAAGTATATTTTGCCTGCCACCCGCAAATCAGCCGAATGCCACATTATATGGCTTACTGAATTTTCGAAGTGATAAATATCGAGGGTATTCCCTTTAATTACTCATCCTAAAAGGCAGCGGGGACACCAGGCAAAATTCACTTGGCGACGCTGATTATAACACCCTCAAATAAATTGTGCCGAAACATTATTACGCTAGATTTTGTTTATGCCAGCAACCGGAATCAACGGGCACTGAACGAAGTGAATCCAGCAGACTGAGGTAGTTTCGGCGTGAAATTTCTCTGACACCCAATGAAGCTGTGTGTTCGTTTAACACCTGGCAGTCAATTAATTTGCCGCCATAATGAATAAAGTGCTCGCAGAAAACAAGTAAAGCTGTTTTTGAAGCATTAACACGACGGCTAAACATGGACTCAGCACAAAACAAGGCACCCTGTGCAACGCCATACAGGCCACCGACCAGTTCACCTTCTTGCCACACCTCAACAGAATGCGCATGGCCAAGCTGATGCAAACGGCTGTACGCCGCGATAATCTCGGGAGTTATCCAGGTGCCATCTGTCCTGTCATCAGTACAACCCTCAATCACCTGATTAAACGCTGTATTCATCGTCACTTGATAGGGTGAACGGCGATGAAAGCGTTTCATGCTCCGGCTTTGATGGAACTGTTCCGGAGGGAGCACGGCACGTGGGTCTGGTGACCACCATAAAATAGGGTCTCCTGGTGAATACCACGGAAAAATACCGCGCTGATAGGCCGCCAGCAAGCGTGCCGGATGCAAGTCACCCCCCAGGGCCAATAATCCATTAGGCTCACGCAGGGCTTTTTCAGGGGCAGGAAAAGCCGTTGAGTCTGGAGAGAGTTGCAGTAATTGCATAACCTGTTAGCTCCGTATACTCATCGTGAGTGTTGATGCTCTGCTGATCCGGGAGTCAGACGCGCTGATGAAACTGATAATAACGCCCGCCTGAAGCCATCAGTTCATCATGATGTCCTTGCTCAACAATACGGCCATTATCCATCACAACAATGCTGTCAAAACGATTCAGACCCCGTAAGCGGTGGGTTACCATCAGCACGGTTTTATCGGCAGTAACGTCCTCAAGTAAGCTCAGCATCTGATGCTCGGTTTCTGCATCCAAGCCTTCGGTCGGTTCATCCAGCAGGAGTAGCGGGCCATTGTGCAGCAAGGCGCGGGCAATCGCCAGACGGCGCAGCTCACCGCCGGACAACTGACGTCCGCCTTCACCCAGCCAGCTATTGAGCCCGTCACCTTGTAATAATTTTTCCAAACCTACCCGTTCAAGAGTGATACTGAGTTGTTCATCTGTGGCTTCGGGCGCAGCCAGCTGTAAATTATCACGTAACGTTGCACTAAACAGATGGACACGTTGCGGAACAACACTGGTGCTTGCACGGAGCGTACTTTCATCAAAACTGTCGAGTGGCATGCCGTTCAGGGTTATTTCACCCTGCTGATTATCCCAGGCGCGCGTCAGTAGCTGCAACAGGGTAGATTTCCCACAGCCGGTGCTGCCGAGGATTGCGATACGCTGTCCGGAGGCAACTGACAGACTAATATCCCGTAGTACCGCCTGCGGCTGGCCTGGATAGGTAAAGCTGAGCTGCCGAATTTCCAGAGCCGCTTCATGTTGTCTCTCTTGCGACTGGTCGGGGAAAGTGACACTGGCTTTTTGTTCGGTAATCTGACTGACACGTAAAGCCGAAGAAATCACCTGACCCAGATGCTGAAACGCGCCTGTTACCGGGGCTAACGCTTCAAAAGCGGCCAGAGAACAAAAAACAAATAAGGCAATCAGTGCACCAGGAACGTCATGAGAGCCCACTCCCGCTGATGCCATCCACAATATGGTGATAACAGCAACGCCGCTGATCAACAGCATCAAAGCCTGGGATAAAGCACTCAGGGAGGCCTGATGGTACTGTGCTTCTTGCCAGCGCTGCTCTGAAGCTTCTAACTGAGCTCTCGCTCTGTCAGCTGCACCAAAAATTGTCAATTCTGCATGGCCTTGAAGCCAGGCCGTCAATTGCTGACGGTACTGTCCGCGCTGTTCCGTGACTTTTTCTCCACTGGGACGACCTGCACGATAGAACAATGGGGGAAGCAGAATTAAAGTTGCTAATAAGATCCCTCCCAAGGCCAAAGCCAGCTCAATATCCAGTATACTCAGACCCAAAGTGACAACGACGATGACGACAAATGCGCCAACCAACGGAGAGATCACGCGCAGGTAGAGATGATCCAGGGTATCGACGTCAGCCACCATGCGGTTCAGGAGTTCCCCTTGACGAAAACGTGCCAGCCCGGCAGGAGAGAGGGGAATAAGCTTGCTGAAGGTGGTCACACGTAAGTGTTCAAGTACCCGGAAGGTGGCGTCATGGCTGACCAGACGCTCACAATAACGTCCTGCTGTACGAATGATGGCACCCGCGCGAACGCCGGCGGCTGGCAGCATATAGTTAAAATAAACGCCGGAAAGACCAACAACTGCGGAGGCGGATAAAAACCATCCGGATAAGGTTAGCAGACCAATACTGGCTAACAGCGTAATAATGGCGAGCAATACACCAAGAGACAGTCGCCATTTATGACGGCGGTATAAAGCAAGATAAGGCAGCAGGGCGCGCATCAAATCTCCTCCAGACGATGAGCCAACAGAGCCGCAAAAGGACCGTCCTGTGTGGCTAACTGGGCATAGCTTCCTTGTTGGATAATTTTCCCTTCACGCATCAGCCAGACTTCGTCCCAGTCACTAATATAATCTAACTGATGGGTGACCATCAGGGTGGTTTGTCGGGTTGAAGCATCAGCCAAGGCGGCCATCACGCGTTGTTCGCTATGGGCATCAAGACTGGCAGCAGGTTCATCAAGTAGCATTAAACGACAAGGATTGATTAATGCCCGGGCAACGGCAACACGCTGTGCCTGACCGACTGATAAACGTGCAGCATCATCACCGATAATCGTATCCGTTCCGGCAGGCAATAAAGGTAAAAATTCGGTGACAGAGGCTTTATCCAGAGCGGTTTGTAACTGGGTATCATCAGCTTCTGGTGCCCCGAGTAAAACATTCTCACGCAGTGTTGCTGCTGGTAATTGCGGGTTTTGTCCAACCCAGCTGAGCAATTTACGCCATTCGTCAGGAGCAAGCTGTGACAGCTCAATGCCGTTGACGGAGACACTTCCCCGGTAAGGCAGAAAACCGGATAACACCTGTAACAGTGAACTTTTCCCTGCACCGCTTTGTCCGACCAGCACGACACGACGGCCTGCTTCAAGAGTAAAGTTCAGGGGACCCGCAAGGAGATGACCTTCAGGTGAAAGAATTTCCAGGTCCCGGGCCTCGATATTCAGTGCGACGCCCGGAGGCAGTGTTTGCTGACCTTGTTCCGGATGTTGCAGAGGGGCATCCATAAAGGTCATCAGTGAGTCAGCTGCGCCAACAGCTTGCGCTTTGGCATGATAAAAAGCGCCCATATCACGTAGGGGCTGGAAAAACTCAGGCGCCAGGATCAGTGCCAGGAAACCAGCAAATAGCGTGACGCCAGTACCATAGTGACCAAAATTGAGCTCGCCAAGATAAGAGAAACCAAAATAAACGGCGACCAGAGCAATAGATAATGAGGCAAAAAACTCCAGCACGCCGGAAGAGAGAAATGCCATCCGCAGTACTTCCATGGTGCGTTCCCGGAAATCTCGGCTGGCAATACGAATATTTTCTGTTTCCGCCGCTCCGCGATCAAAAACACGCAGTGTTTCCATACCCCGTAAACGGTCAAGAAAATGACCACTCAAACGGGCCAGTGCCTGGAAGTTACGACGGTTAGCATCTGCAGCCCCCATACCGACCATCGCCATAAATAACGGAATTAACGGTGCGGTACACAGCAGGATTAAGGCTGCAACCCAGTTGACAGGGAAGATAGTTATCACTACTAACAATGGGATAATGGTCGCCAGCGTCATCTGTGGCAAATAGCGCGCATAGTAATCATGCATATCTTCTATTTGCTCAAGAATAAGCGTTGCCCAGCTACCCACAGGTTTGCCTTTAATCCATGCAGGTCCTGCCTGATGCAGACGATCGAGGACTTTTTTACGAATCACTCTGCGGATATGTAATCCCGCATAATAGCCGACTTTTTCGCGCAGCCAGACGACCCAGGCGCGCAGCACAAAGACGCCTGCCAGTTGGATAAAAGGCAGCAATAAAGCTTCACGAGGAATCCCCTCCATAATCATATACTGGAGTAAGCGGGCCATAAGCCAGGCTTGAGCAATAATCAGCAAACCGCTCACCAGACCCAGCAAGCGTGACAGGGTTAGCCAACGGCGGGAAATGATACTTTGTTGTTTTAGCCAGCGGCTAATTTCTTGTTGACGGGTCTTATTCATCGCGTGCCAGATTGCAGTTAAAAGGAGGAATTCCCGGACAATTTTAGCGCATAATCTTACAGTGCAGGATGAATAAAGGCGACCCGGAAGGACGCCTTTTATTGTAAATTATTAAATTTATTTACTTTGTGTGGCTAAGCCATCGAGATAACGCTCAGCATCCAGTGCTGCCATGCAACCTGTACCGGCAGAGGTAATCGCCTGACGATAAATATGATCCATTACATCACCGGCGGCAAAAACGCCAGGAATACTGGTTTGTGTTGCATTGCCTTGGGTGCCTGATTGTACTTTGATATAGCCATTTTCCAGCTCTAGCTGGCCGTTAAAAATCGCGGTATTTGGGCTGTGTCCGATGGCGACAAACAGACCTGCAACTTCCAGCGTTTCCTCGGCAGCATCGTCTGCAACGCTGCGCAGACGGAGTGAGCTTACACCCATCTGATCGCCCAGTACTTCGTCGAGAACTTTGTGGGTGTGCAGAACGATATTGCCATTTTGCACTTTATCCATCAGGCGACTGATCAGGATTTTTTCTGCGCGGAAGCTGTCACGGCGGTGAATTAAATGCACTTCAGAAGCGATGTTAGCCAAATAAAGTGCTTCCTCAACGGCAGTATTTCCACCACCGATAACCGCAACTTTCTGATTACGATAGAAGAAACCATCGCAGGTGGCACAAGCGGAAACCCCCCGGCCTTTAAAGGCATCTTCAGAAGGCAGACCCAGGTAGCGAGCAGATGCACCTGTTGCAATAATTAATGCATCACAGGTGTACTCAGCATTATCTCCGGTCAGGCGAAATGGACGATTCTGCAAATCAACCGCTGAAATATGATCAAAAATGATTTCAGTATCAAATTTCGTTGCATGTTCATGCATACGTTCCATCAGCAACGGACCTGTCAGGTCATTAGGATCGCCCGGCCAGTTTTCGACGTCAGTCGTGGTGGTTAACTGGCCGCCTTTTTCCAGACCGGTAATCAATACCGGATTTAAATTAGCGCGTGCAGCGTACACCGCGGCGGTATAGCCCGCAGGACCAGAGCCAAGAATAAGGAGCTTACTGTGTTTAGCCGTGCCCATGACAACCTCATTAAACGTTTGTCTATATTTAGTTTCGATTGTAGGGAATTCGTGACGGTAAAAAAAGTGCTGAACCAAGTTGTCCGCAATTTATGTCATTGTGGTGGGATATAAGCATTATGAATATCGCAGCGTTATTGCATAAAAAATCATTGTGATCGGCACGGAATTAGAGTAGCAAAAATGGAAAAATTCATTAGAAGAATAGATAACTTGGTACGTTTCACTAAAAATAAATGTTTTGCTTTGACAATCCCCTAAGCATTTGCGAAAACATTCTAGGAAGAAAAATACATTAGGGTTAGAAAGGCTATCTGCTTTTCCTGCTCCGTATGCATATTTATCCGAGTCATTGATATTTACGCATGGCGTGGACAGACGCCATGCGTGATAGCGATACAGCCATAAGGCATCGGTCTTCTTACGTACACCCTGAGCAGAGTAACCTCATCAGGGTTATGGCAGGTGAAGGAAGGAATTAGAGAGAGACAATAATAATGGTAGACAGTAAAAAGCGCCCTGGCAAAGATCTCGATCGTATCGATCGCAATATTCTTAATGAATTACAAAAAGACGGACGCATTTCAAACGTTGAACTTTCAAAACGTGTGGGTCTTTCACCAACTCCGTGTCTTGAACGCGTGCGTCGTCTGGAACGACAGGGCTTCATTCAGGGCTATACTGCACTGTTGAATCCTCACTATCTGGATGCATCACTTCTGGTGTTCGTTGAAATTACGCTTAATCGCGGCGCACCTGATGTGTTTGAACAATTCAATTCAGCGGTACAAAAACTTGAAGAAATTCAAGAGTGCCATCTGGTATCCGGTGATTTTGACTATCTTCTCAAAACGCGTGTGCCTGATATGTCTGCATACCGTAAGTTACTGGGTGAAACCCTGCTACGCTTGCCTGGCGTAAATGACACCCGTACTTATGTTGTTATGGAAGAAGTTAAACAGAGTAATCGGCTGGTTATTAAAACCCGGTAACACTGTGCAGGTGCAAAGTTAGTGTATTTTAGTTACACTCCTGGGAATACATACAGCAACAGTCCCGGTATGGTCCGGTTCTGTTGTTCCCATTGAGTTTGAACACCTGGAGAGCCTTTCTTGAGCCAGGAATATACTGAAGATAAAGACGTAACATTAACGAAACTGAGCAGTGGACGCCGACTACTTGAAGCGTTGTTGGTGCTTGTCGCCTTGTTTGCTATCTACTTGATGGTTTCACTACTCAGCTTTAACCCTTCTGATCCTAGCTGGTCACAAACGGCGTGGCATGAGCCTATCCACAATATGGGTGGAATACCAGGCGCCTGGCTGGCGGATACGCTGTTCTTCATTTTTGGCGTTATTGCCTATAGCATTCCCGTCATCATTATCGGTGCGTGTTGGTTTACCTGGAAACAGCGGGATGAAGAATATTTCGTTGATTACTTTGCCGTCTCACTTCGTCTGATTGGCGTGCTTGCCGTGGTCCTGACGTCTTGTGGGCTGGCAGCTATCAACGCCGATGATATCTGGTATTTTGCCTCCGGTGGGGTGATCGGAAGTTTGCTGAGTACCGCTCTGCAACCGCTGTTGAACAGCAGCGGCGGAACTATCGTTCTGCTGTGTGTCTGGGCTGCGGGTTTGACATTGTTCACGGGGTGGTCTTGGGTCACTATCGCAGAAAAAATAGGCAGCTTCACGCTTAATATTTTAACCTTCGCCAGCCACCACACTCGTCGGGACAATACCTGGCAAGATGATGACGAGTATGAACAGCCAGAGCCTAAGGCACAGCCTTCCAGGAAAACACGTCTGTTACGAGGCGCGGTATCACGCAGACAGAAACTTTCGCAAAAATTTACCTCACGACATGGAAGCAACGTTGATGAAGCGCTGTTTTCAGGTAAGCGTATGGATGATGAAGAGGGAAAGACTGCTGTCACCCCCAGCGCTTATGCCGATGCCGATGATGTGTTGCTTTCCGGACATCCAGCCCCTGGCTCGTCGCCGCAAGATGATCCGTTGTTTAGTGGCCGCTCAGTACAAGATGACCCTCTTTTTAGTGGTCAGTCGGTACTTGAATCAGCCAGAACATTTCCTGATGCAGAACCTCAGTCAGCCAGAACCGCAGCAGTCGGGATGATGGGTGAGGGCATTGCGGCGCCTGAAACTGAAATCCGCTCTTCCATACCAGCATCCGAGCCGCTGTCGACACCGACACCAGAATCTCAGTGGTCTGCTCCTGAGCCTGAAATCCGTTCTTATGCACCCACACCAGCGCCAGAGCCCCAGTGGTCTGCTCCTGAGCCTGAAATCCGTTCTTATGCACCCACACCAGCGCCAGAGCCCCAGTGGCCGGCTCCTGAGCCTGAAATCCGCTCTTATACACCAGCGGCAGAGCCTCAGTGGTCTGCCCCTGAACCTGAATTCGTTCCACCGCTGGTGTCGCAACCTAAGCAGACGTCAGTGCATGATTACCCTGTCACGGATGCACTGAACGAGACTGAAGTCAGCCAGCCTGAACCTTTGGCAGAAACTAAATATGTTCGTCCACCGCTTTACCATTTTGAAGAGGTCGAGCAACAACGCGCCCGTGAACGTGAACAGTTAGCTGCCTGGTATCAACCGATACCAGAACCTGAACCGGAACCCTATCGTCATTCTGCACCAAAGTCACAACACTCTGCTCCGATTCCGGAACCATCGCTGACGGCGATGTCTGTTGCGGCAGCGAGTGGCATTCCGGCGGCTGTTACTGAAACAGTAAAAACAGCCGCGGCTACGGGCAGTTTTTCCCCGGTATTCAGTATCGCCAGCGACGCGCCGCGTCCTCAGGTCAAAGAGGGGATAGGTCCTCAACTCCCACGACCTAATCGTGTTCGGGTACCAACGCGTCGTGAGCTGGCTTCTTACGGTATTAAATTGCCGTCTCAGCGAATGGCAGAGGAACAAGCCCGACAAGGTCAGTCTGTGCGGGAAGATATTCCGGTCGATGAAGAGTATGAATTACAGCAACGTGAACTGGCTCGTCAGTTTGCCTCTCAGCAACAGCAGCGTTATGGTGACTATGCTGGCGACGACGCTGTTACCGATGAGCAAAATAAAGTAGAAGCAGAGTTATCACGTCAGTTTGCTGCCCGGCAGCAACAGCGTCACAGCGACTATGCAGAAGATGAAGCTGCCGAGGTTGAAGCCGAACTATCGCGTCAGTTTGCCGCTCAGCAACAGCAACGTTATAGCCAGCCAGCATCATCGTCTGCCGCGTCGTTTTCACTCGATGACTTTGATTTTCATTCACCGATGAAGGAGCTGGTTGATGAGGGGCCACTGGAACCCTTATTTACGCCTATTGCTGAGCCTGCTGTTTCACACCAGACGTCGAACGCATCGCCATATCATGCGCCGGGCTCAGTATCGACACATACTGATATCCCTGCTGCGGCACATCCAGCGGCATCTGCGCCGCAGTATCAGCCAGAACCGGTTGTTCCGGTAAAACCGGAGGCTGAGGAAAGTTTGCTTCATCCTTTCCTGATGCGTAATGGCGACAGCCGGCCGCTACAAAAGCCGACCACGCCATTACCGTCGTTGAGTTTGCTTTCACCTCCACCAACGACCGTTGAACCTGTCGATGAATTTGCGATGGAACAAATGGCACGTCTGGTTGAAGCAAGGCTTGCGGATTACCGCATTAAAGCCGATGTAGTTGACTATTCTCCTGGTCCGGTGATCACGCGTTTTGAACTTGACCTTGCGCCAGGGGTAAAGGCTGCCCGTATTTCCAATCTCTCACGCGACCTGGCGCGTTCACTCTCGACTGTCGCGGTACGTGTGGTTGAGGTTATTCCCGGTAAGCCCTATGTCGGTCTGGAATTACCGAATAAAAAACGACATACCGTTTATCTGCGAGAAGTCCTTGACTGTCCGGCATTTCGTGACAGCAGCTCGCCTTTGACAGTCGTGTTGGGTAAAGATATTGGTGGTGAACCTGTGGTCGCCGATCTGGCAAAAATGCCACATCTGTTGGTCGCGGGTACGACCGGTTCAGGTAAGTCGGTCGGGGTCAACGCCATGATCCTCAGTATGCTGTATAAATCGACGCCTGAAGAAGTTCGCTTCATCATGATCGATCCGAAAATGCTCGAATTGTCAGTCTATGAAGGGATCCCGCATTTGCTGACAGAAGTGGTTACCGACATGAAGGACGCAGCTAATGCGCTGCGCTGGAGTGTCAATGAGATGGAACGACGTTATAAACTCATGTCTGCACTTGGGGTACGTAATCTTGCGGGCTATAACGAACGTGTACTGGAAGCTGAAAAGATGGGACGACCTATTCCGGATCCGTTCTGGAAACCAGGTGACAGTATGGAAATTAGCCATCCGATGCTTGAAAAACTTCCGTATATCGTGGTTCTGGTTGACGAGTTTGCCGACCTGATGATGACGGTAGGTAAAAAAGTGGAAGAGTTGATTGCCCGATTGGCACAAAAGGCTCGTGCGGCAGGCATCCACTTAGTGCTGGCTACCCAGCGCCCTTCGGTTGATGTGATAACTGGTTTGATTAAAGCGAATATTCCAACCCGTATTGCCTTTACTGTATCCAGTAAAATTGATTCACGGACGATTCTTGATCAGGGGGGCGCGGAGTCTCTGTTGGGAATGGGGGATATGCTTTATTCGGCACCAAACTCAACCACGCCAATTCGTGTCCATGGTGCTTTTGTCCGTGACGAAGAAGTTCATGCTGTGGTCCAGGACTGGAAAGCCCGTGGGCGTCCACAATATATCACTGGTATCACCGCTGCTGAGGGAGCTGAAGGTGGCGGTGGGCTGGAAGGCGATGAAGAGTTAGATCCTCTGTTCGATCAGGCTGTGGCATTTGTGGTCGAAAAACGTAAAGCGTCTATTTCTGGCGTCCAGCGCCAGTTCCGTATTGGTTATAACCGAGCTGCGCGGATCGTCGAACAGATGGAAGCTCAGGGGATTGTCAGCCCGCAGGGGCATAACGGTAATCGTGAGGTTCTGGCACCTCCTCCGTTTGAATAACAATAACGCCGAGAATGAGAGGCAATGAGGTGGTTATGCAAAGAAGGGTAAAATAAGCCTGCTCTTCTATTGCAGCCGCGCGAACATCCTCTACAGTGAGCAACAGTAATACCATTACCAGATGGCAAAAGGATTCAGAGGAAAGATAATGAAAAAAGTAGTTATTGCCTGCGCACTGTTTACCATGATTCTCAGCAGTGCGGCCTGGGCTGATGCTGCCGGGGACTTGCAGAGCCGTTTAGATAAAGTTAGCACCTTTCATGCCAGCTTTACTCAAAAAGTAACGGATGGCAGTGGCGCTACGGTGCAAGAAGGAGAGGGTGAGTTATGGGTAAAACGTCCTAATTTGTTCAACTGGCACATGACACAACCGGATGAAAGTGTTCTTGTGTCTGACGGTAAAACATTGTGGTTCTATAACCCGTTTGTTGAACAGGTGAGTGCCAGCTGGCTGAAAGATGTTACCAGTAATACGCCTTTCATGCTGATTGCGCGTAATCAGTCTTCAGACTGGAGCCAGTACAACATCAAGCAAAATGGGGATGATTTTGTTCTGACCCCTAAAAATGACGCGGGTAACCTCAAGCAATTCACGATCAGTGTGGGTCGTGACGGTGCAATTCATAATTTCAGCGCTATCGAGCAGGATGACCAACGCAGTAGCTATGCATTAAAAGCACAGCCAGCGACGACGATTGATGCGAGTAAGTTTACCTTTACCCCTCCGGCAGGTGTGACGGTGGACGATCAGCGTAAGTAGAGGTTGCCGTGAGTAATCTGTCGCTCGATTTTTCTGAGAACAGCTTTAAGCCCTTGGCCGCACGTATGCGACCAGAAAATCTTGCACAGTATATTGGCCAGCAACATTTGCTGGCTGAAGGCAAGCCTTTACCCCGGGCCATAGAAGCAGGGCATTTGCATTCGATGATCCTCTGGGGGCCTCCGGGTACCGGAAAAACAACCCTGGCAGAAGTTATTGCTCACTATGCTGATGCGCAGGTTGAACGTCTCTCCGCAGTGACTTCCGGTGTGAAGGAGATCCGTGAAGCGATAGAACGTGCCCGACAGAACCGTCATGGTGGCCGCCGCACTATTCTGTTTGTCGATGAGGTGCATCGTTTTAATAAAAGCCAGCAAGATGCCTTTCTGCCACATATTGAAGATGGCACTGTGACCTTTATTGGCGCCACGACGGAAAATCCCTCGTTTGAGCTTAATTCCGCACTGCTGTCACGTGCGCGCGTCTATTTACTGAAATCGCTCACTGACGTGGAAATAGAGCAGGTGCTTGACCAGGCAATGAATGATGACCAGCGTGGTTATGGTGGTCAGAATATTGTCCTGCCGGACGAAACCCGACTGGCGATTGCCCAGCTGGTTAACGGTGATGCCAGACGCGCTTTGAATACGCTTGAAATGATGGCCGATATGGCAGAAATCAATGCTCAGGGACAGCGTGTGTTACCCGTAAGCTTACTGACTGAGGTGGCGGGTGAACGCAGTGCCCGTTTTGATAATAAAGGCGATCGTTTTTACGATTTGATTTCGGCATTACATAAGTCAGTGCGTGGTTCCGCACCTGATGCCGCACTCTACTGGTATGCAAGAATTATCAGTGCTGGTGGCGATCCGCTGTATGTTGCACGACGTTTATTGGCGATAGCTTCGGAAGATGTGGGGAATGCCGACCCTCGCGCCATGCAGATAGCGATTGCGGCCTGGGACTGTTTTACCCGAGTGGGGCCGGCTGAAGGCGAGAGAGCGATTGCCCAGGCGATTGTCTATCTCGCCTGTGCGGCAAAAAGTAATGCTGTGTATACCGCATTTAAAGCGGCAATGGCTGATGCGCGCGAGCAGCCTGACTATGAAGTACCGGTGCATTTACGCAATGCACCGACCAAACTGATGAAAGAGATGGGTTACGGGCAGGGCTATCGTTATGCCCATGATGAAGTTAACGCTTATGCTGCCGGTGAAACCTATTTTCCCGAGCAAATGGCACAAACGCGCTATTATTATCCAAGCAACAGAGGCCTTGAAGGCAAGATTGGCGAAAAGCTAGCCTGGTTAACTGAGCTGGATCAGAAAAGCCCCACAAAACGCTATCGCTAAAGCAGTCGTTGCGGTAAGGTTAGTAAGAATATCAAGCGGTCGCAGGCTGTGGCCGCATTCCTATCATTTACTTCGATAAGCACAGGATAAGCATGCTCGATCCCAATCTACTGCGTACTGAGCCAGACGCAGTCGCTGAAAAACTGGCACGCCGGGGCTTTAAGCTGGACGTAGAATTGTTACGCGCGCTCGAAGAGCGTCGTAAAGTATTGCAGGTTAAAACAGAAAATTTGCAAGCTGAACGTAACTCGCGATCGAAATCCATCGGGCAGGCGAAAGCACGTGGCGAAGACATTGAACAGCTGCGTTTGCAAGTTAACCAGTTGGGCGAAGAGCTGGATGCAGCTAAAGTCGATCTCGACGCTTTGCTGGCGGAAATCCGTGACATCGCGCTGACACTGCCAAATATCCCAGATGACTGCGTGCCACTTGGCAAAGACGATAGTGAAAACGTTGAAGTGAGTCGCTGGGGTGAACCTCGCAAGTATGATTTCGACGTTTGCGATCACGTGGCATTAGGTGAGTTATCCGGTGGTCTGGATTTTGCGGCTGCCGTTAAACTGACGGGTTCACGCTTTGTGGTGATGAAAGGGCAGATTGCGCGTCTGCATCGTGCTCTGGGTCAGTTCATGCTTGATTTACATACTGAACAGCATGGCTATACAGAAGCCTATGTTCCGTATCTGGTTAATCAGGATACCTTGTACGGTACCGGACAACTGCCTAAATTTGGTGGCGACCTGTTCCATACCCGTCCACTGGATGAAGAAGCTGAAACCAGCAACTATGCGCTGATCCCAACTTCTGAAGTGCCATTAACCAACCTGGTACGCGACGAGATCCTCGAAGAAGAATCTCTGCCGCTGAAGATGACTGCTCACACCCCATGTTTCCGCTCTGAAGCGGGTTCATATGGTCGTGACACCCGTGGTCTGATCCGTATGCACCAGTTTGATAAAGTTGAAATGGTGCAGATAGTGCGTCCGGAAGATTCAATGGATGCTCTGGAAGAGATGACCGGTCACGCAGAAAAAGTGCTGCAATTACTGGGGCTCCCTTACCGTAAAGTGTTGCTGTGCAGCGGTGATATCGGTTTCGGATCGCGTAAAACCTACGATCTTGAAGTCTGGTTACCGGCTCAGGATACCTACCGTGAAATCTCTTCATGTTCCAATATGTGGGATTTCCAGGCGCGTCGTATGCAAGCACGCTGCCGTAGTAAAACGGACAAGAAAACCCGTCTGGTTCACACCCTGAATGGTTCTGGTCTGGCAGTGGGGCGTACTCTGGTTGCGGTGATGGAAAACTACCAGCAGGCTGACGGCCGTATTGAGATCCCTGAAGTACTGCGTCCTTATATGAAAGGACTGGAGTATATCGGTTAATTGTCATCAATCGGGAAAACTGCTTGCGGAACATATCATTCTCCGCAAGCAGTCCTGAGTGACGCTATTCGAATCATTCACCCTCATAGTTCCCTGAATAATCTGACGCCGGAAAGAATATCGGCTAATGGCTGAAGAGTTTTCTACGCTATATAAAAGCGCCTGTGCGCGCTATTTTAATATATCGACTTTATCAGTCACATTAATTTATATTGACCGCTAATACTCTTGAGAACTCATATCTTTCACCGCGTTCAGGTGCAACCCCATAAATCAAGTAAATGCGATTTCCTCTTTCTGCATCAATCCATGCCCGTGGTATATCAAAAGTAACGGTACCAGAGTTATTTGCAGTCTGAAGACCAAAGTCACGATCGTGCGCACCATACCAGTATAAACTTACTATTTGTGAATTATTCATTCCTGGATATCTTATCGAAACAGTGCGAGTGGAAAGATTGATGTGTGCTATAGGTAACTCCATCGATTGTCTTTCAATGGATAGGTTGGTTATTCTGGAATGTTGTATATCGCCATTATTATCAAGCACAGAGTAGGAAATTTGTGCATTATTACCAATCGCATCGATAAAAAAAGGGCGGGGGACGGTGAAAAACGTATCACTCACGTTAGTGACAATTCTTGTCTCCCTGTAGTCCAGAAGTGAGTTAGGTCCTCTAAAGGTCATACGTATACTCTGGCCTTTTTGCATGCCCATGTAGGCAGGGATTTTTACCGTTAACGCTCTCATGGTATAGTAATCACTTCTCCACAATTGGTTATTGTTATTCCCTCTTGCACTTGGAACATCTGGTGAGGATTGTGAGACATTCATTCCAGAGCCAATTTCCTGAGAGCGGTTGAAAAAATTGAAACGCGCTCTTTCTGTTCTGTTTCTGGGCATGACAAATTCTATAATGGGTACCACTTCATTATAGAGTTCATAGTAACGCCTTTGGTCAAATCTGGCATTTTGTAATGCGTTCTCATTATTTCTTACATAGAAAAAAGAATGAATAGGAAGTCTGACACCCATGCCAGTATCCCATGTCTTAACACGTATCTCATTTTGTATGCGCCAAAAATTATCGTCCATTAAACTTCTTGCCCGAATATTTTCTATGAATCTGAAAGCTGTATCAGGCTGCCCCTGTCGGACATCCCATCCACATTGGATGCGATATCTGTTTACGTCGGGCAGGTTAAATAGAGTAATCCATTGATTTGCGCTACTAATACCAACTTCATTACATTGCCTGCTTTGTTGTGGATATGCGCGGCTTGCACCACATCCATTGTTATCTCTTGAAAATGAATCTGCATCCATGGGAAAAGCGCAAAGGATAGGAATGCTACGGATTTTTGTTGGCGGGATATCTTGAGGGGGATAAAAAATATACCCATTCTGATAGGTATAAACCAGATTGGAAAAATTGTTATCAGTTCTTAGCCAGGAGAAAGAAATGCCGCCATTAGCAATAGCTGTAGGAGCAGGGTCCCAGGGAAGAAACGCGGGATTAGTTTCCACCGCCCGTAACATTATACCACTACACATAAATGCAGGTCTGGTTGCATTGCCACAATTGTTTCTGGTTGTATTATACCAATCTATTACCTCTCTCAAAGACTGTTGACCTGTTGCTGAATTTGAGTTTGTTGTACTTGCTATAAAAAATAGCATAGAGGTGATTAATATTTTTTTCATAAGAGGCCTTTAGTTATGATAAGTAAAAACCCGCAAGCATTTTATTTAATAAAATCTTGGTGTTGAAAATTTAATTTGTAGAGTTGATGATGTGAAGATTTTTTAATGATTATTTGAATGTATTTCTTGTGGCATTGTTACTCGTTAAAAACAGATGCTCCGGAACAGACTAGTTGTAAGACTAGCCTGTTCACAAGGGAGTGTTAATAGTGTTCAGGTCGGATTAATTTATATTAACTACTAATACTCTTGAGAATATATTTCTTTCTCCAGGTTCAATTTCAGTTGAATAAATTAAATAGACACTTCTATCTCTGTTTTCTTCAATCCATTCTTGTGGTATTTCAAAAATGATGGTTCCTGAATTATTGGCTTGTTGAGGTTCAAATTTATGATTTTGTGAACCATACCAGTTTAAATTTACCGTTTGCGTATCATTCATTTCTGGATAGCTAATCGTAACTTGACGAGTGGAAAGATTAATACGTGCAATGGGTAGTGTTACAGGTTGTCTTTCAATGGATAAGATTGATGTCTGGGAATCAACAGTATTTCCCTCTAAATCAAGCACCGAGTAGGCTATTCGGACATTAGCTCCAGCCGCATCGATCACATTAGGCCGAGGTATGGTGAAAAATGTATCATCAATACCCGTGACAGTTTTTGTTTCATCATAGTCCAGGCGCGGATTAGGTCCTCGCCAAGTAACACTGATACTCTGTCCTTTTTCCATGCCTTCATAGACAGGAATTTTTACCGTCAATGCAGCCATAGCATAGTAAGTGCTTCTCCACAATTGATTGTTATTATTTCCTCTGGCATCTGGAATAATGGGTGAGGAGTCTGAAACAGTAATACCAGAGCCAATTTCCTGTGACTCATTGATATAATTGAAATCAGCATTTTCAGATTTATTATTAGGCAAGGTAACCTCCAGGATAGGAATGACTTGATTATATTGTTTATAGTGACTTCTCTGGTCTGACATGGCATTTTTTAATGCGTTAATATCATCTTTGATGTAAAAGAAAGAATGTACAGGCAGTGTTTCGTCGTGGAGCCATTTTTTTACTCTGATTTCATTTTGTATTTCCCAGGATTTACTCTCCATTAAGTTTCTGGCCAAAATATTTTCGTTAAATCTTTGGGCCCTGTCAGGTTGCCCTTCTTTGACATCCCATCCACATTGAATACGATATCTGTTTGCATTTGGAGTGTTAAATTGAGCAATCCATTGGGTTGCATCATAAATACCTGTCTGATCACATGGTTTGCTTTGTTGTGGGTATTCAGTGTTTGCCCCACATCCATGCGAATCTCTCGAAGATGAATCTGCATTCATAGGAAAAGCGCAAAGAAAAGATATATCACTTAAATTTGAGCTGGGTATATACTGATAGGGGTAAATAATAAATCCATTATTAGGCATATAGGCTAGACTGGAAAAATTATTATCAGCTCTTAGCCAGGAAAAAGAGATGCCTTCATTAGTAACATCTTCAGATATGGGAACCAAGGAAACAGGATCAGGGTTGGTTTCAATTGCCCGCAGCATGACGCCACTACATAAAAATGCAGGTTTAGTGGCATCACCGCAATCATCGACAGTATTATTATACCAGGTCAACACTTGCTCTAAAGCTTGTTCACCTGTTGAGGCGTTTGAGTTTGTTGTATTGAATATAAACAGTAATGTTGAAGTGACTATTATCTTTTTCATAAGTAGCCTTTGGTTTTAATAAATGAAAACTCTTAAATATTTAATCGAGTAATAATTTAATCTCGGCAGTCAACCTATCGAACAGATAATGAAGATATTGTTTGATTTTTTTACAGCATATCCGAAGTAACTAATGAATATTGATTGATTCAAACACAGATATTCTCTTATGTTCAATCGCAATAATTAGATGTCAGCATGGCAATAAATGCTGTTTTCTTTGCTCACTGCCCGGACGTAAAGAACTCTCCGTCCCGTAGCAGTACTGGTAGACATTTGTTTCACTAATCTTGTGATCAGCTCCTCATCTGTGAGCCAAAAAATGTCCTCAATGAGAAAATATCACTCAAAGATCCATGAAATTTTTCGTCCCTGAAAAAACCATACTTTTTGTGTTATTATATCAAAAACAGAGAGATAGCTTTTCTGTCAGGGCTAAATTTCAGTTGCAGGATAAATTTTTTAAATCGATACCCAAAAAAACCTCTCAGCCCCCGTCAGCACTGGATTGACAATCATTTTTCTGGTGGCATGATGCGCACAATTTCTTACTTCTTCACGGTTTTTTTATCCATGCCAACCTATACCCGTCCCATAAAGTTATTGCTTTGTGGGCTTATGCTATTGACCCTGGTCATAGCGGTTCTCAACACGCTGGTCCCTCTCTGGCTGGCGCACGAAGACCTGCCCGTATGGCAAGTGGGGCTCGTGAGTTCAGCCTATTTTACGGGGAATCTTGCAGGCGCGATGGTAGCGGGTGGCGTCATTAAATATCTTGGTTTTAACCGCAGCTATTACTTGGCTGTATTGCTGTTCGCACTGGCTTGTGCCGGACTCGGCTTGATGGTAGGCACCTGGAATTGGATGATATTTCGTTTCATCGGCGGGGTAGGCTGCGCGATGATCTGGGTTATCGTGGAAAGTGCGATGATGTGTAGCGGCACCACACAAAACAGAGGACGCCTGCTGGCGGCCTATATGATGGTAACCTATATCGGCACGGTACTTGGACAGTTTGCTGTCAGCCAGTTACCAACAGCACTGGTCAGCGTACTCCCTTGGGCGACAGCGCTGATAATGGCAGCTATTCTACCGTTGCTCTTTACGCACATCATTAATCACAGCGAGTCCCATCACGAGAGCACCTCTGTTCGATTAATGCTGCGTTTACGTAATGCCCGTCTTGGTATTCATGGTTGCGTTATCTCAGGCGTCATTCTGGGATCATTATACGCGTTAATGCCGCTTTATCTGAATCATCAGGGACAAAGTGATGCCGAAATTGGTTTCTGGATGGCGATGATGATCAGTGCCGGGGTGATTGCTCAGTGGCCGATTGGCCGTCTGGCTGATAAATATGGTCGACTGCTGATATTACGCGGACAAGTGTTTGCTATTATCGTTGGTAGTGTTGGCATGTTAAGCCATGAAGCGATGGCACCGGCTCTGTGTATTCTGGGGGCAGCAGGTTTTACCTTATATCCGGTAGCGATGGGCTGGGCCTGTGAAAAAGTGGATCATCACCAGCTAGTTGCTATGAACCAGGCGCTACTGTTGAGTTACACCGCGGGGAGTCTGTTAGGTCCCTTGCTGACAGCGGCCCTGATGCAGAATTACTCTGACAGTTTGCTGTTTATTGTGATTGCTGGCGTTTCACTGGTATACCTGATGCTGCTCTTGAGCAAAGCAGGTCAGCATTCAACACCAATTGCCCATGCCTGAAAAGCAACAGGCGCTCTTCTGAGCGCCTGTAAGTATGAGATGAGGTAAAAGCTTAAGTGATGCGTTTTACTCTGCTCTGTGTTAGTACATCACTTTATGGCCGTACTGTTCAAGAATACCTTTAACGCGCTCCATGGTTTCTTTGCCCGGCGGATTGACTCCATCCAGTTTATATTCTTCCCCCATCGCCACCCATTTATGTTTACCCAGTTCATGGTAGGGAAGTAGTTCGATTTTTTCGACATTTCCCATATCACGGGTAAATTCGCCCAACCGGTGAGCAGAGTCATCGTCGTCAGACCAACCGGGTACGACAACGTAGCGGATCCAGACATTAATATTCTTTTTCGACAGGTAACGAGCAAACTCCAGGGTGCGCTGATTAGAAACACCGACCAGGTTTTGGTGAATTTCATCGTTTATTTGCTTCAAATCTAGCATCACCAAGTCAGTGACTTCCAGTAACTCATCAATTACCGGATCGTAACGACGGACAAAACCATTGGTATCAAGACAGGTATGAATGCCTTCTTTATGACAGGCACGGAACCAGTCACGTACAAACTCAGCTTGCAGAATTGCTTCACCGCCTGATGCTGTGACACCGCCACCTGAAGCATTCATAAAATGCCGGTAGCTCACAACATCTTTCATTAACTCCTCAACGGTAATCTCCTTGCCTCCGTGCGTATCCCAGGTATCTCGGTTATGGCAGTACAGGCAGCGCATCAGGCAGCCCTGGAAGAAGGTAATAAAACGGATGCCCGGGCCATCTACGGTGCCACAGGATTCAAAAGAGTGGATTCGTCCAATAACTGACATTGCGGCGTTTCTCCAGCTATGACCCATTCCGGGTCTGTTTTTCACAGACTTCAATGTCTGTGTTTAGTCTGTTTTGCCGATTATCTTCCTACACAGGTAATTGGCAAAACAGGCTGTCAGCCAGATGACAGACTAATAGCGTTGTTAATGGTAAAAATAACAATAAAATCAGTGTGTTAATGTTTTTTAAATGCAAAGAGGGAAAAACCACGTTTTTCCCTCTTTGTTGATAAGGACTCTACTGTAGCAGAATCCTTATTCCAGGTCTTTTGCTTAAGCTAAGACGTTAGATACTCTTAGTAAATGTACGAGTAATTACGTCTTGTTGTTGCTCTTTAGTCAGAGAGTTAAAGCGCACAGCATAACCTGATACACGAATGGTCAACTGTGGATATTTCTCTGGGTGCTCCATCGCATCAAGCAGCATTTCACGGTTCATTACGTTCACATTCAGGTGCTGACCACCCTCAATGGACGCTTCATGGTGGAAGTAACCATCCATCAGACCCGCAAGGTTGGTTTTACGCACATCGTCATCTTTACCCAGCGCATTTGGTACGATAGAGAAGGTATAAGAAATACCATCTTTTGCGTAAGCAAACGGCAGTTTAGCAACGGAGGTCAGAGAGGCAACAGCGCCTTTCTGGTCACGACCGTGCATTGGGTTAGCACCCGGGCCAAACGGTGTACCTGCGCGACGACCATCTGGGGTATTACCGGTTTTCTTACCGTAAACCACGTTAGAGGTAATGGTCAGTACTGACTGAGTCGGAATCGAGTTGCGATAAGTTGTCAGTTTCTGAATTTTTTTCATGAAACGTTCAACCAAGTCTACGGCGATATCATCGACACGCGGGTCGTTGTTACCGAACTGTGGATACTCGCCTTCGATTTCGAAGTCTACAGCCAAACCATCTTCATCACGAACAGGTTTTACCGTTGCATATTTAATCGCAGACAGGGAGTCAGCGGCAACAGACAGTCCTGCAATACCACAAGCCATAGTACGAACAACATCACGGTCATGCAGCGCCATCAGAGAGGCTTCGTAGCTGTATTTATCATGCATGTAGTGGATGATATTCAGCGCAGTGACATACTGTTTTGCCAGCCAGTCCATAAAGTGATCCAGACGAGCCAGAACAGTGTCATAGTCCAGCACGCTATCCATGATAGGCAATTCTTTAGGACCCACCTGCATTTTCAGTTTTTCATCAATACCACCATTGATGGCATACAGCATGGTTTTTGCGAGGTTAGCACGTGCGCCAAAGAACTGCATTTGCTTACCGATAATCATCGGGCTTACGCAACATGCAATCGCGTAGTCATCATTGTCGAAGTCAGGGCGCATCAAGTCATCATTCTCATACTGCAGAGAAGAGGTGTCGATGGAGACTTTGGCTGCATATTTTTTGAAGTTCAATGGCAGTTTTTCAGACCACAGAACAGTGATGTTTGGCTCCGGAGACGGTCCCATGGTGTAAAGGGTGTTCAGGAAACGGAAGCTGTTTTTAGTCACCAGGGTACGGCCATCGACACCCATACCGGCGATGGACTCAGTTGCCCAGATTGGGTCACCAGAGAACAACTCATCATATTCAGGTGTACGCAGGAAACGAACCATACGCAGTTTCATGACCAAGTGGTCAATCATTTCCTGAGCATCAAGCTCAGTAATTTTGCCCGCTTTCAGGTCACGTTCAATGTAAGCATCCAGGAAGGTTGATACGCGTCCAAAGGACATCGCAGCACCGTTCTGAGATTTTACTGCTGCCAGATAACCAAAATAGGTCCACTGAACAGCTTCCTGAGCATTTGTCGCAGGACCAGAAATGTCGTAGCCATATTTTGCTGCCATTTCTTTAATCTGCGCCAGAGCACGATGTTGTTCAGAAATTTCTTCACGCAGACGGATGGTTGCTTCCAGGTCTTCGCCATTTTCCAGTTTGCTCTGTAAAGAGGTGAACTGAGCAAATTTGTCTTTCATCAGGAAGTCGATACCGTACAGCGCAACGCGACGATAGTCACCGATGATACGACCACGACCATAAGCATCAGGCAAACCGGTGATCACACCTGATTTACGGCAGCGCAGGATGTCCGGAGTATAAACGTCAAATACACCCTGGTTATGCGTTTTACGATATTCGGTAAAGATTTTTTTCAGCATTGGGTCGAGTTCACGACCGTATACTTTACAAGAACCCTCAACCATCTTGATGCCGCCAAACGGAATGATTGCACGTTTCAGTGGGGCATCAGTTTGCAGGCCTACGATAGTTTCAAGGCTTTTATTGATATATCCCGCGTCATGAGCGGTGATAGTGGAGGCAAGATCGGTATCAAAATCGACAGGGGCGTGAGTACGGTTTTCCTGTTTAACGCCTTCCATGACGGAATCCCACAGCTTAGTGGTTGCGTCTGTAGCACCTTCAAGGAAAGACTCGTCGCCTTCATACGGGGTGTAGTTTTTCTGAATAAAGTCACGTACGTTGACTTCATTCTGCCAGTCGCCTTTCGCAAAGCCTTCCCATGCGGTGGCCAGTTTTTCATTGAGATCGGACATATAGCACCTACCTTCTAAATGTGGAGTTCTTCATCCTGCCTGCGACGTTATACTAATGCTTAGCGCCAGCACGCAGATATATTACCCAGTACGTCAACCCGACCAGTAAACCACCGCCGATAATGTTGCCGATGGTAACGGGGATCAGATTGTCAGTGATAAAGTTCATTACAGTCAGGTGAGGAAAGTTCTCTGCAGAAGACCCCACCGCAGTCCAGAATTCAGGGCTGGCAAAATCACGTACTGCAATTGCCATGGGAATCAGGAACATATTTGCAATACTGTGTTCAAAACCGCTGGATACAAACATAGCAACTGGCAGAATCATCGCAAACATTTTATCCATCAAACTGCGGCCTGAATAACTCATCCAAACGGCAAGACAGACTAATAAGTTGGCCAGGATGCCCAAGCAGACGGCTTCAATAAAAGTATGGTGCATTTTATGGTCAGCGGTTTGTAAAAGATTTAAACCCCATTGACCCTCTGCCGTCATATACATCCCGGCAAAAAATATCAGTGCCACAAAGACCAGTGCGCCGACCAGGTTACCGACATAAACGTTAAGCCAGTTTTTAGCCAGTTGTGTCCAGGTAATGCGTCCACTGGCTTTCGCAACCACAATAAGCACGGTCGAGGTGAAGAGGTCAGCCCCGCAGACCACACAAAGAATGAGTCCGAGGGAGAAACATACGCCACCAATGAGCTTTACAACCCCAAAGGGTAATGCGCCGCCGCCAGTGGTTGATGTAATGTAGAAAACAAAAGCGATAGAAATGAAAACACCTGCGGTAATCGCCAAGAAAAACGTCGTTAATGGATGTTTTGTGGCTTTATAGACTCCCGTATTTTCGGCAACTTTCGCTACCTCAGGAGGAAGTATCAGGTCAAAAGGGTTGTCAGCTTTCACACTAACTCTCTCTTATTTTTATTCGGCGAAGTCATATTAACAAAGCATTATAGTGTAAAGTTTGATATAGATCATATCACGCCCCGCCAATAAGCCTTTTTCCGCTGTGGTTATTGAATTTTTATCAAATAACTAATTGATAAATATGGTTAAAATTTTTTTTAATGTTTGCAATTAAAATTGAAATTAATGGCACTTAACGCAAACTGAACATGGCGATGCAATATTATTGCAACATCTGTAATGGTATTTATAAATAATATTTCACTTTAAATTCACTAAAAATAGACAGAATAAAAGCAATTATCTTCATAATAATACAAATCAATAAAGAGAGTAGACTATACCCGTCATACTTCAAGTTGTTTGGGTGTTGCGTCCATAAGGTGCGCCGAATCACATCGTTTATCTGTGTTCATCGAGATACTTCACTTCACGCCTACAAGCAATTCGAATTATTTTGGGTATACAAGGGAAGAAAGTTGCAGGATATGAGTCAGATAATAAAGAATAATGTGGAGCGTATTTTTATGGACAATAACGTGGTTGGTAGTGAGTAGAAGAGGGCGGATAATCCCCCGACCAGAAAGGATTATCCTGTGATAAGGTTCTCTGTAAACGAGATTATATCCCGGCAATACGTTTTAAATCGGTCTGAGCGCCTGGTGCTACCGCCAACACTTGAGCACCTTTAAGCAGACGATCACCCTCGGTATTAAACGGGTGGTACCAGCCACCGGCTTCTTTCACCAAACAATAACCTGCCAGACAATCCCAGGCGTGCATATAAGGTTCGTAATATCCCACGACTCGGCCAGCGGCAACCCATGCCAGCATCAAGGCACCAGAACCAATACGAATAAAATTCCCGCCCGCCTCAAGTAAGGCTGCGAGAATATTCCCGACTTCTGTCGGGCTGACGTGGCTGTTGGCACCAAATCCGGTGACATGGTTTTGCAGCGTTCGGGAGGGATCAACCTGTAAACGACAACCATTAAGTGTGGCCCCTTGGCCGAGTGCTGCGACATAACACTCCTCATAATAAGGAGCATAAATCACGCCAATAACCGGTATCCCTTCGTGCAGAACCGCGATCGACACACACCAGTTAGGCATGCCGTTCAGAAACGGACTGGTACCATCAATCGGATCGACAACCCAAGTATACCCAGAGTTTCCTTCCTGTAAGCCGTATTCTTCGCCAAGAAAGCCATCCTCAGGAAATTGCTCCCGGATTTGCTTATCTATCATTTGTTCCACATCCCTGTCGGCGTGTGAAACGACATCCTGCAAATCGTATTTAGTTTCCACCACCAGAGCGTCTCGCTGGTGAAAGTATTCCAGTGCTTTTGCACCGCCTGCGCGTGCCACTTTTTCTGCTAAATGCAGACGTGCTTTTAGTGCATGGAGTTTAGTATCACTCATTGTCTACCCTTACATTAACCAGTAATCAGGGCCAGACCCTGAGGTTTAAAATCAACAGAAACACGAGATGTTAAAGGGAGTCGTTGTTCCATTTGTGTATCAATAATAAATAGTGAGCCAAGCTCTGTGAGCACTTCATATTCGATATGGCTACCGAGCCAAGTACTGTGTGTCACTTCACCCGGCAGTGCACCATTATCCCCATCACGCAAGGTAATGAACTGGGGGCGTACCGAAATCTGCGCTGTACCTGTCTGCAGACCGTTGCCACGCACCCGGTAGCACTGACTGCCAAGTCGGACCAGAGCCTCTGTACCCTCGACTTGTTCCACTTCGCAGGGCAGGATATTGGCCTCGCCCATAAAATCAGCGATAAAGACCGAATTAGGGGAGTGATACAAACTTTCAGGCGCCCCCTGCTGAGCAATATTGCCGTCTTTCATCACAATAATTTTATCTGATACCGCGAGCGCCTCTTCCTGATCGTGAGTGACATAAACGGCGGTGAAGCCAAGTCTTTGTTGCAGATCCCGAATATCTGTACGTACTTGACGGCGTAAGCGTTCGTCAAGGTTAGAGAGCGGCTCATCCAGTAAGAGTACCTGTGGTTCCAGTACCAGGGCTCGTGCCACCGCAATACGCTGTTGCTGTCCGCCTGACAATTCTGAGGGTAAGCGCTGGCCCTGGTTTTCAAGACCGACCAGTTTCAGACCTTCTCGGGCGCGATCTTGTATCTCCTGCTTATTGATACCTGAAGCCTGTAAGCCATACATAACGTTATCAAGTGCACTCATATGTGGAAACAGGGCATAGGACTGAAACACCATTGCCACATCGCGTTCATTGGCAGGTTGATATGTCACATCTTTTCCACCAATCAGGATACGTCCGGACGTAGGGTGCTCCAACCCAGCCAGTAGCCGAAGTGTCGTTGTTTTACCGCAACCGGATGGGCCTAGCAGTGTCACTAATGTACCCGGCTCTACCTTAAGCGACAGGTCGGGAATAGCTTCAAAACCCGCAAAACGTTTAGAAACCTGGGCAAATTCAACGGAACCTGCATGAACGGTTGTCATACGGCATTCTCCTGAGTTAATGAATTAGAAGCAGAGCGCGTTTTAGCTGTGTCTACCGGACGTGTCGCACGACGTAAACGACGTTCTCCTACCAGACAATGGAATACGCCAATAATGGCCAGCATCACGACAATAAGCACCGTAGAATAAGCAATGGCGACACCGTATTCCCCATTCTCAACCAGTCCGACAATGTAGGATGTAGCCATGTTGTATTGCGCGCTGACGAGAAAAATAACGGCGCTGATTGAGGTAATTGCACGGACAAAGGCATACACCAGAGCAGCACTGATAGCGGGTTTGAGCAACGGAAGAACGACTTTGCGCAGGGTGCGGAAACTGCTGGCGCCGAGTGTTAAGGAAGCTTCGTCGAGACTTTTATCCAGCTGACTCATGGCAGCAATACCACCGCGCACGCCAACCGGCATATTACGGAACACAAAACAAGCGATCAGAATCGCCGCAGTACCCGTTATCTCCAGCGGGGGGAGATTAAATGCCATCACATAACTGACACCAATAACGGTACCAGGAATGGCGAAGCTGAGCATTAACATAAATTCAAAGGTCTGACGGCCAACAAATTTCTGCCGTACAATCAGCCAGGCGGTCAGCATACCAACCAGTGCTGTTAGCGGTGCAGCAAGAAGCGCTATCTCAAGCGTGGTCCAGAATGAGTTCCAGGCAACACCACTCCATATCAAATGCCCCTCGCTGAAGCTGATACCGAAGGCCCGAATATAGTGATCGACGGTGAGTGTGTTATTGAGACCCCAGGATTGTACGAAGCCGCCAATAATAATCATGCCGTAGATAACCAGCGTAAACAGGCCCCAGGGAATGACCATACCGTAGACACCAAAACGCAGCGGACGTGGAAGTTGTCCGTGTCTACCGCCATCGCCTTTGCCAGTGACGGTAGCGAAGTTTTTTCCTCCCAGCCAGAGGCGTTGCAGGAGAAAAGCACCTAACGTAAAGCACAGTAGGATCATCGCCAGTACCGCCGCACGACTAGGATCGTTTTGTGCCCCTACGACCGAGAAGAAGATCTCTGTCGATAACACCCCGTGGCTCCCACCCAGTACCATTGGATTACCGAAATCGGCCATACTTTCAATAAAGCTGATAAGGAAAGCATTGGCGAGTCCGGGTGCCATTAATGGCAGTGAAACGCGACGGAAGGTACGCCAGCGATTGGCCCGCAGGGTTTGTGAGGCTTCCTCTAGTGAGGGGCTGACACCTTCGACGACGCCAATCAATACCATAAAGGCTATTGGGGTAAATGAAAGTACCTGGGCGAGCCAGATACCGGTTAGACCATACAGCCAGCGGCTGGGCTCGATATCAAACAGCGTGGCCATAAACTCTGTGATAACGCCAGAACGACCAAACAATAAAATAAGCGCAAGGCCTATCACAAAAGGAGGGGTAATAATCGGCAGAATGCTGAGCATACGCAGGGCTTTCTTAAACGGCAACGGTGTACGTGTGGCCGCTAACGCAAATGCCAGCCCGAGCAGGGTGGAGGCCGTTGCGGTCATTAGTGCCAGCCATAATGTACGCCAGGCTGTTCCACAGGTTCCTCCCGCAAGGCAGGACAGACTCCAGACAGAGGGGTCCTGCATATTGCTGATTAATCCATCTGGCATAAAGTGACCATCCACGTCCTGAACTGACATCACAAACATATTCAGAACGGGATAAAGCACAAATAGACTGACCAGCGCGGTTAACATCACGAGTGAGGCAACCAGAAATGCATCACCTTTCAGAATACCGCGTTCGGCCAGAGCAAAGGAAAAGAACAGCAGAAAGGTTGTCAGCATCAACAGAGCACCCGCTCCCATTGCAGGCTGGCCTTGTTCCAGGGGGGCAAAGTTATTTTCCAGCCACAGCCAGTTCCAGCCACTGTAGCCAATAGCATGACCTTCAATGATCAAAAAGAGTACGCCGAGTGCGCTGAACAAAAGTAATAAACGACTGCGCATTCCCGAAGGTAAAAAGCCACAAGATCCACAGAGCGCGAACAGCAGCAGTACAATACCCAGCCACGGATGAGCCTCTAATTGCCAGAGAGCAGATGCACTGGCACTGTCACTCCATAAATGGGTAAGCCAGAGACTATCGAAAAATCCGCTTTCAAGGCTGTACCACGGCAATAGCAGGAGTGCCACTACTCCACAGGCTAACGCCCAGAGCAGACGACGATTTTTTGCATTCATGAGTTACCTCGAGCTGAAAACCTGTCTGAAGCGGACATCAGGCCGTGACCACCGCATTTCAGTCCTGAATGGGTATGGATTACTGTGCGTTTACGCCTATCTCTTTATCCCAGCGTCCTAGCAGGGCTTTACGTTTGGCAGAATCACCGTAGGTTTTGAAGTCGTAGTCGATAAGTTTTATGTTTTCGAAACGAGGGGCATATTCAGAAATCGCTGCTTCACGATTGGAAGGGAGCTGATAGGATTTTGCATCCTTCATATGTGACTGTGCTTCTGCACTTAGCGCCCAGTCATACCAGACTTTTGCATTTGAAAGGTTACGGGCACCCTTGACGATAGACATAGAACCAATTTCATATCCGGTGCCTTCACACGGTGCCACAGTCTTAATCGGGAAGCCATCCACTTCCATCGCTACCGCATCATGCATAAATACGATACCAACCGTGGTTTCTCCCCGAGCGGCTGATTTCACCGGTGCTGATCCCGATTTTGTGTATTGCGAAATATTGGCATTGAGCTTTTTGAGGTAATCGAAAGCCTCATCTTCACCCATGATTTGTGCCAGCGTAGCGAGTGTGTTGTAGGCGGTACCTGATGAGTTCGGGTTGGCAATCTGAATCTCACCTTTAAAACTCGGATCGAGTAGGTCAGCCCAGCACAGTGGTTCTTTCATTTTTTTATCGGCCACCAGCTTGGTGTTATAGCCCCAGCCGAGGGCTCCGGCGTAAATTCCTACAGTACGATAGTTTGAATTTTCTGCTTGTTTCTGCGCCCAGTCATGCTGCTGAGCTAACAGGGGGGATTTATACACTTGTGTTAACCCCTCTTCGGCGGCCTGCATATGCGGATCGCCGGTCCCTGCCCACCAAATATCAGTCCGTGGATTGCGGGATTCGCTACGCAGACGAGCGTAAGCCTCTCCTGCGGACAGGCGTACCATGCTTACATTGATCTCCGGATTTGTTTCACTGAAAATGCGCGTCATCTGCTCACAGACCACGACATCTGCCGAGCAGACGACATTTAAATTACCTGCCGCGCTGACAGTAAAAGGCAATGCGGTGCAACAGAGGGATAACGCGATAGCTATTGATGTAACTCGCATGATGTTCTCCTTGAGCTGTAGGGTAGTGTTTTTTGATATCTTTTTGCACGTGTGTGCAAATTAGTAATGAATAATAAATTGGCTGTCAAATGCATTGTTAAGCAATTGGTAGAGCGCGTCACAAAAATGCAACAATTGAGGTGCTAATAAAATTGCACAGCTTTGCAAGTTGAGGCAAAATCATCATTCGCTATGAAGGCGCAGAGGAAAGCGGTATGCAAAATGATAAAACGGTAGTGAGCGCGCAGGACGTGGCCAATCGAGCTGGGGTGTCACGATCGGCTGTCTCCCGTACCTATACGCCGGGTGCCAGCGTATCGGATGCAACCCGGGCTCGGGTAATAAAAGCGGCTCAGGAACTTGGCTATCACGTCAACCATCTGGCGCGAGGGCTGGTACGTAATCGCAGTGGTATTGTCTGCCTGATCGTGTCTGAAATCGCGACACCTTATCGTGCGATGTTGTTGAGTCGATTAACGCAGTTTTTGCAGGATGCAGGAAAGGTCGCGATGGTGATTAACACCGACCGTTCTGACAACAGTGTGTCTGCCGCTCTGCAACAGGCGATTAATTTTCGTGCAGATGCCTCCATTATTCTTTCCGGGATGCCGGACCGTGCCATCACACAGCAGTGCTATAAACACGGACAGAGCATTATTTTAATTAATCGGGATGAAGCTCTGCCTGGTTCGCTCAGCATTAATCTGGATGCGATACGTGAGGCGGAAACGGCTGTGATGGCATTTCAACGTGCTGGCTGTCGGCATCTGGCGTTTGCCAATTCTCTGGCCGGCACACCGAGTCTGCTGAAGCGTGAATCCTCATTTGTTACAGCGGCAGAGCGGGCCGGGTTAACCGTAACGGTGGAACGCACAGGCAACACATCGTACGAGAGTGGACAACTGCTTGCCCAGCGTTTACTCACCCGTCATCAGCGACCGGATGCGGTATTTTGTGTCACAGATCTGGTCGCTTGTGGTTTTATGGATGAAGCGAGACAGCGTTTTTCGCTGAAGATACCAGAAGATTTATGCGTGATAGGGTATGACAACATTCCGCAAGCGGGATGGACTTCCTACAATCTGACCACTTTCGCGCAGCCAGTGGATATTTTTGCCCGTGATGCGGTGAAATGGCTGACAGATATCGGACAGGGTGAGGCAGGCTCAGTTCCTCAAGGGGAACAAGAACACCACACGTTGCTCTATCAGGCCGATGTTGTGTGGCGGGGATCTGTACGAGGCGGATAACCTGTGAGCAGCGTAAGAAAAAATGCCAGAACGCAATACGTTCTGGCATTAATTAAACTATTCAGGACTGGTATATACCGACATACTGTCGGGAAAACTTGCCTGAAAGCTGCGGGTGATTAGTTTTTCTGCCAGTAACGCGCTTTCGCACGCTGTAATTTCTCATACGCTTTTAACAGTGCCTGATGCGCAGGGAAGGCAAGCAGATCGCTATCGACGGGTTGCAGGCCATAGAATGGCTCTTCGCCACTGATAGCAGCACTGGCGGCTTCTACTGCATCGCTACCATACATCCGGGTGAAAGCGTAATGATATTGTAACGGCTCCCGCTCTTCTTCCTGAGCCAATAGCAGCAGAGTTTGCAGACAACGGTAGTAATTCGCGCGTTCAGGGCTGAAAACAGAAGCGTTGAACTCGATAGTCCATTCCGTCCAGATAAGGGCTTGTTCTAAGTCCCCTCCCGCCAGAGCCAGCATGGCTTTAAGCTCGCCAATACGCAGGGTATACCAACCATTATCTTTACCGGTGGCGAGGCCCAGCAGTTCACGGACGCGAGTAAAGTCGTCATGGCCTTCTTCATCGAGCAGTGCTATCAGATCCAAGTACTCTTCCGGCGTCGCTTCGCTGCCCGGTAAAGAAAGCAGGGTCTCACGAAGATGGCTGCCCATATTATTGTTGGCCAGTAATAAATCTTCAGCAGGATAAATATCAGACATACCTGGTACGATGATGCGGCAGGCATAGACATCAAGGTGCTGATAATCAGCAATATACACTTCTTTGCCTTCAGCATTGAAGATAGCCATCAGCGTGGCAAATTCTTGCTCAGTGGTACCAGAGAAGCTCCAGTCGACGAACGGATAATCCGCATCTTGTTTGAACATATCCCAGGAAATCAAACCACTTGAGTCGATAAAGTGGGTTTCCAGGTTGGTATGCTCGGCAACTTCTTCGTCATCAAACGTCGGTGGCGTAAAGACATCCAAATCTTTGAGGCCACGGCCTTGCAGCAACTCAGTGACAGTACGCTCAAGCGCAACACCAAAATCAGGATGAGCGCCAAATGACGCAAAGCAGGTTCCGTTTGCCGGGTTAAACAGCACGACACAGATAACCGGATATTTTCCACCCAGAGAAGCATCATAGGAGAGGATAGGGAAACCTTCAGCTTCCAGGGTGTTGATAGCATCCAGCACGCCTGGATAGCGTGCCAGTACTTCAGCGGGGATCTCTGGCAGACTGATGCTTTCAGCAATGATGCGATTTTTAATATGACGCTCGAAAACTTCAGATAATCCCTGAACGCGTGCTTCATTCGCTGTGTTACCCGCGGACATACCGTTAGATACGTACAGGTTACCGACAATATTCATTGGAATATAAACGGTATTTTGAGAGGACTGACGAGTGAAGGGCAGAGCGCAGATACCCCGGTCTTCATTACCTGATTGCAGGTCAACCAGCATACCTGCGGTTAACTCTTGTTCAGGATCGTAAAATGCACGCAGGTAATCATCGAGAATACCAGCAGGCAACTGCTCATCTTCCGGGATAGGGAACCATTTTTCATTAGGATAATGCACGAAATCGCTGTTAGCGATGGCATTACCTAACCAGAAATCAGCGAAGAAATAGTTTGTTGATAGACGTTCGAAATACTCACCTAATGCAGAAGCCAGGGCCGCCTTTTTAGTGGCACCTTTACCGTTGGTGAAGCACAAAGGACAATCTTTGTCGCGAATATGTACTGACCAGACATTGGGTACAGGATTCAGCCAAGAGGCTTCTTCAATGTTAAAACCAAGGTCAGTCAGTTGTTTTTGGAAGCGGGCAATAGAATCTTCCAGAGCGGCATCTTTGCCAGGGATAAAGGTTTGGGTCATGGCTTTCACTATAGGTGGTACGCAAGGAGCCTGATAATACGTGTTTTACCGCCTCGACGCTATCCTCTCCCGAGTCCGGTTAAACGTTAGTTAAAATGTAAAGAAATTCGGCTTTTTCGTATTACCGGTATTGCGGTTTTATCCCGGAGGGTTATAGGGTTCTCTGGGGGGGAGGATGCTGTTTTACCATCATAAATCGGGCGGTTTTTTCGCTTGCTGGAATATTGTATGGTTGCTTTCCTTTAACATTCTTCCCTTGCCACGGATTAACCGTTGCATCCTGCTATCAGTGAGTGATAAAACCGATATACCCGTCATACTTCAAGTTGTTTGAGTGTTGCCGCAGTAGAGACTGCTGAATCGCATAGTTTGTCTGTGCTCATCGCTTGTCTGAACTCGCGCCTACAAGCAACGCGAATTATTTTGGGTATAAGCTAATAGAAACTTATTGTTCGAGGCGTGGTGAGGGGAAATGACACAGGTATACAATTTTAGTTCCGGACCGGCAATGCTACCGGCTGAAGTACTTCGTCGTGCACAGCAGGAATTATGTGACTGGCAAGGTTTGGGCACTTCGGTGATGGAAATCAGCCACCGTAGTAAAGAGTTTATTAAAGTAGCGGAAGAATCGGCACAAGATCTGCGCGATTTGTTGCAAATCCCCTCTAACTATAAAATTTTATTTTGCCATGGTGGTGGTCGCGGTCAGTTTGCCGGCGTCCCGTTAAATTTGTTGGGTGATAAAACCACCGCAGATTATTTTGATGGTGGTTACTGGGCTGCCAGCGCCATTAAAGAAGCAAAGAAATATTGTCAGCCAGTTGCCCATGATGTGAAAATCTTGGTTGACGGTAAACGCGCGATTAAACCAATGCGCGACTGGCAGGTTTCTGAGAACAGCGCATTTGTGCATTACTGCCCGAATGAAACTATCGATGGTATCTCTATCGATGAAACACCTGACTTCGGCGATACCATCGTCGCGGCAGACTTTTCTTCCACTATTCTTTCGCGCCCTTTGGATATCAGCCGATTTGGCGTGATTTATGCTGGCGCTCAGAAGAACATCGGTCCTGCTGGTCTGACGCTGGTGATTGTCCGCGAAGATTTACTGGGTAAGGCCCATCAGTCCTGTCCTTCTGTTCTGGATTACTCTGTTTTAGACCAGAATGATTCTATGTTTAACACCCCACCTACTTTTGCCTGGTATCTCTCTGGTCTGGTCTTTAAATGGCTGAAAGAGCAGGGCGGTGTGGCAGCGATGGATAAAATTAACCAGTCTAAAGCCGATTTGTTATACGGCGTGATTGATAACAGTGATTTTTATCGCAATGATGTGGCAGCGAGCAATCGTTCACGTATGAATGTTCCCTTCCAGCTGGCAGATAACACACTGGATAAACTGTTCCTTGAGGAGTCCTTCGCTGCTGGTCTGCATGCTCTGAAAGGCCACCGCGTTGCGGGCGGTATGCGAGCATCGATTTATAATGCGATGCCGCTGGAAGGCGTAAAAGCCCTGACCGACTTTATGGTAGACTTCGAACGCCGTCGAGGCTAATCGCATCTGGCCCCGTATACGGATCTACGGGGTTTTTATTCTGTCTGTATTGAGAGTATTTTGTCCATGCTGGAATCCCTGACATTACAACCTATCAGTCTGGTTGACGGAACCATTAATCTTCCTGGTTCAAAGAGCGTTTCGAACCGCGCATTGCTGCTGGCCGCTTTGGCGAATGGCACTACGGTGCTGACCAATTTGCTGGACAGTGATGATGTCCGACATATGCTCAATGCGTTAAGCATCCTGGGCGTCACTTATACGCTTTCCGCCGATCGTACACGTTGTGAAGTCGTCGGTGTCGGCGGACCTTTACAGGTTGCGGGCGAACATGAATTATTCTTAGGCAATGCGGGTACCGCTATGCGTCCATTGGCGGCGGCACTGTGCCTGGGGAGCAACAATATCGTGCTTACAGGTGAGCCCCGGATGAAAGAACGTCCGATTGGTCATCTGGTGGATGCCTTACGCCAGGGTGGCGCGCAAATTGAGTATCTTGAACAAACTGACTATCCGCCCATTCATCTGCGTGGGGGTTTTGTCGGTGGTAAAGTAACGGTGGATGGTAGCGTATCAAGCCAGTTTCTTACCGCACTGTTAATGACAGCGCCACTGGCACCGCAAGATACCGAAATCACCATTAAAGGCGACTTGGTCTCTAAACCTTATATCGATATTACTCTGCACCTGATGAAGACTTTTGGTGTCACGATTGAAAACCGTGATTACCAGAGTTTTGTCGTTAAAGGTGGTCAGCAATATCAGTCGCCAGGAGCTTATCTGGTAGAAGGCGATGCTTCTTCCGCGTCCTATTTTCTTGCTGCCGGGGCCATTAAAGGTGGCAAAGTGACGGTGACCGGTATTGGTCGTAATAGTGTTCAGGGGGATATCCGTTTTGCCGATGTACTGGAAAAAATGGGGGCCAAAATTACCTGGGGTGAGGACTTTATTGCCTGTGAGCGCGGTGAGTTAAATGCTATCGATATGGATATGAACCATATTCCTGATGCTGCGATGACTATTGCGACTGCTGCACTGTTTGCTAAAGGCACCACGACACTGCGTAATATTTATAACTGGCGCGTGAAAGAGACCGATCGTCTCAGTGCGATGGCGACTGAGTTACGTAAAGTGGGTGCTGAGGTTGAAGAAGGGGAGGACTACATTAGGGTCCAGCCACCTGTTCAGCTGAAATTTGCCGAAATTGGTACCTACAATGACCACCGTATGGCGATGTGTTTCTCGCTGGTGGCGCTTTCAGATACTCCGGTGAAAATTTTGGATCCTAAATGTACCGCTAAAACGTTCCCGGACTATTTTGAACAACTGGCCGGGATCAGTACGCTGGCGTAAGTCAGTTATCTGAACCAGAGAACAAAGAGAAAGGATGTTCCACCCTTTCTCTTTTCTCTGGCATCAGTAATCTCTTTGACTCTTCACGACGAATATCTGTAAATTGCATCCTGCTCAGTGTTTTTCGTTTTTGTCCTGCGTCTCATCGTGTAATTATTCGGCATGTGATTGACTTTACCAGGATATTTACGTGGAAAAGTAACGATTCTGATGATTGCAACGCTATAATACCCTGAATTGATATTCTGCGAGTCTGGCGAAAGGAAAAAATGATGACGGCTATTGCCCCAGTGATAACGATTGATGGTCCAAGTGGTGCAGGTAAGGGCACGCTTTGTAAAGCTATGGCTAAAGCGTTGCAATGGCATCTGCTCGACTCCGGTGCTATATATCGTGTGTTGGCATTAGCAGCGTTACATCATCATGTTGATATCAGTTCTGAGGATGCCTTGGTTCCCCTTGCGGCCCACTTGGATGTCCGTTTTGTTTCAACAGAGATGCAGGTAGGAACCATTCTTGAAGGCGAAGATGTTAGTGCTGAAATTCGCACTCAGGATGTCGCTGAAGTAGCCTCAAAGATAGCTGCTTTCCCTCGCGTTCGTGAGGCGTTACTGCGCCGTCAGCGTGCATTTCGTGATTTTCCTGGCCTAATAGCCGATGGTCGTGATATGGGCACAGTGGTGTTTCCTGACGCCCCGGTAAAGATTTTTCTCGATGCTTCAGCAGAAGAACGTGCCGACAGACGCATGCGGCAGTTGCAGGAACAAGGCATTAGTGTTAACTTTGAGCGCCTTTTGGTCGAGATAAAGGACCGGGACGATAGAGATCGTAACCGACCTGTTGCGCCATTAGTGCCTGCTCAAGATGCACTCATTCTGGATTCCACCGGTATGAGTATTGAGCAAGTGATTGAAAAATCACTGGAATACGCCAGGGTTAAGCTGGCGCTCGTTTGAAATAACGACTAAATCCCAATAACCTGCTGCAAAGGATTGCGTGCAGGCATGTGAAACAACCCCATCCGGCATGATGCTAGATGGACGTTAAATTGAAGAATCCTGAAGATTATCAATATGACTGAATCTTTTGCTCAACTATTTGAAGAGTCCCTGAAAGAAATCGAAACCCGCCCGGGTTCTATCGTTCGTGGTGTTGTTGTTGCTATCGACAAAGATATCGTACTGGTTGACGCCGGTCTGAAATCTGAGTCCGCCATTCCGGCTGAGCAGTTCAAAAACGCCCAGGGCGAGCTGGAAATCCAGGTTGGTGACGAAGTTGACGTTGCTCTGGATGCAGTAGAAGACGGCTTCGGTGAAACCCTGCTGTCCCGCGAGAAAGCTAAACGTCATGAAGCTTGGATCACGCTGGAAAAAGCTTACGAAGACGCTGAAACTGTTACCGGTGTTATTAACGGCAAAGTCAAGGGCGGCTTCACTGTTGAGCTGAACGGTATTCGTGCGTTCCTGCCAGGTTCACTGGTTGATGTTCGTCCGGTCCGTGACACTCTGCACCTGGAAGGCAAAGAGCTTGAGTTTAAAGTTATCAAGCTTGATCAGAAGCGTAACAACGTTGTTGTTTCTCGCCGTGCAGTTATCGAGTCTGAGAACAGTGCAGAACGTGATCAGCTGCTGGAAAACCTGCAAGAAGGCATGGAAGTTAAAGGTATCGTTAAGAACCTTACTGACTACGGTGCATTCGTTGACCTGGGTGGCGTAGACGGCCTGTTGCACATCACTGATATGGCATGGAAACGCGTTAAGCATCCAAGCGAAATCGTGAATGTTGGCGATGAAATCACTGTTAAAGTTCTGAAATTTGACCGTGAGCGTACTCGTGTTTCCCTCGGCCTGAAACAGCTGGGCGAAGATCCATGGGTAGCTATCGCTAAACGTTATCCAGAAGGTACCAAACTGACTGGTCGCGTAACTAACCTGACTGATTACGGTTGCTTCGTAGAAATCGAAGAAGGCGTAGAAGGTCTGGTACACGTGTCTGAAATGGATTGGACCAACAAAAACATCCACCCATCCAAAGTTGTTAACGTTGGTGACGTAGTGGAAGTTATGGTTCTGGATATCGACGAAGAACGTCGTCGTATCTCCCTGGGTCTGAAACAGTGTAAATCTAACCCATGGCAGTTGTTTGCTGAGACTCACAACAAAGGCGATCGCGTTGAAGGTAAAATCAAGTCAATCACTGACTTTGGTATCTTCATCGGCCTGGACGGTGGTATCGACGGTCTGGTTCACCTGTCTGACATCTCCTGGAACGTTACAGGCGAAGAAGCAGTTCGTGAATACAAAAAAGGTGATGAAATCGCCGCTGTTGTTCTGCAAGTTGACGCAGAGCGCGAGCGTATCTCCCTGGGCGTTAAGCAACTGGCTGAAGATCCGTTCAACAACTACGTTGCAGTAAACAAAAAAGGCACTATCGTTAACGGTAAAGTGACCGCAGTTGATGCTAAAGGTGCTACAGTTGAACTGGCTGATGGCGTTGAAGGCTACCTGCGTGCTTCCGAAGCGTCACGTGACCGCGTTGAAGATGCAACTCTGGTTCTGAATGTTGGCGACGATGTTGAAGCTAAATTCACCGGTGTTGATCGCAAAAACCGTATCGTTAGTCTGTCTGTACGTGCTAAAGACGAAGCTGACGAGAAAGATGCTATTGCTTCTGTTAATAACAAACCAGAAGAAAGCAACTTCTCTAGCGCTATGGCTGAAGCATTCAAAGCAGCTAAAGGCGAATAATCTACAGCATTTTTTTGCAAAGTAGATAACAAGGCGACTTTGGTCGCCTTGGTTCGATTGATAGCTGTAAGTTTATCTAATGAAAACTGGAGGGATCATGACCAAGTCAGAATTGATCGAAAGACTTGCAACCCAGCAATCTCATATTCCAGCGAAGTCTGTGGAAGATGCAGTTAAAGAGATGCTGGAACATATGGCCTCTACGCTCGCCCAAGGTGAACGTATTGAAATCCGAGGTTTCGGCAGTTTTTCCTTACACTATCGCGCACCTCGCACCGGTCGTAATCCAAAAACAGGTGATAAAGTCTCGCTGGAAGGTAAATACGTTCCGCACTTTAAGCCGGGTAAAGAGTTACGTGACCGTGCCAATCTCTACAGTAATTAATATCCTGATATTAATTACAGCGAAAAACGATACCCTGAGGTGTCGTTTTTTTTTGCCTGCTAATTAAGAACTGCGATCGACTACCCGTCTCTTATTCTCTCCTGCGGTAAATGATAAATCTCTGTTGATAACGGATCGCAGAAGTAGTTTTTTGCACCAGACATCCGTTTGTTAAACGCGCAGGCTCTTGATTCTGAGAGCGATAAGAGTGTGTTTATGCCGAGAACTGTTTGTCTGACGTTAATTATCGGGCTTCTTCCTTTAGGGTGGCTGCCTGTTATTCCCTCCCAGATCTTGCTGATTACGCTGATCGGTGTCGCACTGCTTTTACTCTCAGGTCGAAAAAAAATCTCTCGTCTGGCTGGACTGGTTATGCTTTTTTTTTGCTGGGGATGTCTGTCAGCGGCTCAGATCCTGGCCTTTTTTCAGCAGATACCCACCACCCCAGTAAATGCTGAAATAGTGATAACCAGCAGTGATGGCCAACAACATCACCAGGCAAAAATAGTGAGCCTGTCTGGAAGGCTGCTGTTTCCTCAGCCGGGGGTAAGAATTTATAGTTCGCGGCTACCTACAGCAGTATGTGCGGGCCAGCATCTTAAGGTCTCAATGAAACTGCGCCCGCTACATGGACAGTTAAATGAGGGGAATTTTGATAACCAGAGATTTTATCTCGCACAGGGCATATTATTTAGTGGGCGAGTATTAACGGCTCAAACCCTTTCTGAGAGCTGTAGTCTGCAATCTCAATGGATGTCGGCAGTGCAACGCCATATTGGCCGCTTACCGATGCAATCCATTATGATGGCACTCTTGTTTGGCGACAGAAGCCAGATGTCTGAACAGCATAAACAATTGCTTAATCAGACCGGTACGGCGCATCTTATGGCTATTTCTGGAATGCATATTTCTCTGGCAGCCGGACTCGGGTGGTTAATGGGGAGGGCATGTCAGATAGTGCTGCCAGCGTATTATATCGGTTTTCGATTTCCGTTGTTTTGCGCGCTGGTTATGGCTTCAGGCTATACCTGGTTGTCGGGTAGCAATCCGCCTGCATTACGTGCAATGTTTGCTTTGATAATTTGGTCTTCACTACGCATCAGTGGTCGAAACTGGTCATCATGGGACGTCTGGTTGGTCTGTATTGCCGGCTTACTCTTTTCTAATCCGTTGGTCTTATTATCAGAGAGTTTTTTTCTTTCTGCTCTGGCAGTCGCGGTGCTAATTTTTTGGTATCAGTGGGTGCCCTTGCCCGAGAGAGTGAGAACCTGGTCCTGGTACTTGCGTTATCCTGTACAGCTACTGCATTTACAGGCAGGAATTATGTTGTTACTGCTGCCACTACAGATTCATATTTTTCATGGCATCAGTTTTAGCGCTCTGGCGGCGAATTTATTTGCAGTGCCACTGGTTTCTTTTGTCGTGGTTCCTTTGCTTATAGCAGCATTATTTCTGAATGATGTTTCATTGGTGGGGGAGTATCTTTGGCTGATAGCTGACAGGGTACTGGCTGTTCTGTTTCAGTTACTGGCATCTTTGCCCGACGGCTGGGTTAGCGTTGAAAAGCGGATGCTGTGGCTAAGTTTTTTCGGCTGGATTAGCGTCGTCTGCTGGCGTACTGGCGCCTGGAAACATTATAAAACTGCTTTACTTGTCGCCATAACGGCTGTCATTCTTGGTCACCATCGTACTTTAGCACCACCTGCGGTATGGAAAATGACTATGCTGGATATCGGGCATGGTTTGGCTGTTGCTCTTATTCGTAATAATCGGGTGTTGCTCTACGATACTGGAGGAGTGTGGGCGAAGGGAGATGCGGCGATTCAAACCATCATTCCCTGGCTAAAATGGCATGACCTGACACTGGATGCCATTGTGTTAAGTCATGAACATCTGGATCATATTGGCGGGCTAAAAAGTTTGCAACGTTTGTTACCTTCCGTGAGTGTCCGCAGTTCATTGGGCTGGGATAATCATCTGCCATGCTATCGCGGCATCAACTGGGAGTGGGAAGGGCTACAGTTTGATGTTCACTGGCCGCCGCCAGAAGAGCGTTTGCGGGGGAATAATAATTCATGTGTCGTCAGAGTAAGTGACGGTTATCATCGATTATTACTGACGGGGGATCTGGAGGCGAGCGCAGAATTCGCCATGCTGAGGCGAGAGAATCAGCATCTGGAGGCGGATTTTATTCAGGTTCCTCATCATGGAAGCCGAACTTCATCGACTGAAGCATTGTTAAAAGCTGTTGCAGGTAAGGTGGCATTTGCCTCCACCTCACGCTATAACCAGTGGCACTTGCCTTCAGCCAGGATTGTCAATCGTTACCAAAAAAATGGTTACCAGTGGTACGATACGCCCCATTCAGGTCAACTGACTCTCTCAATAGACCACGAAAAATGGCAAGTTTTTGGATTCCGGGAGCAAATAATGCCCCGTTGGTATCATCAGTGGTTTGGCGTCATCGGTGATAATGAGTAGAATGTACGGCTATTTACTATAAGGCTGGTTCGATTTAATGCTTAACGATAAAGATCTTTCCACGTGGCAGACTTTCCGCCGGCTCTGGCCGATGATTTCCCCTTTCAGGGCTGGCCTGATTGTCGCGGCAATGGCGTTAGTACTTAACGCAGCCAGCGACACTTTTATGCTGTCGTTACTTAAACCGTTACTGGATGACGGTTTTGGTAAAACGGAGTCATCCGTTCTGAAGTGGATGCCATTAGTGGTGATTGGTTTGATGGTATTGCGTGGTATCACGAGTTATGTTTCGTCTTACTGCATTTCCTGGGTATCCGGTAAAGTGGTGATGCATATGCGTCGCCGTCTGTTCAGCCATATGATGGGGATGCCCGTCTCTTTCTTTGACCAACAATCCACAGGTACTCTGTTATCTCGCATAACCTATGACTCTGAGCAGGTTGCCTCCTCTTCTTCTGGCGCGCTCGTGACTGTGGTGCGTGAAGGAGCATCAATTATTGGTTTGTTTGTACTGATGTTTTGGTACAGCTGGCAGCTTTCATTGATCCTTATCGTGCTGGCACCAATAGTCTCTTTAGCGATTGGTTTTGTTTCAAAACGGTTCCGCAATATCAGTAAAAATATGCAGAACACCATGGGGCATGTGACGACCAGCGCGGAACAGATGCTTAAAGGGCATAAAGAAGTCCTGATTTTTGGTGGTCAGGAAGTTGAAACTAAGCGTTTTGATAAAGTCAGTAACCGTATGCGCCAGCAGGGAATGAAACTGGTATCAGCTTCATCGATTGCAGACCCGGTGATTCAATTTATTGCCTCTCTGGCGCTGGCATTTGTCTTGTATGCTGCGAGCTTCCCAAGTGTCATGGAAACGCTGACAGCGGGGACGATCACGGTTGTCTTCTCCTCAATGATTGCTTTAATGCGCCCATTGAAATCACTGACTAACGTGAATGCACAGTTTCAGCGTGGAATGGCAGCCTGTCAGACTTTGTTTGCTATTCTGGATTCTGAGCAAGAGGAAGACAGCGGTAAACGGGTGATTGAACGTTCTAAAGGTGATGTCGAGTTCCGTAATGTGACATTTACCTATCCTGGCCGTGATATTCCGGCACTGCGCGATGTGAATTTAATGATCCCGGCAGGCAAAACGGTTGCTCTGGTAGGGCGTTCTGGCTCAGGAAAATCAACCATCGCCAGTCTTATTACGCGTTTCTACGATGCCCAACAGGGTGAGATCCTGATCGATGGGCATAAAGTCCATGATTACACGCTGGCTTCACTGCGTAATCAGGTGGCATTGGTTTCTCAGCATGTTTATTTGTTCAATGACACTATCGCCAATAATATCGCCTATGCCCGTACTGAGCAGTATTCACGGGAAGATATTGAAAAAGCCGCACGCATGGCACATGCGATGGACTTTATCAATAAGATGGAAAAAGGACTCGATACCGTGATAGGGGAAAATGGTGTCATGCTTTCAGGCGGACAGCGGCAGCGTATTGCCATTGCTCGCGCTTTATTACGTGATAGCCCAATCCTTATTCTCGACGAAGCGACCTCGGCACTGGATACCGAATCTGAGCGTGCTATCCAGGCTGCGTTAGATGAGCTGCAAAAAAACCGTACCTCCCTGGTGATTGCTCACCGCTTGTCGACTATCGAGAAAGCCGACGAAATTGTGGTGGTGGAAGATGGTTGTATTGTTGAGCGTGGCTCTCATCATGAGTTACTGGAACAAGCTGGTATTTATGCCCAGCTTCATAAAATGCAGTTTGGCGCATGATTGAACGTATCTGGTCGGGGAAGTCGTGGCTCTATTTGCTGTTGCTTCCCTTTTCCTGGCTTTACGGTCTTGTTAGTGTCGCCATTCGCCTGTCTTATAAACTGGGGCTGCGCAAGTCTTGGCGGGCACCGGTTCCAGTGGTCGTGGTAGGAAATCTTACCGCTGGCGGCAATGGTAAAACGCCTGTAGTTATTTGGCTGGTGGAGCAGTTACAGCAGCGTGGTATCAAAGTTGGAGTAGTGTCACGGGGTTATGGTGGAAAAGCCGCCTCGTATCCCTTAATACTGACTTCTGATACTTCAACGGCAGAAGCAGGAGATGAACCGGTACTTATTTACCAACGTACCGGAGCCAGTGTCGCGGTGGCTCCAAAACGCAGCGCGGCTGTTCAGGCATTACTCGTATCCACATCACCGCAAATTATTATTACAGACGACGGCTTACAGCACTATGCCCTGGCGAGGGATAAAGAAATTGTGGTGGTGGATGGCGTTCGGCGTTTTGGCAATGGCTGGTGGTTGCCTGCGGGACCGATGCGGGAGCGAGCAGCACGCCTTGATACGGTTGATGCTGTGATTGTTAATGGCGGAACCGCAGGCGCTCATGAAATAGCGATGCAGCTTATTCCGGGTGAGGTGGTTCATCTCAATAGTGGCAGGCGTCTGCCACTGCAACAACTCTCTAATGTGGTGGCGATGGCCGGTATCGGGCATCCGCCTCGTTTTTTTAATACTCTTGTCAGTGCCGGTGTTGTACCCGTAAAAACGGTGGCACTGACCGATCATCAGGCATTAGGAGAGAGAGAGATTAATGCTCTCACCCAGCCCGGCCAGACATTACTGATGACAGAAAAAGACGCGGTCAAATATCGCAGATATGCAGGGACAGAGTCTGACTGGTGGTATTTACCGGTTGATGCTCATCTTGACTCTCCTGCTGCCACGGTTCTGCTCGATTCACTGGTTAAGTTGGTCAAGTAACGTTTATGCCACGTAGCGTCGTTCGTTAATGACAGGAAGCCGCAGATGACTATTTTAAATATTTCGCTTCAAGCGGCCCGAAATATACATCTTGCTGCTCAAGGATTACTGTATAAACCTCGTTTGTCGGTTGATCATCAGGCCATCAATGACACCATTTCACGCATGTCATTACTGCAAATCGATACCATTAATATTGTTGCCCGCAGTCCCTACCTGGTGCTATTTAGCCGTCTCGGATGCTACCCGCCAGAATTACTGAATCAGGCTCTGGCCAAGGGGGATCTGATTGAATACTGGGCGCATGAGGCCTGCTTTTTACCCAGGCAAGATTTTAAGCTGATACGTCACCGGATGCTGAATCCGGACAACATGGGGTGGAAGTACCGACCTGAATGGATGCAGCAACATGCTGCTGATATTGAACAACTACTAAAACATATTGAGCAGTACGGGCCTGTACGCTCTGCTGATTTTAGCGCACAAAGCAAAGGTGCCAGCGGCTGGTGGTCATGGAAGCCACAAAAAAAGCATCTCGAAGGTTTGTTTACCGCTGGCAAGCTGATGGTCATTGAACGACGCAATTTTCAGCGAGTCTATGACTTGACTGAACGTGTCATGCCGGAGTGGGATGACGCTTTGCATGGCTTGGAACAACAACAGGCTGAACGGCTTATGTTGGATAACAGTGCCCGCAGTTTAGGCATTTTTCGCCCGGAATGGCTGGCTGATTACTATCGTCTGAAGAATATCCCCTTAAAATCCTGGATTATGACGGAACTTGATTCTGACCGATTACGCCAGATTGAGGTGGATTCTCTGGGCACTATGCTGGTGCACCATAGTGCCTATACTTTACTTGAAAAAGCCCGGAACAATAAGTTAAAGGCAACGCATAGCACAGTACTGTCGCCCTTTGATCCTGTGGTCTGGGACAGGCGTAGAGCCGAGGCATTGTTTAATTTTTCCTATCGGCTTGAATGTTACACCCCAGCCGAAAAACGCAAATACGGCTACTTTGTGTTGCCCTTACTGCATAAAGGTCAACTGGTTGGCAGAATAGATGCCAAAATGCATCGCAAGCAAGGTGAGCTGGAAATCATTAATCTTTATTCTGAAGAAGGAATAAAGGTAACTGCAGGCCTATTGACGGGATTACAAGCTGCACTGACGGAATTTGCTCAGTGGCAATCCGCTTCATCTGTTCGTCTGAGTGGAGCCCCTGCTACCTTCAGAGAGGTTTGGGGGCTGGGCTGGGAAATCACTCAAAGAGAGTGATACCGGTCATACTTAGCGCCATTTTAGAATTCTCTTCACCAGAAATTCGAGTTATTTGGGTATATTTATGGGTATTGTAAGAATACCTCCAGGAGTTGTTATGGAAAGTCGTTTACTTGAAATCATCGCTTGCCCTGTGTGCAATGGGAAGCTCCATTTTAGCCACGATAAACAAGAGCTTATTTGTAAGCCTGATGGTCTGGCTTTCCCGATCCGCGACGGTATTCCGGTATTACTGGAAAACGAAGCACGGACGTTAACTTCTGACGAGATCCACCCATGAGTTTTGTCGCGATTATTCCCGCTCGCTTCGCCTCAACGCGTTTGCCAGGCAAACCGCTAAAGGATATCAACGGCAAGCCAATGATTGTCCATGTGCTGGAACGGGCTCGTGAGTCAGGCGCTGACAGAATTATTGTTGCCACTGATAATATTGATGTCGCCCATGCAGTCGAAGCGGCGGGCGGAGAAGTTTGCCTGACCAGCCCCGATCATCAGTCGGGTACGGAGCGGCTGGCGGAAGTCATTGAAAAATGTGCCTTCAGCGATGATCAGGTGATTGTCAATGTACAGGGGGATGAGCCGATGATCCCGCCTGTGATTATTAAGCAGGTTGCCGATAATGTTGCTGCCAGTGAGGCCGGTATGGCGACCCTGGCTGTACCTATCACGACAGCTGAAGAGGCATTTAACCCTAATGCCGTAAAAGTGGTGATGGACGCTCAGGGGTATGCGCTCTATTTTTCCCGTGCGACAATTCCCTGGGATCGTGAGCGTTTTATGCACAGCCGCGAACAAATTGGCTCGCACTTTTTACGCCATATTGGTATTTACGGTTACCGGGCTGGATTTATCCGCCGTTATGTCAGTTGGTCCGCCAGCCCGCTGGAACAGATAGAAATGCTCGAGCAACTGCGGGTATTGTGGCACGGTGAAAAAATCCATGTTGCGGTTGCAAAAGAAGTTCCGGGGGTGGGCGTTGATACCCCGGAAGATTTAGAACGCGTGCGTTTAAGTATGATTCAGTGATTTAACGTTTTCACAGCCAAAACCAGACACCCAAACCGCGGCGTGTCTGGTTTATCGTTTATACTTCTCCAGCATCTTAATATCGTTATTTATCGGGTCAGTTCATTCAGGGCGGAGAGGATGTCAATTTTCTGCTGTCTCTTTTGGCGCGCGCAGTGCCTGCCACATTCTCCCCAGCGTTTCATAAACCGCGCTATGGCTGTGCATCAGCCAGGTGGGTGAGGGGAATGCTCTTTCCCAGGGATTCAGCGGGGAAGTGATAGCCAGCTGATTAGCCGGGGCCGGAAGAGGATACATGCCTGCCTGGTTAAAGAAAATCATTGCACGTGGCAGGTGTGAAGCTGAAGTCAGCAGAATAAAAGGCTGTTGTCCGACGATAGTTGAGACGGCCTGCGCTTCTTCTTCGGTATCCCGGGCCATGTCGAGGGTGATAATATGCGTTCGCGGTACACCCAGACTTTCAGCAACCCGCGCACCGGCGTCCGCAGTGGTGACGTTATTGCCGATAGCCGCAGCACCGGTAAAAATTAATTTTGCTTCCGGGCGTGTTTGCCACAGTCTGACAGCTTCAGTAACTCGCGGTAGATTATTGGCAAACAGATTTGAGCTTGGTGCCCAATCTGGGTTCCAGGTATAGCCTCCGCCCAGAACCACGATATAATCAACCCCATCATTTTGCAGCCTTGTCTGATAGGTATCTTCGATAGGTTTCAGTAATCTGTCCGCAACAGGTTGCAGGCTTAACAGCAATAATATTAGCCAGCTGAAGGTAAGCAGACCCTTGCCTGTCTTTTGCCAGCGGGTAAACCAGAGCAAAATAATAGCCAGACCCATCAGTAACAATAGCAAAGGCAGAGGTTGTAGCAGGCCACCAACGACTTTTTTTAGCACGAAAAACATGAACTCTGGCTCCTTTTTTAGCCATCTGGCAGGTAAACTCTGGCGATATTACACCAAATGGGTTCATTATCTGTCGGGCTGTGCCAAAATAAGTGTTTTGTCAGGTGACCCTTTTTGCCACGGAGCTGGATTAATGGCCGATCGTAATTTTGACGATATCGCCGAAAAATTTTCGCGCAACATTTATGGCACGACTAAAGGCCAACTACGACAGGCTATCCTCTGGCAGGATCTGGATAAATTTCTTGCAACCCAACCTCCAGGCCTCCGTGTGCTCGATGCAGGCGGTGGGGAAGGGCAAACAGCGCTCCGTTTTGCAGAACGTGGTCATCAGGTGACATTATGTGATGTCTCGGGCGAAATGATCGTCCGGGCGAAAGCACAAGCTATACAGCAGGGACTCAGTGATCGGATGCATTTTATCCAGGCATCTGCTCAGGATATGGCACAGCATTTGGACAGTCAGGTAGATCTGTTATTATTTCATGCCGTGCTGGAGTGGGTTGCCTCTCCGCAAGCGGTACTGGAGTCTCTTTGGCATTGTTTGCGCCCTGGGGGAACTTTGTCGCTGATGTTTTACAATGCTAATGGATTACTGATGCATAATATGGTGGTCGGTAATCTGGAATATGTTGAGCAAGGAATGCCAAAGAAGAAAAAACGTACATTGTCACCCAACAATCCGCTGCAGCCAGAGCAGGTCTACCACTGGCTGGAGCAAATTGGCTGGGAAATTACCGGAAAAACCGGTGTACGGGTGTTTCATGATTACCTGCGTAATAAACAGCACCAAAAAGAAAAATTCGATGATTTGCTGACGCTTGAGACGCGTTATTGCCGGCAAGAACCCTATATCAGTTTTGGCCGCTATATTCATGTCACCGCGTTTAAGCCGCAGAGCAAAGGATAAATTATGAGTGGTTTTTCCCAGACCGTGCCGGAACTGGTTACCTGGGCCAGGAAAAATGATTTTTCTATTTCCCTGCCCACTGAACGTCTTACTTTTTTATTGGCGATTGCCACTCTGAATGGTGAGCGGCTGGATGGCGAGCTGAGCGAAGGTGAGCTGGTTGATGCCTTTCGTTTCGTCAGTGAAGGTTTTGATCAGACCAGTGAAACCATTGCGGTCAGAGCCAATAATGCGATTAACGATTTGGTGCGTCAGCGCTTGATTAACCGTTTTGTCAGTGAGACATCTGATGGTAATGCCATTTACCGCCTTACCCCCCTAGGAATGGGGATCACTGACTACTATATTCGTCAGCGTGAATTCTCTACTTTAAGGCTATCGATGCAACTTTCCGTGGTCGCGGGTGAGTTAAAACATGCCGCCAACGCGGCCGATGAACAAGGGGATGAAATTCACTGGCATCGTAATGTCTATGCGCCACTCAAATATTCGGTTGCGGAGATCTTCGACAGTATTGATTTGACACAGCGCATCATGGATGAGCAGCAACAGCTGGTGAAAGACGAAATTTCTCAGTTACTGAATAAAGACTGGCGAGCGGCCATTTCAAGTTGTGAGCTGTTACTGTCAGAAACCTCAGGCACCCTGCGCGAACTGCAAGATACTCTGGAAGCTGCCGGTGATAAAATGCAGGCCAATCTGTTGCGCATTCAGGACTCAATAGTGGGCCATGACGATTTACAGTTTATCGACAGGCTGATTTTTGATCTGCAAGCAAAGCTCGACCGTATTATAAGCTGGGGCCAGCAATCAATTGATTTATGGATTGGCTACGATCGCCACGTTCACAAATTTATTCGTACCGCCATTGATATGGATAAAAACCGCGTTTTTGCCCAGCGTTTACGTCAATCAGTACAGACCTATCTCGATACCCCCTGGACACTGACTTATGCCAGTGCTGACCGTCTGCTTGATATGCGTGATGAAGAGATGAGCCTGCGGGATGAAGAGGTGACCGGTGAGTTGCCTGACAGCCTGGAATTTGAAGAATTTAATGAAATACGCGAACAGCTGGCAGCCCTGATTGAAGCTGCACTTCAGACCTATAAAACGCAGCAGATCCCGCTAGATTTAGGCCTGGTAATGAAAGAGTTTCTGGCCCAATATCCGCGAGCGCGTCATTTTGATGTTGCCCGAATTGTGGTTGACCAAGCCGTACGTTTAGGGATAGCGGAAGCTGATTTCACCGGTTTGCCAGCGAACTGGCAAACAATTAATGATTATGGAGCCAAGGTACAAGCGCATGTCATCAACAAATATTGAACACGTGATGCCAGCTAAGCTGGCACAGGCGCTGGCGAACTCTCTCTTTCCGGCCCTCGATAGCCAGTTACGTGCCGGGCGCCATATCAGCCAGGATGAGCTGGATAATCATGCCTTTTTAATGGACTTCCAGATTTACCTGGAATCCTTCTATGCGCGCTACCATGTCGAACTGATCCGCGCCCCGGAGGGCTTTTTCTATCTCCGTCCCCGCTCAAGCACCCTTATTCCCCGCTCTACCTTGTCAGAGCTGGATATGATGGTCGGAAAAATACTCTGCTATCTCTACCTGAGTCCGGAACGACTGGCCAATGAAGGTATCTTCACTCAGGTTGAACTGTATGATGAATTGCTGACCCTGGCGGATGAGAGCAAACTCCTCAAGTTGGTAAATAACCGTTCCACAGGCTCTGATTTAGATCGCCAGAAACTCCAGGAAAAAGTCCGCGCTTCGCTGACGCGTCTGCGTCGTCTGGGTATGATTTGGTTTATGGGGCACGACAGCAGTAAGTTTCGTATCACCGAGTCTGTATTCCGTTTTGGTGCTGATGTACGCAGTGGTGATGACCCACGTGAGGCACAGTTACGGATGATCCGTGATGGCGAGGCGATGCCTATAGAGAATCGCTTACAACTCGACGATGAGACAGAAGAAGTCGTTGCTGATTCAGGTAACGCGGAGGATGAACAGGAATGATTGAACGCGGTAAGTTTCGCTCACTAACGCTGGTTAACTGGAACGGTTTTTTTGCCCGTACCTTTGATCTTGATGAGCTGGTCACTACATTATCGGGTGGTAATGGCGCGGGTAAGTCTACGACAATGGCGGCTTTTGTTACTGCCCTGATCCCTGATCTGACGCTGCTGCACTTTCGTAATACCACTGAAGCGGGTGCCACTTCTGGTTCTCGGGATAAGGGGCTGCATGGTAAGCTGAAAGCCGGGGTCTGTTATGCGGTGCTGGATGTCGTAAATTCCCGTCACCAGCGCGTAATGGTCGGGGTGCGTCTTCAGCAAATTGCTGGCCGCGACCGTAAAGTGGATATCAAACCCTTTGCCATTCAAGGTCTGCCAGACACATTTAAACCCACCCAACTGTTAACCGAAACGCTGAATGAGCGTCAGGCTCGGGTACTGAGTCTGAACGAGTTAAAAGAGAAAGTTGAGGGAATTGAAAATGTTCAGTTCAAAGCTTTTAACTCGATAACCGAATATCACTCTCTGATGTTTGATTTAGGCATTGTCGCGCGTCGTCTGCGTACCGCCTCCGATCGTAGTAAGTATTACCGGCTGATTGAAGCGTCATTGTATGGCGGGATCTCCAGCGCCATTACCCGTTCACTACGTGACTATTTGTTGCCGGAAAACAGCGGAGTACGTAAAGCATTCCAGGATATGGAGGCGGCATTACGTGAAAACCGCCTGACGCTGGAAGCGATTCGTGTCACCCAGTCTGATCGTGATTTGTTTAAGCATCTGATCACTGAAGCCACGCATTACGTGGCTGCTGACTATATGCGCCATGCCAATGAGCGACGCGTTCATCTTGATAAAGCGCTGGAGTGGCGGCGTGAGCTGTTTATCAGCCGCCAGCAGCTGGCTGCTGAGCAGTATAAGCATGTGGAGATGGCGCGTGAACTTGGCGAGCACAATGGAGCTGAAGAAGATCTCGAGGCATCCTATCAGGCAGCCAGTGACAATTTAAATCTGGTACAAACCGCGCTGCGTCAGCAAGAGAAAATTGAGCGTTACGAAGGGGATCTGGAAGAGCTTCAGATCCGCCTTGAAGAACAAAATGAAATTGTTGCCGAAGCGATTGAACAACAAGAAGAAAATGAAGCACGTACAGAAGCAACAGATCTGGAAGTGGATGAGCTGAAAAGCCAGCTTGCTGATTACCAGCAGGCACTCGACGTTCAACAGACGCGGGCGATTCAGTATCAGCAAGCACTTGAAGCGCTGGAACGTGCGCGCAGTCAGTGCCATCTTCCAGACCTGACTCTCGATAGTGCTGAGGAATGGCTGGAAACCTTCCAGGCAAAAGAGACAGAAGCGACCGAAACGCTATTGTCCCTGGAACAAAAAATTCGTGTTTCCGAAACAGCACACAGCCAGTTTGAACAAGCCTATCAGTTACTCACCGCAATTAATGGGCCAGTCAGTCGCGGTGATGCCTTTGAAACGGCACGCGAACTGATTCGTGACAGTCATAACCAGCGCCATCTGTCAGACCAGGTACAACCTCTGCGTATGCGCTTAAACGAGCTGGAACAGCGCCGCCGCGATCAACAAGAAGCAGAACGACTGCTGAATGACTTCTGTAAGCGTCAGGGTAAACAAATCGATCCTGAGGATCTGGAAGCGCTGCATGATGAGCTGGAAGCTCAAATAGCAACGCTTTCGCATACCGTTTCTGAAGCCAGTGAACAGCGTGCTGCTCTACGCCAGGAGCTGGAACAGCTACAGGCGCGAGTGAAAATGCTGAACTTGCGTGCTCCGGTATGGATTGCTGCCCAAACCAGTCTTAATCAGCTATGTGAACAAAGTCATGAAGAGTTTGAAACTAGCCAGCAAGTGACTGAGTACATGCAGCAACTGCTGGAGCTGGAACGTGAGTCGACCGTTGAGCGAGACGAAGTCGGAAATAAAAAACGCCTGGTCGATGAAGAAATTGAATTACTGAGTCAGCCTGGTGGTGCCGGCGATCCTCGTCTTAATACTCTGGCGGAGCGCTTTGGTGGTGTACTGTTGTCGGAAATTTATGACGACATCAGCCTTGATGATGCACCTTATTTTTCAGCACTCTATGGTCCGTCTCGTCACGCGATAGTGGTACCCGATTTATCGCTGGTGCGTACACATCTTGATAGTCTGGAAGATTGTCCGGAAGATCTCTATTTTATTGAAGGCGATCCCTCCTCCTTCGATGACAGTGTCTTTAGCGTTGAAGAGTTAACCAGCGCGGTTTTAGTGAAGAGTGGCGATCGGCAGTGGCGCTATTCACGGTTGCCAGAATTACCCCTGTTTGGCCGTGCCGCGCGTGAAAACCGCATCGAAGCCCTGCATGCTGAGCGTGAAATTCTCTCCGAACGTTTTGCAACACTGTCGTTTGATGTTCAGAAAAATCAGCGTTTGCACCATGCATTCAGCCGTTTTATTGGCCAGCACTTAGGCGTGGCATTTGACGACGATCCTGAAGTGGAGCTGCGTCAGTTAAGCAGCCGCCGTGGTGAGCTTGAACGCGCTATCAGCCAACATGAAAATGCCACCCAGCATCAGCATGTACAGTTTGAACAAGCGAAGGAGGGCGTCAGTCAGCTTAATCGCCTGCTGCCACGTATTGGGGTATTAAGCGATGAAACGCTGGTCGACCGCTGCGAAGAGATACAGGCGCACCTTGATGAGGCAGAGGAAGCGGCGCGCTTTATGCAGCAGCACGGTAATCAGTTGATAAAACTGGAGGCTGTGGTCAGTGTTCTGCAAAGTGATCCTGAACAGTTTGAGCAACTGAAAGATGATTATGCCCATGCCCAGCAAATGCAGCGTGATGCTCGTCAGCGTGCGTTCTCGTTAACCGAAGTGGTGCAACGTCGGGCGCATTTTGGCTACAGTGATTCGGCAGCGATGCTCGACGGTAACAGTGATTTAAACGAAAAATTACGTCAGCGTCTGGCACAGGCGGAAAGCGACAGAGCGCGTGCTCGTGATACGTTACGCCAGCATACTCAGCAGCTAGGCCAATACAATCAGTTGCTGGCGTCGTTGAAAAGTGCCTTTGACACCAAGAATGAGCTACTGAAAGAACTGCATAAAGAGCTTCAGGATATTGGTGTCCGTGCTGACAGCGGAGCAGAAGAGCGGGCGCGTATTCGTCGGGATGAATTGCATGCCAGCCTCAACAGTAACCGTCTACGCCGTAACCAGCTGGAAAAACAGCTCACGTTCTGCGAAGCGGAAATGAATAACCTGACCCGTAAACTCAAACAGCTGGAACGTAACTATCTGGAAATACGTGAACAGGTTGTGGTGGCGAAAGCTGGCTGGTGTGCGGTGATGCGGATGGTGAAAGATAACGGCGTTGAACGCCGCTTACACCGTCGGGAGCTGGCCTATCAGACAGCGGATGAACTGCGTTCTATGTCGGATAAGGCATTGGGTGCGCTTCGCCTGGCGGTTGCCGATAATGAACATCTGCGCGATGTTTTACGTTTATCCGAAGATCCAAAACGTCCGGAAAGAAAAATTCAGTTCTTTGTTGCGGTATATCAGCATCTCCGGGAGCGTATCCGTCAGGATATCATTCGTACCGATGACCCGGTTGAAGCCATTGAACAGATGGAAATTGAGTTGAGCCGTCTGACCGAAGAACTGACTTCCCGTGAGCAGAAACTGGCAATCAGTTCCCGTAGTGTGGCGAATATTATTCGCAAGACTATCCAGCGTGAGCAGAACCGTATTCGCATGCTTAACCAGGGCTTGCAGAGTGTCTCTTTCGGACAGGTTAATAGCGTGCGTTTGAATGTGAATGTGCGCGAAGCACACTCGACATTGCTTACCGTGTTGTCCGAACAGCATGAGCAACATCAGGATCTGTTTAACAGTAATCGCCTGACGTTCTCTGAAGCGCTGGCGAAACTCTATCAGCGTCTGAATCCACAGATTGATACGGGACAGCGTACGCCGCAAACCATTGGTGAAGAACTTCTGGACTACCGTAACTATCTGGAAATGGAAGTGGAAGTGAATCGTGGGTCCGATGGCTGGTTACGTGCAGAAAGTGGTGCGTTGTCGACCGGGGAAGCGATTGGTACCGGGATGTCCATTCTGGTGATGGTGGTGCAAAGCTGGGAAGAAGAGTCCAGCCGCTTACGTGGTAAAGACATTTCACCTTGCCGTCTGCTGTTCCTTGATGAAGCGGCGCGTTTGGATGCCAAGTCCATTGCCACCCTGTTTGAGCTTTGCGAACGGTTACAGATGCAGTTGATCATTGCGGCGCCTGAGAATATCAGTCCGGAAAAAGGCACAACCTATAAACTGGTGCGTAAAGTGTTCCAGAATACCGAGCATGTGCATGTGGTAGGACTGCGGGGATTTGCGCCTCCGGTTGCGCCTGAAGCACAGCCAGAATCACAGGATGCATCGTGATGTGATCTTCGGTAAGTGAAAGAAAACGGGCATGGAAATATTCATGCCCGTTTTTTATTCGCTGCTATACCGCCAGTTTCATGGTCTCATCGCCTGGCATGGCGGCTATCAGTCTTGTAGAATCAGAGACAAAGCCTAAGCATTTTCTTACATTCCATAATGTCGCTTCGGTGCAAAAATCGGGTGACGATGTTGCACAACAATCTTCCAGCAGCACACAGCCATAGCCGAGGAAATTTGCATCGGCCAGAGAATGCAGCACACACTGATCGGTGTTAACGCCAGCAAACAGCAGGGTGCGCACACCCAGGTTACGCAGAATACTGTCCAGCGGTGTATCCCAGAAACCACTGATACGGTATTTATCTACCAGGATATCCTCAGGGCTCGGGGCCAGTTCGTCCACGATTGCTGCCGCCCACGAATCTTTTTGCAGTACGCGAGCCCCATGCCCCGGTAAGGCTTCACCCAGTCCAATTCCCTCGCCAGTAGGCTTATAAAGATGATGCTGGTTAGCGGGCATATTCGCCAGGTCAGGGCGATTACCCCAGTTCACCCAGATAACCGGAACCTGCTGTTCACGTAATACCGGTAACAGGCGTTGTAATGGTGCAATTGGTGCACGATCTGCTGCAAAATTGCCTCCAATATGGGAGACCCAACCCGTCTCTGTGCAGAAGTCATTTTGCATATCGATAATGATAATAGCCGTATGATTCAGGTCTATTCTGAGGTTTTGAGGCTCACTGGACAGTGTCGTAATCATCGGTGTACGGGCGGGAACCACCATATCTACCTGAGTTTCATCGCTGTGCCAGCGCGTATTGGTAAACGTCCCCAGTGGCGCGGCAACGCCTGTCGTTTCTCGTATCGATTGTATAGTCATAAGGCGTTCTCCTGTATTGGGCGATGGCCCGTTTGCTTGGGTTAAATAAAGTTCGTTGTTTTGACTGAGTGAACTGACCGGCAATTTATGAAAACCATTCAGTAAAAACTTACTTACCCCATAACACAGGCAATAAAGATGCCAGGATGCCATTCCTCTTTTTATTCATTTAATTGTTTGCTCTTACCTGTGCACTGGCACTGAATTTGCATCATCCATTCAGTAAGAACTTACTTACTCCACACAACACACAGAACAGGGGTTTCGGAATGGCATCTGTCTTATCAATTCGTTTGGTTGTTTCTTTTACCCTGCTTACCGGTGCACTGGTATCCCAGCAGGCGATTGCCTCTGATGCGATGCGCGTTGGCGTGTTAATTCCGGGGTCAAAAATGGATAAAGGATGGATGGAGTCCGGCTATGAAGGGGTCGTTGCCTCGCAAAAGACATTTGGCGATAAGTTAAAAACGCAGATTATTGAAAATATCAATTACGCCGATATGGAACAGGCTCTCACCAACCTGGCGACAAAAAACCAGCTGGTTATCGGAGTGGGGGGACAAACTCAGGCTGCGGTATTGAAGGTGGCTAAACGCTTCCCGAAAGTAAAATTCTCTATTGTTGGTGGGAACGAGATGAAGGCTATGCCGGCCAATGTGGCAGGCTATGATGTCAAACAGGCCGAAATCGCCTTTGTAGCGGGTGCGGCGGCTGCGATGATGACGAAAACCGATAAAATCAGCTACGTAGGGGGAATGGAGATCCCATCTATTGTGAATGCTGGCAAGGAATTTGGTAAAGGCGCGCAGTACATCAATCCGAAAGTCCAGAATTTTGTCAGCTACAGCGGTGATTTTGATGATGTCTCTAAAGCGCATGAAGCGACGCTGGCGGCTATCTCGCAGGGGGCTGATGTGCATTATCATATTCTCAATCTCGGCTTACGCGGCATGGAGCAGGCCGCCCGTGAGAAAAATACCCATATCATAGGTAGCTACACCGCACGCTGTGGCACCGATCCCCTCTATATAGGTTATAGCGTCACCGGTGTTGGCTATCAGGTGCAATACGCGATTGAACAACTTGAAAATAAGACCTGGCAGCCTGGCTATAAAGTCTTCGGCCTCGCTATGGGGCCTCAGGCGTCAGATATGATTGTGTGCAGCTCGACGCCGGAAATCGATGCCAGGTTAAAGCAAATCAAACAAGATATTCAAAGCGGCAAAATTAAAGTGCTGGAAGGATAACCGCTATGGTTGACGCTCAAGGTACGTTTGTTCCTGCGTTATCACTCCAGGGCATTGATAAGTTTTTTGGTAAATTCCAGGCATTATCCAGCATCAATCTGGATCTGTTTCCTGGAGAAGTTCATTGTCTGTTAGGTGAGAATGGTGCAGGTAAATCCACGCTGTGTAACGTTATTTTCGGCGTACATCAGCCTGATTCGGGTGTGATGTATCGCGCAGGTAATCCTTATAAGCCTGTGAGGCCACATGATGCACTGATGGCGGGGATTGCGATGGTGCATCAGCATTTTAGCCTGGTGGATAACGCCACGGTACTCGATAACTTGCTGCTGGGGCAGACGCGAGGCTGGATTAACGCAGGTCAGCAGCAACGGCGAATTGAAGAAACGTTGCAAAGTCTGGGACTGCATCTGGATTTGCAGGCAAAAGTTCAGGCTTTGTCGGTCGGTGAGCGTCAGCGTGTGGAGATAGTGAAATGCCTGCTGCGTGAACCCAGTGTACTGATCCTTGATGAACCCACGGCAGTACTATTGCCAACAGAAATCAGTGCACTGTTGGCCGTCTGTGAACGGGTAGCAAGCTTGGGATGTGCGGTGGTGCTGGTGACTCACAAACTGGCTGAAATCCAGCGTATCGCCACGCGTGCCACGGTATTGCAGAGTGGCAGAGTCGTCACAACATCTACCCAACCGGCACAGGAAATAGAAAGACTGGTGAGCGCCATGATTGACAGACCTGGGCTTGCACAAATACCCGCCCTGACTCCCGTGGCGGTCGCTGAGCATACCCGGCGCTATGCACTGAGTGACGAAGTGTTACAGCTTAATGGACTCACCGTGCGTGATGCTCTGGGGGTGACCCGACTGGATAATTGCACCATGGTAGTGAATCGCGGTGAGATTGTGGCGATTGCCGGTGTTGAAGGGAACGGTCAGAGTGAACTGGGTGCCGTGCTGGCCGGTATGTTGCCGGTTAGCGACGGGCAAGTTTATGTTGCGGGAAAAGAGGTGACTGGCGCTTCCCCGCAGCAAATGACTCGTGCCGGAGTGGGTATTGTACCGGAAGACCGGCATGCGGTGGGGTGTATTACCGAGATGAGCCTGACGGAGAACCTGCTGCTTAATCATATGCACCGCTATTCTCGCTGGGGTTTTTTGCAACGCAGAAAAATGCGCGACGATGCCCGGGCACTGGTCACTCGTTTCGATATTCGTGCCGCGGGAATCGATGTGTCCTTTGGGGGGCTGTCAGGGGGAAATCAGCAGAAAGCGGTACTGGCGCGTGAGTTAACGCTGGAGTCTCTGGTGCTGCTAGTCGCAGCCCAGCCGACACGCGGGCTGGATGTCGGAGCGGTGGCAGCGGTTTATCGCCATATTCAGGATGCGCGCGATCGCGGGGTTGGCGTATTACTGATTTCATCAGAACTGGATGAAGTGCTGTCGGTTGCGGATCGAGTCGTGGTGTTTTATCGGGGCAAAATTATCGGCACCAGTCTGTGCGGGCAACACGATCGCGCGGTCATCGGGGCATGGATGGCGGGGCAAGCAGCATGAACAATCCGTTGATAAAATTAACACCGATCCAGTGGTCTACCTGCCCGCACCTTCGCATTTTACTTGTTATGAGCGGTGCCATTGTGGCTGCTATCTTCGTGGCGATAGTCATGATCCTCAGCTTCGGTGTACCGGTCTCAGAAGCGCTGGCCGCATTTGCTGACGGTGCCTGGGGGTCACCTTATGCCATAGGCGCCTCGATTAATCGTAGTCTGGTCTTTGCCCTTGTGGGGGTGGGTTTTGTACTCGCGAATCGGGCAAGACTGACGAACGTCGGTGGCGAAGGTCAGATTGCTATCGGCGGTATTGCTGCGACGGCAATGAGTCTGTATGGCGGCTGTGAAGGCTTACCCTATGGTTTGGCCTATATTGTGCCGATGTTATGTGCGGCCCTGGCAGGGGGGATCTGGGGGGCGATTCCCGGCTGGCTGAAAGCCCGACTCGGGACCAATGAAGTGATCAGTACGCTGCTGCTGTCATTTATTGCCGTCTGGTTACTCTACTGGTGCGTGCAGTCGGTTGATCTCCTGCGTCAGCCAATGACCAGCGGAGGTACGCTGCCGGAGTCTCTGACCATTCCTGAAACCACGCAATTGCCTCTGCTGTTCCCGGACAGTGGGCTGGGCATACATCTCGGGCTTGCTATCACCCTGATACTGGGCATTGTCATCGCTGCGGTTATCTCACGTACCCGTTTTGGTTTTTCACTCCGTGCGGTGGGATACAACCCGCAGGCAGCCAGGCGTGCCGGGATCGCGATTACCTGGACCATGGTCGCTGCGCTGGCGATTGCGGGGGCTTTAGGTGGGCTGGCTGGTGCAATCATGTTACAGGGGGATCAATATTCGCTTAAAGCAGGATTCTCCTCTGGCTACGGTTTTGACGGTCTGGTTGTCGGTCTGTTAGCACGTAATTCAATAACGGGTGTCTTTGTCGCCGCTTTGTTATTCGGATTTCTGCGTTCTGGCGGCATTAACATGGAAATGGTAGCCCAGGTTCCTGCTGCGCTGGTGCTGGTGGTGCAGGCTATTGTCATTCTGATTCTGGCGGGCAGTACTTTGTGGCTCTCCCGTAAAGGAGAAAAAATATGAGTATGGAACTGCTGGCCATTTTTGCCGCATCATCTATTCGACTTGCGGCCCCGTTGATGATTGCTTCAGCGGGGGAACTGATCAGTGAACGTGCTGGCGTACTGAATATGAGCGTTGAAGGCATGATGCTCACGGGCGCTTTCCTTGGGGTAGCGGGAGCCAGTATGACGGGGAGTGCGGAATGGGGGCTGTTGATAGGTGTACTGGGAGTGATTCCTTTGGCGTTGTTGCAGGCCTTTCTTAGTGTGACGTTACGCGCTAACCAAATCGTCACCGGGATAGGTATCAATATCCTGGCATTAGGGGCGACAACTCTGGCTTATCGGGAAATGTTTGGCGCGCGCTCAAATGCGGTTATCCCGGGCCTGGACAAATGGTCACCACCGTTGCTGCGTGATATCCCTTTTTTAGGTACTGAAGTCTTAAATCAGGTATGGCTGTTTTATCCTGGCTTACTGGTATTACTGTTGTGTGCGGTGGTTATGCGTCGAACGGCATTGGGGATCTCTCTGAATGCGGTCGGTGTCTCACCGCGCGCCGTCGATCAATCCGGTTTGTCCGTTACCCGGCTACGTTATGGTGCAGTAATTTTTTCCGGCATGATGGCGGCGGCGGCGGGATGTCTGCTTTCCATTGGTAATATTCATACTTTTACTGAAGGAATGACTAATGGTATGGGATACCTGGCTATTGCTGCGATTATTTTCGGTAACTGGAAGACTGGCCGTACCGCTTTAGCCTGTCTGCTATTTGGTGCAGCCAGCGCACTCCAGTTTCAACTCCCTCTGCTGGGAATTGAAGTCCCAACCGCGCTGTTAATTATGCTGCCTTATTTACTGGCACTGATAGCCGTAGCGGGATTAATCGGGCGACAAACCGCGCCAGCAGCGCTGACGCAGCCTTATCAGCGCTAAATAAGGATGATAATGATGTCAGATATCAATCAGGATGGGCTCACTGTCACTGAGCGACGAATGTCGGTAAAGCAGCAACAGTTGATGCAAAATACCCGAAAACGTATCTTTGATATTGCATTACAGGAGTTTGCTGATAAGGGCTTCAGTGGGGTTCGTGTCGAAACCATCGCGGCCTTGGCCGGGGTGAATATTCGTATGATTTATCATTATTTTGAGAATAAACAGAACCTCTATATTGAGGTTCTGGAGAGTGTTCTCGGGCAGCTACGCAGTGAAGAGCTTAAACTGAAACTGGATACCCATCAGACAGATTCTGTTGAGGGAATATTGCAGTTGTATGATTTTATCGAAAGCCATTTTTCCCGGCATCGGGAACTGCAATGTTTGCTGCAATGGGAGAATCTTAATAAAGCCGAAACCCTGAAACAGTCCGCCCGAATTCAGGCTATGTCTTTTCCTATTCGTTCTTTGTTAACCGAGCTTATCCAGCTTGGAGAGCGAAAGGGTACCCTGCGCCCAGGTATTGACGCATTACATCTGTACGTTACGTTGGTGAGTCTGAGTGTTTTTCATAAATCAAATGCTTTCACAATATCCTGGATGTTTGAGACCGATTTACTCGCAACAGACTGGCAGCATCAGCATAAACATCAGGCCTATGAGATGATTCGCGCCTATCTTAAACCCCTTACAGACTGATTTATCTTTCTTTTCTCAGCCTATTAACGCATAAAGTATGATATATGGTTTCCTGGTCATCGACTTTGAACGAGTAAATGACTTTGACTATACTGAAGGGAAATCCTGACATCCTTTAACTGGAACAGGTACTGACGACTTTTATTTATCTGAATCACTGGTCCAGGTAATGCGACCCGCCATACTTTAAGTAGCCTGCTCCCGGCCTGTAAGTTTGGTTATCGATTCCGCGCAATACAACGGACACATTAATGAAAGGAGTCTTGGATGCTGATAGCAAAAGTGAATAGTTTTCAATGGATGGTTATCGGTTGTAGTCTGTTTTTGGGACTGGCTTCTGTTTCACGAGCTGATACAGAAACACTGACGACAATAGAACAAACCTCACCGGTGCAAGTGGACACGCCAGTCACGGCAGTGATGCCGTTGACGACTGAGCAGGGGCGGGCGCAAATTATTGCCAGTCTGCCAGTGGGTTATACTCCTCTTTATCTCAATAACTTATCTGAGCTTTACGCCAGCCGTGACATGCAGCCAATGTGGCAGGAAGAGGGCGCAGTACAGGCTTTTTCCCAGCAACTGGCTGAAGTGGCGATGGCCGGTATTCAGCCACAGTTTGCCTATTGGGTTGAGCAACTGACACATCCTTCAGTGCAGGAGGGGGGACGTGATATTGTCCTGTCCGATGCGATGCTCGGATATCTGGATTATATTTCGGGTATCCCTACTGAAGGAAGCCGCTGGTTGTATGGGGGCCGTGTCTATAAGCCAAAAGCACCACCACAAGACATTGTTAACCAGTGGCAGTTGGCTATCAGCCAAGGGAATGCTTCGGCCTTTATTGCTTCACTGGCCCCCACAAACCCGCAGTATATGACTTTGCGTCAGTCATTACATGCTCTGATGCAACCGACAGAAGCCTGGCCTCAACTCCAGGATAAAGTCACGCTTCGCCCTGGAGATCTCAGTCGTGATATCCCGGCATTACGTGAGATTCTGGCGCGTAGCCTCAGTGCGCCTGCGAGTAGTCAGGTAATTGATGAAACTCAGGATTACGGTCCGGAACTGGTTGAGAGTGTCAAACAGTTTCAGCGGCAACAAGGATTAGAGACGGACGGGGTGATTGGTACGCAAACCCGCTACTGGTTGAATGCGACCCCTGAGCAACGTGCGGCGATTGTCGCATTAAATATGCAGCGCCTGAGATTATTGCCAGACAAGGTTGATACCGGGATTATGGTCAATATTCCGGACTACTCATTAGTCTATTATTTGAATGGTAATGAGGCGTTACAGTCGCGGGTCATTGTCGGACGACCGGACCGTAAAACGCCTTTAATGAGCAGTGCATTGAATAATGTGGTGGTGAATCCACCGTGGAATGTCCCTCAGTCCTTGGCCCGTAAAGATATTTTACCTAAAGTACGTCAAGATCCGGGCTATCTTGAACGTCAGGGCTACAGTATCTATCAAGGCTGGAACAAGGATGCCGAAAGTATCAATCCTTGGATGGTGGACTGGTCCACTATCACCGAGCGAAATTTACCTTTCCGCTTCCAGCAGAGGCCGGGACAGAATAATGCGTTGGGTCGTTACAAATTCAATATGCCAAATTCAGAGTCTATTTACCTGCACGATACGCCGAACCATAACCTGTTCCGCCGTGAGGCGCGCGCATTGAGTTCCGGATGTGTTCGTGTCAACAAAGCTTCTGAGCTGGCGAATATGTTATTGCAGGATGTTGGCTGGAACGCTTCCCGGATCTCTGGCGTCGTTGACCGGGGGAATACCACATTTATCCCTATCCGCCAGAATGTACCGGTTATGCTTTATTATTTAACCGCATTCAGTGAAGCTGACGGGCATATCGCTTTCCGTACTGACATTTATAACTATGACAGTGCGGCACGTGTCGGCGCGAATAATGTGAATCGCGCCCGGCTGCTTATCCAGTAAAGGATAAGTGGTGGTAGTATTGATACCCGAATAGCGGATAGCCATTTTTCGTTATTCGGGTAAAACTGCCAAATATACGGTCTTGACGGCTAAACTTTAGCCAGTTAAGGTGAGGGGCGTAAAACCGCGTATTAAATGTACTCTTCTTATTTCAAGTTCCATGGCTGACGTATGCTTAGCCTGTAGCCAACGAACTTGCAGCTTGAAGCATGAAGGGTATAGACAATAATTTTTTTTCAGGCTTGTAATAATGGATAAATTTGACCCTTCACGCCGCAGACTGCTGGCTTTAGGCGGCGTGGCGCTTGGCACGTCGCTGTTGTCGTCTCCCGCACTTGCTACACTCTCTACTCCACGTCCGCGTATTTTGACACTGAGTAATCTTAATACCGGTGAGTCACTTAAAGCCGAGTTCTTTGATGGTAAAGGTTACATCAAAGACGAGTTAACCCGACTCAATCATTTTTTCCGTGATTACCGTGCGAATAAAATGATCGCTATCGATACCGCATTATTTGATCAGCTCTATCGTTTACAAGTTTTACTTGGCACGAAAAAACCCGTTCAGCTGATCTCTGGTTATCGCTCTGTTGATACCAATAACGATCTGCGAGCACACAGTCGTGGGGTAGCGAAAAAGAGTTACCACACCAAAGGTCAGGCTATGGACTTTCACATTGACGGCGTGGCATTAAGCCAGGTTCGGAAAGCGGCATTATCAATGCGAGCGGGTGGAGTCGGATATTATCCGCGCAGTAATTTTGTACATATCGATACCGGACCCGTCAGAACCTGGTAACACAACAAACCGGTGTTTGTTTGCCGGTAATGGAGCAGCATGAATTACCATATTATTCCCGTCACCCCCTTTGCCCAAAACTGTTCATTAGTCTGGTGTCCGGTGACCCGGCAAGCAGCCTTGGTAGATCCGGGGGGCGATGCACAACGTATTAAGCAAGCGATCGCAGAGACGGGAGTTAAGGTCACACAAATCCTGTTGACCCATGGTCATTTGGATCATGTCGGTGCAGCGGCAGAACTGGCGGCCTATTTACATGTTCCTGTTATTGGTCCACAAAAAGAAGATGAATTCTGGCTTCAGGGACTTCCGCAGCAGAGCCAGATGTTTGGTCTTGAAGAGTGCCAGCCTCTGGTGCCAGATCGGTGGCTGGAAGAGGGGGATTCTGTGAACGTGGGGGAAACAATCTTTCAGGTGTTGCACTGCCCCGGTCATACGCCAGGTCATATTGTCTTTTTTGACCCGATTTCCCGATTACTGGTTTCTGGTGACGTTATTTTCAAAGGTGGCGTTGGACGTAGTGATTTCCCGCGTGGCGATCATGGTGCGTTAATCGATGCAATTAAACGCAAGTTGTTGCCGTTAGGCGATGATGTCACTTTTATACCAGGCCATGGCCCACTGTCCACTTTGGGTGAAGAGCGACGGAATAATCCTTTCTTACAAGATGAGCTGCCTGTCTGGTAGGTCTCTGTTAATAAAAAACCGCTGGCACTTTTAGTGACCAGCGGTTTTTTTGACCGTCTTATGCCAGTGTATTGAATTACAGCACTGCTACGATAGCCTCACACAGTGGAGACATATTGTCTGGCGTCAAACCTGCCACGTTGATACGACCTGAAGCCACTGCATAGATACCAAACTCTTCACGCAGACGTAGCACCTGTTCTTTGCTTAAGCCGCTGAAAGAGAACATACCGTTCTGGTTAATAATAAAGCTGAAGTCACGACTTGCTCCTTTTTCTTGCAGGGTCGTTACAAACAGCTGACGCATACGCTGAATACGCTCACGCATCTCTGTCAGCTCTTGCTCCCAGAGGCTACGCAATGCTTCATTACTCAGAATAGTAGCAACAACCGCAGCACCATGCGCTGGTGGATTGGAGTAGTTGGCACGAATAGTGGCTTTCACCTGGCTAAAGGCGCGATCAACGGTTTCGGCATCAGCTGCAACTAACGTAAAGGCACCCACACGTTCATTGTACAGGCCAAAGTTCTTAGAGTAAGAACTGGCGACAATCAGTTCTTTATGGCTTGCGGCAAACAGACGCAGACCTTCTGCATCTTCTTCCAGTCCGCGTGCAAAGCCCTGGTAGGCGAAATCAAACAGCGGTAGCCAGCCTTTTTCCAGCGACATCTCACACAGAGTCTGCCACTGTTCTAAAGTCGGGTCGATACCGGTTGGGTTATGACAGCAACCGTGGAACAGAACGACATCACCCGCCTGTGCCGCTTGCAGACTGTCAACCAGGCCCACGAAGTTAAGGCTATGATTGGTCGCATCGTAGTAGTTGTATTCGCAGATTTCCAGACCCGCAGACTCGAAAACATTTTTATGGTTCGGCCAGCTAGGGTTGCTTACCCAGACACGTTTTGCTGAGGTGTTATGCGCAATAAAATCCGCGGCTACACGCAGTGCGCCGGTACCACCTGGGGTTTGTGCAGTACGTGCCCGTTTGGCTTCGCTAATCGGGCTGCCTTTACCGAATAATAGCTCTTGGGTGCATTGACCAAATGCGGGAATACCGTCAATGCTGAGATAGTTTTTCGTGACTTCATTTTCAAGCAAATAAAGCTCAGCTTTTTTTACGCTGGTGAGAACCGGAGTATTACCCGTTTCATCTTTATAGACACCAATACCCAGGTTAATTTTATTAGCACGGTCATCAGCACGAAACAGATCAGCCAGGCCCAGAATGGGGTCAGCAGGAGCAGCAGTAATGTTCTCAAACATAACGGATTCCATAGAGATAGCGGGATAAATTGATATCAGGTTACCCGCTGTTGTACTAAATGCCAACCGTTTGCAAAAAAAAGAATGAAGGGAAATTATGACGCGGTTTCTTGTGCTTTTCAGACATAAAAAAACAGGACTTACGTCCTGTTTTTAGTCATATCAGACAAATATTTTGCCAGATATTAGAACTGGTAAGCTACACCAACAACACCCTGGTTGTCAGAACCAACCCAGCCGCCGTCAGTTTTCTCAGCTTCTGAGGTGCTCAGCAGGTTTACACGATAGTCAGCATAAACGTTGAAGTTTTTGTTGAAGTAGTAGGAAGAACCTACCTGGATGTATTTAGCCAGATCTGCGCTTACGTCTTTGTTAGCTGAATCCAGGTTCAGACCCTTGCCTTTAGAGTGTACGAATGCCAGGGATGGACGCAGACCGAAATCAAACTGGTATTGAGCGATCAGTTCAATGTTCTGAGTTTTTCTTGCTGCGATATCAGTACCGGTCATGCCATTTGCCACGTTACTCATGTTGCGAGTTTCGGCATATACTGCTGCCAGGTAGATGTTGTTGGCATCATATTTACCACCAACAGCCCATGCTTCAGCATGCTTGGCTTCGTTACCCAGAACCGTTTTCTGCTTGCTGGTACGGTTAGAGTTGCTGTATGCGCCAGTCAGAGCAAAACCTTCAGCAAAGTTATATTCTGCTGAGTAACCTACACCTTCGCCATTCGATTTGGTTGCGTTGTCGCGGTCATTTTTACCCTGGAACTGGATACCGAAGTTCAGACCTTCAACGTGACCAAAGAAGTCAGTGTTACGGTAAGTCAGAACACCAGTAGTACGGTTGTTCATGAAGTTATCAGTGCTACCACCCCAAGTTTCACCAGAGAAAGATGGTGACATATCGGTATATGACTCAACGTCATAAACGATACCGTGATTACGGCCATAGCTCAGGGAGCCAGCTTCACCTGCTTTAATACCAGCGAAAGCCAGACGAGTTACGTTGTCCTGGTTGCCTTCTTCTTTGCTTGCTTTAGCACGATATTCCCAACGACCGAAACCTACCAGGTCAGAGTTGATCTGAGTTTCACCTTTGAAACCGATCTGAGCGTAGGAAGCATCGCTGCTGCCTTTTTTGGTGCCCTTGTCTTTGTCTGCAGTTTGGGTATTGAAGCCACGCTCACCAACAACTTTACCGTAGAAGTCTAATTTGTTGCCGTCTTTGTTGTAGATTTCAGCAGCGTTTACAGAACCAGCTACCAGGATAGCAGGGATGATCACTGCCAGAATATTGCGCTTCATCATTATTTATTACCCTCATTGGTTTTATGAACACCTGCCACTGCCGTCAACAATTCTTTACAAAATTGCCGATGAGAGTTTGGTGTCTTTCTGTGTCTGAGGGCATCTTTCCATCCATGACCATGTTTCGCTAGCCTGAAAGTGCTACAAATATCAAAACTAAGTAACAAGCGGAAAATATATGTAACATTGTGTGAATTTAATGGAACTTTGTGAACTAATTCAAACTTCGGCTTAATAATTAATGAGATGATTTTTTCTTAACGTATATATATGAATTGCTTATATTTAATTTATATAAGTGTGAAGTGCGTCGAAAAAAGTTGATCTGAACAATTTTGCTGAAGAGCCAAAAAACTGAAGATTGCAGTGAAAGATTGCCAAAATGTGCGGTATTTAATGGGGAACTTATTTAGCCTGATTATCGGTTTCTGCGTTTCATTTACTGCTTATTGTAAGAAACAACTTGTAACCAGGTTGCATATGAAAACGGTTGAAATTGATATTTAAATATCAATCATTAATAAAATATGTCCAAAGAAAACGAGGATACTTGTCTTATCCGGAATACAAGTGGAGATTTGTATCAGAGAGTATCGAGTGACAGGGAAAAGTCGTTCAGAAGTGGAATAATGAAGAGAGAGGAGACGGAACCCAAACGACCGAATCATTGCTTTATCGGTTGTCCGGGTACCGGTAAGAAACCAGAGCTATTCAGTCTGGTTGATTAGAAGCTTGCATTACGTGGTGTGCGTGGGAAAGGGATCACGTCACGTACGTTCTGAACACCGGTGACATAAGCAATCAGACGCTCAAAGCCAAGCCCAAAGCCTGAATGCGGTACGGTGCCATAGCGGCGCAGATCGCGGTACCACCAGTAATCTTCTTTATTCAGCCCCATTTCTGCCAGACGGGCATCCAGGACATCCAGACGCTCTTCACGCTGTGAGCCTCCGATGATTTCACCGATACCTGGGGCCAGAACATCCATTGCAGCAACGGTCTTACCGTCATCATTAAGGCGCATATAGAATGCTTTGATGTCTTTTGGATAGTTTTTTACTACCACTGGTGCTTTAAAGTGATGCTCCGCCAGATAACGCTCATGCTCGGAAGAGAGGTCAACACCCCAGAAAACAGGATTTTCGAAGCTCTTACCACAGTTCAGCAGGATTTCAACGGCATCGGTATAATCAACCTGAGCAAAATCTGCCTTAATGAAGTTCTGTAGACGCTCAATGGCTTCTTTATCTACACGTTCAGCAAAGAACTTCATATCATCCATACGTTCTTCAAGTACCGCATTGAAGACATATTTCAACATTGCTTCAGCCAGACCTGCGACATCGTTTAAATCTGCAAAAGCCACTTCCGGCTCCAGCATCCAGAATTCTGCCAGATGACGACTGGTATTAGAGTTTTCGGCACGGAACGTCGGGCCAAAGGTATACACTTTAGATAAAGCACTGGCATAGGTTTCGCCATTTAACTGACCGGAGACGGTCAGGAAGGACTCTTTGCCAAAGAAATCTTTATCAAAGTCGACTTTCCCTTCTGGTGTGCGGGGCAAGTTTTCCATGTCAAGCGTGGATACGCGGAACATTTCACCGGCACCTTCAGTATCAGAAGCCGTAATCAGCGGGGTTGAAACCCAGAAATATCCTTGCTCATCAAAGAAACGATGCAGGGCTTGCGCCAGAGTATGACGTACACGCGCAACAGCACCGATCAGGTTAGTTCGTGGGCGTAAATGCGCAACCTCACGCAGATATTCAATGCTGTGACGTTTAGCGGCCATTGGATAGGTATCAGGATCGTCAACCCAACCGGTCACTTCAACTTTAAGTGCCTGTATTTCGAAACTCTGCCCCTGGCCTGGAGAAGCAACGACAGTACCTGTAACGATAACGGAACAACCGGTTGTCAGATGCAGTATCTCGTCATTGTAATTAGGCAGGGAATTATTAATGACAGCCTGTACAGGATCAAAGCAGGAGCCATCATAAATGGCAAGGAAGGAGATACCAGCTTTTGAATCTCTCCGAGTACGCACCCATCCGCGCACGGTGACTTCACTGTCAACGGCTGTACGGCCCTGGAGTACGTCGGCTACAGGCACAACGCTCATAGTTTTCTCTCTATTTAATGGTCAATAAAAAATTAGCCCGAAAGGGGCTATCTATATTACTTGTCGTGTGTCAGCAGACAAGAAGAATTCACTGTCTGCGATGAAGAAATCATGTTAAGGCAGACAATGAGGGTGGGATATCTCATTGTCTGCTATTAATCAGCTGGCTTTTTTGACTTCAGTCAGGCTGAAGGCTTCACGCAGTGCACGGACAAAGGCTTTATCCAGGCAAATCGTTTTACCCGGACTGTCGGACAGTTTCGCAACAGGTTTACCGTTGCACTCAACAAGCTTAATAACGATGTTGAGTGGTTTAACGCCAGGAATATCACAGGTCAGGCGAGTGCCAATACCAAAACTGAGCTGCACACGTTCTGAAAAATGACGGTACAACTCTATCGATTTTGCCAAATCAAGATTATCCGAAAACACCAGGACTTTACTCATTGGGTCGATCCCCAGCGAACGGTAGTGAGCTATCGCTTTTTCACCCCAGGCGAAGGGATCCCCTGAATCATGGCGCAAGCCTTGATAACGTGTGGCAAAGTTATGATCGAAATCACGCAAGAAAGCATCCATAGTGATGCAATCTGTTAAAGCAATACCTAATCTGTCGGGATATTCATCCAGCCAGGCTTGCAGCGCAGCCCGTTGGCTGTTAGCCAGTGTCGGACTGATTTGCTGGTGTGCCTGAAACCATTCATGTGCCTGGGTGCCCATTGGCGTCAGATTCAGGCTACGGGCCAGGGAATAGTTACTGGTGCCGACAAACCAAGATTCATCCTGCAAACGGGTGACAATCGCTTGCTGTACCCCGCGTGAGAAACGGCGACGAGTACCGAAATCCATTAACCGGAAAGCACTTAAATCAGTATCTTGGGTTAAGCGATTAAAGTTATTAAGCTTATTTTCCAAATGATCGAGCGCTAATTGTATATTGATATCGGGTGAACGACGACGGTGGGCAACTTCGCTTATCATGGCGAGCAAAGGCACTTCCCATAAAATCACTTCACGCCAAGGGCCGGTTAACCGAATATCTAAATGGCCTTGATTATTCGTCACCTCAACCTGAGTAGGATCGAAACGAAACTGGTTAAGCCAGTCAAGGTAATCAGCTTTAAAGAAGGGCAAACCTTTAAGCCAGCTAAATTCTTCCGGACTTAGTGCCAGATGTTGCATAAAACCGATTTGCTCACGAACAGCATCGGCATAAATCCCTAACAGGTCGTCGCCGCGACAGCGGAATTCCGCTGTAACGACAACCTCGCCATAGAGGTGAAAAACAGCTTGCTGCATATGAAGCTTATAAGCATCGGTATCCAGCAGCGATTGTAATATTGGGGAAGCGTGTCGAGTCATGGCGCGTTTCAGCATCCTCTCACAGGAGCGTTTCCATCAAGAACAAGCAAATAATGAGGCAGGAGTATACCTTGATTATCTGTTTATTGAAGTAAGATCACAACACAGTGGACATGCAGGATCGATGGCAATTTGTGCCACAGACTGGATTTGGTCAAATTTTTTATATTTATTATACTGTTACATATAGAAAATAACGTAATTTTCAGAAAGACCCTGATGCAACAAACTCCATCTGTAGTTTGAAATATTGTTTATCAGCACAAGATTATGGGTTACCAGACGAAGATGTATCGATATCAGCAACCGCTTTAAGAACGTGGAAACAACTTAGCATTCTTCGTTCGCTGGATAAAGATTCTGCGTGGTAACATTACTGCAACAGAAACAGACAGAATGCCGTTTATCTACGGCTGAATAAGAAGGTTTTTTATGACACAACAGCCTCAAGCTAAATACCGTCACGATTATCGTGCGCCCGACTTTACTATCACTGATATTGATTTAACCTTTTCTCTTGATGCCACCTGTACTCAAGTCACGGCGATAAGTCGTGTGGTACGCCAGGGCGAGGCGAATGCTTCTCTTCGGCTTAATGGTGAAGATTTAACGCTGGTGTCCATTAAAGTTGACGGTCAGGACTGGACGAATTATCAGCTGGAGCAGAGCGTATTAATTCTTGAATCACTGCCTGATATTTTTGAATTGACGATTGTTAATGAAATTAGTCCGGCAGCCAATACCGCTCTGGAAGGGTTATACCAATCAGGCGAGGCTCTCTGTACTCAATGTGAGGCTGAAGGCTTCCGTCATATTACCTGGTACCTTGATCGCCCGGATGTACTGGCGCGCTTTACCACCAAAATTATTGCAGATAAGCAGAAATACCCTTACCTGCTGTCTAACGGTAACCGTATCGCCGAGGGAGAACTTGAAGGTGGGCGTCACTGGGTTCAGTGGCAGGATCCCTTCCCAAAACCATGCTATTTATTTGCGCTGGTTGCCGGTGATTTTGATGTCCTGCGTGACAGCTTTAAAACCCGTTCTGGCCGTGATGTTGCATTAGAGTTGTTTGTTGATCGTGGTAATCTGTGTCGTGCGGACTGGGCGATGACCTCCCTGAAAGCATCGATGGAATGGGACGAAAAGCGTTTTGGACTGGAGTATGATCTCGATATCTACATGATTGTCGCCGTTGATTTCTTCAATATGGGCGCGATGGAAAATAAAGGACTGAATGTCTTTAACTCCAAATTTGTTCTCGCCCGTGCGGAAACCGCAACAGATAAAGACTATCTCGATATTGAGCGTGTTATCGGTCATGAGTATTTCCATAACTGGACCGGAAACCGCGTTACTTGCCGTGACTGGTTTCAGCTAAGCCTGAAAGAAGGGCTGACGGTATTCCGCGATCAGGAATTTAGTTCTGATCTGGGTTCGCGAGCAGTGAACCGTATTCAGAATGTTCGCACCATGCGTGCTATGCAGTTTGCTGAAGATGCCAGCCCGATGGCCCATCCAATCCGTCCGGATAAAGTTATCGAGATGAATAACTTTTACACCCTGACTGTTTATGAGAAGGGCTCAGAAGTCATTCGTATGCTTCATACATTGCTTGGGGAGAAAAACTTCCAGAAAGGTATGCAGCTATACTTTGAGCGTCATGATGGTAGTGCTGCAACCTGTGATGATTTTGTTCAGGCGATGGAAGATGCCTCGAATATTGATTTGTCATATTTCCGTCGCTGGTACAGTCAGGCTGGCACACCGATTGTTACTGTACGTGATGATTATGACCCACAGACTGAACAGTATAGCCTGACCATTAGCCAAATGACTCCGCCAACGGCAGAGCAGCAGGAAAAAGTTCCTCTGCATATTCCATTCGATATTGAACTCTATGATAACGAAGGACAGGTTATTCCTTTGCAGAAAGACGGTCACCCCGTCCACCATGTTCTTAATGTGACTCAGGCAGAACAGACATTTGTTTTTGATAATGTCTACTTCCAGCCTGTACCATCCCTACTGCGTGAATTTTCAGCCCCGGTAAAATTGGACTATAAATGGAGTGATGAACAGTTAGTTTTCCTGATGCGACATGCACGTAATGATTTCTCTCGCTGGGATGCCGCACAGAGCTTGCTGACGCTTTATATCAAAATTAATGTCAACCGTTGTGAACAGGAACAACCTCTTTCTTTGCCTCTGCATGTGGTTGACGCTTTCCGGGCAATTTTACTCGATGAACATATTTCTCCGGCACTGGCGAGTGAGATCCTGACCTTACCATCACAAAATGAAATTGCTGAGCTGTTCCCGGTTATCAACCCTCAGGCTATCGCGAAGGTGCATGGGGCATTAACCCGTACTCTGGCAACAGAACTGGCGGACGAGTTGCTGGCGGTATATAACGCGAACAAACTTGAATCGTATCAGGTCAATCACAGTGATATTGGTCAGCGTGCTCTGCGCAACACTTGCCTGCGCTATTTAGCCTTTGGTGAGTCTGCACTGGCCCTGAATCTGGTTAGCCGCCAGTACAGGGAGGCAGATAACATGACCGATGCTATTGCTGCGCTTTCTGCGGCAGTTGCAGCTGAGTTGCCTTGCCGTGATGAGCTGTTGGCGCATTACGATGAAAAATGGCATCAGGATGGCCTGGTTATGGATAAGTGGTTTATGTTGCAAGCGACGAGTCCGGCGAATGATACCCTGGAAAATATCCGCAAGCTGTTAAACCACCGTTCATTCAGTCTCAGTAATCCAAACCGCACACGCGCATTAATTGGTGCCTTTGCTCTTAATAATCCTGCGGCGTTCCACGCTAAAGATGGCAGTGGTTATCAATTTATGGTGGAAATGCTGACTGAACTGAATAGTCGTAATCCGCAAGTTGCTTCACGTCTGATTGAGCCGTTGATTCGTCTGAAACGCTATGATGCTGAACGTCAGCAGATGATGCGTACAGCCTTGGAGCAACTGCAAGGACTGGATAATTTATCGGGCGATCTGTTTGAGAAGATAGCGAAAGCATTAGCCTGATAAAAACAGCCCTCACTGATTTCTCAGTGAGGGCTGAAACTCATGAACAGTCACGGAGATACAAAAGTCTGTTCTATGATGCGATTTGAATAGCTGCATTGGCTGCGACTTGGCGATTTAATAATCCGGTAACGTTGATTTTTCTTCGTTGTATTGCCTGTAAGAAAAGATGCAATGAACCATCCAGACGTTGTTTAAGATCAGGCGTAAATTGTGGTTTGTGCTGATAGTCAGTCACCTGACCGTCATCGGCGAAGACTCCATGTAAAATTTCCTGCGCTTTCAGCGCATTCAATACGGGTTTCAGGGCGTAGTCGACCGCTAGCATATGAGCAATACTTCCACCGGTGGCGAGGGGGAGGACGACCTTATTATCCAGCGCACGCTCAGGAAGTAGATCAAGCAATGTTTTCAGCCCCCCCGAAAAAGACGCTTTATAGACTGGGGTTGCGATGATAACACCATCTGCTGTGGCAAGCTGCTCAGTCAGCGTTTGTAGTGCCGGGCTGTCAAAACGCGCATAAAGAAGATCTTCAGGGGCAAAATTTTGTAGATGCCAATGATAAACCTCAATATCCAGCTTGCGTAGTTGCTTACGGGCATATTCCAACAGCGCACTGGAACGCGACGGAAAACGGGGGCTTCCGGCCAGGGTTATTACTCGCATAACGTCTCCTCATCACTGATATATTCGCAAAGGTACTGGTTATTGTTTGTCTGGGCCTGTCTGTCGTTTTACTAACCGATTCTGCGGTGACTTATGGTTTGCACCCATGAAACGATATAAATGATTGGGGCTACAGAACGCTTGATAACTGGATTCTGTCAGAGCGTGCGCTTTTATCTAAATGACTTTTCCTGCATTTAAAACCCGAAAATGTGCATATCACAGGTATTTACCTGATAATCGTCACATTCTCTTAACCTGATACTGCCAGATACAGGGGAACAGGATGTCGCCGGAAGGCCCTTATAGCGAGTGATTAAGGCTTTTTTGTGTATTGTCAATTCCAATCAGGCAGGAGATAGTGAATAATACTGCCCCGGTCTGCACACCGGGAATCCAGGAGAAGTTATGTTCTACCCCTTCGTTCGCAAAGCTCTGTTTCAGCTCGATGCTGAGCGCGCTCATAATCTGACTTTTCAACAACTTCGTCGTATCAGTGGTACGCCTCTTGAAAGAATTATTCGTCAGAATCTTCCAGCAAAGCCTGTAACCTGCATGGGGTTGACCTTTAAAAACCCTCTCGGCTTAGCCGCAGGGTTGGACAAAAACGGTGAGTGCATCGATGTTCTGGGTGCTCTGGGATTTGGTTTTATTGAAATTGGCACCGTAACGCCACGTCCACAACAGGGAAATGATAAACCACGGATTTTCCGGCTGCCTGAGGCTGAAGGTCTGATCAACCGTATGGGTTTTAATAACCATGGTGTTGATAATCTGGTAGAAAACGTCAAGAAAGCACATTTTGATGGAATTCTGGGGATCAATATCGGTAAAAATAAAGATACGCCGGTGGAGCAGGGGGAAGATGATTATCTGGCTTGTATGGATAAAATTTATCCTTATGCCGGTTATATCGCGATCAATATATCCTCACCGAATACTCCAGGACTCCGTACGTTGCAATATGGTGATGCGCTGGATTCACTGTTAAGCAGTATTAAAAACAAACAGCAGCAGTTGCATGAGTATCACCATAAATATGTTCCGATCGCTGTGAAAATTGCCCCAGACCTTTCTGAAGATGAATTGATTCAGGTTGCTGATAGCTTAGTCAGACATAATATTGATGGTGTGATTGCCACCAATACCACACTGGACAGAAGTTTAGTTCAGGGGATGAAATATAGTGATGAAGTGGGTGGCCTTAGTGGGCGTCCGGTACAGCTAAAAAGCACCGAGATTATTCGTCGTTTATCTCTGGAAATAAATAATCGCTTACCCATTATTGGCGTGGGTGGGATTGATTCTGTTATTTCTGCGCGTGAAAAAATGGCAGCAGGGGCTTCGCTGGTACAAATATACTCAGGATTTATTTATAAAGGACCGTCGCTGATTAAAGAAATCGTCACGCACCTGTAAATAATTGCCACTTCCAGGACACCAGGACTTTATTTTCAGTCCTGGTTGATTTATATTCTTCATTTGATGCTTATTTATACATATTTGAAATTTTTTATTAAGGATGAGTATTCAGGTAACAATAGGAATGGACTTAATACAAGGAAAGCACAATGCGAATAAAACCAGATGACGACTGGCTATGGTATTTTGATGAAGAGCATGATCGAATGATGCTTGACCTGGCTAATGGAATGATTTTCCGTTCACGTTTTCCTCGCAAAATGTTAACTCCTGATGCTTTTGAAAAAACAGGTTTTTGTGTTGATGATGCGGCGTTATATTTTTCTTTTGAAGAAACCTGCCGTAGCCTGGTATTAACAGATGAACAACGCGCTGAGCTGGTTTTAAATGCCCTGGTGGCTATTCGTTTCCTGAAACCGCAGATGCCTAAAAGCTGGCATTTTGTCTCCCACAATAATGACTGGCAACCCGAAGTCGGAGCGGCAGCTCATGCCTGGCTGAACGACAACTGGCAGCAAGTTAATCTGCTGGTGATTGAAACGGGAGATAATGCAGCACTTTGCTTACTTGCCCAGAGTGAGCTGACGCTGGCCGGACGTATGATGCAACTGGGAGATGCGATTAAAGTGATGAACGACAGACTGAAACCACAGTCTGACGCTCAGTATATGGGATTAGAATACGCCGTTTAGTTTGGTGCGACGAACAGGTCTCCCACTGGCACACAACTGCAGCTTAATGCTGTCCCGTCACCTGAAACCGCGCCTTTTTTAAGGGCATGGACCTCACCTTCCTGTACGCGAATTCGACAGCTGCCACAAATTCCCGCCCTGCAAGAATAAGGCACCTTGATTCCTTGTTGTTCCAGCTGCTCAAGCAGAATTTGTTGATTATTCCCCTGAAAGATTTGCCCGGCCCAGTTAATGGTGACCTGCTGACTGGCGATAGTCTGCTCAGGCAGGTTTTCGGCTACAGCACCGGCTTTATACAATTGAGGGGGTTTGGTTGACAGCACTTCCACCTCATCACCGACACGGATAACCCCACTTTGGCGGGCAATCAGATTCTGGCCAAAATCAACGTCGTTGGTGCCTTGTGCTGTACGGAAGCTTTGCAGCGTAGCCAGGGGCTCGCCGCCTGGATGGCGACGCCCGCGCTCCGGACTAATGGTTGTAAAAACGCAGCGGCTACAAGGTTTAACGACATCAAACATGACGCTACCAATACGTATAACACGCCAGCTATCTTCAGCCCAGGCAGGAGCACCAGTGACGACCAGATTTGGGCGAAACTGATTCATACTGACACTGGCCGGACAGCGCTGTTGCAAGTCTCGTAATGAGGCTTCATTAGTCAGCAAATAGGGAAAGCCATCAGCAAAGGAGAGGGGGACTTCTTCATGCTGTTGCACGCGACGGGTCAAATTTTCACCCACCCAGCGCAGTTGAACCGGGCGAGGGAAAAAACCACTCAACCAGTCATTGATCTCTGCAGGCGCGATTTGTGCTGTAAAGTGATTTCCCCAGACTTCTGTCGGGGCCGGGGCTGAAATAAAATCGGCGAAGCGAATGGTTGCGGAACTGCCATCGGGCGCACTCAGGTACAATCCGTCATGTAACAGTGCCGGGGTAAACAGCACCATTTGTGGATAAAGACGCGCAGTAATAAAGGTTCCATCAGGTTCCGTTATCATAAAAATACGGTCGAAAGCGGCCCCACTGGCTGAGATTTGGCTATGGGAAAGCGCCAGGCCACGCATCGATTTTACTGGGTAGATATGAAGCTGAGATAAATTAATCATAAAATCCTCTGTCAATATACCCTTCATATTACCAGGGATCTGGGATGAATTTTGTGAAGTTTACACACCAGAATATTGAATTAATCAGGCTATAGAGAAATTAACCCGGCCAACTTTATGACATGCGTTGCGGATTAGCTATAATGCGGGACAATTTTCTTTTTTTTGATAAGTGACGATATGAATTCTCTGTTTGCCAGCACGGCGCGTGGTCTTGAAGAGCTATTAAAAACTGAACTAGAAAGCTTCGGCGCGCTGAACTGCAAAATTGTGCAGGGCGGCGTACATTACCAGGGAGATTCACGTCTTCTTTATCAAAGTTTGATGTGGAGCCGTCTGGCGTCACGCATTCTGTTACCTTTGACGGAGTGTAAAGTCTATAGCGATCTTGATCTCTACATCGGCGTACAGGTTATCGACTGGCCGGCTATATTCGGACCGGAAGCCACCTTTGCGGTGCATTTTAGTGGCTTAAATGACACTATCCGCAATAGCCAGTATGGGGCATTGAAAGTCAAAGATGCCATTGTGGACTCTTTTACCCGCAAAAACTTGCCTCGCCCTGATGTTAACCGCGAAGCGCCCGATCTGCGTATCAACGTCTGGCTGAATAAAGAAACGGCCAGCATCGCTCTTGATTTAAGTGGTGAAGGACTGCATCAGCGTGGTTATCGTGACGAAACTGGCGCGGCACCGATTAAAGAGACACTGGCAGCCGCTATTGTTATGCGTTCGGGCTGGCAGCCAGGTACTCTGCTGCTTGACCCTATGTGTGGTTCTGGCACCTTGCTGATTGAAGGGGCGATGATCGCAACCGATCGCGCGCCTGGTTTGAATCGTCAGCGCTGGGGGTTTTATAACTGGGCACAGCACAATCCCGAATTATGGCAAGAGGTGAAAACAGAAGCACAACGTCGGGCGCGTGAAGGTGCTCGTCAGTATACTTCTCGCTTCTTTGGCTCTGATAACGACCGCCGAGTGATTGAACATGCGCGTTCTAACGCCCGCAGGGCGGGTCTGGCGGATCTTATTCAGTTTGAAATGAAAGATGTCACTAAACTGACAAATCCATTACCGGAAGGACCGGCTGGCACGTTAATCAGTAACCCTCCTTATGGAGAACGCCTGGAAAGTGAACCAGCGCTGATTGCATTACATAACTTACTCGGTCGCCGATTTAAAGAGCAGTTTGGTGGCTGGCACTTGTCTTTATTCAGTGCCTCGCCTGAACTGTTAAGCTGCCTGCAATTGCGAGCCGATCGTCAGTTTAAAGCCAAAAATGGCCCGCTTGATTGCGTACAGAAAAACTATACCCTTGCCGTTCATGCTGAAGGAAGTTCGGGACCAGTCAGTCAGATTGCTGATGATTATGCGAACCGCCTGCGCAAGAATGCTAAAAAGTTCGATAAATGGGCCCGTCAGGAAGGGATCAGCTGCTATCGCATCTATGATGCCGACCTGCCAGAATACAACGTTGCTGTCGATCGTTATGGTGACTGGGTTGTAGTACAAGAGTATGCTCCACCAAAAACCGTAGAGCCACAAAAAGCACGTCAGCGTCTGTTTGATGTTATTGCAGCCACACAGAGCGTTCTGGAACTGCCGGGTAATAAATTAGTGCTGAAAACCCGTGAACGTCAGAAGGGCAAAAATCAATATCAAAAAATGGGTGAGAAAGGTGACTTTATGGAAGTGAGCGAATATAACGCGCGCTTATGGGTCAATCTCACGGATTATCTTGATACCGGTCTGTTCCTGGATCACCGTATTGCACGTCGTATGTTAGGTGAAATGAGTAAAGGGAAAGACTTCCTTAACTTATTCTCCTATACCGGCACTGCGACGGTTCATGCTGGTTTGGGTGGGGCACGTACCACCACGACAGTGGATATGTCACGGACTTATCTTGAATGGGCAGAGCGTAATTTACGCCTTAATGGTTTAACCGGGCGTCCGCATCGTTTGATTCAGGCTGACTGTTTGAGTTGGCTACGCGACAGCGACGAACAGTTTGATCTGATTTTTATCGATCCACCGACGTTTTCAAACTCTAAACGTATGGAAGACAGTTTTGATGTACAACGTGATCACCTGGATTTAATGAAAGATCTGAAACGCTTATTACGTTCTGGAGGCACTATCATGTTTTCCAATAATAAGCGTGGTTTTAAAATGAATTTAACCGGTCTTGCGGAACTCGGGTTAGTTGCACAAGAAATTACCCAGAAAACGCAGTCGCAGGACTTTGCACGTAATCGCCAGATCCATAATTGCTGGTTAATCACTCACGAATCCCGGAAGTCATAGTATGTCTTTAATCAGTATGCACGGCGCTTGGTTGTCATTTAGCGACTCGCCGTTGCTGGATAATACCGAATTACATATCGAAGAAAATGAACGTGTTTGTCTGGTCGGCCGTAATGGTGCAGGCAAATCAACGTTGATGAAGATCCTTAATCGTGAAGTGCCGCTCGATGATGGGCGAATGGTTTACGAACAAGATTTAATTGTGGCTCGTTTGCAGCAGGATCCTCCACGCAATGTCGCGGGTACGGTCTATGATTTTGTCGCTGAAGGCGTGGAAGAACAGGCTGAACACCTGAAAGCTTATCATGATATTTCTCATAAAGTGATGGCCGATCCCAGTGAGAAAAATCTTAATGAAATGGCGCGAATTCAGGAAATTCTCGATCACCAAGGCCTGTGGATGCTCGACAGTCGTATCAACGAAGTGCTGGAACAGCTTGGACTGGATGCCGATACTGAGCTGTCTGCCCTTTCAGGTGGCTGGTTACGTAAAGCGGCGTTAGGTCGGGCATTAGTGAGCTCACCGCGCGTCTTGCTGTTAGATGAACCGACTAACCACCTGGATATTGAAACCATTGACTGGCTGGAAGGCTTTTTGAAAACCTTCCAGGGAAGCATTATTTTTATCTCGCATGACCGTTCTTTTATCCGCAATATGGCAACACGTATTGTCGACTTGGATCGTGGCAAACTGGTTTCTTATCCTGGTGATTACGAAACCTATTTACTGGCCAAAGAAGAAGCATTGCGCGTTGAAGAACTCCAGAATGCGGAGTTTGATCGTAAACTGGCCCAAGAGGAAGTCTGGATCCGCCAGGGGATTAAGGCTCGTCGTACCCGTAACGAAGGTCGTGTCCGTGCCCTGAAAGCGATGCGTCGTGAACGTAGTGAGCGTCGCGAAGTGATGGGGAGTGCCAAGATGCAAGTCGAGGAGGCGAGCCGTTCAGGTAAGATTGTCTTCGAGATGGAAAATGTCTGTTATCAGGTTGCTGGTAAGACATTGGTCAGTGATTTTAGCGCACAGGTGATGCGTGGTGACAAAATTGCCTTGGTAGGGCCAAATGGTTGTGGTAAGACGACTCTGTTGAAACTTATGCTGGGTCAGCTTGAAGCAGATAGTGGACGAGTTCACTGCGGAACCAAACTGGAAGTAGCCTATTTTGATCAGCACCGTACCGAGCTTGATCCAGATCGTACAGTGATGGACAACCTGGCGGAAGGAAAGCAAGAGGTTATGGTGAATGGGCGACCACGCCATGTGTTGGGTTATCTTCAGGACTTCTTGTTCCATCCTAAACGTGCGATGACACCGGTTCGCGCACTTTCAGGGGGAGAGCGTAACCGTCTTTTACTGGCTCGCTTATTCCTGAAACCCAGTAACTTATTGATTCTGGATGAACCTACGAACGATCTTGATGTAGAGACTCTGGAACTACTGGAAGAGCTGATTGAGAGTTATCAGGGAACAGTCATGCTGGTGAGCCACGATCGTCAGTTTGTCGATAATACCGTCACCGAATGTTGGATTTTTGAAGGTAAAGGAAAAATCGGACGTTACGTCGGTGGGTATTTCGATGCCAAAGGTCAACAAGGCTCCTTCCAGCCTCTGCGCGCAGTGACTGCGACAAAAACGCAGGGCAGTTCGGAAAGCAAACCTGAAACAGTTAAACGAGCGGCCAGTAAACTCAGCTATAATCTGCAACGTGAACTGGAACAGTTGCCGAAAAAGCTTGAACAGCTGGAAGCTGAACTTGAAGTACTTCAGGCAAAAGTGAGTGATGCTGAATTTTTCAATCAGCCTCACGAAACGACGCAAAAAGTGCTTACTGACCTTGCGAATGCCGAGCAGGCGTTAGAGCAAGCCTTTGAGCGCTGGGAATATCTCGAGTCGCTTAAAGACGGCGAATAAAATCAGGAGAGCATCCATGTGTGCAGAGCACCATCATAAATCACATATTCTATGCCCCCAATGTGATTTGCTGGTGCAACTGCCAGCACTGGAAGATGGCTACAAAGCCGATTGTCCACGTTGTGGAACAATGCTTACGGCCCAGTGGTCTGTTCCGCGTAAGCGGCCAACGGTCTATGCGTTGGTCGCATTATTTATGTTATTGCTGGCTAATTTGTTTCCCTTCGTCAATATGAATGTGGCCGGGATCAGTAGCCAGGTAACATTGCTGCAAATACCCAATGTATTATTCGATGAAAACTATGCCAGTCTCGGTACGTTCTTTCTGCTTTTTGTCCAGATAGTTCCGACATTGCTGCTGATCATCATTTTGTTACTGGTTAATCGCGTCAGACTCCCTTTAGTGCTCAAAAAATCGATGGCCCGCGTTCTGTTTCAGCTAAAAAGTTGGGGAATGGCCGAAATATTTCTTGCCGGTGTTCTGGTGAGCTTCGTCAAACTGATGGCTTACGGCAATATAGGTATCGGAAGCAGCTTTATTCCCTGGTGTCTGTTTTGTATTTTGCAGCTCATGACATTTATGTATGTTGATAAACGCTGGCTATGGGATGACATTCAGCCGTTGCCAGTACTCAGCCAGAAACTGGTGGTCGGTGAAACCGGTTTGAAGCAGGGCCTGCGTTCATGTACCTGTTGTACAGCGATTATTCCAGCCGATATGCTGGAATGCCCACGCTGTCAGTCCGAGGGACATGCCCGGCGAAAAAATAGCTTACAGTGGACTGTTGCACTTCTGCTGGTCTCTATCATGCTGTACTTTCCGGCTAATTTATTGCCGATCATGGTGACAGACTTTTTAGGCAGTAAATATGCTTCTACAATTATGGAAGGTGTTATTTTACTCTGGAGTGAGGGCTCTTACCCGGTTGCGATGGTGATATTTATTGCCAGTATCATGGTGCCAACGCTAAAAATGGTGGCTATTGGCTGGTTATGCTGGGATGCAAAGCGCCCACATAAGCCAAACCGGGAAAGAATGCATTTTATTTATGAAGTGGTCGAATTTGTCGGTCGCTGGTCAATGATTGATGTTTTTGTTATTGCTGTACTTTCTGCGTTGGTGAGGATGGGCGGAGTGATGAATATTCATCCCGATATTGGTGCACTGATGTTTTCACTGGTTGTTATTCTAACCATGTTTTCAGCAGCAGTCTTTGATCCACGCTTGTCATGGGACAACAGAGACAATGATTTAAATAAGGAGTCCTCCGCAAATGGAGAATAATAAAGGTGAGGCCAAGGTTCAAAAGCTCAAAAGCTGGTCGCCCGTTTGGATCTTTCCAATTATCACTGCACTGATAGGGGCCTGGATATTATTCTATCATTACAGCCACCAGGGGCCACAGGTTGTCCTGATTACCACCAATGCCGAAGGCATTGAAGGTGGGAAAACGACAATTAAAAGCCGCAGTGTTGATGTTGGTGTCGTCGAAACGGCTGTACTCAGTGATGATTTACATCATGTCCGAGTTACTGCACGTCTTAATTCCGGTATGGATAAATTATTGCGCCAGGATTCTGTCTTTTGGGTCGTTAAACCACAAATTGGGCGTGATGGTGTCTCGGGATTAGGCACCTTACTTTCGGGTGCCTATATTGAGCTGCAGCCCGGCTCAACAGGTGAACATCTGGAAGAATATTCCTTGCTGGATGCGCCTCCGCTTGCGCCACCGGATGCTAAAGGTATTCGTATTACCCTGGACAGTAAGAAAGCCGGGCAGCTTAATCCCGGCGATCCGGTATTATTCCGCGGCTATCGCGTCGGATCGGTCGAAACCAGCCATTTTGATGCCAATAAACGCATGATTACTTATCAGCTATTTATTGCCGCGCCAAACGACAAGCTTATCACTAATAATGTTCGTTTCTGGAAAGATAGTGGTATCGCAGTAGACTTTTCTTCCCAGGGAATGAGTATTCAGATGGGATCCCTGACAACATTATTCAGTGGTGGCGTTAGCTTTGATGTTCCGGAAGGTTTGGACTGGGGAACGCCAGTAGAGTCTGGCGCAGATTATCAGTTGTTTGACGATCAAAAGGATATTCAGGACTCGTTATATAAAGAAAATATTGAATTCATCATGCTGTTTAAAGACTCAATTCGCGGCCTGTCGGCAGGTGCTCCCGTTGAGTTCCGTGGTATTCGTTTAGGAACTGTAGCGCAGGTGCCTTTCTTTACTGAGCAGATGCAGCAAAAGTTAGACAGTAACTTCCGTACACCGGTACTTATTCGTATTGAGCCTGAACGGTTGAAGAATATCGTCGGTCAGGAAACCAATATTCCGAATAATATCCAGGGGTTAATTAAGAGTGGATTACGCGGTGCAATGAAAACCGGTAACTTGCTGTCGGGCGCATTATTTATCGACTTTGATTTTTATCCAAATGAAAAACTGGAAAAAGAAGCGAATGAGATTGATGGTTATCCCGTTATCCCGACTATCAGTGTTGGACTGGCACAAATTCAGCAAAAACTACTGGATACGCTGGATAAAGTGAATAATTTGCCGTTGAATCCGATGATCCAGCAGGCGACCAAAACACTGAATGAAAGCCAGCAGACTCTGAAGCGGCTGCAACAGACATTAGATAACCTGAATAAGTTAACCTCAAGTCAGTCAATGCAGCAGCTTCCGGTTGATATGCAGAAGACATTGCAGGAGCTGAACCGCAGCATGCAGGGCTTCCAGCCAGGTTCAGCAGCCTATAACAAGATGGTGACTGATATGCAGCGTCTTGATCAGGTTTTAAGGGAGCTTCAGCCAGTATTGCGTACGCTGAATGATAAGAGCAATGCATTAGTGTTTGAAGCAAAAGATAAACCCGATCCACAGCCAAAAAGGGCCAAATAATGAAAAAGTGGCTAATGGTCATTGCAGCATTAATGCTGGCAGCTTGTAGCAGCAGCAATGGCGGCAAAGTTTATTATCAGTTACCGGCTAACGCACAACCCGCGAATCAGGTTGTGAGCCAAACGGGGCATCATTTACTGTGGATTGATCAGATAGTTCTGTCTGATTATTTGGCTGCTAATGGCTTGGTATATCAGACCTCGGATGTACAGTATGTGATTGCGACGAATAATCTGTGGGCAAGCCCGCTTGACCAGCAACTACGTAATGCGCTGATAAACAATCTTAGTCAGGCTATGCCTGGCTGGATTGTTGCTTCACAACCTCTGGCGAGCGAGCAGAGTAGCCTGACGGTGAACATTACCGGTTTTCATGGTCGTTATGATGGAAAGGTGATCGTCAGTGGCGAATGGTTGCTGAAACAAAATAATGAAATCATTAACCGTCCTTTTCGTATTGAGCTAAACCAACAGGATGATGGTTATGACGCGATGGTGAAGACCTTGGCTCAGGCCTGGCAGCAGGAAACCCAGAGCATTGCTTCAGAACTTTTACGTCGTCAGTAGTATTTTTAAAGTAATACAAAACGTGGCCCAGGCGGCCACGTTTTTTTTACCTGTAATTCTCTGCTGTTAGCGAAAAAGAATATCAAAAATGGCTAAGAACAGGATGAATATTGCAATTGTATGAATTTTACTCGTTGACTGAGGGCGTTTTTCACGCTATTCATTAAATGTGATTGCAACCAGTGCAATTACTGTTTTCATTTCCACCTGCAAATAAAATGAGGGAAACGAGGCATGAAGAGACAAAAACGAGATCGCCTGGAGCGGGCTCACCAACGTGGTTATCAAGCAGGTATCACCGGACGTTCTAAAGAAACCTGTCCTTACCAAGTTATCGATCAGCGATCGCATTGGTTAGGAGGCTGGCGAGAAGCCATGGAAGTCAGGGCTGTGACTGCTTAATAATGATCTCGTTAGCAACAGCCATGTCTGCAATGCGGAAGTGTGACTGAGTGAACAGGCAGTTATGGCGCTCAGTAATAACGGCAGACTCAGTAAAAAGAAGGCATTCAGTGAATGCCTTCATTGATAAAGGAGGGCATTGCTTAGAAAGCAGAAGTATCCTTAAACAGACCTACTTTCAGGTCGTTAGCGGTATAAATTACGCGACCATCAACCAGTACTTCACCATCCGCCAGTCCCATAATCAGACGACGATTAACGATACGTTTAAAGTGAATACGGTAAGTTACTTTTTTCGCAGTCGGCAGAACCTGGCCGGTAAATTTCACTTCACCGACACCTAATGCACGGCCTTTACCCTCACCGCCCAGCCAGCCGAGGTAAAAACCTACCAGCTGCCACATTGCGTCGAGACCCAGGCAGCCTGGCATTACCGGATCGCCAATAAAATGGCAACCGAAGAACCATAAGTCAGGATTAATATCCAGTTCAGCTTCGACATAACCTTTATCAAAGTTACCGCCGTCTTCGGTCATTTTGACCACACGATCCATCATCAGCATGCTAGGTGCTGGTAATTGTGGGCCCTCAGCACCAAATAACTCACCGCGTCCGGAGGCAAGAAGGTCTTCTTTTGTATAAGATTCGCGTTTATCTACCATGTCTAAAGTATGCCTTTTTATAATGAAGTCCGCAGATTAGCGTACAGGTGTACGCTGAACAAGTCCGATCAGTTACGGCTGAACCAATTTAACCAGCGCAATGGCCAGGGACGAGGTGGTACATCCGGTGCGATGATTTGAGCGATACGCTCTTGTACTGCATTCATCAGGGTATTTTGTCCTTCACCATCCCACGGAAGTGTCGTTAATAGCGGCAGAGCATCGGCAACTTCGTCAATTGCCCAGACTGAGAATTTTTCTTGTTCCACAGCCTCTAACACCTCTTTATGAAGAGTAAGGTGACGCACGTTAGCTGCCGGGATAATCACACCTTGCTGACCGGTAAAATTACGTTGCTGGCAGATACGGAAGAACCCTTCAATTTTTTCGTTCAGTCCTCCTACGGGTTGCATTCGACCAAACTGATCGACTGAGCCTGTCAGAGCAATATGCTGAGAAATAGGGACATTGGCCAGAGCACTGATGAGCGCGCATAATTCAGCCATTGATGCACTATCACCATCAACTTCACCGTAGGATTGTTCAAAGGTAATTGAGGCGGAGAACGGAATCTGCTGCTCAAGCTGCAATTCTGACATTAAAAATGCCTGCATAATCATCATGCCTTTAGCATGAATATTGCCGCCCAGCTCAGCTTTACGCTCTACATCGGTAAACTCACCGTCGCCCACATGTACTACGCAGCTAATACGCGAAGGTTCACCAAAGGCGCGTGGATGTCCTGGAAACTCAACAACAGATAGCGCATTGATTTGACCGACCATTTCACCTTCGGTCTCAATACGTATTTGTTCCTGCAAGATTTCATCTTGCATGCGATCGGCCAGGAAGCCTTCTCGCCAGGCTCGCTGCTCCAACATTTGTTCCAGTTCAGCGGCTTTAAATTGTGCTTGCTCGCAGAATGGGGCAACTTCACTGAGCTGCCGCATGACCCAGGCAGGGCAGAGTGGGAGCATCTCCTGAGAGCCGGTAAACCGCGTCGCCTCTCTTATCAGAGGAACCCACCCCTCAGCTGCTGGTGCCGGTAAAGATTTTTGCTGTGCGATACTGGTTACCCACTGACACCACAGAGCGACATCCTCATTTTCGGTAATTTGCAGGCTATCTTCGTATTCGCTATAAATCGCCACTGCAGCCATGTCTGGCTCCATCTCATGGAAGTCGGCCAGCGAAATACGATCACCCACTAGCACCAGTTTTATATCCAGTGGTAATGAAGGGATTTTAACCGGCAGAGGGCGTGTTTCATCTGGCGACATCCAGTCGAAACGGCCTTGCACTATCATTTGTTTGAGGCGTAGCCAAAGCAGCGGCTGTGCAAGCACGCTACGTAATGACAGTACCAGTACACCGCCATTAGCACGATGTATCAGACCGGGCTCAAGGCTGATTTTACCGGCGAACTGACGAACACAGCCAAATAATTGTTCATTTTCCACCCACTCGGCTATGATGACCTCGCCTGTAGCGGCGAAATTATCTTCGGGTTGTGTGGCAGGGCGGAAAGTGATCTGATTTTCCTCTATACTATAATGACCACCGGCAAGGGCATCTTCTTGTGTCCGTGTCTCCTCAATGGCTGTGGCAATAAGACTGAGATACTCAGCCTCTTCAACAGCTTTAATCAGCATAATCGCTGATGAGTCAGAAAGATGAAACTGTTCAATGCCATAGGCTAGCCGGGCTTGAACACTCGAGAATGGTGCAAAGTCGTTGTCATAAGGCTGTGCAAAAATCTCCTGATAACTATCCGTATCAGGGACGAGAGCACGCCAGTCGAGTCGATGAGTCGTCAAAGTCGCTATATATTCATCAATGAGATTTTAAAGGCGTGATTATACAAGAATCCCTGAAGGAGCACACGGATAAAGCAGTAACATCCCGTTATCCTTCTCCGGTCTGTGATTTTCAGTTCAAGAAATATTACAAAAACTGCTATTCTGATGTGAGCGAAACGGTCACACTGAGACAACAATGAAATATCAACAGTTGGAAAATCTCGAGAGCGGCTGGAAGTGGAAGTATTTGGTGAAGAAACATCGCGAGGGTGAACTTATTACGCGATATCTTGAAACCAGTGCAGCACATGAGGCTGTAGAAAAGCTCCTGGCTCTGGAGAATGTCCCGGTTTTAGTCCTGGACTGGATTGAACTTCATATGAATCCGGAATTAGAAAACCGGATGAAGCAGACGATTCGTGCCCGACGTAAACGTCATTTTAACGCCGAGCATCAGCACACGCGTAAAAAATCCATTGATCTGGAATACCTCGTCTGGCAACGACTGGCTGGTTTGGCACAGCGCCGGAATATAACCTTATCTGAAACGATTGTGCAGTTGATTGAGGATGCAGAACGAAAAGAGAAGGTTGAAAGTAAAATCTCAACCTTGAGACAAGATCTCCAGGCTATGCTTTCACAAGAGTAGTGCTGTTAACAAAAAATGAGTTATTTCAGATAAAAAAAAACCCGCATTATAGCGGGTTTTTTTCAGACGGGGTTCAGCTTATGCAGCAGGCTGAACAATAACGTCTTTGATACCTTTAACTTGGATCTCTACACGACGATCCGGTGCCAGGCACTCAATCAGTTTAGCGCGTGGCGCTACGTTGTCGCAGGTGTTACCAGTAACTGGATCTGCTTTACCCATGCCGCGAGCAGAAATCTTGTCAGCTGGGATACCCTTAGAAACCAGGTAGTCAACAACGCTTTGTGCACGTTGCTCAGACAGTTTCAGGTTGTACTGCTCTGAACCGATACGGTCAGTGTAGCCAAGAACAATAACAGAACCGTCAGTTGGATCCAGGCTGCTCAGCTGGTTGTACAGCTGATCCAATGCTTGCTGACCTTCAGCTTTCAGAGTTGATTTACCGAAAGTGAACAGAACGTCAGATTTCAGAGTAAAGTGCTTGGTCTCTACTTCTGGAGCTGGAGCTGGAGCCGGTGCCGGAGCTGGTGCAACATAATCTTCCTGCTGACCAAAGCGGTAAGAAACACCAACACTCAGCAGGCCATTGTCTGGACGAGCATGTAAGGTGTCTTTATCACCAATGTGGTTAACCCACTGGTATTCCAGACGGGTAGCGATGTCACGAGTTACAGCATATTCCAAACCACCAGCGAATACAGGTGAAACACCGGTATCGTTGTTTTTAGCACGGCCAGCTGCATAATTCAGGTTGGAATCTGCACGCCATACCATACCACCCAGACGGGTATAAATGTCCAGGTCATTCAGAACTGGATAGCTCAGTTTGGTCGTCAGTTGAACGCCTTGAGCTTTGAATGCGCCGTTGCTGTTGCTGCCTTTATAAGCCATACGGCCTAACCAGTCGTAACCCATTTCAAAACCAACATACGGGTTAACCTGATAGCCACCGTAGGCACCGGCGCCCAGCTGATCGTTACGAGTCGATCCGCTGTTCAGCAGAGCTGGAGATGTAGCAGTAGAATGGTATTGAGACCAGCCCAGTTTACCACCCGCGTACCAAGTATCGTCTTTCGGAGCGGCCTGCGCTACGGTAGCGAAGCCAGCCAGTGCCACAGCAATTGCGATAGCTGTCTTTTTCATTTTATGCGCCTCATTATCATCCAAAATGGCCACGAGATCTAAGTTACTTTAGAACTTGCGGTTAAAATCCTTCGACCCGGGTTAAGCTCAAATTATAACATCAACCGATGTATCGGCATTATGGAAGAGCTCCCTGGCGAGATAAATTCTACAACGTAGTGAGAAACTTACAAGCATCAAGTCTGCCGGAATAATAAAAAAAAAACGTAAGTTCGTACATTTTCTTATAAAATTGGTTATTAATTACTCGAAAAACCACTGTATTGCTTTTTGTAATTTACTTTTTATTCAGTACGTTAGTCAGTTTTTTCGTCAAGTGAATGTTAAACTTAAAAAAATTCCAGGACTTGTCTGAAATTTACTTAATGATACAAACTAGAATGAATTTTTATCCCACTTTGTGGTCTGTTGGCTGAAATATGCTGCGGTCTCATAATAAAACCCAGAGTATTACCTGCTTCGGCAGCAACACTCAGACGATGATGCTGGTCATCTGTCAGGTCTTCATTTAACCAACTAATTACAATACTGTAATTTCCCGTTAACAATGCTTTCTCCATTGCATCAATAGTACATGCTGTTGTGTATTGTCGGCTCTGCATCACTTTATGCAAGGGCAAACCAGCATCTTGTAACCATTGACGGCTCAATTTTTGCTGAGGAGTTAACCAAAGCTGCCAGCGTGACTGATGACCTAGCTGTCGAAGTAGGGGTAACAGGATACAATGGGTTACCCAAGGCTTATCTTCACGATAAACGACTTCACTAATTAAACCATGCATATCTACAGAATTTTGCGATCTTTCGGAAAAAGCCGATGTTGCTGTAGTAGAGCGGAATGAGGTCGGGAAATCATATGAACGCATAGTAAGGTCTCACTCTGTACTGTCACTGTATGAATATACAGTAATACCGGAGAGTGCAAAGATCAACCAAAATTTCGGCGTGCTTCTCAATTCTTTTATCCAAATCGACTCAATATAAAAATCTCGCTGCCGGGAGGGGCTGCGTTACTGATTTTTTGTTGGAAGCACAGGTTATTTTTTGCTATTAGTGTGAAGGGTAGAATCAGGATTGTTTTACTCATTGATACATAAGGAGAATTAATGAAAGAGCTAACGTATGTGAAAATCCGTGAGTCCCAGGAAAGTCTCTCAACGTTGGGGGATATTGGCTATCGACCATTGTTTGGCGGTTACAGTCTTTTTGTTGACGGTGTGATTTTTGCGATGGTTTCTGGTGGCGATCTTTACCTGCGTGCGTGCGAACAATGTTCTGATTATTTTACAAAAAAATCAGCACCAGCTTTACAATATTTTAAACGTGGGGTTCCCATTCAACTTAATTACTATCGGGTTGATGATGAGCTTTGGCAGGATACCAATCAGCTTATTAAACTCTCTTCCAGCGCTTTAAAAAGTGCCCGACAGGAAAAATTGCAACGTAATTCGCTTAGTCGCCTGAAGGATTTGCCGAATATCAGTTTGAATCTGGAAATAATGCTACGTGAAGCTGGAATTAATGATTCTGAAACACTTAAGTCTTTTGGTGCCAAACGTTCATGGATCAAGTTAAAAAATAATAAAAAGGCTGTTGGAGTAAAGGTCTTACTGGCGCTTGCAGGGGCGATCAGTGGCGTTCATGAAGCTGTATTACCGTCCAGTGTTCGTCTGGAATTGATGGACTGGTGGCGTCGCTATGAGCAACGCCACTCTAGTTAGTCTGATAACTGAGAAACTTGTTGCTGCAGACGAGATATTTCCGGTAACAGAGTCACTAACAGTCCTATTTGCTGTAGCACAAGTGGCTCCTTTGTTTCTGGACGTACATCGAGCTGTGATACGCGAGCGGTGATATTATTCAGCATGATTTGCAAGCGTTCATCGTTGATTGACAGATGATGAAGCGCATCATCAACATAGCAAACAGCATCATCCAGCAGGTGCAAAATTGCCTCGTTAGTCAGTTGCTCGCGATGTGCACCCAAAGCTGAAATATAACTGCTCAGAGAGTGATTCAGACACAATAAACGAAATGCTATCTCACGTAGCTCCGGAGACACGTGAGGTTCGCTTGCTATATTGGAAACGACTGACGCCAGCTCCGCTCCTTTATTATAGGCATCTCTTCTGGCAATACGATATTCAAGGCGGTTATCCCGGCCTTGATGGTATTGCTCAAGGATGGCATCAAGATAGCGGCAGTTGGCGTCCAGTGTTCGCTTAATAACCAAAGGTAGACGGCGGAAACGCCAGTCTGGCCAGATAAAACTGACCGCCGCCCAGGCAATTCCACAGCCCAGAATAGTATCGAATACCCGTGGTAAAGCCACTTCAAATCCCTCGCCCAGCAGATTAAAGCAGAGCAAGACCAGCAGAGTAATAAACATCGTGGCATGGGCATATTGAACATGGCGAAAAGAGAAGAAAAGTACGCCAGTAATGACTATCAAGAGTAACTGCCCCTCGAGTGAGGGGACAAAAAATAATACCGGTATGCCTATCGCGACCCCCAGTAGAGTTCCAATAATACGTAATGCCAGTCGGTGGCGGGTCGCACTGTAATTAGGCTGACAGACAAATAAGCTGGTCAGTAGGATCCAGTAACCGTGCTGCATCCCCGTGAATTGAATAAATGCATAACCGAGACAAAGCACCAACGACATACGTACAGCATGACGAAACAGTGCTGATTCTGGCGTAAAGTTCCGTGACAAGCGCAGCCAAGTGTCACCTAATCCAGTCAGCCTGTCGTCGGAGAGCCGGTTTTCCTTATCATTTCGGGGATTCTCAAATGCTTGTTCGGATTCGATCGTGGCCAGCTGAGCATCAATGGCTCGAAGATTAGTCAGTAAGAATCCCAGCGCTTTGAGTTCGGGCGAACCACTGTCGGTTGCTCTAATTTTATCTAACGCGGCATCGAGATGACTGAACACTCTCTCGAAGCCCGTATCGTGCTGATAAGGCGTGCTCAGCAGTATTGAGCGGGATAGCTGCTGGCAAGCCTGAGACTGCAGGGTTAGCAGGCGTTGAAAACGGAACATGATATCGGTATAGCGAAACTTATCGCGCAATTTTTGATATTGAACATGAGATGAACTGGCACGTTCATGAATATCCTGGGCGACAAAATAATAATGAAGTGTCCGACGCGTTCCTTTTTGCCCACGATAGCCACGCAGACGAGTCAGTAGCGATATTTTTGTTTGTTCAAGGGTCGTCACAAGTTGACGATTGGCCAGCGCAAGTTCGAAGACCGGGGTTTGGCTCTCTTGTTCTATATCGGGATCAAACAGTGCGGCTTTAATTTCCAGGTAATGGGCCAAATTGTCATAACAGCGTGCCAGATTGTCCTGCAGTGGACGAACAGGAAAAATCAAATGCCCGGCAAGCGTCAGAACATTGTACCAGATAGCACCAGCCAGCAATAAAACAGGTTGTTGATACCAGTGTGTATAAAGCGAGGTTCCCAGCATGGTATAGATAGCAATCAGCAGAGCACCAAAAGCAATAGTGGCATAGCGCTGGCCTAATCCTCCCAGCAGAATGAATCCGCTGGTAGAGATAAGTAGTCCCAAAGCAAAGAACCAGGGATAAGGAAATAGCAACTCAACAGAGGCTGAGGCAATAAAAAAACAAACCAGAGTAATGACTAAATTACGCAGACGTCCAGTGAGTCTGTCGTCCACATCGGCGAGCGCGGCAGCGACGACACCGAGTGTCAAAGGAATGGTTAGGCGAACATCACCTAACCACCAAGGAAGAACTGCGGTACCCGTGAGGGCAATAAAAATTCGCAGGTTATAAAGCCAGGCACTGCTCCATGTGTAACGCTGTAATAGCGGAGTCATAATCAGCACAAAAAAACCTTAGTAAAATCGATTCCGGGCGTTAGCAATACGTGCAGCCTGAGCAACTTCGACAGGGACGACACGGCGTCCGACAGGCCAGAGAGCAATGGCGGCGATTTTAAAATTTGCCAGGCCAACAGGAATACCTATCAGAGAGATACACTGTGTGATACCGACGCAAATATGCATAATACACAGCCACCAGCCAAACAGAACGAACCACACAATATTCAGTACGGTACCCCCCGTATTGGCTATAGCACTTTTATCTTCCGGATACAGCTCATCGACATGAATGGCTTCGTTACCGTAAGGAACAAACGACAATTTCGTAATTTCCCAGCAGGAACGTGTCAGCGGTAAGGTTATGATCAGCAGCATGCTGATCAGCGTGGCAAATAACCAGCCTAGTGTTGTTGCAAAACCACCCAATACAAAATTCAATACATTAAGAATCGTACGCATAATTCCTCCCTGTTGGTATAACCTGACACGTCATACTTTAAGCTGCCGATACGTGCAGGACTATGACTTGAATTATTAATGATATAAAAAACACAATAATATTAGCGCGTTTTACCCTGGAGCGTTACCTCATCAGTGGTTAAACTGACTCAGTACCCCCCCATTATTCAGGATAAGACAAATCATGGAACTTAGAGCAACCTCCCTGGGTAAACATTTAGCACAGCACCCATATAATCGGGTGAAATTGTTACCCGCGGGAGTTGAAGTTAAAGGCGATAGTCATGAATATCTAATACCTTTCAATCAGTTAGTTAAAATAAACTGTAAGCGAGGTTTAGTCTGGGGGGAGCTGGAATTTGTCCTGCCAGATAACAAGGTCGTGCGTTTGCATGGTACTGAATGGCAGGAAACACGTCGATTTTTTACTCATCTCAATCATATCTGGCAAAGCTGGAGTGAAGAGATGAGTCATGTCGCCGCCGATGTTCTTAGTAAACAACAGGATAATATACAGCGGCTGAACAGCCAGGAGAAATGGCTTAAACGTCGGGAGTTGCTGGCATTACAGCAGGAAGTTCGTCAGACATTTGCAGCCATGCCGCTCCCTATTGTTCGTCTGACTGAGTTTGCTTGTTGCCGTGAGGCCTTAAGTCTCTGTCAGCAACTCCTTGATCAAGGCGATGCGTTTCGTCAGCAATGCAATGAGACTTACACTCGTCAGATGCGTGAGCAGTATGCGGCATTTTTTGAGCATATAGAAAGCGCGCCGCTAAATCCGGCCCAGGCGCAAGCGGTCGTAAACGACGAAGATTCACTGCTGGTGCTTGCGGGGGCAGGAAGCGGTAAAACATCCGTTTTGGTTGCCCGGGTTGGCTGGTTATTACAGCAAGCCGAAGTCGCGCAAGAGCAGATCCTCATGCTGGCATTCGGGCGTAAGGCCGCTTTGGAAATGGAACAGCGACTGGCCGACAGACTCAATACGGACTCTCTGAGCGTAAAAACCTTTCATGCACTCGCTTTACATATTATTTCTGAGGGAAGTAAAAAAGTACCGCAAGTCAGTGAGCTTGAAGGGGATACTGCCGCGCGTCAGCAACTGTTAATAGACTGCTGGCAGCAGCAGTGCCGTGAAAAAAAAGCGATGGCAAAAGGCTGGCGTCAGTGGTTGGAGGATGAGTTAAATTGGTCCGTTCCGGAAGGGGAGTACTGGCAGGATAAAAAGTTAATCACTCGTCTGGCAGGAAAACTGGATAGCTGGTTATCACTGATTCGGATGCAAGGGGGGTCTCAAGCCGAAATGATCGCCACTGCCAGCGAGGAATTAAAGCCGCGTTTTACCCGTGGTATTAAGTTGATGGCCCCCTTACTCAAATGCTGGAAAACGACGCTGCGAAATGCCGGTGAAATTGATTTTTCGGGATTAATTCATCAGGCTCAAAATATTCTGGATAAGGGGCGATTTGTCAGCCCGTGGAAACATATTCTGGTGGACGAATTTCAGGATATCTCTCCGCAACGAGCAGCATTACTGAGTGCATTACGTAAGCAAAATAGTCATACCTCGCTGTATGCTGTAGGAGATGACTGGCAGGCTATCTATCGATTTGCCGGCGCGCAAACTGCACTGACTAGCGAGTTTGTTCAGCATTTTAATGCAGCTGAGACCTGTATGCTGGATACCACCTACCGCTTTAATAGCCGTATTGGTGAGATTGCTAATCAGTGGGTACAACAGAACCCCTGGCAACAAAAGAAAGCACTCAATAGCCTGGTCAAGGGAGATAAACAATCTGTCAATCTGTTGGTGGACGATAAGCTTGAAAGCCTGCTCGACAAGTTAAGTGGTTATGCTTTACCTGAACAGCGCATTTTGATTCTTGCGCGTTATCGATATTTATATCCTGACTGTCTGAATAATGCGGCGACGCGCTGGCCAAAACTCAATATCGACTTTATGACTATCCATGCCAGTAAAGGACAGGAAGCTGATTACGTGATTGTTCTCGGCTTACAAGCAGGAAAAGAGGGATTCCCTGCCGAGGCGAGAGAGTCCGTTTTTGAGCAAGTATTATTACCTCAACCTGAAGATTTTCCCGATGCAGAAGAACGTCGTTTACTTTATGTCGCTTTAACCCGGGCACGCCAGCGTGTTTGGTTATTATTCAATAAACAACAACCTTCCTCATTTGTTGAGGGATTAAAACGACTTGGCGTGCCGGTACTTAATCGCCCTTGAAACTTACAGACGGTCCGTCAGATAACGCTGATAGTCCGGGATCTGAATTTCAACCGGGCGATTAAACCCAGGCGAATGAATAATAAAGTCAGCTGTCGACAGGTTAGTGGCAACCGGGATATTCCAGACGGTTGCCAGACGCAGTAACGCCTTAACGTCAGGATCATGAGGAACCGCATTCAGTGGGTCCCAGAGGAAAATCAGGACATCAATTTTACCTTCAGCGATCATGGCTCCAACCTGTTGGTCGCCACCCATCGGGCCGCTCATCATTGCATTGACCTCCAGACCCGATGCTCGTTGAATTAAGTTGCCGGTCGTGCCAGTGGCATACAAGGTATGATTTTCAAGAACTGATTTATGACGCTCTACCCAAGCCAATAACGCACTTTTACAGTGATCATGGGCAACCAAGGCAACATGTTTTTTTTCTGAAAGGGTACGGGTGGTCAGATGCATGATTTTTTCCTGATTGATTTGAATATTAGATAGATTACTGGAAGAGATTGATGCTGCAAGAGAAAGAAATTAAAAAAGCGCCCTGAAGTGTATGATATACACTAAATGATTCGAGTGGCCTGTAGAGACTGAGCGAAGCTTAACCAATAGACGGTGTATTTTGCCATTTCAAGGAGGCATGATGAGTAACTTGAGTATTGAAGAGATCCTGCGCACGACACGCACCATTGCTTTGGTGGGAGCCAGTGAGAAAACGAATCGTCCTTCTTATGAGGTTATGAACTATTTACTCCAGCAGGGATACGAGGTGATCCCCGTGTCACCCAAACTTGCCGGGCAGACCTTATTAGGGCAACAGGTCTATGCGACTCTTGCCGACATTCCGCAGCAAGTCGATATGGTTGATGTTTTCCGTAACTCAGAGGCGGCTTTGGGTGTGGCACAAGAGGCGATTGCGATTAAGTCGAAAACACTGTGGCTGCAAATTGGTGTGATTAATGAACAGGCAGCGCAGCTGGCTAAAGAGGCGGGGCTGAATGTGGTTATGGACCATTGCCCGGCAATAGAAATACCGCGTCTGGGGCTGGCTAAATAGCGTCATTATATGTTGTGCGCAGACGTTATTTGCACTGAATGATGCAGAGATTCAGGCTCGTTGACCTGAATCTCTTATTCCTGGAGGAGATTTTCAGTTACGCAGACATGGAGTTTGTAACCTCTTGCGTATTGAGGCTGCCAGTTCATCAAGTGATGTTTGCTCTGGATGTTCCTGCTCACCTTCACCGCTCAGCTGCGCTTCGGCGAGATAAGTATGCACGGTCATCCCGTCATCGTTCTCCATTACAACATGATACCAGGGGGTGTTTCGCAGCGAGCTATTGATTGCCAGATAATCTTCGTGGGTCTCACTCAGCCCGTACTCTGGGTCAATATCGACCACCACACCTAAATAGCCCAGTAAAGCATGCCTGACTTGCTGACCAATCCCAAATTTAGCGGCAATCATTTTCACCTCCAGAAACATCATATTGTTATAGATGTATGGCATCCTTTCCATTTTTCAAGTCAAATGACGCGACAAGCAAATCCTTTCAGATACAATCCTTCGGGATAACTTGCAATGACCGGATGGTCGGCAGCCTGACGAAACTGTTCAATAAACTGCAATTCCCGGCCGGCATCCAGCGCAGCATCAGCAACGATTTTTTGGAATAAGTCTGTTGTCATTAATCCTGAGCACGAGAAGGTCATTAAAATGCCTCCCGGATTCAGAAGCTGACATGCCAGCATATTGATATCTTTATATCCACGGCATGCGCCGGACAACTGATTTTTATTTTCAACAAATTTCGGTGGATCCATGATGATGACATCGAATTTTTCGCCGCTATCGCGATACTTACGCAACAATTTGAAGACATCATCGCGCAGAAACTCGGCTTTGCTGAGGTCAAGCTGGTTAAGCTCGACATTTTGTTTGGCGATATCCAGTGCTTCTTGTGAAGTATCGACGCTGACAACTTCGCGACAGTCACCCATTAACGCCGAGACAGCAAATCCACCGGTATAAGAAAAACAGTTCAGTACGCGTTTATTTTTGACATAGCCACGGGTGGCAAAACGACTATCACGCTGATCAAGATAGTAGCCTGTTTTATGCCCCTGCTGGATATCAACCAGTAGTTTCATACCATGCTCTTCTATCGCGAGCAGAGCGGGCGGTAGTTCGCCGCTAATGGTGCCTTGTGTCAGTGGCAGTCCCTCTTTTTTGCGCACTGCGACGTCAGACCTTTCATAAACAGAACAGTCCGGATACAGTTTTTGCAGTGCTGCAACCAACTGTGGACGCTGATAGTCTGCACCAGCAGAAAGCAATTGTAATACCAGAAAATGAGAAAAACGGTCGATAGTGATGCCGGGCAGGCCATCTGACTCACCGGCGATGAGACGATAGCTGTCTAAACCATCGCGCGCAGCAAGCCAGTCACGCCACTGTTGTGCTTGTTCCAGGCGACGGATAAAGAATTCTGTATCGATTATCTCGTTACGGTCAAAACTCCAGACTCGCGCACAAATTTGTGAGGCGGGGGAATAAGCTGCCCGGGCAAGCCATTTCCCATGGGCATCAACAATATCAATGGTTTCACCCAGATTGACGTTACCTTCTATACGGGCGACTGCACCTGAGAAGACCCAGGGATGACGACGCAACAATGATTTTTCGCGTCCTTTGGCTAGCACTAAACGGGGATAATGATTAACAGTCGACTCAGTCATGCAAAGAAACCTCTGACAAACAGGGATGCGAGCTGGATTATAAACCAGCCTGATGCTATTAAAATAAAATGGCGCGTAGGTTAACACACCTACCCAAGGCAATCATTAAACAGCGCGGGATAACATCTATCGCCGGTGAATCGAGTGGAGGCAATGTCATGACAGGATCTCAACCGCAATGTGTTAAATATCGAGTATATGGCAGAGTACAGGGCGTAGGATTTCGTTACAGTGTCTGGCGGGAGGCACAGCAACTGGCGTTAACAGGTTATGCACGCAATCTGGATGATGGCAGTGTGGAAGTCCTCGCTTGTGGCTCTCCAGACCAGCTTGAAAAGTTGCTTAACTGGCTGAATGCCGGAGGACCACGGGGAGCACGAGTTGATAATGTTTTTTCAGCCGCTCACCAACCCGAAGAGCGCTGGACTGAGTTTAAGGTTCGCTATTAAATACACTTCACCGGTTTGGGTAAACCGGCAATTTTGGTTGCCTGTTTTGCCGGACCTTTTGGAAACAGGCGATAGAGGTAACGGCTATTGCCTTTTTCTTCACCAAACTTACTGGCCATAGCTTTAACCAGCATACGAATAGCCGGAGAGGTATTAAACTCCAGATAAAAGTTACGCACAAAATGCACCACTTCCCAGTGCTCAGCTGCAAGGACTATCCCTTCCTGGGTAGCAATCGCTTCAGCTAAAGCTTCGCTCCATTGCTGGCTGTGCTTCAGATAACCATCGGCGTCGGTGGCAATTTCCTGCCCTTCAAAAATCAGCATAATGACTCGTTATTTTTATGAGAACGCCAGCAGTGTAACAAATTTCAGGCGCCATAAAAAACTGCACCTTACTCAGTTGCCTGCGGCAACCTTTAGGGTGCAGTCTGATCACGCTTATCAGCAAATGCTGCTAGTGATTAATCCTTGCTGGCGAATCCGAGAAGACTCAACAGGCTGATGAAAATATTGTAAATAGAGACATACAGGCTCACGGTTGCGCGCACATAGTTAGTCTCTCCACCACGAATGATGTTGCTGGTTTCATACAAAATGGCACCAGAAGATATCAGAATAAAGACTGAACTAATGGCCAGATGCAACGCTGTCAGCTGTAAGAAGATATTGGCCACCATAGCGACCAGAACCACAACCACACCTGCCATCAGCATACCACCGAGGAAGGACATGTCTTTGCGGGTCGTCAGGACATAAGCTGAGCAACCAACGAAGACCAGTGCGGTACCGGCCAGCGCCATTCCGATGACATCGCCCATTCCTGCGGACAGATAGCTATTCAGAATAGGACCAAGGATATACCCCAGGAAACCGGTAAAGGCGAAGGTGGCAATCAGGCCTGATGGTTTGTCTGCCAGACGGTAGGTCAGAAACATCAGACCATACATACCGACCAGAGTCAGAATCAGTCCCGGTGAAGGTAATTGTAATAAGGTGCTGGCGGTCGCAACCAGGGCTGAGAATGCCAGAGTCAGACTAAGTAGAAAATAGGTATTACGCAGAACCTTGTGCGTACTCAACAATGACGTGCGGTCATTCGAGGAGGTAATAATGCGATCCATTGTTAAACTCTCTCTTTTGCAGGTGTTTTATAGTAGATGAGCATAATGCCCTGCTTTATTGCAAAAAAGCCTTTTTACCCATCTTTACCTGTTGTGGCTCTCAAATCATCCTCAGATAAAATCTCAGGGTAGTTTTTTGAAAAATATATCTTTATTGGTAAGCCTGATAAGTAAAATGAAGTGATGATTGACTGAATTCTGCCAGACAGAGAAAGAAGGCGATGCCAAACTTTGCTAAAAGCTATTTTTATCCGTTTTTAACGTTGTCTGAACATAATAATCGCTATCGGAATAATATAAGAAAGGGCGCATGGCGAAGATGAGATGTGTTGTAAACCTCACCACATTGTTGCACTTTCAACCAAACAACACAAAAACGGCTAAATTTAAGGCGATTAGATAAAATGGTGCTTTACATGAGGAATCGCTATGTTTATAGTTCGCCTCGTTGGAAGTGTGGCCGAGCGGTTGAAGGCACCGGTCTTGAAAACCGGCGACCCGAAAGGGTTCTAGAGTTCGAATCTCTACGCTTCCGCCAACATTTAAGCAGTGGCTGAAAAGCGACTGTTATGCAGTAAAAAAGTATTATGGAAGTGTGGCCGAGTGGTTGAAGGCACCGGTCTTGAAAACCGGCGACCCGAAAGGGTTCTAGAGTTCGAATCTCTACGCTTCCGCCAAACATAAACCCCAAGTTAGTTAATAACTTGGGGTTTTTTGTTGTGCGCCGAGCATGGCGCGTAGTGCCTTGATGGGCGCTGTCTGTTTGGTAGCAGAGGACTTGAAGGTGAAAGTCCTCTACACACCCGGCAAGGGAAGTGTTAGCTGAACGGCAAGAGTGTTCACTGCGAGGTGAAATCTGAAGGAAGCCGAAAGCAAATGCGGGTCTGACGAACAGAATTCGTGAGAGCAGCTTAGTGGTGCTGAAATCGACACGGCGGTCAGTGGGCGAACGAAAGTGGAAGTGCCGCTGACAATCGACACGGTGACAGACAGATTCATTCAACAGGCGATAGCGCAGAAACTGAGCCCTGTCGTCGATCCGACCTTCTCAAACTCCAGTTATGGCTTCCGTCCGGGACGTAACGCATGAAAGGCGGTGCGTCAGACACAAGCCTACATGCACAGCGGTAAACACCGGGTGGTCGACATGGTTCTGGAGAAGTTCTTCGACAGAATAGATCACGATATATTATTTTCGTTGAAATCAGTAACCATGCTGCTTTCAGCATTCTGAGTGTTAAAAATCCAGTCATCAAACCAACGTAAATCTGTCCGATGCTGCCACGTGATCTATAGACTTAAAACCATATGGTTACGTTCTTAACGTACGTTTCCGTTCCATTAGGCTTTAAACCCCGAAGATAAACGGGCATGAATAAAAGCGAAAAACAGAAAAAAGATGATACCGCTGCCCTGCTGGGGGCATTGGCCCGACTGAATGAGCTGCCACGGGATAATACGATATGGTCAGATTCGGAAATCAGAGGTCAGGAACTGCTGAACAGCAAAAAGCCCGACAGTAACACCTGACTGAGTAGCAATGTGAAGGCTCAACCAGATTTGCTATACAGAGAAGGAAGAGAAGGATAAGCGCAACGAAGAGCTCAAACATGCCTGTTGCTGATCGAGTCAAAATTGCCGGCGACACCTGAACCGGTTATGCAGTCAGCAGTCAAGAAATATGGGGATTCTGTAAAAATAGAGGTTTAAGACGGTTTTCCGTTTTAAACCTCTATTATGATAAGAAATTGCTGAACTGAATCGGATGCTTTTCGATTAAAGCTATACTTCATTGCAGAGCATACCCTATCAGAAAATCGTGCATCACGACCGGGTAAATATCTATTTGTACAGCAAATTACCAGATATAAACTACTCGAATATCTTATTTAACGTCAGCTACAGGGCCACAGCCACCGATAACTTTAGAAATAGAGATCGATGGATGTAGAAGATAATCATAGCTGCAATTTTTTTTCTGGTTTTCGATACGACCAGTACATGCAGTTAGAGTCGCGAGAACAGAACCTACTACGATAATTTTTAATAATTTAGACATTTTTATCTCTGATTTATATGGGTTTTTTAGGATTTTGATTACAAAACTACAAAATTATTTTACATCAGTTTACCCTTCAAAACAATCCCATATTAATAGCGTGGCTTATATTTACCGGTACCTCCTGCTCATATTTTTGTTTCATGAGTAAGAAAATGGTGATTATTCTTAATAGTCTAGGCTGTAACCCTTGAAACCAATCTTTTTCCTTCTGAGGTTGTCTTTCCGCCAGTAGCTCACGTTCCTTCTATCTTTCCCTCTCCTGATAGTGTAGCGGTCAAGAAAAACCGGCCACAGATGGCAGGACAGACAGGGTTGACGGTGATATCCATTTTTATCTGCCTTCGGGTACACCGTTTTATGAGCAGGTAGTCAATGCAGGATCACCCGATACGGGTAATCTGAATAAGGTTCACACTAGCACTGCACCGCTGTTTGTCAGCATGACCTTTGAAAACGGGAGCTGCACGATGGATGCGACCAGTGATTTTGTCTATGACACGGTGGGCGATCCCCTGGTGGAGTGATTCCGTCTCCTACTCGATTTCCACATTTACCCATTTTTATTGATGAATCCCCGGCAGGTCGCTGAGTTTTGTTCCCTCAGATTTATGGTCAGCAAAGTACATCCACTCGCTACAAATGGTGGCAGCACCCCGCGACATTCTGAAGCTGAAACTCGTCATCAGGAAGGATTTCAGGCTGGAGGAGAGATGTTCTCTCCAGGGATTATCCTGAATGATAAATGGCATCACCAAACGAATAGACAACCTAAGGGGGGGAAAAATAGAATACTCATCATGGCTATTCTAACCAAGGTTCTCTTTCCGCCTATGTCGACTCCTTTTCATTCGCATTCTTCGCAGGCTTTGAGCATCATAGCCACTGGTACCGCATTGCCCCCGGGCAAGGTGGAGTCCGCGACACTCGATAAAAAATTGGGTAAAGCAGCGGGGTATGTAGAACAGCGTTCAGGTATTGAATACCGTTTTCACGCCAGCCATAGCGCGAGCCAGGCTGATTTGGCTGCCGCTGCTCTGCATAATGCGCTGGAACGTCATGCTATTGATCCAGACTCCATTGATCTCTTGATTTCAGCCTCGGCTATCTCCTATCAGGCTCTTCCCTGTACCGCAGTCCATATCCTGAAATCGGCAGGCCTGGCGCCGGGTACTGCAGGTTTTGACATTAACAGCAGTTGCGTGAGCTTTATTTCTGCTCTACAAGTGGCGACCGGACTCCTGAATTCCGGTAGTTATCAGCGCATTGCTATTGTCAGCGCGGATATCGCCTCACGCGGGATAGACTGGAACCATGAAGAGTCGTCTTTGATTTTTGGAGACGGTGCGGCTTGTGCCATCGTTGAACGCGGGGATGGGCGTAGCCGGGTGTTGGGTAGCTTGGTTGAAATGTATCCCTCCGGCAGTGAACTTTGTGAAATTCGTGCGGGAGGAACTCGCTGTAATCCTCGGGCTGGCATGAACGATCAAGATTTCTTATTTCATATGCAGGCTAAAGCCTTATTCCGCCATGCCTCCTCGATTATTGAGGAATATTTTCAACGTTTGCTCGCGCAATGTCAGCTAACGCTCCAGGATATTGCTACCGTTGTTCCTCATCAGGCCAGCCACTTAGCGTTGGAACATATACGCAAACGCCTTCATGTGCCGAATGAGATCCTGGTTGATATTTATCGTTATCACGGCAATCAGGTGGCGGCATCACTGCCTTTTGCCTTGCATGAAGCGATGATTACCGGGCGTGTTAATCCCGGAAAACCTGTGATGCTGATGGGGACTGCTGCAGGACTGACGCTCGCGGGTATGGTGATCCTGCCATGAAAATTCTGGTGACTGGCGCAACCAGTGGATTAGGGCGTAATGCGACACAATGGTTACTGGAGCAAGGACATAACGTTGTTGCAACAGGACGTGACCCTCTGGCAGGTGCAGAACTACAGGCGATCGGCGCGACCTTTATTTCCCTGGATTTAACTCAGTGTTCAGATGATACCTTTCTGTCGCTGGTCGCTGGTTGCGATGCCGTCTGGCATTGTGCGGCTAAGTCCTCTCCCTGGGGAACGGCAGAGGACTTTTTCCAGACCAATGTGGTGGTGACCGAGAAACTTGCCAGGGTTGCCGGACGTGAAGGCGTCAGACGCTTTATTCATATCTCTTCTCCGGCGGTTTATTTTGACTTCCGGCATCATCATAATTTGCCAGAAACCTACCGCGCCAGGCGTTTTTCAAACCATTATGCTTACAGTAAGTATGCGGCTGAGCAGGTGCTGCTGCAGCCCATCGAACTCTATCCTGATACCCAGTATATTATTTTGCGACCACGTGGGTTATTTGGCCCACATGATCGGGTGATTATTCCGCGGTTGTTAGCGAATATTCGCGGTAAAAATAATGTACTGCGCTTGCCGGGCGGGGGCAGGGCGCAGCTTGACTTAACCTTCGTTCTGAATGTCGTGCATGCCATGTCACTGGCAACCACGCAGCAGCATCTGCCTTCTGGCGCGATATATAACATCACTAATCAGCAGCCGCAGCGGCTGGCTGAGATGGTTGAAGCTATTTTGAATCAGCAACTCGGTTATGGTGTCAGGTTGCAATCGGTGCCTTATCGATTGTTATCTATGGTTGCCGCGGGGATGGAGTTGGCAGCGAAAATAACCGATAAAGAGCCCATGCTTACTCGCTATAGTGTAGGTGCGGTCTATTTTGATATGACCCTCGATTCGCAACGAGCGATTAATGAGCTGGGTTATCGTCCGCTTTATTCGCTCGAAGAGAGTATCGTGCGTACCGGAGACTGGTTACGTACCTCAGTCAGGGAGTAAGACGTCGTGGCTAAAATAACCACTTTTGAAGTGGGATACTGTACTCACCCAGGCTGTATGGCTTTGAAAGGCGCCGGCTTTCGGGTCTGTAAATTTCCTGCCCGGGCGTATTTGCTGGAAGTGGGAGATAAGCGCTGGTTGTGGGATACGGGTTATGCTAACTGGTTTAAGGATTACACCCGCTCAGGATTATTCTGGCTCTATCGTCAGGTGACACCGGTGTATTTTGACCCACAAGAATCACTGGTCGCTCAGCTCCGGGAGCAAGGTTATCTGGAGGAGGATATTGACGGCATTATCCTCTCTCATTTTCATGCTGACCATGTTGCCGGACTCCGTGATTTCTCCTCTCTTCGGTTTATGTGTTCCGGGGAAGGATGGCAAAAAACGCGCAATCTGCGTGGCATTGCTGCATTAAAACAGGCCTTTATTCCCGGACTGATCCCTGAAACTTTCGAAACGGCATTAGCGTTTTTTGAGGGATTCACGCAGGTTGCCTTGGCCCCGGAATTGATGCCGTTTGCTCAGGGGTACGAATTACCTGGCAGCCAGGGGCAAATTTTACTGGTGCCATTACCCGGTCATGCTGCCGGGCACTGGGGTGCCTTTATTGAAACAGATGAGGGCTGGGTATTGCTGGCCAGTGATGCGGCCTGGTCACCGGTCAGCTATCAAACGCTGCGTGGCCCCTCACGTATGGCAAATTTAGTGATGGATGATCCGGTCGCTTACTACCAGACCTTGGCTCAGCTTAACCAGCTCTGGTTAGGCGGGAAATGCCAGATCCGTCTCTGCCATGAGGGGGATTTATGACCGCATTACTCCGCACCTTGTGGCACTATTTTCGTATTCGACGTCAACGTTTCACCAGTCGTGAGGCTTTGGAGCGTTATCAGCAGCGACAGCTAAAATGCTTTACTCGCCGGGTGCTGGCGAAAAGTCCATGGTTTAGTCGCTATCAGGATATGCCAATGGCGGCTTGGCCGTTAATGGACAAATCTCTGATGATGAAACATTTTGACCAGATGAATACGCAACATCTTCGTAGCCAGCCACTACTCGATATCGCACTGCAAAGCGAGAAAGATCGCGATTTCTCACGTCAGGTCGGGAGATTCAGCGTTGGATTATCCTCGGGTACTTCCGGTCAGCGGGGATTATTTGTTGTGAGCCCGGAAGAACAGCAACTGTGGGCGGGAGGCATGCTGGCTAAAATGCTGCCTGATGGTTTGTTTGCCGGGGAGCGTGTGGCGTTATTTTTACGTGCCAATAATAACCTCTACCAGAGCGTGAATAATCGCTGGCTGAGCCTCGCTTACTATGATTTATTTCAGTCTTTTTCTTCCCATTTACCCGTGTTAGAACAACAGGCTCCGACGATTATTGTTGCTCCGGCCCAGGTACTGCGTGAACTGGCTTTGAGCGTACAGCGGAATGAAGTCCGCTTACAGGTCAAAAAGGTTATTTCTGTTGCGGAAGTTTTGGAGCACCAGGATCGCCTGTTACTGACAGAAGTCTTCGGCGTGGTAGGTGAGGTTTATCAGGCTACTGAAGGATTTTTAGCTGCGACCTGTCGCTATGGTACTTTGCACCTTAACGAAGAGTTTCTGCATATTGAGCCTCAGTGGCTGGATAAGCAGCGTTTTACACCGGTCATTACCGATTTTACCCGGGAAACACAACCTATTGTCCGTTATCGGCTGGATGATGTACTGGTTATCAGGGAAGAGGCGTGTCCTTGTGGTAACCCGGCTCGGGCTATTCACCATATTGAGGGACGCTGGGACGATCAGCTCATACTTGCGGACATTAACGGGCAGCCGCAGACTGTTTTTGCCGATCTTTGTAGTCGTGTGCTGGCTATTTCATTGCCTGTCAATGCGGATTACCGCCTGACTCAGCAGGACTCTGAAACCTTGCACCTGCTTGCTGATTGTTCCCTCGAAGCCCTGGAAACCAGTAAACAGGCGCTGATCGCAATGCTGGATAAGCAAGGTATCGATACACAAATACTGCACTGGCAGCTGGAAAGTGCCAATGTCATTGCGCAATTTGATAGCAAGCGGCGGCGCATTATTCGTAAGGTCAGTTTATGAATAACGGATTTTATCGTGCATGGCAGCTACTGCTGGGGTGGGGATTTGTCGGTGTTATTTATCACTTTAGTGATGATTTACAAGGTGCGGGACAGATAATAACGCCATCCTGGATTGATAATAAGATACCCTTTTCAGCATCGGCTATCTGGGCCTATTTGTCTTTCTTTCTGATTATTCCTGCGGGCTATTTTCTGGCACCTTTAACAGCAGTGCGCTGGCTTGCCCGCTCAATGCAACTCACTGCCTTAGGGGCAGGGCTGATTTATTTACTCTGGCCAACGACCCTTGTTACTCCGCCGGACACCGGGCAGGGCATTACGTCTGTGCTATTGAAACAATTAATTTCCGTCGACTCGGCGCAAAATTGCTTTCCCTCGTTGCATGTTGCTCTGACGCTTCTGGCAGTATGGGCGATAGCCAAGTCCCGGCAGTATTTGTTGACCCTGGCGTTTATATTTTGGGGGAGCGTGATAGCGTTTTCTGTTTTGCAGTTAAAACGTCATCTGTTTATCGACCTGGTCGGTGGAGTCGTACTGGCATTAGGAGCGGGTATGCTGGTGAGCTGGATAATCAATCGGCAGAAGGAGACGCCTGATGAGTGAATTAATTGTTCCTGTCATTCTAATGTTGTTATTTGTGCTGGGTGAGGCCTTGTTACTGAGATTTACCCGCCAGCAAACAGTTGACTGGCATGATGTTATTTTCAACCTTAACTCAGGGCATATTATGCTCTGGCTATTTCGTGGTCTTGAGGTTCTCTGTTATAGCCTGGTGCTCAGTCACTTCAGCCTCAATCTGTTTGCTGAAGTCTCACCTGTCTGGGTCTGGTGTTTTGCTATTATTGCCTGGGATTTTGGTTTTTACTGGCTACACCGACTGCACCATCGACTGGCTATTTTATGGGCGGTACACGTCGTCCACCATCAGGGGCATCACTATAATTTATCGCTGGGGGTACGTAACTCCTGGTATTCTTCATTAACATCGATTCCTTTCTTTATTGTTCTCGCATGGCTTGGGGTACCGCTCACGGTATTTTTGAGTGTGTCAATATTGCACTACACGGTGCAGTTTTTTAACCATATATCAGTGAAGCCGAACCTGGGCTGGCTGGAAAACATTTTTGTCACCCCGACACATCATCGGGTTCACCATATTAATGATCGCGCTTACTCTGATAGTAATTATGGCGGCAGCTTTATTTTCTGGGACAAGCTTTTTGGCACCTTCAAAGTCGCACCCACCGAATCTTATCATTATGGTGTCAAAGGCCAACAGCCGGGCAATAATCCTTTTATTGCCAGTAATCTTCCCTTCTGGCGTTTGTGGCATAAAGGAGGGACAGGCCAGGGCGCAAAACGGCAGTTTTATGCCTCGGCGTGGATGCTGGTCAGTGGGGCGCTGCTGCTATTTTCTTTAGTGCTGGGGTATATTCAGCTCTATGGTTACGGCTATCAGGATGTCACTCTCGCTCAGATTGCACTATTTATTCTGCTCGCTTTTGGGTCGGTTGCTCTGGGAGGGATTTCCCAGGGACAGCGCTGGGGGGTATTGAGCTGGTTTTTGCTCACGCTAATGCTGTGGGGCTTACTGGTGGTGGGACTGGGCTGGAACGAGGGCTTTTGGCTGGTCACATTATCAGCACTGATACTCCATAGTCTCAGCGTATTGTGTGGCTGGGGACGAAGAGGAATTGTTGATGTCTGATACACTTGATCCTTTGCACTATCCTCGTGAAAATGAGCAGGCTTTTCACCAACATCTCCAGCAGGCAGTACGAGAATATCTGGGGCATGATCATGCCTATGCTGATGGCTGGCAGTGGGGGAAAGCGTTACTGCTTCTTGTGCTGTCCGTGCTGTGCTATGGCATTATGCTTGGCAGTACCCCGCTGTGGTTATTTGCCAGCAGTTATTTTATTTTTGTCATGATGGCGATGTTATTGAATGTGAATGTCAACCATGATGCTTCCCATAATACCTTCAGCCGTCATCCCGTTATTAATCGTTTTATTGGCCGACTGGTGACATTACCTTTGGGGGTGGATCCTGATTACTGGCGGGCACGGCATGTTATATTCCATCATCATTATGCCAATATTGAAATTTACGATTTAGATACCGAAGAGAATGGTATTTTTCGCCAGTCTCCTTTTCAGCAATGGCGCAGCCATATGCGCTATCAGCATCTTTACTGGCCACTGATTGCGGCGTTATCACTGCCATGGATAACCTGGGTTTTTGACTGGCGGGACAGGCTGAACAAAACGCCGCTCCGGCAAGAGAAATTATTACGCGGTAAACAGGGTTGGGTGCTTTTTATTGGCAGTAAAGTCGCTCATCTGTTTCTGGTGCTGGTGATCCCTGTGCTTGTGGGGCTACAGCACGGTATTGCGCCGTGGGCTGTTATCCTGATTTATTTCGTCAGTCAGATGTGTGCCTCCCTGATGGTGGTCTTTTTATTACTCGGCACGCACTGGGCTGAGGCCGAGTTCTTCGAGGCTCCCGAAAATAAGCAGATGCCCCATGGCTGGTATCACCATAATTTTGCTACCGCCTGTGATTGGGTCACTTCACCGCGCTGGCTTCATCATCTTACTGGTGGGCTTAATTATCATTTAACCCATCATCTTTTTCCGCAGCTCAATCACCGACATTATCCGGCACTTGCCGAAATTATTGGTGAGCTGGCGACGCGTTATGGCATGGATTACCGCTGTATCAGTTATCATGAACTCTTGGTTAGACAGCGCAGATTTTTGTGGCAAATGGGGCAGCCTCCCGTAAAGGAAACTGAATAATGAGCAGGCCTCCCTTACGCCCGCTGGCTTATCAGAAAGACGACTTAGCGTTGCATAAAGCGATGATGCAGGCGGCACAGCAGTATCTGCGTAGACGTCAGGACAGCCGATTTGCTGATAAATGGGCTATCGGCAAACTGATTTTTTTGGTCGGGATTTGCCTGACTTGTTACGGGATAAGCCTGCAACAACACTCTGTAATAGCACTGTCTTGCTGGTATCTGGGATTTATTTTTAGCGCCATGTTGCTGGTGATTAACGTGGTTCACGATACCTCCCATAATGCTTTCTTTCGCTCTGGCTGGGTTAATGCTGTTGTTGGGCGAGTCGTGTCGATTCCGCTGGGGCTGGATCCCGACTGTTGGCGAGTACGGCATGTTCTTTTTCATCATACGCATACCAACATTGCGGGCTATGATCCGGATATTGATGAGAATGGTCTGTTACGTCAGACACCTTTTCAGCGCTGGAAGCCTTTTATGCGTCTTCAGCACTGGTACTGGCCGTTTATTGCTGCTTTTACTTTCCCTTGGTATATCTGGCTGGTGGACTGGCTTGACAGGGCCGGACAGACCAGAGTAACAGCGAAAATGGCGATGCGGGGTCTGAAGGGCTGGACTGTTTTTCTTATCAGTAAAAGTCTGCATTTTTTGCTGGCTCTGGTTATCCCCGCTTATGTGTTGTCTGCTGAGTTCAGTTTCTCCACCTTATTGATTATCTACTTGTTATCCCAGATGGTGTCATCGTTACTGTTTGTGATGTTGATTGTTGGTACCCATTGGGCAAAATCACATTTCTTTGAGCCGCCGGCTGCGGGAAATATGCCGCATAGCTGGTATCAGCATGTTTTCACGACCACCTTCGACTGGCAAGCACGACCGGCCTGGCTGGGCTACTGGCTGGGGGGCGCTAATTTACATCTGACGCATCATCTCTTTCCCAACTGGCATCATCGCCATTATCCGGCATTAAGTCAGTTGATTACACAGATAGCGACGCGTTTTAATATTGACTACCAAAAGATAAGTCTGACGGAGTTGTTACAGTTACAACAACAGTTTCTGAAACAGATGGGCGTTAATCCGCAGCAGCTTGAGGATATTTCCCCTCCATGATAAACATCGTCATAACAGGCGCATCGGGCTTTATTGGTCAGGCTTTTCTGCGTCGTTTTGCCGGACATAATAATCTCGAATTGCTGGGTGTCGGAAGACGCCCACGCCCAAAATCCCTCACGGGTATGCGTTATTTTCAGCTTGATTTAGCTGATTTAGACACCCTGGATTTTGCTCCGGATGTGGTGATTCATGCCGCAGGTAAAGCGGGGCCATGGGGAAGCCGTGCAGAGTACTGGCGCGATAATGTCCTGACGACTGAACAGGTTATTCATTTTTGCCGAAAGCGAGGTCATCCACGACTGATCTACCTCTCTACAGCAGCCGTTTATTACCGCTACCAGCATCAGCTTGGCCTTACAGAACAACATACTCCCGGCCCGGATTTCGCCAATGAATATGCCCGCAGTAAATATGAGGGTGAAAAGAGGGTGCAAGCTTATCAGGGAAAGAAGACGATATTACGTCCCTGCGCGGTTTTTGGCGTCGGTGATAACCTGCTATTTCCGCCACTCCTTAAGGCTGCGCGTAACAAGCAACTACCGATATTAACGTCACCGGATATGCCCGCTCAGGGGGATATTATGCCGGTTGAAACACTGTGCGATTATCTCCTGCAAGCGGCGACATTGCCGAAGTTAAGAAGGGTGTACAACCTTTCTAACGCCGAGCCGGTTGAAATAAATCGCTTCCTGCAAGAGGTGCTTGAGCGTTTTAATCTGCCTGCGCCAAAAAGGCAGATATCAGTGAAACAATTGATGCTGATTGCCCGGCTGATTGAGGGGGGATATCGATTACTGGGCATAAAAAAAATGCCGCCGATAACCCGTTTTGGTGTTGGTGTCTTTGGTTATTCAAAAACACTCGATGTGCGCGCAGCGCTCGCGGACTTCGGTCCGCCTTCTTGTACCTTGTCAGACGGGCTGGACAGATTCATTCAATATTACCTGGAGCAAAATCAATGTTGATCCTTGTTGCTAGCTGGCTGGGGATATTACTGTTAAAAGTTGTATTAACGTTGGGAATTATCCGCAAAGAAAAGTGGTCTGCCGCCCAGCCATTATCGCAACGGGTAACGATTTTACAGCCTATTTTAAGTGGTGATCCGACACTGGGGGCCACTTTAAAGGAAAATGTTATGGCGCTTGAACAGGCCGATTTTATCTGGCTGATTGATGATGACGATGCGGTCGCAAAGATGACCGTTAACCAGATAAAGCAGCAGCTGGCGCCGCGAAATATTAATATTATCTCCTGTCCGGCTGCGCCGCAGGGCGTAAATCCGAAGGCTTTTAAACTGGAACGGGCCTGGCAGGAAGCCAGTAATAACATTATTTTGGTGCTGGATGACGATGCGATACTCTCTCCGGCAGCATTTACTCGGCTTATCAGCGAAGTTGGTGCAGATAATTTGGTGACTGCCTTGCCCTATTATGCTGCCAGTAAAGAGCGTTATGCGGCACTACTCGCGCAGTTTGTGAATGACAATTCAGCGCTGACTTATCTGCCTTTGTTGTCTTATCTTCCACCGTTAACCATCAATGGTATGTGCTATGCGCTAACTCGCCAAACGCTGGAAAAGGTAGAGGGTTTCGCCCATATTCAGCATGATTTGACGGACGATCTGGCTCTGGCTTCTCTACTGGATAAACATCAAATTCGGCTGACGCAGAGTATTGCGCTGGTAAAAATGCATACTGATTTAGCCAGTGGTAAAAAATACTGGCAACAAATGCATCGCTGGTTCTTATTTGCCACACTCTTACTGCGGGAGAAATCATTCAAGATCAAACTGATGATTTTTTTACTGCAAGGTTTGCATCCCCTGTTGTTATGGGGAGTACTATTGATGGCTGTCTCACATCCCTGGGGGGTTCTGGCATGCCTGATGATACGCCACCTGGCTCTACGGAAGGTGCAACAAGCTTTGACGACGGATATTCAATCTCGCCCCTTGTTGTCGCTAATTTCAGAACTATTGCAACCGCTACATCTCCTTCATGCTGTATGTAACCGCACCATTATCTGGCGTACACGGCGTTATCGGGTGTTCAATAACAATCATTTTATTTCACGATGAATCCGGTCTCTTTACAAATAGCGTATATCACCGGACGCAGTCAGCCGGGCCATGCTCAGCTGAGCCCGCTGCAGTCAGCATTTATCAGTAAGCTGGCTCGGCCACAGCGCCGGCTGGTGAGTCTCAATTTTCCATATGTCTGCGAAACCGGGGCGTTGACGGGTATTCCGTCACCGGGCTTACTCACTGCAAGCTTCTATAACAGCCGTGACTATTTCACGTCCCGTAATCGTCAATTTCGGGCGCGTTATCAGCGTTGCGTGACAGAGTTATTGACTCAGGCACCGCAGACGGTACTGCTTGCCGGAAGCTGTGGGTTAGAGTTATTTAATAATCTGGATTTATCTTCTGAAGTGATGGCCTCGACTACGATTATTGCCTATGGCGCGGTGGCCAGAAAGCGGCCGGCCTGCCGACATATTTTGATTCAGGGTCACCAGGACTGGCTATCAAGATTTTACTTCCGTAAAGTTGACTTAAAAGTACACTGCGGACATATGAACTATCTCTCGAATCCTGATGTTCTGGCGATTTGCGAAGACTATATAGAGCGTATTGAATCCAGGGAAAACGGAAGATGAAGTCTTTACTGGCATCCATTCCTCCTTCTGTCCGACAGATAGACCTGCTGGCACCGCCTTTTTCCGGACATTTACACCCTGTTCTTGCACTGGGGCGGGCGCTGGCACCTCAGTATGAGGTACGGATCATCAGTACGCAGGGGGCATTGTCGCGTATAACGGGGGCTGGGCTACAGGGGATTGCTTTACCCGGGAATTTTGATCTTCCCTTACAAGAGATAGCTAATCCGAACTATGCGGTAAAAAGTCACCCGGTAAAATTATACCGCCAGTTTAAACAGGCGGTGGGGTTACTGGCCGATTTTGCCCGTGAGCTTGATGAACTCTACCAACAGGGGCAGCCCCCTGACTTGATCATTGCTGACTTTACGCTTCCCGTCGTCGGTAAGGTCGCTGATACATGGAATATCCCCTGGTGGACGAGTTTACCTTCTCCTTGTGTACTGGAAACCGACGATGGTCCGCCAGCGTATTGCGGGGGATTGACGCCAGCAACCAGCCGCTGGCAGCGGTTCAGGCATGCCGTTGCCCGTAAAAAAGTACGCTGGTTTAAACAGACGATATTCTGGTTGTTTTATCGCACTATAAGGCAGACTGGAATAACCCGACTCTATCGACCTGACGGAACGGAAAGTGCCTATTCTGCGCAATGTATTCTGGCTTTAGGGGATAAATCGCTGGAGTTCACGCGGAGCTGGCCCGCCAGCGTGCAGTTTATTGGCCCGGCACTCTATACCCCACCAGACGCCGGCCATAAGCCCCATTTTGTTCCGGGGCAGCGATATATCCTGGTGACATTAGGCACCCATCTGGCCTGGCATAAAGAGGAGGTTGCTGATGCTGTCCTGCAGCTTGCCCGCACTTTACCAGACTGGCAGTTTCATTTTACTGAGGGGGCTCCTGAGTCAATGCGCTACCAGCAAACAGAAAACGTCGTTCGTCTTCCCTGGGTAAACTATGAAACCTGCCTGCAATATTACGATTTAGTGATTCATCATGGCGGGGCAGGCATTATGTATTATTGCTTGCGGCAAAATATTCCGACATTGGTCTATCCGGTCGATTTTGATCAGTTTGATCATGCAGCCAGACTGGAAGTCGCAGGGAAGGGCGTCTGGCTGAAAGGCGGGCTGAGCGCGTTGATTAATGCCAGAGCGACGATTGAGCAACTGCTGGCGAACGCGAAGTCATAGTGGCTTCGCGTCGTCACCCTTTCTATAAACGGAAACCGCCATCGCCCACCTGGGCCTGCGCGTACCACTCCATTAACTTCGTGGTGCCTTCTTCCCCTTCAGCGGGAGCCCATGCGGCAGAGTCTTGCTCTGCTACGGGCTGATAGCCCCCGTGTTTCACTTCAAAAATCACGCCACCGTTATCAAGAGACAGTACCGCATGCCAGGTTCCGGCTTCCATTTCCAGCGCCATGCAATCTTCACCCAGTACCACGCGTTGCGTGACCGTGCCCTGGTCATCAAAATTTAATACCAGAAAGCGTCCTCTAAGCGGTAACAGTAGCTCAAAAGTATGAGGATGACGGTGAGGACGAATATAGGTACCAGGCTCCATGGCAATCGCCAGACGTTGTACCGGGTCGCTCAGTTCAGGGTGAAAATTTCGGTGAGCACGTAAACGTGGAGCACTTGCTGCTGCCGCGCTTTGTTGCTGCATATCGCTAATCGTTATCTGTTTCATAAAGCTGCCTGAGTTCAGGAATGGTAAGCATTATTGCTTGAGAGCACAGATTAACAGTCGCCTCTGAGACAAGAAAGGACTTCGCGGGTGGAAGGCCTCTCTTGAAGAGGCGATTGATATTAAACAGTACGTTGCAGCGCCTTCCCGGGTGACACATTAAGCGCAAGGATCGATGCTATGCGTAATGACCGGTTCACATAACACCGGGAAATTTAGCGAGTTAGCAATAAAGCATAATTCATGGGCACGATGATGGAGTTCCTGAGCCAGCTTTATCGGGAAGCGCCGTAAACCCCCGTCCTTTTAGGCATAGGTATCTACACAAAGTTGCCAAAATCTGGCATAAATGGATAGCATGAATTAAGCCTCTCTCTCGCCGGGCTTGATGCCCGGCTCAGCCGCCGATATCAGACGCTGGTTAAATAACTTATGACTCCCGCTGAACCACTTGCCTGTGCGATTAAAGATCTTGCCAGCACGCAAAAAAACACTTTTGCCACCACTCAGGCCGTCTGGCGTTTTCTTAACAATGAACGCGTGACTTTCAGACAGCTTAATGACCCTCTGCTTTCCCTGGCTCGTCAGGAGATAGCTCACCGCCTTAAGATGACGCATTCTACCGATGTCGGCTATGAGCTGCGTGGCAGTCTGTTGGTCGATGCAGCATCCGGCCTTACGTTGGGCCACGCTTGCTTCTCCCCACTTTGTTTAATGTTGTGAAGTACTATTTGGTTTGCGCTGAGGTACGTTGTACCACTAATACACTGGCCAGAACGATAAAAAGTCCAACAAATGCGATACCGCTCATCTCCTGGGAAAGCACTATCCAACCCAAGGCAACGGCAGTTAACGGACTGAGTAATCCTAATGACGCTACCGCAACGCCGGGCAGACAATTAATGCCACGAAACCACAGGGCGTAAGCGACAAATGCCCCTGCCAGGCTGAGATAGGCATAAGCAGCCCACTGGGGAACCGTCAGTACGGGGAGCGGAGCATCAAAAAACCACGCCGCGGGGGCCAGCATGATGCCACCCAGAACGAGTTGCCAGCCTGTTAGCGCCATCACAGGCAGCTTGACTTGCCAGCGGCGAGTCAGCCAGACGCCGGATGCCATACACATTGCACCCAGTAAGGCGGCAGCAATACCGACAGGTTCAAATACGGTCTGAGGTGACAGCAGTAACATCGCCATACCCACGACCCCCGCCAGCGCTGCCCATAAGGTAATTTGCTTAGGCGGACGCCTGTCAACAAGCCAAATCAGGACCATGATCAGCAGCGGTTGGATAGCACCGAGTACTGCGGCCAGCCCTCCGGGCAATCGATAGGCGGCGACAAATAACAATGCCTGGAAAACACCAATATTGAGCGCACTGAGAATAATCAGACGTCCAATATCCCGGCGTTCAGGCAAACGGCGGATAAACAGCAGCAGCAGGATACCCGCAGGTAAAACACGAATCAGTGCCGCAGTAAAAGGTCTGTCCGGCGGCAGAAACTGGGTTGTCACAATGTAAGTTGATCCCCAGATAGCGGGGGCGATTGCTGTCAGGAGAACATCACGCCAGTAGGGCGCAGAGAAAGAGTTACGCATAATTTTGTACTTATCTTCAGTTCAAGATAAAATAAGCTTGTCGATAAATTAACTTGAAGTCAAGATAAATGAACGTTCAAAATAAACCGCAACAAGATGCAGTAGATACTATTCTTGCGCAGTGGGAACGCGAGCGTCCGGATTTAGACTGTAGCCCGATGGGGCCGATTGGTCGGCTTAGTCGTTGTGCAGCCTTTCTGGAGCAGCAGCTTGAGTTAACCTTTGCTGAGTTTGGATTGAGTGTGTGGGAGTTCGATATGCTGGCGACACTACGCCGGGCTGGTGCGCCCTATATCCTGACGCCAACCGAACTGTTTTCAACCCTGATGGTGACTTCGGGAACCATGACGCATCGCCTTAAACGCCTGGAATCCCGAGGTTTTATTGTTCGCCAGGTGAATGTCGAGGATGCCCGTAGCATGCTGGTGCAGTTGACTGATGAAGGTCTGACGCTTATCGATCGTGCGGTAGAAAAACATGTTGAGAACGAAAGGCAAATCCTGTCCGCATTGTCAGCTGAGAAATTGCGTGAATTAGATAATCGTCTGGCAGATTTACTGCATTCTTTGGAAAACAGGAGTTAGGTATTCACCACGTCCGGAATAGCTGCCCGGAGCGATAAGAGTGCTTTCAGGTGTCAGTTTATCTGCCTGATATTCCATTTTCCCGCTCTGCAACCCAGGCAATCAGCTCCTCGAGCTGGCTGTCGGCAAAGACAGTAATGCCGTGTTCGGTGAGAAGGGCAGCTGCTACACCCATACCTGATTTTTGCTTGCCAGTGAAAGAACCATCGTAGATAAACCGGCTGCCACAAGTCGGGCTACCGTCCGTTAATAATGCCGCAGTACAGCCCGACTCTTGTGCCGCACGCAGAGCCATCCAGGCGGCAAGCTGGTAGTGCTCGGTCACATCCTGCCCGGTGTTCTCGATGATCCGGGCACGTTCCTGCATCACGTCTTTGCCATCAGCTGCGAAAATCTCTGCCGGAGGCCTGGGAGTCGGCAATCCTGCCGCCAGTTCAGGGCAGTGAACTACCAGGCGTTGTTCCTGCTGCCAGCGCGCCAGCGTTTCGACTACCTGTGCTTTTTCGCTAGCGTTATAACGGATTTTAAAGCCCATCAGACAGGCACTGACCAGAATTTTATCGATCATTTTTTCGTGATTTGAGAGTAAAAAACCTGGAGTATAACACTGAGCAGTCTTAAACATATCGCTACTCGACGGGGAAAGTTAACTGGCATATTTATTGCTGTATTGACTTCAATAGCTAAGAGACACCACGGGGCGCGAGATCAAACTATCACTTTTGCTGCGTACGTATCATTATGAGTTGATTAAACTCATAATGATACGTGCAGCACGCACATTCATTTTCTTTGCCTGTCTTGTTGTTGCCCATATTTTTTATCTTTATCACATTTCGTAAATCCCCCGGTATGGCTTTGTATTTCTGGCGTAATTCTTGCCTGTTTTAACTATTGCTCTGGAACCGAATAAATAAATCAAGGGGGACGTTTATGGATGCGCGAGAAGCCACCGCTACCGGTGAGTCATGTATGCGCGTGGACGCCATCGCGAAAGTGACGGGGCGGGCACGATATACTGATGATTATATGATGGCGGGCATGTGTTTTGCCAAGTATGTTCGCAGCCCTATTGCCCATGGTTACGCCATTAACATCAATTATGAACAGGCGAAAAGTCTGCCGGGGGTGCTGGCGGTATTCACCTGGGAAGATGTGCCTAATTTTCCTTTTGCTACCGCCGGGCATGCCTGGACACTGAATGAAGATAAACGTGATATAGCCGATCGTTTTCTACTGAACCGCCATGTCCGCCACCATGGCGATGCAGTTGCGATTGTTGTGGCTCGGGATGAACTAACCGCCGAAAAAGCGGCACTGCTGGTCACTGTTGAATGGGAAGAGCTGCCCGTGATAACCACGCCGGAAGCGGCTCTTGCAGAGGGAGCGGTTAATATTCACCCCGGTGGTAATTTGCTCAAACAGACCGAGATGGCAAGCGGAGATGTATAGCTGGCCATTGATGAGGCGGACTTCCAGTTTCAAGGACACTACCAGACACCGGTTGTTCAGCACTGTCATATGGAGAACGTTACTTCATTTGCCTGGATGGAAGATGATTCTCGGATCTCTATCGTTTCCAGTACCCAAATTCCACAAATTGTTCGTCGGATAGTGGGGCAGGCGCTGGGTATACCCTGGTCATGCGTGCGGGTGATTAAACCTTATATTGGCGGCGGTTTTGGCAATAAACAGGATGTACTGGAAGAGCCTATGGCGGCTTTTCTGACCTCTAAACTGGGTGGTATTCCGGTAAAGGTTTCACTCAGTCGGGAGGAGTGTTTTCTTGCCTCCCGGACCCGCCACGCCTTTACCATTGACGGACGTCTGGGGATTAATCGTGACGATAGCGATTGGTATTAACCCGAATATCGGGCTGCTCGGTATTTTCGGTGCCACCATCGCCGCTGGTATAATTACAACGCTACTGGCTCCCGTAATTGGCCGTTTAATGCCGCTGTTTCCACCGTTGGTGACCGGAATTGTTATCTCCTCCATTGGTCTGAGTATTATTCAGGTGGGTATTGACTGGGCGGCAGGCGGGAAAGGAAATCCTGAGTACGGTAATCCGATCTATTTAGGTATTTCATTTGCAGTATTAATTTTTATTTTATTAATTACTCGTTATGCCAAAGGATTTATATCGAATGTCTCGGTTCTGCTGGGCATCGCCTTTGGTTTTGCACTGGCATGGATGATGAATGAGGTGAATTTATCAGGGCTGGGCGACGCCTCTTGGTTTGCTTTTGTCAAACCCATGGCTTTTGGTATGCCTGTTTTTGATCCGGTATCTATTCTGACGATGACCGCGGTGTTAATCATTGTTTTCATCGAATCAATGGGAATGTTTCTGGCGCTGGGCGATATTGTGGGTCGTAAACTTTCCTCGCAGGATATCATCCGTGGTTTACGAGTCGATGGGGTAGGAACCCTTATTGGGGGAGTGTTTAATAGTTTTCCCCATACCTCTTTTTCACAAAATATCGGACTGGTGAGTATTACGCGGGTACACAGTCGTTGGGTTTGTGTGGCGGCTGGCACTATTTTGATTTTGTTTGGCATGGTACCCAAAATGGCGGTTATGGTTGCTTCTATTCCACAATTTGTGCTGGGTGGCGCAGGTTTGGTTATGTTTGGCATGGTGCTGGCAACGGGGATCCGCATCTTGTCCCGCTGCAATTATAATACCAAGCCTTTCAATCTCTACATTGTCGCCATCAGTCTTGGTGTGGGTATGACACCCACGTTATCAAACGATTTCTTTTCCCAGCTACCGGCTGTTCTTCAGCCTTTACTGCATAGTGGCATTATGCTGGCTACTATTAGTGCCGTTGTTCTGAATCTGTTTTTTAATGGCTATCAGCATAATACCGGGTTAGTACAGGAATCTGTTTCAGATAAAAATTTAAAAGTCAGAACGGTGAGAATGTGGTTACTGATGCGCCAGCTAAAAAAAAGTCAGCAGGAGCATGAGGAATAAGATGAATTTTCTGGCACTGTTGCAAAGTTATTGATGAATTAACCTTTCGTGTTATTGAAAGGTCTTATCTGTCGGTGTTCAAGGTCAGACGGACATTTACCTTCCTGCTTCAGCAATGCCAGTGGCATCAGATCTTTGCAACAGTGCTAAAAATCACCCCCATATTCCGTTAATCATTGAGCATGTTGATGAGCCTGATATTCCTCGGGCAAAACACTTTGTCGATGAAATACTGATTAAAACGGGTAGCTAATTAGAAATAACGAAAGACAAATGATAAAACCACTGGCGTGGCTTCAGATTGCTGACAAAGAAGGAAAAACGTGGTTTTTCCTTCTTTGTGTTCTCAGCCGAAAATCAATGAATTGATTTTCCTGTTTATTTTCATAAATAAGCGCTGAGAATTAGATATCACTTTAGCTTTGTCATCAGTCTCAAGCCACCGGCGTGGCTTTATTTTTTCCATTAAGTATTGTCTTGCAATAAACGTTCCGCCGTTGTTTCATCCGTCACAAGGCCATTGATCCATTTCCCTCGCAGTACTGCCTGAACCGCCTGGAATTTATCTTCTCCCCCTGCGAAAGCGGTCAGTTGACGGGAAGGAGAACGTTGCAGCGCAATGCTGGTACAGCGACTGTCCAGGATATCGGGCAGTCTGTCACCATTGTTGTCGATAAAATGACCGTTAATCTCAGCCACAGCTCCCGCATCCAGCAGGCGCTGCACATCTTCTGCGGTGATAAAACCCCCGGTATACAATGGACACTGAAAAGAGATATGGCCAATACCGATAAAGGTGACATCCGCCAGGGCGGTCTGTTCATTAATCAGCTTATAGATTCGGTGATTACACCAGACTTCTCTGTCTTCCTGATTATCAGCGAAAAGAGGAGCGGGCAGGATAAAATATTTCCCCGAGGTTTTTTCCGCCAGACTCAGTGACACATCATAGAGCGTACAGGAACCATCGCTGGCGATAGCGCCAATACGTGACAGGCAACTATGCTGTGGGCGTGAGATTTCAGACATCTCTTTCACAGCCCCACGCAATGTTCGCCCGGAACCGAGGGCGATGATTTGTGGTTCTTCGGGCTGAACCGCCCATTCAATCTCCTCTGCCGCAGAGACAGTTATCATATGCTGAACCGTTTCTGCGGGTAGTCCTGCAGAAGGCACCACCTGGCAGCGAGTCAGACCAAAAGTCTGTTTCATTTGTTCGGCGAGTGAAGCGCACTGAGCCACAGTATGAGAGATCCGTACCTGCACTAATTCCATTTCTGAAGCAGCGGCGACCAGACGCTGTGCGACTTGACGTGATACGCCAAGTACATCAGCAATCTGGTTCTGCGTTTGTCCGCCGATGTAATACATCCAGGCGGCTCTGGCGGCCATGTCCTGTTTTTTATCATTTTTAGTCATCACTCGCCCTGTTCCTTACCAGCGTGCTGGTCAGCTAATTTTCGCCATAGTACTGCATCTGATATCCAGAATAGTGAAGTTTTTTTACTGCGTTCCACGTCAACTGTCCGCCATTAAATCGGCCTGGCCTGCGCGGTTTCTGGCATCACTATAGCGTAATCACCTCCCTGACACTGACAGTGGAATATTCGATTATGTGATCTATTGCTCAGTAATAGGGCAATTATTCATTTAACTTTAAAACGAATAATTGCCCTGCAATTAAATAATTGCTCACTTTTGTTTTATGCCAAGGGGAAGAGAATGACAACATCAAAACCGTATTACTGGATGCATCTGGGCGCGGGATCTTTTCACCGTGCTCACCAGGCCTGGTATCTGCATCGTCTGCTGGAACAGGGAGATGACCGCTGGCATATCGCCCTCGGTAATATTCGCAATGATGCCGGGCCTCTTCTCGCCGCTTTGGCTGAGCAACAGGGGCAATATCAGCTGGAAACGGTGACACCGGAAGGTGAACGCTGCTATGAAACCATCACCTCAGTAAAAAAAGTGCTGCCGTGGGATGAGTCGCTCAGCGCTATCGTGGCTCAGGGGGCTGATGAAAATACTAAAGTGATCGCTTTTACCGTTACGGAAGGCGGTTACTACCTTGACACCGACCATCGGCTTGATCCGCGTCACCCTGATATTCAGGCAGATCTCGCGGGTGAAGCACGTACCATTTATGGTGCATTGGCGCGTGTATTACGTGCCAGACTCAAACAACATGGCCAGCCTGTGACCTTACTGAACTGCGATAATTTGCGTCACAACGGTGAGCGTTTCCGGGCCGGTTTTCTGACCTTTCTGGGGTTAAGTGATGATCTTGAACTTTGCAACTGGGTAGAAAAACACACGACTTCGCCAAACACGATGGTGGATCGTATAACGCCGCGCCCGACAGCAGATATTGCTGACAGGGTTCGTCAGGAAATGGGAATAGAAGACCGTGTTCCGGTGATGGGTGAAGCTTTTATTCAATGGGTTATTGAAGATGACTTTATCGCCGGACGCCCGGCTTTGGAAAATGTCGGTGTTGAAATGGTGGCATCGGTGCTGCCATGGGAAGAGGCTAAAATTCGTATTCTGAATGCCAGCCACAGCTGTATTGCCTGGGCAGGTACGCTAAAAGGCCAGTCATATATTCATGAAAGCACGCAAACTGACGCTATTCGTCAGCTGGCATGGGACTACGTTACCGAAGATGTGATCCCTTGTTTAACCCCAAGTCCGCTGGATCTGGAAGCGTATCGGGATGTGGTGTTATCCCGTTTCAGTAATCCTTATATTCAGGATACCAACCAGCGTGTCGCGGCAGATGGTTTATCGAAGATCCCGGGCTTTATCACGCCGACACTTCTTGAATGCTATCAGCGTGGCGCAGAACCGCGTGCGACCGCCGTCTTACCTGCACTGTTTTTCCTGTTCTTGCAACGCTGGCATCGGGGCGAACTGCCTTATACCTACCAGGATGGCGTTCTTGACGAAGAGGCCATGCATACTCTGCTGGCAGCAGATGATGCCCTGGCACGCTTTACTGCCGATGAAACATTATTTGGACCACTGGCAAGCGATCCGCGGTTTGCCCGACTGATGCGCGATACCGTGGCTCGCCTTGAGGAGGCTGGTTATGTATCTGGGCATTGATGCTGGAACCTCAGAGATAAAAGCGCTGGTGCTTGATGATAATGGCACTATCCTGGCGACTGCCGGTGTGCCATTAACTGTCCAACGTCCTCATCCGCACTGGTCAGAACAGCAACCTGAGGCCTGGTGGCAGGCACTGAATCAGGCAGTGCAGCAACTGCGCAGTAATATCGGTGAGCGCTGGTCTGAGATCAGTGCGATTGGCCTGTCCGGGCAGATGCACGGTGCAGTGTTACTGAATAACCAAGGGGAGGTTCTGCGACCTTGTATTCTCTGGAACGACACCCGGAGTGCCGCGCAGTGCGAAAGGCTGACGCGTAAAGCCCCACAGCTACATGCTATTGCCGGTAATCTGGCGATGCCGGGATTTACGGCACCCAAACTGCTGTGGGTCGCTGAACACGAACCCGACATCTTTGCGCAAACGGCATATGTGCTGTTACCGAAAGACTATCTGCGCTGGTGCATGACCGGGGAAATGGTCAGTGAAATGTCGGATGCGGCAGGCACACTGTGGCTGGATGTCGCCCGCCGTGACTGGTCAGACGATTTGCTCGATGCCTGTGGCTTAAACCGCGACATGATGCCTGCTTTGGTCGAAGGATCACAGGCCAGTGGCATCTTAAAAGCCGAGATTGCCGCACAGTGGGGCCTGAAAGAGGGCGTCATTATCGCGGGTGGCGGTGGTGATAATGCCGCAAGTGCAGTGGGTATTGGCGCTATCAATACCGGGGATGCTTTTATCTCCCTCGGCACCTCTGGCGTGTTATTTGCGGTTAATGATTGCTACCGGCCTAATCCACAGTCGGCAGTGCATGCTTTTTGCCATGCATTGCCGAATCGCTGGCATCAAATGAGTGTCATGCTGACGGCGGCAAGTGCTCTGCGCTGGCTCTGTCAGTTAACGGGCTGCAGTGAAAGTACGTTAATGGCCGAAGTTGAACAGCTCAGTGATGAGCAGCGGGAGCAGGCTCCTCTGTTTTTACCCTACCTCTCCGGAGAGCGTACGCCGCATAACGACGCTTTAGCTGAAGGTGCATTCAGTGGTTTGAAGCATGCGACAACCCGTGCGCATCTTGGTTATGCCGTCATTGAGGGGGTGACTTTCGGCCTGGCGGACGGTCTGCAGGTGCTGAATGACGCGGGAACCGAACTCACGCAATGTTCTTTAGTCGGCGGCGGCGCACGCAGTCCTTACTGGGCACAGTTGATAGCCGATGTACTGAATTTGTTGATTATCACCCATGAAGGCAGCGAGGCGGGCGGAGCATTGGGTGCTGCAAGACTTGCGCAACTGGCAACTGGCGCTGCGGAACAAACCGTGTGTGTCAAACCGCCAGAGCGGCATCGGTATGTGCCCGATACTTCCCGGTTTGAACGATTACAACATCGCTTAAAACACTGGCGTTTACTCTATCGCCAGCAGGTTGAAGCGCGTGACTTACTGAAATGATCTGAATCTCGATTTTTCTACCACAGGCAACACTCTGTATCTCTCTATAAGGAAAACAAGATGACAATAAAAAAACTCGTTTGGGGCGTCACACTTGCACTGGTCTCTGTCACTGCAACAACGTCTGCTCTGGCAGATGACAAAGTGAAAATTGGCTTTGCCAACCGTACCCTGAATGGTGCGTTCTTTAATGGTTTGACTGAATACATGAAAATTCATGCCAAAGATCACGGGTATGAACTCATTACCACCGATGCGCGTGGCGATCTGAATAAACAGATCTCTGATGTGGAAGATATGCTGGCACAAGGCATTAATTACCTGGTGCTGAATCCACAGGATCCGGAAGCGGGGCAGCGTATTGCTCAGATTGCTAAAAACAAAAATGTTCCGGTTATCGTACTCGACAGCGATATTTCCCTCGATGCACCAGTGGTAACGCGTGTGCAGGCAAATAACGCGAAAAACAATATTCTTATTGGCGAGTTCGCCGTTGATCAATTTGGTGATAAGCCACTGAATTGCGTGGTAATTAGTGGTAACCAAGGTAACCTGGTAGGCGAAGCCCGCCGTACGAACTTCTTCCGTGGCGTAATGGAAGCCCAGCTACGTAAATATAACCATACTCAGGTTAACGTGTTAAGCCAGGGCTGGGGTAACTGGGATCAGCAGGGCGGCCTGAAAGCGATGGAAGACTTAATTGTTGCTCATGGCGATAAAATTAACTGCGTCTATAGCGAAATGGATGATATGGCGCTGGGGGCTGTGCTGTCTCTGAGAGCGGCGAATAAACTGCAAAATGTCAAAGTCTTCTCACACGATGGCTACAAAAGAGGACTGGAAGCTATTCAGCGCGGTGATATTCAGGCTACCGCCTCAAATAACCCCGACCTGCTGACGGATACAGTTATGGATGTGATTGATAAATACCAGGCTGGAAATAAAGACTTCCCTGACTACGTTTATATTCCTTCGATCCTGATAACTAAAGATAACGTCAGTAAATATTACAACAAAGACTCTATTTTCTGATCCGCCATTGCGGGCAGAAATGTCTTCTGCCCGCAATGTTAAAACAGCGTCAATGGGGCATGCCAGATGCAAGAATATGCAATAGTCATCGACAAAGTAAAAAAGCGTTTTGGCGGGGTTCATGCCCTGAGAAACGTCAGCCTGCAAGTTAAACACGGAGATGTGCACGCCATTGTCGGTGAGAATGGCGCGGGAAAATCAACGTTAATGAAGATCCTCTCCGGTATTTATATCAAAGATGGCGGAACGCTACAGATTAACGGAGAAGAGGTACATTTCACCACTCCCGGACAAAGCCGCGAACACAAAATTGGCATCATTTATCAGGAGCTGGCTTTAGCACCGGACTTGACTGTTGCAGAGAATATCTTTCTGGATGATTTAACCTCGGGTAAGAAAATCATCAACTGGAAAGAACTGAATCATAAAGCGGCCAAAGTATTGAGCCGACTGGGATTTGATATCTCACCGGAAGAGAAGGTTGGGAATCTTAGTGTTGCCTATCAGCAAATGGTGGAAATCGCTAAGTCGCTGGCCCGTGACGTGAAGTTCCTTATTCTCGATGAGCCGACCGCTGTCTTGTCCGAACGTGAAATAAGCATTCTGTTCAGCCAGCTTAAACTGCTAAAAGGTCAGGGGGTGACGATTCTCTATATCTCTCACCGACTGGAAGAGATTTTTATGATAGCCGATGCCATCAGTGTGATTAAAGATGGTGAGTCGATGGGGGATCTTGACCCTAAAATTTGTACAGAAGACGATATTATTGCCGCAATGGTCGGACGTAAATTTGAGAATCTTTATCCTGAACTGAATACTCCGCAAACAGACGAGATTTTACGGATAGAGAATTTGTCCACGCGTACTCTGTTACGGGATATCAATCTCCATGTGCGCAAAGGTGAAATTATCGGTTTAGCCGGGCTGGTCGGCGCCGGACGTACTGAGATAGCGCGCTGTTTATTCGGCATTGACCGTATGGCCAGCGGCACCATCAAGAAAAATGGCCAACCGATTACGATTCATCACCCTGTAGATGCCATGAATCATGGAATCGGCCTGGTTCCGGAAAGTCGTAAAGAACAAGGGGCTATTCTGGCACAAAGTATTCGCGAGAATATCTCGATTTCCCGTCTGAAAGACGTTTGCTATCGCTTAGGGATTATCAGTCATCGTAAAGATAAAAAACTCGCCGAAGAGTATCGCAATAAACTGAAAATTAAGCTCGGTTCGGTAGAGGATCCCTTATCCAGCCTCAGTGGTGGTAACCAGCAAAAAGTGGTTATCGCGAAATGGCTTAATACAGATTGTGATGTCCTTATTCTTGATGAGCCCACCCGTGGTGTTGATGTCGGTGCCAAAGTCGAAATCTACAACGTGATTCATGACCTCGCCAAACGTGGCTACGCCATTATTTTGATTTCATCCGAAATGGTGGAGGTGATTAATCTCTCTCATCGGGTTTATGTCATGAGTGAAGGCAGTATTACCCGTGAGCTTACCGGGAATGACATCACAGAAGAAAATATTATGAAACATGCTATTCCGAAACGCGCTTTAGTCTGAAAGGGGAACCCAGATAATGGAAAAAGTCACAACTTCACACACGACAACCACCCCTTCGGCCGCAAAGGGGATACTGACATTTTTAATGAACAATTCGACGCTGATGGTTTTTCTGCTGATGCTGGTGATTGCCGGATTTTTGTCAGATAAATTCTACAGTGGCGATAATCTCACCAACGTACTGCGTCAGAGTGTGCCATTGGGCCTGGCTGCATTAGGTTTACTGTTTGTTATTCTCACCGGGGGAATCGATCTGTCTGTCGGTTCTATTATGGCACTGATCTCGGTGGCGGTAGCGATCCTTATTCCGGAAATTGGTCTCTGGCCTGCGGTATTTGCCAGCCTGTTTATAGGTGCGCTAGTGGGGGCGGGTTCGGGGGTATTGGTCACTGCGTTTAATATCGCTCCTTTTATTGCCACTTTGGCAATGATGACGATTGCCCGAGGTCTGTCACTGATTGTCTCGAAAGGTCAGCCCGTCTTTATTGATGATATGGCTCTGGTTGATTTTGGTACCGGTTACTTTCTCGGGCTGCCTAAACCCGTTTATATTCTGATAATCTTTGCCCTGGTTGCCCATTTTATTTATAAATACACTGCATTTGGTCGTCTGGTTATCTCTATCGGCTCCAATGAAACGGCAACGCGTTTCGCAGGTATTCGTGTTGGCTGGTATAAATTTGCCGTTTATGCACTCAGTGGTTTTGCCGCAGGCATGGCGGGATTACTGGCCTCAACGCGTACCGGTGTGGGTTCGCCGGTACTGGCGGTGGGTTTTGAGCTGGATGTGATTGCCGCAGTGGTCGTAGGGGGCGCGAGCCTGGCTGGAGGCCGCGGTAACGTGGTTAATACCATTATTGGGGTACTTATCTTAAGTATCATCTCAAACTTGATGAACCTGATGAATATTTCAGGCTACAACCAGCAAGTGGTGAAAGGGGTCATCATAATTGCCGCCGTTATGCTGGAAAGTATGAAATCTCGTAAGCGCGCGTAAACCATTTCACCAGGTAAAAATGGCAGTCTTCGGCTGCCATTTTTACTTTTCTGCTTCAATTCACCACTCAATTCATCTGACCGTACTCTGATAAATAGCCGATTGCGCTATTGTTTTTTTATTATTGTTATAATATAACAACATCTTGTTTATGTTATGTTATAACAATTAAAGTGAGTTGCAAATGTCGGAAATCATCATCAATGCTCAAGCGGATACCCGCTTGCCTGTCACAGTACTGTCCGGCTTTCTTGGTGCCGGTAAAACGACCTTACTGAATCATATTTTAAATAATCGTGAAAATCGGCGTGTAGCGGTGATTGTGAACGATATGTCGGAAGTCAATATTGATGCTGATTTGGTGAGGGGAGGCGGCGCTGAATTATCACGTACCGATGAAAAACTGGTGGAAATGAGCAATGGGTGTATCTGCTGCACGTTGCGTGAGGATTTACTGCTGGAAGTCAGTCGTCTGGCAAAAGAAGGGCGTTTCGATCAACTGGTGATTGAGTCTACCGGTATTTCGGAGCCGCTGCCGGTCGCAGAAACTTTTACCTTTGCCGATGAGCAAGGAGACAGCCTGTCCGCTATTGCCAGACTCGATACGATGGTGACTGTCGTTGATGGGTTTAATTTTCTGAATGATTACGAGTCTGATGCAAGTATTCAGTCTCGCGGAGAATCACTGGGTGAAGATGATGAACGCAGTGTTGTGGATCTTCTGATCGAACAAATTGAATTCTGCGATGTTCTGATATTAAACAAAGTCGATTTGCTGGAACAGCCACAAGTAAACCGACTGATGGCTATTCTTCACTCTTTGAATCCACGAGCGGATATTTTGCAGTCTCATTTTGGCAAGGTTCCTCTGGATGCGGTGCTTAATACCGGATTATTTGATTTTGACAAGGCGGCCGAGGCACCTGGCTGGCTCAAGGAACTACGCGGAGAACATCTGCCCGAAACTGAAGAGTACGGTATTACCAGTTTTGTTTTCCGGGCTCGTCGTCCTTTCCACCCACTGCGTTTTTCGCAGGTGATGGAAAAAAATCTGCGTAATGTGGTTCGCTCTAAAGGCTATTTTTGGTTAGCCAGTCGGCCTGAATATGCCGGGACTTGGTCCCAGGCGGGAGGTGTCGCTCGTCAAGGATACGGAGGGATCTGGTGGGCGAGCGTGCCGAGGGCAAACTGGCCAAGTGATAAAGAGTCTCTGGCATTGATTCAGAAGCACTGGCTGGATGGTGTAGGTGATGCTCGTCAGGAGCTGGTTTTTATTGGTATCGATATGGACGAGCAGTCATTAAAGAGACAGCTTAATGATGCTTTGCTTAGCGATGAGGAAATGGCTGCAGGTCTGGCAAGCTGGTTAATGCTGGAGGATCCCCTTGAAGCCTGGTTTGATGATTAACTACGCCTGTTATTTGTGATAACAGACAAATCATCTAACACCGAAGTCCCTCTGCTTCTGAAGGGATTCAGATGACACACAGTATATTTAAAAATCAATCAGATGGTTGATTCTTGGAAGAGTGAGGCATCGAATGCGCTTTTTAATAACAGGATATTAAGCCGATATTAAACGAGTTTTATGGTGTTAAATTCTGGATGGGAACGTTTCTTGCAGTTTGTTTTAAAAAAAGACTCCCCTTAAAGGGGAGTAAATTCTGTACAAGTAAAATCCGAGGGCATCTTACTAAACGCCGAACAAATAAAGATGATCCCAATCAATATTTGTCAGCCTATCGTCAGGTGACAGTAAATAATCGTAATCAAAGTGACTGATGGCCATTGGCGATATTACATTCAGTTATTAATACTATTTTTATTAGATCCTGTTAGCGGAAATAGATTGTGCTGATTCGTTTCGTCTTAAGACAAACGATGACTTTTTTATAAAAAAGGAAGAGGAAAGCTGCCTGGGACTAAGAGGGGTTTGACGGCGTATACGCCTCAAATTAGCGAAATATTATCTCGGCTATGCCCGTCGGGCATAGCGTTTATTGCGTATGGGTCGAGACTTGATGCTATTGGTGAGCACCTTTATCTTCTGGTTTTACCGGTAAGGGGGCGAGCAAAATAGTAATATCCTCAGGATATTTAGCCTGTAAATAGCGCGCCTTTTCGTTAAGCAGTGTGTCATCAGGCCATGTTTTTGCGGCTCTGGATAGACTTAGCAGGGCTTTTCTGTCGTCCATTTTATCCATGTCTTTCCATGGCCACGGCGTTTTACTGTCTATAAAGTTGGCGATATAGCGATAGCCGTTGTGGAGATTATGGTTATCGACGTTATGATTCCAGATATCAACGTAGATTTTTTCACCGAGTTCGGCTATCTGACTGTAGGCTTCCAGATTGAAATTACTGTAGTGCCACGAACGCGTTCTGGCAACTTCACGCATCTGTTTGCCTTCTGCATCAAAATGATTTGGAATTCGGCGATTCTGTGTGACATTCAGGCGTTTTTTAGCATCATCAGTCTTGCCACTGAATTGCGCAAAAGTGGCTGTCTGTAGATCATACCAGGTTCCGTGGTTATTTTTTCCGCTGTCTTCTTTCAGTCCATTCGGGCTGACCGTCATCCAGTAATATAATTCACCAAACCATTTTTTTAACGCATTGTATTCAATCTCAGTTATTGCACCTGATGAATGCAATAACTGAATAGCATCCACAACATTGACCAGCACACGAGTATCAATAATGCCTGTTCCACGTCCGGTATTCACGCCAGGTGTCGCCTGAGCATAGGCCATATTAGGATTCATACGCGTAGCAGGGTTAAGGAACCAAGTGCGAATTTGCTCTGCCGCTTTATCACTGTAGCGTTGATCCTTGGTAAAATACCAGGCAAGCGCGAGATTAGAGACATTATTACTCATTCTTACCAGGCGTTTTTTATCCGTGGCATCACTACTGGCGTCAGGATTGTTTTGCCCGTCTTTACGAATATAGGGCAGACCGTCTTTTTTGGTCGGATCTGGCCACCAGTAAGGTGGAAAGCTGTAATAGTCATGCTTATCGCCACTCGCCGCCACCAGTGTTTTATCCATCACTGAGAGCAAAGGCTGATTAAGCGCTGAGTTAGCTTTTTGAATTAAGGCATTTTCGGCTTTAAGGAAGCGAGGGTTACCGGCTTGAATTTGTTCAAGACTGAATGTTAAGTCATTATTATCAATGATGTAGGGTTTTGATTCTGCAGCATATAAGCCGCTCTGTGCTCCGGATAATATAAAGACAAGACCTAAAGCACTCCAGGGTGAGAATCGAGCCATGAGCAAAATACTCCGTTATCAAATATAAACACAATGGTGCTTATAGATACCTTACTGCGTTTCAATAAAGTGGATCAATGGCAATAAGGATCAAAAAGAAACGGCATTTCAAATTCATTTATGGGTACTTAATCGAATAGAAAACGGCGCGAGACGCCGTTAGAGACTGATGACAAAGCTAAAGTGATATCTAATTCTTAGCGCTTATTTACGAAAATAAACAGTAAAATCAATGAATTGATTTTCGGCTAATAACACAAAGAAGGAAAAACCACGTTTTTTCCTTCTTTGTCAGCAATCTGAAACGGCGCAAGGCGCCGTTATTAACAGACAGAGTAATATTTACAGCACCTTTAAGAGGGATGACTGCTTACTTTCCGGTAATGAATGTGGATCGTGAAAAATCACTATCTGTTGTGTATGCTCAGCCCGCCGTAAAGTCAAAGTGGTATGTTCAGGCCTATTCTGTATGTTCACCTCAGTGAGCGGAGTGGTACGGGTAAAGTCCCAGACGCAGGCAAACCAGGCTTGAGGCTGCCGATTGCGTAAAACGAGGTAGCTGAGGTCGGTTAGCGCTGGGTTATTTGGTGCATATCCTTGCCATAACTCCGTTTTTTCAGTACCAGCCAGCCAGAGTGCCAGAGTGCCCTGCGCATGAGAAAAATGACGTGGCTGACAATGCTGTAATGGAATAACAGTAGCGTCGCGCATAATCTGTAGTGGACCCGTCTCAGCAAATACTGCCGGTAAGCCACTTTGGTCGAGTGCTTTTGCTGATAAATGCAAAGTCCAGTCCAGTTGCTGATGATGTGGGTTATCAACAGTCGACAAATCTATTAAAACATCATCTATCCACAATAAACGACGACGAAAGCGAATATCACGCCAGGCATGAGCATCCCATTCGACGCGAGTATGGCTATTTAATGCTGGTGGTGTTTTACGCCAGTCTGCTTCACAGTCAAGCCAGTAGTAGTTATCTCCTTGATGCCAGTTGAGCACGACAGGATGTGTGGGCGGTTGGTTACTCTGATTAACGGTAATCGTGTTATGTGTGGCACTATTTTTGTAGTAGTCATAGTGCATTCGGGCACCATAGCCGGTGGTACCTAAGTCTGGTAGCAGTGGAAAACTGTCCTGCCAAATAAGTAGACTTAAGCGATCGTAATGATCGTGCTCTCCACCATAAGGACTGTGTTTAATCATAATCACTTCGTCCTTGCCAGGACGACGCCACATTGTCAGTCCTGCATCAGGCGCAAACAGGGATCCTGTCGGTAACAAGGGCTCGACAGGCGTCGGTAATGGCACATCGCGCCAGAGCAATGCTTCCAGGGTTTTTTTACCGTTATCAGTGAAGTTCAGTACTGCGGCATAGTGTGGGTTCTGCCAGATATGCCAGGCAAATTCGTAAATATCGTTATGATGTAACTGTTCTTGTCCGGCGATACAATCATTCAGGCGCGGGAACGTGCCACCTGGCAGCAGTAACCTCAGCGGGAAATTCAGCATCTTTTGGTACCATGGGCCATTCGTCAGGCTCCATGGACTGCCATACGCCATTTTTTCAAAAGCAAAAAATCCCTGGAGCGCATAGAAGTGGTAATGGACAGAACCTTCAAACCATAATCCTTCGTCTAATAAACCATTCTCAAGCTGCCAGCGCAGACCATAGATCTGGTTAACAGCTAAATCGAGCAGGGAGTCATCTTTAAGTATAAAGCCCAGAATTGCCAAGGCCGCATTGATCTTCACTTCATGATTATGAATTTGTGGGCTACGGTGGTGACTGAGAAAATCGGCCGCACTGCGCAGTAACCGGCTAGTGATAAATTGTTGCTGTTCAGTACTCAGGGTATCGACAATAAAATCGTAACCTAGTGCTAAATCAAGGATACAATTTGCCTCACACAGAGTTTGGGCATTCATCTTCCCGGGGCCATTATGGGGAATATTGCCGTGGACCTCGTAGTCGGGATAGAACTCGGCATAGCCGAGTAGTATCTCAGCGACTTTGTCAGCGTAACGAGACTCACCGGTTAACTGCCACAGCAAACCCATGTGATAGCAAGCGCTTGCGTTGTAGCCATTCATCACGCGCCACCATGCACTGTCATAAGGTTCGCCACTAAAGACTTCGCCATCAACAGGGCAACAATGACGGGTTGGTTCGTTTTTGTCCCAGACCAGTCGCACGCTATGCTGCGGGCAAAAATAGTACAGATTCCAGCTGGCAATGCCGCTTTGCGGAATATGCACTGGTGCATCAAGCAGCGGTGCATATTCCGTACTCAGCTGTTCAACAGTGCTGCTATGCACAGCACGAGAGGCAATTTTTGGCCATTGCCCGTTGAATTGCATCATTATTTTTTATCTCCGCCCGCAGACTGAACCGGTAGTGGTGCTATCAGAATGGTAATATCTTCCGGATACTTGGCTTGCAAATACTGAGCCTTAGCATTGAGTAAGGCATTATCTGGCCAGGCAAGCGCCGCTCTGGAAAGATTAAACAGGGCTTTTTTATCATCAGTTTTATCGAGATCTTTCCATGGCCACGGTGTTTCACTATCCACAAAACTGGCAATATAGGTATAACCCTTCAACAGATTGTGCTTATCAATTTCATGATTCCAGACATCAACCTTCGTTTTTTCACCTAGCTTCCCTAACTGGCTATAGGCTTCCAGATTAAAGTTACTGTAGTGCCATGGACGTGTCCGTTCCAGTTCACCCATCTGACGACCTTCAGTATCAAAATGACCCGGAATACGGCGAATCTGCGTGATATTTAAACGTTTTTTAGCCTCTTCAGTCTTGCCACTAAACAAGGCAAAAGTGGCTGCTTGCAGATCGTAATAAGTACCGTGGTTGTTATGCCAGTTATCTTCCTCAAAGCCATTATCGCTGGTGACCATCCAGTGATAAAAATCGCCAAACCAAAGCTGTAGTTGTTTATATTCACTGTCGCTGATTAAACCTGACGGGCGTAGTAACTCGATAGCATCAACCACCTGCACCAGTGCCCGGCTATCGATGATCCCAATACCGCGTCCGGTATTAATGCCGGGGATCGCCTGAGCATAAGCCAGATTTGGATTCATACGAGTCGCGGGGGCCAGAAACCAGGTGCGGATTTGTTCTACGGCCTTTTCAGCGTAGGCTTTATCTTGGGTAAAATACCAGGCCAGTGAGAGGTCATAGACATTATTGCTCATCTTCACCAGACGTTTTTTGTCGGTAGCATCGCTGTTGGCATCGGGATTCGTCTGACCATCTTTACGAATATAGGGCAGACCATCTTTTTTAGACGGGTCCGGCCACCAGTAAGGTGGAAAACTGTAGTAATCATGCTTATCGCCGCTCGCCGCCAGCAATGTTTTATCCATAACAGAGAGCAAAGGTTGCTTAAGTGCCAGATTAGCTTTTTTGATTAAAGCATTTTCTGCTTTAATAAACAGAGGATTACCTGCACGAATTTGTTCGAGACTTAAAGCTAAATCTTTATTATCAATAACATAGGGACCCGTCTCTGCTGCATATAATCCGATACTGGTTCCGGATAATACGAAAGCAAGACATAAAGCGCTGCGGTACGATAATCGAGCCATAAAAATAATCCTTAAGTATAAATATCGAACACAATAATATTCACGAATGATATATTTTTCGGTGTTTGTATAAATTTAAATAATAGTGGTCTTTATCAAAGGGAAACATTGTTTCAAATTTGATTGTGGGAGTTTAAAAGGCGTAAAGTTTTTTTTTGTGATGCTGATCTTGTTTGTCAATTTGACTAAAAAACACCCGAATAATTGTGTCTTGGATCACGTAATTTACCATTTTAAAGAAAACAACCTAATTCACAGGTAATTGTGAAATATTTTAAGTAATTGATTTAATTTGTATTTTAATTTTTAATATTTTTTTTAAAGTTTTTTGTAGTGATATGGGTCAAGTTTTTTCATTTTAAAATACAATTTCTTTTTTGTTTTATTGCATTGCCACTTTCCTTTCTATTAAATAATTCAATGCGCTGAAATACTTTTAATGTAATAAGTGAATTAATAAGAAAGTTTTTTATTTTTCTTATTAATTGCCGGGGGATATATCAACTGGCAGCATCTTTATTTATCTTACGACCCTACAATAAAGGATATGGAACCATGTCTACGAATCAATTACGTTCACTGTTACTCATTTCGACCTTGGGGCTGGGGATCGGGCAAAGTTTTGCCGCTTCCACGCTAAATGTCTGGATCCGCGCCAGTAACGATTCTAAAAATATTTACCAGCAAGAAGCAGAAGCTTTTGAGAAAAAAACCGGTATAAAAATCGAATATTTCAATGCTACGACTGATTTTGAACAGCGACTGGCGCGTGCTGCGGCCGGTAATGCCTTACCCGACCTTATCTTCAATGATGCCGCTTCGCTGGGTCAGTTTATTCAGCTCGGTATCGTTGATGAGATAGATCCAAAAACTATCGCGGGTGGCGATAACCTTTATTCTACCGCCTGGGACAGTACGCGTTATATCGACGGTAAATATTATGGTGTACCAACCTCGGCGCAAACCTTTGCTTTGTTTGTGCGTAAAGACTGGCGTGAAAAACTAGGTTATCCGCAACCGAAAACTTGGGAAGACGTCATGAAACTGGCTCATGCTTTCACCCAAGAGGATCCTGACGGTAACGGAAAAAATGATACTTACGGGTTTAATATTCCAGGTTCAACCACTCGCGGCTATACCAGTTGGTTTTTAACCCCATTTATCTGGCAGGCTGGTGGAGATTATGTCTCTGAGAAAGACGGTAAATTTACCGCCACGCTTAATACACCAGAAGTCGCAGAAGCGATTAATTTCATGCGTACCATGATCTGCGAAAAAGTCGCTCAGCCTGGTGCGATAAATGCTACCACTGCTGATGTCATTCCATCCTTCCGTTCCGGACAAGTCGGGATGTTCTTCACTGGGCCTTACCATATTGCGGTATTTGATAGAGACCCAGGTAAAGAACAGTACGAAGTTGTCACTCTCGAAGGCCCGAAAAATTCAGCCACGCTGGCGGAAGGAACAACTGTATTCCTGATGAAGAGCAGCAAACAGAAAGAAGAAGCGCGCAAATTTATCGAATTTATGATTTCGAAAGAAGGTCAGGAAATCGGTATGGGTAAAGGTTCGAAAAATATTCCGGTAGTTCGCCTGGCTGTCAATAAAGATGTCGATGTAAAAGAAGTCTATCAGGATGACCGTTGGGCTACTTTTGCCAGCCTGTATAACCACCAAGGCCGCTATGTTCCGCAAATTCCAAACTGGACTCCTGTGCGTCAGATAACCGCCGAAGGCTTTAATCGTATTCTCGCTAACTGCGATGGCAATATTGCGCAGGAACTCGATGCGCTCAATATAAAAGTGAATAGCGAGCTGGAAAAGCAAGACGTGCTGGCTAAATGAGGCAAAGAGGCATGAGTATGCATGAAACAAAATCGACTCCGACCCCCAGAGGCTTATCTTCCGGCATAACGGGTTGGCTGACGCCGAAACGTAAACGCGCGCTGATCCCGTGGCTGTTTCTGATGCCAGCTCTGATTATCTTTAGTTGGTTCAAATTCATCCCCATGATTCAGGGGCTGGTTATGAGCTTCTATAAGGTGAATTTTAATCAGCCCGATGAGTGGGTCGGGTTTGAAAACTTTGCCCGTGCTTTTGCCGATCAGGCACTGCATGCCGCGGTATGGAATACCTTACTCTATGTAGTCGTCACTATGGTTGTTGCCGCATTCTGTGCTTTCTTTCTGGCAATGTTGTTGGAAGGCCCGGCACGTCATTTACGTTTTATCCGTACCGCTATCTTTTTACCGGCAGTAACCAGTGCGGCAATCGTCGCAGAAATGTGGCGAATTCTGTTTAATCCAACACCAAATGGTGTCGTTAATCAGTTCTTAAGTTGGTTTGGAATAGAAGATCAGGGCTTTCTTGCCAGTACTGATCAGGCGATATGGATAATCATGCTGTTGCATATCTGGAAAGCTATCCCCTATGACATGGTGATATTTATCGCCGGACTGGCAGGTATTAGTCGGGATCTTTATGACGCTGCAAATGTGGATGGTGCCAGTTGGTGGAATCGTCTGCTCTACGTGACGTTGCCTGGCATGATCCCTGCGCTGTCGGTGGTCTTAATGCTTTCCTTTATTCGCGGTTTTCGAGTCTTCGCTGAAGTGTACGCCACCACTGGCGGGGGACCCTCTAACTCGACTGAGATGATAATGACCCATATCTATAAGCTCGGTTTTGAACAGTTCGATTATGGCTACGCTTCTGCGGTGTCGTTCTTGCTGTTCAGCTTTACGGTGATTTTAACCATTTGTCATCTGACGCTGAAAAAGCGTATCGCACGTTACTAAGGAGCTGAAATGTTAGGTAAACGTTGGGATATAGCAGGGCGCTGGTGCATCTATGCAGTACTGCTGTTTGTTTTTGTCGGGCCGTTTTGGGGAATTGTTGCGACGGCCTTCAGTGGCGCGCCGGTTAAACCGGGTGAACTGCTCGCCTGGCCGAATGAGTTTTCTTTGGAAAATTTTATCTTCGCCTGGCAGGACATTGGTGTCTGGCGCTATCTGCTGAACTCGATGGTGGTAGTATTCTTCGGCACTATTTTGCAGGTTTCAGTCAGTGCCCTTGCAGCCTATGCACTGGCACGAAAGAAATTCCGTGGTGTTGCAGTGGTGAGTCTGGTGATTTTATCCACCATGATATTACCGGAAGAAGTTATCGCTATTCCGCTTTATATGATTATCAACTGGCGTCTGCCATTGCTTGATGTCTCTATCTATAACAGCTATCTCGGCATGATATTGCCGATTGTCGGTTGGGCTTTTTCCATCTTTGTATTAAGTGAATTTATGGCAGCCATCCCCAAAGAGTTGGAAGAGGCTGCGCGTATTGATGGTTGTAACGAATGGCAGATTTTCTTCCACGTTATTTTACCGCTGGTGAAACCGGCGCTGGGTACTGTTGTGACCTTCGGATTCATCATGATTTGGGATCAGTATCTGTTGCCGCTCATTGTTGTTAATCAGGATAGTCTCAACACGATCCCGGTGATTTTAGGTACGTTACGTACAGATGAGAGCATTACACCGAATATTTTTATTGCGATTACTCTGCTGGCGATGCTGCCAAGCATCATCGTATACCTGGGGCTGCAAAAACATTTCAATCGCGGAATTATGTCCGGCGCGGTTAAAGGATAAGGGGGCATTATGGGATCTGTTGTACTGAACGGTGTGCGTAAATCATATGGTGATGCACAGGTGATTAAAGGCGTTTCATTGACCATTCCTGATGGCGAGTTTTGTGTCCTGGTCGGCCCCAGTGGTTGTGGCAAGTCAACATTACTACGCATGATTGCCGGGCTTGAAGAAATTACGGGGGGAGAGGTACATATCAATGATAAAAATGTCACTGATGTTGAACCTAAACTGCGTGATATTGCGATGGTTTTTCAGAGCTATGCGCTCTACCCGCAAATGACGGTCCGTGAAAATATGGGTTTTGCTTTAAAAATGGCGAAAGTACCAAAGACAGAAATTAATAAAAAAGTCACTGATGCCGCCTCTTTACTGGGACTAGAGCCGTTACTTGAAAGATTGCCAAAAGATCTTTCCGGTGGTCAGCGACAGCGCGTTGCGATGGGACGAGCAATTGTTCGCCAGCCGCAGGTTTTTTTATTTGATGAACCTTTATCGAATCTCGATGCTAAGTTACGTACTCAGGTTCGTGGTGAGATCCGCGAACTGCATCGTCGTTTGAAAACTACCTCAGTTTATGTCACCCATGACCAAATTGAAGCCATGACGATGGGCCAGATGATTGTGGTTTTACGTGATGGGTATATCGAACAGGCCGGGACTCCGCTGGAACTGTATGACAAACCAGCGAATCTGTTTGTTGCTGGTTTTATCGGTTCCCCAGAAATTAACCAGCTCCACGGTGAAGTCCGACTTGAAGGCGTTCAGGCACACTTGCGTTTGAAAGATGGCTCATTACTGGCACTCCCGCAGGGTCTGGATGTGACTCATGGGCAACAGGTGGTTTATGCCATTCGTCCTGAGCAAGTTAACGTGGTTTATGAAGCTCGTGAAGATACTCTGGCCGCGACGATTACCGCTATCGAAAATACGGGTTCTGATATGCAGTTGTTCTGTAACACGGGAGGCGGAGCCTTTACCTCGGTCTTTAAACAGCGTCTTGAGGTTCGGGAAGGTGAAACCATTTGGTTGCAACCTAAGCTTTCAGGTATCCATGTTTTTAATGCCGATAATGGCATTCGCATCAGAAAAGCAGGGGAATAAACACGGTGGCTATGAAGCTGTACACACTTGATGAAAATTGTCTCGAGAATGCGCGAGCGAGCCTGAAGCAGCCATTTTCGCCGCTAAAGTTAGCCCTAAGCCAGCTTATTGAAGAAGCCAATTCTCTGTTACAAGCTGCACCCGAAACAGTCATTGAGAAAAAACTCAGGCCAGTGAGTGGCTGCGCCAATGATTATTACAGTCTGGGGACTTACTGGTGGCCTAATCCTCGTCGACCTAATGGATTGCCTTATATTCGCCGGGACGGACATACCAATCCACAATGTGAAAATAATGATACTGATACGACCCGTATCATTCGCATGTGCGAACGTTGTCTGACTCTGGGACTCGCCGGGTATTTTACCGGACAGCGAAAATATGCCGAAGCCGCCGCGGAGCAAATTCGTTGCTGGTTCTTAAATACTGAAACCCGTATGAATCCCCACTTAAATTATGGTCAGGCGATTCCGGGGGTTGTTTCTGGGCGTGGAACCGGATTAATAGATACCCGACTACTGTGGATGGTGATTGATACTATTGGCCTTATCAGTGCTGAAGGCGTTCTGGACACGGATGATATTATTGGTTTACACCAGTGGTTCCGCGATTTTAACCACTGGATGTATTACAGCGATATCGGACATTCGGAGTATGTCTGGCACAACAACCATGGTACCTGGTATGACGCGCAGCGGGCGGTCAATGCGTTATTTTACGGTGACAGAGGTTTAGTGGCTCGAATCATCGAGCAAGGTATCACTCAGCGTATGGCAGCGCAAATTGACCAGGATGGTAAACAGACCATGGAGCTGGAACGGACTATTCCGTTCCACTATTCACTGTTTAATCTTGAAGCGCATCTGTTGCTCAACCGTTATGCCGAGCATATTGATTTTGATCGCTGGAATACCATTCGTGACGGACGAGGTGTAAAGCTGGGTATAGATTACCTGGTGCCCTTTATCTGCGAACCCGATCTCTGGCCGTACAGTGATTTACAGGGAATTATCTGGGACAGTGCGTTACGGGTTATGTTGCAATCCGTTCGCGGTTATCCTAAGCATGCGGAGAACTATCGTAGTGTACTGGCACTGTTTCCAAGAAATACACAAAGTCTTAAAGAACTGTTGATGTGGTGTCCGTCGACGCGAAATTAAAACGGTACAGATACGATCGAGGTATGACCTCGACCGTATCTGTATATTCATTTACTGGCAAATCGGGCAGAAGCATCCAGCATGGGATAGAGTAAGAACACCTGTCGAGGCCGCCAGAGTGATTTTTTCCGGTCAATGGCGAGTTTATCAGTATGTTTATAGATTGTATTTGATGCTTTTTAAACGTCGTTTTGAATAAACCTCCACTACCAGTTTAGCAATTCCCCTTTTCAGTATCATATTTTCTCTTTCCGATTAATGGCGGTTGGTTTATTTCTTTTTAAATTCAAAATGAAATTAATAAGGTGTAATTGCTGCTCTTTGAGGAGGGATTAAATTCAGTTTGCTCCAGTTAATTTTCATAAGTTGGTTTTATAGTTTTCAGAATATAATGTATCACAATGATAACATTAAATTTATTTATGGTTTTTTTTGAGTTAATAATGATGTTTATTTCCTGAAATAAATATTTGTTGCTATTTTTATAAAAATGTATAGAACAGAGAAATAATTTATGTTAGCTTGAAATCAATTCAACTTTATAAACAAAAGCTGATTTATTTATTAAGGCGTCATAGGGCAAGGGAATGCCATTGTAGCTAATGCAAACCATATATTGCCTGATTATCCAATCCCTAAATAACGTAATTAAAGGTGAGAATATGAGTAAATCTGCATTGTCACGCCGTTCATTATTAAAACGTTCCGCAGGATTATCAGCATTAGCGGTGATGGGTGTCAGTGGTGTGACTTTACCCTCCATTGGTTTTGCTTCTACGTTGACGAAAGAGCAACGTGACAACATGACACCAGATGAAATAATCAAAAACTTTAAAGAAGGTAATATAAGATTCCGCGAAGGGAAAATGGTTCAGCATGATTATGTTGCCCAAAAGCTGGACAGCAAAACAGGTCAGTATCCGGCCGCGGTTATTTTAAGTTGTATTGACTCCAGAGCCCCGGCTGAGATTATATTCGACTCAGGTATTGCGGAGATATTTAATACTCGTATTGCCGGAAATATTCAAAACGACGACATACTGGGAAGTATGGAGTTTGCCTGTGCCGTTGCCGGAGCCAAAGTTGTTCTGGTGATGGGGCATACTGCTTGCGGTGCCGTAAGAGGCGCGATTGATAATGCTGAATTAGGTAATCTGACTGGATTGCTGGAAAAAATTAAACCGGCTATTGCTGAAACCGTTTATCAAGGTGAGCGTTCAGGCAATAATGATGATTTTGTTGATGCAGTTGCAAAAACAAATGTCCAGTTGACCATTGATAATATCAGGAAAAGTAGTCCGGTATTAAAACAACTGGAGGATGACAATAAAATAAAGATTGTCGGAAGTATGTATCATTTGCATAACGGGGTGGTTGATTTTTTTGATACGGTTAAATAAAGAAATTACGCACCCGTTAATATAACGGGTGCGGTTTAGCCTGCGATAGACGCTATTTAATCACCACAAATTCCGGCGGATTAAAGGCGGTAATCGGCGGTAATTCTTCATGCCATAGTTCTATCTCGACCCGGCAACTTTGTGCGCTACAACCCTGGCCCAGACGCGAACTTCCTTGATCTTCAGTTAATACATTAGGGTTACCGTGCTTATCCAGAGATCCTGGCGTTGCGGGATCTAATGGGTCATACCAGGCGCCCGTAGATATTTGCACGACACCGGGAATAATCTGTGAACTAATATGAACTCCAGCGAGAATAGCTCCTCGTTGGTTAAATACCCGTACCACATCCCCTTCATTGACGCCCCTGAGTTCGGCATCTTGTGGATTCATCCACAGCGGCTCACGTCCCTTTATCTTGGTCTGGCGACTGATAGTGCCGTGATCGTACTGGCTATGCAGTCGGGTCCGTGGCTGGCTGGATAACAGATGCAGCGGCCAATTTTGTGCCTGCTGTGCTTGAAAACGGGCTTCTTCCTCGTCCCAGAAAGGGTAACCCGGGCATTCGCGGTAACCAAAACTTGCCACCGTTTCAGAATAGAGTTCAATCTTGCCCGAGGGGGTTGAGAGAGGGAAATCCGCAGGTGAGGCACGGAAGTCAGACAGGAAAATCTGCGGTTTTTGTGGCGCGGCGTACTCCAGTTTACCGAGTTCCCAGAAATCGTCAAAAGCAGGAAGTGTAATACCATCCTGCTCTGCGCGATCCCGGGAGGCTTCATAGAGTGTCGGCAACCATTCTTCAGCGCTGCGGCCTTCGCTGAACTGCTCACCAAAACCCAGGGCTTCAGCCAAGTCTGAGAAAATCCTGTAGTCATCACGGGCTTCTGCCACTGCAGGAATTTGCTGACGCATGGCTATCATAAATCCGTCATGGGCGGCGCTGCCGATGTCATTGCGCTCCAGTGAAGTCGTAACGGGAAGCACGATGTCAGAAAATTTTGCCTGTGCGGTCCAGTATTGTTCATGAACAACCACGGTTTCCGGGCGACGCCAGGCTTCAACCAGGCGGTTAAGATCCTGATGATGATGGAACGCATTGCCTCCGGCCCAGTAAACCAGGCGAATATCCGGGTAATTGAGATGCTGGCCATCAAACTCATACTCTTTACCCGGATGCAGCAACATATCGGACAAACGGGCAACAGGAATAACGCTGTTTACCTTATTTTTCCCGGCCGGCAAGCGTGGGCCCGAAAATGAGACCCGACCAGCACCGGCGAGATTAGTACAGGCATAACCGAATGCCAGACCACCGCCGGGTGTACCTATTTGCCCAAGCAGGGCTGTCAGGGCGACGGTAGCCCAGTAGGCTTGTTCCCCCTGACGAGCGCGTTGAATCGACCAGGAAATATTGACCATACTGCGTTTTTCCGAAAGCGTACGTGCCAAGTCGATAATGACTTGTTCATCAAGCCCTGTGATACCCGCAGCCCAGCGGGCTGTTTTCGCCTTACCGTCAGTCTCGCCCAGCAGGTAAGCGCGGAAGGGAGTAAAGCCGACAGTATGGCTATCAACAAAGGCCTGATCGTGACGCGATTCGCTAATCAGGGTATGGCACAAGGCAAGCAGTAATGCGGTATCCGTGCCGGGTTTAACGGCAAGCCACTGGGCGTCAGGCACTGCGCTGAGATCGTTTTTGACCGGGCTAATATTAATAAACTTTACACCTTTCTGCTGGAGACGTTCCAGCCAGTGTTTCAGCATATGGTCATTGGCACCGCCGCCATTTACCTGGGCATTGCGTATCGGCAGGCCACCAATAGCCACAAACACTTCACAATGTTCTTCCAGCACAGACCAGTGGGTATGCTGGTGGTGTAACGGACTCAGAGGGCCGAGAATATGTGGCAGTATACGCTCACCTGCAGCACTGCTGTATGTGTTGGTACTGGCGGTATAACCGCCAAAACCTTTCAGAAAACGGTGTAACTGGCTTTGAGCATGATGAAAGCGTCCGGCACTGGCCCAGCCATAAGAACCGCCAAAAATAGCCTCATTACCACAGCGGTTCTGAACCGAACGCATTTCTTGCGCGACCAGGGCAATGGCTTGTTCCCAGCTCACCTCAACAAAGGGCTCTTTACCGCGCCCATCGCGTGAAGCCGGACCACCGGTTAAATATCCTAAACGGACCGCCGGGCGACGAATGCGAGAATTACCGGTTACCGACTCGGTAAGCGACTGACCAATCAGCGAAGGATTTTTATCCCAGCCAACCGGTGAAATTGAAGAGATGCGTTCACCCTCAGTGGTTACCTGATAGGTTCCCCAGTGCATTACCGCCAACTGATGTTCCGTTTTCATGCTGATACTCTGATTTGTAATACTGAAGGCACATCATAATCATGGCGTGTTGAAAAGATAGCGTAAATTTAACCGTGAAATATGACGTCAAAAAGAGAATATTTTAGAGAATGATTTTGCATTTATCTTTAAAGATGGTTTTTATTGTGGCCTGATTAATATTTTTTCGGGCGTTAATATTATTTTTCAGTAATGAGATATCTTTCAAAAAAAACAGCATAACCATTTTCTTTAAATGGATATTTGTTCTTGTAACCTGTTTTATCAGGATTTTTTTATGTCATAACTGTTAATTCTCTGGTGACTTAGTGATATGACTATGTGAATATAAGTTATAATTATTTTTTATTTGGGCCTGCCCGTTGTTGTTGTCATTGTGTGTTTCAACCCGTGACGAATATAGGATAACTATCAGAATGAAGTTCAAGAATACGCTATTAGCTGCGGCAGTGGGTCTGCTGTCTGTGACGTCAGCCAGTACTTTTGCAGCTGATGCTTTGTCCCTGCAAGGAAAGACCGTTGGTGTTGCTGTAGTGGGGACTCAGCACTTCTGGGATCGTGAAGCTTTTAAAGGTGCCACTGCAGAAGTTGAAAAACTGGGGGGCAAAGTTGTCGCCGTTGATGGTGGTCGTGATAATCAGGTTCACGCTAATAATCACGATATTTTATTATCACGCAAAGTCGATGCTGTTATCAGTATTCTCGGTGATAGTGCCGTTGAGCCAAAATTCAAAGCCTTGCGTGAAGCGGGTATTCCGGTCTTTACTGTTGACCATGTTTCACCTGAATCTGTGAATAACACCACCTCTGATAATTATACCTTGGGTTCAACGATTGGCCGAAATATGGCTGATGCCTTGGGCGGGAAGGGCAATGTCGCTGTTTTTAATGCCTTCTCCAGCGCATTACGTATTTGTGGCATCCGTTATGATCAGTGGAAATATGTTCTGAATGATTACCCGAATATTAAAATCATTCAGCCAGAGCTGGCAGAACAATTTGCTAACTCGCCGGAAGATGCCCGTAAGAAAACCCTGGAACTGTTAAGCCAGTATCCTAAAGGCAAACTGGATGCTATCCACGTAGCGTGCTGGGATCAGCCAGCCATCGGTATTGTTCAGGCCCTGGAAGAAACGGGACGCGACAAAGATGTTAAAGTTACCGCTATTGATGCCGGTCCGGAAACCTTGGAAATCATGGCAGAGCAAGACAGTCCGTTTGTGGCTAACGTCGCACAGCAGCCAGCCCTGATTGGTAAAACCTCTGCTGAAAATGTCGCGCGTTACTTTGCCGGGGAAAAACTGCCGGTTCAAACCTTTATTCCGGTTGTCCCTGTGAATGGCCCGGAAGAAGCGAAAGCGGTACATGAAAAACTGGGTTATGGTGAATTGAAGTAGTGAATAGCGAAAATACGCAACGCGGTCTGGTTATGGACCGCATTAGTAAACGTTTCGCAAACGTGGCCGCACTCAACGCGGTCACGTTGACGATTAAGCCGGGAGAAATTCACGGCCTGATTGGCGAAAATGGGGCAGGCAAGTCAACACTGATTAAAATCCTCGCCGGGGTGTACCAGGCAGATGGCGGGAGTGCTACGCTTGATGGCGAGCCACTCCCTCTCGGTAAACCTGCGGCGATTGAAGCCATGGGCATTCGGGTTATCCACCAGGAACTCAATCTTATTCCTCATTTTACCGTCGCTGAGTCGGTGTTTCTGGGACAAGAATCAGTGCATCAGGCGGGTCTGCTAAACCGCAAACAAATGCGTGAAATAACACGCAAGTTTTTCCAGGATACCTGGCAAATCTCCCTCGATCCGGACAGCCTTATCAGTCAGTTAAGCTTAGCTGAGCGTAAGCTGGTACAAATTGCTCGCGCGCTGATTGATGGTGCCGCGAAGCTGGTGGTGTTTGATGAGCCCACCGCTCCCCTTGAAGTCCATGAAGCCAGTCTGGTTTCTGACGCCATATTGCGTTTAAAACAGCAAGGCATTGCTATCCTCTATATTTCCCACTATCTCAATGAGATTGCCTTGCTCTGTGATGCGGGAACGGTACTGCGTAACGGTGAAGTCGTCGGTTATCCTGACCGTGCGTTATTGCAGGATACAGATGCCTTGATTCGCATGATGGTCGGTCGTGAGATAGAGCAGCTCTATGCTGTTCGTGATAAGCGTCATGATGTTGCCCCCACTGACCACCCACTATTAGCCGTTCAGTCTCTGAGCGATGGCCAGCAGTTAAAAAATATAAGCTTTGTTATTCAGCGCGGTGAAATCGTCGGTGTCGCAGGATTATTAGGCGCCGGTCGCGATGTGCTTATCGACGCACTTTATGGCCTGCATAAAGCGAAAAGCGGTGAGATAGCTATCGACGGCAAAGTTTGCCGCATACGGACCCCCCGCCAGGCGATTCGCGCAGGAATGGCACTGGTGCCACGGGACAGACGTCATCAGGGGCTGGTGCTTCCTTTTTCTGCTGCCGACAATATTAACCTTGCCTCAATGAGCGACAATGCCACGCTGGGCTGGGAACATCGCGGTAAAGCGCTACAGAAAGCCCGCGACTGGATTGAACGTTTAAGTATCCGCCCTGGTTCACCCATGATACCGGTTCGCCATATGAGTGGCGGGAATCAGCAGAAAGTGATTCTGGCGCGCTGGCTGGGGACGGATGCCCGGCTGTTTATTCTGGATGAGCCAACACTTGGCGTGGATATTGGTGCTCGCAGTGATATCTATCAACGTACGCGCCAGCTGGCAGAGCAGGGGCGATCGGTACTGGTCTCGTCAAGTGACGCCAGTGAGCTGCTCGGCTTATGCGATCGCATTCTGGTGATGTGGCGCGGTGCCTTAGTCGCTGATTTATCTACCACCGGACTGACGCTTGATATGTTACTGGCAACGATTAACGGTGGGCAGGAACAACCACAATGAGTACTGAAACCCAAAAACTTAGCTCGCGTTCTTTGCGCGGGCTATTTGAAAAAATTCCCTTACTGCTGTTTGCTTTACTGCTTATCTGGCTCAGTGTCCAGTCGCCTTACTTCTTAAGCTGGGAAAATATCAGCCGTATGCTGGTACAAAGTGTCCCGCTGGCAATTTTAAGCTTTGGCCTGGTGTACGTGATTGCTGCTGGTGGTGATGATGTGGTCTCTGGCGGTATCGACCTCTCTTTACCTGCCATCGCAGTATTGGGCGTTGCGCTGCTGAGCCTGGGTATGATGGAGTGGATGATCCCCTGGCCGCTGATGTTAGCGGGTCTGATAATCGCTTGCCTGGTGTGCGGTGGTATTAACGCCTTGTTGGTGCTTGCCGCCGGACTGCCGCCATTGCTGGCAACACTGTCCACCTCCGTGGCTTTTACAGGGGTAACCAACTTGATCACCGGCCAACGCCGCATTAGCGTTGACGATCCGTTGATGATGAGCTTCCGTGATGGCAGTGCGTTTGGCGTGCCCTATGCCCTTATCTATCTGGTGGTGGTTTTTGTTGGCTTCCAGGTTCTGTTACACCACAGCCGTTTTGGCCAGCATTTACAGGCAGTAGGGGGCGGTAAAGATATGGCCCAGATGTCGGGCTTAAATGTCCGCCGTCTGATCCTTGCTTCATGGTTTATCGCCGCCATCGCTGCTGCACTTGCCGTGTTTCCGTTATTGGCTCAAGGATCCGGCAGCTCAAGTGGAACTGCGACACCACTGCTGATGGAGATGGTGCTCGCGACCTTTCTCGGTGGAGCATTTTCACGTCGCCGGGTGGTGACGATTTGGGGGGCATTATTGGGCGCAATACTGGTCAATGCCTTGTCAAACGGTCTGGGCCTGTTAGGTGTGAATATTTTCTGGATGGGTGCCATCAAAGGGGTACTGATCCTGGTAGTGCTCGCCGCTTCGGCATTGCAGCATAGAGGAAAGTCATGATGAAGTTATCTCCTGCAATGTCACCTGCATCTGCTTCAGATAAACGGGGTAGTAATCTACGTGCATGGTTATCGTGTCTGTGCTTTGCCTTGGTCACGCTGGCATTTATTCTGCTGTTTAGCTGGTCCAACCCAGTCTTTTTGACGCTGGGCAACTGGAGCAACTTACTACAGGGCAGCGCTATTTTACTGATTGTTGCCCTGGCGATGACACTGATTGTCAGTGCCGGTGCGATTGATTTGTCCGTCGGTGTCGCGATTGATTTTGGTGCCATGATGGCCTTAATCGCCTTGAAAACCTGGCATCTTCCCTGGGAAATGGCGGTGATGTGTGCCTTACTGGGAGGAATGACCATTGGGTTGGTCAATGCCTTTTTAATCATCGTATGCCGTATTAAACCCTTCCTTGCAACACTGGGAACATGGTTTATCGCCAGCAGTGTAGAACGCATCTATACCGATGGTGGTGGTGCGATTGCCATGCGGCGCATGGCACCGGAATACCATAACCTGGCCGTCGGTGATGTGCTGGGTATTCCTGTTCCGGTGATTATTGTGCTGGTGATATGGCTGGCTGCGTGGTTATTAACTGAGCGCACACTGTTTGGTAAACAAGTTCGTGCAGTCGGACAAAACAGTGAAGCATCTCGTATCGCGGGTATTGCCGATAAGCGTACGCTGTTTTGGGTGCTAGTGATTGCTTCTACCCTGTGCGCGGTAGGTGGGATCATTTTGTCTGCTAACTTGCGACAGTTTACGCCACTGGCCGGGCAGTCCTATTTGATGGACTCTATTGCTGCGGTGTTTATTGGAACCGCTTTTAACCGTCAGGGGCGTGCCAGCATGAGTGGCACCCTTGGCGGTGTATTATTCCTGGCAATTGTGAATAACGGACTCAACCTAATGGGCCTTAACTATCTGGTTAAAGATGCTCTGGTAGGGATTATTTTAGTCGTGGCGCTGGCAGTCTCGTTCTGGCAAGCCCGCCTGCGTCAGCAACATGTTTGAGGTCATCTGTGAGTAAATTTGATGCGGTTTTTGTCGGCCTGACTATTCTGGATATTGCAGGCAGACCTGTGGTCGAAATCCCTGCCGGTGGTAGCGTACAGTTTATCGAGCAAATTCGGCTTAATCCGGCGGGAACGGCTGCCGGGGCACTGGTGAATGCGGCGAAGTTAGGTATCAGCACCTCAACCGTTGCCTGTCTGGGGGAAGATGAAAAGGCTGAGTTTATTCTGGGTGCTTATCGGCGCCTGGGGATCGACTGTTCACTGGTTCAGCGGACTTCAAATAAAGAAACCTCCGCGACCATCTTACCTGTCAGACCTAATGGCGAGCGTCCGGCGCTGCATTGCCGGGGAGCGTCAGATGAGCTTTTTGTCAGTGAAGAAAGCTTTGACGAGATACTCGACTGTCGTTTTCTTCATCACGGTGGAACGGGATTACTGGCGGCGATGGATCAGGGCCAAAGCGCGAAGTTGCTGAAAGCAGCCCATGAACGTGGCATTACGACCAGTTTTGATTTAATCGCGCCAAATCCGGGAACGCTTGAGTTACTGCGTCCATTACTGCCTTATGTTGACTACTTCATGCCGGCCCTTGAAGAAGCGGCCTATATTTCTGGCTTAACCGAGCCGGAAGATATTGCGGCCTTCTTCCATGACTTGGGTGCTGGCTGCTGTATCTTTAAAGATGGTGCTCAGGGTTCACTGCTGTTTAAAGATGGAAAATCGATACGTATTCCGTCGTATCAGATAGTTGCCAGCGATACCACTGGCTGTGGTGATAGCTATTGTGGTGGTTTTATTGCCGCTCTGGCGAAAGGTTATTCAGTCGAAGAGGCCTGCCTGGTTGGCTCTGCGGTTGCCGCCCTGGTGGCGACTGGGTTGGGATCGGATGCCGGTCTGGTGGACTGGCAGCAGCTGCAAGCGTTTATGGCGAATACGCCGGTTAATGCCTGATAGCGTGAAAACCGGTCACATTCTGTGACCGGTTAACTCTTTTTTGCACTAATCGCGCTCATAGAGGCGACGTTGCATTTCACATTCAAATAAGAACTCCAGCCCTTCCAAATGGCGACGTGCTTCGTTGACATCTTTACCCCAGCAGGTCAGGCCGTGCCCACGCAGCAGAAAGCCGTACTGCAGGGGATGCTGTTGCGCATACTGTTCAATATGCTTCGACAGGCCATTAATATCCTGAGAATTTTCAAAAATAGCTATCGGCAAGGTATCAAGATGGCTGGTCTGACCGCCGAGCGATTTCTGCATTTCATAGCCATGAATATTCAGCACATCACGTTTTTCAATGCGTGACAGTACAGTGGCATTGACCGTATGAACATGCAGCACTGCATTAGCTTCAGGGTACAAACGATAGATAAGTGTATGTAGCCCAGTTTCCGCAGAAGGTTTACGTCCGGAAGGTGCGAGATTGCTGGCAATATCAACCTGAAGAAAGTCTTCTGCTGTCAGGGTGCCTTTATCGCGACCAGACTCACTAAGCCAGCACCATTCAACATCCTGACGAATAGACATATTTCCGCCAGTTGCCGGTGCCCAGCCTTTGGCACCAATCCAATGACAGGTAGTGACTAATTGCGCCAGTCTTTCTTGCCACATAACGTTTTTCCTTTCTTGTTGCACGTTTATCAATCTAGCCGTCTAAATGGCTAGATTTAGAATGTTATCACTGTGTGAACGAATCAACAACAGTCAATAAATGATAAGTACATCTGATGGGGAACAGTCATGCGTAGAGTATTTTTCGCTATTAAATTGACGATAACTTAGATTGTTTTTTGAATTAATCTTTATTTTTGAAACATTACACTGCTTTTAAATTGCGCAAGAGTAAGAAACAGACGGTTCAGGATGATATTTTATCTAATGGAGAAAAGATGAATAAATTAGGGATAGCGCTATTACTCTCTTTTTCAGCCAGCTTATCTGCTACTGGCAAAGCAGACTTTACACTGAGATGGCAAGAGGAACCGACATCAGTAATAGATCCGATAACGCGATGGCAGATAGAGCAGAAAAAATTGTCCCGGCAGTCCCCCTCCAGGCAAGGCAATCTTTTTGGCCGGATTAATAAAGCGCACCGCCAGCGTTTCGTCGATCCGAATTTTTCTGCATTTAATAGCGATGAGAGTGATTTTGGTTTCACTCGAAGTGATCTGGAAAAACATTAGTGATAATTGATGCTCATCGTCTGACTGTCATCCGTGCCTGCAGGCAATTGAAATTATGTATGAATTGTTAAAATCAGCCGACAAAGGTTGAATTGCTGCTGTTGTTTTTTGTTTGTTCATTTATTTTGGGGGAAATATAAATGAATATTAAACGATGCTCACCTTTTGAGTTGCAATGAAAGTGGATTTAAATAAAATCTGCCGCGAAGATTTTGCAGTATCTCGTTAGGCGAGGCTCCTGTACAAACACAGGTTACTGATCTGACGACGTCGAGAGACGCCCAAGATTAGGACAGGTTATATCGAGTCAAGGTATAACCCCAGGTAACTTCCTCCTGAAATTCAGGGGATACGTTGTACAGTGCTAAAACCGAGACATGGAGATAGCGTTAGCACTCTCATATCTTGCTTCGCCCCAGATGAGTTCTGTTTATTATAAAACAGTAATCGGGGAACGTTAATCATGACCTTTTCAACACCTTCCGTAGCGCATAACAACGCTCAGTCTCTGGCCCGTGCGGCAGATAATACTACGCTACAAAGTCATGATATCGGGTCTTATATGACTCAGAATTATCTGGCTCTCTCAGCTGCGACTGATGTAAATACCGCGCGTGAAAAATTCTTTTCTGATATCGATAGTGAATATATTGCTCCGCAAATATTTGTCGTTGATGACGAGGGGTATCTTTTAGGTTTGGTGACAGTAAAAAATTTACTGAACGCAAATACTGATACCTTTATCGGCGATTTAATGACAGGTATTAAATATTCATTAGCAATAGATAAACCGCGTCATGAAGCGAGCGTTTTTTTAAAACAAACAGCGATAAATTATATTCCGGTACTTAATAATGGCAAAATTATTGGTATCTTAGGTCCGCAAGAAATTGCTGAATTAAAAGAAGATGAAGGAACTGAAGATAGCCAGCTTCAGGGCGCTTCATCACCGCTGGAAACGCCATATCTGGAAAACAGTATTTTTACTCTGTGGCGTAAACGATCGGTCTGGCTATTATTGCTCTTTGTTGCGGAAGCCTATACCGGAACGGTGATTAAGTCATTTGAAGATCAGCTGGAAACCGCGATCGCGCTGGCATTCTTTATTCCGTTACTGATTGGTACGGGAGGAAATACTGGAACGCAGATAACCTCAACCTTAATCAGAGCGATGGCGCTGGGTGAAGTCGGTCTGAAAGACTTAGGCGCGATTCTGCGTAAAGAAGTTTCCGCTGCGGTATTAATTGCCCTGACTATCGGTGCTGCGGGCTTCTTGCGGGCGTGGACGTTAGGTGTCGGTTATGAAGTCATGGTTGTTGTCAGTCTGACACTGATTGCGATTACTATCTGGAGTGCGATTGTTTCTTCGATAATTCCGATGCTATTACGCCGCATGAATATCGATCCTGCGCTGGTGTCTGCACCCTTTATCTCGACGCTTATCGATGGTACCGGGCTGATTATCTATTTCCAGATTGCCAGAGTAATGCTGACGATTTAGTGAATAACAGCGGGCAAGGAGCAATTCTTGCCCGAATGATATCTACAGATGAGTGTTTCCACAGACTTCGCATTGAGGGTTGGGCATCAGTTTCATTTCCCTGAACTGGCAAGTCATCGCATCATACATCACTATTTTCCCTGCTGGCGGAGTACCAAAGTGAGTGAGAACTTTGATACTCTCCATTGCTTGTAGCGATCCGATAACGCCCACCAGAGGCGCCATGACACCTGCTTCAACGCAGCTCAAGGTTGCGTCACCAAATAACCGGCTCAGACAGCGATAGCACGGTGTTCCGGGCTGCCAGGTAAAGACACTTATCTGGCCTTCCATACGAATAGCTGCTCCGGAAACCAGCGGCACTTTATGCGCATAACAGCCACGATTAAGCTGCTGACGGATATCAACATTATCGGTGCAGTCCACCACAATATCCTGTTGGGTAATCTGCTGATGGAGCTGCTGTTCGGTTAACAGACTGGGGATAGTATCAATCTGGATATGGGGATTAATCGCTGTCAGCGTATCACGAGCAGAGAAGACCTTAGGTTGACCGATATTGATATCATGATGCAAAGTCTGACGTTGAAGATTGGAAAGCGCTACAGTATCGAAATCCAGCAGAGTTAAATGCCCCACGCCTGCCGCTGCAAGGTATTGTGCTGCTGCGCAACCCAGCCCCCCAAGACCAACAACCAAAACTCTGGAGCCTTTAAGCTTTTCCTGACCGTCAAAATCAAAATCCCGCAACACTATCTGACGGTTATAACGCAGCATTTCGGCATCAGTCAGCACTTCCATCTTAGCCTCCAAACAGGGCGTTAAAGGGTTCAACATTCACCCATTCACCCGCCTCGACATGTCCGCGCTCTTGTTCAAGTACGATAAAACAGTTCGCCTGGCTGAAAGAGCTAAATATATGCGACCCTTGATGTCCGGTACTATACACTTCCAGTTCGCCGTGGGTTCCCGTTTTGAGGATACCGCGTTGAAAATCTAGCCGTCCCGGACTTTTCTTCAATTTTTCAGCAGCGCGTACTCGTAGTCGGGCAGGGAGAGCAAGCCCCTGTTGCCCGCTGAGTCGTGCCAGAAGGGGCTGAACTAACTGATAAAAAGTTACGGCGGCAGAAACAGGATTACCCGGTAAGCCACAGAACCAGCTATCACTCAGACGCCCAAAGGCAAAAGGTTTTCCGGGCTTAATAGCCAGTTTCCAGAAACTGATTTCGCCCAGTTCTTCGAGGATCTGTTTCGTATAGTCAGCCTCACCCACTGAAACACCACCACTACTGATAACCACATCTGCCTGTTGCGAGGCCACTTGGAAGGCGGTACGTAAAGCCTGTTCGTTGTCGGGAATAATCCCTAAGTCTGTTACCTCACAACCGAGCTGAGACAGCATAATATGCACCGCCAGGCGGTTGGTATCGTAAATTTGTCCTTCAGACAGTGTTTCGCCTGGTAAACGAAGTTCATCTCCTGTTGAGAATACCGCTACCTTGAGTGGGCGAAATACCTGAACATCCTTGATACCGAGTGAGGCTATCATTGCCAGTTCAGCCGCGCTCAGTTTTATTCCGCTATTAAGGATCGTCGCACCTTCAACAATATCTTCCCCACGCCGACGAATGTTCTGACCCGGGCGAACTGAAACAGGAAAACGAACGCCACTGTCACAGATTTCTGCGTCTTCTTGCATAATGATGGCATCAGTCCCTGGCGGGATCTGTGCACCCGTCATAATACGAATGCAACTATTTTCTGGCCAGACACCAGTAAACGGCTGCCCTGCAAAGGCTTTGCCTGCAACGGGTAATACCGCTCCCGAACCAATATCCGCCATTCTTACCGCATAACCATCCATTGCTGAATTATCGAAACCAGGAACATCAATAGGGGAGATAACCGGTGCCGCAGTGATGCGTCCTGCTGCCTGGAGTAATGTTAAGGTCTGTGTTTCGGTCACGGCTGAGATACCCGACAGCATCTTTTCCAGCGCAGTTTCCAGGGGGATAAGTCCGGCGGTATGTTCCATGTTTGATTCCTCGATGGCGGATAAAGCAAAGCGGTATTATGCCAGAGAATGGCTCACTCTGAATGTTTGCTGTCAGAATAATCACTTTTAAAATATACAGTTCTTCGCATGTAAAAAGCACTGACGTGATGAACACACAGTGCTTTACTGGATAAATACTCAAAGCAATATATGCTCGTCCTACTTCAAGTTGTCCGGATGTTACAGGTGCTGCCGGATTGCATCGTTTATCTGTGCTCATCAGCAGTCTTAACTTGCTGGTTACAAGCACCTTGAATTATTTTGAGTATATACTCATCAGCATTTTTATTTGATTACGACATATTAAAATCACTATATAGTTATAACAGGATTATTTATTATTGATAATGTATAATTTAGATCGGTTGTTCTCTTTAGTCTTTTTAAGAATATAATTTATTATATCCTCCTCCTGAGTCACGTGGTGCGAAGGAGGAGGAGGCCATATATTTAAATGGTTACTTTGCTGTCAGAGATACCTGATATATTGCAAAGCCAGTTTCATCAGTCCCCACTTGCTTCACGGGATACTGAGCATGTTCCTTAATAAAGGCTACTGCTTTTTCGCTTGGTGAAGTTTCAAAGCGTATATCTAATTTTTTATCCGTTTTAATCGGAGTGAAGGACCAGTTATTGTCCGCTTTAGAGCTTATTTCACCTTTGTCTTTTGACTCTTTAGCGATATAAGCCGCTAAAATTGAGCGATTTTCATCGGGGGATGCAAAAACAATATGGTCATCGCCGGTCCCTGCAAACTTGGCGCCATATCCACGATAGTTATTGGTTGCCACTAAGAATGTGGCTTTCGGATCAATAGGTTTACCTTGCCAGGTAACATTTTTAATTCGATTTGCATCTTTATTAACCGTCTGACAGTCTCCGTCGTATTTTGCTGGTTGAGTTAAATCGATTTGATAATTTACACCACTGATCGTATCGAAGTTATATGTTCTGAACCCATCCCAGTTAATCAAGTTTTGTGTGGCAGTGGATTGTGGGTCTATCTGATTAAACATGCCGGCAGAGCATTCCAGCCATTCGACCACATCAGCCCCACTGGCTTTCACAACGACTAATGTATTTGGATAGAGATACAAGTCTGCTGCATTGCGGAACGTTAAATCACCTTTTTCCACTTCAATAAATTCAGCCGGTGCATTTTTACGCCCGCCTGCTTTAAAAGGAGCCGCAGCGGATAATACGGGTAAATCAGCTAAGTCAGGATCGCCTTGAATAAATTTCCGGGTATAATCTGCCTGAGCATCATTGACAATTTGTACGGTTGGGTCACTTTGAACCAGTGCCAGATAGCTATACATATTTTCAGAGGCTTTACCGATGAGTTTCCCGACAAAGTCGCGGGTGCCTTCATGTTGCTCATCAATAATTTTTACCAGCTCTTCATCACGTTCAACTAATGCTTTTTTATTGGCTTTATCGTAAACCGGGCGGGTATGTGCCGTGGCATCAACCACTTTCCAGTTGCCATCGTCATTATTTACGACTAAATCAACTACCCCAAGATGGTCGCCCCACTGGCCAGGCATAACAGCAGGAACACCATTTACGGTACCTTTTTCAATATCAACCCCCTTGATACCGGCAAACTCTTTTCCTGGGAATACGCCATGAGAGTGACCAAACATGATAGCGTTGATATCCGGCACTTCACTGAGATAATAAACGGAGTTTTCTGCCATTGCTTTGTAAGGTTCTTGTGAGAAACCTGAATGAGGAATAGCAACAATGATATCAGCGCCTTCCTTCTTCATTTGCGGAACAAATTTTTTGGCGGTCTCCGTGATGTCATTAACCATCACTTTACCTTCCAGATTTTGCTTATCCCAAATAAGAATCTGTGGCGGCACAAAACCAATGTAACCCACTTTTAGATTATGTGTTTTTCCGTCACGATCCTTCACCGGTGTGTCGACAATAATATAAGGATTAAAGTAATTCTTCCCTGTTTTGGCATCGACGATATTGGCATTCACATAGGGGAAATGGGCGCCAGCAATAGCTTTTTGCAGATAATCTAATCCAAAGTTAAATTCGTGGTTACCAAAATTACCCACTGTATAACCCATGGTATTCATCAGGCTGTGAGCAGGGTGAGATTCACCCTTTTTTAAGCCTTTATTTGCCATGTAATCAGCAAGCGGGCTCCCCTGGATTAAATCACCGTTATCCACTAAAACTGCGTTGGTGGCTTCATTTTTAGCATTTTTAATCAGCGTTGCAGTACGCACTAAACCAAATTGTTCGGTCGGTTTATCTTTATAATAATCGAAATCAATCAGGTTACTGTGGATGTCAGATGTTTCCATAACCCGTAAATCAACGGTTGCGGCATTGACATTAAAAGCAATCAATAACGCCAGTGATGATAGTTGTAAAACCTTAGCCACGATACCTCTCCTTAATTGCTTCTGTACGCAAAAATGGTTTTTCTAATGTGAGTGCTGAGCGCGAATACTTCGACCCAATATCCCTGTCATACGTCAAGTTGCCTGGGGATTGCCTACGTTCATCTCGTCGAATCACATAGTTTGTCTGTGCTCATTGACGGGCTGAACTTGGCGCCTACAAGTAACTCGAATTGTTTGGGGTATATACCCGTCATACTTCAAGTTGCTTGGGTGTTACCTTCGTCAATCCTGCCAAATCACATAGTTTATCTATGCTCATCGCCAGGATTGACTCTGCGCCTACAAGCAACTTGAATTATTTAGGGTATAAACAACAAAACCAGGATAAGAAATGCTTAAATGTGCATTGATTCAAGTTTTAGTGATAGTACACTGCAAACATTAGTCACTTAGTCGTGATAAATCACGGTTTTCATCTTTTTATCGTGATTGATTTTAATCCCGGTCACAGATTTGAATTTATCCGGCGATTTGCCATCCGTACTGCTAAATTTGCAACAAAACGCTGAGCATGCTTTTATGGGGAAAGACGTTGTTTCCAGATAATACAGGCAGCTTTCTCGCGAGTGCTAAGCAAGACAACATAACCTTACCCTTAAACTGAGAAGGGATGTCTCCAGGCAATGAGGCTCCGCAGGTATTGATGATGAAAAGGAGAGAGGATGCCGCTTAATCATGTCCTTGCTACCGATCACGTGCTTTCAGTACGCGATTTAACGATCCGTTTTGAGCAACAAGGTCAGTTAGTACCGGCGGTGGAAAATCTTTCCTTTACGTTGGGGCGGGGTGAAACCTTGGCGATTGTCGGAGAGTCGGGTTCAGGTAAGTCTGTCACTGGCCTGGCCTTGATGCGCTTGCTGAGTGAGTCTGGCAGTCAGATGACCTGTGAAGAATTGTTGTTACGCCGCAGAAGTCAGCAAGTGACTAATTTGCTGGAAATGAGCAATGCCCAGATGCGTAATGTCAGAGGCGCGGATATCGCCATGATCTTTCAGGAGCCGATGACTTCGCTTAATCCGGTATTTACCGTTGGCGTACAAATCGCTGAGGCGATTCAGTTACATCAGAAAATCGGACATAAAAGAGCGCTTGAAGAAGCCCGGCTGATGCTGGAAAGAGTTCGTATTCCGGATGCCCGCGATATACTGAATCGTTTTCCGCATCAGCTCTCAGGCGGCATGCGTCAACGAGTGATGATTGCAATGGCGCTGTCATGTCGCCCGGCAGTCCTGATTGCGGACGAACCGACAACGGCTCTGGATGTCACTATCCAGGCGAAAATTTTGCAACTGATCCGCGTTCTGCAAGAAGAGATGCAGATGGGGGTGATTTTTATTACCCACGACATGGGCGTAGTGGCGGATATTGCCGATCGTGTATTAGTCATGTATCGAGGCCAGGCGGTTGAAAGTGGCCCGGTTGAACAGATTTTTCGTCATCCTCAGCATCGTTACACTCAGTCATTACTGGCAGCAGTACCTCGTCTTGGTGCGATGACAGGACATGCACTTCCTCAAAAGTTTCCGGTTATCTCTTCAGATGGCTCTGATAAATTAATCACCTTTCCGTCGCAAGATACCATTCCGGCAGGGGCAAAACCCATTCTTGAAGTACGCGACTTAGTCACACGTTTTCCGATCCGCGGTGGTATTTTTAACCGTGTTAAACGTCAAGTCCATGCGGTAGAAAAAGTCAGCTTCGATTTACGCCCCGGAGAAACCTTGGCGCTGGTCGGCGAATCAGGCAGCGGTAAATCGACGACCGGACGTTCATTACTGCGTTTGGTGAAAAATCAGAGTGGCACCATCAGTTTTGATGGCAGGCGGATAGATAATCTTTCTAATGCTGACATGCAGTCGATACGTAAAGATATCCAGTTTATCTTTCAGGACCCTTATGCGTCCCTTGACCCCCGCCAGACCGTGGGGTACTCGATTCTCGAGCCTTTATTAGTACATAAGGTCATGAAGCCTGAGCAAGCAGAACTCCGGGTTGCCTCGCTGCTGGAGCGAGTGGGTTTACTGCCGGAACATGCTTCACGCTATCCCCATGAGTTTTCAGGTGGTCAACGCCAGCGTATTTGCATTGCTCGCGCTTTAGCCCTGAATCCTAAAGTTGTCATTGCTGATGAGTCTGTTTCTGCGCTGGATGTCTCCATACGCGCTCAGATAATTAATTTATTACTCGATTTACAGCAGGAATTGGGTATTGCCTTTTTGTTTATCTCACATGATATGGCTGTGGTGGAGCGCATCAGTCACCGGGTGGCTGTGATGTACCTGGGACAAATCGTTGAGATTGGCCCGCGCAGCGCCGTATTTGAAAACCCGCAACATCCCTATACCCGTAAACTGATGGCAGCGGTGCCAGTAGCAGACCCTACATTCCAGGGGCGAAAACCGGTACTTGTTTCAGATGGCACGTCAAGTGCAGTGCGGAACCTGGGAGATGAACCCTATATCGCGCCCTTAGTTGAAATAGCGCCCGGACACTTTGTTGCCCGGCATACTATCGGTAGTAGTGAAAATCGTGTTTAAAGAGCCCTGGAGAAAAATAATGACAATTCGTCGCACGCAAAAATGGTTGATTTCCGCGGGGCTTGCCTCGGCATTTATGGCTTCACCTGCATTTGCTGTCAAAGATATCGTCGTGGCTGTGGGATCTAATCTCACGACGTTAGATCCTTATGATGCTAACGATACACTTTCTCAGGCAGTGGCAAAGTCTTTTTATCAAGGGTTATTCGGCCTTGATAAAGATATGAAACTTAAAAATGTTTTGGCTGAGAGCTACAGTGTGTCGGAAAATGGCCTGGACTATACGGTTGTCTTGCGTTCTGACGTTAAATTTCAGGACGGGACAGACTTCAATGCACAGGCGGTGAAGGCCAACCTTGATCGTGCCAGTAATCCGGAGAACCGGCTTAAGCGTTATAATCTCTATCGCTTGATTGACAGCACCGAGGTTATCGATCCAAAAACAGTTAAAATCACCTTAAAACAGCCATTCTCAGCGTTTATTAACGTTCTGGCACACCCGGCGACAGCGATGATCTCACCTGCCGCGTTGCAAAAATATGGCAAAGATATCGGTTTTCACCCGGTAGGAACAGGACAGTATCAGCTGGAAACTTGGAATCAGACCGACTTTGTCAAAGTGAAAAAGTTTGCCGGTTACTGGCAACCGGGCTTACCAAAACTTGACAGCATCACTTGGCGACCTGTTGTTGATAACAATACCCGCGCAGCAATGCTCCAGACAGGTGAAGCGCAATTTGCCTTCCCGATCCCTTACGAGCAAGCCGGTATTTTAGAGAAAAATAGCAAAATTGAACTCGTGGCATCGCCGTCAATTATGCAGCGTTATATTAGTATGAATGTGACGCAAAAACCTTTTGATAACCCAAAAGTTCGTGAAGCCATTAACTATGCAATTAACCGTGACGCGTTGGTGAAAGTGGCTTTCGCAGGTTATGCTACCCCAGCTGAGGGCGTTGTGCCTCCGGCTATCGCTTATTCTGTTCAGTTCAAACCCTGGCCTTATGATCCTGCTAAAGCAAAACAGTTATTAGCAGAAGCGGGTTATCCAAATGGATTTGAAACAACACTTTGGTCTTCCCATAATCACAGTACCGCGCAAAAAGTGTTACAGTTTACCCAGCAACAGCTGGCCCAGATAGGCGTTAAGGTCAAACTGACCGCGATGGATGCCGGACAGCGTGCGGCAGAAGTTGAAGGTAAAGGGCAAAAAGAGAGTGGTGTCAGAATGTTCTATACCGGCTGGACAGCGTCTACCGGAGAGGCTGACTGGGCATTATCACCGCTTTTTGCCGCAACTAACTGGCCACCTACGCTGTTTAATACCGCGTTTTATAATAATCCGCAGGTTGACAGTGATTTGACGGCAGCATTAAAAACAACCAAACCTGAAGAGAAAGCCAGACTTTATAAAGACGCTCAGGATATTATTTGGAAAGAATCTCCGTGGGTACCTTTAGTGGTCGAGAAGCTTGTTTCGGCACACAACAAAAACTTAACCGGATTTTATGTGATGCCAGATACCGGTTTTAGTTTTGATGATGCTGATTTAAAATAATTTTTGCTTAAAATCCGTGCAGGATGGATGGTGCTGCGCGCCATCCATTATTGGTTTTTCTGTGGCAAGGCAGATTGCTTTGCCTTTTTGTGTGACAGGGGCAATATTGTTCAATTATTTCCTCAAACGTCTGTTGGGGTTGATTCCGACACTGCTGATTGTGGCAGTGATTGTGTTTTTATTCGTTCATCTGTTACCGGGTGACCCTGCGCGTATTATTGCCGGACCCGAGGCGGACGCCTCGGTTATTGAGCTGGTTCGCGAAGAGCTGGGTTTGAACAGACCGTTATGGTCACAGTTCCTGCACTATATGGGTAATATCCTGCATGGTGATTTCGGCACTTCACTGGTTTCAAAACGCCCGGTCACGGAAGAAATCGCCAGTCGTTTTATGCCCACATTACTGCTGACGCTTGCCAGCATGGCATGGGCGACATTATTTGGATTGATTATTGGTATTGTTGCGGCGGTTTGGCGTAATCGCTGGCCGGATACACTGAGTATGGTGATTGCTGTGTCGGGTATCTCTTTTCCGGCTTTTGCTTTAGGGATGCTGCTGATGCAGATATTCTCAGTTGAGCTGGGCTGGTTACCGACGGTCGGCGCAGATAGCTGGCAACACTATATTTTACCCTCGCTGGCTCTGGGGGCCGCCGTCGCTGCAGTCATGGCTCGTTTTACCCGCGCCTCATTTGTAGAGGTGCTACAGGAAGATTATATCCGCACCGCCCGTGCTAAAGGCTTAAGCGAAACTCTTGTCATTACCCGACATGGCCTGCGTAATGCCATGATCCCGGTATTGACCATGATGGGCCTTCAGTTTGGTTTTTTGCTGGGGGGATCGATAGTTATCGAAAAGGTATTTAACTGGCCAGGGCTTGGACGGTTACTGGTGGACTCGGTTGAAATGCGCGATTATCCGGTGATTCAGGCCGAAGTGCTGTTATTTTCGCTGGAGTTTATTGTGATTAACTTAGTGGTGGATCTTCTCTATGCCGCCATTAACCCGACCATCAGGTATCAATCAGGATGAAGCTGTTTAACTGGCGACGCCAGGCCATTCTCAATGCTATGCCTATTGTGAAACCAGGAAGGATGAATACTCCCTGGCAGACCTTCTTACGACGTATTTCCCGCCAGCCGGTGGCGATGATCTCCGGGGGCTTTATCGTTTTGCTGATAGCGGTCGCTCTGATTGCTCCGTGGATTGTACCTTATAATGCGGAGAACTATTTCGATTACGAAAAGCTTAATGCCGGGCCTTCACTCAGCCACTGGTTTGGCGTTGATTCACTGGGTCGGGATATTTTCAGCCGGGTACTGGTAGGCGCACGTATCTCATTAGCTGCAGGTGTCTTTTCGGTGCTGATTGGTGCCATGATCGGCACTTTTTTTGGCTTGCTGGCGGGGTATTATGAAGGTCTGTGGGACCGCATTATCATGCGTATCTGCGATGTATTATTTGCCTTCCCGGGGATCTTGCTGGCGATTGCGGTAGTGGCGGTGATGGGCAGTGGGATGACGAATGTTATCATCGCTGTTGCCATCTTTAGTATCCCGGCCTTTGCTCGCCTGGTTCGTGGCAATACGCTGGTGCTAAAACAACAAACCTATATTGAGTCAGCCCGCAGTATTGGCGCTTCAGACGCTACCATTATCTTCCGCCATCTGTTACCCGGGACGGTGTCATCGATAGTGGTTTATTTTACTATGCGTATTGGAACGTCGATTATCTCTGCCGCCAGTTTGTCATTCCTCGGACTGGGAGCACAGCCCCCGACACCTGAATGGGGAGCGATGCTCAATGAGGCGCGGGCTGATATGGTTATAGCGCCGCATGTGGCTATTTTTCCAAGCCTGGCAATATTCTTTACTGTACTGGCGTTTAACTTATTGGGCGATGGGCTACGTGACGCACTGGATCCAAAACTGAAAGGTTAATAATCTCCCTTTCCTGTGATGAGGAAAGGGGCGATGCCTCATACTTCAAGCCGTCTGGGTGTTGCTGGCATTCATGCCGTCGAATCACATAGTGTATCTATGTTCATTGACGGCATGAGCTTGGCACCTACAAGCAACTCGAATTATTTGAGGTACACATTTATCAGACCAGTGAACCCCACAGGTCATATTCATCGGCGTTTTCAACTTTGACGCGCACGACATCCCCTGGTTTCACCTTGGTGGTCCCGTTTAAGTAGACTGCACCGTCAATTTCAGGGGCATCAGCCATACTGCGGCCTATCGCACCTTCTTCATCAACTTCATCAATCATTACCAGAATTTCACGGCCCACTTTCTCTTGCAGACGTTCGGCGGAAATCTGTTGCTGGAGTTGCATAAAGCGATTCCAGCGATCTTCTTTGACATCTTCCGGCACAGGATCGGGCAGTTCGTTGGCTTTTGCACCTTCAACCGGGCTGTATTTAAAGCAGCCGACCCTGTCGAGGCGAGCTTCTTTCAGGAAGTCCAGCAGCATCTGGAAGTCTTCTTCTGTTTCTCCCGGGAAACCTACGATGAAGGTTGAACGCAGGGTCAAGTCCGGGCAGATCTCGCGCCATTGTTTGATACGCTGCAATTGACGATCGACTGAACCCGGACGCTTCATTAACTTAAGAATGCGCGGACTGGCATGCTGAAGAGGAATATCCAGATAAGGCAGGATTTTTCCTTCGGCCATTAAGGGGATCACATCATCAACATGCGGATAAGGATAAACATAGTGTAGACGCGTCCAGACACCCAGCTTAGAGAGCTGTTCGCACAAACTGACCATACTGGTTTTAACTGGTGCACCATTCCAGAACCCGGTACGGTGTTTAACGTCAACGCCGTACGCTGATGTATCCTGAGAGATAACCAGCAATTCTTTAACACCAGACTCGACTAAGCGTTTCGCTTCTGCAAGCACATCACCGATTGGGCGACTGTCTAAATCACCGCGCATTGACGGAATAATACAGAAGGTACAACGGTGGTCGCAGCCTTCAGAAATTTTCAGGTAGGCATAATGACGAGGTGTTAATTTTACACCTTGCTCGGGTACCAGACTCAAAAATGGATTATGTTGTGGCTTGGGAACATAGTGGTGTACATGCTCCAGTACTTGTTCATAACTATGAGGGCCGGTAATTTCCAGCACCTTAGGATGAACTTCACGAATTTGATCTTCTTTAGCACCCAGACAGCCGGTAACAATCACTTTACCGTTCTCTTTTAGTGCTTCTCCAATAGCTTCTAATGACTCTTGCACTGCACTGTCAATGAAACCACAGGTGTTGACGATAACCATATCGGCATCATCGTAACTCGGTACGACTTCATAGCCTTCAGTCCGAAGTTCCGTCAGGATCCGCTCAGAATCCACAAGGTTTTTCGGACAGCCTAACGATAAAAATCCAATCTTTGCCATTTTATTATTCTATACATTGCACACAATTGACGGGGATTATACATACCCCTCAACCTGACAGCTATACCCGTTATACTTCAAGTTGCCTGTGCGTCGCTCACCTGAATCACTTACCTCCGTAAGCTTATTGGGATCCTCTCACTTGCCGCGTTACGAGACTCATAAATGAGTCTCGCCCTGACGGGTCAACGCTTTGCGTTGTTCAAAACGTGAATGTTTGTCATACAACTCGAATGATTTTGGGGAGATGTCCATAGAAGATATGTCAGTACCCGATGGAGGGCGTGAGTCGGTGTGATTAATGTAGTCATATGAAAATGAATGGTTTTTTGATGCCTTTGAAGCACAAAAAGCGGGGCAGGCAGTGTAAATATACCTGAACCCGCCGCGAATAGAGGTTAGCTAATGCCAATCATGATTTTTTTCTGGAATGCCGGGCGCTGGGTCAGTTGCTGATACCAGCGCTGTAAATGGGGAGCACTATCCCACTCAATATTCAGACTAAATAAATTATAGATGACAGGACCAAGCGCGATATCGCCAGGCCCGAAAGTGTCACCCCCCAGCCATTTTTTTCGCGCCAGTTCTGCATCAACAATGGCAAATTGTTGATTACAAGCGGCGATACCTCTGGCAATCAGTTCTGAGTCTTGCTGTTCAGGTGTAAAACGTACCAGACTGATAAACACATCGCGATGCGGGCCTGCAAGCGTGGTTGCGGTCCAGTCCATCCATTTTTCACCTTTTGCCCGGGCTGCCGGACTATCCAGCCACAGTGAGCCTGTACCGTATTCTGCCGCCAGGTAACGAACAATGGTGTTCGATTCCCACAACGTGAGTCCGTGAGCATCATCATGCAGACAAGGAACCAGGCCATTAGGGTTCATCGCCAGATATTCTGCATCATGAGTAAGGCCAAACTGGCCACCAGCAGGAATGGAATGACAGGATAAATTCAATTCTTCCAGGCACCAGAGCACTTTTTTTACATTCGTAGAATTATCTCTTCCCCAAACAGTAATCATCATCTTTCCTTTGGATTAGTGAGGTTTTGAGTATGGCTTAACGACGGCCTGATGTCAGCTTACTGAAAGTAACAGACGCTCAATATGACTCATCACGGTGATAAAGTCCGAAAAAATGAGCAGCAACATAGGCATGTGAGCGGGAGATAGCATAAACTTAATAAACTTTACCAAGGCTACCGTTTATTTTAGCGGATAGCTGGGTTATTACTCTCATCCTGGAATAGGTTTCGCGGCGGCGCGTGCCGTCATTTCTTTAAATGGATATTCAGGTGGTTTTATGAAGAGCTTGCAAATGCCTGCAATGATACGCGCTGTTATCGCAGGAACGACCTTACTGTTGGTCACAGCTCCGGCATTGAGTGCTACTCAGATAGCCGATGCTCCGCAAATTGATGCAAAAGCATGGATCTTACTGGATTACTCAAGTGGTCAGGTGCTGGCAGAAGGTAGTGCTGACGAAAAACTTGATCCTGCCAGCTTAACGAAAATCATGACCAGTTATGTTGTTGGGCAGGCCCTGAAAAACGGCAAGATAAACCTCAATGATATTGTCACTGTAGGCAAAGATGCCTGGGCAACGGGGAACCCTGAACTGCGAGGCTCCTCTTTAATGTTTCTGAAACCGGGTGATTTGGTTTCTGTAGAAAACCTTAATAAAGGGGTGATTATTCAATCAGGAAACGATGCCAGTATTGCTATTGCTGACTATGTGGCAGGCAGTCAGGATTCGTTTATCAGTTTGATGAACAGTTATGCCCAACAGTTAAAACTCACTAATACGATGTTTAAAACGGTACATGGTCTTGATTCGCCAGGACAATATAGTACCGCACGTGATATGGCCTCTCTGGCTCGAGCCATGATCCATGATGTACCAGAAGAGTACGCCATTCATAAAGAAAAAGAATTCACCTTCAATAATATCAAACAACCAAACCGCAACCGTCTGTTGTGGAGCACTAATCTGAATGTCGACGGCCTGAAAACAGGCACCACTGCCGGCGCTGGCTATAATCTGGTCGCTTCTGCAACACAAGGTGATATGCGGCTGATTTCGGTGGTATTGGGAGCGAAAACTGATCGTATCAGGTTTAATGAAAGCGAAAAGCTGCTGACGTGGGGTTTCCGCTTCTTTGAAACTGTCACACCAATCAAACCCAATGCAACCTTTGTGACTCAACGCGTATGGTTTGGTGATAAGAGTGAAGTCAACCTCGGTGCCGGGGAAGGGGGCTCAGTAGCGATTCCGCGAGGTCAGCTAAAAAACCTCAGAGCAAGTTACACGCTGAATGAACCGCAACTGACAGCTCCTCTGAAAGCCGGGCAAGTGGTCGGAACGATTGATTTTCAGCTGAACGGTAATGTTATTGAGCAGCGTCCGTTACTGGTGATGGAAACGATTGAAGAAGCGGGCTTCTTTGGTCGAATCTGGGACTTTATATTAATGAAGCTGCACAGTTGGTTTGGTGGCTGGTTTTCCTGATAGCCTTACCAGATCAGATTAAGATCTCCCGCTGCAGCATAGTCAACAAAGGCTTCAGCGGGTCTTTCATTGGTTATCAGGGTGTCAAAAGCTGTCAGCGGGCCCATACACGCGGCGCGAACTTGATTAAATTTACTGTCATCAACGACTAATACACGCTGCTGTGCCATCGCCAGTGCCCATTGCTTCACCGGTAACTCATCAAGATTAAAGCAGGTCACCCCCTGACGGATATGAACGCCGGCGGCAGACAGAAACGCGATATCCGGGCAGAGATTGTTGAGACACTCCTGGAAATTAATCGGTTTGAAAATGGCATTACTGGAATGAAACTCCCCACCGCTTAAGATAACCCGACAGTGTGGTTTTTTCTGCAGAGCCAGAAAAGTATTTAGTGAATAACATAGACCGGTAAAAGGCAGGGCATCGTCCAGAGCTTCGATAATATAGGGCATTGTGGTGCCGCAATCGAAAAAAACGGTTTGGTGGGGATGTACATATTCGGCGGCCAGTTTCGCTGCGTGGCGTTTCTCCGATATTTTCAAGGCTTGCTGATCGTTGAGCAAGTAATGGCTGGCTACCCGGGGTTCGATGACAATATAGCCGCCCAGAAGTGCCAGAGGGCCATCGTTATCGCTTAGATCACGACGAACAGTCATCTCAGAGACCCCCAGAAGTTCGGCGGCATCTTTCAGATGTATTTTATCTGCCTGTTTTAGCGCTTGAATCAGACGAGTAATACGACCGTTACGTCGGATTTCCATAGTGCTCTCCGGACATGAAAAAACCCGGAATACCGGGCCAGAATAAATAACAAAGAATCAATACATTGACGCTTTGTTACCCCAATTCGTGGTTATTTTACTGGCAACATACTCAGACTGAATCTGATCAATCAGATTCAGTCTGAAAGATAACATATTCTATCAGCAATGACGTTTCATGACAGTTAGCCGCGTATCCAGTCTCTACGAATCAAGCGAGCAAAGACGATTCGGTGTAACTGATGCAGACGCCGATAAATAAACACTCCACATACTGACCAAGTCAACTGGGTCAGAGCGCAAGAGAGCAGGGCGACCAGGAAACCACCGACCATATCCAGAGGCCAGTGAACACCGAGATAGACGCGTGACCAGGCAATCGCTACACCAACAGCCATCAACGCAATACCGGACCATAAGCGATACCAGAATAAAAAGCCGAGGGCAAAGGTGAAAATGATCGTGCCGTGATTACTTGGGAACGAGTAGTTATCTTTATGCGGTAAGAAGTTATAGCCAATTCCGCTGATGAAAGGGCGATCGTGAGGGTAAATTTTACCAATCAGCCAGGATAAGAAAAGGCCGATGGCTACGGCTATCACTACTTTGACGACCAGCTGACGGCGGACCTTCATTTGACCTGTAGGCCCCCACAACCAAAATATTGCACTCAGAATAGGCACAATCAGAATCAAGTCTTTGGCGGTAAGTGCCGCGAGTCTTAACAACCATGTGGGTGAATCCGGTGTCGCATTGATCCATAAAAAAAGCGACTGATCGAGAGTTTCCATCATAATATGTTCTGTTCCTAAACAAGCAGGCAAAATAGCGTTATTCGCTATAGCCGCATAAATATTGACAGTCGTTAAGGCTGCCAGTAAAGGTTCCCAGTGGTAACACAGGCAAAACGACAAAATATAGAGACGTCGCCTGCTAAGATAAAGCAGCATTATCCTGGTTTTGCGTATACCCGTCATACTTCAAGTCGCCTGGGCATTGCCTGTACTTAGCCCGTCGAATCAAATAGTTATCTATACCCGTCATACTTCAAGTTGCTTGGGTGTTGCCTGCGTCCAGCCCGCCGAATCACAGAGTGTATCTATGCTCATCGACGCGCCTCACTTCGCGCCTACAAGCAACTCGAATTATTTTGGGTATATACTCATCAAGGGGTTGAACTTGTCGCCTGCAGGTAACGCGAGTTATCGTGGGTATAAACAGGATAATAACAGCAAAATATTCTCAAGGGGTTAATAAAAACGTAACAAAAATGAGTTATCATTTGCCGGCTGAACTACAAAAATGTTTATTACCGACTTCCATTATAATCTATGCAGGGCGCTTAGCGACACTGCGTATTTTTACCTTCTGAGTTTTCAATGCCAAATAATAAGACAGCTAATAAATCTTTAGGGCGTCAGGCGCTTTTGTTCCCGCTCTGTCTGGTGCTTTATGAGTTTTCCACCTACATTGCCAACGATATGATCCAGCCCGGAATGCTGGCCGTCGTGGAACAATATCAGGCCGGTATTGAGTGGGTTCCGACCTCAATGACCGCTTATCTGGCCGGCGGTATGTTTTTACAATGGTTACTGGGGCCTCTTTCGGATCGTATTGGCAGACGCCCGGTGATGTTAGTAGGCGTGGTATGGTTTATCGTCACGTGCCTTGCGACACTGCTGGCGCAAAATATCGAGCAGTTTACCGTACTGCGTTTTCTGCAAGGAATTAGCCTCTGTTTTATTGGCGCAGTGGGATATGCCGCTATTCAGGAGTCTTTTGAAGAGGCTGTGTGCATAAAGATCACCGCGCTAATGGCTAACGTCGCATTGATTGCCCCGTTGTTAGGACCCTTGGTTGGTGCGGTATGGGTTCATGTTGCCCCCTGGGAAACGATGTTTATTCTGTTTGCTGTTCTTGGGGCAATTGCGTTCTTTGGTTTGAATAAAGCCATGCCCGAAACGGCAACGCGCATAGGTGAGAAGCTTTCATTCTCTGCGCTATGGCATGACTATAAACAAGTGCTGAAGAACGTGCGTTTTATTGCCGGTTCTCTGGGGCTGGGTTTTGTCAGCCTGCCATTGCTCACCTGGATTGCCCAGTCCCCGGTTATTATTATCAGCGGTGAACAACTCAGTACTTATGAGTACGGATTATTGCAGGTACCTGTTTTTGGTGCACTGATTGCCGGTAACCTGGTGCTGGCAAAACTAACCTCTCGCCGTAGTGTACGAAGTCTGGTGATTATGGGGGGCTGGTGGATTGTGCCGGGTCTGGCAGTGGCGGCAATCGCGACGGTCATCTCCTCTCATGCTTATCTGTGGATGACGGCAGGTTTAAGCATTTATGCCTTTGGTATCGGTATTGCGAATGCCGGGCTGGTACGTCTGACGCTGTTTTCCAGCGAGATGAGTAAAGGAACCGTGGCGGCGGCCATGGGCATGATCCAGATGCTTATCTTTACTGTCGGCATTGAGCTCAGTAAACATGCTTATATCGCTGGTGGCGCAGGGGCGTTTAATCTAATAAGCCTGCTGGGAGGCATGTTCTGGCTTGGACTGATGTTCATCTTTCTTAAGGATAAACGTGTCGGGCAGGCCACTACCGTTTAATTTTACGCGATAATGCAAGGCCATCGATGTCGAAGTCAGTTGCCTTGCAGCCTGAATTAAAAACTTGAGCACGGTGATACCAACCCTGTACTTTTAATTTTTTTAACACCAAAGGGATAGCGTGTGACGACTATCCCTTTGATGCATGTTGAGGCAATAAGCAGATTATTTTGTCTGTAAAGGTGATGCTGGTGCAGAGTGATAATATTCATCCGCTTCGACAAAACGTTTATGCATGGCTGCAGAAGGCACTTTATCCAGCAAGCTGAACACCACTATGCCAATGCTACCGAATACAAAGCCCGGAATAATTTCATACAGACCTAACCAGGCAAACTGTTTCCAGACAATGACGGTGACTGCACCAATAATCATCCCGGCGAGCGCCCCGTTACGCGTCATGCGTGACCACATGACAGAGAACAGGACTATCGGGCCAAATGCAGCACCAAAGCCTGCCCAGGCATAACTCACCAGACCAAGAACGCGGTTTTCTGGATTAGCGGCCAGTGCAATAGAGACCAGCGCCACGACCAGTACCATTACGCGTCCAATCCAAACCAGTTCTTTCTGACTGGCATTCTTACGCAGAAATGCCTTATATAAATCTTCGGTGATTGCACTGGAGCATACCAGCAACTGGCAGCTTAATGTTGACATGACGGCGGCAAGGATCGCCGATAACAGAATACCGGCGATCCATGGATTAAACAGAATTTGTGCCAGTTCGATAAACACCCGTTCAGCATTTTGGTCAACTTGTGCGGCCTGCAGCGGGTTGTTGCCGAAGTAAGCAATACCGAAGAATCCCACCGCTACGGCTCCCGCCAAACACAAAATCATCCAGATCATACTGATACGTCGTGCATGAGTAATACTGTGGTGAGAATCTGCCGCCATAAAGCGCGCGAGAATATGAGGCTGGCCAAAGTAACCTAAACCCCAGCCCAGCAGGGATATAATGGCCACGAAGTTCAGGTCTTTGAACATATCCACATTCTCAATGCTTTTTTGTTTGATGACTTCCAGAGACTCTTCAAATCCTCCTACGCCAATAATCACCATGACTGGGGTAAGGATCAGAGCAAAAATCATCAGACTTGCTTGCACCGTATCGGTCCAGCTTACCGCCAGGAAGCCGCCAATAAAGGTGTACAGAATAGTTGCAGCAGCCCCTGCCCAAAGCGCAGATTCGTAGCTCATACCAAAGGTGCTTTCGAACAGGCGAGCCCCGGCCACAATCCCTGATGCGCAATAAATAGTAAAAAATACCAGGATCACCGCTGCGGAAATAATACGCAGAATACGACTTTTATCTTCGAAACGACTGGAGAAATAGTCTGGCAGTGTCAGGGCGTTATTATTGAACTCGGTGTGTACGCGTAAACGTCCAGCCACTAATTTCCAGTTGATCCATGCGCCCAGTATCAGCCCTATAGCTATCCAGCTTTCGGAAATCCCCGACAGAAAAATGGCTCCCGGCAGGCCCATCAGTAGCCAGCCGCTCATATCTGATGCGCCAGCGGAAAGCGCGGTAACGAACGGACCCAGACTGCGGCCACCGAGAATATAATCGTCAAAGTTTTTGGTTGAACGCCATGCCAATATCCCAATCAATAACATGCCAAAAATATAGATACAAAATGTCACTAACAACGGTGTACTTATAGACATCAAAACTCTCCAAAATCACATACTGACAATACCGTGGCTTGTCATTTTTTACCCTGCCGGAAGTGAAGGTCGCTTCCAATCGATTTAACATATTTCCTACACTAACTTTGTTCCCGAGTAGACAGCCATTTTCCAGAGGTTGCACTCCCTCACGTTTTTCAAGGTTGCACCTTTAAAAAGTGTTAACTGCCTCGGAGAAAAAATTTCGCGGTTTCCATCGCCTTCTTTAAGCAATCCATTCATTAACATTTTATTCATTATCATACTTGCATATCAGGTAACATTTAACGTGGTTGCACAAGGTTGCAACTTTGGGGCGTTTTCTGAACGAAAGGAATGGGTGATGAGAACACAGAAAAAATGCATAGGATATGTGGTTATTGTTGTGGATGATTACGACAGAGCGATTGACTACTACACGACTCAACTCGGTTTTACTGTTTTCTCTGGCCGCGCCAGCCGTTAAAAAAATACCGGTAACCTCAGGTCACCGGCATCAGAGTTAAGTCCCGGTCAGAGCATGTCACCCTGAACATAACGTCTTATTTAACGGACATCCCCGGCTGTGCGCCGCTATCCGGGCTTAACAGGAAGATATCTGAACCGCCAGGGCCTGCGGCCATAACCATACCTTCCGAGACACCAAAGCGCATTTTACGCGGAGCCAGGTTGGCAACCATTACCGTTAAACGGCCTTTCAGCGTTTCCGGGTCAGGATAAGCGGCACGGATACCCGAGAAGACATTACGTTTCTCACCACCCAGATCCAGCGTCAGGCGCAGCAGTTTGTCAGAGCCTTCAACAAACTCGGCATTTTCAATCAGTGCAATACGCAAGTCGACTTTAGCGAAGTCGTCAAAGCTGATGGTTTCCTGAATCGGCTCATCAGCCAGCGGGCCACTGACGAGAGGCGTTGACAAGGCTTTGACCTCTTCCTGAGAGGCTTCAACCAGCGCTTCAATCTGTTTCATGTCAATACGGTTGTACAGCGCTTTAAAGGTATTCACTTTATGATTGATTAGCGGGCTGTAAATACCGTCCCATGCCAGCTCTGTATTCAGGAAGGCTTCAGAACGCGCACTGAGTGAAGGTAATACCGGTTTCAGATAGGTCATCAAGACGCGGAATAAATTGATACCCATCGAGCAGATAGCCTGCAGTTTCGCATCCTGACCTTCTTGCCTGGCAACCACCCAAGGAGCCTGTTCATCCACATACCGGTTAGCGCTGTCAGCCAGAGCCATAATTTCACGCACCGCACGACCGAATTCCCGATTATTCCAGGCTTCGCCAATACTTTCTGCGGCATCAGTAAAGGTTTTATACAGCTCAGGATCGGCCACTTCAGCGGCTAACTGGCCGTCAAAACGTTTAGCGATAAACCCGGCATTACGTGACGCAAGGTTAACCACTTTATTGACGATATCGCTGTTAACACGCTGAACGAAATCTTCCAGATTCAGGTCGATATCATCGATATTTGGTGTGAGTTTAGCGGCGTAGTAATAACGTAAGCTATCGGCATCCAAGTGTTTCAGCCAGGTGCTGGCCTTAATAAAGGTGCCACGAGACTTAGACATCTTCGCGCCATTTACCGTGACATAACCGTGAACGAACAGGTTGCTCGGTTTACGGAACTGGCTGCCTTCCAGCATCGCGGGCCAGAACAAACTGTGGAAATAGACGATATCTTTGCCGATAAAGTGATACAGCTCGGCATCAGAGTCTTGTTTCCAGTATTCATCAAAGCTAGTGGTATCCCCGCGTTTATCACACAGGTTTTTAAACGATCCCATATAGCCGATAGGGGCATCCAGCCAGACGTAAAAGTACTTGCCCGGCGCATTCGGAATTTCAAAGCCAAAGTAAGGCGCATCGCGGGAAATATCCCACTGTTGCAGACCTGATTCGAACCACTCCTGCATTTTGTTCGCCACCTGCTCTTGCAGGGCGCCGCTGCGGGTCCAGGCCTGCAGCATTTCGCTGAATGCAGGTAAGTCAAAGAAGAAGTGCTCTGAATCACGCATCACCGGCGTGGCGCCGGAAATAACCGATTTAGGTTCAATAAGTTCGGTAGGACTATAAGTGGCACTGCACACTTCACAGTTATCGCCATACTGATCCGGGGCTTTACATTTAGGGCAGGTGCCTTTTACAAAACGATCGGGCAGGAACATGCCTTTTTCCGGATCGTAAAGCTGCGAGATAGTGCGGTTTTTAATAAAACCGTTCTCTTTCAGACGGCCGTAAATTAACTCAGAAAGCTCACGGTTTTCTTCGCTGTGCGTTGAGTGATAGTTATCATAACTGATATCAAACCCAGCAAAATCAGTTTGATGCTCCTTACTCATCTCGGTAATCATCTGCTCAGGGCTGATTCCTGACTGCTGTGCTTTCAGCATGATTGGCGTGCCGTGGGCATCATCGGCGCAGATAAAGTCTACCTTGTGGCCGCGCATTCGTTGGTAACGGACCCAGACATCAGCCTGAATATGCTCCAGCATGTGACCGAGGTGGATTGAGCCGTTTGCGTACGGCAGAGCGCACGTTACCAATATTTTTTTCGCGGTTTGAGCCATAGTAGGAATTGCATCTTCTGAATAGAAAAGGGGTTTTGATATTACCGGATTGGCATTTGTTTAGCAAAATCCAGCGTCAATATGAATTGCTGCCACGCTTTCTGGTATGATGAGGGGATTGCAATGTCCGATAAAACCTTAAGGAGTTGGGATGAACCCGCAATCACCCTCCAGCTTATCCCCGGATCAACTGAACGTTATTGTTGCCGGAACCTTGGCTAATTTTAAACATCCGACCTTAAAACATAATCTCACCACGTTAAATGCGTTACACCATGTCGCTATGCTCGATGGCATACTGCATATTGAGTTGCAGTTACCTTTTGCCTGGCGCAGTGGCTTTGAGGCTCTGAAGCAAAGCTGTAGTCATGACTTGGTCAGTATGACGGGCGCTAAAACCATTGAATGGTCGCTACGCCATAAAATCGCGACCCTGAAGCGGGTAAAAAACCAGCCGGGCATTAATGGTGTGAAAAACATTATTGCTATCACCTCAGGTAAAGGTGGTGTCGGGAAGTCGAGCACCGCGGTTAATACGGCGCTGGCGCTTGCCGCTGAAGGTGCAAAAGTCGGTATTCTTGATGCGGATATTTACGGTCCGTCGATCCCCAATATGCTGGGTACTGAGCATCAGCGCCCGAGTTCACCCGATGGCAAGCATATGGCACCGATTGAAGCCTTTGGACTGGCAACGAATTCCATTGGTTATCTTGTGACTGACGAAAACGCGATGGTCTGGCGTGGGCCGATGGCCAGTAAAGCGCTGATGCAGATGCTTCAGGAAACCCTGTGGCCAGACCTGGACTATTTAGTTATCGATATGCCTCCGGGTACGGGGGATATTCAGCTTACGCTGGCACAAAATATTCCGGTTACTGGGGCTGTCGTCGTTACAACACCACAAGATATCGCGCTGATCGATGCGAAAAAAGGCATTGTGATGTTTGAGAAAGTAGAAGTGCCGGTTCTGGGCATTGTTGAAAATATGAGTATGCATGTTTGCAGTCAGTGCGGACACCATGAGCCTATCTTTGGTACCGGTGGGGCTGAAAAACTGGCTGAGCAGTACAACACTCAGTTACTTGGGCAACTACCGCTGCATATCTCGCTTCGGGAGGATCTTGATGCCGGAACGCCGACCGTTGTCAGTCGTCCGGAAAGTGAGTTTACCGAACTCTATCGCCAGCTTGCGGGACGTATAGCAGCAGACTTGTACTGGAATGGTGAAATCATTCCGGGTGAGATTGCTTTCCGCGCAGTATAACGGCACTTCAATCACGGCGGGAACAATCTGGTTCCCGCTGGCTGGCAGCAAGAAAAACTGCTGCGGTTTTCATTACAATATCATCGCAGATCTATATACTGCCCGTTTTAAATCTCGAGACTTTGCTCCATGCTAAATAATGATGTCTTGCGCGCTGTGCGCTACATGCTGAACCTGAACAATGATCAAATCGTTGCTATTCTGGCACTCACCGATACTGAGGTTCTGCCTGCCCAAATAGCCACATGGGTAAAGAAAGAAGACGAAGAGGGGTTCAGCAGCTGCCCGGATATCGTGATGGCGCAATTTCTTAACGGTCTTATCTATTTCCGTCGCGGAAAAGATGAAAGTAAACCCGCCCCCAAAATTGAGCGCAAAATGTCCAATAACATTGTGCTCAAAAAACTGCGTATTGCTTTTGAACTGAAATCAGACGACGTACTGGAAATACTGACTGAGCAAGAGTTCCGTATTGGCATGCCTGAGATCACTGCCATGATGCGTAACCCGGATCATAAGAACTATCGTGAATGTGGCGATCAGTTTCTGCGCTATTTCTTACGCGGTTTAACCCAGCGTATTAAACCGTCAAAACCTGAGTCATCTTCCTGAGTTATCTTTTTTTGATTTGATAAGTAAAGCAGCGAGACCAGGGGATCGTGACCTGTTCTTGCTTTCCGCTTATTGCTTATTCAGGCAATAAACCGCCCTGTATCTCTTTCATCTTGCTGCCTCATTGCTATTCTCCTCACATCACTTGTTCAGAATTCACCCGAAAAAACGCCTCATACAAGGCTGTAGATCCCAATATTGGCTTTCTGAATTTCATCTTTCCCCCTCAAAAAACATGATGTGAGTCACATTTCATGGTCGTTTTATGATCCGGCTCGCCCTTTTTATCCCTTCGATAGAAGGTGTTTCCTCTTTGAGGCGGAAAACGCCTGTCTGTTTATCGACAAAATAAGATTTAGTATCTCAATCAACATAATTGAATTAATACAGGGATCAGAGGTACCGATATGCTCATTGCCAGAGACAATATTTTTTTAAATCAGCGCTTCAAGGATAAAAAGGAGATTTTTCATTTCCTGGCATCGCATGCTGTTACCCAAGGCTGGGCTGAGGATGTGAATAAAATTGAAGCGGACCTTTGGGAGCGTGAAAATCAATATTCTACTGGCTTTGAAAATCAAATAGCTATTCCCCATGCTAAAACAGCCAATGTTTCTCAGGCGGGGGTGATCTTTATTCGCCTGGTAAAACCTATTGACTGGGAAAGTCTTGACGATCAGCCAGTACAAATTATTTTCGGTCTGCTAGTTCCTGAGGCGGGTGCCAAAGTATTGCATTTACAAATAATTAATAGCCTTGCCAGCGAAATTATTGACGACGAATTTAGAGAGCAATTATTCGCAATTAATGATGAAGAAGAGTTATTCCAATATATGAAATCTCGTATCGCAATTGAGGAAGAAGCATGAATATTGTTGGCGTTACATCCTGTATTGCAGGTTTAGCACATACCCCAATGGCTGCTAAATCACTGGAAAAAGAAGGTGCTCGTCTGGGCCATCAAGTAAAAATGGAACAACAAGGTGCGATGGGTATTTTAAATAAAATCTCTGCCGCAGAAATTGAAGCAGCAGATTTTGTTCTTATTGCTGCTGACCGTTCCATTGAAGAAGAAGAACGTTTTGCCGGAAAAATTATCATTCGGGTAAAAATCGGGCAATGCGTAAGCCATGCCTCTGATGTTATCACGAAATGTGTGACGGCCGTTGAGGCGCGTCAGAGTAAATAGACTGGGTGATTTTATGAAAAAAATAATGATAGATATAAAGAATCATCTTATGACAGGTATTTCCTACGCATTGCCTGTCATTATTGCCGGTTCACTGATGGTAGCAGTGGCCAAAATTATTGGTCTGGCTATTGGCGAATCCAATCTTGATGCTTTTGCCAATAGCAGCGGTCTGGAAAACTGGCTGTATCTGACTCAGGATATTGGCTTTAAAATCATTGGCCTGATGAATTATGTACTCGGTGCCTATGTTGCTTACTCCATTGCCGGAAAAAAAGGCCTCTCTGCGGGTTTTGCTGCCGGACTGATTGCCTCATTGACAGGTTCTGGCTTCCTCGGCGCAGTCGTGGGTGGCTTACTGGCGGGTTATTCTGCTGAGTGGGTATCACGCAAAATTCGGATTACCGGCTCTGCTGCAAGCTCTGTCCCGTTGATTATTCTGCCGTTTATCACTGTTGGCCTGCAAGTTCTGGTGATGTTGCTCCTGCTGGGCGATGTGCTTAGCTGGTTAAATACCGCTCTGATGACTTGGGTCAAAGAGATGACCGAAGACGGGACCAGCACGCTGGTGCTGGCTGCAGTTCTCGGGGGCATGATCTGTTTTGATCTTGGTGGCCCGGTTAACAAAGCGGCATGGGGTACGGCCAACGTGCTGTTTTTAAGTGGCGTTTATCTTCCTGCTATTCTGGTTAACGTGGCGATTATTATTCCACCTCTTGGTTATGCCGCGGCGCGTTTCTTACGTCCGAATAACTACAGCCAGACACTGAAAGAAGCCGGTAATGGTTCTGTTATTATGGGTATTCTCGGTATTTCTGAAGGTGCGATACCTTTCACTCTACGTAATCCTGCGCGCTTAATTCCGCTTAATGTGCTGGCGGGTGTTCTGGGTACGGTAACTGTTGCCTTGTTAAAAGCTTATCCTGTTATGCCTCCCCTGGGTGGATTATACGGTGGTTTTACTGTTGGTAACTCTTGGGCTTATTTTATCGGCGCTTTCGTTGGTGCAGCAGTTATTGCCTTTGGCGCGAATATGCTGGTGAACTTCAATGAAGATGAATCTCCTGCTAAGCCGGGCGAAAATAAAGCCACTGAAGAAATTGAAATAAAATTTGATTAATAGCTGCACTTTGCGCGAAGGGAGAAATTGTATGAAAAATAAAATTGTCCATATTTACAGTCATACTCACTGGGATCAGGAGTGGTATTTCACGACGTCACGCTCACGTATCTATCTTTTTAATCATATTAAAAATGTTATTCGGATACTTGAAAGTAATAATGATTTTCCCTGTTATCTGCTGGATGCGCAAAGTGCTTTAATTGAAAGTTACCTGCAATGGGCCCCTGAAGATAAAGAAGTTTTATATCAACTTATTGCAGAAAAACGTTTGCTGACGGGGCCCTGGTATACACAAACCGACCAGTTAGTTATTCATCAGGAATCGGTAGTACGTAATCTGTGGTACGGAATTAAAGTTGCCACTGATGCAGGGCATAATATGGCCCTGGGTTATGTTCCTGACTGTTTTGGTCAGGGCGGAAATATGCCACAGATTTATAAACAATTTGGTATTAACCATGCGCTATTCTGGCGTGGTATTGCCGATAATACCTTACGGGAAACTGAATTTATCTGGCAGGGCGATAATGGCGATCAGGTATTTGCGGTGCAAATGCCTTGGGGTTATCACTATGGTGGTCCGCTGGATGAAACCCCGGAAACAATGGCAAATTTTTTGAATGAGAAAATGTCGCCAATTGAAGCCCGCAGCAATCGTACTCATCTGCTTTACCCACATGGATTTGACCAGGCGCCGGTGCGTGAAAACCTGCCAGCACTGGTAGAGCAGTTCAACGCCTGCGACAGCGAGCGTCATTATCAAATCAGCAGCCCAATGGCGTTTATTGAAGCCCTGGAAAAAGAGACGGGTGGCGACGTGCGAGTGCTTCAAGGTGAATTAACCGAGGGTAAACACTCCCGTGTTCATAAAACCATTTTCTCTTGCCGGGCTGACCTGAAGCTGCTTAACAATGAGATTGAAGCCTTATTGGTGAACACCCTTGAACCGGTTCTGGCAATCAGTCGCAGTCTTGGACATGAATATCCGTCAAAAATTGTCGCAGATATCTGGAAACTGATGTTCTACAACGCTGCCCACGACAGTATTGGCGGCTGTAATAGCGATGATACTAACCAGGATGTATTCTTCCGTTATAAGCAGGCGCGTGATCTGGCGGTCAATCTGCTGGAGTTACATACCCGGCTGATTGCGATTCGTACTCCGCGCGAGCACGATTATACCTTCACGGTATTTAACCCCCTGACCAGTCAGACTGCGCCACAAATTACCTTTGAGGCTTGGTTACCGGGGCTGCCGTTCACTCTGAGAGATGCAGCGGGTAATGCACTGCCCTATATCATTGAAGAACAGACGGACTTGACCAGTTATGTACTGAACCAGACTATTCGTCTTAATCCGGGTAAGCCATACCATAAACCTGAGAAGGTCTGTCGTACGAAGATTACGGTGAACAGTGGGCTGCTACCCGCTCTGGGATATACCCGCTGGTCTCTTGATTTTACTGGTGATGGTGCCAGCCAGTCGGTACGGGACAGCGCCCGGATGATTGAGAACGCGTTCTACCGTATTGAACTGGAAGATAACGGATTAGTTTCAATTACTCAGAAAGCAACAGGCAAGCGCTATTCGCGCCAGATGTTATTAGTGGAAAATGGGGATGACGGCGACTCCTATAACTATTCACCACCGCGCAGAGACTGGGTTATTACCTCTGAAAATTGCCTGACAACCGCCAGTTGTGAGCGTAATGACCTGAATCACTCTTTGTTGCTCGGGTACGAGTTGAAGGTGCCGGGTAACTTGGAAGAGAGAGCACAAGGTATTGCCAGCTCAACTATGAAGGTGACGGCGCGTATCACTCTGCAGCAAGACGATATGATTCGCTTTGCTATTGATGTGGATAACCAGGTACTGAGCCACCGTTTGTGCGTCCATTTTGCAACCGATATCATGGCGAACGTTTCTTACGCCGATCAGCTGTTTGGTGTGGTTGCCCGCCCGGTACAGTTAAGTAATGCCTTGCAGGTATGGGAAGCAGAAAACTGGCACGAAAAACCGATTTCTATCGAGCCGATGCAAAGCTTCGTTAACCTGCATGATGATGAGCACGGTTTTACCTTCCATACTAATGGTGTCCGGGAATATGAAATTATCGGCGATAATTTTGATACCATCGCCATCACCCTGTTCCGCTCGTTTGGCTTTATGGGTAAAGAGAATTTGCTCTATCGTCCGGGGCGTGCATCGGGTGAGTCAGTTATCGCAACACCGGATGCTCAGTTGCTGGGGCCGCTGTCTTTCAACTTTGCCTGGCGCATTTATCAGGGATCTTTTGATGAGGGACAACATGCCCGAGTTTCTAAAACGTTTCTGACCTCCTTCCCGGTTTATCAGGATAGTGACTTCCTCAATGGTCGTCTGCGTTTCTGCCTGAGTGATGAAGACCGGACTTATCCGCAGGAATATAGCTTACTAACGCTTCCGACCGGATCTCAGGATGCACTGGTCAGTGTTGTCAAATGTGCTGAACAGGGAGAAGGGCTGATTGTCCGATTCTATAATCCAAGCCTTGACACCCAAGTGGCGATACCGACACTGAGCAAAGCCCGCTATGTGTTACTGGATGAGACAACACCGGTTCAAGTAAGAGCGACGCTTAAACCGAATGATGTACAGACGTTATACGTAGAAATCGAGTAAAGAGAAAAACATGAGACTGTTTATTAATAAGCGAGTCAGAGATATTTTCGTCCAGATTGCCCAGGGTAGCGTGACACAGGCCGCCCTGGCAAAAGAGATGGATGTCTCTACGCGAACTATCCGCAGCGATTTAAAAGCGTTAAACGATATCCTTGCTGAATCAGGAAACAGTCTCATTTATTGCCGTAAAAAAGGATTTTCGATTCAGGTTGATAACCCGAGTGGGCATCAAATGCTGCTTGAAAAGTCACAAAGTCCCTGGAAAGAGAACCGTTCGACGAGCGAACGTCGCCGTACATTACTGGCGCTATTACTGCGCCAGGATACGGGGATCTCTTTGGAGGAGCTGGAATCAACTTGGTTTATCAGTATCTATAGCCTGAGAAATGATATCCAACTGCTGAAACGTCACTTCTCCCTTTATGATTTGAGTATCAGCAGTGAAGGTGCCGATACCTTCAGGTTATCCGGCAGTGAAATTGCATTACGTCGCTGTGCTTATGATCATTTATTACGCGCCAAAGAGTCAGAAGAGGATTATCAGGAAATCTTTGATTCTACGGTCAGAGTGTCTGACATCAAGCAGATCCTGAGCCATTATGTGGTAAAGCATGGACTGGTGATGAGCGACGTCAATTTACGCTTTTTCACTCTGATATGCGGGATCACCTGCGAGCGTATTCGTCGTGGAAACTGGTTACTGGATTATGAGTTCGATGCTTGTGAACCTAATCTGAAACGTATTGCAGGAGATATATTGCCATTACTGCTGGGGGACAGGGTAACCCACGTTCCACAGAGTGAAATTGACTATATGTCGATGAATCTGACTGCTTTTTGCTCAACGGTATTTGAGAATGCGCCGGAGCAAGGTCTGTATGAAATCGAACGTACTATCATGAATCACTTCCTGAGTTATGTCAGTTCATCGTGGTTTTGTAATGTCAGTTACGATGATCTGTCGCGTAAAAATCTGCTTAACCATATAAAGGCAATGCGTATTCGGGTAAATAATGGCATCACTATTATTAATCCATTAATTGAACAAATTAAACGCCATTATCCGCTAATGTATGAAATGACCCTGACCGCTTTCAGTGAACTGGACCCTTTCTTTAGCGGCAAAATCAGCGATGATGAGATTGGTTATCTGGTCATGCACATCGGTGCCATTCTGGAAGAGACACATCTGTTGGACACGGATAATACCATCCGTGCACTGGTGGTCAGCGAGCAGGGGGGCGCTGCAACGCGCATTGTCTGCCAGAAAATTATCAGGATGTATCCTCACATTGATATTGATCGCTGTATTTCGGTGGAGCAATACAAAGCGATGTCATGTATTGATGAAAACATCGTGATCAGTCTGGTCAGTGTCATTGAAGAGAAGAACAAACGGGTTATTTATTTACCTCCGTTGCCTGAAAGATGGCAGCTGGAAAATATGAAATACTTTTTAACACCGGATAATACACCGCCGACGTCGATGGTAAACTATTTTTCAGCAGAACATTTTTTTGTTTTTGATAATGGTGAACATAGTAAAGAATCATTAATTAATTTTCTCTGTTCACAATTAGAGTCGAAAGGGCGCGTGGATAATCACTATTTAGGTTCTGTTCTGGAACGCGAAGAACGCGCCTCAACATTACTGGCCGATAAAATTGCTATTCCACATCCGTTAGGGTTGGTTGCGTTAAGTACTATGGTAACCGTAGCCATATTCCCGGAAGGTATTGAATGGGATACGGGGAAAAATGTCAAAATGGTCTTTATGCTGGCGATCAGTGAAGATGCATTTATCGATAGCATGGTTATTTATGATTACCTGACCAATATTCTTGATGATGATGTTATCGAGAATTTAACCCAGTGTACTAACTTCGCTGAGTTTATTGCGTTATCGCAGAAGTATTTTCTCTAAAGATAAGTGTTGTAATTTTATTTAATCTGAGGCGCATCATTGCGATGCGCTTATATCTCTGCTGTTGGTCTATCTAAAAAATAATAAAGGAATTAATGATGAAATATAAACTCTCACTCTGTAGTCTACTTATCCTCTCTGCTCCTGCTATTTCCGGAATAACATTTGATACTCCACAAGGCAGTCTTAAATTATATGGCGATGTTGAATTTAATGTCGATGCAGCAAGTAGAACAGGACAGTTAACTTCGCTAAAAACCAGTTCGGGTAAAGACTGGAAGCCAGGAAATGCAGAACGCTGGGACGTGAATGGCCGTATTTTAATGGGGCTGGATGGTTACCGAAAATCGACGAATAATCAGTTTGCTGGTTTCACCGTTCAGCCGCTGGCTGACTTGTCCGGCACCATGAAACTCGATGATGCAGCTTTCTTTTTTGGTCAGGAGCAAGACTGGAAGGTAAAACTCGGACGCTATGAAGCCTTTGATATGTTCCCGCTGAACCAGGACACTTATATTGAGTACTCTGGGAATACCGCCAATGATTTATATGAAGATGGCTACGGCTATATTTATATGATGAAAGAAGGTCGTGGCCGTAGTTCGGGTGGCGCGTTATTACTGAGTCAAACTACCGGTCCACTCTATCTTGAACTAAACGCTTCATCACGTAATGGCACCACGTTATTCCAGGATGAAAATTATCATGGCAATGCGTTAGAAAATAAGAAAAATGTCATTTACCTGCGTCCGGTTGTTGCTTTGATGCTGGATAATGTCACCGCTGCGATCGCCATGGAAAGTAACGTTGTCAATAATGCCTATGGTTATATTGACAGTAATGGTAAATTTGTTAACCAGTCGAAACGTAATGGTTACGGCGCTACGTTTAGCTGGAACGGACAAAAAACGAATCCTGAAGACGGTATGATTGTTAATTTAAGTACCGCTTATATGGATGCGACGGGTGAGAAAGACTTCAGCGCCGGAATTAACGCACTCTGGCATGATTTCGAATTGGGTTATATTTATGCTAAAAATGACGTTAAAGAATTCAATGTTAATAACGTTGATGCTAGTAACGTCAGTGACTTCTTGTTAGGTAAGTATGACATTAACACTGTTCATACTTCTTATCGTATTCGTGATGTTATGGATATGAATAATTTCGATGTGTATTTAGGTGCTTACTGGTCTCGTATTAATGCAAATGAAACTCACGATGATAAAGATCGTTACGGTATGCGTGTAAGATTTAAATACAACTTCTAATATTACCCGTGGTGTTGAGTCTGTTTACTGCATTATTAATCATGCAGGGCTATTGTTTCGCCTTTATTCTGTATGTCAGTGATACTTCAGGCTGCCTGGATATTGCGTGCGAGAGGCGCACTGATAAGCAGCCCGAATTATTTTGGATATAAAATATAATAAACAGACTCTTTTTTGTCCGGGCAGGTTTTTAGTTATCAGGAGATGATATGTTTTATCTGGGGCTGGATATTGGTGGCACAAAAATGGCTGCCGTGGTTATTGATGATGCGGGCGTTGAACTTGGTCGTTATCGTAAAGAAACAGAAAAAGAGACCTATCATTCATTTCTTGATGGACTCGAGACATTTATTACGGTTATCAAGAAAGAGATTAACGCGCCTTTTGCTATTGGCATCGCGTTGCCAGGAAGCATTTCTCCCGTCAATGGCAAGATTAAAAATTCCAATATTCTGGTACTGAATGGACAGGATCTGAAATCAGATTTAGAAGCCCGCCTTGGACTGTCGGTTATTATCGCTAATGATGCCAATTGTTTTGCTCTGTCAGAAGCCTGTGATGGTGCAGGGCTGGGGCATGAGGTGGTTTTCGGTATCACGCTAGGCACCGGTTGTGGTGGTGGTATTGCGATTCATCAACAGCTTTTTTCTGGTGCCTGGGGTAATGCCGCAGAATGCGGTCATATCACGTTGCCGGGTTTCAGTCCTGAGCGAGACGGGCCGGATGTGACTTGCTACTGTGGCAGAAATAACTGCAGTGAGTCTTTTGTCTCTGGCACCGGACTGGCAGAGCGATATTTCCGCTTATCGGGTCTGATGCACAGTGCGCCTGAAGTCATTGCTCTGGCTAAAGCGGGGGATGTTATGGCGCGGAAGCAAATTGCACGTTTTCGAGATCAACTGGCGAGGCTGCTGGCAACTATCGTCAATACCATAGATCCACATATTATTGTTATCGGAGGTGGCTTGTCCAATGAGCCGGTACTGATTGAGAATATTGACCTGGAAATCGCCCCTTTAGTTTTCACAGATACCTTTTCGACGCCGGTCGTTAACGCACAGCATGGTGACAGCAGTGGTATGCGTGGTGCCGCGTGGCTTGCCCTCAGAGCTCAGGCGAAATAACGATCATGCGCAAATTGACTAATAAAGTACAACACTACGCCTGGGGCAGCAAAACCGCATTAACCACGTTATACGGTATACCCAATCCTGAAAATCAGCCAATGGCAGAATTATGGATGGGGGCTCATCCCAGTGGTAGTTCGATGACTGAAGACTTTCGGGGATACAGTCTGTCTCTGCAGGAGCTGATCGCCGAGGATAGCTTAGGATTACTGGGTGAAGCTGTGGCTAGCCGTTTTGGCGAATTGCCGTTTTTATTTAAAGTATTGTGTGCCGGACAACCGCTTTCGATTCAGGTTCATCCTGATCTTCAGGCAGCACAAGCAGGATTTGCCAGGGAAAATATTGCCGGTATTCCGCGTAATGCAGCGACCAGAAACTATAAAGATGCTAACCATAAGCCTGAATTAGTCTATGCCCTCACTCCCTTTGTGGCACTGAACGGTTTTCGTAGCCTGGCTGAGATTGCGAATTTACTTCGGCCACTTGCTGATGCTCATCCTGCTATTGCTGATTTTTTGACCCAGCCGCAACTGGATACACTGCGTTTGCTATTCACCGAACTATTGGCGATGCAAGGGGATGAAAAAATTCATGCTCTGACGCGGCTTAACCAGCAGATCAAGAAGTGCCAAGGGGAACCTTGGGACACGCTACGCACTATAGCGACTTACTACCCGAATGACGGCGGACTGTTTTCACCGTTACTCCTGAACCTGATCAAGTTGATACCTGGTGAAGCGATGTTTCTGTTTGCGCAAACGCCCCATGCATATCTGGAAGGCGTTGGGCTGGAGATCATGGCAAACTCGGACAACGTATTACGTGCCGGATTAACAGAGAAATATATTGATATTAATGAATTAGTCGCGAACGTAGCCTTTAAGGAAAAGCTCGCCCCGCAGTGGTTGACGACCCCGGTGAGTGACGGTCAGGCTCTGCATTTTCCGGTTCCGGTTGATGATTTTGCTTTCTCTGTTTACACCCTTGAGACGGCGGGTACAGTTCTGCCTGCCGGGAGTCCTGCTATTTTGTTCTGCATTTCAGGGGAGGTGAGTTTGAGTAATGGCGAGCATAAGTTACAGCTTATGGCAGGGGAGTCGGCGTTTATTGATGCCCGTGAACCGGCGGTGACTATCAGCGGTAAGGGAAAACTCGCGAGAGCCTATGCTGATGGGACGAGCTAGTTAATATTATCAGTAAAGCGGAGCATGATACCCGGAGAAATCTTTCCGGGTATATTGACGCATTATTGTTGGGCTACCAGGTATGACGAATACCTACAGCGTAAAGACGGAAATCCTGCGTGTTATCATGTCCATGAGTGAGCTGTACTTGCTGGCTGTTTTTTGAGTGTTTCCATTGCGTCTGCTCCCAGGCCAGGTTGGTCCAGAGCGTAGTTTTAGGCGTCAAATTATAGTTTACAATCAGCCCTAAACGCAGACCGCCAGTATCAGCGCGGTTAGTTGTTTGTCCGGTCACTGTGTTGTAGCTCTTTTCATTAAGGTAATAGCGGAAATAAGGCTGAATATTCCACTGCTCATTAATTGTGGTAGGGAAATAGCCGCGGATCTGGTTCTGCTCCCAGGTGGTGTCGCCGTGACTGTTCCAGGTTTGATCGCGGTAGTACATCAGTTTTGCCTGGACTTGGTTGTTAAATTTATACTGGAAACCATGTTCACTTTCCCACTCCCAGTCATTGATACCTGGGCCTGAGAACGCATTATCGTAGTAGTAAACGGCATCCCAGAATACAAAAGAGAATTGCTCGGTAAAGTTATAGTTACCGCCAGGGATCAACCAATATGAATGGTACGAATTTTTAGCAGGCATACCGCTTTTAACATCATGAGATTCTTTATGGTAAACGAAACTCAGATTCAGGTTAGCATCCTGTGTTTTGTATAAAATTCGGTTAGCCTGCAGTAATAAACGATTCCGGTTATAGGAAGTTTTTTCTGAGTGAAAATGGGTCGTGTAGTTACGCATGGAGACTTTATACTCCATAAAGTAACTCCATTTTGAGTCTGTGGGTTGAATGGCAACCTGTACGACGGGGCTTATTTTATCAAAAACTTTTTACTTGGATAATCTAAGTCATGAAAGCACAGGCTATCATCAATTTTTATATGCCCGTTACTATACCTGTCGCTGACATTAAACGTTAGCGATGGCGATATTTCAGGGCAGTTTTAGTAGTTCTGATTTAAATTTATATTTTGCTGATGTACTCTGTTCTAAATTACGTTAAAAAATAAGCCCTACCTTTTTATACAGAGTAGGGCTTATTTACGACGTTAATACGGATTATTTATTATCGACCCTGACAAACATAACGGTCAGTATAAATGCCAGAGCAAAGACCCCACAGACACCCAAAATGGCTTGAATAAAGTTCTGCGTACCACCTGCTAAGTAGGCGGGTAAACTGAATACAGAGGATAAAATATAACTGGTTAAGTGAGTATCAAGCGTTACGGAGATGGCACCGAATACTCCGGCTGCGATGCTTGCCATGACTAAGGCTTTAGTATATTTAGTCAGAACACCAAATAATGCCGGTTCAGTAATACCCAAAACAGCAGTCACTCCAGAACCCAGCGTGATGGAAGATTGTTCTTTTGTTGAAAGCTTACGTTGCTTATACCATACGGCAACCGTGGCCCCGGCAATAGCCATATTGGCTAAACACATAATCGGCATTAGCAGGTCTTTGCCATAGAGCGCGAAGTTATTCAGGCTGATAGGCGTCATGCTGTGGTGAATACCAAAGACGATGGTAATCGGGCGGGTCAGACCAAAGACAAATCCTGTCAGTGTCGGGGAGATATCAAGCAGGGAGCTAACGACCCAGCCTGCGCCATTACTGAACCAGATACCTGCCGGTGCAACAAAGGACAGCACAACCGTAGAGGTGACGGTAAATGCCAGTAGCGGTGTGAATACCGGTTTCGCGGTTGAGGGAACAAATTTATCCACAAAAGGTGTGATTTTGGATAATACCCAGACAGCTAAAATAGCCGGAACAATAGCCCCGCCATAATTGAGTAGCTCAACAGGAACAAAACCAAATACTGAAAGCTCTGGCACTTGGCCATCGGCTTTAAGCTGAGTGGCTTTCTCCAGCAATTTGGGAGCCATCATCGCCGCGGCAACCGCCAGAGCAATATATTCGTTAACTTTGAAGACTTTTGCCGCCGAAAAGGCAACCAGCATCGGTAAGAAGAAAAATACCGCTACGGAAATAGACCGGAAAAAGAACACGGTATCTGAGCTTTCAGAGATAACATTGGTGGCTATCAGGCCAGATAGCAGCCCCATTAACATACCTGAACCGGCAATTGCCGGTACTACCGGGCCAAAAATACCGGCGACGATACGCATGGCATTCTGAAAGAGCTGGCCCTTTTTTTGAACGCTCTTCGGGTCAACTTTTTCGCCAGTTGCAGCGTGGCTACCGGACAGGGCATTGAACCATTTCTCCACCTCAACACCGATAATCACCTGGGTCTGACCTTGGGCTATCACCACCCCCTTGACGCCATCAATAGCTTCAAGTTTCGCCTTGTTGGTCAGCGATTCATCAATCAGTTTGAATCTCAGTCGAGTCATACAGTGAGTGATATTTTCAATATTTTGATCGCCACCTAATGCGGCGATAAGTGTGGCTAGTTTTGCGTTAAACGCATCGACTTTTGCTGAATCGGTCTCTGACAATGCCATCATAGTGTCCTGGTGCTGTTCTGTTTATTCCGCTCATATTATCCATTGCCAGTAATTATCCAATCGACAAAATGGTGATGAATGTCACATTAATCCGCGTGAAATAGGGAATTTAGATTATTTTTCACGATTGGTACGTTTTTATGACGCAATTCTGAAGAGGAACGAACCAGTTAATTTTAAGTGAGATCTAGCGCTTGAAATATGCATTGTTTCGCTGTTTCATGCATATATTCAGTAAGCTTGAGGTGGTTAAAAGTGAACCCAAACAGGATTTCAAACATTCAGTGCATCATTACCCGACCCGATCGCCATAACTTGATTACCGTTGTGGTGGAGACTGAATCTGGTATTACAGGATTCGGCTGTGCAACCTTTCAGCAGCGTCCTTTAGCGGTAAAAACAATGGTTGATGAATATATAAAACCATTACTGATCGGTAAAGATGCCAATAATATTGAAGACCTCTGGCAAATGATGATGGTGAACGCTTACTGGCGCAACGGTCCGGTTATCAATAATGCCGTTTCCGGAGTCGATATGGCGCTTTGGGATATTAAAGCTAAATTAGCGAATATGCCTTTACATCAACTGTGGGGGGGGAAAGCACGGGATGCTATTCAGGTTTACACTCATGCAACCAGCGATTCGATGGAAGGTTTATATCAGCAGGTCGACAAATATCTGGCACAGGGTTACAAGCATATCCGCTGTCAGCTCGGCTTTTATGGCGGCGTTCCGGTAGATATTCATACCGCAGAAACGCCGACGGAAGGCTCTTACTTCGACCAGGACCAGTATATGGACAATACACTGGAGATGTTTAAGCAGTTACGTGAAAGATACGGAAAATCATTTCATATCCTGCATGATGTCCATGAAAGGTTATTCCCGAATCAGGCAGTACAGTTTGCTAAACGAGTTGAACAGTACAGTCCCTATTTTATCGAAGATATCCTCCCGCCTAACCAAACGGAATGGCTGGATAATATTCGCAGCCAGTCCAGTGTTTCACTCGCGTTAGGAGAGTTATTTAATAATCCTGAAGAGTGGAAGGCGTTGATTATTAATCGCAGAGTCGATTTTATTCGTTGCCATGTCTCGCAGCTTGGTGGCATTACACCGGCTCTGAAATTAGCGCATTTATGCGCCACCTTTGGCGTCCGCGTGGCCTGGCATTGTCCGCCAGATATGACCCCGATTGGCGCAGCGGTCAATACCCACCTTAATGTTCATTTGCATAATGCCGCTATTCAGGAGCACGTTACCTATCAGCCAAATACCTTGCGGGTATTTAAAAATGCAGCTGAACCGAAAAATGGTTACTTATATGCTTCAGAACTAAGGGGAATTGGTGTCGAAATGGATGTGGGCATCGCCGGGGAATATCCGGTTGAGTATCGTCCACATGAATGGACACAATCCCGACTACCTGATGGTACGATTCATACTCCATAAGAAACACAGGGCCGCAATTCAGCGGCCTGTTTCACCACGATAGTTAAGGCTTTCTGAGTTAAATTGAGTGTGGTAAGTACATTGATAATTGATATCAATGATATCACTGACCACAAATACCTCTCCGGTTTTCAAAAAACCTCTGTTGGTTATATTCATCGCGGCAATTGACCGTTTGCAGTCGAGCAGTATGGCATCGTCCTTTGATAAGTTAATCGCTCTGTAGGTGGTCAAATAACTGTCAATTTCTAATCCCAGCGACAATACATGTTTTTGCAGGGAGTTTTCGATTACGTCATTCGAAATATGTGAAAATATACTGACAGGCAAAATAGTATCCTCTATTTGTGTCACAATGCCGTGAACTAAACGTAGGCGTTTTATATGCCAGAGATAATCATTTTCGCCGATAGAGAAGACTTGCATTTCATGTGGCGTAGGCAGTCGTTTATTCAGCTTGATTTTTTTGTATGATATTTCACCAAATTTATTTTCGGTGATTGAGTTATAAATAAGTGGTTTACCAATAATCGCCGTATTAACGAAATAGCCGGAACCCACTTTAGATTTTATCACACCAATAGCTTCTAATTTTGCCAGCGCTTTACGTACGGTAAATCGCGAAGTCTCATATTTTTCAGAAATCTCTCTTTCTGATAACAGTTTTACCCTAATAACCCCCTGGCAAATTTTACTGATAATATCTTGAACCAATTCTTCATATTTTTTCATGATAAATCTGCCTGTTTTCGCCTGGGAAATCATATTAATCTGAACCTCTATATTTTACGCTATAGTGGTTGATAATAGATAATGGTTTTGTGATGCAGCATACGTTAGCATGCTGTTTAACGGCAGAAAACCTGATATCTCAGAGGGGAATTGTTGAACTGAGAGCCGGGGAAAGTGGCGCAGAATGTTCTGCGCCAAGTTGCTCAATATTTATTTTCTGCCTGGCATATCAGGGATAATCAAATCTCCACGCAGGACATAAGAACCCAGTACACTTTTGGTTTTCTGATTAAGCCACGTCACTATTTTTGCTGCCATCGCGTCCATTGAATATTCAATCGCCGGGATAGTCGGGATCCCCGGATAATGCAGTGACCCGGCAAGACTAAAGACCATAATGTCATCCGGTACTGATTTATTAAACGCCTGTAATTGGGGGATAACGTTCTGGGCTTCTTGTTCATCTGCGACTAATAAAGCATTAAAATTACGCGTTGCGTTGTTATTCAGCAACTCCTGTAATGCGACGGATGAAGAAGAAGAGTCCATGAATATCAGGTCTCGATTAAAAGGCAGAAAGTTGTTTTCCAGCGCGCGTTTATAGCCCAGTAATACATCGTCGACATAACCATTTGTGGCGGTATTAATCAAAGCTATTTTTCTTTTTCCATTTTTAATCAAATAATTACATGCTGTTTCTGCTGCGAAAGCATGATCAAAATGGATACTGTTGGTGGCATCGACATCCATACAGTCGACCAGGATAACGCTGTCATCAGTCAAATTGAGCGGGAAACGCGCCCCGATAATGAGCACATCATCACAGAGCCCACAGGACAGTTCATCCAGGGCTTGCATCACTTCTGTTTTGTTGCTGGCAAAGCGTAATAACAGATGTTTTTGATGCTGACTGAGATGTTTTTCAAGTGCGTACAGGTAGCCGGTAGTCTGGTTGATATTTTCCTGCGCGCAGATAACGCCAATACAACCCGTTGACTGACTTAACAAGGACTGCGCGATGACATTTGGCCGGTAATTGAGTTCTTCTACGGCTTTAAGCACAGCCAGGCGACTGGCTTCTTTAACACCACGTGAACCGCTCAACACCCGTGAGACTGTGGCTTTTGAAACCCCAGCCAGACGTGATACATCGTTGATTGTAGACATAATTCTCTCCTGGCAGGCTGTAGCCCTGGTTTGTCATTCCGCAAAATGGCTCGGGCCCGCTAATAGTAACCCCTTGAGTATAGTCGTTTCCATTTATCATGGAAACCGAATTTCCGTAACTGTCCAAAATAGATATCCGGGGCTTAAAGTTGCGACACTCATCAAAGAAATAATTCCCATACAGAATGGACTTTGATGGCGGTCACAGTTCCATTCACTACGAATGGAAAACGGTTTCCGTATGATGTCATATTTGTTTCCGTAATATTATTTACCTTTTAAGGATGGATGTAGATGTACAAAATTATGTTGTGTTGTTCCGCAGGCATGTCCACCAGCATGCTGGTCAGAAAGATGCGGACAGTGGCGGAAGAAAGGGCAATTCCGGTTGAGATTGAGGCTTTTGGTGTCTCTGAGTTTGATAGCCAGTTCCCGCACTATCAAGTGGTTCTGCTCGGACCGCAGGTGAAATATATGTTAGGTATGCTTTCAGAAAAGGCGGCAGCCCACGGCATTCCGGTTCAAGCCATTGATATGATGGATTATGGAATGCAGCGCGGCGATAACGTGCTGGATTATGCTCTGTCGCTTATTAAAGCGACTCACTAAAAAGGTATTCACATGAGTTCTCTCTATCATTCGATGGTTGCTTCTATTGAGCAGACTATTACTCCGCTTGCGGGGCGTCTGGGACAGCAAAAATACGTTATTGCTATCCGCGATGGTTTTACTGCTGCTCTCCCTTTTATGATAATCGGCTCGTTTATGCTGGTTTTTATCTTCCCGCCCTTTGCTGCTGATACAACGTGGGGATTTGCACGCGCCTGGCTGGATTTTTCTGCGACCTACCGCGAACAGCTAATGCTGCCTTTTAACCTCAGTATGGGGGTGATGACCTTTTTTATCTCTGTAGGGGTGGGAGCCAGTCTCGGGAAGCAGTTTAATCTCGATCCGGTGATGTCAGGTTTGCTGGCTTTTATGGCATTTTTACTGGTTGCCGCTCCTTTTGCTGACGGCAAAATATCTACCCAGTATTTGTCTGGCCAGGGGATCTTTACTGCCTTAATTACCGCTATTTATTCCACCCGCGTTTATGCCGCACTGAAACAACATAAGATCACTATTCGGTTACCGAAAGAGGTGCCTACCGGAGTTGCTCGGTCGTTTGAAATCCTCATTCCCGTGCTGGTGATTATGGCGACGCTGCATCCCCTTAATCTGTTTATTGAATCGCAAAGCGGTATGATCATTCCTGAAGCGATTATGCATTTACTGCAACCGCTGGTTTCTGCATCGGATTCCTTGCCTGCAATACTGCTTTCTGTGTTGTTATGCCAGATTTTCTGGTTCTCCGGTATTCACGGCTCGCTGATTGTCACCGGCATTATGAGTCCATTCTGGATGACCAATCTGGCTGCAAACCAGGCTGCACTGGCGGCGGGAGCAAGCTTACCGCATGTTTATTTACAAGGTTTCTGGGATCACTATTTATTAATTGGTGGCGTCGGTTCCACACTGCCGCTGGCGTTCTTACTATTACGTAGTCGCGTGGCGCATTTACGCAGTATTGGTAAATTGGGCGTTGTACCGAGCTTCTTTAATATCAATGAACCCATTTTGTTTGGTGCGCCAATCATTATGAACCCGATTATGTTTATCCCCTTCATTTGCGTGCCGTTAATCAATGCCATTCTGGCTTACACCGCTACGCAATTAGGCTGGCTGGCACAAGTAGTTTCTCTGACGCCATGGACCACACCTGCGCCGATTGGTGCTTCCTGGGCCGCTAACTGGGCCTTTAGCCCTGTCGTGATGTGTTTGATCTGTATGGTGGTTTCCGCACTGATTTATCTGCCATTCCTGCGGGCTTATGAACATTCACTGTTAAAAACGACCGGGAGCCAAACTAACGATGCTCCAACGGTTTCAGACGCCATTCGCACCAATCCATAACGATAAGAGATTTTGTTAATGAAATATCAATTTCCAGATGATTTCTGGTGGGGCAGTGCGAGTTCTGCGCTGCAAACCGAAGGCGCCAGCCGGGAAGGCGGCAAAAGTGCGACCACCTGGGATGCCTGGTACGCCAGCCAACCCTTGCGTTTTCATCAACGGATTGGTCCGGATGAGACGTCAACGTTTTATCACAACTGGCAGCAAGATATTGCTTTGCTGAAGCAACTTAACCATAACAGTTTCCGTACTTCATTGAGCTGGTCAAGATTGATTCCGAACGGTATTGGCGAAGTGAATCCCGAAGCGGTGACTTTTTACAATAACGTCATTGATGAATTGCTGGCTCAGGATATTACCCCCTTTATTACGCTGTTCCATTTCGATATGCCGATGGCGATGCAGGAAATTGGCGGTTGGGAAAATCGTGCAGTGATTGAGGCCTGGAAACACTACGCAGAAGTGTGTTTCGAACTGTTTGGTGACAGGGTAAAGCATTGGTTCACTTTTAACGAACCTATCGTCCCGGTCGAAGGGGGCTATCTGTATGATTTTCATTATCCGAATGTCGTGGATTTCCGGCGTGCAGCGACGGTTGCTTATCATACGGTTCTGGCACATGCAACGGCGGTTAAAGCTTATCGGGCCGGTCAATATGATGGGGAAATAGGGGTCGTACTTAATCTGACGCCTTCATATCCCAGGTCACAGAATCCTGCGGATGTTAAAGCGGCAGAGTATGCGGACTTATTGTTTAATCGCAGTTTCCTTGACCCCGTATTACGTGGTGAGTATCCACGGCAGTTGATTGATTTATTACGTGATTATGACCAGCTACCCACATGTCAGAAAGGGGACAAAGCGCTAATTGCGGAAGGAAAGATAGATCTTCTGGGGATCAATTACTATCAGCCTCGACGGGTTAAATGTCGCGATAGCGCTGTTAATCCGATAACACCGTTTATGCCGGAGTGGCTATTTGACAGCTATGAAATGCCCGGACGTAAAATGAATCCCTATCGTGGCTGGGAAATATATGAGCCCGGTATTTACGATATTCTGACTAATTTACGTCTTAATTATGATAACCCGCGTTGTTTTATTTCCGAAAATGGCATGGGAGTGGAAAATGAAGAACGATTTTTACAGGATGGACAAATAAACGACCAATACCGGATAAACTTTGTTTCTGAACATCTGAAATGGTTACATAAAGGAATAAGTGAAGGTGCAAATTGTCTTGGTTATCATATGTGGACATTTATTGATAACTGGTCATGGTGTAATGGTTATAAAAATCGCTATGGTTTTATTCAGTTAGACTTAACCAGCCAGAAACGGACAATTAAAAAAAGCGGACTATGGTTTTCCAGTACCGCGATTAACAATGGTTTTGATTAATTCAGGAATAAATAATGATAGATTTAGAACAGGCAGTGATGGAAATTATCATTAATGCCGGGCAATCGCGAAGCCTGTGTTTTGAAGCGCTTCAGGCTGCTCGTCGCGGTGATATTACCGAGGCAAAGGGCTTGCTCCTTGAAGCGGATACCTATTCCCGCAAGGCTCATCATATGCAAACCAAGCTTATTGAGCAGGATGCGGGTGAGGCGAGACAGCCGATGACGCTTATTATGGTGCATGCTCAAGATCATTTAATGACATCTTTATTAGCACGAGAGTTATCAGAAGAAATTATTCATCTCTATCAACGTTAATATTACTAATATAAACAATCTATTATTATCCACTGTCAATGGAGAGATAATTACGGCTAAATAAAATCTTATCACCCTGCATTATATATATTATAAAAACTTTGGTCGCGGCGTAATTATTCTGCCCGGGCCGAACTAAATAACTATTGTCAAAAATAATGTTTTATTCAATTGAGGTTGCGATGAAAATATTTAAACAGCTTCCATTAACGATGGCGGTTATCGCTGCGTTATGCCCTATATCTGTATTTGCCCAGGGAACGACACAAGTTACTATTAGTTCTGAAGAGTTAAATAAAATTGTTGCCCAGGCGGTAGAAAAAGCGCTGGCTGAACGACAAGAAAAACTTGATGCGACATTAGTGCAAAATAAAAATATCGATGTTGTTGATACCTCTTCTGTCCTGCCGCCAACACCCGATACGGCCATTCCCTATGGCTTACAATTTAATGCTTATGCGCGATACGGGGCACAAATCCAAACTGGTGATATGAAATATGTCGGTGTCGATGGTTCATATAATGGTTCTTCCGCTATCGGACGTCTGGGTAATGAGGGGAATGGCGGAGAATTCCAGCTTTCGAAAGCTTTTAAAGGGAATAACGGCGCAATATGGGATGTGGTGGTGATGCTTGACCACTGGGGAGATGAAGTTAACCTGAAAAAAGCCTATGCCGGTGTGACCAATCTGTTTGAATCCCAGCCTGATGCCTATTTATGGGCGGGACGTGATTTTCACCAGCGACCACAGCAGGGGATTAACGACTATTTTTGGATGACGCATGACGGACAAGGTGCCGGGGTAAAAAATCTTGATCTGGGAGGTGTTAAGCTAGACTTTGCCGGAGTGGGCTCCGTTGAGTCTTGTAGCCCGGAAGTGATTGCTGATGAATCTAATCCGTCGCGCATTACCTGTACCGGTAGTTCAGGAACCGGTGATAACGGTCACTATGCGGTAACCTCAAAATTACATGGAATAAAGCTGGGCCCTATCGATTTTGAGCTTTATACCAACTATGGCTTTGATTCTAAAGCTATTGAAAGTAACGATAGGCTCACCGCCTGGCAAACCGCTGTGGTTCTGGGTCATACCGGAGAGAACATTGAAAATAAATGGGTTACCCGCTATTCGGATAAGTCAGATAACAGCATCTATTATAAAACCAGCGATCTGCGCACCGTTTATACCAGCCTGGAGGGAACCTATAAATTTACGCCACAAACCTCAGTCACTTACCTGGCAGCATTCCACGACTATGATCGCAGTAATCATAAAGATGAGAGCCGTCGTAACTATAATCTGATAGTGCGTCCAATGCATTTCTGGAATGATGTCTACTCAACCTGGCTTGAAGCGGGTTATCAGCACGTGGATTATAAAACCGGTGGAGATAACAAGGGCTGGAAACTGACCCTTTCTCAGAACGTTTCTATCGATATGGGCTCAGATTTCAGGCCAATGCTACGCTTCTATGTCACCGGTGGCGAAGTGGATAATAAACACACCGCTTCCACGACCAATGACACAGAAAATACCCGCCTTGACGCCTTTAATATCGGGGCGATGTGGGAAGCCTGGTTCTAGTTTTACCATCACCGGGTAGCTGCTCTGGCAGTTACTCGGTGCCAGGCTTTACGCGATTTCCCAGATACAGTCCCGCGATAACAGCCAGAAAACCGGCAACTATGCTAATGATTAAATAACTCACGCCGATTATCAGCAATTCAGGTGCTGTCATAACTTCAAAAGCACCATAAACAAAACTGCTAAAAGTGGATAGCCCACCCATAATTCCTGTTGCTGCCAGCGCATTGACATACTGGTTAATACGTTTACGCTGGAATAGTGCGGCGGTTATCCCCAACAGAAATGAGGCAATAATATTTGCCGAAAAAATGTCCAGAGGAAAACCATCACTGAGCGAAGGAACGCCCAGCATCAATAATTCACGACAAATTGCACCCAGTGCACCGCCGACAAAAATCAGAATGACCATATTCATGTAGGGACCCTTACATCGCCAGCCAGACACCTGCGGCGGCGGCTGCAACACCCGTCACTACAGAGAGCAATAAATATCCCAGAGCCAGCGCTTGTTGCTTTGTCTGTGCCAGTTTTGCCGCATCCAGCTGCATACTGCTGAAGGTTGTATAACCTCCGAGAATACCGGTTAATATGGCAGCATGAAGAAACGAACCGAAACGGTCTTGCCAGTCAATCACAAACAGTGTGCTTAAAAAACCAATAATAAATGCACCTGAAATATTAATGATAAAGGTGCCAAGAGGAAAATTTCCGTGATAACGTTCACCCGTTATTTTTCCTACCCACCAGCGTAGAAGCGATCCGCTGCCACCACCGATACCAACCCAAAAAATATCTATTGCTGTCATAAGAGAACTCTTATTGTCTGTTAGCCAGGAGGACTTTTATTGAAAGTACTAATTGACGGTACGATGAAATTAACTATAGTCGAACATAGTAATATCTTCCAGACATAGGAAGAACCACTACGTTCATAAAAACGGATAAACAGTCAACATTATGTGTCAGCATGCTGGTTACCCGCCGACAGTTACGTATTGGTGTAGCCTACGATATACAGAGCGTAAACGCTCTGAATCGTTGCAGTCTGTGCTTTATGCTATTTCTGAAGCGGTACACATAACCGAAGATTTGCTCAAATTATTTCAGCGTATTCATGAAATAGTCGGTACACTGCTTCCGTGGAAAATTTTTCCGTAACGTTTTATGACGATGAAACTGCTCAGCTAAGTTTCTTCTATCATATGGATGAGTTTATGCCACCTCCTACATATAGTGTTTTAATAACGCGTGAGATGAAGAAATACTCTGTCAAAAATGATGTCTCTAATATAAGCAGAAGAGATTTAAAAACCGCTATTTTGTTTTGGTATAAAGAAAATATCATTGAACTTGTTTCGAAAAATATAAGTCAGGATAACAATTAATAGCCTGTTTATACCCTAAATAATTCAAGTTGCTTGTAGGCGCAGAGTCAATTCTGGCGATGAGCATAGATAAACTATGTGATTCGGCAGGATTGACGAAGGTAACGCCCAAGCAACTTGAAGTATGACGGGTATATTGGGAGTTAAAAATGACAGTGGTTTGATGTTCAGATGTAACTGGAAGAAAATAGAGACGAAAGTTTAAGTAATGCGATTGTTTTGGACAATCACTCAGTGCTGCTATTGGAGATATGGTTTTACTATGCATTCAAGAGAAAATGCTATAGCCTGACCTTATAGTCAATATATAGAGAAAGGGCGGGGCTATGAGCGTTAGCTCATAAAATAAATATCATTTCAAAAAAATAATAAAGCAGTAATAATCTTGTTATTCATGAGGGGTTAAATTTGATTTGATGAAAAATGGTATTTAATTGCATAACAAAAATGCATTACTTCCCTGAACCGAATTCATCAGCATTGTCCCGGAACGAATTTTTGTAACCGAATGATAAACATCTCTTTTAAGTTAAATGACAAATCGGTTAGTATTACATCAAATTAACCATAGAAATTACAGGGAAAAGGACATGGAGCGTCAATACAACAATGAACTGACTACGGAAGTACTGGCAATAATAGATCAATTTCTGTTTGCGGTGAAAATTGTCACTGGTGTGGGTAAAATGAGTGAAGTAAATGATAGCGGTGTCTCTCTTGTGTCCAGCCTTCTGGATAACGGTGATGTGATTATCAGCACTCCGCAGGACAGTTTTGTTCTTGTTGGACGTACAGGCTCCTTAATGTCATTGGATTTTCTGTCGACAAAAACCGGAGATGCATAAATGGGAAACCGTCCAAATATTCTGGGGCGGGGACAGGCACTGAGCGGTGATTCAACCACAACGGGTGCAAAACTTATCTCTTCCCTGTCAGTCGGAAATATTCTCGGTCGTCGACCTATTGTGCTTGGTGACGAAACTACCCCCTGTCCTGTATGCCGTAAGTCCGGGAAAGTCGTTGAAGCTGATTCACGTCGAACCATTCACCAGCGTCCCGTAGCTGTGGATAACTGTAAAGTGCTATGTGGTTGTCCCCTAGGTTCAAACCGGATTATTGCTCCTCTGGGCTGGATTGGTCCGGGGGAATCACCTGCACAGGCTGCAAGAAGAAATGAAGAAGAAGGTCGAAAAATAGTGGAAGCTGCTACTGCACTGGCGACTGCTACACCAGCAGCAAATATTGTTCCTGTTTTTGCCAAATCAAAAATGTGCGGAGCCGGGAATACTGATGCCGGGAAAGAGCAGGAACCGCACACCAATTTTAGTACGATGGCATTTTATCAGGCTGTTCCTCCTGCAGACCCTGCATCTGATAATGAAGTGGTTCAACGTGCTCAGACTGCCAAGAGAAAGAAATCTGTTGAAGATATTCCTGAACCCAAGAAGCGAAGTGCCCTGTATAAATGGTGGAATGGTAATCATGAGGAAATGGATTATCAGGCAGCAAAAGCTGCCGCTGTCAGTGCTGCTAATGCCCAGATGGCGGTTGAAGGAGCCAGTGTACTTGGTCTGATTGGCGGAAGTGCCATTACGTCAGGAACGTGGGCGGTAAAACTTGGCGAGATATCTACCGGACTTGGAAGAATTGCTGCCAGCGGTCCCGGTGCTCCCATAGCCGCAGTCGTGATGGGAATGATGCCCGGAAGGCTCAATGACGGTGAACAGGACTTTATTGACCGTATGCGTCTGGAACAAATGCGTGAAGCACCAAGCCGTGTACGTTATACATGGGAACAGGATGATAAAGGTAATCCGGTTCCCCACGGCTGGCACACTCCACCCGGTAAAGATATGGTGCGTGTGCGTAAAATGGCTTGGGATGAGAGCCGTAAAGCGTATACATTTACCACAGAGGAAGAACCACGTATAACAATAATCTGGACGCCAGACAGTTCAGGTGTCAATGTTCCTTCAAATACAGGCAACCAGAACCCGGTAAGGATACCGAATCCGGTAGTTGTTGATCCGTTGCCTGAAAATACCAGCATCGAGGCCACAACCACTCCGGCACCGGAAGAAAAGAATTTTGCGGATTATATTCTTATTCTGCCATTGCCGAATATTCCACCGATTTATATATACCTGAGCAAGCCACCTGTTGAATTTTTGGAAGTTGAGCTTTATAGCGATTTTGTGCGCAGATCTCGTCAAGGCAAGTATGAGGCTGATCATATGCCATCGAAAGCAGCAGTAAAGGCATACCTGAAAGCACATTATCCTGACATGACACCTGAAGATATTGAGCTTGCTTCTCAAGATGTCGCTGCAATAGTGATACCTAAAAAGGTACACCAGCAAATCAGCGAAACCTACGGTGGGCGTAACACATCTGCACAAATTGAACTGGACTCAAAAAATCTCAGGGCTGCTCTTGATCGTAATCTTGATGCCATTAAACCAGCGCTAAAAGAGCAAGGGGCAACAGAAAATCAAATAGAGTCAGCAAGGTCGAGAATGCATAAACTAAACAGTGAGATGGGGTTATATAAATGACAGTAAATATTGATGCTTTGATAAGCTGTTTAGGAAAAACTTATCAGGAACTTATTGATAATGAATTGATCACTTACAAAAGCCCTCCTACAGGCTCATCTGGAGATCCTGACCTAAGTCTTGATATGGCAAAAGAAGGTCTTTTCTTGTCCTTCAAGCGGGATGGTCGAATATTGCAGGCTATCGTCGTAAAAATCCAGAATGATAAGGCTAAAAACTGGATATTTCCAAATGAATTACCAGAGCCATTGCAGCGAAGCATGTCGAGGGAATGGGTTCATGAAAAAATAGGTGTGCCATTAAGAAGCAGCCCTCCAAAGGTAGTTATGCGGAGGTCTTTTGGCTGGACAGATCTTTATGAAGCTCAAAACCGATCAATGCCTACAATGATGCAGATAAGTTATGACACATCAGATCAAGTCAGGTCTGTGACATTTCTCCCTGCTTCAGATCTTCGCTGGTAGCTTTCGTCCTTCTCATAAAAGCAGCACACAAGATTTGTTGTGTTGCTTCATTTTTTAGCTTTTTAATAAATTGGCTATAACCCAAGAAATTCTGTAGCAGTTTACTTATCGTTGACCACCACATTTATTATTACCGATAAACTAACCTTGTTATCACGGATTTTGTTTTATTGATGAGTCTAATTAGGTTGTTTTATGAGATTATCAATATAAAAGAATCAATTATTATTGAAGTATTTAAATGGACAGCTTACGGATTTTTGTATTCGATGGTTCAAGAGTTGATAAAATATGTGAAAGCTGTTCCAGACTGAGCCCAACAGAACGCTGAAACTCAAGAGCTGCTTCTGTACGTTGTTTTACCTGTATTAACTCAGACTTGATCTGACAGTTACCGGTTATTTATACAGGTGTCTGTTAGATTACATCTGGCTTAAATTTTTCTCAGCCCAGATTACCAGCGATAGCGGAGGATTCGTATACTTAATAAAAGGAGAAAACAATGGCACACATCTGCATTTTAAAGCTTGTTTGTCTGACCTTCCGCTGGCATTATCCTGATTAGGGATTAATGAAGATCATTAATCGCAAGTTTTTGATTTAGCTGTACATGACTCGGGGTGCCCTTCTTTGTGAAGGCTGAGAAATACCCGTACCACCTGATCTGGATAATGCCAGCGTAGGGAAGTCAGATGCCTGTCCGGTGTCCCTTCTTTCACGCCGGACAGGAGCTTGATATGTTGCAACCTGACCCGCTTAATTTAGTTGTATTAGATGCTTTTCGTCGCCACTCCCCCCTTGTTCACTGCATAACCAATGATGTTGTTCAGTCTTTTACTGCAAATATTTTGCTGGCATTAGGCGCTTCACCTGCGATGGTGGTTGAGCCTGATGAAGCAGAGCAATTTGCTGCTATTGCCGATGCGCTGTTAATCAATGTTGGTACCCTGACTGCTATTCAAGCGCAGGCGATGCATCGGGGTATTGAGGGGGCCTTAGCGGCGAATACACCCTGGGTGCTGGATCCCGTTGCTGTAGGGGGACTGACTTTTCGCAGTCATTTTTGCCAGCAAATCATTCAGCAAAAGCCCAGCGCAATTCGTGGTAATGCCTCAGAAATTATTGCCCTCGCGGGGTTAAGTGGGGGGGGGCGAGGTGTGGACAGTACTGACAGTGTTGTCAGTGCACTGCCTGCGGCACAAATGCTCGCCCGCCAGACGGGCGCTATTGTGGTGGTGACCGGAGAAGTGGATCATCTGACTGATGGAGAGCGTATCCGGACGGTAAAGGGGGGCAGTGTTTTGATGACCCGTGTGGTCGGAACAGGGTGCGCGCTTTCAGCCGTGGTAGCCGCTTGCTGTGCCTTGCCTGGCGATCGACTGGAGAATATTGCAGCGGGCTGTGGTTTTATGAAACAGGCGGGTTCGATAGCGGCAGGTCAGAGTCAGGGGCTGGGAAGTTTTGCGGTCGGTTTGCTTGATGCTTTGTCAGGGATGGGAGGCAGGCATGAAGCGGATTAATGCTCTGACTATCGCAGGAACTGACCCCAGCGGAGGTGCCGGTATTCAGGCGGATCTGAAGACATTTTCTGCACTGGGGGCTTATGGTACCAGTGTCATTACTGCACTGGTGGCGCAGAATACTCAGGGTGTCCAGTCTCTTTACCGCATAGAGCCTGCTTTTGTTGCCGCGCAGTTAGACTCGGTGCTGAGTGATGTGCGTATTGACGCAGTAAAAATCGGTATGCTGTCTGAAGCCGATATTGTTGAGATTGTCGCTGCTCAACTGACCCGTTATCAAATCAGCAATATCGTACTGGATACGGTCATGCTGGCGAAGAGCGGTGACCCGTTATTAACCCCCGATGCGGTTGATAGCTTGCGACGCTATTTAATCCCCAGAGTGGCACTGATCACGCCAAACTTACCGGAAGCGGCAGCACTGCTTGATGCGCCCCATGCCTGTAATGAAAAAGAGATGAAAGAGCAGGGCAGAGCATTATTGGCCTTAGGTTGCCAGGCGGTACTGCTAAAAGGCGGGCATCTGACTGACGCAGAAAGCCCGGACTGGTTATTTACGGCTGAGAGTGAGCAGCGCTTTACTGCCCCGCGCGTGGTAACAAAAAACACCCATGGCACCGGTTGTACACTGTCAGCCGCACTGACCGCCTTACGGCCTCGCCATTCTGACTGGGCGACGACAATACTACAGGCGAAAAGCTGGCTTTCCGAAGCGCTGGTACAAGCGGATAGTCTTGAAGTGGGGCAGGGCATCGGCCCGGTACATCATTTCCATGAGTGGTGGTAATACGTGAGTTATTGTTAAGCCGCTGTCGTGATAGCGGCTTAACAGATTAATTCGACGGTTTGTTAAACAGGAATACTCTGTGATTTTTTAGCAGATAAATATTATGCATAAGTCATTACGAAGTTGTTTAAAGATATCACAAATACTCCACTATTAAACTTAAATGTCAGTAGGTTAAAAGCACTACCATTTACTGGCTGTATCGTTACACGAGCGTTAATTTCTCCAGTTTCGAATGATTCGATAAATTCATTATCCAGATAAGATGATATTGTTAAAACGTTCGCACTGATACCACGAACCACAATTAAATCAAAACTAACATTCTTCATATTATGCTTTTCAAAAAGTAATCTCATCGTGCTAGAGGTATAGGGATAATTGACATAAATAATGCCTTTTTCTATAAAAGGATGACTGGATAGATCACCTCTATGATTTATATATATAGGAGATGATGTGTCGCGGGCACTTATTGTTATTTCTGGAAATTTAGTCAAGTAATGATTCGGATTTATCGTGACTGGGCCAGAACTGCTAAAATTTTCAGAGACATTTCCCAAGGTGCCAATCGGCCATGGGGTGTCCACAGTAGGGATAAAAGCAGGTTTATCCGACAGTTGATACGCTCTTGGTTTATCAGGCTCTCCTGCACTCTGTCCATTCACGTTTCGGCGTACTTCCGCGGAGGACTGATAAACGACTTTTCTGGCTTCAGCAATACTGCCCACCGGTTCCATTTCTGGTAGCGTTCGCCAGAGATTAAAGGATAACGACTCGCCGTACTCTTGCTGTTGTCTGGTGCGGATATTCTGTCTGTAAAGCGTTAATGTTGCCACCTTAAAGGGGATTGCCTCGCGTTCATCCCACAGGTTACGTGCATCGGTAAGAGATTGTTTTGCAGGGTTATTGCGTAACTGCACGAAAAAATCAAGCCTTATCTCGCTATCCATTAACCGGTAGGCTAAATCATGCCCGAGATAGTCGATGCCATTAAAGTCTGGTACATGGTCTGTCTTGGGGAGTGTTTTTGCAAACAGTTTAAATTTGCAGTAATCATCACCAAACTTAAAGGGAACGCAGCTCCAGAGTGGTTCACCTAACAGGGTATCCACTTTTTTTTTCATACTGTCCAGAACAGCCTTCATCTCCGGATTTTGTGCCAGGAATGTATTCAGGTTTCCAGCCATGGAGGCTGATTTGAAGTTATTCATATCCGTTGCATCGGAAGCAAAGAAAACCTCTGTATTTTGTAATATAAAATCCAGAGTGCTGCCATTGGCTTCCTGGTCTATGGATTTTCTGCCTGTAATACCGAAAAGCTTGATGCCTATACCAACTGTAGAGTTAAGGTCTGCTGCTGTTTGTGCAATATCGCTGGAGTACCTGACCCAGGCAGTATAACGTCTTCCGGGTTTAAATATACCCACCTGATACCTTGTGGGCAGATTATCAACGACCTGAAAACTGGCAGAAACAATACCGTGTGTTTTGGCAAAAGCAGCACGTTTGGCAGGGGTCTGATTATTATTAACGATACGTGGCACCTGTATTTCGTCAACAAACATGCGGCGAATATTTTCTATTGCGGTGGTATCAGAGGCGGGCTGAATCTCTTCATTATTTCGGATAATATCTTTAGCATCATCATTATTCATAATTTCACCCGTGAAAGTTATAATAAAAAGGGAGGCGTGCCTGGATAGTAACGGCCAGGATTGACTCTGCGCCTACAAGCAATTCGAATTATTTTGGGTATAATCGATTTATTTCCCTGGTATGGCTTACATAAAGTCACTCTCTGTCTGCCTGATGAATTTGCCAGAATCGATGTCTGGACCACCGTTGCTCTTGTCGATAATATTGGCTGACCTCCCGGCGATAGGCATCACGTATAGATTTAATTCTTTCATTGTACTGAGAGAGTAATGAGTGATCGTTGGTGTTTAATGCCGTATTAACGGCCTCAGCTCCTCTTAGTCCGGTATAAATTGCATTGTATATCCCCTGTGAGGACAAGGGATCGAATGATACCGCGGCATCACCGACAGCTATCCAGTGTTCACTTACCGCTTTTTTGAGATAACTTGCCGTGGCTTCTGTAATATGCAAGGGTTCTGCTATTATTTTTTCCCCAACACCGTGCCTGGAAATATACGTTGTCTCTTTCAATGCCGATATAAAGTGATTCTTGTTTCGTAGCAGGGCTTTTGCTTGTTGTGCCAGAGTAAAAAAGGCGACAACGCGTTTGCCATCAGGCAATCCGGCCGTATACCACCATCCGGAAGGCGCAGCTTCCACAGTACTGCGCGAATCCGGACTATCACTCTCACACCAGGTATAGATAGCAAATAAAGGGGCATCTTTTTGTCTGACAGCACCTAACTGACTGGCAACAAATTGTGAAGTGCCACAGGCATTAATCATCCACGGCGTTGAAATATTGAACTCTCCTGCTTGAATATGGATCCCTTCATCGTTTTCGATAAGAGAAGATAACCGCTCTCTCAGCAAAAACGCGCCCGAATCGACAGCCGCATTACGTAAATTTTGCTCAAAATGCTGTCTGTCAAGGTGCCATCCACAGCCATAAGGATCACGAATAAAGTCCGTTTCCCTTAATTTGTCATCACCCCAGCTGGATAAATTGCCTTTATTTGTCAAAGACGCCGCATTTTCAACCCAGGGCAGTAAACCCAGTTTATCCAGCATAGGCCGGGCTGCTCCTGGTAAACTTTCTCCTATTTTTTGCCGGGTAGTCTGACTCGCATCCAGTAAGACGACCTGTTTTCCACAGAGAGATAATTCCCTGGCTGCAACAGCACCCGCGGGCCCCCCTCCGACAATTACCGCATCACAATACATATGGGTTAACGTGTTCGCCTGAATTTGTCCCATTGCTCTTGAGTCCATCCCAGTTGTTTGAGAAGCGCCTCTCGGTCATGCACCGTGCTACCGTCTATACGGGAACTGAAAGCGGCAACAGAAGGCGGGAAAGGCTCCATGCCCGGTTTTAACTGTTCAACAAAGACACTGTCTCTTACCGCCCGATCCTCATCAGACGCCGGGCAGCGTTGTACGATGCCGAGTTCATCAAAGCGGTCAACAGTCATTTGCATTACTGCTTCGTTATCCAGACCTTCTAATAAGAATCCACGCTGCCAGTAGTCACGCGTCTGGAAGGCTTCTTTTCGCTGTTTTGCACTGTGGTCTGCATGGTCATTAAAGTAGATGTCGTAGTGGGCTTCGGAAAGAACCTCATTAGGGACTTTAGCGGGCCAGAATGACGGTAAGTAGGGATGAAAATCTTTGTCATAGCCTGAACGACAGCGAGCGGTATCTCCTTGCCAGGGAACGGCCATCCAACGGCTCAGGCCACCGGGAGATTGCGCATGGAGGGGACCGTCTTCTGACAACGCTTCATCCGGCGTCAGGATATCGCCATAATCACGTTCAGGACAGTCCTCTTCACGGCGTTTAATCCGCAAAAAGTCACTGTATAAAGACGCATGCCGCATCGGCCAGGTCAGCTCACAGCCCGGGTGAAAGGCATCGGCACAGCAGTAAGCTAGAGGCGCTTTATCAAGGATTTTGGGTTGCATTGCAGCCGGTAATTCATCAACGGGGACGGCATAGAATTGGGTTGGAAATCTTGCTGCACCGAAGATTTCATCATATTTCAGGTCGTTAATAAAATCGCCGTTAACAAAATTGACAAGGTGCTCATAACTTTCTGCAGAGACGGGAAGAAGAGCACCAGGTTCCTCTTTCAGTTGACCCTCAAATACATCTCCGTACAGTTGTGGCCATTTCATTTTATCGCCACCTTCGAGCCGATGATCGTCTGGTGCCCGGAACCGTTCGAAGATTTCAAAACGCTCGAAGTAGCTATCCGCTTTAGCGAGTGTTTTAATCAGTTCCGAATCGATTGGAAATAAACCATCCTCACCAAATACCCGGGCAAAGCCGACATTAACCCATTGCAGATTAGACAGATTAAAGAGTAATGGCACAATGTCATTGGTATACGAGGTATCCTGTTCGGGCTCCAGCGTCGAGTGCTTAATCATGTCATACATCGAACGGAAGGCCACAATGCCAGGAGCATAATCAGGTGGGCCGATAACAACCCAGGCATCGACGACGGGAATATTTTTTCCCTTGAATATGACTTTAGCAGAAACCGGACCATCAGAAGTATCGTCATACCAGTCTACAGAGTTATTAAAGTTAATTTCTCTGCCACTGGCATCGGTCAGTAAGAGTGGTGCCCCACTCGGTGACCCGGAAATACCATGCCCTCCCAGCACTAATAAACGGCCTTCGCCATCAGTCTGTAATTCACCTAACTCAACAGTGACGTTTTTAAACTTTCCGTCATCAAAAAATACACCACTCTGGTCTGCACCTGTTATGGTTTGAGGCGAAGGTGTTATTTCCAGCGTTTTACGTTGGGCTCCAGTAATTAATGGATTACGGCGTTCTACTGAGTTTCCGGCAGGTTGATCCATGGCATTGTCAAAACAGTACCATGAGGCTTTTTTATTCGCGAGTTCGACTTTCCAGGTAATATCAGCACTATCAGCCGTTAATTCTGCCACCGCCACGCTATATTCGTTATAACCATAAATCCTGAACCTGGCAGCTTGTCGCTTAATAGCTCCGGTATCATCGCGAGTTGCTCCAAAAGGTGGTGGAGGTTCATGTAAATATTCAGGTCCAATATAATATTCATCTTCACTGTTCCCCACGCGGCCGATACCAATGGCTGGATGTATTTTAGCATAAACAATATCATCGATTTTTCTCTGGTCATTCGTGCAGGATAATTCAGCATGACGGGCTGAGTGACGAGAGCCGATTTTCTGTTGCTGGTTTTTTTTAGCCGCTGTTTCTTTGAGGATTGCTGCTATTTCTTCGGTCAGCGATATATTGATGGTGACAACGGGGGAGGTTTTAATATCGCCAGTGCCAACCCGATGGAAAGAGTACCATATATCTAAAAGTGGATGATTCTCTAACTGTCCGAGGGGGATTTGATAAATAAAGTTTTTTCCTTCACGCTGCTGTGTTATTGCTTTCGGGTAGCTTTTATTAATAGCCTCTTTTCCTCGCCAGTAAATAGTCAGTAAATCATAATGTTTCATTCCTGCTTCGGCAGGAATGATAACGATTAAACCCGTTCTATTTAGTGACACTTCATTATTAGTTGCATTTTTAATAATAACAGCAGGCAGAGTATCATAATCTTCAGTACTTCTACTATTCATTGAAAAATCCTCTGGCAGGTTAATGTTTAACATTAAAAGACAGTTTTCAAAAAAAATAGAAAGGAACGAATGATATTGATTTTTTAATAATAGCGAATCACAAGCTGCCACCATCAAATAATGGGACTCATTGAGGTGCACAGAAGCGCTATTTTGGTGTGGCTTATTAGTGATATAATATAGAAAAATAAGAAATTATTAATTGATAGCAATGATTCACTGCTCACTAATAGAGAGAGTGTTTTTTTTTCTAAAGCGACAGAATGAGACTTATCTATTGGCTATCAGAAAGTACTATATCTGTGGTATTTTAAAAAGTATATCCCTTATTTTATCATATGGTATGTAATCCTGTTGTTTTTGTTTTTTATGTCTAACATGATTAATTGTTTACATTAAATTAACAAAAAACAGGTTAATATATCGACATTTGTGATTTTATTGGGAGTTTATTGATTTTTCGTTTCTGAATGGTGCCTGATGAGGGAAGTTATCGGCAGATAAATGAAGTATAGTTCACTCTCAGCAGAACGGAGATTTATTTAGTTATCACGCACTCGGGCTATTTGTGGAAAATGACATCGCGTGTGTTGTGGCAGAGAGCGGATAATCAACCAGGGAATAATGGATGAGAGGACTTTATCTGTCAGGTTGGCTCTGATAACGGGAAAAGAGACAGATAAGAGCCTTTCAGGATGTCAGACCTGAATATGAATAATGACTGATATTGTGCAGTTATCGGGGGAGATACCGGACGGTTGGCTAGCTGTAGAAAAGGGGGTCTCTCCCGGGAAAGAAAGAGACATGACTTTGTTAAGGGTTATCTATTTCAATAACGGGCAGTCAGGTTGCAGTCGGCATGCCAGGGCATGAGGATGAACCTCAAGATGAAACTCATTCCCTGTTAAGGGTTCACCATCGAGATTGAAGGTCATTTCATTCTGTGCTGTGATGGTAAACCATTTCGATCTTCCTTCGGTAAACGCGTAATGTTCTGAAGTATTAGTGAGTTGTGTCACTATTGCAGGTAATAACTCTTCCCCGGTAAAGATCCTTATATCGAGTAATCCGTCATTGATAAAAGCATCAGGACAAAGTTGCTGACCACCCCCAGCCTGGCGTCCATTACCAATACCTACCACTAGCGCATCACCTTGCCAGTGAAAATGTTCACCGCGAATTTCACAGCTATCGGGTTTCAGAGTATCCATACGCATCAGCCCGTGGATAAAATACGACAGTCCCCCGAGCAGTGATTTCATTTTTTTCGGCGTTTCAGTCGTGATACGGGTACCAAAGCCGCCGGTAGCCATATTGATAAAGAAAAATTCGTGGTTAACCTGAATTAAGTCAATACCGAGCGGGCTGGCAGCGACGGCTAAGCGTAAAGCGGGTTCCATTTCTTGCGGAATTCCGGCGCTGGTGGCAAAGTCATTGGCGGTTCCCAGCGGTAAAACTCCCAGAGCGGGGCGCACTTCAGGCTCAAGTCCTGCAAGACAAGTAGCGATAGCATTAATGGTGCCATCTCCACCACCGGCAATCACGGTGTCGACCTGCAAGGCCAGGGCCTCTTCCACATAGCGAGGAGTATCGTCTTTTTCCCAGGTGACGCGAATATGGATAGTGTAGCCTTCGTCGCGCAGAGCGGTTACGGCATCACGCAGGGGATCGTTTTCGGCATTTTTGCCATTAAGTATTATTAATGAAACTGGAAATGTCATTATTCACCTCTGGCTTGTCCGTCGTTCTCTATTTCGATGTGTACCCGTCATATTTCAAGTTGCAGACCAAAACGTTAACGTTTTAAACAATGCACATGCAACTTGAAATATGACGGGTATCGATAAAGTGTAGGCAAGACTGGCAAGGGGAGGGACAATTAGATTGTAAAAAAGAAAGTCTGCGCAAGGGAGATTGCGCAGACCAAGGAGGTGGTTTCAAAAAAGCTGTTCATTTATTGTTACGTTTTTCAGCCCGGCGATAATAGCGTTATCTGGCCGATTGATATGTGATCAGATTCTAATATAGAAAGAATAATCTTATTTATACCCGTCACACCTCAAATTGCCCGCCCGTTAAGATTACGCATTAGCAGAGCATAAGTCAGGTCCATATCATCAGGGACAGGCAGCCAGACGGTATAACCATCACCTGGCGCAACTGACACCGCTTCAGATTTCTTGTTTTCCATCTGTTCGAGCGTAAATACCACATTACCCTGGGGAGTCATCAATTCCAGACTATCACCGACGCTGAATTTATTTTTTACCTGCACAGCGGCAAGGTTTCCGCGGCGCTCACCGGTAAACTCTCCGACAAACTGCTGAGTGTCAGAAATGGAGTGTCCGTAGTCATAGTTCTGCGCGCTATCATGGGTATGACGGCGCAGGAAACCTTCGGTATAGCCACGATGAGCCAGACCTTCCAGTGTGCGCATCAATGTCGGGTCAAAAGGTTTGCCAGCAGCGGCATCATCAATTGCCCGGCGGTACACTTGGGCGGTACGCGCACAGTAATAGTGTGATTTAGTCCGGCCTTCGATTTTCAGAGAATGGACGCCCATTTTAGTCAGACGCTCAACATGCTCAATTGCCCTTAAATCTTTTGAGTTCATGATATAAGTGCCATGCTCATCTTCAAAGGCTGTCATATACTCGCCGGGACGTTTGGCCTCTTCAACCATAAACACTTTGTCCGTCGGAGCCCCCAGACCTAAAGTCGGCTCGACGTTCTGTACAGGGATAGGTTCATGAATATGAACGATATTGCCGAGATCGTCCTCTTTTCCTTCCTGCACTTTATATTCCCAGCGACAGGCATTGGTACAGGTTCCCTGGTTCGGATCACGTTTATTGATATAGCCTGATAGCAGGCAGCGTCCGGAGTAGGCCATACACAGCGCACCATGGACAAAAATTTCCAGCTCCATTTCCGGAACCTGCGCGCGAATTTCTGCTATCTCATCCAGGGAGAGTTCACGGGACAAGATAACGCGAGTCAGCCCCATCTGTTGCCAGAATTTAACCGTTGCCCAGTTGACGGCATTGGCCTGCACTGACAAATGGACATCCATTTGCGGGAAAGCTTCGCGTACCATCATAATCAGTCCGGGATCGGACATAATCAGGGCATCCGGCCCCATATCAATCACCGGCTTTAAATCACGAATAAAGGTTTTCAGCTTGGCATTGTGGGGGGCAATATTGACCACCACATAAAATTTCTTTCCTGAAGCATGAGCTTCATTAATGCCGGTCTGTAAGTTCTCGTGATTAAATTCATTATTACGAACCCGGAGCGAGTAGCGGGGCTGGCCTGCGTAAACCGCGTCGGCACCATAGGCGAAAGCGTAACGCATATTTTTCAGCGTTCCCGCAGGGGAAAGGAGTTCTGGTTTAAACATGTTGGTCTCAGTCTGATATCAAGTCAGAACCGCCTCACTGAATGGGGCGGTTTGGGAGGAAATAATTTCCACAGTTACTGAGTGGAATTGTAGCGCGAATTGTGACGGGAAACTACTTTTACAGTAGGGTGCTGATACCGGCTTCCCAGCGATAACCCATACCGTAAACTGCGCGAATAAACGAAGGTTCGCTGTCCAGCGCTTCCAGTTTACGGCGCAGATTTTTAATATGTGTATCGATAGTGCGGTCCGTCACCACCCGGTAATCATCATAGAGATGGTTGAGCAGCATTTCTCGAGAAAACACTTTTCCCGGTTCACTGGACAGGGTTTTTAATAAACGGAATTCAGCCGGTGTCAGCTCCAGTAGTTTACCGCGCCAGCTTGCCTGGAAGCGTCCTTCATCTATCACTAACGGGCTACTGTCTGCGTCAATACTGAAATTTTGCGTTTTTTTATAGCGACGTAGAATCGTTTTTACACGAGCCACGACTTCACGCGGACTGTAGGGCTTGCAAATATAATCATCTGCGCCTAGTTCCAGCCCTAACAGCCGGTCTATTTCTTCAATCTTCGCCGTGACGATAACCATCGGGACTTCGGAGAAGCGGCGGATCTCCCGACAGAGCGTCAGGCCGTCGCAGCCGGGTAACATCAAGTCCAGCAAAATAAGGTCAGGAGGCGTCTGGCGGACATAAGGGATAACCAGATCGCCATGATTAATCAACACCGGGGTAAAATTTGCCGCACGTAGATAATCAATTAATAACTGACCCAGCTTAGGTTCGTCTTCAACGATTAAGATACGCGGTGCCTGGTCATCAACAGGAGTTTCAGTCATAGTATTCTCGATTAACTGGTTTCCAGTGGCAGAACCACTGTCATCATCATCCCACCCAAGGGGGAATGACTGGCTTGTAGTGTGCCGCCGTGGGCGGTAACAATGTTCTGACAAATCGATAAGCCCAGACCGGAGCCGCCACTGGCGCGGTTACGTGAACCTTCTGCGCGATAGAAGCGGTTGAACAAATGAGTCAGTTGCTCGTCGGTCACTCCGGGGGCGCTGTCGCAAAAACGCAGCGTCAGGGTGTTATCTGTAAACTGCCCCTGAATCAGTAGCTCTCCCCCAGGGTCGGTATAACGCAGGCTATTTTCCAGCAAGTTATTAAATAGTTGCATCAGACGATCGCTGTCACCAAATACCTGTGCCTGCTCGGGAAGCTCAAGACGTATCTTTAAGCCGCGTTCGGCAAAACGCAGACGAACAACCCCGGTTGCCACTTCCAGCAGGGTAATAATATCCAGCGTCTGTTTTTGATAGGCCAGGGCTCCTTCATCGGACAAAGAAAGCTGATGCAAATCGTTCACTAGTTTGGTCAGAGTGGCAACTTCCATTTGTAATGAGGCCAGTGAGTCAGGGGTGAACTGACGAACGCCATCCTGCATGGCTTCCAGCTCGCCATGCAAAATAGCCAGTGGCGTACGAAGTTCATGCGAGATATCGGCCATATAGGCGCGCCGCATCTGCTGGTTTTTTTCCAGTGTACTGGCAAGCTGATTAAAGTCTTGTGCCAGCCGACCCAGCTCATCATCACTCCCCGGCGTCACCCGAGTGGTAAAATCACCAGCCGCCAGTCGATGTGTTCCCGCTATCAGTCGTTTGACTGGAGCCAGTAAACCGCGTGCCAGAAAAAACGTCACAGCGGCTGCCAGTAATGATGACAGGGCGACAATAATCCAACTGGTGCGCTGCTGCTGGCGATCAAAATTGATATCGGCATTTTGCGTCAAATGTTCGACTGATGAGGCAACCACCCAGCCTACCAGACGATTATCGACTTTGATCTCCTGCTGTATCCCGTCGGTTGGCACGCTTTCGCGCGGTCCTGCCAGCACTTTTTTATTTTGATCCAATACCCAAAACTTGGTACGCCAGCCATGAGGAGGAGGGTGTGGCGGAGGGTTACCATTTTCATTATCAGCGTCTTGTTCAAAAGATCGCAACAGCTGAAACATCACCCGTTGATTGTGGTGCAGAAATTTCCAGTTGCCATGTTCGGCATACTGTTCACCCAGCCCGTTGCTTAACCACTGAACACGCTGCTCATTACCCCGTTTAATATAGTCAATAAAACCGTACTCAAAGCTCAGCCGTACGCCCCAGTGCATAATGGCTAACACCATTAAACAGGTCGACAGGATGGCAAAAAACAGTTTACCGGTGACCCCCGGTCGCCAGAGTTTCATGACGTGTTCCTCTTTTTTCGGGTAATCGCTAAATTCAGGGTGCTATCGGTCGGAACCCACAGAAAAATCAGTGCCGGCAGGGCAATAATCACGGCCATACAACTGTAGGTGTAGATAAAGATGTGCTGCAACATGCCCGGATCGCTGACGCCCTGTGGATGGCCAAACATGCCCAGTAAAAGACCGGCAATACTGACGCCAATACTCATTGCCAGCTGCATGACCATTGACAGCAAGCTATTACCGCCGCTGGCCAGGGTATCAGGTAAGTCTTTTAAAGTAAGGGTGTTCATGGATGAAAAACGCATCGCATTGACTATGCCTTGGCAGAACAGCACTATCGGTAGCAGCCAGTACCAGCCCATCATCGCGGTGGTGACAAATAACAGACTCAGTACCGACAGGCCCAGGGTCGAGGCGACCAGCACTTTACGATAGCCAAAGTGATTAACCACCTGAACCACAATGCGTTTCATCCCCATACTGCCCAGCACCATCGGGATCATCATTAATCCGGCATGAAACGGCGAAAAGCCAAGGCCAATTTGCAGAAATACCGGTGTCATAAAGGGCAGCATGCCGCTACCAATACGCCCACAGAGACTCCCGGCCAGGCCCAGAGAAAAGGTTTTGGTTTTGAATAAATCAAGATTAAACAGTGCGTCAGGGTTACCCGAGGCATGACGCAGATAAAGCAGCAGAGCGCTCAGGCCGATAACAATGATTGCACCGAGTAGTCCGGCTGATATATCAACCCCTTGCTGACCTTCCAGTGCAATCGTCAACAGGGCCATACCCACAGCCAGTAATAAGAAACCGGTAATATCAAAACGACGCGTCTGTAGTTTGTGATTGGGCATCAGTTTCAGGGTGGCAATCGCGCCGATAATTCCCACCGGGATATTAATCAAAAAGATCCAGTGCCAGGTTGCATACTCAACCAGTACGCCGCCCAGCGCCGGGCCGAGAAGAGGGCCGACTTGTCCCGGAATCGTCACCATCGTCATGGCTGCCATATACTGCGCGCGTGGGACAATTTTCATCACCGTTAAGCGCCCCACAGGCACCATCATTGCTCCGCCAACCCCCTGGATAATGCGGGCGAGAACCAGCTCATTTAGTGTTGAAGCAGCCGCACAGCAGAGTGAACCAAAGGTAAACAGTACAATGGCAGTAAAAAAGACATTACGCACACCCGCTTTGTCGGCCAGCCAGCCACTGGCTGGCAGCATCACCGCCACCGTTAAGACATAGGCGACCACCACTGAGTGCATCTGCAACGGACTGACCCCCAGGCTGTGAGCCATGCTGGGCAGCGCCGTATTCACAATCGTGGTATCCAGGGCTTGCATAAAGAAGCCAAAAGCAACAATCCATAACTGCCAGCGCACCGCCGAGGGCAGGTCATTCATGTATCAATTATCCTTGACCCCAAACGTCAGGTCCGGTTTTTTACTGGAGGTAAATCGGGCTCTCAGCTTATCAAAGAAGAGATACACCACTGGAGTGGTATAGAGCGTCAATAGCTGACTCATCACCAGTCCCCCCACCAGGGTAATACCCAGCGGTTGGCGTAGCTCTGCGCCATCACCATGCGTGAGCACCAGTGGCAGTGCGCCAAATATCGCCGCCAGCGTCGTCATCATAATGGGGCGAAAGCGTAATAAACAGGCCTGGAAAATCGCCTCTTCGGGGCTGAGATTGCCCTGACGCTGTGCGGTAATCGCAAAGTCGACCATCATAATCGCATTTTTCTTTACTATACCAATTAACAGCATAATGCCAATCAGAGCAATCAGGCTAAAAGGAGCCTGGAACAGTTCCAGCGCCAGTAAAGCGCCTACGCCAGCAGAAGGCAAGGTTGAAAGAATGGTTAAGGGGTGAACATAACTTTCATACAGGATACCCAGCACAATATAGACCGTGGCAATTGCCGCCAGAATCAGAATAACCTGCGAGTTTTGCGACTCCTGAAAAAGCTGTGCGGTGCCAGAATAGCTGCCCTGCACCGAGGACGGAACGCTTAATGCCGTCATGGTTCTGTCAATATCCGCGCTGGCTTCAGACAATGAGACCCCGGTCGGCAAGTTAAACGCAATAGTGGAGGAGGCTGACAGTCCCTGGTGATTAACCGAGAGCGGCGCATTAGCAGGCCGCCATTTAGCAAAGTAAGAAAGCGGAATAGGAGCCCCGTCTTTATTGATGATAAACATCTTATCCAGTGCACTGACATCTTCCGCATAACGCGGGTCAACCGTCATCACCACTTTGTACTGATTAAGCGGTTGATAAATGGTGGAGACTTGGCGCTGACCAAAAGCGTTATTGAGTAAATTATTCACCTCGGCCACATCCACCCCGAGCCGGGCCAGCGCGTCCCTGTCATAGGTCAGGGCCATTTCAGAACCTTTATCCTCTTGGTCTGAATTGATATCGGCAAGTGTAGGTAATGCCGCCAGCGCAGTACGGATTTTCGGTTCCCATTCTCGCAGAGCGCTAAGATCGTCGGACAACAGGGTATATTGATAGCTGGCATTGGCCTGACGCCCGCCGACACGAATATCCTGCACTGGCATTAAAAACAGACTGGCGCCAGGTTCTTTGGCGAGTTTAACCCGCAGTCTGTCAATCACCTGTTGTGACGTTTCGCTACGCTCAGACAAGGGTTTGAGTGAAATAAACATCATCCCACTGTTAACCCGGGAGCCTCCGGTAAAACCCGTGACGTTGTCTACCGCCGGATCCTCACGAATAATTTTCATAAAATCCTGCAGCTTTTCGCGCATTGCCGGGAAGGAGATGCTTTGGTCAGCGCGAATATTCCCCATTAACCTTCCGGTATCCTGTTCCGGGAAGAAGGTTTTCGGAATAGAAATGTAAAGCCAGACCGTCAGGGCAATGGTGCCGAGAAACACCATGCCAATAAAGCGGCTATGCCTCAGCGCCCAGCGCAGGGAGCGGGCATAACCGGTTTGTACTCCGCCCAGTAATTTTGCCATTCCTGTTGGGGCCAGCGGGGTATGTGGCGGGCGGCTTTTCAGTAACCAGCCGCACATCATCGGGGTTAACGTCAGTGACACCGCCAGCGAAATCAGAATCGCCACTGACAAGGTAATGGCAAACTCCTGGAATAATCGTCCTGGTAATCCGCCCATCAGTAACAGCGGCAGGAACACGGCAATTAATGACAGACTCATCGAAAAAACGGTAAAACCCACCTCTCGCACACCAATCAGGGCCGCCTGCATCGGTTTCATTGACGCTTCCAGATGACGGGTAATATTTTCCAGCACGACAATAGCATCATCGACCACAAAGCCCGTGGCAATGGTAAGCGCCATCAGCGACAGATTGTTAAGACTGAAGCCGCATAAATACATGGCGGCAAAGGTACCTACCAGAGAAACCGGTACGGCAACCGCCGGGATAAGGGTGGCACGACCCGATCGTAGAAATAAAAATACCACCAGGATAACCAGGGCGACCGCAATGACCAGGGTCTTTTCGACCTCAAGGAGCGAGGCGCGGATCGTGGGGGAGCGGTCCTGGGCAATCTGTAACTTGACCGAAGCCGGAAGCAGTTGCTGCAAAATGGGCAGTTTTTCGCGCACTCGGTCTACGGTGGCAATAATATTGGCTTGCTGAGTTTTACGCACTATCAACAGAATCGCTGGTTTGGCGTCGGCCATTCCCGCATTACGGTAATTTTCCACATCATCCACCACCTCGGCGACATCGCTCAGGCGTACCGCTGCCCCGTTCTGGTAGCGGATAATCAGCGGCTGATAGTCCGCCGCTTTCTTTAGTTCATCGTTGCTCTCGACCTGAAAGCGTTGATGATTATCTTCCAGCGCGCCCAGCGGGCGGCGCACATTGGCGCTACTGATAGCGGTGCGAACGGCATCCAGCGAGATGCCCTGGTTAAACAGTGCCATTGGGTTGAGCGTGACGCGTACTGCAGGAAGCGAGCTCCCCCCCACATCCACGTCACCAACGCCTTCTATCTGGGAAACGGCCTGGGCCAGTTGTGTCGAGGCAACATCATACAGTTCTCCCTGACTCAAGGTATCTGATGTCAGGGTAAGGATCATTATCGGTGCATCAGACGGATTGATCTTACGGTAGGTAGGGCGGCTTGGCATACCGGTTGGCAATAAGCTCTGGGCGGCATTAATCGCTCCCTGAACATCACGGGCTGCGCCATTAATATCACGGTCAAAATTGAACTGGAGAATAATACGCGTACTGCCCAGCGAGCTCGATGAGGTCATTTCATTGACCCCGGCGATGCGGCTTAATGAACGTTCCAGCGGCGTGGCCACAGAAGAAGCCATGGTTTCAGGCGATGCGCCGGGCAAAGACGCGCTGACAATAATCACCGGAAAATCAACCTGGGGGAGTGGGGCAACCGGTAATAACCGGAAGCCCAAAATTCCGCACAGAACAATAGCCAGGGTCAGTAGCAGCGTGGCAACCGGACGCGAAATAAAGAAAGCGAAAAATTTCATTTACGCCTCCGGCTGCGACTTATTAAAACGGTGACGCGTGTTGCTGGCAAGACGGTCAAATAACAGATAAATCACCGGCGTGGTAAACAGGGTCAGAACCTGGCTGACGAGCAGCCCTCCGACCATAGCAATCCCCAGCGGCTGGCGTAATTCTGCGCCGACACCGGTCGCGAGCATCAGCGGCAGTGCGCCGAGTATTGCCGCCATTGTTGTCATCAGTATCGGCCGAAAACGTAATAAACAGGCCTGATAGATAGCATCGTACGGCGTCATGCCTTGCTCACGTTCTGCCGCGAGAGCAAAGTCGATCATCATAATGGCATTTTTCTTCACGATACCAATCAACAGAATAATGCCGATAATGCCGATGATATCCAGCTCGGCCCCGGACAGCATCAGTGCCAGCAAGGCGCCGACTCCAGCGCTGGGCAAGGTAGAGAGAATCGTTATTGGGTGAATAAAACTTTCATATAACACCCCAAGCACAATATACATGGCGACGATCGAGGCCAGGATCAGCCATACCGAACTGCTGAGCGCCGCCTGGAATGCCAGCGTGCTGCCCTGGAACTGGGTGGTCATATCCGTCGGTAAATTCAACGCTTTTTCCGTTGCCAGGATAGCATTGACGGCATCCCCCAGGGCATAAGGTTCCGGTACGTTAAACGACAGAGTGGCAGAGGGAAACTGATCCAGATGATTGATGGCCAGTGGCGTAAAGCGTTGCTCAATGTGCGCGATGGTGCTTAACGGGATCGGTTTACCTTCACTGCTCGTCAGATAAACGCCGTCTAACCCGCTCAGCCCTGGCGTATTTTGGGTGTTGTTTTCCAGCACCACGCGGTACTGATTAGACTGGGTGTAGATAGTTGAAATCAACCGCTGACCAAAGGCATTGTACAAGGCGTTATCCACATCCTGCATGCTGATACCAAGCCGACTGGCGCTGTCACGATCAACATTGACATAAGCCATTAACCCTCTGTCTTGCCAGTCACTACTGACATCTGACAATTCTGGCAGCGTTTTTAACTGATCTTCAAGTTTGGGTATCCAGGTACTTAGCTGCTCCAGCGAGGTGGCCTGAACGGTAAACTGGTACTGAGTGCGGCTTGCCTGGGTATCGATAGTTAAATCCTGAGTCGGCTGTAAATAGAGCGACAGGCCAGGCAGCCTGGCGACACTCTGTTGCAGACGTTCAATGACCACCGGAATACGTGTATCTCGCTCGCTGAGCGGCTTGAGGTTAATTTGCAGACGGGCACTGTTCAGTGACGGATTGGTGCCATCGATCCCGACAAAGGAGGTCAGACTTTCAACATCCGGATCCTGCAAAATAATATCCGCGACCTGCTGCTGGCGTTCTGCCATACCGGCAAACGAAACCGACTGGGGTGCCTGCAGAGTGCCCTGGATCATGCCGTTATCTTGCAGGGGAAAGAACCCTTTGGGGATAAAGATCCACAGCACGACCGTCAGCGCCATGGTGGCAAACGCGACGCTGGGTGTCAGCCAGGGGTGGCGCAATACTGGCGTCAGAAAACGCCCGTAGGCGGCAATCACCCGGTCAAACATCACTTCACAGGCGCGTGAGAAACGATTCTGCTTGCGTAATGATTCGTGGCTTAGCATGCGGGCGCACATCATTGGCGTCAGGGTGAGCGACACCACTGCAGAAATAAGAATAGCGACAGCCAGAGTGACGGCAAACTCGCGGAATAAACGCCCGACGACATCCCCCATAAACAGCAAAGGGATCAGCACTGCGATAAGTGAGAAGGTTAACGAGATAATAGTAAAACCAATTTCACCGGCTCCTTTCAGGGCCGCATCCAGCGGTTTTTCGCCTTTTTCAATGTAGCGTGAGATATTTTCGATAACCACAATCGCATCATCCACCACAAATCCGGTGGCGATAGTCAGGGCCATTAATGTCAGGTTATTGATGGAAAAATCAAGAAACACCATCACCGCAAAAGTTCCGACTAAGGAAAGCGGTACCGCAACAGCAGGAATAATCGTTGCCGGCACATTGCGTAAAAACAGATAGATAATCATCACCACCAGCGCGATGGCGAGCATCAGTTCATGTTGCGTGTCGCTGACTGAAGCGCGAATATTGGTGGTGCGGTCACTCAGTAACGTCATCTCTACCGATTTCGGCAGGCTGCTGGTGAGCGTTGGCAGCAGGGCACGAATACTGTCTGCGGTGGCGATAATATTTGCCCCTGGCTGGCGCTGAATATTAAGCACCACTGCAGGCTGTTTATTGGCCCAGGCTCCCAGCCAGCGATTTTCTGCACTCCGTTCCACCTCGGCCACATCGCCCAGGCGAATCGGTGCACCATTTTTCCAGAGGATAATCAAATCCCGGTACTCTTGAGCTGATTTCATCTGGTCATTGGCGGAAAGGGTAACAGATCGTTCCGGTCCGTCCAGACTTCCCTTGGCGGAGTTAACGTTGGCTCCGGTAATCGCGGTGCGCACATTTTCGCTGGTCAGCCCCAGCGCGGCCAGCGCCTGGGAGTTCAGTTGAATACGCACTGCCGGGCGCATTCCACCGGATAGCTGTACCAGACCGACACCCGAGACTTGGGAAATTTTCTGGGCAATGCGATTTTCTACCAAATCCTGGACGTCGGTCATCGGCAAGGCGCTGGACGTTACTGCCAGCGTCATAATCGGCGGGTCGGCCGGGTTAACTTTGCTGTAAATCGGCGGATTGGGTAAATCACTGGGTAGCAGATTCGTGGCGGCGTTAATCGCAGCCTGAACTTCTTGTTCCGCGACATCGAGAGGAAGACTGAGCAGAAACTGTAAGGTAATCACCGACGCCCCACCGGCACTCTGGGACGACATTTGTTGTAAACCAGACATCTGACCAAACTGCCGTTCTAATGGTGCTGTAATGGCGGAGGTGACCACCTCAGGGCTGGCACCCGGATAGAGTGTAACCACCTGAATAGTCGGGTAATCTACTTCAGGCAAAGCGGAAACCGGTAAAAAACGATAACCAATGATCCCGGCCAGTAAAATAGCCACCATCAGAAGAGTCGTAGCCACCGGGCGTAGAATAAACAGCCGGAAAGGGCCTCCTGGCAGGTCAGGGGGTAAAGCACTCATGATGCCCGCGCTCCCCGCGCTTTTTGCTCTGTCGCAGGCGGCCTTGTATTCACCTCTGCAGGGGCGACGATTTCAACCTGCGCTCCATCCGTCAGACGATCAACACCATCGGTGACCACGCGGGTTCCCGCTGCGAGACCGGTTTGGATAACCACCGATTTACTGCTTTGTACACCCGTCGTCACCCGCTGCTTGCTGACTTTATTATCGGCGTTAACAGCCCAGACAAAGTGACCTTCACTGCTCATCTGTAATGCTGAGGCAGGAATAACAATAGCATCTTCCTGCGTGGCGACTTGCATACGGGTATTCACAAACTGATTCGGGAATAGCAGACCCTCCTGGTTAGCAAAGCGCGCTTTTAGCTTGATGGTGGCAGTGGTGGCATCTATCTGATTATCCAGACTGAGCAAGGAACCCTGAGCGAGCCGCTGCTGGTTAGAGCGATCCCAGACTTCAACCGGTAGAGCAGGCTGGATAGCCTGGGCTTTCACTACGGTGCTGATATCACTTTCCGGCAGGGTGAACACCACGTCAATCGGGTCGGTTTGGGTAATAATCACAATCGCATCGCTACTGGAAACCTGGTTCCCGACATCGATTTGTCGTAATCCCACGCGGCCACTGATTGGTGCGGTAATACGGCTCCAGTCCAGCTGAAGCTGAGCATTGTCGACCGATGCCTGGCTGGCCGCTACGGTGCCTGTAAGTTCAGCGACCAGCGCTTGCTGAGCATCCAGCTCCTGGCGGGAAGCCACCTGGGTTTTAGCCAGTTGCTGATAACGGGTTAAGTCACGGCGGGCATTATTCAGTGAAGCCTGGTCTTTAGCCAGCTGCCCCTGGGCCTGTGCCAGCGCGACTTTAAATGAACTGGGATCGATTTCAGCCAGCAGCGTACCGGCACTGACTTGCCGACCTTCCTGAAAATGAATCGCGATTAACGGGCCATCAACCCGACTGCGCACCGTTGCGGTATTGGCTGCCGTAACAGTGCCTAAACCCGTCAGAATATGCGGCACGGCCTGCTGCTTGGCAGTGGCAACCTGAACCGGTGCCAGGGCTGCACCTCGCATACCACGAGATCCTCCGGCTGATGGGCCTTGACGGTGACTTGCCTGAGGCGCAGATGTCGGTGCCGTTTGCTGGCTACGCCAGAACCACACCGCTGCCAGCAGAATTATAACGATGCCGGCCAGCCATAATCCTCGTGAAATTTTCCTGCTTTTGCCTGTCATAGGAGGTCCATTCTCTTTTTAAAACTATACGCCCAGTGTAATTAAATATAGCCGGGGAATAATGGAGGAAATATGAAGTACTGTATATATATCCGTCATACTCCAAGTTGCCTGGGTATTACCTGCCTCCAGCCCGCCGAATCACAGCGTTTATCTATGCTCATCGACGGGCTGAACTGGGAGCCTTGCCGCAACTTGAATTATTTTGGGTATAGATAGTACTCTGCAATTGAAAAAACATCACTAAAAAGAGGGTGTTGTGCCAGAAGCGGAGAACATAGCCCCCAATAGCAGGGGGATATATTGAAGAAAATAAGGACTAGCGGAAAATAATCTCAGACCAGCGCGCCAGCCCTTGGGTGACCGAGCCAAAATCATCCCCACCTGCAATGGGAATTCCGGGGAGCTGACGACTGAGTGCGGCGCGTAATAGCGGGGAACGAGCGCTGCCACCGGTAAGATAAATCACATCCGGCTGTACATCACTGCTGTTCATCGCCAGGGTGACCTGTTCCATAATGCGCTGCAGTGGCTGGCTGATAGCGGACTCCAGTGCTTGCTGACTAATATCACAGCCAAGGTCGGGGGCAATAAACGGCAGCAGGGTTGCCACTTGCTCGCTATTGGAGAGGGAAATTTTGCTCTCTTCGGCCGCGCGAACCAGACGATAGCTTAAACGTTGACGCCAGACCTGGTACAGGTAGGCCACTTTTTCCGGCTCTTTGGCGTTATATTGCATCTCATTGAGCGCGCGCCCGTTTGCACTGGCATAAAACTCATTCTGAGCCGGAACATCATTAATCGCCACCGCATTCCACCACGGCAGTACAGGCAGAGCGTTACCATTTTGCATTTCACCCCCCATGCCAAGCAGCGGTGACAGTTGTTTAAAGGCCAGCATAATATCGAGATCGTTCCCCCCGACCCGGCAACCACTGTGCCCCAGCAAACTGGCGGTACGGTTTGACTGGGTATGCCACTGAGGCCCCATCAGCAAAACAGAACAGTCGGTGGTTCCGCCGCCGATATCCACGACCAGTACGCGTTTTTCTTGCTGAAGCGTGGCTTCAAAATCCAGCCCGGCAGCCACGGGTTCAAACTGAAAAACTACGTGCTTAAACCCGGCGCGATGGGCTGCACGTTCCAGAATACCTTCCGCCTGGCGGTTGGCTTCTTCCCCTCCCATTCCCTGGAAGTTAATCGGCCGGCCAATCACAGCCTGGGTCGGCTGCTCGGTCATTTGAACGCCGGCCTGCTGGCGAATATGCAGCATCATGGCACACACCAAGTCTTCAAACAGCGCAACTTGCTGAGGCTTTAGTCCGGTGGCGCCAAGAAACGATTTCGGAGATTTAACGAAGTAGACCTCTTCCGGATCTTCCATATACTGGCGCAATGACTGTAAGCCAAACTGTACGCTACCCGGCAGGACGTCAATGCCTTCTTCGCGGTTAAAACTGACCGAACGGCGCAACAGCGCCTGGGTTTCATCCCGGTTAGCCGGTACGCCGTGATGGCGGTATAACCACTCACTGACCGCCTCACGAGTCGGTGCGCATAGCATCGAAGGAAGAAATGTCGAGCCTTGCTCCATCTCCAGTAGTTGAGGTTTTCCCTCACGCATTATTGCGACAGAGCAGTTTGCAGTGCCGTAGTCAAAACCAATATTCATATTAATTATCCATCCCCATGCCATTGAGAAGCGGGCGACTTTAGCGGAATGAACGCCGCTCGGCAACTGAATAACTTTACCGGGCTTATTGACGGAGTAAATTCCAGGCTAAGCGCTTATTTTATTGGTCTCTTAGCCTCTGTGAATAAAGGAACAGAGAGCAAAATGGGCGTGAGTCACAAGGGGGGATCGTCAGCCAGTGGCTGACGATTCAGTTAATCGCGAAGTAGCTATGGCTTAGCAGTGAATCCAGCGGCAGGGAAGAGGAAACTGACTCACCAAAGATTAAATCAATGCCCAGTGACGAAAGGGTATCGAACTGCTCCTGCGTTTCTGCCGGGCCGGCAATAGACCGTAACGACAGACGATGGGCGTGACCATGAATAATCGACACCATCATTTCATTCATCACATTCTCGTGAATGTTCACCATCAGTTCGGAGTCAATCATGACATAGTCAAATAACTGACGGTTGACGGTATTTAACATTTCCGGCGCCCGGTTGACATGGCTTATCAGCAATTTACAACCGGCCTGTTTCAGTTTTTGCAGATTATCATTCAACTGTGCCGAAGCATGAGACAGGACTTCACTGGAAATGGATAAATGCAGTAAACGGGCTGGCATTTTATGTTTGGCTAAGGCATTTAACAGCTCATTCACCAGGCTTTTGCTGGAAAGCCCTACCGCCGAAACGGGCAGGGTTACGCCAAAACCTTTACGGGTTAGCGTAGCGGCAAAGCGATTAAAGAACTCTTTAATAACCCTCAGATCCAAATCGTACTGCAATCCTGGGTCTTGCAACTGGGGGCGAAGCGTTTCCTCGTTAATGACCTCTGCGTTATTACGCCAGAAACGCAGGGACAAGAAATAAAAACTGGTGGTCGCTGATACGCGTACCGGAGCAATAGACTGGGCAACGATCATTATTTGGTTCTGGTGAATCATCTCGCGAATTTCTTTCGCCTGCAGGCTACTATGGCCGACGGAAGCCTCGAGCTGATGCGGGTCATAAACAGTAACCCGACCACGGCCGCCATTTTTTGACGCATAACAGGCGATATCTGCCTGGGACAACACCTCTTCCGCCACGGCATTACCACTATGAATACGGGTGAGGCCGGCACTGGCACCAATCCGGTACTGCACGCCCTCCCAGATAAAATCATAGTGATTAATATTGCGAATAATCGCCTCGGCAATGTGAAACGCATTGTCGATGGAACAATTAGGCAGTATCAGTGCGAATTCATCCCCCCCTAAACGTGCCAGCAGATCGCCGGTGCGCAGCATACTGAGCACCATGGCGGAGATCTCTCGTAGCAAGGCATCCCCGGCGGCGTGGCCCGCGGAGTCATTGACGGCTTTAAAACGGTCGAGGTCGATAAACACCAGAGCGTGTTGCTGACGATGTTCGATAGCATCTTGCAGCAACTGCCGCAGGTGATTTTCAAAACTGAAGCGGTTAGCCAGCTGAGTCAGGCTGTCATGGGAGGCACTGTAGCTCAACTGCTTGAGCATATTTTTTGACTCAGTCACATCCTGAATAACCATCACCGAGCCAATATTATGCCCGTCGAGGGTGGTCAATGGCGTCAGGCTATAATGAATATCATAGTGGGCACCCTGACGTGAATGCAGCACCATATCTTGCTCAATCAACGGGTGCGAGAATATCCCGTTATAAATATCCGTCAGAATGGGGCCGTTATCCCCGAGAGTAATATGCAGCACACTCTGGACCGGCAGGCCTAATGCTTCTTTATGTGAACAACCGCTGAGTCGTTCAGCAATCGGGTTCATAAAAGTGATTTTCATTTCGACATCGGTACAAATGACCGCTTCACCGATGGAGTCAAGGGTAATATGCAGGCGTTCTTTTTCCTGATAAAGGGCTTCATTAAGCTCTTTAACCTCTGTCATATCCATATTAATGCCTAAGAAACGTTCTGTTTCGCCATTTCTGGCCAGCACACGATTCGCAAATGAACGGATATGGCGAATGCCCGTTGAGGTGTTAATACGAAACTCTTGCTTGAAGTGCTCATTACTTTTGGCAATGCGTCGGGAGTACAGATCAAGGGCGGCTCTCTCTTCTTCCACGACACATTGCAACCAGACGTTATAGTTCAGAGGAGTCTGCGGCGGTACATCATATAATTCATACATCCGCTTATCCCAGTTCAGAGAGTCATCGATAAGATCCCACTCCCAGATCCCCACGCCCCCGGCTTCATTCGCCAGGGTAATACGCTCCATCAACTGGCGATTAACCTGTTCACTGTGTTTAAGCTCGTTAATATCTTCAATCTGGGCGATGTAATAAAGTGCGTTATTGTCCGGATCGCGAACCACTGAAACGGTAAGCAGCGCCCAGACCACATTTCCTTCGCGGGTGTAATAACGCTTTTCCATCGAATAGCTGTTGATTTCACCTGCCGTCAGTTTTTCCAGTTTTTCGAGGTCGCTCTTTAAATCACCCGGCCAGGTGATTTGCTGAAACGTTAGCGCCAGCAACTCATGAGGTGAGTAACCAAGAAAACGGCATAACGACTGGTTAACCTGCATCCATTTTCCTTCTGGCGAGACAAGCGCCATCCCGATAGCGGAATACTCCATCGCATTACGAAAGCGAGTCTCACTGGCGGCAATTAATTTACGTTCTTCTTTGAAGGCATACATCACCATGGTCATGGTATTGGCCGGGAGCAATAACATCAAAAACGGCAGCCAGGGGGTATAGGCAAGTAGGGTGGACCCGGCGCTGTGCTTAATTGTATCGAGTGAAAAATAGCCAGTAGTAATCACGGACGATAAAATAATTACGGCAGCAAAAAACAGCAGAAAGGCATGTAGCCGGGGTAATCGGATAGCACTCCACATTAAGACAACGATAATAAAAGTGAGTGGCCAGGGGAGATAGCTCAGCGCCAGATAGCCCAGCACTAAGGTTACGGCAAGAGTAAGAATCGTTTCGGTAATCCACTGTAGGTGGTAGCTTTTGGGTAATGCAGAGGGTTTAAACAACAGGCCAATAGGTAAAAATGCCAGCGTCCCCACGGCTTCTGCCGAAACCCAGACAGAGAATAATTTGACGACGGGCAGGCCGACAGTCGCGGCCAGGGGACTTGTCAGTACCGCGCCAACGAGCGACGGAATGAGCGTGCCGCAGAGCAGCATTTTGGCCCAGTCATTAAGACTGGCTAATGGATTATCCCTTGGTAACACGCGGCGTAAGAGCAAGGCGCCCACTAACGCTTCAATAATATTGAAAGACGTGAACGCCAGAGATATCAAGCTGGTATCATGCCAGAGGCTACTGGCAATTAAACTGCCCGATCCACAGACCAGGGCTATCAAAGGCCATAATTTGACAGGATTACGGTAAAAGGCCGCCATGATAAGTGCAGTGGATAACCACAGGGGCGACATTGCCGCGTAGGTATCTGTCAGCGTGCGCGTATAGAGAGTAAAAATAAAACTGAGTAGCCCCAGACTGAACAGCAGTGTTAGTGGAAGCTGCGTGATTTTTGCGGGTTGATTATTTTGCTTCATTACTGCCCATACGCCAGGCTACAGGCCCGGGCGAAGTAAATAAAAAAGAACGTATGCCCTGAATCATTCCCGTTGCTTGCAGACGCCAAGTTCAGACAGACGGTAAACATAGATAAACTCTATGATTCGGCAGTCCTCACTGCGTCAACGCTCAGGCTACGTGAAATATGACAGGTATAAACGAGACTCTAATGCATTAAAATGACGCTCAGATGCACCACAAAATGCACCTTCCGGCATAGACAGACACTGTAATTTAATGCATCTCACGACAGTCATATCCAGATAACTTCAATATGGCGACTATATGCTAGTACAAACTTTTTATAATTCATACGAACGTTTTGTTAAATATACCTTTATACCCTAAATAATTCGAGTTGCTTGTAGGCGCCTGGTTCAGGTCGTCGATGAGCATAGATAAACGATGTGCGCCGACGGTACTCACTGCGGTAACACCCAGGCAACTTGCAGTATGACGGGGATATATTAAAAATAATTTGCGATGGTTACCCCACTAAGGCAGCTTAAAGACAGAGGGTGTGAAAGCCTGAAAAGAGGTTATTTCGGCATTTTATGGTAAATATGCCCGGCAACAGGCTGGTATCAGCTGGCCGTTAACCCTATACTTGCGACGTTTGGCGTATTAACGCCGCCTCCCCATATAACTTTTTGTATTCAGGCCGTAAAAACATGACTGAACAGTCTCATCAATGCGTCATTATAGGGATAGCCGGCGCATCGGCTTCAGGGAAAAGTCTTATTGCCAGTACACTCTATAGAGAGCTGCGTGAACAAGTAGGTGATGAGCACATAGGTGTCATTCCGGAAGATAGTTATTATAAAGATCAAAGCCATCTGTCGATGGACGAACGGATAAAGACCAATTACGACCACCCCAGCGCCATGGACCACAATCTGCTCTTCCAGCATTTGCAAATGTTGAAAGCAGGGCAGGCGATTGAATTGCCTGTCTACAGTTATGTTGAACATACGCGAATGGAAAAAAGCATTCATCTGGTACCTAAAAAGGTGATTATTCTTGAAGGTATTCTGCTGCTGACCGATGCCCGGTTACGTGAAGAGATGAATTTTTCTATTTTCGTTGATACCCCACTGGATATTTGTCTGATGCGCCGAATGAAGCGCGACGTCAACGAACGCGGGCGTTCAATGGACTCGGTTATGGCCCAGTATCAGAAAACAGTAAGACCGATGTTCCTGCAATTTATTGAGCCGTCTAAACAATATGCCGATATTATTGTGCCGCGCGGGGGGAAAAATCGTATTGCTATTGATATCCTTAAAGCGAAGATTTCTCAGTTTTTTGAATAACAGGGCAGCAGATAGCGACAATAATTTGCATGGCTTAATCATCAGTCTCTGACAGGCGACGAACGCTCTCTACCCGGTGGCTCGATTTTCTGAATATCAGTAGATACGGGACAACCTGGCGTATATAAAGGTACAGGAGGAGCCCACTCCCTTGACTGATGGTTTATTTAATTAGATGAAGAACCTGTCTCACCCGTTATTGCTATAGTGATTTTGCTCCTGGACTGCGCGAAGGAACCGCAACGTACACCTGGTATGTGAGGCTCCTGAGCACAGCCCCGGGACCAAAATGGCAAATAAAATAGCCTGGTGAGACAGGTCATTAAGGAGAGCATAATGCGTTTGTGTGATACCGATATTGAAGCCTGGCTGGACGACGGCCGTTTGGCCATTACGCCACGCCCTCCCGCTGAACGCATTAGTGGCGCTACAGTTGATGTGCGCCTGGGGAATAAATTCAGAACCTTTAGCGGCCATACCGCACCTTTTATCGACCTTAGTGGTCCGAAAAACGAAGTCAGTGCGGCACTTGAACGCGTGATGAGTGAAGAGATAGTGCTGGCTGAAGGCGAAGCCTTTTTTCTCCATCCGGGTGAGCTGGCGCTGGCCGTGACGCTTGAGTCAATAACCATTCCCTCAGATTTAATCGGCTGGTTAGATGGCCGCTCTTCCCTTGCCAGACTGGGTTTAATGGTGCATGTCACTGCCCACCGTATTGATCCCGGCTGGCATGGCTGTATTGTGTTAGAATTCTACAACTCCGGCAAGCTGCCCCTGGCGCTGCGGCCCGGCATGCTGATCGGCGCGCTTAGCTTTGAGCCCTTAAGTGGCCCTGCCGCTCGACCCTATAACCGCCGTCAGGATGCAAAATACCGCGATCAACAAGGGGCTGTTGCCAGTCGCATAGACAAGGACTAACGACAACAGCGGCTTATCTTGTCAGGTTTTAGGGTGACCATTATCACCCATCTGAACTAAGATAAGCACTGGAAGTTGTTGATAATCGTTCTGAGGATGCTATGAAACGATTCCTGACCACATTGATGATTTTACTCGTGGTGATTGTTGCGGGCCTTTCTGCATTGATTTTATTGGTTAATCCCAATGATTTCCGTGGCTGGATGGTGCAGGAAGTCGAAGAGCGTAGCGGCTATCAGCTTAATATCGAAGGTCCTTTGCGCTGGCATGTCTGGCCGCAGCTCAGTATTTTATCCGGGCGGATGTCATTAACCGCACCTGGCGCCAGTCAGCCGATTGTCAGCGCTGAGAATATGCGCCTTGATGTCGCGCTCTATCCACTGCTGTCCCATCAGCTTCAGGTGAAGCAAGTGATGGTGAAAGACACTGTGGTGAAACTTATCCCCGAGAGTCAGCCCCAAGAACCGGCAAATTCACCCGTTGCGCCACAGGGGAGCAGTTCTTCCTCGACCACGGACCGAGGCTGGTCATTTGCTATCGATAAACTCAAGGTCGTTGACAGTGTGCTGGTGTTTCAGCGAGCGGATAAAGAACAAATTACCGTTCGGGGCATCAACCTGGAGATGCAGCAGGACGCCAGTAAAAAAGCCCATATTGAACTGAGCAGCCGTATCAACCGTGACCAACGGGATTTAACCTTTTCGCTACTGGCAGATGTTGATTTTAGCGATTACCCTCATACGCTGAATGCCAGCGTTTCCTCGCTCAACTATCAGCTGCAGGGCGCAGACTTACTGGCGGAAGGCATTAAAGGTAGCGGCGACTTCTCTTTTACCTGGCAGGAAGAGAAGGCAGCACAAAAACTTGACCTGAATATTACCCGTTTTACCGCCAATGACAGCGATCTGAAGGGCGAAATAAGTTACACCCTGGGGGATATCGCCGAACTGGCGGTTAATCTGCAATCCCGCAAACTGAATCTCGATAATCTTTTGATAACCGACACCCGTTCAGGCCAGCCGGTAGCCAGTAGTAACCCGCCACGCCCGGTGATAGCACATTCCCCTGAGCCCGATTATCAGACGCTGCGTACCCAGCAGGCAGACATCAGCCTTGCCGCTGATACTCTCCAGTGGCGTGGACTTAATGTTACCGGGCTCCAGACCAGCCTCACTAACCGCAAAGGGTTGTTGAAAATTGAAACCCTGAATGGCCAGATAGGCAACGGATCTTTATCTTTGCCAGGCACCCTTGATGTACGCGGTAGTCAAGCTAAATACAGTTTTCAGCCACAGTTCAGACAGATTGAGGTTGGCACCCTTTTAAGCGCCTTTAACTATCCGGTGGTGGTCACCGGCCTGTTATCCCTGAATGGTTCGCTGAGTGGGAATGCACTCAGCGCCAGCGACTTTCGTGAACACTGGCAGGGTAATGCCCAAATCGACCTCAGTCAGGCTCTGTTACAGGGCATGAACTTCCAACAGCTGATCCAGCAGGCCGTCAGCCGCTCAGCCAGCGGGATCTCTATTCCGGGCAATGATGATAACATCACTTCACTGGACAGTTTGAGCGCCCGGATGCGCTTGAACAATGGCTCCCTGCAACTCAGCTCCATGTCCGGACACTCAAATATACTGACTTTAACGGGGAGCGGTACGCTGAATATTGTGCAGGAAGTCTGCGATGTGATGTTCCATATCAGAGTGAACGGCGGCTGGCAGGGTAGCAATAATAAACTCATCAAGTTGCTGGAAAGGGCCTCTGTACCACTGCGGATCTATGGCCCATGGCAGCAACTCAGCTACAGCCTGCCAATAGACCAGGTTCTGCGTGACTTACTGCAAGGTGAAGTAAAACAGCGCCTGAATGAATGGCTGGACAAGAGAACAGAACAAGAAGGCGTTGAAGACATTAAACGCCTGCTGAAGGATTTTTAACCGCGACCAACGTAAGATATTAACCATAATAAAATAAAGGCCGTCAGTTACGTGACGGCCTTTATTTTATTGTTTTTAAGAATTATCCCTTGGGAAAAACATGGCTGAAAATAATCCCGAAAAAAAACAAAGCAGGGCATTTTTAACTCTGGTTGACAAAAGAAAATTAGCACGCCTCCTTGCAGAATATCACTCTGCGCGCGGTGTGACCCCAAAATTATATTATTAAAAAAGAATCGCTGGCCTCAAAAATCTGTTCTGTGCCACTCAGGCCCGGGAACAATGACGTTATAATTGCTAAAGAGAGTTGTATAGAGAAAATGGTTAGTGCGATTTATAACAGGGGACTATTCTTAAAAGAGAACAGCAGTCATGAGGCTGGACTATCTATATGAAAATTAACTCACAATGTGCGTGTTAATATAAAAAACCACTATAAATATTTTACTGATATGAAATTCTGACCAGACCACATTCTGTAGTATTATATGTTAACTATTGCAATAAGGTGAAGTTCAGATAATGAGCGCTAAATTATCATGCCCGATAATAACATTTCACCCTAAGTGTGTATGAAATAAACACTATCCTTTGCTGAAGAACGCTGGATTATTTTTTGTATCGGTATTCTGTTAATTGTTACTGGAATTGAAGCGCGAAAAGTTTATAATCTTTCGTTAATTGCAAAGTGGGATGACAAATGACGAATTTAAAAGCGGTGATCCCGGTAGCGGGATTGGGAATGCAGCTGTTACCAGCCACCAAAGCAATCCCTAAAGAGATGCTACCTATCGTTGATAAACCGATGATTCAATATATTGTTGATGAAATCGTCGCGGCAGGCATCAAAGAGATTGTGCTGGTCACCCACTCATCAAAGAATGCGGTCGAAAACCACTTTGATACCTCATACGAATTAGAAACCCTGCTGGAACAGCGTGTCAAGCGCCAGTTACTGGCAGAGGTGAAGTCTATCTGCCCGCCGGGTGTGACCATTATGAACGTGCGTCAGCCACAGCCATTAGGCCTGGGCCACTCCATTCTGTGTGCGCGTCATATCATTGGCCAGAATCCTTTTGTTGTGGTACTGCCGGATGTGGTTATCGATGACGCCAGCGCCGATCCGCTGCGTTATAACCTGGCTGCCATGATTGAGCGTTTCCATGAAACCCGGCGCAGCCAGGTACTGGCCAAACACCTGGATGGTGACTTGTCTGAATACTCGGTGATCACCACCCAACAACCACTGGTTAATGAAGCGGATATCAGCCGTATTGTCGACTTTGTTGAAAAGCCGGACCAGCCACAAATTCTGAACTCTGACCTGATGGCCGTAGGCCGTTATGTCTTGTCTGCAGATATCTGGCCAATATTGATGAAAACCCTGCCAGGCGCCTGGGAACGCATTCAGCTTACTGACGCTATTGCCGAGTTAAATAAAACCCAGCCAGTAGAAGTCATGCAGCTCACCGGTGAAAGCTACGACTGCGGCAAAAAGCTGGGCTATATGCAGGCCTTTGTCCAGTACGGACTGCGAAATCGCAAAGAAGGGCGGAAGTTCCGCGAGCATTTGCTGACTTTGTTAGACTGATTTTCAGGTAAAGCAGAGGGTAGGGAAGAGTATATAGGGTAGTTATGCGTCCAGATAGTGCTGAACTTGAGATGCGAACTGCCTTTTTTTTCGACTTGAATCTAATGAAACCGTCATATCTTTATCGGCGGTTTACAGGAAAACTTTAGTCATATCTGTGCAAGATGTTGCGTGTAAATTGCCAGGGTTGCGTGAAAGAAAATAACAACCGGGTAACGCAAGGTCACAGATTTATGTTTTCGGCTATCGCGTCAATAAGAACGATAACCTTATGACTAAAAACACATAGAGAAAAGCGGTACAGTGCACTGGTAGCTGTTGAGCCTGGGGCGGTAGCGTGTTGCAAAACATGTTTTTTAAAATCAGAATCCTGCTGATGTAGTAGAATCAAAGGGAAATCTCACGAGAAGTGCGTTATTTATACAATAAATCTCGCATTTATTTACATGTAACAAAATAGGGTCATTGATTTATATCACAGAGGAACGAAATGTTATCTCTGATTATCGACAGTCCTAGAAAATAGAACATAAATTATTAGATATTATCTATCTCACTATTTGTGCTGTGTCATATTAGGTACCAGGGAAAGATCATGAAAAGTACGTTTTTCATACAATGAATCGTATGTTTATTGACCTATGACAAAAGGGGGTCATTAAGTGATATCTAAGCAGAAGTGAATGTGATCAAATCTTCTTAATTCAAAAATAAATGGAATTAGCGTAATGAATCTTGAAGATTTAATGAAACATCTCACTATCATCCCTGATTATCGTCAGTCATGGAAAGTTGAACATAAATTATCTGATATTCTTCTTCTCACTATTTGTGCTGTTATCTCTGGTTCTGAGGGTTGGGAAGATATCGAGGATTTCGGCCATGTTCATCTGGATTTTTTGAAACTCTACGGCGATTTTGAAAACGGTATTCCTGTACATGATACTATTGCCAGAGTCGTGAGTAATATAAGTCCTAATAAATTTCATGAATGTTTTATTAACTGGATGAAGGAATGTCATACAATCGATGAAGACGTTATTGCGATTGATGGAAAAACGCTGCGCAGATCATATGATAAAAGCAGACGACGCGGAGCGATACATGTCGTCAGTGCATTTTCGACAATGAGTGGTGTTGTCCTTGGTCAGTTAAAAACGGCTGAAAAGAGTAATGAAATAACAGCGATGCCTGAGCTATTAAAACTGCTTGATTTAAAAGGTAAAATAGTGACGTCAGATGCAATGGGATGTCAGAAAGATATCGCTGAAAAGATCCGAAATAAGGAAGGTGATTATCTGCTGGCAGTGAAAGGGAATCAGGGGAAATTATACCGTGCGTTAGAAGACGCTTTTCCTGTGAAAAGGATAAACGATCCTGGGTTTGAAAGTTTTGTAGCGGAAGAAAAAAGTCATGGAAGAGAGGAAACAAGACTGCATATTGTCAGTGATATTCCGGATGGACTTATTGATTATACCTTTGCCTGGAAAGATTTAAGAAAAATAGGCATGGCAGTTTGTTTACGCTCAGAAATAGCAAAAGATAAAAAAGAACCTGAAATGTCCGTTCGTTATTATATTAGCTCATCAAATATTTCTGCAGAGAAATTTGCCTCATCGATACGCGGTCACTGGCAGATCGAGAATAAATTACACTGGCGTTTGGATGTGGCGATGAATGAAGATAATTGCCGAATAAGAAGAGGTGACGCTGCGGAATTATTTTCAGGAATAAGACATATTGCGGTAAATATTTTATCGCAGCATAAAGAATTTAAGGCAGGGCTGCGCAGAAAGATGCGTCGGGCAGCGATGGACAGGAAGTACCTCGCGTCAGTCCTTGCGGGCTGCGGGGTTTCGTAATCTTTCCCTGTATTAGGTACAGAAGGACGGGGGATATTGAAGATTTTTGTCATGTTCACTTGGGGTTTTTAAAAATTCTACGGTGATTTTGGAAACGATATTTCCATACATGACATGAGAGCCTAGGTAGTGGGTAATATAAGTCCTAATAAATTCCATGAATGTTTTATTTACTGGGTGAAAGAATATCGTATAGTCGATGAAGACATTATTGCCATTGATGGAAAACGCTGCGTAGATCTTATGATAAAAGTAGACGATTCGGAGCGATGCATGTCGTCAGCGCATTTTCGGCGATGAGCAGTATTGTTCTCGAACAGTTAAAAACGGCAGAGAAAAACAATGAAATAACGGCGATGCCTGAGTTATTAAAAATGTTTGATTAAAAAATAAAATTATCACAGCAGATGCGATGGGATGCCAAAAGATAATGCTGAAAAGATCTGCCAGAGGGAAGGCTATTATCTGCTGGCGGTAAAAGGAACTCAAGATAAATTATACCGGAAATTAGATAACGCATTATCCAGCGAATATATAAATGCTCTATAAGCAGAAGGTTTTTTTGAAGAGGAAAAGACATGGAAGGCATAAAACTTTATTTCAAATAGACAGTGATATTCCAGATAAACTGATTAGTTTCACTTTTTCTAAAAAATTTTAAAGTTTGAGCGTTGTAGTCAACTTTCAATTGGAGATAACAGAAAATAGGAAATAACTTGAAATATCTATTCATTATTATATTAGCTCATAAAATATAACAGTTAAGAAATTTTATTAAGCTATACGAAGATATTAGGCAGTGAAGAATAAATTACACTGTGTCTGGATATGGCGATGAATGAAGATAATTGTCGAATAAGAAGAGGATAGACAGCAGAATTCTTTTAGGGATAAAACATATAATAGTAAATATATTATCGTAGCATAAAAAATTTAAAGCTAGACTGTGCAGAGCGCGATGGACAAGAAATGCTTGGTGTCAGTCATTACGGGAAACTGGGCTTGGTAATCTTTCCCTGAGTATAGAATGAATCCTTTAAAATATATTATATAGAAAATTTTTTCGGGCAGCAATCAATCGGAAATGTTTCGAGTTGCTTTTGTAGAATATGTCGTTACGAAACTATAGTCTGAATAGCATGTTTTTTATATAAAAATAACCTATATAGTTAATAAGTTGAGGTACTAAAATGAATGTTTACGATTCTTTTTTTTCAATACTGATCTATATCATTCGACAAAAAAAACTACCCCGCATTTTTTTTCCAAAAACGCTAACGGAAAAAATTTTCTATTTGAAGCTTAGACCAAATTTAGAACTATCAAAATTAAGAACGCGTGTATCAGATAGGATCAGAGTGAGAGATTATGTTTCTCAAAAAAAACAGCATGATATATTAATACCATTACTATGGACTGGATTAAATTTGAGCAAGCAAGAATGGGATTTATTACCAAATAAATTTGTTGTTAAAGCTAATCATGGTTCAAAAATGGTTTCTATAGTAGACAAGAAAAACACCACATATGAGTCAATTTGTGATGAAATTAAAAAATGGCAAAAAATAGATTACTATAAAAAAGGCAGGGAATGGGTTTATAAAAATTTACCTAGAACTATAATTATAGAGGAACTTCTTAATTTCGAAAATGGCATTCCCCCTGATTATAAGTTTTTTTGTATTAATGGCAGAGTAGAGTTTGTTCAAGTAGACTTAGACAGATTTAGCAAACATAAAAGAAATATCTACACGAGGGATTTTAGTTTAACGAATGTAAAATATCAGTTTGAAATTGGAGATGATATTAAAAAACCTGCATTGTATGAAGATGCTGTAAAAATAGCAGAGCAACTTTCGACGGAATTTGATTTTATCAGAGTGGATTTGTATATATTAGAAGACAAAATATATTTTGGAGAACTTACTAATTTTCCAGGTAATTGTTTAGAAAAATTTGATCCATCAAGTTTTGATGAGAAAATGGGATTGAAGTTAAGATTGTTAAAAAAATAATTTTTATTCTTTTAATTAGCCAGAGTGCTAAAAATAAAGTATGAAAAATTCAGTTGTGCATCGATTATTCTTTTTAATACAGTAGCTATCTTTAATGGTTAATCTAATAGCTTACTAGCTGAAGTAATTGGTAGGGCTAAAAATTTAAGTATTGAAATAAAAAAGGATTACGGGAAGTATGTTTTTTATACAATGAATCGTGTATTAATTGATCTGTGATAAGATATAATCATTATGTGGTATCTCACCAGAATAAAATATGATCAAGTCTTTTTAGTTTAAAACTAAATGGAATTGTCGTAATGAGTTTTGAAGATTTAATGAAACATATTACTGTTATATCTGATTATCGATAGACCTGAAAAATAGAACATAAATTATTAGATGTTATTCATCTCACTATTTGTGCAGTCATATTAGGTGAAAAAAGGATAGGAAGATATTGAAAATTTTGGTCATGTTCACTTGATTTTTAAAATTTTATGGTGATTTTGGCAACGGAATTCTCCTGCATAATACGAGAGCTAGAGTAGTGAGTAATATAAGTTCTGACAAATTCCATGAATGTTTTATTCACTGGATGAAATAACGGCGATGCCTAAATTATTAAACATACTTGATTTGAAAGGTGAAATTATCACAGCAGATGCGATGGAATGCCAAAAGATAACGCTGAAAAGATCTGCTAGCAGGAAGTCGATTATCTGCTGGCAGTAAAGAAAATCAGCGGCAATTATACTGGGCATTAGAAGATGAATTTCCAGTGAAATGTATAAATGATCCACAGCTTGAAAGTTTTGTTACGAAAGAAAAAGCCATAGAAGAGAAGAAATCCGGTTTCATATTGTCAGAGAACCTGCTTGATTTTATTTTTTGGCTAGAAAGATTTAAAAAGATAGGAATGACAGTTAACTTCTGTTCGGAAATAACAGAAAATAAGAAAGAAGTCGAAATACCTGACTGCTACTATATTATTTCATCAGATATATTAGCTAGGAAATTATCCTCAGTGATACGAGATATTGGAGGGTGGAGAATAAATTAAACTGGCGTCTGGATATGGCGATGAATGAAGATAATTTTCGAATAAGACGGGGACGCAGCGGAATTATTTTCAGGGATAAAATATATAGCAGTAAATATCTCATCGCAGCATAAGTTGTTTAAGACAGGATTATAGAGAAAGATGCGCAAAAGCTGCGATGGATAGGAACTACCTCGCGTTAGTCCCTGTAGACTGCAGGATTCATAATCCTTATAAAGTATTCTACCTAAGTAAATCATATGCTCGTAGAAAACAGTCTGCTTAATATTATCAATTAATGGTCGTTTTATATGACACTTCTCTTTGAATATAAATATAATATTTGGATATTAACATGCCTCAGGAATTAAAGGTTGCTATAATTTTATCAGTCTATAAGTCAGATTCTTTAACTTTTTTAAAAGAAGCAGTTGATAGTTTAATAAATCAAACTTATAGCTGCATTGATATCTTTATCCAAGTAGATGGTTGGGTATCTGACGATGTGAAGTGTTTATTAAAAAAATATAATGAAGAAAATAATATCTTCATCTTCTATCATGCAGAGCAGAAAGGTCTTGCTACTCGGCTTAATAATTCCATTGATCTAATAATAGAGAAGGGGGGGTATGAATATATAGCCAGAATGGATTCTGATGATATCTCATGTTCGAATCGAATTGAAACTCAGGTTAAATTCATGAGTGATAATATTGATATTGATGTTGTTGGTTCTGATGTAATAGAGATCTCCGAGATTGGAGATGAATTATATTATAAGAAAATGGACTCAGATTCTGAAATCATCATGAAAAAAATTATTAAAAAATGCCCCTTAAATCATCCTTCAGTTATGTTTAGAACTTCTCTTTTTGAAGATGGTGTGAGATATAATGCTTCTTTAAAAAATACACAAGATTATTATCTCTGGATCGACTTATTATCAGCCGGGAAAAAAATATCTAATATAAATAAACCGTTGTTAAAATTTCGAGTGGATAATAATTTTCATTCACGACGTGGTTTTAAAAAGGCTATAAATGATTTAAATGCGAGATGCTATGCCTTTAAAAAATTAGAAGTATTAACCTTAACTAATATTTTACACACTGTATTATTGTTCCTTCTGAGGATTTCACCACCATTTTTGAAAAAAATTGCATATAATAAGTTTAGATAAATATAATTCCTAGATGTTAGTGGGTTTTTCATTCTTTCCAAGAATAGTTATTTATGTTAAAGCGTCTTGTAATCGGATGCATTATTTGTGGAAAAATATAGTGCGACTTTATTTATGATTTTTTTAATTCTATAGTCAGACGGCAATAACGATTATCGTTATGTGAAAAATAAAAATATTAATACATTTCTGGTTTTTAAATTGATTGATTAACAGTAATATTAATCAATCTATCAATTAACAAAAAAGTGGAAGTATTATTAGTGTTAAATATCAAAAATAATTATTTAATTAAGTTGTTGATGTCCACGTTTATAGCTAAGGTATTTGTGTCATTTGGTGGGATTTTACTTTCATTTGTTATCAGTCGACTTTATGGGGTTGATGTATTAGGTGATTTTTTTATTTTTCAAATATCAGTGATAACAATCAGCGTTATATTATCCCTCGGTATGAATGAAACAATAGTTTTATTCGTGAGTAAATATATAAAAGAAGTTGACATTTCATTATATTTGAAGTATTCAATTATTTTGTCAGGTTTATTATTTTTACTTTTCAGTTTGATAACCTCCTTGTTAAATATTAATTTTCTTCCTTCGAGTTATAAAGTAATTGCTAGCAATAAATATTTATTCCTAATTAGCATATATTCTTGCTTGATTAATACTCTACTCTCTGGCTTTATGAGGGGCGTAAAAAAACCAGCGTATTCTGTTTTACTAGAGAATGGAGTGGTGGCAATTATTAGTATAATAATAATTGCTTTAAATAGTTTATTGACTAATAACAGTGACATAAACATAGCGTATATGTATTGTTACTCAAGTGCCATTGTGACACTATTTTGTTTATACAAATTTAAAACTAAATTTTCATCCACTTTGAGAAAACCAAATAAAGATGAAATACGGTCGTTTTTTAGAAAAAATTGGTCATTCTATTCAATGGTCTTATGTGGGTTAGTAAGCACATCTTTTATATCACTTTATTTAGGCTATAAACTTGATTCTGAAGATGTTGCTTTGTTTAGAGTCATGCAGCAAGTATGTACGCTAATATCATTTTCACTTATAATACTTAATGCTGTTATGCCTGCATATATATCTGGTTTATTTACGGAAAATTCATTGAAAAAGATTGAGAACATTTCAATCAAAACATCAATATATGCAACGCTCTTATCGCTTCCGATATATTTGGTATGTATAATATTCCCCGCTGAGATATTTTCATATTTTAATATAAATGCAAATTCTCTTTCATTAATAATACTAGCATCAGCTCAATTGTTTAATGTTTCAACAGGCAGCGTTGCTTCAGTATTGAAAATGTGTGGATTAGAGAGGGAACTGAACTATATAATCATATCAACGAGTTTTATTAGTTTGAGTGTATTAGTGATATTAACCCCTATCTATGGAGTCTTGGGGGCTGTTATCGCGTCATCTTGTATATTAATAATTCAGAATTTTCTTTCATTGATCTTAGTGAAATTAAAGTTAGGAATATCAACCGTTTTTTATATTTGGAGAAGTCCACGTGAAGTTTAAAACTATCAAAATTAAGGCTGAAGAGTTTTTACTTGCATTTACTACAAGAAATAATGATATCAAGTTAAATTACTGTATAGAAAATAATGCGGGAGACTCATTTAATAAAGATTTTATTAAGGATTTCTTTAATAAATCAGTCGCAAAATATACATTTGGAAATAATGAGCATTATATTTTTTGCGGCAGTATCTTAAGCCGGACAAATAAAAATAGTATTATTATTGGTGCAGGTCTTATTTCTGAAACTAGGACGTTTGGAGAGTTTAAAAAATTTGTAGGCTGTAGAGGTCAATTGACATTAGATCGGGTTAATAAAAAATATCCAAATACTCAAGCTACTTTTCTTGGTGATCCAGGTTTAATGGTTCGCGAAATTTTCGATGTCGATATTGAAAAAAAATATTCAGTTGGTATTATTCCACACTTTGTTGACTATGAAAAAGTTATGAGTATGGTAGGAGATAATCCTAATTTTCATATTATAGATATAAAAAGAAATTATAAGGATGTTTGCAAGGATATTTTGATGTGCGATATTATTCTATCGTCATCTCTACACGGATTGATTTTTTCTGATGGTTTATCGGTTAAAAATAACTGGGTTAAATTTAGTGATAAAATAATTGGAGGGGACTTTAAGTTTAATGATTATTATTCAGTAATGGATCGAGCTAAGAAAGAACCCATTGTTTGCAATTCATTAGATGATATAAATTATGCTTTAACAAATTCTTTTGTTTCTCATAATCCCAATTATGGTAAGATGTTAAATACTATCAGTGAGTACTTTAAATAACATGAACATCTCGGTGGTTATTCCTGTTTATAATAAAGAAATATTTGTTATTCGATGTTTGCAATCGGTGCTGTTGCAGAAAACAAAACCAAGAGAAATTATCATTGTTAATGATGGCTCAACCGATAATAGTTTAAACGTAATAAATGACTTTTTTATCAAAACAAACACTGATATTGAAATTATTATTCTAGATATAGAGAATGGTGGTGTTTCCAATGCAAGAAATATGGGGGCAAAAAAATCAAAATCTGATTATATAGCTTTTCTTGATGCAGACGATGAATGGAGTCAAGATTATCTATTCGAAATGACCCAGTTAATACAAAAATATCCCAATGCAGGTGTGTTTTCATGTAATCATATGATAAATAGAAAAGGAAGTGATATATTCACTGCCATTTCATATATGGATGAGGGTTTTTCTGGACCTGTTGATTATTTCTATTCAGCACAAAAACAATCCATAATTAATAGCTCTAAAGTTATTGTTAATAAAAATATTTTTTTCTCTGTTAATGGTTTCCCCAAAGGAGTGCGATATGGGGAAGACCTTCATACTTGGATTAAATTAGCTCTGGTAAGCGAAGTGATTTTCACGAACCAAGCTCTCGTAACGATAAATCAGTTTCCAGATGAATCTAGAAACTCAAGATCTGATGTTGTTTTATATCCTTTAATTGTGGTATCATCGTATGAATATAAGAATAATAAAGAGTTAAAAAAATATCTACTAACGCTATTTAAACGAGGGTATCTATTTAGAATAAAAGAAGGTAATATAAAATCCGCATTTAAAACTTTAACTCATTCATTTAAAATATCGCCAATTCATGTATTTCTATATATACCATGCTTATTTATTCCTGCGTCGCTAATGAGAATTGCTTATAATATAAGTAAGAAAGGTCGATGATATGCTTGTCTATTCTTTAGTTCTCATTTTTTCATTATATTTTCTTTTGTTATCTAAAGTAAACAAAAAAATAGATCTGTATTCTTCGTTTATCCTAATGTTTATCCTATTGTTGATTGCAGGATTAAGAAGTGAAGTAGGTACGGATTATAATACATATGTCCATTTTATTACCTTAATTAAAGATGGTTATGATGTATATATGGAACTTGGTTTTCAAGCGCTAGTTAAATCTGTTTTATATATGGGTTTCGAATATCAAGTTGTTTTTTTGTTTAGTAGTTTTATTACTTTGATGTTTTTCTATTTGTACATATTAAAACATTCCAAAGGATATACGTTATCTGTTGTTTTATTTTATTTGTTTCCAATTTTCTACTTTGCTTCATTCAATGGTGTTAGACAATTTATTGCCGTTAGTATTTTTTTATATTCTATCCGTTTCATCTTGAATAAGAAATTTATTGCATATTTTACATGGATATTAATAGCGTCGTTATTCCATAAAACAGTGCTGCTTACTCTTCCTCTATATTTTATTTTAAATATAAGAATAGAATTAAAAGAAATTATTATAATTTCTTCCGGTTATTTATTGTCTGTTAGCTTACTCCCCTTTATCGGTAGAGCATTAGGTTTTCCTGAAAAATATTTTAATGATTCTCTTATATCAGAAGTGATAAATTATAAAATATTGGTCTTTCCTGTTATATTTTTATTCTATTATTCTATAAGAAATAAATATAAAGGTAAGTGTTTTGATGAAAATATAACAACAAATATGCTTTTAATAGGATCTCTCATATCACTGACGCCTTTTGTATCGACCTTACCATCCGCACCTGTTATAAGAATGAGTAGCTATTTTACACCGATAATAATTGTCTTGTTGCCTAATGTTTCGTATTTATTTAAAAATGGAGTTGTTCGGCTAATATATGTTCTGTCAGTAGTTCTACTATCTTTAATATATTTCTATTCAACGGTTATTGTTAATGGTGAAGTGGTTAATCTATTACCTTATTCTTTCAATTTCAATTTGTTATGACTCTATAGATAATCTTTTATATAAGAGTTTTTCAGTGTTTATTATTCTGGGTTTTTATTGGTAGTGATAGTTTTATGTTTAATAATTAGTTGGATATATCTTTTCCCAGATGTTATTTATAAATTATGAGGTGCTCGCAGCATTTGTCTAAAGTATATGCGATACATGAACGATATTACAGGTACTTTCACCTTGCTAAACCTATATCATAAATTGTTGTAAGACTTTACAGTGCACATTAATCAGGAGCAAAGAATGTCCAAGCAACAAATCGATGTTGTTTGGAATGACTGTAATGGAGTGCAATCTGGCGCTGAATATTGAAAGCAGCGGTTATACTGTGTCTATTTTTAACCGTTCCATCGACAAGACCGAAGAAATCGTTGCCGAGAACCCGGGTAAAAAACTGGTTCCTTACTATACGGTTAAAGAGTTTGTTGAGTCTCTGGAAACCCCACGCCGTATCCTGCTGATGGTGAAAGCGGGCGCAGGTACTGACAGTGCGATTGATTCCCTGAAACCTTTCCTTGAGAAAGGCGACATCATTATTGATGGCGGGAATACCTTCTTCCAGGACACCATTCGTCGTAACCGTGAACTGTCTGCCGAAGGCTTTAACTTTATTGGTACCGGTGTATCCGGTGGTGAAGAGGGCGCATTAAAAGGGCCTTCTATCATGCCGGGTGGCCAGAAACATGCTTACGAGCTGCTTGCGCCTATCCTGACCAAAATCGCCGCTGTTGCCGAAGACGGTGAACATTGCGTGACCTATATCGGTCCGGACGGTGCGGGTTACTATGTGAGGGTGCTACATGACGGTATCGAATATGGCGATATGCAACTGATCGCTGAAGTTTGCCTCCGTGCTGAAATACGGTCTCGGTTTGTCTTTGCTGCAGCTATCATGTGCTACTGGTGTTACCGTGACGCACCTGCCTGCCAGATTGATTCGGGCGCAGCGTGGCTACTTCGGGGCGCATAATCTATAAGCGTACTGATAAAGAAGGTGTGTTCTACACCGAGTGGCAGCAAGACTAAGTTAACGTTCAGTTTTGGCTTTTCCGCTAAGATTAGTCAGCGCAAGCTTCCTCGCTGGTTTTTCGCTATTATGCCCTGAAAAATTTTATTTAAGAGTCTATTGGGTTGGCTCTATGGCATCTGATATCCATGCTGGCTCACTGGATAAAACAGTTAAGGACCTCAGGCTGTATGAAAATTATCGTTACAGGCGGCGCTGGATTTATCGGTTCTGCGGTAGTTCGCCATCTGATTAAGAATACTTCTGATGAAGTATTAGTCATTGATAAATTGACTTATGCCGGTAACCTCGAATCTCTGGCAAGTGTTGCAGACAATAGTCGTTATTCGTTCCAGCAAGCTGATATATGTGACAGGGTAGTATTAGATAAAATTTTTCAGAATTATAAACCAGATGCAGTGATGCATCTGGCGGCTGAAAGCCACGTTGACCGTTCAATTGATGGTCCTGCTGCATTTATTGAAACCAATATTGTCGGTACCTATACGTTACTTGAGGCGGCTCGTCATTACTGGAGCCAGCTGGCAGACAGAAGTCACTTCCGTTTCCATCATATTTCCACTGATGAAGTCTATGGTGACCTGCAGGATAGCGGCGCATTATTTACTGAAAATACCCCTTACGATCCGAGCAGCCCTTATTCAGCGTCAAAAGCGGCGAGCGATCATTTAGTCCGTGCCTGGGCTCGCACCTATAAGATGCCGGTTCTGGTAACGAATTGCTCTAATAATTATGGGCCGTATCATTTTCCGGAAAAGCTGATCCCCTTAGTGATCCTCAATGCGCTTGAGGGTAAACCCTTACCGGTTTACGGCGACGGCAGTCAAATTCGTGACTGGTTGTATGTTGAGGATCACGCTCGCGCTCTTTACAGCGTACTGACGCAAGGCTCTGTCGGTGAAACTTATAATATCGGCGGCCATAATGAACGTAAAAATATCGATGTAGTGCTGACGATTTGTCGTTTACTGGATGAAATCATTCAGGATAAACCTGCCGGTATTGCGCAATTTGAACAACTGATTACTTATGTCACTGACCGACCCGGACACGATCTGCGTTATGCCATTGATGCCAGCAAGATAGAAAGGGAGCTAGGTTGGGTTCCTGAGGAAACCTTCGAATCAGGTATTCGAAAAACGGTGGAGTGGTATCTGACAAATGCGTCCTGGTGGCAAAGAGTGCAAGATGGCTCCTATGCCCGTGAACGTCAGGGATTAGCGCAGTAGTCTAATTTTAAGGAGCTAAAATGAAAGGTATTGTTCTGGCAGGTGGTTCGGGGACTCGGCTCTATCCTATTACTCAGGGCGTTTCTAAGCAGCTGCTGCCCATCTACGATAAGCCGATGATCTATTATCCCATTTCTGTGCTGATGTTAGCGGGCATTAGGGATATTTTGCTGATCACCACGCCGGAGGATTTATCCTCGTTTCAGCGTTTGCTCGGTGACGGTAGCCATTTAGGTATTGCCCTTAGTTATCAGGTACAGCCTCGTCCGGAAGGTCTGGCGCAAGCTTTTCTGATTGGCGAAGAGTTTATTAATGGTGAGTCTTGTGCTCTGGTATTGGGGGATAATATTTTCTTCGGTCAGGGTTTTGGCAGCAAACTGGAGATGGTTGCTCAGCGTACGCAAGGAGCATCGGTTTTTGGCTATCAGGTGATGTCTCCGGAGCGTTTTGGCGTGGTTGAATTCGATGAAAACTATCGGGCATTATCGATAGAAGAAAAACCGGTTAAACCTAGGTCAAACTGGGCCGTCACTGGGCTTTATTTTTATGATAACCAGGTTGTTGATTTAGCCAGACAGGTTAAACCTTCCCAGCGTAATGAACTGGAAATCACCACGATTAATCAAATGTATCTGGAAATGAATCAGCTGAATGTTGAATTATTAGGGCGTGGTTTTGCCTGGCTGGATACCGGAACCCACGATAGTCTGATTGAAGCGTCTCAGTTTGTGCATACTATCGAAAAAAGACAGGGTTTTAAGATAGCATGCTTGGAAGAAATTGCTTTTCGTAAGGGATGGTTAACCCCGGAGCAGGTCAAAGAAAATGCGACCTTGATGGAAAAAACGTCCTACGGACAGTATCTGCTCCAGTTACTCAATGATCAGCGACAGTGATATTTAATATCAGCAGTATCACCCTGATTTTTTGAAAGTGTTCACGAGTACTTCCGACGTTTTAAAGAGAATAATTAAAAAATACAGTTTGGTATTTGAATCGATATTTAAAAGAGCACCCTGGTTATTCAGGGTCATGAAATAAGAGACATGGAAAAATGAAAATAGCGATTGCCGGAACTGGCTACGTTGGCCTGTCAAATGGTATTTTAATTGCCCAGAATCATGAAGTGGTTGCCTTAGATATTGTCCAGGAAAAAGTTGAATTACTGAATAATAAGCGTTCACCGATTGCTGATAAAGAAATTGAGTCTTATCTGGTGACTAAGCCACTTAACTTTCGTGCCACCACAGATAAAGAAGATGCCTATACTAGGGCAGACTATGTGATTATCGCCACACCCACGGATTACGATCCTAAAACCAATTACTTTAATACCAACAGCGTTGAGTCGGTGATTAAAGACGTGATGGCGATTAATCCAACCGCGGTAATGGTGATTAAGTCGACCATTCCAGTGGGTTTTACCCAGAGCATGAGGGAAAAACTCGGTACCGATAATCTGTTTTTCTCGCCAGAGTTTCTGCGCGAAGGGCGCGCCCTGTACGATAACCTGCACCCTTCCCGCATTGTGATTGGTGAACGTTCAGAACGTGCGGAACGCTTTGCTGCGCTGTTACAGGAAGGGGCGATTAAGCAGGATATCGCCGTGCTGTTTACTGATTCAACCGAAGCCGAAGCCATTAAGCTGTTTGCCAATACCTATCTGGCGATGCGCGTGGCCTATTTTAATGAGCTGGACAGCTACGCGGAAAGCCTGGGGCTGAATAGCAAGCAGATTATTGAAGGGGTTAGCCTCGACCCGCGGATCGGCTCTCATTATAACAATCCTTCTTTTGGTTATGGTGGTTACTGCTTACCGAAAGATACCAAGCAGTTGCTGGCTAACTACCAGTCTGTGCCTAACAACCTGATTTCAGCGATTGTAGATGCCAACCGCACCCGTAAAGACTTTATTGCCGACTCGATTCTGGCGCGCCAGCCTAAAGTCGTGGGTGTGTATCGCCTGATTATGAAAACCGATTCTGATAACTTCCGTGCTTCTTCTATTCAGGGCATTATGAAGCGGATTAAAGCGAAAGGCGTCCAGGTTATTATTTATGAGCCGGTGATGAAAGAGGATGAGTTTTTCCATTCCAAAGTTATTCGTGATTTGAACGCATTTAAACAAGAGTCGGATGTGATTATCTCGAACCGTATGGCAGAAGAATTATTGGACGTGGCTGAGAAGGTTTACACCAGAGATCTCTTCGGCAACGATTAATAACCTGGAGTCGATGATTTATAAGCTGTATCTTGATTTTATTATTCGGGATACGGCTTTTTTTATATACTTTTAATCAATTAGATGCGTCCTTGCATCTTTTTCTTTATTCAGGCAGTTTTAAATACTCGCGTATTAAACTTTATAAAATTCACGATACCAGTCGACAAAGTTTTTCACTCCCTCTTTTACCGACGTTTTTGGTTTAAACCCTATCACATCGTACAGTGCTGTTGTATCGGCGCTGGTCTCATGCACGTCACCAGGCTGCATTGGCAGCATATTTTTTTCTGCTTTAATATCCAGTGCTTCTTCCAGCGCAGTAATATAATCCATTAATTCAACCGGTGAACTGTTGCCGATATTATAAACGGCGTAGGGCGCCGAGCTGGATGCCGGTGAGCCGGTTTCTACTGACCATGTATTATTTTTTTGCGGGATCACATCTTGCAGACGAACAATAGCTTCAACAATATCATCAATATAGGTGAAGTCTCTTTTCATTTTCCCATAGTTATAAACATCTATGGGTTTACCTTCCAGCATCGCTTTTGTGAATTTAAATAGCGCCATATCCGGGCGGCCCCACGGGCCATAAACAGTAAAGAAACGCAAACCTGTGGTAGGTAGATGATAAAGATGGGAGTATGTATGCGACATCAGTTCGTTGGCTTTCTTGGTCGCAGCGTAGAGTGAAACGGGATGGTCTACAGAGTCGTCAGTAGAAAAAGGCATTTTGCGGTTCAGGCCATACACAGAGCTGGACGAAGCATATAACAGATGCTGTACCTGATTATGACGACAGCCTTCCAGAATATTTAAATGCCCAATCAGATTCGCCTGGGCATAAGCATGGGGGTTTTCTAAAGAGTATCTTACCCCTGCCTGGGCGGCGAGGTGGATCACGCGATCGAATCTCTCTTGGTTAAAAAGCTTAGCAATATTCTCGTTGTCCGCTAAGTCAAACGCGTAGAAAGAAAACGCTTCACCCGATATAGTATCAAGGCGCGCCTGCTTGAGCGTTATATCGTAATAACTATTAAGATTATCAATACCGACTACCTGATGTCCCATATCCAGAAGGCGTTGGCTTACCTGCGAGCCTATAAAACCAGCAGCACCCGTGACCAGAAATTTCATACTGTTCCTTTAATCTTTGTATTGTTTTTATGATACAAAATAATCGTTGCTATAATACCGCTATCTGTTCCATAAGCAAAATCACGATAGTATTACAACTCTTGGATAGGGAACCTTGTGGTAAATTATATTAGTAACATCTGTTATTTTCCTAACGGAAATTGGATTATAAATCCGATTGGTATGTGTTTAATGGATTATTATTCTGTGATAGAATAATAATTATCAGTAATATTTTATCTTTATGTGGTCTGTCAGTCAGTTAACGTGCTGAAAATATGACCATTTAAACAGAAAAAACGAATTCCCCAAAAAATACGTCTATTATACAGGGATGGTTTAAGAAAATTCATAGTATAGCAGGTAACCTGTTGTCTGATTTTATCTCGCGCACGGAGAGCATATGAACGTTGAAAGTAAAATGGGTCTTAAGGAACGAGATCCGAATGAGATTGATTTAATTGAGGTTGTGCTGCTGCTATGGCGGGGAAAGCTGTTGATAACACTGCTGGCTCTGCTGGGTACGGCATTTGCCGGCGGGGTGGTGTTTTTTTCGCCACAAAAATGGACCTCTACCGCCACTATTACCCGGCCGGATAGTGCGCAGATTGCCAGCTATACTTTTGCAGTGAGCGTGCTGGACGGAGCCCCCTCTTTTGACGCCCGGGATATTGAGTCCCGATTGATTAATCGCTTTTCTGCGAGTTTTTCGGCGCTGGCTGAAAGTCTGCGCAATCAAACGCGTCCGGAAAATCTCACTATTGCTCCTTCTGAAAAAGGGCAGCCGTTACCGCTTAAACTCAGTTACGAAGGTAGCAGTGCGAGAGCTGCACAGGCTCAGTTAACCGAGTATATTGAACAGACGAATACCCGTATTGCCAGCGAGCTGGAAGCGAATTTACGTGAGAGTCTGCAGCAGAAAATCATGGCGCTGAATAGTCTGCTGTCGGCGCAGGAAAAAATTGCCCAGGAGCAAAAAGATCTGCGTATTGAGCAGATTAAGGAAGCTCTAAAATTTGCCGAGGCGGCGAATATTGTTCATCCTCAGCAGCGGCAAGGGGATAGTGCTACCCAGGACACGCTGTTTTTACTGGGGAGTGAAGCGTTAAAAGCGATGGTAGAGCGTGAGTCTATGCGTCCGTTAGTTTATCCGGATGATTATTTTCAGAATCGTCAGCAGCTCCTGGCGATTAAAGGTCTCAAAATCGATAAGACCAGTATCAGCACTTATCGCTATGTCTTAGCGCCAACACTCCCGGTGCGTCGGGACAGTCCGAAAACTGCACTGGTATTGATTTTAGGTCTGTTGCTGGGGGGAATGATTGGCTGCGGTGCGGTGCTGGGGCGTAATACTATCAGGGAATATAAATCACGCCAGTAAATGATTTTTTGTGTTTCACATTGCAGGTACGTTGCTTAACCAAGGTCCTGACTGGCATCAACTCTCAGGGGACGCTTTCTTGCCGCATGATGAGGCTCAAATATGAGTCTTGTCATGCGGGGCCAGCGCAAAACGAATTATTTTGGTTAATACCTGCCACACTTTGAGCACCAGGCGCCTTGGAGTTGGTTTACAATGTCAGCGCTATACGCTTACCATCTGGCAGGGTGACATCCAGCGCAAGTTCACCACCAAGTGCGGTAACATAACGTTTTAGTGTTGATAACTTGGGATCATTTTCGACTTTTTCAATCTTCGCTATAGCCGGCTGTTTAACACCAAGTTTGGCTGCCAGTTGTGTTTGTGAGATGTTTAACTCTTCACGCAATCGTGCCAAGGTAATCTCTTGACGGAGCTCAGCTGTACGGGCTTCAATACGGGCACGGCTCTCTGGTGAGCGTGCAGCGATCATTTTTTTAAGCGTTGTCATCTTCATTTACCTTTGGTGATTTCAGATGCGATTTGAACTCGTCGTCTGCTATCTGGGTCATACGTTTACAGAACAATTTTTCATCCTTGCCTTTCTTGTCTCCGGCACATAAAACAATCGCTTTACGTGCGGGATCAAATGCGAAGAAGGCCCTGAACGGATGGCCACCAACCTGAACACGTAGTTCCTTCATATTTTTGTAGCTTGAGCCTTTAATTTTATCGACTAGTGGCCGTCCTAACTGCGGACCATCTTCTTCTAAGATATTGAGGTGTGCTAAAATTTCATCTTGTACTTCTTCGGTCTGTTTCTCAAACCAAGTATCGAATTATATTCGTGTTATTACTTTCCAGGCCAATTTGAACACCTCCATGTGTTGTCAACAGCATAATATAACCTTGGGGTTATATTTGCAAATTGGTGGTGGGGCGGTTTCTCTATTTAGTTACCGTATCAATCATTTTCAAACAGGCCACCACCACCGTGGCCTGTTCTGTTTTAGCGACTACAGCTTACTTCCCCTGATGTCTCTGGCGCAGGTTATCAATTACCGCACTCAGATCCAGTTTCTGATCCTGGAGCAGCACCAGCAGGTGATAGACCAGGTCAGAAGCTTCATTGGTCAGCTCGGCACGGTCATTAACTGTGGCTGCCAGCGCGGTTTCAACCCCTTCTTCACCCACTTTCTGGGCAATGCGCTTGGTGCCGCTGGCGTAGAGTCGGGCAGTGTAGGAGCTTTCAGGTGCGGCATTTTTGCGCGACGCCAGTAGCTGTTCCAGCTGGTAGAGGAAGTGCCAGTCGTGGTGGGTATCCGCGAAGCAGCTGCTGGTGCCTAAATGGCAGGTCGGGCCAATGGGATTGGCGAGTATCAGTAAGGTGTCGTTATCGCAGTCCGGGGTGATACTGACCAGATTTAAAAAGTGGCCGCTGCTTTCCCCTTTGGTCCACAGGCGCTGTTTGCTGCGGGAGAAGAAGGTGACTTTGCCGCTGTTGATGGTTTGATCCAGCGCTTCCTGGTTCATATAACCCAGCATCAGGACTTCACCCGACTGAGCGTGCTGGACAATAACAGGCATCAGATCGGCGGTTTTTTCCCAGTCTAATTGGGCGCGTTGTTGTTCGGTTAACACACTCTAATCTCCACACCTTGTTGAACTAAATAGGCTTTCAGTTCACCAATATTAATAATTTGCTTATGGAACACGGACGCGGCCAGTGCACCGTCGACGTTGGCGTTACTGAAGGCTTCATGGAAGTGCTCCAGGGTACCGGCTCCGCCAGAGGCAATAAGCGGAACCTGGCAAACCGCGCGGACTTTGCACAGTTGCTCCAGGTCATAGCCATTACGCACGCCGTCCTGGTTCATCATATTCAGTACGATTTCCCCGGCACCTAAGCGCTGAACTTCTTGTACCCAGTCCAGGGTTTCCCATTGTGTCACCCGGGTACGGCTTTCATCGCCGGTATACTGGTTAACATGGTATTTGCCGGTTTTTTCGTCAAACCAGGTATCAATGCCCACCACAATACACTGTACTCCGAAGCGATCTGCCAGACGTGTAATCAGCGTCGGGTCCGCCAGGGCGGGGGAGTTGACAGAGATTTTATCGGCACCGAAGGAGAGGATCTGCGCGGCGTCTTCCACCGACTTAATGCCCCCGGCGACACAGAAAGGAATATCAATCACTTCGGCGACACGGGTCACCCAGCTCTTATCCACCACACGCCCGTCACTGGAGGCGGTGATATCATAGAACACCAGCTCGTCAGCCCCTTCCTGTGCATAGCGTTGCGCCAGCGGGACGATATCACCAATAATTTCGTGGTTACGAAACTGTACCCCTTTGACCACTTGCCCGTCACGTACATCCAGACAAGGAATTATCCGTTTTGCCAGCATGAAATTGCCTCCGCTGCTGTGAATTTACCTTCCAGTAATGCCCGACCTACAATGACACCGCTCACGCCACTGCCACGCAGGGCGGCGATATCGTCCAGTCCGCCAATTCCGCCTGAAGCCTGGAAACCGACCTGTGGAAAACGGGCGCAGACTTCCCGGTACAGTTCAACGTTAGAACCGCTCAGCGTGCCGTCGCGGGAGATATCGGTGCAGAGCACATGCTTTAAGCCAAAAGGTAAAAATTGCTCAACCAGCTGTTCAAGCGTCGTGCCGGAGGTTTCCTGCCAGCCGCTCACTGCCACCTGTTTTTGACCTGCGGCATCAATACGCACATCCAGCGCCAGTACAATAGCGTCAGCCCCGAAGCGCTCAAACCAGCCTTGTACTTTTGCCGGGTCAGAAACTGCCGTAGAACCGACCACCACGCGGGTGGCACCGGCATTGAGCAGGGCTTCAACATCCTGTTCGGTGCGCACGCCGCCGCCGACTTGCACCGGAACACTGACTCCGGCCAGCAGTTTTTGCAGCAGTGGGATCTGGCGCGCGGCAGGATCTTTTGCGCCGGTTAAATCCACCAGATGCAGGATCTCTGCGCCCTGGGCTTGATAATCCTGAAGTCTTGGCAGCGGGTCGCGGCCATAGTCGCGTTGCTGGCCATAATCGCCTTGATGAAGACGTACCACGGTGCCGTCAATTAAATCGAGTGCCGGAATAATCATGGTTACATCTCCAGAAAGTTTTTCAGCAACTGTGCGCCAGCGGCACCTGAACGTTCCGGGTGAAACTGTACGCCCCAGAAATTGTCTTTTTGTACCGCTGCGGTGAAGGCTTCACCGTAATGTGCCTGGGCGATGGTATTCTCACACACCGGCATGGCGTAGCTGTGAACAAAGTAGAAATAAGCCCCTTCTTCAATGCCACGGAACAGGCGGTCACCCGCTTTAGGATAAACCCGGTTCCAGCCCATATGGGGCAGCGGCAGTCCGGCATCTTTCATCTGCAGAACCGGCTGATCGACAATGCCCAGCAGGTCAACACCATTATTTTCATCACTGCGGCTACCGAGCAGTTGCATGCCCAGGCAGATACCCAGCACGGGCTGGGTACAGGCTTTAATCAGGGGAACCAGTTCACGTTCGATAACTTGTTTCATGGCCGCCTGGGCCGTCCCCACACCCGGTAACAGCAGTTTATCGGCACGCAGCACCACATCCGGCTCACGGCTCACGATGGGCTCATAACCGTGGCGCTGGATGGCTGATTTTACCGAGTGCAGGTTCGCACAGCCGGTATCGAGAATGACCACGTTCATTACAGAACCCCTTTTGAAGAGGGCAGAACATCGCCTTCCACACGGATAGCCTGGCGCAGCGTACGGCCAAAGACTTTAAACAGACTTTCAACCCGGTGGTGGTCGTTTTTGCCTTTGGTTTTCAGGTGCAGCGTCACGCCCATGGTATAGGAGAGGGAGCTGAAGAAGTGTTCCACCATTTCGGTGCTGAGGTCACCCACGCGCTGATAGTTAAACTCGGCTTTATACTCCAGATGCGGGCGGCCAGAGATATCCAGTGCACAACGGGCCAGACACTCATCCATCGGCAGCATAAAACCAAAGCGGGTAATGCCGCGTTTATCACCCAGCGCCAGACGCAGGGCTTCACCCAGTGCCAGACCGGTATCTTCTACTGTATGGTGGTCATCAATATAGAGATCGCCATTAACAGTAATCTCCATGCGGAATCCGCCGTGGGTGGAGATCTGGTCCAGCATATGATCAAAGAAGCCGACACCGGTATTGATCTTGCTGCCGCCTTCGCGGTCCAGCCAGACTTTAACGTCGATTTGTGTCTCTTTGGTGTTACGTGCCACATGGGCGTAGCGATCGCGTTTGGTCAGCTGTTCACTGATATGGGACCAGTTTAAATCGCTGCTGTGGTAGCGCAGCCCCTGAATTCCCATATTTTCTGCCAGTTCAATATCAGTGGCGCGGTCGCCAATCACATAACTATTGGCAGCATCCAGTACGCCATCTTCCAGATAGCGGGTCACCAGTGCCGTTTTAGGTTTGCGGCAGGCGCAGTTGTCGGCTGGCAGGTGCGGGCAAATCAGTACTTCATCAAACGCAATGCCCTGAGAGGTGAAGACCTGCATCATCAGGTTATGCGGGGCGTCAAAGTCGGCTTGCGGGAAGCTATCGGTACCCAGACCGTCCTGATTGGTGATCATCACCAGTTTATAGCCTGCTTTCTGCAGTTTTAGCAGAGCCGGAATAACATTGGCTTCAAAGGCCAGTTTATCCAGACGGTCAACCTGGAAGTCAACCGGGGGTTCACTGATCAGGGTACCGTCGCGGTCAATGAAAAGGATTTTCTGGCTCATTTGTTCTCCGAGGTCTGCAGGCCGGGTTGTTCTTGTAGTGCAGCGACAAGGCGCTGGCATTCAGCACGGGTGCCTATCGAAATACGCAGGCAGCCGCTTAAAGAGGGTTGTTTATTCTGGTCACGCAAAATAATGCCTTGATCCCACAGGGATTTAAACACCTGACTGGAATCGGTGATTCTGACCAGAATATAGTTGGTCTCGCTTTTGAAAACCTGTTCAATACAGGGCACTTTTTCCAGAGCGCTGACGAGCTCCGCGCGATTTTCAATAATTTCAGCGACTCGCTGGCGCATCGCGGCAAGTCCTTGCTCGCTCAGGGCCTGAGCGGCAATATCGGCCACCGGGGTGGAGAGTGGATAAGGCGCAATCACTTTCAACAGCAAATTAATGACTTCTTTATTGGCCAACGTAAAGCCGCAGCGTAAGCCTGCCAGCGCAAAGGCTTTAGACAGGGTCCGCAGGATAACCAGGTGCGGATACTCAGCAAGCCATTGGGTCAGGGTCGCCTGCGGGCAGAATTCAATATAGGCTTCATCCGCCACGACAAGGGTCTTGTCGCGCGTCAGTTCCAGCAGGGCGCGTAAGTCCTGAGGATGAATAAGCTGGCCGGTTGGGTTGTTAGGGCTGCAAACATACAGCACCTTGACGTTATCAAGCTGGCGGGTGATAGCGGGCAGGTCGAGCTGCCAGTCCGGCCGCGTCGGGACAATACGACACTCAACACCGAAGGTTTCAGCGCTGACGCTGTACATACCGTAGGTCGGCGGGCAGTACATGATGGCGTCCTGGCCTGGTTCGCAGAAGGCGCGGATCAGCAGTTCAATGCCTTCATCTGCGCCACGGCTGACCAGCACTTGTTCGGGTTGCACACCGGCATAGGCGGCATAACGCTCAATCACCTGTGCAGGCTGGCATTCCGGATAACGGTTCAGTGTCTGAGCGGTTAACTGAAACTCTACGGGGGTCGGGTATTCGTTGGCGTTCAACCAGACATCGCCGTTGCCACCGAGACGACGGGCAGAGAGGTAAGGCACCAGTTTGCGAACGTTGTCGCGGGCTAAGGCTTCAATACTCATTTTTCATCCCCTTGCTGGCGGGCATTCAGCGCCGCAACACGTAGAGTAACGGCATTTTTATGGGCGGTCAGTTGCTCTGCAGCCGCCAGTATTTCAATGGTCTTCGCCAGTGAGGAGAAGCCAGTCACAGAGAGTTCCTGAATAGTCATACGCTTCTGGAAATCCGCCAGACCCAGACTTGAACAAGTCGCCGTGTAACCGTAGGTCGGCAGCACATGGTTGGTGCCAGAGGCGTAATCACCCGCGGACTCCGGTGACCAGTCGCCGAGGAACACCGAACCCGCGCTGGTAATATCATCCACCAAATCACGGGCATTACGGGTCTGAATAATCAAGTGCTCCGGTCCATAACGGTTCGATATTTCAATGCATTGTGCCAGTGACTCAGTCACAATCAGACGGCTGCTGGCCAGCGCCTGACGGGCGGTTTCTGCGCGTGGTAGCTCCGCTAACTGACGCTCGACGGCAACGGCGACGGCTTCGGCCATCGCGGCATCCGGGGTCAGCAGAATGACCTGTGAGTCCGGGCCATGTTCTGCCTGAGACAGTAAGTCTGAGGCAACAAAATCAGGGGTTGCTCCACTGTCAGCAATCACCAGAACTTCTGACGGACCGGCAGGCATATCAATAGCCGCGCCATCAAGACGCTGGCTGACCTGGCGTTTTGCTTCGGTGACATAGGCATTGCCGGGCCCAAAGATTTTATCCACTTTAGGCAGGGATTCGGTGCCCAGCGCCAGGGCAGCAATCGCTTGCGCGCCACCGACTTGAAAGACTTCCTGCACACCGCAAAGTGAGGCCGCATAAAGAATTTCGTCAGCAATCGGAGGGGGTGAGCAAAGTACCACTTTGCGACATCCGGCAATGCGTGCTGGGGTTGCCAGCATCAGCACGGTAGAAAATAGTGGCGCTGAACCACCAGGAATATAGAGTCCGACAGAAGCCACCGGGCGGGTGACTTGCTGGCAGCGCACACCTGGCAGCGTTTCAATATCCACCACTGCCAGTTGCTGGGCGAGGTGAAATTTTTCAATATTGGCGACGGCAACGGACATCGCTTGTTTCACGTTATCATCGAGGCGTGCGACAGCGGCGGCAATTTCGTCGTCAGTGACACGTAACGACTGGACTTCGGTTTTATCAAACCGGGCGCTGTACTCACGCAGCGCGGCGTCGCCGTTGTTTTTAACGTTATCGATTATTTCGCCAACGATACGGGTGATATTGTCCGAAGCGGAGATAGCCGGGCGGGTTAACAGTGCCTGCCGGGTTTGCTCATCGCTGTCATTCCAGTTAACCAGGGTATTAAAACTCGACATGGTGGCTTACTCCATCATCTTCTCAATTGGCAATACCAGAATCGAGCTGGCACCAAGCGCTTTCAGTTTTTCCATAGTTTCCCAGAACAGGGTTTCGCTACTCACCATATGCATGGCAACACGCTGTTTGTCACCTGCCAGCGGCAGAATGGTTGGGCGCTCAGCACCTGGGAGCAGGGCGATAATATCGTCCAGACGCTCGCTTGGCGCATGCAGCATAATGTATTTTGACTCACGTGCCTGAATCACCCCTTGAATACGCGTCAGCAGGGTATCCACCAGCTGCTGTTTGCTGGCTGTCAGTTCGCCATCACGCTGAATCAGGCAGGCTTTGGACTGGTAGATCACTTCGACTTCACGTAAGCCATTTGCTTCAAGTGTCATACCGGTGGAGACCAGGTCGCAGATAGCATCAGCCAGACCTGCACGCGGAGCCACTTCAACGGAGCCGTTCAGCATACAGGACTTAAACTGCACGCCTTTTTTATCCAGGTAACGTTTCAGCAAGTGCGGATAAGAGGTGGCGATACGCTTATTCTGTAAACTCTGTACACCTTCCCAGTTCACATCTACCGGCGTGGCCATTGACAGGCGACAACCCCCGAAATCAAGACGGCGCAGGGTTAAATAGCGCGGGTCTTCGCCTTGAGCGCGACGGTTCAGTAACTCTTCTTCCAGCACGTTTTCGCCGATAATACCGAGGTCAACGACACCGTCCATCACCAGGCCCGGAATATCGTCATCACGGACGCGCAGGATATCAATCGCCATATTTTCAGCCTGGGCAATCAGTCGCTGGGTGTGCAGGTTAATTTTAATGCCGCAGCGCGCCAGAAGTTCGCGTGATTCGTCACTGAGACGGCCTGATTTTTGAATAGCGATGCGTAAACGGTTGATGTCAGACATTGTTGGTTACTCCTTATATTTATTCATTATGACGTCCAAAAAAAAGCCCCCGAAGAGTTTCTTCCGGGGGCTTTATTCGCGTGCTAGCACCACTGGAAGAACTTTTCGTCTTCCAGCACCAATCGCCTGAAAGACTAGTCAGGATGATGGTGATGGTGGTGGTTTTTAGTCAGAACGCGTGTCATAAAATTCTCTGGTATCAAGATGTATTGATTTCTGTAAACTAACCTAAACCAGATTGCCTGATGGGTGCAAGGGCTTTTTTGGTTAATATTCATATTCTGTCGCGTTTTGTCATTGGTGTGCGAAACCCGACTGGAGTAGCTTTTACCAAGGTATCGATGCTATCACAGAACATAACACTGCAACACCAGGAGAAGGGATATGAAAAAGGTCGCTATCATCGGGTTAGGGTGGTTAGGAATGCCGCTGGCTTTATCGCTGGTGGCGCGGGGTTATCAGGTGCTGGGAAGTAAGACGACATCTGATGGCGTTGAAGCTGCCAGAATGTGCGGCATTGAAAGCTATCCGTTGGTATTAGATCCGCAGATGGAGTGTGACAGTGATGCTCAGGACGCATTATTTAATGTTGATGCACTGATACTGACATTACCCGCCCGGCGTAGCGGAGACGGCGAGAACTTCTATTTTCAGGCGGTGCAGCAGGTGGTTGATACCGCTCTGGCGCATGGCGTACCGCGGATTATTTTTACCAGCTCCACCTCCGTCTATGGTGACAGCGAGGGGATGGTGAATGAAAGCAGCCCTTTACGGCCTGTTACCCAGAGTGGCCGGGTATTAAAAGAGCTGGAAAGCTGGTTGCATAGTTTGCCGGGGACAGAAGTCGATATTGTACGTCTTGCCGGGCTGGTTGGGCCACAACGACATCCCGGCCGTTTTATGGCGAATAAAACCCAGCTTCCCAACGGGCATGACGGTGTTAATTTGGTCCATCTGGATGATGTCATCGAAGCGCTAAACTTGTTATTACAGGCACCACGAGGCGGGCATATCTATAATCTCTGTGCTCCCGAACACCCCACGCGCGCTGTTTTCTATCCACAGATGGCAAAGCAGCTTGGATTAACACCGCCGCAATTTCTCAGTGAAACGAAAACCGGGTCCGGAAAGCTGGTGGATGGCAGTCTGATTTGCCGTGAGCTGGGTATGGTTTATCAGTACCCTGATCCGCTTCTGATGCCACTCTGAATCGGGTAAAAAACTCTCTTTTTGTAACTGAATTGACACAATTTGTATACGGATTAGTCAAAAATCATCAGCGAACATAGCCATCCCAGCGCTGACGCGGTATACAGAGCGGAAAAATAATATTTTCTGACATGATTTTAACGAAAAAAAGTGCCCATAAAGGCTTTATTGTCTTGTCAATTGGCAAGCGTTTGAGGCAAAATACTCGCTCTGCAAAAAATGCACACTAACCGACGTTTAAAAGACGTCGGTTATTTTTTTGCAATCAATTAAGTCAGACAAACGGCATGATGCCAAAAAAACAAGAGGCCGGGCTTCGTACCGGATAGATACTAGCTTTTAAAAAACGACAGTTGTGTCGCCGAGGAAATCAAGATGGGGCAGATTTTTGCTTTTGCGCGGACTTTCACTGAACCAGAGGAAAGTTGCCATGTCGCTTAACGTCACCGCAGGTACAAACAATCGTGTAGGGTTAAAGAAGACTTTAACACTGCTTCCCGTAGTCATGATGGGTCTCGCCTATATGCAGCCCATGACGTTGTTTGATACGTTCGGTATTGTTTCCGGGCTGACCGACGGTCATGTACCGACGGCCTATGCCTTTGCTCTGATAGCGATATTATTTACCGCGCTTAGCTACGGTAAGCTGGTACGCCGTTTCCCGTCTGCGGGTTCGGCCTATACTTACGCTCAAAAATCATTTAATCCGCTGGTTGGCTTTATGGTCGGCTGGTCATCGCTGCTTGATTATCTGTTTATGCCGATGATCAACATTCTGCTGGCAAAAATTTACTTTGAAGCTTTGGTACCCGGGGTGCCATCGTGGATATTTGTTATTGCACTGGTCGGTTTTATGACCGTATCTAACTTGCGCAGCGTAAAAACGGTGGCTAACTTCAACGGCACTATCGTTATCATGCAGATAGCGCTGATTGCCGTGATTATCGGCCTGGTTATCTACGGTGTTGCCGGGGGTGAAGGTCAGGCTACGCTGAGCAGCAGCAAGCCGTTCTGGTCTGAAAATGCCCACTTGGTACCGATGATTACCGGTGCGACAATACTCTGCTTCTCGTTTACCGGGTTTGATGGCATCAGTAACCTGTCTGAAGAAACCAAGAATGCGGAACGTGTTATTCCGCTGGCTATTCTTCTGACTGCATTTATCGGCGGTATGATCTTTATCGCTTCAACCTATTTCTTGCAACTGTACTTCCCGGACATCTCTCGCTTTACCGATCCGGAAGCTTCACAGCCAGAAATTATGTTCTTTGTGGCAGGGAAAGCATTCCAGGTGGGGGCGCTGATTTTCTCTACCGTAACCGTACTGGCATCCGGTATGGCTGCACATATGGGGGTATCCCGTCTGATGTATGTTATGGGCCGTGACGGTGTGTTCCCAACGCGTTTCTTCGGGTATATCCATCCAAAATGGCGTACCCCGGCATTTAACGTACTGCTGGTCGGTGCGGTTGCCTTACTGGCGCTGGATTTTGATCTGATCACCGCTGCTGCATTGATTAACTTTGGTGCACTGGTTGCCTTTACCTTTGTTAACCTGTCGGTTATCTCTCAGTTCTGGATCCGTGAGAAGCGCAACAAAACGCTGAAAGACCATCTGAACTACCTGATCCTGCCGATGATGGGCGCGCTGACTGTTGGTGCCCTGTGGATCAATCTGGAGCAGAGCTCAATGATCCTCGGTCTTATCTGGGCCGCCATTGGTTTTGTTTACGTGGCTTGTATGACGAAAAGCTTCCGCAACCCGGTACCACAGTGCAGCGAAGATATTGGTTAATTGCCGCTGAGCAATAAAAAATGAAAAGAGGGAAAACGGATATTTTCCCCCGGACTGTAACTCACCCCACTTTATTGTGGGGTGAGTTTTTTTGTGCGCCGGGCATGGCGCTGTCTGTTGACTGTGGTGGTAACCGACGACTTGGAGGTGTAAGTTCTCTACACACCGGCAAGGGGAATTTCAAACAGACGCTGCTGGATGTTACATCCTGAATTAACGATCGCTTTCAGGTAGTTAAATCTTATTGGGGATATCAATATGGAGCTTAAAGAATAAGGCCCCTTTACGGGGCCTGGAGACTGATGACAAAGCTAAAGTGATATCTAATTCTCAGCGCTTATTTACGAAAATAAACAGGAAAATCAATTCATTGATTTTCGGCTGATAACACAAAGAAGGAAAAACCACGTTTTTTCCTTTTTTGTCAGCAATCTGAAGACCCCTTTACGGGGCCTTAGAGAGACTGATTACATCATACCAAACAGACGAGGCAGGAATAATGAAATCGAAGGGACATAGGTGATCAGCGCCAAGCTGACTAATAAGGCAAAGAAAAACGGCAGCATTGGTTTAATTAAGTCTTGCAGTTTAACGCCCGACACGGAGCATCCAACAAATAATGCACTTCCCACTGGCGGAGTACACAGACCAATACACAGGTTAGCAACCATCATAATACCGAAGTGAATCGGATCCATTCCCAGCCCCACGACGATAGGCAGGAATATAGGTGTGAATATTAATACTGCCGGAGTCATATCCATAAAGACACCGATGACCAGCAGAATGATATTAATAATAAGTAAAATAACTAACAAATTATCAGAGAAACTGGTCAGTGCATCGTTGATCATATAGGGGATGTCAGCATTTGTCATCGCCCAGGACATACTTACAGACACACCAATTAAGAACAGAACGATGGAGGTCGTAACAATTGAATCGAGAATTATCTTTGGAATGTCTCGTAATTTAATCTCACGATAAATGATGACCGAGAGTATAAATGTATATACCACAGCAATCGCTGAAGCTTCTGTTGCAGTAAATATTCCACCTAAAATCCCGCCCATCACAATGATGACCATCAGCAGACTAGGAATAGCATCCCAGGTGATTTTAAGGGCAACTTTAAAAGGTATACGAGCCTCAACCGGATAGTTGCGACGTTTAGCCATAATATAAACCACGAGCATCACACTCAATCCCATCAGGATGCCGGGCAAATAACCTGCCATAAAAAGTGAGGCAACAGAGATGCCACCTGCGGTTAATGCATAGATGATAAGTACATTAGAAGGTGGAATAAGTAAACCGGTTATACATGACGTGACGTTGACAGCTGCAGAGAACGCCGGGTCATATCCCGCTTTCTTTTGCATAGGCGCCATGGTGCCACCCACAGCCGCCGCGGCCGCGACTGCGGATCCTGATATGGAGCCAAACATCATGTTTGCCATGACGTTAACATGCGCCATAGAGCCTGGAATTCGCCCAACCAGCAGCTGGGAGAAATGAATCAGTCGATGAGCGATACCGCCACTATTCATGAGGGATCCCGCAAAGATAAAGAATGGAATCGCCAGTAATGAGAAACTATCCAGGCCTGTTGCTATCTTTTGGGAAGCAATCGTTAAAGTCACATCAAGGGAAAGCATAAAAGTTCCGGCAATAACCGTCGCAATCCCAATGGCAAATGAAATAGGTACACCAATAAATACTAAAACAATGAAGGATAGCAGCATGACTACCGGAACAAACCATTCCCAATCCATAAGCCATTCCATTATGCTACTCCTTTCTTAATATTAATAAGTGCATCAATAATAAATAGAATGCAGTAATAAAAAATAATGACTCCACTCAGTGGCAATACAATGTAAATGTAGGCCATCGGCAGTTGCATTGCGGGAGAAACTTGCCCGGTAGATAACACTTTAGCGAATAATCTAGAACCGCCATAAATCAGTGCTCCACAGGAGAATAAACTGATAATAATATTTATGACAATTGCACTGATATATTTTTTCTTACCTGTCAGATGGTGAGTAAAAAGGTCAATAGAGAGGTGTTTCTGTAAGCCAACAGTATAAGCTGCTCCTAATAACGCAACCCATATCATACTAAAACGAGCAATTTCATCTGTCATAGTACTTGGCGAATTTAACACATACCGACTAAATACCTGCCAGACTACACAGAAGACCAGCATGGTCATAATAACGATAGAAAACCATGCGAGAACCGTATCGATCGGCTTTTTATATTTTACAATTAACATGTGCTGACCTGCTCAAAAGGCAGGACAAACTCCTGCCTTAGTGTTAAATAGAATTATTGTTTTCCTGCACTTTCAATCTGCTCTATCCAACTTGCAACATTTTTATCTTTACGAAAATCGTCATAAAGAGGACGAAGAGCCTGGCGGAACGGTTCTTTATCAACAGTAATAAATGTCACGCCCATCTCTTGCGCTTTTTTTCGACTGTTGGCCACTTCTTCGTCCCACAGTTTCTGTTGATACAGTTCCGAGTTGTGTGCCGCTTTGGTAAAAATAGCCCGCTGCTCATCACTCATTTTATCCCAAACCGGCTTGGAGATAATGAGGTAGTCTGGCACCGATGTATGCTGGTCTTCAGTAAAATATTTCGCTACCTCCAGATGGCGAGTTTGGTAATAAGAAGGTTCATTGTTTTCAGCACCATCAATTACCCCCTGCTGTAAGGCTGTATAAACTTCGCCGAAAGGGATCGGAGCAGGAGATGCACCCAGCAGTTCAATAATTCTGTTGGTTGTTGGCGTTGAAACGACACGAATTTTCATGCCTTTCATATCTTCTGGAGAGTGCACTGGTTTTTTAGTATAGAAGCTACGATTGCCTGCCACATATGCGGCAATAGGCGTAAATCCTTGTGGGGCAGTTTCCTGCATGATTGAACGACCGACAGGGCCATATAAAACTTTTTTGAAATGCGCTTCGTCATTAAACAGATAAGGCAGGCTGAATACAGAGAATGCACTTGCGAAAGGCTCCATTTCACTGGCGCTTGCCTTCGTCATATCAAGGCCACCGGCCTGAATCATTTCTAAGGTTTCACGCGGTCCACCCATTTGGCCGTTAGGATAAATACGGATCCGCATTTTTCCACCCGACTCTTTTTGTACTTCTTCCGCCATCTGCGCGATAGCTTTATGAACAACATGTTCCTGATCTAAGTTATGCGCTAACTTCAGCGTCAATTTATCGACAGCAGCATGCACTGAGGATTGAAACATCAGTGGGGCAGCCAGAGCCATTCCTATCAGTAGTGACTTCATTTTCATCGATTATTTCCCATAAGATATTATGTAGTATCAGTTCAGTCAGTGTTCTTCACGTAGAATTTCAGAATATATCTCACACTCAATGTCATACCTCTTGCGAAAGATATCATACAAAAAAGTGCAACTTTTATTCGCTGAGGTTTACAGGGCTGTCTATCCTGCATCTCACTAAAAACCGCCGGGTTGCCTGAAGAATCGCGGTTAAGAATTGCTTTTTTACTGAATAACCATAGTAATACAATGTATTTTTATCGAGAGCGTGATCTGAATCGCTAAAATAGTGGTAAACCGAATGATTGAAGTTGTATGATAGGTTTTGTTCTGATAGAAGATAGCTTTCACGTCGATCCGGAGCGCACCATGGCACATTTTCTCACCGAAGATTTTTTGCTAGACACAGAGTTTGCACGTAAGCTTTATCATGATTATGCAGCCGATCAACCGATTATTGATTACCATAGCCATTTACCTCCTCAACAAATTGCCGATGATTATCAGTTCAAAAACCTCTATGACATTTGGCTGAAAGGTGACCATTACAAATGGCGTGCGATGCGTACCCATGGGGTGGATGAGCGCTTTTGTACGGGTAATGCTGAAGACTTTGCTAAGTTCCAGGCGTGGGCAGAAACGGTTCCTTTCACTATCGGTAACCCGCTCTATCACTGGACACATCTGGAGTTAAGAAGACCTTTTGGCATTAAAGATGTGCTCTTATCGCCTGAAACAGCTGACTCTGTCTGGCAACGTGGTAATGCGCTGTTGCAACAGCCTGAATTCTCGGCTCGCGGAATACTGCGCCAGATGAATGTTCATATGGTAGGAACGACAGACGATCCTATTGATGATCTTTCTCATCATAAACGTATTGCTTTAGATAGCTCTTTGCAGGTTCAGGTTCTCCCAAGCTGGCGTCCTGATAAAGTATTTAATATTCATTTAAGTACTTTTGGGGCTTATATCTCTCAACTTGAAGCGGTTTCTGACGTTGAGATAAATAGTTTTGCGGCCCTTCGTCAGGCGCTTGTCAAACGGCTTGATCATTTTGCCGGGCATGGCTGTACCATCGCCGACCACGCCCTGGATGAAGTGCCTTTTGGTCTTACCGATGAAGCTACACTGAATCAACTGCTACTCAAAGGCCGACAATCTGCGCTGGTTGACAATCATGAGATCGCCTGTTTTAAAACGGCTGTCCTTCTCTTCTTAGCCGAGGAATATACCCGTCGTAATTGGGTACAGCAGTATCATATCGGTGCCTTGCGTAATACTAATGAATATATGTTGAATCAACTTGGCCCCGATACAGGTTTCGACTCTATCAACGATGGCCCTGTCGCTGCGCCTCTGGCTCGACTGCTTAATGAACAAGCGAAAACCAATCAATTGCCTAAAACAATCCTTTATTGCCTGAACCCCAGAGACAATGAGGTGATAGGCACTATGGTCGGTAATTTTCAAGCGGCGGGAATACGCGGAAAAATGCAGTTTGGTTCAGGCTGGTGGTTCAACGATCAAAAAGACGGTATGCAGCGCCAGTTAACTCAGTTGAGCCAGTTGGGTCTGCTCAGCCACTTTGTTGGCATGTTAACCGATAGCCGTAGCTTTTTATCCTATACCCGCCATGAATATTTCCGCCGTATCCTCTGTCAGATGATAGGTCGCTGGGTAGCGGATGGTGAAGCACCTGCGGATATCAATCTGTTAGGTAGCATGGTGAAAAATATTTGCTATGACAATGCGAAGTCGTACTTCGGACTGACTATCGAAAAATAGTGGCCTCGCATATTGCTAATAACGAGTAGATATAATGACTATAACTTTAAATCGTACTAATTTTCCTGGGCCGCAATATACCACTCGCATCATGCAATTTGGCGAGGGCAATTTTTTACGCGCTTTTGTTGACTGGCAGATTGATCTCTTAAATGAAAAAACCGGCTTAGATGCAGGTATCGCTGTTATTCGTCCACTAAATTCTGACTTTCCACCGTCGATGAATACCCAGGATGGGCTTTACACGACGGTTGTCAGAGGGTTAACCCCTACGGGGGAGGCCGTCTCTGATATCAGAATGATTCGCTCAATCAATGAAGAAATAAATATCTATCAGAACTTTGATGATTATATTTCCTTGTCGCGTGATGAAAATATTCAATTTATTTTCTCAAACACTACCGAGGCAGGTATCAGCTATCATTCAGGTGATAAGTTAAGCGATGCTCCCCCGGTGAGTTTCCCCGCCAAACTCACCGTTTGGCTGTACGAGCGCTACCAATACTTTCAGGGGGACAGCAAGCGCGGCGTGACTATTATCCCTTGTGAACTGATTGACTATAATGGTCAGGCTTTACAGTCTCTTGTCCAGCGTTATGCAAAAGAGTGGCAGCTGCCAGTAGAATTCTTATATTGGCTGGAACACAGCAACCCGTTCTGCTCCACTCTTGTAGACAGAATTGTGACTGGTTATCCGCGTGAGCAGGCAAAGAAATTTGAGCAATCTCTCGGATATCATGATCAATTCCTGGATACAGCAGAATATTTTTATCTGTTCGTTATTCAAGGGCCTGAGTCGCTTAAAACAGCATTGCACCTTGATAAGCTGGACTTGAATGTTCTGATTACTGACGATATCAAGCCTTATAAAGAGCGAAAAGTTGCCATACTTAATGGTGCACATACCGCATTAGTACCTGTTGCCTATCTGTCAGGTATCGATACAGTGGGTGCGGCAATGGAAGATGAGCAAGTTTTTGAGTTTGTTGAGCAGACGATTTATCAGGATATTGTTCCGGTGCTTTCTTTGCCACAGGCTGAACTTGACTCCTTTGCGCAATCTGTACTACAGCGTTTTAAAAACCCCTATATTCAGCACCAGCTACTGTCTATTTCACTAAACAGCATGACGAAATACCGCACGCGGATATTACCTCAAGTCATCCGCTGGCATGAAGAACAGGGGAAATTGCCTCACTATCTTATTTTCTCTCTGGCTGCACTGATCGTTTTCTATCGTGGAACTCGCGGTGATGAAACAATTCCTTTAAGCGATGATGCCATCTGGTTAAGCCGTTTCAACGACCTCTGGCACGGATATGAGCAGCAAAAAATCAGTTTGCAAGAATTGGTCAGACAGGTTCTCGATGACCGTGAACATTGGCAATATTCTCTGTTGAGCATTCCTGGTTTTGCTGAACTAACAGAGCGTTATGTTTCTGACATTTTATATGGCGGTATGCGTCAGGCGTTAAAAAATGCCTTTTAGCCGAAACAGGTAGCGCATTACTGGCAACATCAAGTCGGTTGATCGATGAACAGCATTCCGTTCCGGAATGAGATGAACTGACAGGTGTGACCAATATGATTTGAAGCAAAGTATTTTGCGTAACTGTCGCAGGTTTCACGGAAAAAATCTTACTACGTGCAGTATTGCGCAAAATACTGACTCGGTGAACGGGCAAATGGTCGGTGAGCTGCCCAGTCCATATGGAATGTAACTCATTAAAATGAAAAAAATATTATGAAAGAAATTATAAAAATTCATCCTGCAGATAATATTGCTGTAGCACTTGTTGAGCAACAAAAAGGGCATCGGGTTATCATCGATGAACAGGCCATTCAACTGAATGATGATATTGCCCGTGGGCATAAATTTGCCTTACGCGATATTAAAGCGGGTGAAAATATCATTAAGTACGGTATGCCGATTGGTCATGCTCTCCAGGATATCCCCTGTGGAACACATATTCATACTCAGAATCTTAAAACCAATTTAAGTGATATCAATGAGTATGAGTATCAGCCAACTCATGCGTCTCTCGCTTCTCAGCCAGATAATCCGCAGGTTAATATTTTCCGTCGGAGTAATGGCGATATTGCGATTCGCAACGAAATATGGATTGTACCGACAGTGGGTTGCGTAAATGCTCTTGCCCGTAAAATGATCCAAAAATTTGAAGCACGCCATGATAACCTGGATGATATTGATGGCGTATTTCTCTATAACCATACCTATGGCTGTTCTCAGTTGGGTGACGATCATCTGACTACACGCACTATCCTACAAAATTTGGTACACCATCCGAATGCAGGTGGCGTATTAGTGGTTGGCTTAGGTTGCGAGAATAATCAGATTACCGAGTTTAAGAAAACCCTGGGTAATTATGATCAAGAACGAGTCCGTTTTATGGTCTGCCAGCAGGCTGACGATGAAATCGCCGAGGGTAGCCAACTGCTGGAAGAAATATATCAAACTATTCGTCACGACCAGCGTGTACCTGGTTATCTCAGCGAAGTGAAATTTGGTCTTGAATGCGGGGGCTCCGATGGCCTGTCAGGTATCACGGCGAATCCTCTTCTTGGGCGCTTCTCTGATTTCTTAGTCGCCCATGGTGGAACTACCGTATTAACGGAGGTCCCTGAGATGTTTGGCGCAGAGCAGATCCTGATGAACCAGTGCCAGAATGAAGAGACCTATCATAAAACAGTCGATATGGTTAATGACTTTAAACGCTATTTTATGTCCTACGATCAGCCTATCTATGAAAATCCATCTCCAGGCAATAAAGCGGGTGGGATCTCAACGCTTGAAGAGAAATCTCTTGGTTGTACTCAAAAAGCGGGAACAAGCCAGGTGGTTGATGTACTGAAATATGGTGAGCGCCTGAAGACTCCTGGCTTTAATTTACTCAGTGCACCGGGTAACGATGCAATAGCAACCAGTGCGTTAGGTGCAGCAGGCTGTCATATGGTTTTGTTTACCACCGGTCGCGGTACTCCATACGGCGGATTCGTCCCTACGGTTAAAATCGCAACAAACAATGAGCTGGCTGAGAAGAAAGGTCACTGGATAGATTTTAACGCCGGGGCATTGCTCACGGGTAAAGACATGTCACAGTTGCTGGATGATTTCACGCAAGTGATTGTTGACGCTGTAAACGGTAAACGGGTAAAAAATGAAATCAATGACTTTAGAGAGCTTGCCATATTTAAATCAGGCGTTACGCTGTAGTGAGTCATGATTATTGATAATCAAAGTCTTTGTTAGACAGGCCAAGGATTAGGCCTGATTGCCTTCTTATTAAAACGATATACCCGTCATACTTCAAGTCGCTTGGGCGTTGTCTGCGTCCAGCCCGCCGAATCGCATACTTTATTTATACTCATCGACGGGCTGAACTGGGAGCCTACAAGCCATTCGAATTATTTGGGGTATAAACACAGGTCAATGGCACGGCCGTTTTGTGGAAGTCATATTACAGATCTCAAAAATTGGTGTAATATAAATCAAGGAGTTTATTTCTGATTAAAGGTGCCAAGTGATTGAGTTGAACAGTGAACAGCGTTTGTACCAACAGGTTGCAGCCAGACTTAAAGAACGGCTTGAAGGCGGCGTTTATCCTGTCGGTGACAAAATTCCAGCTGAACGCCTCATCGCTGAAGAGATGAATGTGAGCCGCACTGTGGTGCGCGAGGCCATTATCATGCTCGAAGTTGAAGGTTACGTCGATGTACGCAAAGGATCAGGTATTCACGTTATCTCAAATCGCCAAAATAACGTTATCTTAGCCCCAGGTAATCTTGAGTTTGCCAACTGTGGTCCTTTTGAGTTGCTTCAGGCACGTCAGTTGATTGAAAGCAATGTGGCTGAGTTTGCTGCTACCCAGGCAACTAAAGAAGATATTCTCAAGCTGATGGATATCCAGAAAATGGCCATCAAAGAAGACCGTTTTCGTGATTCAGAATGGGATCTTAAATTTCATACTCAAGTGGCGGCAACCACCCATAATAGTGCGATGGTTATCATTGTTGAACAGATGTGGAGCCAGCGTAAACTTAATCCTTACTGGCGAAAACTGCACGAACATATCGACGCCAGATCCATCGAAAGTTGGTGTGAGGAGCATGAAAAAATTCTTCAAGCTCTTGCTCGTAAAGATGCTAAAGGAGCGAAAGTTGCCATGTGGGAACATCTGGAGAATACTAAAAAAATGCTCTTTAATGCCACCAGCGACGACTTTGAATTTACAATAGATCGCTATATGTTTACCGATAATCCCGTCGTCAGTATCTAAATCAACAGTACAGCTATCAGTTTTTCAGCGATGAAGGTCTGATAGCTGTTACTCGATAACCAGACCTGTTTCGCTTATTCCACCAGATTACGGGCATAATCAAACAGCGCTTTCAGCAGTTTCAGCTTTTCGCCATCTCCTTCATACTGGTTATACAGGGCTTCCAGTTCCAGCACATAGGCTTGCACGACCTCATGGCTGAGTCGTTCCTGGCGATGTTGTAGCCAGCGTTGCTGTTCTGTTTCATCCAGGGTTTCAGGCCAGTTACGTGCCCGGTAATTAAACAGCAGTGGTTCAATTCGCCCGTCGACAAAGGTCAGATCCAGAGTGGCTAACCTGTCAGGTGGGGTCTGCTGCACAATATTCATGGCGCTTCTGTCTGCATCGCTAAAGAAACCGTTATACAGCTGGGCGTCAACATCTTCAGAAGGGGTAAAAGGCTCGGCGTCGGCAAACACAGCGACCACTTTCTCACGGATTTGCGGATGTTCACGCAGAATTTTTAAATTAGTCAGACAATGCTGACGATCAATACCCAGACGTTCGGCATCTTCTGGCCGTAAGGTGTTAGCGACAGCCAGAACCGGGCATTTATTGAGATGTACCAGCTTTATGGGTACCGCTGGGGCATCGCCTAACAGCGCTTTGGGCGTATATAAACGCTCGCGCAACAGATGAGTATCCAGCTCCAGTAAACTGGAAAGATCCCCGGCAAGATCCACCATTATCACCGCGTTACGGTTATCAGGATGCCAGGCCAGAGGTGCTATCCAGCTGGTATTTCCGCGGCTTGCACCAAACATGCCGGAAACATGCACCAACGGTTTCATCTGTGGAATATCAATCAGTGTTTGCAGTTTTTGCTTACTGCGATGGCTGTAGAGATAATCAAACAGCCGCGGCTGATGGCGTTTCACTAATTGCGCCATCGCGATAGTGGCATAGACATCCGCCATCGCATCATGGGCGTTGCTGTGCTCTATACCGTTGGCTTTTGTGAGATGTTCCAGCCGGAAACTCGGAAAACCCTCGTCATTTTCTGGCCAGACAATACCTTCCGGGCGCAAAGCGTAACAGGCGCGCATAACATCCAGTAAATCCCAGCGCGAATTTCTATTCTGCCAGCTCCAGGCGTAGGGATCGTAGAAGTTACGATAGAAAATATTGCGCGTTACCTCATCATCAAAACGGACATTGTTATAGCCGACGATACAAGTATTCGGCGTACTGAACAGTCCATGAATACGTTTGGCAAACGCGGCTTCATTTTCCCCCTGTGCCAGCGCTTGCTGGGGCGTTATTCCGGTTATCATCACCGCTTCGGGCTGAGGCAAATAGTCATCTGCCGGCTGGCAAAAAAATACCTCAGGGGAACCCATAACATTGAACTCACTGTCAGTGCGCAGCGCGGCAAATTGTGCCGGGCGATCCAAAGAGGGGCTCTTGCCGAAAGTCTCGTAATCATGGAAGAGGAAGGTGGGTTGTTGCTGTTCGTTTTTCACTGTCACCTGATGTACACGCCTGATTGTTTATGTATATGATAATTAATCATTTAACTTGGTTTTCTGTTGTCGTTTGTTGTGGTTTGTACAAATGTGAATATTGTTGTTTATGTTCGTACATGCGATATTGAGTACACAATGAGTACATAATCTGAAGTTAAGTGAGTACAAAAAACTAATATGGCTATCAGTGATACAAAACTTCGCGCTCTCTATGGTAAACCATATTCAGGCCCGACTGAAATAACTGATTCTGACGGGCTAGGGGTACGGATAACCCCGAAGGGCGTCGTTAGCTTCCAGTTCCGATTCCGCTGGGATGGGAAACAGCATCGTCTTGGCATTGGCCGCTATCCAGCTTTAACCCTTCGTGAAGCGAGAAACATAGTAGCTGACCTCAGAGAGTCCGTTGATAGAGGTCTGGATCCTCGCTTGTTGGCGGAGCGGAAAAGCGCAGAGAAGAAACCCACAGTAAAAGATTGCTTAGAATATTGGCAGGAAAACTATGTTGATACGGCACTGAGAACAAAAACACAGGCTCTTTATAAATCGACAGTCATAAAACATATGACGAACGTCTTTCCAGGGATGCCAATAGAAGAGATTCCTGTCAGGCTGTGGGTTGAGTTGTTCAGCGAAGAAGAGAAGATAAACCCACGAAGAGCCCGACAGCTTCTCATTCAACTACGTTCAGCAATAGGCTGGTGCAACCGTAGGCAATATATTGGCGCAACGGAATTTATGCTTTTACAGCCAAAAGATATTGGCCAGAAGCCTGCTGTGGGTGAAACCACCCTTAGCTATAATCAGTTGGCTAAAATTTGGTTGGCTATAGATCGTAGCAGGGGTTCTACATCCAACCGACTTCTCCATCAACTATTGATGCTGTATGCCGCCAGAAATAGTGAAATGAGGCTGGCTGTTAGATCTGAGTTTGACCGTGAAGAGGGGGTTTGGATGGTCCCTGCGGAAAAAAGCAAAACGAATAAAATTATTAGACGTCCGATATTCGGCCATGCTGATGAATTATTGAAAAAGGCTGAAATGACATACGGGAATGTATTGTTTCCTGGCCCACAGTTAAATAAGCCCCTTGGGATAGCAGGGGCCAACCGTTTCCTTGGGCGCATACAAGAATCGCTTGGTATCGGCGAGTTCACAGCTCACGATTTTAGACGAACTCTCGCTACCAGATTGTCAGAGGAAGGTGTTGCCCCACATGTCATAGAGAAAATGCTGGGGCATGAACTTGGCGGCGTACTGTCGGTTTACAATAAGCATGACTGGCTTTCAGAGCAGAAAGCCGCATATGAGTTATATGCTGAAAAAATATTCTGGCACATCAGGAAGATTTCTGGTTGATGCCGCCGTTTAAAATCCATGCAACCACCTCAGGCTTAAGGTACTGTTTGGGGTGGGTTCTTACTGGCATTGGGAAAGCGTGCTTTTTAGTGTACTTCCAGATTGTCATTCTAGAGGCAACCTTAATCATCCCCATCACTTCTTTTTCATCAATCATTTCAATGTCATTCATAATCTACCTCGCACAAAATCTGTAGTGGCACACTGAATTTGGCCATCTGCATGAGTGTTATCGCCCACCTCTGGCTTTGGTGCTGTGGCTAACATTGCGGAGCGGCAAGCGTTCCATCCGTCGATGTATTGATCCTTATATCCGCACCCATCTTCCAGTTCATCAGGCACAGCAGGCAGCGGCGGGGCGGGTGCTCGTCCAAGCAACTTGTTAACTTCTTTAGCCATTGCGGTGTATTTATCTAAGTGTCGAGTAGCCTCTATGCAAACCCGCTGCATTTGTTCTGAGTTGACACGTTCAACCGGCTTCCCCTGCGCCTCCCGGCATGCCAGTAGCTCAACCTCTGATGCTTTCAAATCATCAATTAACTCCCCCCACGCATCAGACATGGGAACTTCATCGGCTCGCATTAGTACTTTTAAGCGATTACTCAGGTTACTCATAAAGCCTCCTCAATCCCAGCAAAGTGTTGAAGCAAAGTAAGCGCCACGGCATGGAGTATCGCGAGGGTGATTCCAGCTCGAATACCCATCCTGACCACCAACAGGGCTTGTCTTGTACCATGACTGGTAATATCGAGAAGCTCTTGCCCATGTTTCGGCATAGTCACTATCAATAATGTTTTGGTTTACTGCTGCCTGAATGATTTCAGTTTCAGTGTAATCACCGCGCATAACCAGGAACCGGCAATCATCTGATGTTAGATAATCGACAGCACCGTCATTCCTGCTCTTAGTTGTGGGTTTCATTAGCTCTGTCATCTACTCATCCCCCAAGGTATCAACGCAAAACTGAGTTAATGAATCAGCTTCGGTGCGACTAACGCGGTAGCGATAGGGCTTACCGTCACTATTAGCGGCATCCCCCAAAGCAAACCAATCATCGCTAAATAAATCCGATTCAAATTTCCTGCCATTGCCACCAGTAACGTACCGATTCCTTCTTGTTACTCCTTTTCGTGTGGAATGACCCCCTTGCCAGCATGTGGCACCTTCTCGGATGAATTTATGCTTTGCCATGCTACTCATCCCCCTGAACGGTGCCGCCGGCACGGATTGCCTCAAGAACGTCTCGCACATTTTCTTGAGTGGTACGATGTTTTGCTTGGGCTGATAAATGCCACGTCACTGTTGCTAAACGTGGCAGCTTCACGGCTAATTGGCTGGCCTCAAGCCTGTCACATTTTTCGCCAAGTTCAGTAGCCCACTTAACCCACTTGTCTTTTTCTTGCTGCGACTGCTCCAGCGCCGCTATCAGTGCCTGGACGTTTTTGGGATTATCCGAGTAATCAAGATAATCCTTCATCTCTATCGCACACTCTGAGAGTGTTATTTTCTTTTCAAGGTAAAGCTCATTTGCCTGCTTTGCTTTCTCCGCCGCTGCTTTCATTTCGGCAATCAGCGCTTCGGGTTGGTTAGTCATTGGAGCGCTCCAATTCAATAATGCCGCCACGCACCGCGTCAACGATGCGATCTAAGTATCGATACTCAGGATTAGGCACCGATGGCCAATTTGCATAAAAAGGTTCATCGCCTAATAAATTAAGCAACGCGTTACCTATGCGGCAGTCACAGCAATCCGCCTTAACATCATCGGAGTTTTCAGCCTCATCCCACATTTCACGGGCTTCAATTGCTGAAATCTCTTTCTGGTGACGCAATTTAACTATTTCACTTTTGACGAAAAGAGTGTTTGCATCGTTATCATCATCAACCGTGGGGCGAAGGTTTGGAGAGAAATAACCAATCAGATACTCATTGCTGACACGTTTGATAAACTCCTGAACCGTATCGCCACCCATTGCGAACCAAGCACCTGTCCAGGCCTTGCCGTAACAAGTTATGGTGATTCGACCCTTGCCTGGCTCATAGTTTTCAATCATCACGCGCACAGGGTCTAAGCGCTCAACCTCGGTTATGTTGAAGGCCAAAACATCCATTTTTTCTATTTTCATAACCCAGCTTCCTTGCGCAGTTGACTGGCGAATACTTCACGCATGGCGGAGCGGTATTCTTCTGGTGAATCCCCGCGATTTGATGCTCGGATAAGCTCAGTCAGAAATTCGTCAGATGGCACAAAGTTAATCACACCCTGAGCCCGAGCCTCTGCCAGTGCGGCGTCGGTGGCAGGAGTTTCGCTGTGATTGATTTCAGGAAGAGCTTCATCCCATGAGGCTATAGCACCGTTCAGATGCCACCCAGCAACGCCACTGCTTTCGCCAATAAGCTCCTTGACTGCTGATATGATATAATCCTGAATGCAATTTTCCGCAGTCAGCGCCTCAACCTTGCGCTGTAGCTCCTGATTCTCCGTTACCAGTTCTGCATTGCGCTCGGCTAACTGGTTCATGGTTAGGCCATCAAATTTAACTGTCATAGCTTCTCCTTAAGCACTCCCGTATGAATGCCTATGTAGTAGTTGAGATAGGGAAGGGTGAAGCGAGGGGTGATCCGTTTTTCGTACCTGAGTAATATCTCCCGGCTTATCAAATCCTTTTGTTTCTGCGTCCTTGCGCCAGCCTCACTCCACGCCTGTTTGATTTCTGCTACGCATTTGCGAGCCAGTGACTTAAGCGCGTTAACGTCCTCTGGCTTCATGCTGGAGTCGCGCTGTATTAATCATGTCCGTTATGAGCTTGCTTGAATTAAGCCCCTCCTTTCTGCCAAAGCTGTCGCGCTCTAGCGCTTCCTCTCTGCTAATTTCAAACTTGATGTATTTCGGACGCGCTAATGCGTCTCCGGGGAAGTCGGATAGTAGTTGTGCGTTCATTGGCGCTCCGTTATTCAGCGACTGATTTATGAATAGACTTGGCAAGGGTGTCGATATGCAGAACCAGCCCCTGCAATGTCTGAGCCTCAGAGATAAGAATTTCCCGGTGGCAAAGTTCTTTCACCAGGTGCTCAAACTTGGAGTAGTAACCGAGCCTGGCCAGGGTTTCTTTTCCAGCGTTCGGGCCGTCTTTTACTATTCGCTTTTCACTCAAAACGAGGTCGTAAGAAGTCCCGGTAACGATGTAGTTACCGATTGGTATGTTTAATTTCATAGATAATCCTTAGTCGTTAATTCGTGCGCCAAATCGACCAAAGCGAACTTTCATACGGTCGTCGGTGTAATCGGCTGGTAGATGTGGCCCGGTGATTTCGTACTGCGGGAAGAATGCTGTCCGTGCGGCTATTTCTCTGAGTTCCTTCTCGACTAACTGATCAATGCGATAATCCATTCGCTGAGTTTTGCTCTGAGGCTGAATCTCTCCAGCCTGCGATACTTCGAAATACCGGGCAAAATTAGCCATCACCGACTCCTTGGTTCTGGAAGAGCACATGCGAGGGTTATCCGCCCCTGATTGAGGTGATGGCATAGGTGAGTCCTTAAGGAGTTAAATCAGAATGGAATTGAGTCGTCGAACTGGTGGTTCTGCTGGGGTGCTTGGTTGTTGCTTGTCGCGCCGGATGTAGCAAATCCGATTCTTGCGTTTAACAACTCAAGAGTTATGGATTGCCCGTTGTTCCCGTCATAGATATCCAGTTTGATGTTATCGCCAGTAACTTCAACAATCGCACCTTCAACTAAAACATTTCGGTAGTAGTCGGCTTGCGGACCCGGCTTTGCGAATACCGCTGCGCTATAGTTCGTCCACTCTTTTTGCTTCTTCTGGCGATCGTAATATTGAACACCCATGCGGATATTGAACCCTACGCTGTCGCCAGCCTGAAATTCTCTTGCCGGCTTGTTTAGCCTGGCGGTAATTGTGTGTGCCATTAAGCTGTAACTCCTTCAAGTTCTGATTTGCGAATATCGTAAACGTCTTTTGCCAGTGCTTGCTGCGGCGTTCCGTCTAGCATCGACCAGACCTTAGCAAAAGCCTGTTTTAGCTGTTCTGGTGTTGAGGCGTTCCCTGCTGCCGCAGTGAATGCTGCCAATGACTGGTCAGGTGTTGGCTTTGTTTGATTGGCTTGTTTTTGTTGATTCTGTGCTGCTGAGTTCTGCTGGTTCTTATGCTCGTCAGTATCAGCATCTTTTGAGTCATCAATACCAAACAGGCCATTGAGGCAATACTTTCTGGCGTAAGAGCTTGTTGCTCCTGTTACTTGGGCTGAGTCCATTCCTTTTTTCGACTCTTCTTCCCGGGCTAACGCCGTTGCTTCATGGGTACTCTCTCCATCCGTGATTCGTGCTGTAGCTTTCACGTAATGGCGGTTTCCAATCAGCACCACTTCATCACTAATCGAAAGGAAAAGACCTCCGAGAAGTGGCTTAACGCCTTCGAGAATATCCTCACAGCTACGGTATTTATACTTTCCGAAGGAGTTAAACTGATTCTTCGGCGCATTCAGCGTTCGCTGTATCTCTGCCAGTTTTGCGTAAAATTCTTTACTCATAGTCACCTCAGAATGGCGCAGGGCCGAGTAATTCGCGGGAGTTCATCTTCTCAGCGAAAGAATTGTGCAGTGCCAGGCGCTTACCTTTTCTGTTGCCTGCTTTACGGTACTCAAGCGCAGTTAGGACATAAGCCTTTCGCCATATAAAACTGATGGCCAGCGTGGTTGCTAGCGGCTGTGGATTTAATGTCATGAGGCCTCCTTGACCGGGTTTCTCTCCCGGTCGATAATCAGTTCTACTGTCAATACTTTGATTTGCTCTCGCTCCATCGCACGACTAATGCAGAGCTTGCCGTTTGCATTCACTGCTGCTCGCCACGGCTTCCCTTTGTGCATAATCAGCATTCCAGGCTCTACGCACTGGCGTATTACTGTTTGAGTTGCGTACATATAACCTCCGACATATAGCGAAGAATATTGCGGAAACTATCGCGTAATTGGCGAGTTACTCGGTCTAATTGGGATTCGTTTAGTTGAGCGCTACCCATGACGGTTGCGCCCGAGATGGCAAAAGTCATCATGGGGTTTCTCCTGGTGTTCCGGTTCAATTAGTAATTAATGGCGGTATGCGGGATGTTCCCGTCTTTTAATGCGGTCAGAACCTGAATGGCCTGAACTCTATCGATGTTTGCGTTAGCGAGAAGGGCGTTAACAATTTCAGTGCCGATAGCCTTACGGTGATTCTGGTCAGCTTCGCGCTTCGCCTTTTCATCAGCAATGCGCTTCTCTTCTGCCAGCCTAGCCTGTTCTGCGGCTGCTGCCTTGCGGCGCTCGTCCTCGATAGCTTGTTGTTTTTCGCGCTCTGCTTTTTCCTGCGCAGCCTTTTTGTCAGACTCGGCTTTAGCTATTGCATCCTTTCTTGCTTGCTCAGCGCGTTCAACTCTAAGCTGAGACTCACGCTCACGGGCTGCTGAGGCTTCGCGTTCACGCTGCTGTTTCTCTTCAAGTTCGCGCTTAACCTTTTCCTCTGCCTGGCGCTTTAACTCTTCTTCGTGAGCGATGCGCTGGCGCTCTGCTTCGGCCTTGGCTTCCTCTAGAGCGCGGTCGAATTCGTAGTTGTCAATTAGCGCTTCCCGGTGGGCCATCTCGATTTCTTTCGCCAGCTCCTCGGCTGCTTTTTTGGCCTCTTCCTCTGCCTTGAGTCGGTTCTGCTCGGCTTCCCATTCAGTTACTGGCTTTCTAATCTCTACGGCAATCTTATCCATTTCATCGCGAAACTTTTTGCGACTGGCATCAATCAGTGCAGGGCGAGCTTTTAACTCTGCGACCAACTCCTTGGCGCGAACCTCGAAAGCGGCTTTGGACTTTCTGACCTTATCAGCCATCGTGATATAAACGCCGCGACCCTTTGCTGTTTTCAGGTCACCAACTACTGAGCTGGCAGTCTTTCTAACGTTCTCCAGCAACTCATCAATAAACTGGTCATTAAGTAGCGCGACTTCTAAATCTTGTTTTTCAACTGGCAGAGTGACAAGAGCCAGCTCTTTCTTTTCTTCGGTTACTTCGCTCATATCCTGCTCCTGTTTGTTAGGTGTGTGTTCATTCCTCAACTTGGCTCAGGGATGAACGCGCATGAAAAAGCCGCTCAGTGGCGGCTTCTGGTTATTAGTTAATCTTCTCCGCCAATTTGCTGATAAATCTCTTGGGCATCGTCACCGTTGTTTTCGCAGAATGATTCCCACGCACTCCAGTTTTCACTTAAAAACTCAGCTAAACGCATTAACTCGTATTCCACATTTCCTCCAGGCATAAAAAAGCCCACATAGTGGGCGAGACATAAACCACATAGCTCACTCTTGAATGAGCTATAGGGAGTTAGTCGTTGGGCGGGGGTGGTAGCGGTTGCCAGTGGGATACTGCATATGCACAATTGGCTCCTCGATAGCTAAACCATGCGCCTAAGAATCTACCGTTACCCATATACTTGCCGCTCTCGATATTGTGACATTCACATACAGGGATTCGTATCAGCACCTCTTGATTGATTTCAGGCATCCGCTCGCTACATTTGACCCATTTCATCACTCCCCCTCACGCGCTTTGAGCATAGCATCAGCCATTAGATAAGCATCCTTTGCAACGCCATCCCTCCAGCCTTCCTGAATTCCATGCTCTGCGGCATAATTTAGATAGTCTGCGTAACACAACCCGAGCGCCTTAGCTGCAAAGTAATCACGCAAACTCATACCCGGTTCCTGATACTGCAAAACGTTATTCTGTCCGTCGTATTCCCATGACTGAGTAGGGAATGCGTTTAGCTCTTTACTCATATCTCACCCCATTAAAAAGCCCGCTATTCAAGCAGCCCGTTACGTTCGCAATATTCCATCTCAGCTTCATATCCCGCCGCTCCGTGGTCGAATATCAGCTCACCGTTCGGCGTGTAAACCCTCCGCCGCTTATTTCCGTATCGTTCAACCCTGTATCCGTGTGCAGCCCAGCATCCATTAGGGCTGTTTCTGTCTGGCTTATTCATCCTGGCTCCAGGTGTAAAAAAAGGCCGCTAGTTAGCGACCCGGTTATTCCTGTTTCTCACCGCAGAAGGGGCAGTGATTCATTGTTACATTGCCCTCCATCCGAGTTAGATTCTTTGCTGGAGAGCCGTCTTTTTTGTTGGCTCGATATGCCAGCTTATATTTCAGCATGACTATAAGATCGCCGCTTGATAGTGATAGACAGGTATTTTCCCATCCGGTATCAAATCCCTTTTTGATTTCCGCTCCCTCTGGAACCTTTTCCATGAGCCGCTGCTTCATCCGTTCGCCTACAGTTTTAAAGCAATCACACATTTCACTCTCCTAATTATTCACCGTATGCGTCGGCGTGGAATTTGACAGTTGCGCGGCGGTCGGCACCTTGCTCCTGTGCCGTCTGCAAAGCAAAGAAGTTAGCCCATTGCAAAGCTGTTCGGGTAGGTAGCGCAGCGCCTGTAACAACGTGATAGTAAGTCTGGTCGGCCTGTTCATTACACTGCTCCATACTCTCCACAGCATCCGACAGATTAATTTCAGCGCTATGTTGAGCGTAGACTTCTTTAAGCTGATCCAGCGTGATTGTTGTTTTCATACTTCCCTCACTTAATAATGTGAACAGCATCTTTCCGGCTAGTACGATGCCCTGCGGCGAAGATCGCCACTTCTGGCAAGCACACGCTTCCTGTGTACTGCTCCGGTTTGCTGCGGGGCTTCATTTTGTAGTCTGTTGAGTTGACTGCTTTCATTACTCGCTCAGGCTCTCCAAGAAGCTGCATGATGAACTTACTTTCAGCCTTAGCCATTGCCTTAGCCTCTCTGTGTTTCGCCGCTCTTGCTGCGTTATAGCGCTGTTTAGCGTTCATAATATTCTCCAGTTAAGTGCTTTGGTGGTGTGGTGGGTTGAGCCGAGAGTTCAACCATCGGTAGCGAGAATCGAACCCGCCTATGTCCACTTTGAGGATGACTTCACCAGATCGTCTTTACCGTCACGCTCACTACACCGGGCCATGAACCCCGTCACGCTAACGCTTACCGTATCGACCTACGGATTCACCACACCCCAAAACACTCATGTTCTGGCCTACCTGCATCAGGTAGGAGTTAACTTTTTAATGAGCAGCCTGTCGTCCTGACTGGCGCAGAAATCTGACTTCTGCTGTCGATGTTTCGTTTCGATGTGGTGATATTGAACTATTGGTTCGATATGGTCAAGAACTTAAGGTACGAATTATGTTTGAGATATCGTACTTTTTGTTTAATGTTTTGTTATTTAATGAAATTTATTTTTGAATTTCTATTGAGGTGATACTGGCGAGCTATCAGAAGTGGGATTCAGAGCACAAAAAAGCCGCTGGGGAGCGGCATGGTGGGGGTTATTTCATGTCTAATGGTTCTTTAGTGAAGTCTGCGTATGGTAGGTTGAGTGTCCCGTATCCTGATAATTGACATACTGATTCTATGTACGTCTTGATATATGGATAGGCTAAACTTGGCGCTTCTGACCTTACCACCAAAGATTTAGTGAATTCTTCATCTACAATATCAGTTGTTTTAAAATCAAAGTCATATGACAAATCCACATCAACGTAACCGTTAGCAGTTATTTTTACTACGTATCTCACCCTAAAGAGAGAATTATCTTTAACGTTTGTAAATAATTGACTGCTGATGTTGGTTTTGACCTTGTTATCTTTATTTTTTTCTTTATGATTTTTCTCAAGAGACAAGTTTTGAACCTGTCTATTTTGTAGTGTAATCATGATTAGTGAATCACCCTTATAAAATCGCTATCTTGATACTGAGTTAAGGAAATATTACTCCCCGCACTTATTTCCACATCAACCCTTGCAGAACTCCCCAGGCGATCTTGCATTACAAGCTCGCAAGGCTCGTCTCTTCTGTCAAAACTGATAACATCATACATATCAATTAATTGTTTTTTTGGTGAGAGGGACTTGAAGTTATTTGACTGGCTCATTGAGTCATTAATGGCATTCGCTTCCATAGTTTCTATTAACTCACTTCCAAGAATTTCCCACTCATTTGTATCTGTATTTTTTGATAAGAACCTCTCATCAACTTGGAGCAAAATATCTAATGGAATGCCAAGTCCGCGATGAATTCCTCTTATCATTGATAGGCTTAATGGTCTTTTATAATTCAAAACCTCTGAAACTTTTGAAGCCGAACCTATGTACTGACGCATGTCGGATTGTGATAGCCCCTGCTGATCCATTCTGAATTTAATAGCTTCTACTGCGGATGGTTTTTCCATAGGGAATTGTTTATTTTCATAGTGTTCAATCAACAATCCCAGCAGTTCAAACTCTTCAAATTCATCTGAACCTGGTTGTAGCTCACAGGAAGCAAGCTCAATAAGTCTCGACATTGCCATGGCATGATCTTCGGTATTTCTAATGATTCGCCAAGTCTTCTGACTCATCTCAACCTCCACTTGTTGTACTCAGAATGAGTGCCAACCTTTTCAACGATTACCATCCCGGCCTGATATTTTACTGTCACAAGAAGTCTATAGTTATTCCCTTTTATATTGAAAACAACCTTGTTATCAGGGAAGAAATCAGCTGAATTAAAGCTATTTCTTATGTCATGGGTTGTTTTCCATTTCTCTCTATTTACTTGCTCACGCCAAGCCTCAAGCGGTCCCTTGGCTTGGTTGTGGACTTTGATAAAGTCGGTTAACACACCTACATTTAAGACCATCATGGCGCAATAATGTTCCCTATTTGGGAATTATAATTGAATTTCCCATAAAGGGAACCTGTGTTTATGTCCAGAAAAGCTAAACCAGCCGCATCTTCGTCTCTATGGCTACTTGAATAGCATCCTCGCCTCAACAGCCACGCCAATGATCCTACAGTTGCCATTGATAGGAACCATAGGCCAGGCTGGGTTCAATCCTTTTAAGTACTTCTGCCCAGCATCGATAACGAGCTTTTTAAAGGTCGCCTCGTTAGAGTCTGTTAGCTTTGCTATAACCAGGCTCCCATTGATGGCATCTTTTCCTGTATCAAAAAGAACGTATGATCCTTGGGGTACGCTGGTTCCAGTAGGGGCGGTCATTGAATCACCATCGACTTGTAACCAAAACGCCTCGCCTTGCACGTGAGCATCAGAATCAAGCCATTCACCTACATCCTGCAAAGTGTAGGCTTCTACAGCTTCGCCCCACGAACCCGCCTGAATTGAACTAAGGACAGGGTACTTTCTGCCGGGGGTGTATGGGCCAGCATATGAGAAGTTATCCCCTTTAAGCTCAGTTGCCATTCCATGCTGTAGCCATACAACATCAACGCGCAAAAGTTTCGCCAGTTCATTCATTGTTTCTTGGCGAGGCATGGACTCAGCATTGAACCACTTGCTGACCCCTTTGGACGAAAGCTTAAGCGCCCTGGCTATAACCATTCCTCGCCCATGCTCATCAAGCCCAGCTTCTCTACAGGCCTGCGCCAGCCGCTGAGCAAATTCTTCACGCATATTTTCTTTTTGAACCATGAGTTCGATATTAAACCACTTGCAAAAACTTTCAGTTCAAACATAATGCGTACTGAAAGTACGAAAAGGAGTAACCCATGCATACCTTAGATGAGTCAATTAAAGGTGTTGGAATCCCAGAGGTTGCCCAGGCTTGCGGAGTAAGTGAAAGAGCCGTCTATAAATGGCTAAAGAACGGATTCCTCCCCAAGACTGAGTTTTTTGGGAAAACACAGTACGCAGCAAAAATTGAAGCAATTTCTCAGGGCAGATACAGAGCTTGTGATCTTCTTGAGATTAGCCAAAAAAAACTTTTAGCCGCATAGCAACACCGCTCTTTATCAATCTGCCCGGCTACCTGATGCAGGAAGCCACAACCAAAGTGAATGCCTTTGCATTCGCTCAATTAACTATTTCAAAAAGGAATTTATCAATTGGAACATACACAAACACGCACAGTAGCCCGGCGCATTGAATCAGCGCTACTGAATAAAATCGCAATGAAGGGGAGTGTTGAGATTGCTTCTGCAATCGGCGTTGACAGATCCCAGGTTACACGCTGGAAAGAGACATTCATCCCTCGCATGAGCATGTTGCTGGCAATTCTTGAATGGGGAGTTGTTGACGATGACCTTGCTCATTTAGCTAAGCAGGTAGCAGCAGTTCTCACAAAAAGAAAAGCCCCGACGGTCGAGGTCGAGGCTTCACAGATATCAATTGATTTTTAACTGGATCAATTCACAGGGGTAATTATGCACTTAGAAGAGTTTGAAAGGCAATCTGAAATTTTAGAAACGATGCCAGTACCTAAAGAGTTTAGGTTGAATGGACGGGTTTATATCTTAAGTAATGAAAGCATGCCGGGGATTTATAAGGTAGGGATGACAACAGTTAGCCCTGAAGCAAGGGCTAAGGAATTATCCGCTCCTACGGGGGTTCCGACCCCCTTTAAGGTTGAAGCCTCATATCACTGTGATGACCCATCCTACTCAGAGAAAGAGATTCACGATTACCTGTCTGAGTACCGTGTCAACAATTCTAGAGAATTCTTTAAGCACTCTCTTGAAGACATAAAGTGGATTTGTAGTGAGTGCTGCCAACTAGATTCTGATGAGAATATCGAGTATTGGGCTCCTTATTACACAGTGATTTCCGCAGAAAAACTACCAACGCTCAATGTTATGGAGCTACTTGATGATATCGGCCTGAGTTGTGTGGGTGATCGATTGGCTATTGCTGAGAGATTAATAAGGATTGGTGCTGAGGAAGTACAGAAAAAAGTAAGTGGGAAGTCAGTATCTTATGTATTTCATTCCAATAAATTAACGCTAGTCGAAGACCCAACAGAAAGAGAAATTCGACTCACAAGAGAGCATCTTGAATCGCTTGGAATATACGGCCCCAGAATGCCATTCGCGGTATGGGCTGAACGCAACTCACAAGAGGTATTTTAACTATGAGCATGAGCCTGATGGCGAAAGCCATGGGTATCAAAGTTGGTAACCCGCTAAGAAAGCTCGTACTGATAAAACTTGCAGACAACGCTAACGACAAAGGCGAGTGCTGGCCATCATATCAGCATATCGCTGACCAGTGCGAGATAGGAAGGTCAACCGTAAAAAGTCACATAAGAGCGCTTGAGGATATGGGGATGCTCCGCAGGGAGTATCGCCGCAACGGTGATCTAAATCAGTCAAATGTTTTTTACCTAAACTTAGATAATCCGACCCCTAAACCCTCACAAATCACTGGGTCAGTAGGTGACCTAGGGCAGGAGCTGCCCGAGGGGGTGGGGCAGGAGATGACCGAGGGTAGGGCAGGAGCTGCCCGGGGGGGTGGGGCAGGAGCTGCCCCCATAACCAGTCACTCTTTTGAACCAGTCATAGAACCTAAAGAAACACCAGTCGCTGACGCTCCCTCCGAACAAGTAACCGCACTATCTCGATATGCCTTTGAGGGAAAGATCGTAAAGCTAAATCACGACGACTTCCAAAGATGGGCTGGCCTCTATTCGAGCATTGACCTGGTATACGAGCTTCAAAAACTTGACATCGAATTCACCCACGAAAAGCCGAAGAACTGGTTTATCACTGCTAGCCAGAAGCTCAGCTACCAGAACAAACAGGCGGCGGCACGCGGCATTAAGCCTGAGTCGCTAAAGCAGACACCGCACTGGAATAGCCGAGAGGGTTGGGAGGACTTCCTATGACCGTGCAACTTGTATCAGCGATAAATAACCGTGATGGGGCTGCCCTCGCAAAGATGGCCGGAGGGCGGTACGAGCCGGGCAAGGTGATTAGCAGCGAAGCAGAACAGCTTGTTGATTCACTTTTCAGGCAGCTAAAACAAATATTTCCCGCCGCAGCCAGTACCAGCCTAAAAACAGAATCCGATGAGAAAACCACTAAGCGTCAGTGGATAGCCGCTTTCTCTGAGAATGGCATCAAAACCAGAGAGCAGTTATCTGCAGGGGTGCGACACGCGAGAGCCAGCGACAGCGCTTTCTGGCCTTCACCTGGTCAATTCGTTAAGTGGTGCAAAGACAGTTCTGTCGTGCTGGGAGTAACGTTTGATGACGTGATGGCTGAGTTTCACCGATACAACCGTGACAGAAACTTGCATACGGGCGGAGCTGAACAGTTCCCCTGGTCAAAGCCAGTCATGTACTGGATTGTCTGTGACACCCGGCGAGCCATGTACCAGCGGCAGCTCAGTGAATCCGAAGTTGAGAAATTCGCCCAAAAGAAACTCGATGAGTGGTCGAAGAAGGTTTCCGCTGGAGAAAAAATTCCGGATCCGATTATGCGCCTGGAGAACAACAAAACGGTTATTCCGGTTAGCTCCGAGCCTGACAAGGCCGACTACAAATATCGGTACATGCCGAACGCTGCAATGCTTGGAGGTGTTACGCCATCCCAGTGGCTTTATGCGGAGTATCAGCGCAGAAAATCTTTGGGGCTTTGTGGTTAACGAAACTGCTTAGAGAGGTGAGGGTGTGAAAATTTATATCGCAGGACCAATGAGCGGATTGCCTGATTGCAACCGTACAGCATTTCAGATGGTGCATGTAGAGCTAAGGCAACAAGGCCACGCAGTTTTAAGTCCAGCAGTGCTTCCTAACGGTCTAGAGCAGCACGAATACATGGATATTTGCCTTGCAATGCTTCGCTGTGCTGACTGTATTTTTATGCTCGTTGGCTGGGAGGATTCATTGGGGGCGAGAGCTGAACATGCGCTTGCTGAAAAACTAGGGCTGCAAATCGAATATCAGAGGGCGCTATGACATCACACATAACAGGCATTAAGGGGCTATCAATGATGGCCCTTTTTATTGGCGTGGCAAAAATGGCGTGGAGGAATGGTGATGACAGCATACGTCAGTGAGTTAATTTTTAGCAGCGCGATAATCGGCGTGGCCTTGGCGATATTCGTGGCTGTGAAGCTGGGAGGTTCGGAGTGATGCAAATCCCAAAGATGGCATCCGGTTACACAAATCCAACTTTCAGGCCATAGGCCAACAGTTAATTCCACTTCTCGACTCAGGCGATTGTTACCGCCTCAAGATAGAACCCTGGCGCGAAAAGCGCAGCCTCTCTCAGAACGCCTTATCTCACATGTGGTACGCAGAAATAAGCCGCTACTTAATCAAGCGCGGTAAGCCTTTTGCGTCTCCAGAATGGGTGAAAGAGGCCATGAAGCATACCTATCTTGGCTACGAAGAACGGGAAATGGTCGATGTGATAACCGGACAAAAAACAACAGTGCAAACGCTCAGGCATACATCAGACCTAAAAACGGGCGACATGCACCACTTCTTAACTCAAGTCGAGGGCTGGGCCGTAAACATTGGCTGTCTTTTGACTATCCCGGAGACATGCGAATACCGGGAGTTGCAGAGGAAGCAGGAAGAGTGACACTCAAATCTAACACCGATCCCGGTGATAAGGATTGCTGGCAAACACCACTTTGGCTATTTGACGCGCTCGATATGGAATTTGGGTTCTGGCTGGATGCCGCAGCGAGTGATAGCAATGCTCTATGCCAGAAATACTTCACCGAGTCCGACGACTCTCTTTCGCAGGAATGGGAAAGCATGGGTGCAATTTGGTGTAACCCTCCATATTCCAAAATCCTACCCTGGGTAGAGAAAGCAGCCGAGCAATCAGCCAGGCAACACAAGGCAGTCGTCATGCTAGTTCCAGAGGATATGTCTGTCGGATGGTTCAGCAAGGCACTACAGACCGTTGATGAAGTCCGGGTGATTACTGATGGCCGCATCAACTTTGTTCACGCCACTTCGGGCAAAGAACAGAAGGGAAACAGTAAGGGATCCATGCTTCTGATTTGGCGACCGTTCACCAGTCCGAGGCGAGTAATAACAACGGTTTCCAAGCAAGCATTGATGGGGATCGGCAACCAAGTGAGGGCAGCATGACCGACTATTCACAGATGAGTGACTTTGAGATTAATAAAGAAGTCCTTATAAAGACTCAATATTATGACGATATAAGCGATAGACAAGTAAAGAAAGATTCGGCAGTTAGCTGGGGTGACGGATGTAGCTGGCATCGTTTTGACCCATGCAACAACCCGTCAGATGCCTGGCCGATTATTATTGGAAGTAGAATTGCATTGCATCCACTGCATCCAGTTTACGAAAACGAATGGAGAGCAAGCGCCGAAGATGATTGCGGATTCATTGGGTACTCATCGTCGAATACTTCCCCACTCCGCGCCGCAATGATTGTCTTCCTCATGATGAAGGATGCAGAGAATGCTAACCCCTCTTGAGTCATCCACCTACGAACGCCAAAGCAACATAGCTGCTGGCCTGTGTGCCTCATGCACTAAGCCACTAAAGCCTGATGAAATCCATGTATGCCAGAAGTGTGATGCGGCATTTATTGAATGTGACCCCAACGGGAGAATGGTTGATGAAAATGTTTTGGGAGCTACTGCTGAAATTATCCATCAAGGCAACCTCAAAGCTGTATGACAGCGATGTAAGCCAAGTCGATATCCATCTAAAAAACGGAAATAAATTGATGGTTATGGGGCGGATGGAAAGCGAAAGACTAAAGCGTTGCACGGAACTGCTTAACAAATGGGAAGGCGTGGATATTACCGAACTGCAAAAGCAAATAGACAAGCTGAACAGAGGGGCAATAAATGGCTAATTTACGCAAAGAGGCCAGAGGCCGAGAGTGCCAGGTAAGAATCTTTGGCGTGTGTAACGGTAATCCCGAAACAACTGTTCTGGCTCATTACCGAATGGCAGGGTTATGCGGCACTGGAATAAAACCCAATGACCTTATGGCTGCATGGGCATGCAGTAGCTGTCATGATGAAGTAGACCGCCGAACGCATGTGATTAATAACCAAGACGCGAAGATTCACCACCTCGAAGGCGTTATGCGTACCCAGGCGGAATTGTTGAAAGAGGGCAAGGTGAAAACATGAATGAATCATTATTACTCAGCCTACTTACGTACCATTCTGAAACAGGGTTGTTTACATGGAATGTGAGCAGAGGGAAGGCTAGAAAAGGGAAAGTTGCTGGTTATGAGATGGCAAATGGATACATAGGCATTTTTTGCAATAAAAAATTATTCAAAGCACATCGATTGGCTTGGTTTTTTTCTTATGGAGAGATGCCTGCCAATGTAATTGATCACATTAATCGCAACAAAAAGGATAACAGGATTGAAAACCTTCGACTGGCAACCACGGCAGAGAATCTACAGAACAGAGGCATTCAAAAAAGAAACAAATCAGGAATAAAGGGGGTTAGCAAAAGAATAGGCCGTAATTCATGGGATGTATCTATAGGTGTTAATGGCAAAAGCGTTTTTTTGGGAAGCTTTAAAGATATAGAGCTTGCCGACCTTGTTGCAAGGGAGGCTAGGGAAAAGTATCACGGGATGTTTGCTAATCATGGGGGTGATCGTGGAGTACAAGATAAAGCTTCCGTGGCCTCCATCAGTTAACAACTACTGGCGACACTCAAGAGGAAGGCATTACATCAGTGAAAAAGGGAAAAAGTACACCAAAGCAGTAAACAGCATCATCCAGCAGCAAAACCTCGCAATAAAACTCTCTGGCAGCCTCTCAGTAACGATTTACGCAGCACCTCCCGATAACCGCAAGCGTGACCTCGACAATCTCTCTAAAGGCGTTTTAGACGCGCTGACGAAAGCCGGGTTCTGGATCGATGACGGGAATATCGACATTCACTCAACAAAGCGATGCCAGAAAATTAAGGGCGGTCAGCTCTGGTTAATCGTTCGTGAGACAGGCGGCTCATTGCCAGTGATAACAGAAATCATGGAGGGGTTATGAAAACGTGCACAACCATTCCCGAATTACTCCAAAAGGTCGGCAGCATGGAGTCGCTAGCTAAAAAGCTAGGGTGCAGTAAGGTGACGGTTTTTAAGTATTCTCTCGATAAGTCAGGCGTTTACCATGCGGTTGTAAATGGAACCCTCATGACATCGACAGCGACAAGATGCAAGCGGGGGAAGCATGCGGACTAAAGAACTTCAGTTAACCAAAGAACAGCACGACTGGATTAATAACTGGCTGGAATTATGGGGCGCATGGGTTTATTCAGGCAGACTGGAAAAGCGCATGAGCAGCATGATAGCTCAGTGGATGGCAACGGCTGAACCGCAGCGATACCCGGAAAGACCGATGTGCAATGACGATGACGGAATGTTGATTTCTCAGGTCGTAGATTCCGTCATGTGCATTGACAAGAAAGCGTTTGGCATACTTCTAAGTTACTTCTCGCATGGGTCATCTAAGCGAGCAATTGCATCGTACTATCACGCGACTGCAAAGCCCCGCAAAATAAGCAGAGGAAGGCTAGGTGAGGGGTGGCGAAAGCCATCGGAGGAAACGTGTAGGAAAGAGGTCGCTCAAATAATAGACGCAAGCCTTTATCTTCTGTACTTCCCACTGGAGATTGCATTCAAAAACCGTAAACGTGTAGGTAAAATTAAGCATGTTGCATGATATCGCTTGACTTTGTTATACCCATTTACCCATAATATGGACATAAGCTGCCGTTAGTGACTCTTAAGTTGCCACGGCAGCTTTTTTATTGCCTAAATTTCCCCAAGGTCGCCATGTGCGGCCTTTTTCTTTGTAAGCAATTGCTAAATAATAAATTCACCAGTTATTAAATCGATGAAGTCAGATAGCTTGAGCGTTGCTTTAAAGTTCTCACCATATTTACCATCAATGGTTTGCTTGTCTAGCTTGAATGAAATGTTTGTAAGCTTTCCTGACTTCGTTCTTTTTATTAGTTTTTTGTCCAAAATATATTTTATTATTTTTTTGTGCCCATCAGTATCATCGATATTTAGATAAAAGCAGATCATACCCCCCCTATCGGATAGCTCTAAAGCTAGATCAGATGTGTGTTTGCATATGGGTATGATGTTTTTTTCCACAGATTCTGCACATATTTTCTCTATGTCATTAAAGCAATAATCTCCGCCAAAATGGACAAAAGAACATAGCCACTTGCCAGATGTGTCGGGGAGAAGATTATTGTCATTATCTGACTTATAGATATTCCAGTAGGTGTTTTTTACCACTTTCATGAGTCACCTCTCTATTACAGTTTTATAAGGTTGTCGGCAAGTGTAGTTAAAAATCAGATATCCAAATTGACTGTGGTCAATTTTGTCTGATGCATCTTTTCGTTTGCGCTTATCTCCAACCGAATCACTCTCTCATCCCTCATGTCATGTGGCGGTACGGAATGAGCGCAAACCAAAAACAACCAACCTATTAATCTTTTCCTTTCAAACTTACACAGCGCCACGGCAAAGCCGGAGGTGAATCATGGTTAAAACTATGCCTGACAAAATTGCATCAGCCGCGAGCTATGGCGTGTCTGGCACACTCGTATTCGGGGGTGGCATGGCTCAGTGGCTTAACGAATTAAACTGGGATCGGATAGCGATAATCAGCGGTATCGTCATTGGTATCGCAACGTTCCTCGTCAATCTTTACTACAAACGCCGCCAGACTCAGGCGTACGAAGCTGCTTTGAATCGTGGCTACACTACAGCACCTCCGCAGGATAACTGATATGGCATCAACAAAAGCACGGCTTAGTGCCGCGATGTTGGCGTTACTAGCCGCCGGAGCATCGGCCCCGACCTTGCTTGATCAGTTTCTTGATGAAAAAGAAGGGAACCATCTCACGGCCTATCAGGATGGCGTAGGCATCTGGACCATTTGCCGTGGCGCCACGATTGTAGATGGCAAGCGGGTAGTTCAGGGAATGAAGTTAACGACGGAAAAATGCAACCAGGTTAATGCTATTGAGCGCGACAAGGCACTGGCCTGGGTAGACCGGAATATCAAAGTACCACTGACCGAACCACAGAAAACAGGTATCGCCAGCTTTTGCCCGTACAACATCGGCCCAGGGAAATGCTTCCCTTCCACGTTCTACAAACGTATGAACGCAGGTGACACAAAAGGCGCTTGCGAGGCTATTACGTGGTGGATTAAAGACGGTGGCAGAGACTGTCGTATCCGTTCAAATAATTGCTACGGTCAGGTATCTCGCAGGGACCAGGAGTCAGCGTTAGCTTGTTGGGGGATAGGTCAATGAAATGGTATCACCAGGCATTAATTGCTCTGTTTGTCATGAGTCTGGCAGGTGGCCTTATCTATTCAGCCAATCACTACCACGGCCTGTACAAGGACGAACAGGATAGAGCTGATAAGGCTGAATCGCTCGCGCAACTGAGGCTGGACACAATCAATGATATGCAAGTACGGCAGCGTGATGTTGCTGCGCTTGATGAGAAGTACACAGGAGAATTGGCCGATGCAAAATCAGAGAATGAAAAGCTTCGCGCTGATATCGCTACTGGCAAGCGTAAGTTGCAGCTCAACGCCACCTGCCCAGAGGGCGACGCCGCCAGAGCCAGCAGCCTGGGCGATGGAGAAGGCCCAAGACTTACAGCTGATGCTGAACTCAATTATTTCAGTCTCAGAGATGGAATCGGCAGGATCACAAAGCAAGTGAACTACTTGCAGGACTACATCAGACAGCAGTGTTTAAAATAAAAATACCCTCATCAACAAGGGAGTGATGAGGGTAAATATTCATGCCAATTCATTTTGAAGTTTAGATATTAAGTGATGTATCAGAATCAACATCATGAAAAATGCTGAATACATAACACGCGTCATGAAATTAATTTTTTATCGGATGGCCTCGCAATAATGGGGTTTTTTATTGAGTCATTGGATGGTGTTGATATTTGTCATAATGCAGACCAATGCTTTTAGCGCAACACTACTGACTTCGTCATCACTGATAAACTCAGCAAGGCGAGCTGCCATCTCTTCTTGTGAGACGCTCAAAAGGTCGCATGTGACAATCGCTAATGCTGCGACGCAGGTCATAGCAGCGATAAGCATGTCGGTTTCTATTGCAGTTTCCATTTTCATTTCATCCATTTCAGTTGTTTGAGCCTCAATGGTACTGGCGCGTACATTGCTAGCAATATCAATGTGCATATTCTGGAATCAACATCCGTAGGGGCTGCGAATAAGAAGCGGTTAGTGATAGCAACGACTATCAGAAAGGAAAATCGGGAAGTAGAAAACTCCGCAAAGGTCGTCGCGAGGTGGCCTTTTCAGAGTTTTGTATAAGTTTACGAATGCCTCGATATCAAAATCCCAGGGGTTATATAAACGACACATAGAGGAATGTTCTGTATGGCATCGAAAAAGCTCACGGCAGAGCAGCAACAGCTTTTCGATGTGCTGACTCCGCTACAAAAGAAGTTCGTCACATATCTACTGAAAGGCAAAAATCAGACTGACGCTTACAAAAAGGCTGGCGGGAAGGCTAAAGGCGATAACCTGCGAAAAGCCGCTCATGTCATTGCGACAAATTGCGACGTTGAGGCTTTCATCAAGTCGGTGCAAGGCGAGATTATCGACGACGCCATAATGACCCGTGAAGAAGCTCTGAGGCGACTGTCTCAAATGGGCCGAACCTCTCTAACTGACATTGCCGAATTCAGGAATAGCCAGATTGGCGAGGATGAAGAAGGCCATCCGGTCTACCAGGCGTCATGGAGCTTCAAAGACTCAGCCATGCAAAGCCCTGAAGCGATGAGCGCTATAGCAGAACTCACCACAGGCAAGGACGGCATCAAGTTAAAGATGCATGACCCGAAAGCCGCCATTAAGCAGCTGGCAGAAATGGAAGGCTGGCAAGCTCCTGAGAAACATGAGCACACAGTCTCTGATGAGTTGGCTGAAATAATCGCATCTATCAACGAGGGTATGGCTCATGTCAGTAGGTTACGAGGCGGTAAGGACTCTTGATCGCCTTGCGAGGCTTAACTCACTTTACTGGATAACCGATAAGCAGGGCCAGTCAGTCAAGTTCCAGATGACGGCTGAGCAGCTCGAATACTTCGACGGCATGCATCACCGCAACATCATTCTGAAGGCTCGGCAGCTTGGCTTTACGACAGAGGTTTGCATCATGCAGCTTGACGCTGCTCTTTTTGATGATGCCAAGTGTGCTCTTATAGCTCACACCCTTACAGATGCTAAGAGGCTATTCAGGGAAAAGGTTAAGTACGCATACGATAAGCTACCGAAGGCGATTACATCCGGCAACCCAGCAAGAAATGACTCGACCGGGGAGCTGGTATTCAATAATGGCGGCTCGCTATACATCAGCACATCATTTCGTGGCGGTACGCTGCGTTATTTGCACGTTTCAGAGTTCGGCAAGATATGCGCTAAGTACCCAGATAAAGCGCGTGAGATTGTCACTGGTGCGTTTGAAGCGGTATCGACTGATTGCTTTACTACCATTGAGAGTACAGCAGAGGGTCGGGCGGGTTACTTCTTCGATTACTGCCAGGCAGCTGAGAGGGCTCAACTCCAAGGCAAACAACTCTCTAACCTCGACTGGAAGTTCTTTTTCTTCACCTGGTGGCGAAACCCTCAGTATGCAATTGACCCGGTAGAGCCATTACCAGAGCGCTTGGCCGATTACTTCGCTGAGATGGAAGCCAAACACGGCGTAACCCTCAACGAGCGCCAGAAAGCCTGGTACTACGCCAAAGAGAAAACACTCGGCGATGATATGAAGCGGGAATACCCGACCATACCCGCCGAAGCATTCCAGCAGTCTGTGGAGGGTGCTTACTACGCCAAGCAGTTCCGCTGGCTCTACACCAACAAACGCATCGGTACTCTTCCTGACAACTCGCATCAACCGGTTCATACGTTCTGGGATATTGGCGTGAGCGATTCAACGGCTATCTGGTTCGTGCGTGAGGTCGGTGAAGAGTTTCACGTTATCGACTACTACGAAAACTCAGGCGAAGGTCTGCGGCATTACATGAAGGTGCTGAAAGACCGGGGGTATGAGTACGGCGAGCATTGGGCTCCTCACGATATTGAAAACCGTGAATTCGGATCTGATGCAAAGTCCAGAAAAGACCTGGCCAGAGAGGGTTATGAAATCGACGGCCAGAAATATTCAATGACACTTAAGGTCGTTCCGAAAGTTGGCGTAGATACCGGGATAGAGTCGGTACGCGAGATTCTCGTTAAATGTGCATTCGACGAAGCTAAGTGCGCAGAAGGTATAACCCATCTCGAAGGGTACCGGAAAGAGTGGGACGACAAGCGAGGTTGCTGGAAAGATAAGCCGCTTCACGATGCTACATCACACGCCGCTGATGCATTCCGTTACTTCGCCGCATCCAAGCACAACCGCAAACAGGTTGGTGCAATATTCTTCTAAGGAGCCACTCAGTGAGTGATAACAGTAACGAGGTTCAATTCCTCGTAAACGCCCTTGCTGAGCAAATAGGGCGGCAGCGTATGCTGTATGCCGGGCGCAATGGCAACGTTAAGCGCACGAAGTTGTGGGATGAGTTCGGATACCCGGACATAATCACATTCGATATGCTTTATAGAGCCTATCGTCGGAACTCTGCTGCATTCTCAGGCGTTCATAAAACGCTGGATGACTGCTGGATTGACCTGCCAATCATCATTGATGGTCCCAAATCGACAGAGGCGACTGAAACAACCAAATGGGAAGCTGATGTCACTAAGCTAATCAAGCCTCACTGGTCCCGCATTAAGGATGCAGATCGGCGAAATCTGGTTGGTCGATACTCGGCTATTCTTCTGCAGATAAAAGACGGCAGGACGTGGGACCAGCCAGTGGATACCGCGGCAGTAAAAATGCTCGGTCACGCCGCACTGGTTAAGCTAATCCCCGCATGGGAATCGCAGATAAAGCCGACGAACCACGATACCGACACGCTATCCGATACCTACGGCATGCCGACCGCTTATGAGTTTAATGAGCAGCCCGTTGGTGATGACGGTACTTATGGGATAGTGAGAAGTGTTGTAGTCCATCCTGACCGGGTAATCATCTTAGCGGAAGGTTCAGAGGACGATAATGCCCTGGCTGGAGTGCCGCTTAATGAGGCCGGGTACAATGACCTGTTGGACATCGAAAAAACCAAAGGTGGCAGCGCCGAGGGATTCCTGAAAAACGCCAGTCGTCAGCTTGGTATTAGCTTTGATTCAGCTACCGATATGAACCAGATAGCTGAGCAAGCGAAGAGGGCTGGTTATAACGACATTGGCGAAGCCATGAATGACAAGATTGGAAAGCTGAACAGAGGAACGGATGCAGCCCTGGTTACTCAGTCTGGCACTACATCTGTGCTATCAGTTGCCCCGGCAGACCCAACGCCTTCATGGACGGTCTCAGCTAACAGTTACGCAGCAACAATTATGTGTCCGTTTAACATTCTGTTTGGTAAGCAGACTGGCAACCTTGCATCCGAAGAGGACAAAAAAGCATGGGCCATCAGGCGTAATAGCCGACGAAATGGCTGGCAGTCAAAGTTAGTTACCGATGTCATCACACGGTTCTGGAAGGTTGGATTCATCAGCCCGCCTTTAAGTGGCGAGGTTTCTGTAACGTGGTCTGACTTGCTGGCCCCTGGTGATGCCGAGAAACTCAGTAATATGGATAAGATGGCTGATATAGCTGTTAAGACTCAGCAAGCGTACGGCACTCCGGCAGTAGATGCGAATGAGGTCAGGGCCGCTGGCGAGCTTGAGCCACTCGAAGAGATTCAGCTACCAGACCCAAATAAAAAGGTGACAACCGATGATCCCCTTTCCGATGATACCGGAACAAAAGACTAGAATCGGAACACCGATAATACCTCGCAACAAGAAAGACCCCACTCAGTCAGCGCGCCAAGTAAGCCGGATGTTCAATGATATTGAAAGCCGATATCTGGACGTTAAGCGCCGACTGAAAGCGTTGTTTGATGTGAGAATGACCGGGCGCGAGAGGGTGGATAACTGCCAGCAGTCGTGGTTGATGTGCAATAACGAAGATGCTGAACCTACGCTGTATCAGGTTAACGCGGGAACGTACATCTACGACATGACAGCTGCGCAGCTTGCTGACTTGCTTCAAGTGGTGCAAACCATACTGGATGATGCGCTACTGGATGGCGGTAGCCAGAACCTGTGGGCGCTTAGTTATGTTGCTGCAGAATATGAGCGTGGTACACATGCGGCTTACACCAATCTCGCTGTGCAGTCATCAGCCTACGCCAGCCAAACAACACTGGTAGCCCTGCTTTCTACAGCGGTATACCAGAACCAGATAGCCAGCGCATTTATCAGCACATACAGCGACTGGAAGGGGATATCGGACTCAGCAAGAGCCGACCTTGCGAACATTATCGCTGATGCTATCGGACGAGGCATTAACCCGCGCGAAACCGCCAGTATTATTAGCAAGCGGCTTGATGTGTCGATGGGCAGGGCAAAGACAATCGCTCAGACTGAGCAAGTCGGCGCACTTCGTCAGGCGCAATGGAACGAAACGGATTGGGCTTCTGAGCGGTTAGGGTTAAGAGCCGGCCTGATGTGGCTGTCTGCGCTAAAGGCGACTACGAGAAGTTGGCATGCAGCCCGTCACGGTCACGTGTACACGACCGAAGAAGTGCGTAACTTCTATGCGGAGAATGGTAACCGGTATAACTGTTATTGCAGCCAGATTCCATGCTTGCTGAATCAAGATGGAAGTATTTATAACGAGGGGCTGGCCGAACGGCTGGCTAAAGAAAGAAAAGAATGGGCTGATGCAGCCTAATAACAGAGGACACAGCATGAAACGCAATCGCGTTAACGTGCTGACCGTCGTCAACTCCGCTTCAAACATCACCACTGAAACCATAGACGGCAAGCCACATATCGTGGTTCGCGGCATCACGCCTGTCGTGGACGATATTGTGATGAACCGGAAGTTGTACCCGGCAGCCGAAATAGAGAAGGCCTACAACACCCTTGAACGAAACCCGATGCCTCTCGGTCATCCGAAGGTAGATGGTAAACACGTATCCGCAAGGGATGTTCGGGCTGTAAACAACTATCACGTCGGAGCGTGGCTTCAGAACGTCAGCCACAAAGACGGGAAGGTGACTGGTGACATGTACGTTGACCGCCAGTATGCGGAGGGTAGCGAGAAGGGTAAGCGCCTGATTAACCGCCTGGACGAGATGATTGCCGGGACTAACTCAGAGCCGATTCATATATCCACCGGGCTTCTGTACTCCGGTATCGCCGCCAATGGTGAATCGAAGGGTAAGAAGTACAACGAAATCGCCACGAACATGATGTTCGACCATGTGGCCGTCCTGCTTGATGAGCCGGGTGCGGGTACACCCAGCGAGGGCGTCGGTATCTTCGTTAATGCTGAAGGTGATGAGCAAGAGATCGAGATTGCTAATCTCTCTGACGGCATCGACTGCACCCGCGAAGGGTTATTGAACAAGGCTAAATTCTTCTTCACCAACGCCTCTAGCTTCTCCTTTGATGATATTCAGCGCGCCATCAGCGACAAACTTCGCGAAGGTCGCAGCCCTGACGTGTATCTCTGGCCTGAATCAGTATGGCCGGACACATTCATCTATCGTGATGAATCAAAATATTTCAAACAAAAGTACCTCATTGATGAGGACGGCAAGGCCGTTTTTGTCGGCGAACCTCAAGAAGTCGTGCGAAAACCTACTGAGTACGAAATTAAAACCAACGGAGCAAATAACCCCATGAAAGAAATGATCGTAAACGCGCTTAAGGCGAAGGGTAAGCCGACCGAAGGCAAAACCGAAGCTGAGTTACTGGACGCCTATAACCAGATGAACGCCGAAGAAGGCAAGGCTGAAACAGACGAAGAGAAAGCCGCTCGCGAGAAAAAAGAGGCTGACGATAAGAAAGCCAAAGAGCAAGCCAATAACAATCAGGAGGCTCCTGCATGGTTCACTCCGTTTGCTGAGAAGCTGACTGCAATTGAAAGCGGCATTGCTGTGAACTCCGACAAAGAGAAAGGTGAGAAGCGCGCAGCAGTTAAAGCGAAATTTGGCCTTGAGGATATCGCAGTTAACGCACTCGACGGCGCGGCACTCGACGGTCTGTATGCGCAGTGCCAGACATCAAGTGGCCTGAACGGCTCATTCCGTCAGACCAACAACAACCAATCATTCAGCGAAATGCCGGAGTAAATAATGGCTAAAGACGGAAAGCATGTAATTCATGCGGGTGGCATCTTTGCTAACCCACAGTTACACCGAGAAGGTGCAACAGCAGCAGACACTAAACCCGGCACTGTCGGGTTTTTTAATGCCGGAATTTTCACAGCATCAGTTGATGGGAAGGAGCCTGACATTCTCTATGTCGCCAATTATGACTATCTACGCTGCAAAACAGTTGATGACGTCATTAAAGCTGATGACTGGCTGGTTGCCTTCCATCCAACGTCAGGGGTGTTCCTCAATATTCCTGCGGTGGCCGGCACCTATAAAAAGGGGCAGGCGGTGGCTGTTGTTAACGGTCAAATCAAACTGGCTGTTACCACTGGTGAAACGCCTGATGCCATTTTCGCTTATGTCGAAGAGGACAAAGCACTCACCGCAGTAGCTGGCGACCTTGTTCGCGTAGTGTTTAAGTAAGGAGACACTGAATGTTTGTATTCTCAACGAAAAAGGCCACTGAGACTGGCAATCTGGCAGTTAACCAGGCGCAGTACCAGCAACTTGATTTTGCGCGCAACTCAACAGCGCAGGCAGTAGCAGACTTGCTCGCTCGAGCAACCATGGGCGAGTTCGGTCAATTGGATGCAGTCAACGCGATTGATGATATTCGCCGCCTGTATAAATCATACGACCAGACGGTGCTGGCGCAGTTCGAACCAAACACTGAATTTACCCTCCTGAACGACCTGATGCCGTTGTCCCGCTCTGTTCGACTGGAAGAGTCAGTGTATGAGTACGCTCGCACTGGCGGTCGTGGCTGGGCTCACACATCTATGTCTGGTCAGATTGGTGCGGCGCTTGATGCTAAGAGCTACACCTTCGACGGCACGATGGTTCCTATTCATGACAGTGGCTTTAAGTTTAACTGGCGCGATCCGGTATTTAACAAAGGCTCTGCGCTTTCATCCCTAGCAGATGCGCAGTCTGGCTCTGTGAGTGATGTTCGCCGACAGTATGTGGATTACATCTGGAATGGTTTCCGTGACTCAGAAGGCAATTTCATCAAGTTCGATGATAAGACCTGGAAAGGCCTACGCAACGATGAGCGCGTTGCACAGGTGGATCTTACCTTTAACTTCGCTACCAGCACTGACCCGAAAGCCATCCGTGCCAATGTAATCAATCTGCGCGATGTGTTGAAGCTGCAAAACCTCCAATACGGTGAGCAGACCTGGTATATCTCAGCCGAAATCATGTCGAACTGGGAGCAGTACTTTGATGTGAATTCTCTGCGTACGGTTCTGGAAGAGATTAAGAAGCTCTCTGGTATTAAAGACATCAAAGAAGATGCAGAGCTGAAGGGTAACTCAATTCTGGTTGTCCCTTTGGGTGCTGGCGTTATTGCCCCAATCGTAGGGCAGGCTTTCGGTACTGTTGCCGACCCACGCCAGTTCTATAACTCAGATTATGTATGGCGCACTTGGGGTGCTGCTGGCCTGATGGTTAAGCAGGACATCAACGGTCACTTCTCTGTCGTTCACGCATCCAGCTAAGGATAAATCATGGCATTTGTAAAAGTATTGGTAGCAAACCTCTTTGCTGGAGCAAGCCTCCAGAAACTGGAGTCCGGTCTGGTTTATGAAGTTGATGATGCTATCGCTGCAAAATGGATTGCGGCAGGTAAAGCAGAGGCATCAGAGGATAAAGGGGGGGAGAAGCTATCTTTCGAAGTTGCGACACCATCTGCGCCAATAGCGATTGATGAATCAGTGTCACAGTCTCAACTCTTTGACGCGCTAGAGCGCATCGCGAAGCTCACTGATGAGGCAAAAGAGGCCAAAAAAATCAGTGATGACGCACTGGCAGCTGAAAAGCAGCGAGCTGATGCAGCAGAAGCTGAGCTGTCAGCAGCAACTAAAAAAGGTAAGTAATCATGGCGCAGATAACAGCGGCGCAGGTTAAACAGCAGTTGTCTGCGCTTGGTTACACCATCCCTGATTTCATGATTGATGCCTATATCTGCAAGCTGGGTAGTATCAGTGAATGCCTCGCTGCAGCGGGTCATGATGAATGTGACTTGATACTCATTCAGGTGTACGCCGTAACGCTAATGGCGATTACTGCAAATACTCAGCGTATCAGTTCGCAATCAGCACCGTCAGGTGCGTCGCGATCGTTCAATTACAGCGGCGATGTTAAAAATATGCGTAATGCTCTTCGCGCTCTTGATAAATCAGGATGCACTGATGCACTGCCAATTGATATTGGCCCGTCTGTTGGATTCTTCGACGTTGTAGGGGGCTGATATGTGGGTATGTGTCAATCAGCAGCAGCCGAAACCATTTGTTCGGGTATGGGTTGAGACTGATACCAGGCGAAAAACAACGGCCTATGTTAATAGCTCTGGCGGGTGGGTTATTAACTGCCCGTCAATCAGAGCGTCAGGCGCTAATGTCGTGAGGTGGAAGGATGAGTGAAATAGCTCGTTGGTCCTACACCGCTCCCTGCACATTCTGGCGGTATCTTGGAATGGCTGAAAATGGCGACTCGTCATGGTCAGGGCCTGAAATTATTATGTGCGACTACCAAGGGGGGGTGTCTGCAAAAATCGGCAATCTTGGAACTGAGATAGTGGTCAAAAACACTTTCTGGTCTGAGTTCTCAGAAGCCAAAAAAGGCGATTACATCCTGATTGGCGAGTCCAATATAGCTGACCCAACGGAAGCGGGTGCTGATGAGGTTATGCAAGTTATTCGCTATGCAGACACCTTCGAGCGCACAGCAGACGACTACGCAATCCTAACTGGAGTCTGATATGGGCGTAAAAGTTAGAGGATTAGAGCAGGTACAAGCCAGGATGGATGCACTGATTGGCGATATACAGGGAAGGAAAGCTGTCAGAGGGGTGCAGTCAGCAATGTTTGTTGTTGGCGCAGAAGCAGCGAGTAAGACGCCAAGAGACACCGCAACGCTGGTTAACTCTCAGTTCAGGGAGCTTAGCTTCATTGGTACCAGGTTGATTGGGCGAGTTGGTTTCTCAGCTAACTATGCAGCTTACGTTCACGACGCCGCTGGGAAGCTTAAAGGGCAACCAAGAGCTAACGGAAGAGGCGACTACTGGAATCCGCACGGTGAACCTGAGTTTCTTAAAAAGGCAGTTGAGGAAAAAAGGGATCAGGTTGTTGAAATCATCCGTAAGGAGCTTGGCTTATGACGCCTCCAATGTATATGCGGGTGCGTAATGTCTTCGAGTCCGCAAAGCTGACCTCTCCATTCACGTTTATCAATACGCTCTCCTGGAACGACACAGGCAAGCTGACGGACTCATTCATCGTGTTCCGTCCCAGCGGCGGCTCTGACATTCAGTATGACAGGGCAGGCGACTCATTCGTTCAGATAGACCTCATCGGGGCCAAGGGGAAAAACTCCGCTATCGAGACGGCTACAAACAACATCGTCGAATGGGTTAGTGGCCAAATAGGGACATCTACCTGCATCGGTGCTGTGCGGCTTCTTGGCGGCATCCCGCAACCAGTAATGACTACAGAGGGCAGGCTGGTTATGCGCCTCATGCTCTGCTGTACATACGGCGAATAGCCTATAAATCATCAATCTGACCGCCTTCGGGCGGTTTTTTCATTTAAGAGGTATACACATGCAAGGTTGTGCAAACGACACGGGCAAGCTTATTGGTAAAGTGGCGGTACTTCGCATGGCCTTTGGCTGTGCTGATACTCGCCCGCTGCTTACCGATTACAAGCGCCTGGGTGCTTTAACTACGAAAGGGTTTGATTATGCGATCAACTCAATCACATCTGACACTGACGACTCTAAAAACCTGACAGAAAACTTAGTCACTGGCATGGATATTAGTATCTCTGGTGACGGCGAGTACCGGAAGAAGGATAAGGCTTCTGAGATTGGCGCGAAAAAAATGGCGAAGTACATCTTTGACGAGATTGTTGCAGGTCGCCAACCAGCGCTTTGGGTTCGATTTGATTTCGTGGGAGAGGATTCTGGAACCTACATTGAGGGCTATTTTGTAACCACTGCCTGGAATGGGGATTTTCCGACCGAAGTATCCACATTCTCCGGTGAATGGAAAGTGGCAGATGCTGACACCGTAGTGTTTGAAGTTAACGACGACACTCCGGTTGCAAGTGTGACCGTTGCCCCGGCCACCGCCAGTGTTGCCGTGAATGGTACTCAGCAGTTAACGCCGAATATCCTTCCTGTTGATGCCAGCGACAAAACAGGCGCATGGTCATCTTCTGACACATCAAAGGTTACTGTCAGCCAGGCTGGATTGGCGCGTGGTATCGCTGCTGGCTCCGCAACAATCACGTTTACATCTAATGACGGGCTGAAAACTGGGAAGTCAGTCATTACAGTAACAGCGTAATCAATCCAGAGGGTTCCCGTGAGCCCTCGATATTGATTACGGAGGCCACATGACACCTTTAACCGAAATAGGCGAATGCCTGATAAGCACCAAGAGGCGCGATTACTTATTCAGGCCATCATTCGCAGCAATGGCCAGAATTGGCAGTCCAGAAGAGATCGTGAGAGCCTTTTACGATATTAACCATGACTCAGTTACCCCGTTACTGTCCCGCGCGTACGAAGCGTATGGCTCTATTCCCGCGTGGCTTATTGAGCATGTGAATAAACCTCAGTTTGCAGTAAAGGCAATTAGCGCCGCAATAAGTGTTATCCAGGCTTGCTGTGAAGACGACTGCTCAGAGTTAACAGGTGAGCTTGTTCCAAGCCGCTCCCGCACAGGTGCGCTGGTCTGGCGCTCAGGCTCGCTTTCATTCGAGAAAATACTCTTAGTAGCTCAGAGCCTTATTACTCACGGCGTTATAGGTAAAGCTAAGACCAGGCAATTACAGCGCAACGAAGGCAAGGAAGCGTCCACTGAATTTTTCGCTATCGAGTACATAAATTCAGCTCGCACGCACTTCGGCATGACCCGCGAAGAGGCGGAGCGCTTAACGATGACTGAGTTTACTATGCTGATTAACTCCAAGTACCCGCCAGAGAAAGGTTTCACCCGCGATGAGTACGATGCCGTCATGGATGAAGACGACCGCAAGTGGCAGGAGATGATAGATAAGCAGGTCCGCTAACAAAACAGAATAACCAAGCCTCGGCATAGTCCGGGGCTTTAAAAATAAATTACTGTTTTAATGAACACTGGTTTTTTTTACAAGTTGATAAAAAATGTTTCTAGATATTAGATTGTGCAAATTTCTAAATAAAAGGAATAAAAGTGCTTTCGAATCTAGAGCGATGGGTTGCTGTACATGAGTTCAAAATTAAGCCAAGCCATGACGAGGCTGACTTTTTACCTTTTACTGATGTTGTAAATAAACTTAAGACGTTATTTGACAACAAAGAAGCGTACAAAATGTACAATACTGATACTAGAGCTATCAGGATATCTGATTTTAGATTCGAACCAGCTGATGATTGTCTCACTATGCTTATTCAACTGAGCGATAAGCGAGTGGCAAATCCTGTTTTTGCTGACCTGAGCAACGGTACGCTAAGAGAGGAGCCCAAGCTCGAGGGAGAAGGTGTCGCTGTGTCTGCGCATTTTGTTATCAAGTGCACTCCTACGCAACATTCAGCAGATCATTATAAGGTTTTAGTTGAGTGCGTTCCTGGGTTAACGAAAAGTGTTTTTGAACCTTTTCTGAGCGCCATGTTTAGGAAGGCTTACGAAAACGAAGAATTTAAAAGCAAGCTTAGTGGCAAGGTTTACAAGCTTCGACCAGTACTTGAAGTGTTGTCATACGCATCAGAAACTCTTGAGGAAAGTTTGTTAGGATCAAGACTTCAAGGATTGAGGTTGATTAGCACATCCAGAGTAGATGGCATGGATAAAAACCCATATACTCACGTCGTCGAAAAGTCATTAAAACTCAAAGTTGTTAAACAACCTGGTGCGGCAGGGAAGAAAAGATTATTTGCTAGCATTAGAAAACGTGGCGAGGCAGAAGGTTACAACAAGCTCATCATTAGCTTCTCAAAAGATGGCAAGCAATCAAGTATTGATATCGATGTAAAAGATGATGCGGCGACCAAGCTTTTTACTAAACTGGAAAAAATTATTCTTCCAGATGGTATAAAACAGTGCGAGCCTTCTATTCTCGACGACATGGAAGAGCGAATGAAAAAGGTGCTTTAAACTTGATATAAGGAGTCAAAGATGAAACTGCTTGCTCCGCTCAGGTATTGGAGTATCAAGCACCATGAGAAAAAACGTTATGACCTTTGGTATCCGCTCGCGGGTGCTGTTGGTTTGACGGTGATTTACGTGTTGATGGAACAGCCTTTCAGTTTACTTGGAAAAAATGGGCTAGTCCCTCAAATAAATGGGTTGCTACAAGTCTTGATCGGCTTCTACATAGCCGCCTTGGCTGCGATATCAACATTTTCCAATGCATCAATTGATGAGACGATGGCTGGAACCCCTCCATATCTATATGAAGAATTTAGAGGGAAATCAATAAAAGTCCCATTAGTAAGACGCAGGTTTCTCTGTTATCTCTTTGGTTATTTAGCGTTAGTTAGCTTTATTGTTTTCGGTTGCGGTGTATTGGCTACGCTTTTCATTAAACCATTAATAGCCTTGCTGCAAGGGTTTGACATCCCTCATTTAGTTTATGGCTTTAAGGTCTTTTTCCTTGTTATTTATTCATTTATTTTATTCAATCTCATAACGACAACGCTTTTGGGGTTGTACTACCTATCAGTCAGGATCCATCAGCCTAATGACTAACCCACCTCCCGGTGGGTTTTTGCTTTTTACTTGCTGCTAACCATAGGCAGATCCTTCCACCAGTCATGATCGATAAAATATATTGCACCCAACACTAGGGCAGCCAATACGAACGAAGCTTTTATTGAGTTAATCATCGCGCTCTCCTTATGTGAAAGCACAGGTTTACACACTGTCGGTGAAAGGCATAAGAAAAATCAGGACACTTTGAGGTCTTTTATCAAATAATTGCCTAGCCCCGTTAACTCGGGGTTTTGCGTTGCCTTGCACCATCCCTCTGCTAACATGTAAGAAAAGGTTACTTTGGGGATAGGGATGTGAGAAAGGTATTGGTGATTGCGGCTTTATGTGCTGCTTTGGTTGGGTGTGGTGATGATAAATTATCGCTACCGATAGGAGTCGATCTTGGTAGTAGTGTCAGTGATTTTAAGAAAAAAATAAATGTAATTAATGAAATTGATTTCCCTGATACCGCGCCAGCCAAGTCAATCAAATTCGATTCGCCACCAAAACCGTTTGCTGGATATTCGGTATCATATGAAGCGCAGACAAGAAACGGCAATGTCATCGGCGTGATGATTTGGTCTCTTGGTGCAGGTGAGTCCGTCTATGAGGAAAAAATAAAGGAAGCATCATCCTCGCTAGGATCAAGCGTTGCCAGTGAGATTGATGTGACTAATGAATTGCTATCAAAAGCCAGCGCCATGCAGTGCGCAATAGATCGTTCTTGTCCAGGAGACAAATATCGCCTATTTGTCTCTGATGGATTTAGCGCTTTAATAACATTGAATAATAATGATGTTAGTGTCCTTTATTCAAAAGATGATGAAATGAATAAATCCATGGGGAGATAAGTTAATTTCCCATGATATATCTAATTATGCTCAACCTCGCCTCGGCGGGGTTTTTTTATGCCCGGAGATAACAAATGTCAGAAGACGTAGGCAGTATTTACATTGAAATAGAGCTTGAGGTTCAGCGTCTACTTGATGGTGTAGATCAGGTTAATAGGCGACTTAATTCACTTCCTGGTGCTGCAAATAACGCTTCATCATCATTCAACCGCGCTGAGCGGTCGGCTGGCACATTGAATACCGGGTTGAGTAAACTGGCTGCAACCATTGGCGCGGTAATCACAGCCTCAGCGTTGAAAGAAATGGCTGGCATGGTTCAGAAACATCAGGAATTTGCTGAGCGCGTCAGAATGGCAACCAGTAGTCAGTCTGAATTTAACGAAGTTCAGGAACGGTTGCTAAAAACTGCAAACGGTACGTTTCGCGCTTTATCAGAAGCTCAAGAGCTATACATCACAACCGCTGACAGCCTTCGCAGTATGGGATATACAACCAGCCAGGCTATCGACATTCAGGATTCGATGTCTTATGCGTTTGTTAAGAATGCAACCAGTGCAGACAAGGCCAGCACGGCAATTGGCGCTTTTTCTAAAGCAATTAACACTGGTAAGGTCGGTGCTGACCAGTGGGAAACAATTACCTCTGCGATTCCTTCTGTTATCAACGATATTGCTACAGCAAGCGGAAAATCATCGGCACAGGTTCGCGCACTTGGTGCGGCAGGGAAGCTTACCGCCAAAGACTTAACGGAGGGGCTTAAACAATCACTGGAAGCCAACGAAACCGCAGCTACCGGGATGGCGAATACATTAGTTGACGCAACGGTCAGAATGAATACGGCGATCACTTCCCTTCTAGTTGGTTTTGAAAATAACACTGGGGTGTTGAAGACATTTACCGAAAGCCTGATTAGTGCCGCTGATTCAATGCTGTCATTCAGCGAAGACTCAGATGGCATGAAAGCCGCAACTGATGCGGGTGTAGTAGCCTTGGGTATATTCGCCTCGCTAATGGCTGGAAAACTCACGTCATCCCTTGTAGGTGCCACTACCGCACAAGCTACAAATATTAAGAGTACGATCCAAGGCGTTGCAGCCACAAGGTTGCGTGCGAAAGAGGAGTTGGCAGCGGCAACTGTAACGCTGCGGAGAGCAAATGCAGATAAAAGCGCCGCATTGTCTGCCCTGAATTTGGCTACAGCGGAAGCTAACGTTGCAAGGGGTTCGGCAGCAGAAGCGCTAGCAATGGACAACGTCAATAGAACCAGAGCCATTTATATCGCTGCGTCATCACAAGCAGCACTTGCCAATAATGCTCTTGCAGCATCTCAGGCGCGAGTGGCAGCTACCGGGCTAACAATGGCGAATACCATGACGGCATTGAAGACTATAACAGCGCCACTTGGTGGGCCTATTGGGGTTATAGCAGCAGTAGCAGCAGGCTGGTATTTATATGCACAGGGTCAAGCTGAGGCCAAGAAGGAGTCCATAGCCTTTGCTGATTCCCTCCCAGATGTCATAGCTAAACTGAAAGAACTTAATCTTGAGCAAGCCAGAGGGAAACTTGCTGATACGTCAGAATCCATTGAAAACCAGAAAGAGGCTATAAAAGGGCTGGAGTCTGAAATTGCAGGACTGAATCAAAAATATCAGGAAAGAATAACCCTGGCCAAACAAATGGGCGGCGGTGACGAAACAAATAACGGGCACCTAAAAATTGCATCTCAGCTAAGCAGAGAGCTTGCACAAAAAAATCGAGATTTGGACTCGGCGAACTCCAAGCTAGCTAAAACACAGGAAGGTTACCGTGCAATAGCGGTGCGCGTTAACGAGGTTATCGTCGACCAAATGAAGGCTGCCCGTGATAATGCGCTGGCGATAGCAGAAGCAGAGAAAAACGCGACCTTCTTAGGTGGCGCTCATGCTCTTCTGGCTCAGAGGCTTGGAATTTCAACGCAGGCGCTTCAGGCGTTTAACTCTGAATCGCTCAAAATCAACTGGGGCGGCGCTGAGGGTGAGAAGTTAATCAAACAGGCTGAACGCCGACTGGAGTTATCTAAACTCGAAGGCGAGGCCAGAGCGCGACTGCAAGCGGTATATGATGCTGAAGATGCTGGGGTTAAAGACCAGTTAGCCATTAATCAGTTGCAGGAAAAATATGCGGCTATAGAAAGAAATACTACGGCACAGAAAAAATCTAATGCCGAGAGTAATAAATCGTCAAAAACAGTAGACGACGCTGCGCAATCCCTCGCTCGCCAGCAAGCACAGTTAGACCGCCTCAACACTGGTTACGCGGAAGGCTCTCTTGAACTCGCCAAGTACGATGCAGTGCAAGCACTTGGAGCTAATGCCTCGGCGCAGCAGATAGCGGAAGCCAAAGCAACAGCGGCGGCTATACATGAAAAGACTCAGGCTATTAAAAATCTCGCCCAGGCAGAACAGGCCGCACGGTTTATTGCTCAAGAGCTCGCAGCAGCAAATAGCACGCGCAATCCTTACACGGGAGATTCTGCAGACCCTGCTGCTCAAATAGCAGCAGAAGAGCAGCGCAAGCTCGAAGCCCTAAATAATTATCAGAAAATAGGCGCTGTGACAGCTCAGCAGTATGAGGATGCTAAAACCGCCATAGCTAAAAAGGCTGCAATGGATAGGGCTCAGATCGCTAAGGAAGAAACCCAGCGCCAGTATGACAGTATGAATATGCTTCTTGGCGGAATTGGCAATGGGTTTAGCGGTTTGGCTGATATTGTCGCCAATTCTGCTGGAGAGAGCAATGCGGCCTACAAGGCTCTGTTTGCTGTTAGTAAAGGATTTGCCGTTGCTCAAGCCGGGTTAAACCTTCAACTGGCAATCTCAAATGCCATGGCTTCAGGCCCATTCCCATGGAACCTTGCAAACATGGCTCAGGTCGCTGCTGCTGGAGGTCAGGTTATCTCTGCCATCGGAGGAGCATCTTATGGTGGCGCTCGATATAACGGCGGTCCCGTTAACGCTAACTCAATGTATCGAGTGGGTGAACATGGTAAGCCTGAGATATTCAAGGCCAACAACGGTAGTCAGTACATGATACCTGGCGATAATGGGCGTGTTATTAGCAATAAGGATATTGGGGGTTCAGGCGGCGTCGCATCATTAAGTCAAGTAATGAACTTAACGATTAACACCACCAATGGCATTGATGACGCTACTATTAAACAACTCAGGAAAGCATGGCAAACAGATACAATGCTTATAATCAAAGACCAGCAGCGATCAAGAGGGTTATTATCCCGTTCTAAATAGTTACCTGAAGCCCACAAAGGAGAAGTGAATGTACCATCAAATCGAAGACATTGCCGCCTTTAACTATCCAGAAGATAACGACTCAGGAATCGTAGCCACCGTTAGATTTATCTTTGACGACCACAATCGCAACATTTCAGTAAATGTTTGTATTGAGCGAGACATGGAGGCATCTTTGGCAGTTATCGAACAACGGCTTCTCGAAAAAGCGAAGTCCCAACTGAATGAGCTGGTATCGGAGATTTAGTATCCAGCCTTGTAATATGAACCCGCTTCGGCGGGTTTTTTAATGGAGTTTTTCCATGCCAGAAACTTTCACATGGAGCCCACAAACGGGCTTCACGGGCGAACGTACGCCCGATGTAGCTGTCGTGAAGCTGGGTGACGGCTACGAACAGCGACAAGTGAAGGGTATAAATCCGCTCATGGGCAAATACCCTCTCACTTTTATTGGCCACGACGACACCAAATGCGGAAAAGGTAACGTGGCAAAGGCTGTGGATGCGTTTTTAAAGGCCCGTATGGCTGTCGAGCCGTTCTACTGGACGCCATCAGATACAGGCATTCAGGGGTTGTATGTATGCCGCTCCTGGTCGATGCAGAAGAACAGAGGTATTTACACGCTAACCGGAACGTTTGAGCAGGTGCCGCGATGAGAGACATACCAGCAGAACTCATTATCGAGAGCGTTGATGCCGGTGTTGGTGCAATGCTTGACCTGTTTGAGGTTGACCTGCAATCGTTCGGCGGAGATGTCATTCGTTTCCACGCAGGCACCAACGGCTATTACAACGATGTCATCTGGCAGGGGCGAGCTTATTCAGCCTACCCGATCGCTGTTGAGGGCTTTGAAGTTAAATCAGAAGGGGTATATTCGCGCCCAACAATGACTGTAGCAAACATAACTGGCCTGATAACTGGCATTAACGCAGATTTTGATGATGCGCTGGGCGCTGTGGTGACTCGTAGGCAGGTTATGGTTAAGCATCTGGACTCGGTGAACTTCCCGAACGGTAATGCAGATGCGGATCCAACTATGGAGGTTCTATCGCGCTACATCATCGAAGAGATGGCAGAAGAGGCGTTCGAGACAGTCACTTATAACTTAGCAACGCCGGTTGACTGTGATAATGCCATTATACCGGCGCGTACGATTCTGGCAGATGTTTGCCAGTGGGTATATCGCGGCGATGGTTGCGGTTACTCTGACGGCGCAGTGGCTGACGAGAAAGATAACCCCACGGCTGACCTATCCCGAGATAAGTGCTCAAAGCATCGCAGCGGATGTCGGTTGCGATTCGCCAAGCCTAACCCACTGCCATTTGGCGGCTATCCCGGTTCATCCAAGGTGTCCTGATGATTGAATCTGAATGTTTGGCTTATGCTGCATCATCCGACAATGAGGTGTGCGGCCTAATTATCGACGCCCACCGCCTGTGGCGATGTCGCAACGCGCACCCTGATCCGGCGAGAAATTTCCGGATTGATGATAGGGACTGGCTTGAAGCAGAAGCGGCGGGAGAAATCACCGCCGTTTTTCATTCCCACCCCCAACAAAAACTGGTGCTATCCGGCGCTGACCGTACAGCGCAACTGGCGACAGGTATTGAGTGGTGGCTTGCAAGTGGCGATAAGTTAAGAAAGTTTCGTCCTGTGCAACATCTTCTCGGGCGAAGGTTTGCGCACGGTAAAACGGACTGCTATACGCTGTTTCGCGATGCATATCATCTCTGCGGCATCGACCTACCCGACTTCGAGCGGACCAACGGTTGGTGGCTGCGAGGAGAGAATCTTTATCTTAAGAACATTGAGGCCAACGGCTTTTATCAGGTTGGCTTTGACGCTATTCAGCCTGGTGACGTAATCATCCGGCGAGCTTTCCCCGAGTGTGACCCATGCCATGCAATGATATGGCTGGGCGAGAACACCATTATGCACCATGAAGTGCACGGCAGACTCAGCCGTCGTGAACCGCTTCGTCAGATTCACGTACCTCTTATTCACTCTATCTGGAGACACGAACAATGCTCATCTTTAGATTTGCGGGGAGTTTACGACGACATTTCCGCCAGATCACAATGAGCGTAGACACGCCAGCGCAGGGGCTGCGGCTCCTTCTTGCACAGTGCCCCGCATTCAAGCGAGATTTCTACAATGCCCGGATACGTATGCGCATCGATGGTAACGATGTATGCGGAGATAGCCTCGAATTCCATATGAATCGGCATGTAAAAGAAGGCTCTAGCGTACTGATTGTACCAGTCGTAGAAGGTGCTATTTCTGCGGCGGCTGCTGCTTGGGTCATGGTGGCTGTGTCGGTCGCATCTGTTGCGTACTCGCTTTACATGACATCACAAATGAAGACGAAGACGTCAGCAGAACAGGATACGAATTCAATCACGAACAACTCATTCACCAGTGCGGAGAACCGTGTCGGACAAGGCAGGCCGGTACCCATTCTTCTGGGTGAGATGATGATCGGAAGTAACGTTATCAGCCTGGGTATTGATACAAGCAATACTGATAACTGGGAACAAATTATCAGCTAACTGCCTTGACAGTTGAAAGGAGGAGTTTATGAGTGGCGGCGGTGGTGGAGGAAGCACTCCTAAGTTAATTGATGACAACCTTAAGAGTAAGCAGTATCTGAAAGTGCTCGATCTTCTATGCGAAGGTCCGATAGCAGGGCCAGTTGACCAGCAGCACCTGTCATCTTTTATGCTGAACAAAACCCCGGTGACTGATTCAGCAGGAAACACGACTATCAATGGTGTGAGCGTGGCGTGGAGACCGGGAACAGCATCTCAGGAGCCGATTAACGGCTTTAACACAATCGAATCAACAACGCTTGTTAACGCGGATGTCACGCAAGCTACACCGATTGTTCGCACGGTTACTGATACAGATGTTGACCGTGTACGCATGAATATCGGCGTTTCTGGATTAGTCCAGCAGGACACGAGAGGAAATCAGCAAGAAACGTCCGTGACGATGGTGATTGAAACCCGGACGGGCAATCTTTCCTGGCAAACTCAAAAGACTGTCACAATCAGAGGGAAAATATCCGGTGAATATCTTGAGGCTCATCTTTTTGATGCACCTGATACTAAACCATTTGATATTCGTCTGCGCCGCATTACAGCAGACAGCAGCAGTGATTTGCTGAATAACGGCACTGTCTGGAATAGTTTTACCGAAATTACTGACGACAACCTGTCGTATCCGCATTCTGCTGTTGCCGGGTGCGTAGTTGACCGTGACCAGTATACTGAAACGCCCACCAGGACCTATCATCTTCGCGGTCTCATTGTCGATGTACCTGATAACTACGACCCGATAACCCGCACTTATACTGGCATCTGGACTGGTGGCTTTAAATCAGCGTGGACAAATAACCCGGCCTGGCTGTTCCGTGCGCTAGTAAAAAACCCCCGGTATGGGCTTGCGCGCAGCGCTGGCTATATCGACGTGGATGACGGTAGCCTGTACGTTCTTTCGCAGTTCTGTGATCAGATGGTTGATGATGGCTACGGCGGAAAAGAGCCGCGATTTACACTTAACGCATACATCACTGAGCAGAAGAGCTCCCGCGACTTGCTTGATGACATCGCCGGAATGTTCAGGGGTATCGCGCTGTGGGATGGCATGCGTTTCTCTGTAATGCTTGACAACCCTCAAGACCCTGTAGCTTCAATCACTAACGCAAACGTGGTTGATGGGCTGTTCACTTACAGTTCGATGAAGCGCTCCGAGAGATACAACGCCGTAGTTGTCTCTTGGACTGACCCGAATAACGGGTGGGAGCAAGTAAAAGAATACGTTTCTGATGACGAGATGATAGGGCGTCATAGCTATAACGAAACAACTATAGAGGCATTCGGCTGTACATCGCGGGGACAGGCTTTCAGAGCAGGAAAGTGGATGCTGGAAACCGTCAAGCGTGAAAACAAAAAAGTAGCGTTCAAGATGGCTCGGGAAGCGATTCGGTTCATTCCAGGCGACATTATTGAAGTGATGGATAATAACCATGCAGCCAGCCGACTGGGTGGTCGAATCATGTCTCATGCGGGGAAATCCATTACCGCTGACGCTGATGTATCTGAGCTAGTTGGCAGCGGAGATTTAGTGTCTCTGATGAGTTCCAGTGGGAAGTTTGTTAAGTATGAAATAGCCAGCGTTGCAGGGCGAGAGATTACACTGAAGACAGCGCCGACATGGGTGCGTGATGGGACTGTATTCGTCATTTCCACTGGCGAAGCGGCACCGATTCTTGTTCGCATCATGGGCATTTCAGAAGAGAGTAACAACTCTGTCTATAGCATCACTGCAACACTGCATGGCCCGAAAAAACAAGCTGTCGTTGACGATGGTGCGGTATTCGATATGCCAAACGATACGTTTAATAGTTATCGCGTACCAAATATTGAAAGCCTGAGAATCATCAATACTAACAGTGAAACAGTGCAAGTCACCGCTACATGGGAAACCGGTACAGCAACAAAAAAACTCGCGTTCGAGCTATACATTTATAACGCGGACGGGAGAGTTGTTGCACAGTATGAGACCGATCAGTTTCGTTATGAATTTTACGGGCTGGACTCTGGAAACTACTCTCTTGGCGTACGCGGGCGCAATGAAAACGGGATGAAGGGGGCGGAAACGCAGGTTAGTCTGATTATCGGCGCACCTTCTGCACCAAAATCTATTCAATGGCTTCCTGGTGTATTCCAGGCCACTCTGGTGCCAGTCACACAAGCGACACTGACATCTGATACTGGATTTGAGTTTTGGTTTTCTGGCGAAAACCCAGTATCCAATATTAAAAACATAGAATCACAAGCGCAGTACCTTGGACGTGGTCACCAGTGGACTGTGAGTCAGCTAAAAGTGGGGCATGTATATTATATTTATGTCAGAGCGAGAAACGCTTTTGGCGTATCTGATTTTGTTCAGGCATCCGGTTCGCCTGAGGCCGATTTTTCAGAGATTACAGATGCCGTGGTTGAGGGGGTGAAAGACTCTGACGTATTCAAGGGAATAATTGAGTCAGTCATTGACGGCAGTGCAAAAATCGAAGACCTGGCGGAAGCCATTCGTGATAATGCTGAAAATCTCGCTTCGGCTGTAGAGTCAACAAAACAGACCACCGATCAGATTATCGCTGATGCAAAAGATATGGCGGAGGACATTCAAAAAAATGCCGATGCCATAGCAGATGCGGTTCAATCAGGCAAGGAAACGACTGACCAGATTATCGCTGATACTGAAAAACTGGCTGAGGATATCCAGAAAAATGCTGACGATATTATTAATGCTGTCAACTCAGGGAAGGAGACCACCGACCAGATAATTGCCGACGCGGATAAAATGGCGAATAATATTTTGCAAAATGGCGCAGATATCACAGCCGTTTCAGCAGCTAACAAGCAGACGGCACAAGCGATTATCAGTAACTCTCTGGCGCTGGCTGATGTTGTTGTCCGTCAATCGGTACATTACGGTGAGAACTCTGCAAAATACGAACAATTGCGGGAAGTAATCGCTACTGAAACCGAGGCACGTGTTACTGATGTTATCAATCTTGAAGCGAGAACTGCGGCTAATGAATCCGGGCTGACAGAAGTTCGTCAGACACTGACGAATGAAACAGAAGCCAGAACAACGGCAGTTGACCAACTTACAGCGAAGACAGCCAACAATACGGCTGATATTACCAGTCTGAACGAAGCCGTCACCACTTTGGAGAGCTCTACCGCAACGCGTTTTGATGAGTTGGCAGTAAAAACCGATACTGCGTCCGGTGCTATTCAAAATAATGCCCAGGCCATCATAAGCAACTCTCTGGCTCAGGCAGATACCTCGTTCCGCATCGCAGTACAGAACGGCGAAAATACGGCGAAATTCGAGCAGGTGAGGCAGGTCATCGCCACGGAAACGGAAGCCAGGGTATCCGATATCGAGCGTCTGGAGGCCGCAACCGGGGATAATACTGCTGCAATCAACGCGGTTCGTCAGGCGGTTTCTGATGAGTCGAGTGCGCGGGTTGATGCTGTCGAGAAATTAACGGTCACCACCGGAGAGAATGCGGCAGCGATCACCCGCGTAAGTCAGGCCATTACAGATGAAACTGAGGCGCGTACTTCTGCTGTGGAAAAACTGACTGCAGAGACGGAGAAAGCCAATGCCAGTGTGTCTGGATTAGCTGAAACCGTGGCTACTCTGGATGGTGCAACATCTACCCGTTTTGATGAAATCACGGCAAAAACTGAGCAAGCGTCCGGCGCGATTCAGAACAATGCCCAAGCCATCATCAGTAATTCTTTGGCGCAGGCGGATATCTCAACGCGGCTGTCGGTTCAGAGTGGCGACAATGCTGCTAAGTTTGAGCGGGTCACTCAAGTTATAGCCACTGAGACGGAAGCCAGGGTGTCAGATGTCGAGCGCCTGGAAGCCGTAACCGGGGATAATACTGCTGCAATTAACTCTGTTCGCCAGGCTGTTAGCGATGAAACGAGCGCCAGAATAGATGCTATTGAGAAATTAACTGTCTCGAGTGAAAGCAATGCAGCAGCTATCACGAGGGTTAATCAAGCTATTACCGATGAAACCCTGGCGCGTACCTCTGCTGTTGAGCAGCTAACCACCAAAACCGATCAAACCAATGCCAGCGTATCTAACCTGGCTGAAACTGTGGCCACTCTGGATGGTGCCACCTCGACCCGGTTTGATGAAATGGAAGTGAAAGCCGGGCAGGTTTCTGGTGCTATTCAGAATAATGCCCAGGCCATCATTAGTAACTCCCTTGCGCAAGCTGATATTTCCACTCGCTTATCGGTCCAAAGCGGTGATAACTCAGCGAAGTTTGAGCAAGTCACTCAGGTTATCGCAAGTGAAACGGAGGCTCGTGTAAATGATGTCACTCGCCTTGAAGCTCAGACCGGGAAGAACACAGCCGGGCTGACTGACTTGAGCCAGGTTGTGGCTGATGAGAAAGCGGCTTCAGCTACGCGTATGACGACTATCGAAACCCGAACCGGCAAGAACGAATCGGCGATCACAAACGTTAATACCGCATTGACGAATGAGACGGAGGCCAGGACACAGGCGGTTAATCAGCTTAATACCCGCGTCGATGATAACGAGTCTGATGTTTCTGAATTAACGCAGGCAGTAACCACGCTCGACAGTGCTATGGCTTCCAGGCTGGAGGAGCTGAAAGCGCAGACTGATAATGCGTCGGGCAGTTCGAAAAACAATGCTATTGCATTGATTACGAATACCCTGGCTCAGGTCAATATGCGCCAAACGCTGTCCGTTCAGTACAACGCTAATCAGGCAGAAATTGACCGTATTGATACCGTGATAGCAGATGAGAAATCGGCGACAGCTACCGCGCTGGAGCAGATTAAAACTGATGTTGCTGGGAATGCGGCGTCTGTAACTAATCTGAGTCAGACGGTATCGAATTATCAGCAGGCCACCGCCACGCAAATTAGCACAATCACAGCCAGTGTGAATGATAATACCGCCTTAATATCGGATACGTCAAAAGCGGTGGCTGATATTAATGGTGAATTAAGCGCATCACGGGTAATTAAAGTTGCGGTAGATGATAACGGTAGGAGTGTTGTCTCAGGCATTGGATTTGGCGTTAATAATGATTCTGGTGTTACACAGTCAGAAATTATTATGATGGCTGACCAGTTATTTTTTACGAGTCAGGTTAATGGAGCCTTAACATCGCCATTTATTATCAAAAACAATCAGGTGATTATTAATGACCTGCTTGTTGGTGATGGCTCTATTACTAACGCAAAAATTGGTAACCTCATTCAATCCAATAATTATGCACCCAGCTTTTCTGGTTGGTCTATAAACAAAGATGGTGGCTCTGAATTCAATGATGTTGTGGTAAGAGGGAAGGTTTACGCCACCGATGGTGTATTCAGAGGCACTGTATATGCAACGGATGGCCGTTTTGAGGGGACCGTTTATGCTGAAAAAATTGAGGGTGACGTCGTTAGCACTCATGTAGTTAACAGGGGGGAAACAATCACTATCCCTGCATCAGCAGTCAAAAGAACGTTGGTAATACCAACAATAATGGCGTCAGGTGATGTTAGCTCAGATTTCGGGACGAAATTTTTTACTCGATGTATTGTAACAATAAATGGAACTCGAGCTGTAGATATTCGAGCGGACGGAGCTCAAACCAGAGCCACGGCATACTCCAGAGTTATTGAGGCAAATACAGTTACTACAATTCAATATGAGGCTGACGGCAACACAGGTGGGGGGTATATGCCTTTCTTAGCATGCATCCTTATGAAATCCTAACCAAATTAAACATCACAACCCGCTTCGGCGGGTTTTTCATTTTCTGGAGATAAATAATGATTTACACAACAGGCACTATTGCAGTTAGCGGAAATACATTAACCGGCACTGGCACTAATTTTACTGCAGCGGGTTCTTTAATCCGTGTGGGATGCACTGTATTAACCATGACCTCACCGCCACAGACATTTCAAATCACTGGAATAACCAGTGGCACAGCAATGACGGTATCGCCAGCAGCAAGCCCAGCATTAGCCGCAGGAACAAAATATTCAATTCTGCTTAGTGACAATCTGAGTGTTGACGGACTGGCACAGGATATAGCTGAAACATTCGGCATGTATCAGCGAAACATCAGCGGATTTGCTGACGTGATGAATGGTACTGGTGACGTAACGATTACTGTGGGCGGTCAAGCAGTAACTGTTCCGGGACAGAAGTCACTGGCGAAGAAAGGCGCGAATAGCGATATCACAAGCCTGACTGGGCTTAAAACGGCGCTGAGCATTGCTCAGGGTGGTACAGGTGCAACCACTGTGGAAGGTATTCGACAAAACGCTGGTTTGGGAACTGTGGCCACTTTAGATGCGACGACGTCATCCAGGGATAAAACTCCCGGGAGGGTGCTTCAAGTCGGCGGGTTTGGGCTTGGTGGGATGTCGCCTCCTCCATTATTGGATAGTGAACTTGATAGCGTAGAAGGTTATCCCACAACTTTTTTCACTCAGGGTGGCGGAAGCGCAAATATCAAGTTCGGGGCCTATGGTGCAGGAATTAACATACCGTACGGCAGGATCAACTCAGCAACTTATTTCGCGTCATTCCAGCTTTTCTGCAATGGATCTGGCACACTAAAAGCTCAATGGAGCCGTGTCAATATAGCCACCGGGGTGCAGGAAGCAGCAATGCAAACAATTTACACAACAGCTAACACAACTAAAGCAGCGGATGGAACACTAAAAGTAGCATCCCCAATAGTTAAAATATTCCATGATGGCCACTACGAAACTAATGACGAGTCAGAAGGGTGCGTGGTGACTCGGTTAGCTGTGGGCCAGTACCTAATCAAAAACTGCATTGGTTTAAATGCTGATGCGGCATGGGGCGGGGTTAATGGCGGGTTTGATATACCGAAAGACCGGAATGGCCAGCCTCTTGTATGGTTGGATTTTGAGGTGAACGCTGATGGTTCAGTGCTGGTACAGACCTATCATCGAACCTATCCGGACGCGCCTGTATTTGCTCAGAATATCATTGAAGGGGTTTCCGATGGTGAAGCGGTCGACATTCCTGCCGACCAATTCGTTTCAGTTCGTGTCGAGATGCCGATAGACAGCATTTGGAATCAAAATCAGGCAGCTATTCAGGCTGAATCTGAGGCTCTTCAGTCGGAGCATCAGGAGCAATAACTGATTCTGGCATATCCAGACGAATATCAATCCATGAGTTAGCCGGCACATCAATCGACTCACCTGACTGAATAACAATTTCTCCATCAGCTAGTACCATTTTGCGGCGGAACAGTGAAATGATGATCTCATCATCAAGCTGTTCTGCTGTCACCACACCCAAATCCCCGCTGCCATCTGGATCGCGTGGCGGTAGCAAGCGCCAGCCCGACGATGCCAAAGATTTAGCGCCTGTTACCCGATACACGCCAACATCCTCACGAATGATTTCAACGCCGCGAGCCTCGCCATTAGCTACGCCGTAACCACACCATTCAAAATCACTCTCATCAATATCAAGCCGATCTGTAGATTCAGGGCTAGCAATACGAGCTACTGGTGAGGCTGCTTTTAGTGCGCCATCAGATGCTTTAGTTGTGTTCGCTGTCGAATAAACGGTGTGTACTGTTCCTGACACCTCTCCAGTTGAAGTGTTAACTGATTGCCATTTTGTTTTTAGCTGTCCATTTGCCTGCATGAACAAAAATGTGCTAAGTCGACTGGTTCCTGCGCTCGACATCGCATGCGGCATACAAATCCCGGAACCATATGAACCAAATAAATTTGATAACCCCACACTACCTGACTGTCTAAATAGCCCACCCGGTACTCCGTCGGGTGCTGTTAGTTCAGCATCTGAACGAGCAACACCCGTAGCACTTCCTATTCCAAAATCCCCAGCAAGCATGACTGACATCCATGCGCCCCAGCCATTTGTATCTTTTGAACGTCGCCACATTTGTGGTGATGCGGAGTTAGATCTCATGCAAAGCTGCGTAATGTAAATTCCAGTCACAATATTTAAGACAATTAATCCACCAACCGCTGCAGGCAACTCTGGTTGGTTTTGTGTTTCAGCATGATAGATACCCGTCTCTGTAATTTCATTCCAATTCGCTGAAGATACCGTTCTATTACTGAACCCGCCCAAACCAGCGTTTTGGATAAAGCCTTTCAATTTTTACCTGTACACTTCCCTGCATTTTTATAACGAAATTAGTGGCTATAAATTATGCAAATTGGCTATGTTCGTGTGTCAACAAATGACCAAAATACCTCTTTACAACGTGATGCCCTGGAACGCGCAGGATGCGAACAGATATTTGAGGAAAAAATGAGCGGTACTGTTGCTAATCGCCCGGTTCTAAAACGGGTATTAAAGCAGCTCAAAGAGGGTGACATTCTTGTTGTCTGGAAGCTGGATCGGCTAGGCCGGTCAATGCGAAACCTGGTCTTGTTAGTCGATGAACTCCGTAACCGCAACATTCATTTCCGCAGCCTGACAGACAGCATCGATACATCCAGCCCAATGGGGCGTTTCATATTTCATATAATGGGCGCACTGGCTGAAATGGAACGTGAACTCATTGTTGAACGAACGATGGCCGGTTTAGCGGCAGCAAGAGAACAGGGAAGGATAGGAGGGCGCAGGCCAAAATTAACGCCAGAACAATGGGCGCAGGCTGGGCGGTTGATAGCTAACGGGACGGACAGGAAACAGGTGGCGCTGATTTATGATGTGGCTGTGTGTACTTTGTACAAGAAATTTCCTGTGACTAAGAAGTAACCAATAGCAAGTACATTGTTAAGTACATTTGCATGGTTGAATTTTAATTTTAAAGATATATATCATTATCTTATTTGATGATTCGCGTAATCATGGAAGAGGAAGGTAGGTTGTTGCGCTGAGTTATTCAATGTTTATCTGTGTCCACTTATGTTGTCTAACTCATTGTTATTAAATTCTATATCTAATAAACAATCCGTTCTTTTATATTGCAGTATTGTTCACTGTTCATATGAGCCCATAGCCTGTATCCAATATTATTATGGATCTCAGTGACACAAAACACCCCTCCGCACATGGTAAACCATATTCTGGTTCACAAGAAGCATCGGATCTGGTGGCTGAGTGTGGGAGCCTTATCGAAGGGAAGGGGCCTGGTGCAATATCGCGAGTGTTGTTGAGCGTTTATTGGTGGTTTTCAGATGTGTCTCCGGGTAGTTTAGTTCAAATAGAGTATCGGTGTTCCGGTACCTCCAGGCATATAAAACGAAAGGTAAAACAGCTGCGGAGAAGGAGATGTCCGGCAGGAACAACAAGGATAGTGCGAGTGGAACACCTACCCCACATGACTCGGTATTTAAACAGTTTCTGACCCATCCTGATACCGCCAGGGATTTCATGCAACTGCATCTGCCCGTAGAACTGCAGGACATCTGTGACTTCAGTACCCTGAAACTTGAGTCTGGCAGCTTTGTCGAGGAAAGTTTACGACCTTACTTCAGCGACGTGCTATACAGCCTGAAAACCACGTCCGATGATGACGGTTATATCAACGTACTTATCGAGCACCAGTCTTCTCCTGACAAACATATGGCGTTCCGACTTCTTCGTTATGCGGTGGCGGCCATGCAACGTCACCTGGATGCAGGGCACAAAAAATTGCCGCTGGTGATACCCGTTCTGTTTTATAACGGCAAACGCAGCCCGTATCCGTATTCAACCCGCTGGCTGGATGAGTTTAACCATTCCGGATTAGCCGAAAAGCTGTACAACGGTCATTTTCCCTTGGTTGATGTTACTGTTATACCGGACGAAGAGATCATGGGACACCGCCGTATGGCAGCCCTGAGCTTGCTACAGAAACATATTCATAACCGGGACCTGTCAGATCTGCTGGACAATCTGACCACCTTATTACTGACAGAAAGCATGACAGGACAGCAACTGGCGTCACTGATAAACTATCTTGTACAGGCAGGCGAAACTTCAAACGCAGAGGCCTTTGTACATGATCTGGCACAGCGAGTGCCGCAACATGGGGACGAACTGATGACTATCGCACAACAGCTGGAACAGAAGGGTATTGAGAAAGGACGACAAGAAGGTCGACAGGAAGGTATCCAACTAGGTCGCAATGAAGGAAAACTCGAAGTGGCCCGAATCATGCTACAGAATGGTTTTGACCACAATACCATCATAAAAATGACAGGCCTGACAGCGGAAGATCTGACACAGGTCGACCGCTGACCACCTTGCTAGTGACAGAACACATGACAGCAAGTGCCGCAAGATGGGGACGAACTGATGACTATCGCACAACAGCTGGAACAGAAGGGTATTGAGAAAGGCCGACAGGAAGGTATCCAACTAGGTCGCAATGAAGGAAAACTCGAAGTGGCCCGAATCATGCTACAGAATGGTTTTGACCACAATACCATCATAAAAATGACAGGCCTGACAGCGGAAGATCTGACACGGATCGACCGCTGATTATCTGTCCTGATACCCCCGGGCCTGATCCGGACGCCCCATAAAACGCCCCTTTAAACCAGACTGATATACATCAGAGAGTTCTTTATTTACTGCCACTTAATTTGACCCTGTTTCACTGCCTCCATAATTGCTCTTCCGGAATTTTGGTATTCTGGTAATGACAACACACGCCACTGACCATTCTGAAAGGCCAGCAGGCAGCAGCGAGTATCTATAGTGCTTTTAATGGCAAAGGTACGGATGTCAGTCGAGGGTACAGGCAGGCGTTCCCCCGGACGGGGGAAATAGATGCGCACGCCGGAAATAATAATGTTATCCATGGGCGTTACTCGTTAACCAGCCAGAATTCGGCTTCGTCAAACATCTCTTCGATTAAACGGTTGAGGCGTTCTTTCTCAAATTTAGTGCAGTCACTGTTCACTGCATTGGTTTGCATGGGTTTAACCCGTACTTCGGCGTCAGGGAATACACGATGTACGCGTTGGGTAAGCTCTGCAAGGATGATATCTTGAGCGCCAGGCAGACCGGCAACGTTGCGTTTATCATAGACGAGTTCGACGAACATGGGTTATCTCCGTTATACTGTTTTAATATACAGTATCTGGCGTTTTTGCAATGTCGTCAACGGCTAATTTGATGAATACTTTATGAAGTAAACCACCCACCTGCCAGGAAACAAGCAGGTGGGTGATATTGCCAATCAGAACTTCCAGGAAACACTGCCGACGATGCTGCGTTCTGCACCAAAATAGCAGTAAGAGAGCGAGTTACAGGCGGCAACGTAGCTCTTATCTGTCAGGTTATTAACGTTAAGCTGGGCGTTTAACCCTTTGATGCCGACTTTTGACAAGTCATAACCCACGGCTATATCGACCAGCGTATAGGATGGCAGCGTATGGGTATTCAGGCGATCGGTGGTCACACCGTTAACATAACGCATCCCGGAGCCGATGGTCAGACCGTCCAGCGGGCCGCTTTTAACATCGTAGCTTAGCCAGGTACTGGCCATATTACGTGGCGCATACACCGCACGTTTACCTTGTTCATCCTGGCTACTTTTCTTATAGCGGATATCGGTATAGGTATAGGCTGCCTGGAGACGCAGGTTTTCGGCTATCTCGCCTACGGCTTCCAGTTCCACCCCTTCAGACTCGATTTCACCGATCGAACGATAAGGAGAATCGGGCTCTGTTTTGGTCGCGATATTTTTCTGATTGATACGGAATACCGAAGCACTGTATTGGATGTTGGTGCCTTCTGGCTCATACTTTAAGCCTGCTTCCCATTGCTTACCGGTCATCGGTTTCAGCAATTGACCCGCATCGTCAACGAAACTGGTTGGGGTAAAGGACGTCGAGTAGCTGACATAAGGTGCAATGCCATTATCAAACAGATACATCAGGGCGGCGCGGCTGCTGAAGTTATTTTTATCCAGCGCGCTTGAACTGCCATCCAGCTTATTGAGATTGGTGATTTTCACTTGGTCAAAGCGGCCACCCAGCGTCATACGCCATCTGTCTAATGAGATCTGATCCTGAAGGTAGTAGCCGGTCTGACGCAGTTTATGCTGTTCGTGACCATACATGGTTATAGTATGCGGATAAGCATTATAAACCGGATTAAAGGCATCCAGTGCCGGGAAGCTGCCAGAGTAACCGGTGGTATGATTGCTACGATCCTGATAGTCCATACCGATAAGCACGCGGTGATTCAGTGGCCCGGTATCAAAGCTTCCGTCTACATGGTTATCCAGGGTGATGGCATTCATCTGCTCTTCCGAGCCTGAATACCCGCGGTTTAACTGGCTTGCATTTGCCCAGCCTGCGGCATAGACCTGATTCAGTTCAACTTTGGTATTCAGGTAACGCACTTTCTGACGCACCGACCAGCCGCTGTCAAACTGATGCTCGATATCATAGCCGACCATATTTTCCTGGCGATTATATTTATCGAAACCAGGCTCACCCTCATAAAAGGTGTTTGAGATTTTTTTGCCATTATAAGGGACTACCGTTCCTTCATAAGGCAGGCCGGAGTGGCTGCCACCTTCAGGATCACGGTGTAAATAGGCCATTAAATCAAGGCGAGTATTATCAGTGATGCGCCAGGTCAGACTGGGCATGATGGCATAACGCTCTTCTTTTAGCGGATCGAACTGCGAGTCGGCATAACGCGTCATACCACTGATGCGGCCGGCGATTCTGTCGTTATCATCCAACGCGCCGGTGACATCAAACATTGCCCCGCGCTGTTTATTATTACCGGCAAACAGCTTAATTTCACCGCCAGTGTCAAAGGACGGTTTACGGGAGGTGAGAGCGACAATACCGCCAGGAGAGGAACGACCATACAAGACAGAGGCCGGGCCACGAACCACTTCAATACTGTCTAAAAACCACGGATCCACCACCAGTGAACTATGGGAGTTGGTATCCCCCATTATTTTCAAACCATCAAGATAGATATTGTCCAGACTTCCGTCGGAGAAGCCTCGCATAACAATATAGTCAAAACGGTTTGAGGCCCCGATTTGGTTGCTATACACACCCGGCGTATAGGTAACCGCCTGATGTACACTGGTTGCGCCTTGCTCTTCAAACTGTTCCCGTGTGACTATCGATACAGCCTGAGGCGTTTCGATATCCGGGGTTTCCAGTTTAGTTGCGCCACTTTGCACTTTTGAGGTGACAACAAGGGTATCATTTTTTGTGGTTTCTTGTGCTAACACCGGGAAAGTGAGGCTACCGGTAGCCAACCCCACCAGCAGTGCCAGACGCGTTTTAGTCAACATTAAAGTCTCCAAAGGCTTTTTCTAATTGTTAATAAGAATTATTACCTTTTTGAGGCGTTAAGCAGATATGCGTAATGTCAGGTTACATATGCGTAATGACAAACTATTGTTACCGACATCTTCGGGTCAGATTAGCGGGAACGGCGGATATCGACTGGTGGCATACCATAACGGCGACGAAAGGCGGTAGAGAAGTTGGTGGCATGCTGGTAGCCTGACATCCATGCGGCTTGTTGGACGCTATGGCCTTCCAATAAATAACGATGTGCCAGTGCCAGGCGGCAGTCACGCAGAAAATCAAAAATAGTGCAGCCGTAGGCCTGTCTAAACTTACTGCGCAGGCTGCTTGGGCTCATGGCGGCTTGTTGCGCCAGTCCGTTCAGGGTGTACTCTTTTTCCGGGGCTTGTTCGAGCAGGTTGCGAATATTTTCCAGCCGCTGATGTTCGCAACGCTGGGCAAACTCGACAGGACGACTGAGGCTTTCATGCTGGTTTAAGCCGTGCCCCAGTAACTGCATAATCAGTCCTTCAAGGATCAGCTGCCGGGCCACGCCGTTGCCGCTGCCGTGCTGCGCGCGGGCTAAACCGGTGAGCAAATAATCAGGCACGTGCCAGGCCATTGACGGCGTATTACTGAAGGCCCCGTCGCGTAAAAGCGACCTGAGCAAGCTGCTTTGCCAGGCCTCGCCGGGATACACTCCCAGAGAGAGCGTTCTGAGTTTATGCCCGGCAATATGGCGAACAGTCATAGCCTGATGGCTCGAAAGTCGCGTGGCATAAGTCATACCCGAACGGATAGTGTACTGTTGACCATAGTGCGAGATAACCACATTCCCTTCCAGCACTACCAGCATATAGAGCGGTGATTCATGGCAGGAGAAGGTTTCATAAGGCTCCAGAACCTGCACATCAGATTGTGTCAGACTGATACCCGAACCCAACGTTAATTCTTCAACATCCCCGTGGAGCACAGGAATGTGCAGGCCGTTCCCCTGGCTGTGTTGTGGGAAGTGATAATCGATATTATAGCGTTCACCATAACGTTGAAAATCTTCCATTAAAATGAATCTTTTTTTCACGGGAACCAGCGCATTAGGTTCTTGAGCTATCACAGAATTCGCCCTGTCTCTGTCAGGAGTGAATAAGATGGTAAAGATTATCATTCTTATTACGATGCGACAACGTTACGTCAGATATCAGGAAAGGGATAACGTCAGTTAGCCCTGAGTGTACTTTTTAGTGCAGTTTTTTGGCGAACTGCACATACTGACTAAGAAAGGGCTGTACAGAGACAGACTGGCTGTTATATTTATGTATAAATATACAGTTATTTGATGTCAGCTGGAGAAAACGATGTTTACCGTACATTTGAAGCCTGGGAAACGCTGTTTGACCAGGTTGAGGCGGACGGGGGATATCAGTTTACTGGTAAACCTTGTTACGAACGCTACCTTAATGACGGCAGCCAGTCTGGTGTCTGGCAGCTCGAAATGCTCATTCCCGTTAAACCCGTGCAGGAGTAACTCATGGCTTTTGATGAAACAACAGGCTTAACCGTTCTTTTTATTGCAGGTTTTGGACCTGTTACTGGTAATAGTGCCACCAGTCAGGCCTTTTATCAGCACGCACTGAATTTACCGTTGAAAGGCATGCCCGGTAATGAAACTTATCTCTCGTTGGAAGCAGGGGAACTGGAAGGCGTTAAACATTTTGCTGTCTGGCCGCTGGAGCAAGCCGCACAGTCCTGTTTTAACTGTGCTGACTGGCCAGAAAGCCATGCCGTTCCCCAGAGCTGGATAGAATTTGAAGTGGCTTCTCTGGAGGTTGCCAGCAATGAACTCAAAGCGCAGGGGTACCAGTTGCTGGTGGACAATCACCTGGAACCTTGGGGGCAAACCGTGACTCGCCTGCTCAGCCCGGAAGGATTACTGGTGGGTCTGACAATAACACCTTGGTTGCGTTAAAAGGTTGCGTGAAAACTGACAGTGACAGGGGGAACAGGGTCTGTTTTCTTCCATACCTCGCATTTTACAGCAAATTTTTTTTTGCTTGTTTCGATTCAGCTGCAATTAGGGTTAAGATAGAGACAGTCTGTTTTGAATGTTAGTCACGCATTGCCATTCAGGTAGGCTATAGCTTAATGTAGTCGTAACCTGAATCCGATTGCCAATTTATAAGGTGTGAAAATGGAAAATATTAAATCATCCTTTCAGGACGTCCTGGACTTTGTGCGTCTGTACCGTCGTAAGAACAAGCTACAACGTGAAATTCAGGATGAAGCAAAAAAAATCCGTGACAACCAAAAACGTGTGTTGCTGCTCGATAACCTGAGTGAATATATTAAGCCGGGTATGAGCATTGAAGCGGTGCAAGAAATCATTGCCAGCATGAAAGCGGACTATGAAGACCGCGTTGATGATCACATTATTAAAAATGCGGAACTGTCAAAAGAGCGTCGCGAAATTTCGGCTAAGCTGAAAATCATTGGCGAGCAGAAAAGAGCTGAAGCGAAATCCGAAAAAGCGTAATTGCTCAGCAATAGCCGCCTGATACCCCTCTGAAGAGCGCCCGGTGTCAGGCGGCTTTTTTATGTCAATAAAGATTACTGGCCAGAACTGCATTAAACCTTGAAACCAGCCCCCGCACGGAGCTGGCTATTCCGGAGACTATTTCTGTGCCGCTTCTAACGCCTGAGAAACATCATTAATGATGTCATCAATATGTTCGATACCGACAGAAATTCTCACCAGGTCTTCACTGACACCAGCACGAGCTAACTCTTCCGGGTTTAATTGGCGATGGGTAGTACTGGCTGGATGACAGGCCAAAGATTTAGCATCACCGATATTCACTAAGCGTAAAATCATCTGCAGCGCATCGATAAAACGTCCACCTGCTTCCTTTCCGCCCTTAATACCAAAACTGACTATCCCGGAGGCTTTTCCGGCAGTAATTTTATCCGCATTGGCTTTAAACGGGCTGTCGGGGAGGGCGGCATAGTTAACCCAGCTGACGGAAGGATGTTGCTGAAGATATGCCGCCAGTTTTTCGGCATTACTGCAATGTCTCTCGATCCGCAGGCTCAGGGTTTCAAGTCCCTGGAGCAGTAAAAAGGCACTGTGTGGCGACAAGGCGGCACCGGTATTGCGCAGAGGCACCACCCGGCAGCGGCCAATATACGCCGCGGGACCAAAGGCTTCGGTATACACCACCCCGTGATAAGAGGCATCCGGTTCATTCAGTAAACTAAACCGTGCTTTATTCGCAACCCAGTCAAATTTTCCTGAATCGATAATAATGCCACCAATCGTGGTGCCGTGGCCGCCAATATATTTGGTCAGGGAGTGCACCACAATATCCGCTCCGTGTTCGAAAGGACGGCATAATACGGGCGTTGCCACGGTATTATCGACAATAACCGGAACACCATGGCGATGGGCGATTTCAGCCAGGCGGGCGATATCTACCACATTCCCCGCCGGGTTACCGATTGACTCACAAAACAGCGCCTTGGTTCTGTCATCAATCAGCGCTTCCAGGCCGGCAAAATCATCAAAACTGGCCATGCGTACTTCAACACCCTGGCGCGGTAAGGTATGGGCAAACAGATTATAAGTACCACCATAAAGCTGGCTGGTACTGACAATATTGTCGCCGACTTCAGTCAGGGCCTGAATAGCATAGGTGATAGCGGCCATACCGGATGCCACCGCCAGTGCACCGATACCGCCTTCAATTGCGGCAAGTCGTTGCTCAAGCACGGCGGTCGTCGGATTCATAATTCGGCTGTAAATATTACCTGCAACTTTTAAATCAAAGAGATCAGCACCATGTTGGGTATCATCAAAAGTATAAGAGGTGGTCTGATAAACAGGGACTGCCGCAGATTTTGTTGTCGCTTCTGATTCATATCCGTGGTGTAAGGCCAGTGATTCTATTTTCATAAAGGAGTCTCTGTGGATGTGTCATCGTCAAGGTTTACGCCTTCGCAAAGCAGCGCGAATGATTTTACTTTTATAAACAGCATACGTTGCGGAACGAGAAATATTTATACATAAAAAGCATTACATTAGATAGAAAATGAGCAAGTCCTGAGCCAATGTATCGCTGTTGATAAAAGCAAAATCATTGGAATGACAGGCAGAGACGAATATTATCGTGAGAAAATCTGCTGATGTGATTTTTCCTCAGCCCCTTTCTCATATACTGAAACCACTCAAGTTAAGGCCAGAGCGACAATAATGAAAATCGAAAAATTACAGTATATTTTTGACCCTCTGTGTGGCTGGTGCTATGCGAGTGCCCCTGCGCTGGCATATTTGGCACAGTCCTGTCCGCAAGTGCTGGAGCTGCTCCCGTCCGGGCTGTTTTCAGGAGAGGGAGCCCGACCGATGTCGCCACAGTTTGCGGCTTACGCCTGGGGCAATGACCAACGAATCGCTTCTTTGACAGGTCAGCGCTTCAGTGAGGAATATCATCAGTTGCTGAATTCGGGGGGCAATTTCGACTCACATGCGCTGAATTGTGCTCTGACAGCCTGTGAAAGAATTGCACCTGAAGCTGAAGCGGGCCTGTTACATGAACTGCAAATTGCACGCTATGTACGGGGCCTTGATACCTCACGCAGTGACGTTGTGGCAAAAATCAGCAATGAATATGCCATGGCTAAAGAACTGGAGATTCATTTCCCGACTCACGGCGATCCTTTTACTGCGGGAACAGAACTCGCTGAGATAACGGATAAACGTACAGACAGCGTGAAGCAGCTAATGCGTTCAGTCGGCGTGTCTGGTGTTCCGTTATTACTGGTTACTATAGCGGGTAAAACCTCGACAGTCAGTGGCGCGGATCTGTATGGTGGCCCGGCTTCTGTGAGTCATGCACTGAAAAAATTGTTGTAAATTAACAGCGTGTTGTAATCCTCATGATATAGGGAACAGATCACCTTGAGTTATGGGGATAAGCAAAATCGAACCAGAGATACCAACGATTCTACCAACAAAAGTAGTGGGTAGTAGCGTTTTTTGGTGGAAGAGGGTGAACGTAAAAAAGAGGGTAAGTAATTGATAAAAAGCAAAAAAGCAGACGTCAGTGAACGTCTGCTTTCTTTAAATTGGCTCCTCTGACTGGACTCGAACCAGTGACATACGGATTAACAGTCCGCCGTTCTACCGACTGAACTACAGAGGAATTTCGTTGGGCGCTATCTTAGCTTTTGCTACAGGTTTGTCAAAGACAAAATAGCAGAAAATGTCTTTTTGCTTAAACAACCGACATCTTGTTGTCTTTTAATACCGTTAGCTGAAAAAACTTTGCAGGAACCGCTGACCTGGCTCATCATATTGAAATAATGTTTCATTAAACATCCGGGCTCTGGCTTGAACATAACTGAAATAGTGCGTCGGGGGGTACAAAAATCGCCCTGGGGCGCAAAAAGGAAAGCGCACCGTGTTCTCTTGTGGCGTGAGGTTATGCCTCTCGCGGTGCCGATTTTTTTAGAGAATGCCTGTGTATTGCTGATGGGGGTTTTCAGTACGTTCCTCGTGAGCTGGCTGGGGCAGGATGCAATGGCGGGTGTCGGGCTTGCTGACAGCTTCAATATGGTGATTATCGCCTTTTTCGCAGCTGTAGACTTAGGAACCACCGTTGTTGTTGCGTTCAGTTTTGGTAAGCTTGATCACGAACGCGCACGTGCTGCTGCCAGGCAGTCATTAGTTCTGATGACGTTAGTTGCGCTCGCCTTGGCGGTGGTTATCCATATTGCAGGGCCGCATATTATTGAAGTGATTGCCGGGAAGGCTTCTCCTGAGGTTAAGGCTCTGGCATTGTCTTATCTGCAAACTACCGTCTGGAGCTACCCGGCTGCGGCAATCACCTTGATTGCCAGTGGGGCCTTACGAGGTGCCGGCAACACCAAGCTACCGTTATTGATTAACGGCGGCATGAATATTCTCAATATCCTCTTCAGCAGTATCCTTATCTACGGTATTTTCAGCTGGGATGGCTTGGGTTTTATTGGTGCCGGACTCGGTTTGACAATTTCCCGCTATGTGGGGGCCATCGCCATTATTCTGATATTAATGAGTGGCGTTAATCCGGCCCTGCGTATTACCTTCCGAAGTTACTTTACTCGTCTTAACACCGGCATTCTGCGCGAGGTGCTGGGAATTGGTATTCCGGCCAGCGTCGAATCAGTGCTGTTTAATGGCGGTAAATTGCTGACCCAGATGTTTGTTGCCGGCATGGGAACCAGCGTAATTGCCGGTAACTTTATTGCCTTTTCGGTGGCGGCATTAATTAACCTGCCAGGTAATGCCCTTGGTTCAGCATCGACCATTATCGTTGGAAAACGATTAGGTAAAGGTGAAATAGCCCAGGCAGAGCGTCAGCTACGGCATGTTCTTTGGCTCTCTACCGTGGTGCTGACAATCATTGCCTGGGGGACTGCGCCTTTTGCCGGGCTTTTTGCCTCTTTTTACACCGACGATCCGGATGTTATCCATGTTGTGGTTATTCTTCTGTGGATGAACGCCGCATTTATGCCTATCTGGGCCGCTTCCTGGGTCCTGCCTGCCGGGCTGAAAGGGGCGCGTGATGCCCGTTATGCTATGTGGGTGGCGATGCTCGGGATGTGGGGTTGTCGAGTGGTGGCAGGTTATACGTTAGGGATTGTTCTGGGGATGGGCGTCGTGGGCGTCTGGCTGGGGATGTTCCTGGACTGGGCGGTTCGCGGGGCCTGTTTCTACTGGCGTATGGCCAGCGGCCGCTGGTTACAAAAGTATCCTCGACCTCAGAAATAAATCTTTCCGGGAGTAGTCATCAACCACGTTACGTGGTTGATGACTGTAAGACAGATTTAATCGACTTTGTGGGCAACAATATTGGCAAGCGATCGTACGTCATTCCCGGTAGGGGCCTGATAAACGCGCAGACCAAATTCACCGACAATCGCAAAAATATGGTCAAAGATATCAGACTGGATCGCTTCATATTCCAGCCATGCCACGGTATTGGTAAAGCAATAAATCTCCAGCGGTAAGCCCTGAGCATCCGGTGCTAGCTGGCGTACCATCATGGTCATATTCTTATGAACTTTCGGATGGTTACGCAGATATTCAGCGAGATAAATACGGAAGGTACCAATATTGGTCATCTGCCGCTGATTCAGCACGGAACTGTTATTAATTTGCTGATTATATTCTTTAATTTCGCTATTGCGTTCACTGATATACGGGGAAAGCAAGTTAGCTTGCTGTAACTTACTTTGCTCTTCCTCAGACAAAAAATGAATGCTGGTGGTATCAATAAATAAACTGCGTTTAATTCTGCGTCCGCCGGATGCAGACATACCGCTCCAGTTTTTGAAAGAATCAGAGACCAGGGCATAAGTGGGCATTGAGGTAATGGTATTATCCCAGTTCTGCACTTTTACTGTGGTTAAGCCAATATCGATAACCGCACCATCGGCACCATATTTTGGCATTTCCAGCCAGTCACCCAGCTTAAGCATATTGTTCGCAGACAGCTGAATACCCGCCACCAGCCCAAGAATGGGATCTTTAAATACCAACATCAGGACTGCGGCCATGGCACCTAACCCACTGATAAGAATGGCGGGTGATTTCCCAATCAGCAGGGAAATAATCATGATGCCAACAATCAACGAGCAGATAAGTTTCAGACTCTGGAATATTCCCTTTAAGGGTAGATGCGAAACGGTAGTGAATTTATGCGACAGTCCGGTAATCACATCCAACAGAGAGAAGACAGATAGTAGTGCGTAAAGCATCACCCAGAGCTGAGCACAGGTACTCAGAATAACCAGTTCATCAGAACCTGATTTTAGCCATAATACGGCCTGCACATTGACGATAATGCCTTGCAGCATAAATGCCAGTCGATGAAAGAGTTTGTTTTGAGTAAAAACTTGCAATGTCAGGCTGGAACTGACTTGAGCTCGTTTTTCAATGCTTCTCAATACTACCCGGTGCAGAATAACGTGCACAATTATGGCCGTTAATAAAATAATAACTGCCATTACGACCAGATAGGGTGTTTCGTCGGGTGTTATTCCATATTTTTCGAGCTCGGAAATCAGTGCCTTCATAATTCCTCCTTTAATAAATGCACGGGGTATGATGCATATTGCATCAGCCAGACGCAACCCTTAGCGGATATTCAATCAGAAGTACCTGCCTTAAATCGCAAAGCACGTTATGATAAACGGAGAACAGATTAACCTGTAGCGAGAAGTACAATATGATGCGGTATCTATCTTCTTTTATCCTGGCGCTAACGGCTCTGACCCATGGTGCCTGGGCTGTCACATACCCACTACCATCTGAAGGCAGCCGCCTGGTGGGGGAGCCCTTGACGATTACTATTGCTCCTGGGAATACGCAGCCGCTTGAATATTATGCAGCCCAGTATGGCCAGGGGCTGAGTAATATTCTGGAGGCGAATCCCGGCGTCGATCCTTTCCTGCCTGCTGGCGGAACCACCCTGATTATTCCCCAGCAAATTATTCTGCCAGATACCGTACGTCAGGGGATTGTGGTGAACGTCGCCGAGATGCGGTTGTATTACTACCCGCCGGGCGGTGATACGGTTGAAGTCTTGCCCATTGGTATAGGTCAGGCCGGGCGTGAGACCCCCCGCAACTGGGTGACGAAAATTGAGCGTAAAAAAGAGGGGCCATCCTGGACTCCTACTGCCAATACACGCAGAGAATATGCCAGAGAGGGGAGGGAACTCCCGGCGTTTGTTCCGCCAGGTGTTGATAACCCGATGGGGCTGTATGCTATCTACATTGGTAAGCTTTATGCGATACATGGCACCAACGCCAATTTTGGTATTGGTCTGCGGGTGAGTCAGGGCTGCATTCGTTTACGCAATGACGATATTGAATGGCTGTTTAATCAGGTTCGTGAAGGCGAACGTGTCCAGATAATCGATCAACCGGTAAAAATCGCGCTTGAGTCGGACGGCAGTCGCTGGATTGAAGTGCATGAGCCGCTGTCGCGTAACCGGGCTGAATTTGAATCGAACAAAAAAGTCCCGTTACCGATGGCACAGACATTACAGAAAATGGCGGCCGAATTGACCGTTGATGCTGATACCTTTAACGAGGCGCTTACCCGTCGTTCCGGTATGCCTGTTCGGGTTGATAACCAGAACGCGGTGCTTAATCCATTATAGAAACTGGCTCACGGAAGACTCCCTTTCATGCTAGATTATGACATATTACTTTTAATTGAGGGCGCATCGTGACAGATTATGATGCATTTCCGGACCAGCGTCAGGCGATGATCCAGCAAATGCTGACGGATAAAGGCCGGGTGATTGGTACGGATTTGGCAAAACAGCTGGGCGTTTCAGAGCATACTATTCGCCGTGACTTGCAGGAACTGGCCAGACGAGGCATTTGCAAAAAAGTCTATGGCGGTGCGGTCAGCCAGATGGTGCAGTCGGCGAGTTTTGAGGTGCGGGCATCTCAGAATATGCAGGAAAAATCTCAGGTCGCCAGACATTGTGCAAAAATGCTCAAAGCTGATAGCTGTGTCTTTATTGATGCTGGCTCGACCTATCTGGCGATGGTCGAGTTTATTCCCGAAACACTGGCATTAACCATTGTGACAAACTCGCCACAGATTGCAGCAGCCCTGAGTAGCCGTAGCCGCGGTGAGCTGATTTTACTGGGTGGCAAGGTGAACCCGCTTACAGGAAGTACGCTGGGTTCAGACACCGTGAAACAAATTAACGATATGATCTTCGATCAGGCTTTTGTCGGTGTATGTGGGTTGGATCCTCAGGCAGGATTAACCGCGGTTTACTATGATGACGCCTGTTTTAAAAAAGAGGTACTCAGCCAGAGTAGCGAAGTGATTGCGGCAGTGACCGCAGAGAAAATGCCACAGGTTGCCCGGTATAAAGTCGCCTCTTGTGAAGATATTGATGTTGCGGTGGTAAGCCCGCAGACCAATACCAGTGACTTCAGTCATATCGGGATGCGAATAGAAGTGGCCGAATAGAGGCTCTCAGGTAGCCAGCAAGCGGAGTAGGTTCCGCTTTCTGGTCTGTTGTCAGGACTGCAAAGCTAAAATACGTTTAATGGTTTCCTGAACGGCATTTTCATCATTACTGCCCGTGACAAATCTAGCGGCAGCCTTGGTTTCCTCGAAAGCATTACGCATAGCAAAGCTGTATTCAGCGGCCGCCAGTAGCTCGAGATCATTAAACCCGTCACCAAAAGCCATTGTTTCATGTGAACCGATATTCAGTAATGCCTGCAGTCTCTGCACTGTTGTCCCTTTATGCACCCCATAGTCGGCGATATCTATCCATGCCGCCTCTGAGACCACGATATAGACATCATTCTCATAAGGTTTCAGGCTCGGGCGAGTCTGCGGACAGCCGCCGCTTTCATCATAAACGGCGATTTTGACAAAGTCGTCCCGTACCTGTGCAAGTAGCAAACTGGACACCTTTTGCCGTCATCATGGCACTTACTTCAGCAAATAAGGCCCTGTCATAGTCCCCCTGACTGTTAAGAAAGGTCCCGTCTAAATCTGTGATGACTGACTTAATCATTTTATCCCCTTCATTGTGGTTAGTGCGTTTTACCCTGATGTCGCGTTTTTTGAGAGTAGGTTATTGCGAGTCTCAGAGGGTGAGGGATTACATTAACAGCGGGTGATATATCATGCAATGTTAAGATGTGTTTCTTGATGTATTGTGGTTGTTTGTGATGCATTTGGTTTCTTTGCGCCGGAATGAAAAATATCTCCGGCGTAAACAGGATTATCTGTCAGATTTCATCTTCAGATATGGGCTTTAAGCAGATTTCGGATACTGAAGGACAGTAACGCGGCGACGATAACCAGCAGGGTGACAAAAATAAAGCCATGGGCAATAGAACTGTGCCAGGCGATATAACCGATGATGGCCGGACCGGCTAAAATTCCGAGATAAGCGACCGAGGTGACAGCGGGAACAGCCACCATCTGCGGCATGCTCTTTTGTTTCCCTGTCTGGGTAAACATCACCGGAACAATATTCGCGCAGCCAAGACCAATTAACAGATAACCTGCCAGCACCGGCAGGAGGGCGTAACTGGTTATCAGCATCAGAAAGCCAATCGCAGCGATAACGCTGCCGAGTATGACGACTCTCAGCGCACCAAAGCGGGTAACAATATAATCCCCTGTCAATCTGCCGAAGGTCATGGCGACTGCAAAAGTGGCAAAACCGAGCCCCCCGAGGGTTTCCGGGATATTCCGGCTTTCCACCAGGTAGAGCGCACCCCAGTCCAGAACCGTGCCTTCAGCCATAAAGACAATGAAGCAAATGGCACTAATAATTAATACCGTACCTTTAGGGATAGCGAAGGCCGGGCCTTCTGTGGGGTTAGCATAAGGCAGCATTGCCTTGAAACTGATCAGTAGCAAGAACAACACTAGAGCCGACATAGTCAAGGTCGCAGCAATGACGCCGAAGTCGAGGCTCATCAGTCCGGTCATCATGCCAGCGCCCGCAATACCTCCCACACTGAACATGCCATGAAATCCGGACATCAGCGGCTTTGCAGATGATTTCTCAACCAGAATCGCCTGCACGTTCATTGCACAGTCTGTTATTCCCACTCCTACACCGAAAACCAGCAGACAGAGCCCTAATAGCAGGGGGGAAGTCACCAGAGGAAGAAAGGGCATCGCCAGTAAGATAATCACTACTGCGGCACAAATGACTTTTCTGCACCCATAACGAGAGGTCAGGATCCCGGTTACCGGCATGGCAACGATAGCGCCGACACCCAGGCATAGTAATAGCGTGCCCAGTAAGGCGTCATTAACGCCAGTATTGGCTTTAGCAAAAGGAACAATCACAGCCCAGGTGGCGGTCGCTAACCCGGCAACGAAAAAAATAATACGCGTGGAGACTCTGTCATTCATGATTTTTGTCCGGACAATATGGTTCTGCGAGTCTTGAGGCAGAGAGCCGCCTCAAGACTTTTATCAGGCATTAAGAATATTCAGAACATCTGCGTGGAGTCTGGCATTCGCACTGGCGACAACCGCGCCGCCATTTTCTGCCCGACCACCGTCGAGTGTGGTGACAACGCCACCGGCATGCTCAATGATGGGGATGAGTGCAACAATATCGTAAGGCTGTAGAGCGTATTCAACACAAATATCGATATGACCTGCTGCCAGCATTGCCATGGCATAACATTCGCCGCCGAAGCGCGTCATCAATGTTTTATCGTGCAGCAGATTGAAATGATTATCGGGATATAAATCAACAGATTCAGGTGATGTTGTGTGCAGGATAGCCTGATGTATTTCGACTTTTTGTCGCGTATGAATTCTTTTTTCACCCAGACGACCAGAAAACCAGGATTGTTCACCATCGGACCAAAAGCGGTCGCCAGTATAAGGCTGGCTCATTATACCCATGGTGGCTCTTCCCTGTTCCAGCAAGCCAATCAGACATCCCCACACCGGGAGTCCACACAAAAACGGGCGCGTTCCGTCAATAGGATCAATGACCCACTGAAAGTGACTTTGTCCACTTTGGCCAAATTCTTCACCGAGTATCGCGTGGTCTGGATACTGTTGAGTAATCAGTTCCCGCAGCAATAACTCTGTTTCACGATCAACGTTTGTTACCGGATCGAATCGGAAACCGTCCTTAGGTTTTGTCGAGATATCGATATGGTGGGATTCCAGATAACTTTCGAGCGTTCGTTTCTCCGCCACTTCGGCGAGCTGGTGCAGAAACTGAGTTGTGGGTCTGGTGACAGGCATAATAGCAGTCTCATGATGGTTTTGTGTTGCTCGATGATGATTCATTGTGTCTGATTATGCAATATATAATCAAAGAAAAGGAAAATCATGCTCGCTTTGATTTTGCAGCAGGATTTCAGGAAGAAAGTAAAATAATGATATGGGCTTGTCTGGTGTCCGGACTGACCCAGGCAAGAAAATTTTGTACGCTTATGTATATACTTCTTAAACGAAATGTAAGTTTATTAAGACATGGCAGGGAGATTTGCGTTAAATTTTTCTAAATGAAAATGATTAACAATCTCTTTATCATAGGGCCTGCAATGAAAGTACCTTTTATCCTCTCCGGACTGCTATTGACTTCACTGAGCTGTGCTGCAACCACCTATCCGGTGACCATCACCGATATGGACAATCAAAAGATAACCTTAGAAAAAGAACCTGCGCGCGTTATCTTGCAGGACGGGCGTGACATCATGGCGCTGGCGTTACTCGATCGTGAAATGCCTTTTAAGCGAGTGGTAGCCTGGAATAATTTACTGAAAAAACAGGATAGTCGTAGCTGGGCGCTGCTAAGTGAAAAATGGCCTGACTCAAAAGCCATTATTGATATGGGGTTCAGCGATCAGGGGGAAGTTAATCTGGAAAGCGTACTGGCAAAGCAGCCGGATATTATGATAGCTCAGTTACGCGCTAAACCTGCACTGGAGCAATCTGGGGTCATTAAGGCTTTAAAAAAATTAAATATTCCGGTTATTTTTGTCGATTATGAATTGCATCCGCTGGAAAATACGGCAAAAAGCGTCGATTTACTGGGAACGGTTTTGAATCAGGAATCACGTGCTAAAGAGTATACTGACTATTATCAGCAGCAGCTGAATGCATTACAACAGGTTACAAAAGCTGAAAAGAATAAACCTACAGTCTTTATTGAACCTATTGCTGGTAACAGCGAGAACTGCTGCTTTACCCACGGACATAATGGCTGGGGCGGGCTGGTAGAGGCGGTCGGAGGCAAAAATATCGGTTCAGAGTTATTGCCTGGCAGCACAGGATTTATTTCTATCGAGAAGATTATTGCGATGAAACCGGATGTTTATATTATGACGGGATCTAAGCGTGCTAATCAGAATGTATTACCGTTCGGATATAACGTCACGAAGGATGAAGTAACCCCAGTTTTCAATGAACTTCTTTCCAGGCCGACATTTGAAATGATAGAACCGGTACAGAAAGGCAATGTATTTGGTGTCTACCATCACTTCTATAATCATCCTTATAACATTGTTGGGATGGAAGTGCTGGCTAAAGATTTATATCCGCAGGCGTTGCAGCAGCTTAATCCGGAAGCCGATTATCATCATATTATTAAGAACTTTACCCAGATCCCGGACAGCCCAGTTACCCTGAGCTATTCATTGAAAGACGTAAAACAGTGAAGAAAGGGACTGTTGATGTGATTTAGTGAAGCAAGTTTGTCGGTATAAATAGCCGACAAACTTGCCTTATGAAGATGATATTCGCCCAATTTTATTGGGCTAAAACCTGGGCCAGTTTCTTTATCCCTTCAATAATTTCGTCAGGCGTGTGCGCAGCGAAACCTAACAGAATGGCCTGACGTTCAGATGCTGTCTGGCAGTAACGTGACAGTGGCTGAGCACCTAACCCCACTTTACGGCATTGCTCAATCAGAGTGGTTCCATGGATATGGTTGGATAACCAGCAAACCAGATGAATACCTGAATCTAAAGCCTCAGCAACCATTATTCCGGATAAATAGATTTGTATTGCTTCCAGCATCACTTGCTGGCGTTCATGACAGGCTTTTCTTATTCTTCTCACGTGACGTGCATAATGGCCTTGTGAAATAAAGCTTGCCAGAATGGCCTGGTCTAAATAAGGCGTACGGGTGTCGGTGTAGTATTTGGCTATTTTAAACGGCTCTATAAGACTTTCCGGTATGACCAAAAAGCCGATATGAAATCCGGGAAACATCATTTTAGAGAATGATCCTGCGTAAATAACACGCTGATGTTTATCTAAACCTTGCAGGGCGGGCAGTGGCTGAGAGTGATACCTGAACTCACTGTTATAATCATCTTCAAAAATCCACATTTTATTGTCGGCTGCCCAGTCAAGCAGCGCCATTCTTCGGGATAAACTTAATGTCCCGCCAAGTGGAAATTGGTGTGATGGAGCAGTAAACATCATTTTTGCCTGCGGCCAGTGCTGTATCGCGTAGGCAATATCCATACCTTGCTTATCACTGATAACCGGGCGGACTATTGCCCCCTGAGCAGTAAATACGCCCAAAGCGCCGTCATAACCAGGCTCATCTAACCAAACTTCATCGTCTTTTTGCAACAGAACCTGGGCGGCAAGATTCATCGCTTGTTGAGTGCCATTGACGATAAGAACCTGCTCTTCGCTGCAATTAAGGCCACGCGTAGCGCGTACATATTCACTGATGGCTCGACGCAACGGCGGGTATCCCATAGGGTGATTGAGTTCCCTGTCCTGATGCCGAAACTGACGCCAGACTCGCCCGGAAAGACGTCCCCATAGCTCATAAGGAAAGAGGTCTGTGCAACCAACACCAATGTTAAAGGTCATCTGCTGCCCGGAATAGGGTTGAGTCTTATCCCATATCTCTTTGACGACATGTCTGTGTGGATTAATATTCGTATGACTCAGTGCCGATATCTTATTGTCAGCAGGCGATAGCGATTTAATCGCAATCATCTCATCCGGAATGATGGATGCGACATAAGTTCCCGAACCTGCTTTAGTTTGCAAATATCCTTCATCAATCAGCCGTTCGAGGCCGGACAGAACAGAATTTCTTGAAATTGACATCATTTCACTGAGGGTTCGGCTGGAGGGGATTTTTTCCCCGGCCTGAAGCTGGCCGTTTAATATCAATTCTTTGATAGAGAAATAAAATTGATCTTTGATTTTACCTTTCTGAAGCAAGAGCCCCGGAAAACTGGCCACATTTTTTTTCATTGCAAAGTGGATCCATATAAAAGTCGATAAGTGTATCTTATGCGATACCACTCTACGCGTTACTCTCTCATCAAACAATATCCAGTATGTTAATAAGGTGATTGAGATGACGGATAAAAACAGTGAAATATCAGTGGTAGCGGTACAACAGGATGAGTATCTCCAGTGGCTTCCTTTGTGGGAAAAGTATCAGCAGTTTTATGAGGTCAGTTTATCGGAAGAGACAACCCGAGAAACCTGGCGACGTTTTTTTAATCCAGAGCAGCCTGTCTGGTGTGCGGTAGCCAGACAGGGAACGACGGTACTGGGTTTTGTTCATTATGTTTTTCACGGGTCCACATGGTCAGTGAATGATTTCTGTTATCTGGAAGACCTGTTCGTGACAGAGAATGGCCGGGGGAAACATATTGGCAAGCAGTTGATCGAGTACGTTAAGCGGCAGGCAAGCGAGCGGCAGTGTGGCCGGTTGTACTGGCATACCCAGGAAAAAAACACTACCGCACAGCGACTTTATGACTGGGTGGCAGAAAAGCCCGGTGTAATAGAGTACCGGTTAGCGCTCTGAGACAACACATTCTTAATTTAAAGAAGACAGCAGTGCTTTATATATGCCAGCATCTAAAATCACTGCTAGCCTTGGTACTGCTGTCATGCTTTCCGTTCCTTTTTCGGTTGTTACGTTGTTTGCCCTCTTTTATTTACTGGCGCTGCTACTGTTTCCTGAAAAACAGCGCCACAGCGGTACTGTGCGCTTTCTTGTTGTCTGTATTGTTCTTCTTTCCGTCAGCAGGAGGGTGATGGCGAGGGGTGGATTCAGAAACAGGCTGATTTTATCAACAAGTCTTCGATGAATATCGGCTCTTAAAGCCGCAATCCAGGATAAATTACGCCAGTTTCCGTTATAGTCGTGTGAGATAACGAATAAAGGGAGGGGGGCCTGGTGAGAGAGACACATCGTCAGTATCAGCGATTTTATCTTTGTTGCTTTAATTCACTACTGAGTGACTTCAATGAATCACTCAGACTGCCAGTGGGGGCTGAAGAATATTGCGGGCAATAAAAAACCGCTTCGGGAAAATCCCTACAGCGGTTTTTTTCAGGGTAAGTTATCGACTAATTTGATGACCGATAACACCTCCGACTGCGGCACCCCCCACGGTACCAACTGCACTTCCTCCGGTCAGCACTGCACCACCAACCGCGCCTATACCAGCACCAATCGCCGTATCACGACCGCGATTAGACATATGTCCGCAGGCAGTAATAGAGAGGGTAAGCAGTATCACGACTGCAACAGAAAAGCTGCGTTTTAAAAGCATAGTTAACCTCACTACCATCAATCTTCATAGTACACAAAAAAGTGTATTTATGATGTTTTGGCCCGATTCTTGAGCCAGGTAAATAAAATTTACTTGTTACAATGATGTTGCGACAGGTAAAAATTCCTATTTAATCTTTTCTGGCGAGAGTGGTGGTGGGGGACAGCTTGAAGATGCTTTTCCAGGATGAATATCTCTGGGAGCGGGGATATGGGCCAGGGGCCGGAAGATTGCTGTCAATTCCCGGTTTGGAATGCCGACAGCAGCCATAACCAGAGCTTGATCGCTATTTGAATTGTTGCACTGAATATTGAATCAACCATTTATAATAACGATTCAATCTGATGAAAGGGTACGGATTCAAAAAGATACCCTTGTAATCCCCAAATATTGGCCTCACGCAAAACAGGGAAGTGCTGTCTACTCTCAATACCTTCAACGACGATTTTATCACAGTATTTTCTGATGTTTTTAATCAACAGAAGGAATGTGTTTTTTTTGATTTCTTCTTTAAAAAAATAACGATCTATCTTCGCTACTTCAAAATACCCATTAAGCAGGCAGGCGATATTAGCATTTCCGGCTCCGAGGTCATCCAGCCAGAGGCCATTCTGGCCTTGATTAAGTGACTTGAGCAACGGATTTTTTAATTCTGGTTCACGCTCGTGGAAGTGTTCAGAAACCTCGAGCTTAACAAAAGGCATTGATTTTAAATTGTTTTTTAACTTTTCATCAATGCTGATTAACATTGCCATGTCATCATCAATATTAAGTGTGCAAAACAAACCATTGCGTTCAAACCAGCTGCGTTTTGAGGCAATAACATCGATCTGTTGATAAAGAAAGGATTGCTTTCGTTCAAAATCCCAGCCAGAAATAACAAACTGTGGGTGTAATGGTTTAGTCATATTTAAAACAAAGCGGGTCAGTAGCTCCACGCCCAGCAGTTTTTCATTAATACTGACTATAGGCTCAGCGACAAATTCGATGTTCATTTTATCTCCGGTGTCGATAATATTAATCGCTAACAGAAAACATGTTATCGCTTGCGTTTGGATACAGGGAGCTTAGTGCTTTTCGTATCTCTTATATAAGATATAATTAAAAATACGGCCGCAATAAACAGTACGGTAGTAAGAATAATAAATAATAAGTTTTCCACTTTAAACCTTAAGCGTGTTGTTATAATTGATGTCAGCTATGCTGTGTTTTATTGTGATAATTTTTTTACGATGCTGGTGGTAATGAATCTACTTAGTGCGATACGTATTAAATAGCGTTAAAAAAAGTATGACGCAACTTCTTTTAAAACAGTTAAAGTATTTTGAATATCACTTGCTGTCAATAATTTGTTTTTTAATTTTATAATGATTTAAACTATTTTTTTGGTGACGTAAGATCACCAGAATGCACCTGAAACAAGCAGAGTAACAATGCTAAAATATTATGAGCAGGGACATAAAAGACAGCTCCTGTTTTCTGTATGGCATGCCTCGAGATCTGATTTGTCAGCGGTTTCCGGCTTTTGGTTATTTGATGTCGAGTAGGAATTTTATTAATCATTGCATGAATCATTTACAAATAGAAATAGTTTAAAACGATCAATAGCACAGCATTTAATAGATTTTGACTATTAATTAAATGATATCGATCTGTTGTATCAATTGGTTGTTTATGGATAAGAAAATCAAACATTCTGCATGATTGATAAATTTCTTTATAATCAATTTGTTAAGGTCATTTTTTTGTTGTGGGTATTGATTGTAATGTAAATCAGGTATGGGGAAACATATATTTACATTATATACTGTTAACAGAAACTACCCACGAAGGAGTAGAGAGAGTATATCGATAAATATGAGCGGGTAAAGTGTGTTTTTTTAATTCTAACTTTATATTTTATTATCGCTGAATATTTATTTTTAAAAAAACACCCGTACATTTTAATATTGCACAGACTATGTCTGTTGATATATTAAATTTATCATTAAATATATTTATAGATAGTCATAATCTGTTTTTTATAAGGACAGTATGCCGACGATGTCAATTTTAATGGAGTTGTTATGTTCTTTTTTTGAATGTGACCCCGTATTCTTTGTGTGAATAAAATAGCGGAGTTATCTGTGGCTATTGAGTGACTTGAATAATTTTTTTCGGGTTATCCGTCGGGAGGAAGACGAGGCCAGAGGTTACTGATGAAGGTGCTTTTTTCATCGATCAAGAAATTCACAGAGCCGAAAAAAAATTTCAATAAAAATGTGCATAATAAACGTGACTCTGAGAATGTTCTTAATTTCCTGAATGTGATATACCATTCAACCTCAATCATATTATCCGCCAGTGCGAGTTAACGGGTGCCCGAAATTAGCGCCAGGCACACTCAATCGTATTTTAGATTGATTATATTCTGCACACATCTTCGTAAAAGAGATTAAAACTTGAACATGTCATTGATTACTGATGAAACAAGAGAGAGCTGTGAGGTTGACTACAATCAAGTCATAAAATCAGAATGGGGACAGATAATCGCGTTAACCTCAGCGGAAGCATTCAACCTGTTACGCAGTATTGCAACCCAGAAAGCGTCTGAGTTTGCCGACAAGTTCTATGGCTACATGCTAAAAGACAGTGATGCCGCTTTTTTTCTTTCAAGCCAGCAAGTTCACGACAGTCTTCATGGCGCTATGACTAAATGGATAACGAGTATCCTGACAAACCGCGGAGAGCATCTGACGGACTTGATCAATTATCAAAAGAAAATTGGTGAAGTTCATGCACGTATCGGTATTCCTGTTGATTTGGTTGAGCGTGGGGCCAGACGTCTGAAATGGCATATTTATGAAGATATTGAAAAGCATGCAGAGGAAAAATATCTCTGCTTTGACGCGATACGTTTTACTTCGGCTTCTGTTGATATCGCTATAGAGATAATGAGTAAAAGCTATTCAAAATCACATAATATCGAAGCCAAAAATGAGGAGTCGTATCGACTATTTTCTATTCTGGAAAATGCCAGTATAGAGAGAGAGCGTCAGAATGCATCTCTATTAAACTGGGAAAATGCCTTTATATTCAGTGTTGCGACCGGCACGCCGCTGAATACTATCCAGGAGCTAAATGATTCTGATTTCGCGCTGTGGTTTAACCATAAAGGTAAATCAAATTTCAGTGATTCGCAGAGAATACAGACTATCTCCGAGACAATTAAAGAGACTGATAACTGTATTCAGCGTTACAGTAATGGCGTACTGTTAACACAGCAGGATTATGCACCATTACTCAAATCGGTGCGAAGTAAAATCCACAAAATAAATGTATTACTTGGATCTCTGTTCGATGAGGTCCAGAAACTGGAAAGTGGAAAAGATACCCTCACACTTTTATTAAATCGTCGTTTTTTACCCACAATCCTTCGGCATGAAATATCTCTGGCCATGCATTCCAGTATTCCTCTCTGCATTGTTATGATTGATATATACCCTAAATAATTCGAGTTACCTGTAGGCGCCAAGTTCAGCCCGTCGATGAGCATAGATAACTATGTGATTCGGCGGGCTGAATGCAGGCAACACCCAGGTAACTTGAAGTATGACGGGTATAGATAATTTTAAAATAATTAACGACACATATGGTCATGCTGCTGGCGATGATATTCTGGTGAAAACAGCTGAGGTTTTATATGAAAGCGCGAGGAGTAGCGACTACATTTTCCGTTATGGCGGGGAAGAATTTCTTATTGTACTGATTGAAACATCAAAAGCTGAAGCTTATAGCATAATTGACAGAATGAGAAAGAAAATTCAGGAAAAATCGATTTATATTCAGAGAGATGAAAGAATTTTTGTGACAATAAGCGCAGGTATAGCTACCTATAATGGGCATCCTGATTATGAATGTCTGATAAAAGCTGCCGACGATGCACTGTATCAGTGCTAAAGCCAATGGTAAGAACCGGATCGAATACGCCAAAGAATAATCACTGTTTTGCTGTACGGTATGCTTGTGTCATGTGTCGTTATGAGAAGAGAACGGTGTCATGACATTCTTTCATATCGCTGACCCAGTATGAATCAGGGATGACTAAATGAACCCGAAGAGAGTTTACGTCAGGAACGTGGGCGGTAAAACTTGGTGAGATGTCTACAGGACTTGAAAGAATTGCTTCCAGCTGCCCGGTGCTCCCGTAGCCGCAGTCGTGATGGGAATGGTGCCCGGAAGGCGGAATGACGGTGAACAGGACTTTATTGACCGTATGCGTCTGGAACAGGTGCGTGAAGTACCAAGTCGTGTACGTTATTCATGGGAGGAAGATGATAAAGGTAATCCGGCTCCCACGGCTGGCACACTCCACCGGGTAAAGATATGGTGCGTGTGCGTAAAATGGCATGGGATGAGAGCCGTAAAGCGTATACGTTTACTACAGAGGAAGATCCGCGTCTCACCATCATCTGGACGCCAGACAGTTCAGGCGTCAATGTTCCTTCAAATACAGGCAACCAGAATCCGGTAGGGATACCAAAGCCGTCAGTCAGCTTATATTCCTTCTCAAGAGACTTGGCATTTTTTACTTTGGAATCAGTAAGTGACATGACTCGCCCCCTTGATTTGTTGGTATAAGCAAAATCGAACCAGAGATACCAACGATTCTACCAACAAAAGTAGTGAGTCGTAGCGTTTTTTGGTGGAAGAGGGTGAACCTAAAAGAGAGGGTAAGTAATTGATAGAAAACAAAAAAGCAGACGTCAGTGAACGTCTGCTTTCTTTAAATTGGCTCCTCTGACTGGACTCGAACCAGTGACATACGGATTAACAGTCCGCCGTTCTACCGACTGAACTACAGAGGAATTGTCTTAACGAGGCATATGTTAGCGTTAGCGATTAAAACTGTCAACACTAAAACTAACATATTAATTAGTATGATTAATTTTAGAGCATGATGGTGACTTAATATGCTATTTTGTCGCTCTTATCGGGTATGTTTTGATTCACTAATAGCCGTTGCATCGGGTCTTGTTGATAGAACTGGCAAAATCGCTGATAAAGTGAAGTAAATCGTGGCTCAAATAGCTGTGGAGCACTGAAAAAGTATTCTGATAATACGGCAAAGCATTCTGCGGGATCGGTAGCGGCATAGGCATCAATACTGGCGGCTTCTTCACCGACCAAATCGATTTCATCCTGAATATGGTTCATGGCGGCATGCAGGTCGCGTTCCCAGCTGGCAATTTCACGCAGGCCGGCTAATGGCACACCGCTGGCGTAACCACCATTACGCATATCAAGCTTATGCGCAACTTCATGGATGATGAGATTAAAACCAGAGGCGTCAAAGGAATCTTTGATATCAAGCCAGTTCAGAATAACAGGGCCTTGCTGCCAGCTTTGCCCTGAATGAACAGCACGCTGCCGATGAACCAGGCCATGTTCATCTTCCCACTCATCGTCAAGGGTAAAGGGCTCAGGGTAAATGAGTACTTCGTAGAAACCATCAAGCCATTCAATCCCCAGTTCCAGTACCGGTAAACAAAAAAGCAGGGCGATACGTGCTGATTTCAGCTCGTTGAGAGTGAAGCCATCTAATGCTGTCAGATGCTTTTGCTGCAAAAAACGTTTAGCCAGCTGAATTAATTTTTGCTGTTCTGACTCACTGAGCGAAGAGAGTAAGGGAATAGCCAGGGCCTGTTGCCAGGGCAGAGTATCAATGGGAGTCGAATTCTGTTCTTTCCATGGCCATTTGATCATTTACATGCTCACTAAGTCATTATAAGGAAATGTATCGTGATGTTGAGAGTACAGGTATGGCACGTGTCGATAAGCATAAGCAATAGCCGTGAGTTATGTAAAAAAAGCCACAGCAGTGAAGTGCGATCACTCGTCTCCCGACAGGTGATTATTCAATCACTTGCCGGGCAGAGTTTCAACGATAGTAATCACATTTGTTAGCGCAAAAAATGCATTCAGGCATATTTATCGGCGTGAACTAGGAAATGGCAAAGATCCATACGCTGGACAACAACATACAAATCAGCGCGGTAATACCGCCGGAACGGGTAAATTCCATAAATGAGATTTTTACTCCGTAGATCTTCGCTTGCTCAACCACAATGATCCCGGCCAGGCTGCCAAAGACAAAAAAGTTACTGGAGAAACCTGAACCCAGTGCCAGAGCAGCCCCCAGGGCATCAATGCTTCCTTCATGGGTCACATAGGGGACCAGCAACATGATAGCGGGGTTATTACCTACAATAATGCACAGCAAACCGGTTATTAAAAACAGGATAACAGGATTATTCAGGTCTATGCCATGCTTATGTAAACTGTGCAAAATATCACTCGGGATCCCGGTATTTGCCAAGGCTGCATTGACAACAAACAGCCCCATAATGAGCAGCAGTAAATTACCATCAACTAATTTAAGCATGTCATTAGACGATATCGAACGGTTGATAAGCAGTAGCCCTGCGGCAGTTAAGGCAATAATCTCTTTAGAGATATCAGTAAAAATAAAACAGAAAATAATCGCGAAGGTAATGACTCCGGCTTTGGCCGTTTCCCAGGTATCGAGTTTGACATCTCCTGGTGCAGCTGACATAGCGCTGGCTTGTGCCGTTTGTAACTGGTCTTTGGCGATATACCAGCGATTACGGTAAAGCAGGGTGACGACAACCCAGATGACAATTAATGACAGCAATGCCGGAATACCCGCAGACTGTAATAATCCCATAAAGGATAAATCCAGCCCTTGAGAAATTATCATATTTTTCGGGCTACCAATCAGCGACCCGGCGGACCCATTATTGGCGGCAAAACAAAATGCCAACAAAAAAGGAATGGGATTCAGTCCGCGTGCCAGGGTTATCGAAACCAGCAGTGGGGTCATAGCAACAATAACCACATCGTTGGTCAACAATGCAGACAATACGCCACCCACCACAATCAGCACCGCAAGTAATGCTGGTGGTGTCACATCCAATGTCGCGACTTTTTTAACCGTCCAGGAATAAAAGCCCGAAACCACAAATGAGGCTGAGACCACCATTAAACCGAATAGCATGCCAATAGTGCCATAATCGATGGACATCCAGGCTTCAGGAGGCGTGATACTACCAACAGTCATCATTGCCATAGCGCCAATGATCGCGGCTCCCGTTCGGTCTACTTTGAAGCCAGGAAGGCTACCAAAACCCATTGCAATGTAAACCAAAAGGAAGATAAGAACGGTCAAGTCCATCTTAGTGTCACCGTGATATTAAATTTTTACAGTAAGTTAACCATCAAGTAATGTTAAAGCAAGCCAGCGCCGTTCCCCGTTACATCTATTCAGTGTTTTTCTGCCGCTAAAGAGATGCCAGTGGATATTTTTGTATGGCTTTAATGCCAAATGCTAACATGATGTAGCGACAGTTTACCGCCTGACGTCCGTCCGTTTTCTGCTTTTATCTTTAGAGAGAAACCAAAGTATTAACGAATATCGATGACCCTGCTGCTAAACATCTCAGTTCTGGCAAATGGGATGTGTTTTTTGTCATCAATCCGCACTAGAGTAGCGGCAACGACTTTCAGGAGAGAACCGAATGAGTGACTGCATAGAGGTGATTAAAGGAGACATTACACAACTGATTGATGTTGATGTGATTGTTAATGCTGCAAATCCCTCTCTTATGGGAGGCGGTGGCGTAGATGGTGCTATCCATCGCGCAGCGGGTGAAACAATTCTTGAGGCTTGCAAGGCCATTCGACGGCAGGAAGGGATGTGTGATCCTGGTCAAGCAGTGATTACCGAGGCCGGAAATATGACTGCACAGGCGATCATTCATGCGGTCGGGCCGGTATGGCAGGGCGGCAATCAGCAGGAGGCTGAGTTGCTGGCACAAACCTATCGTAACTGTCTTGATTTGGCTGCCGCAAACCGTTACCGCACTATCGCTTTCCCCGCAATTTCAACCGGAGTTTATGGATTTCCCAGACAGCAGGCAGCACGTATAGCATGGGATACGGTATACCGTTATCTTGGCCAGCGGCCGTTACCTGAAAAGGCTATTTTTGTCTGCTTTGATGAAGAAACGCAGCAGATCTATCAGACGCTGGCTGATACGCTATAAGACTTGAGAAGGCTCGCTCTCCGGACAGCAGTTCAAAGGAGCGACGGGGTTTATTTCTCCACGGGTGAGGTTTTACTGGTGGCGTTTGACGCTGGAGCGTTAGATTTACCCGAAAACAGAAAGCGTAGCACGGGTATACGCAGGTGAATTTCATAAAGTATCAGAGCAATACCGATAACGAAGACCAGCCCGGCAAGAAAACCTAACAGGTTTGAACCTATCAGAGGGGTGATATAGGCACCGAAAAAGAGGGTCAGGGGGTGATGGACCAGATACAGGAATAAAGAAGCATTAACAAAATAAGTAATGCGTGCGGACTGTACGTTAAGTAGTCGATAACCCAGTGAAAACACCACATTGACCATCCAAAGCCCCATCAGCATATTGATGCAACTCTCTGTCTCGTACATCCACTCATCACCGCTGCCATAACGCTGATTCAGAATATAGGCAATCAATGCCACCGCAGCTCCCAGGGTGCAACCGACGGAAGGGGTAATAAACAGCGTCTTTAATGATTCTCGAGTAAATATCAGCGCCCCGAGAATAAAAAAAGGTAAATAGAACAGGGTTTGCATCACCACAAAATTAAACAGCCCGTCACCTAATAATGCCGGACAGGCGATCAGTATCAGTCTGCGTATTCCGGCGTAAAGGATACCAAACCCCAAAAAGAGTAATGACAGCTTAAACAAGGTCGGCGGTTTTTTCGGAACTGATTCGTTTTTTTCGGTGATGTGCGCAATAAATTTAAACAGTCCCATGCCGAGAGTCGTTAACACTATCAGTACCAGTAAAAACCAAAGATGGGAGATCAGTTCCCAGGCCATAGCGTTGTACTTTTCATATCCGCTTAACAGATGCCAGGTTTCAGCCTGTCCTTTAACTGAAAGCAACATTAAAAATTGTGGCAAGGTCAGGAGTGGGATCGCTGCCAGCATCGGGATGCCAACACGCAGGACGCGTATTTTCCACCAGCGTTTAATCGGATAACGCAGAAAAAGCATGTAAGAAAAATAGCCTGAAATAACGAAAAACACCTGCATGCGGAAAGCGTGGATGAAGTCATTAAAAAAAGTGAAGCCTGCGGAAGAGGTTGCACTATTGACGTGCCATTGATGGGAGGAGTAAATCAATGACAGATGAAATGGGATACCTAATAACATCAGCCATGCGCGGATGGAATCAAGAAAGTACTCACGCTGTTTCGGGGAATTACTCATATTACTCCGGACTGTTCCAGATATTTCGTCTTGTTATAGGCTTTTTGTCGTTAAACTTATTGTTTGCTAAGGGATAAAATACGTCAGATAGCAGGTTGTCCGTGGTAACCGTACACTAAGCATGTCATTCTGTCTCTCGGATGCATTCTTAAAATCAATTTTACTCTCTTTTTTGCTCAATAGCTGAGCCAGCACATCGAACAATGTGGTGATTCAGTTGTCGGAAACCGTGAGTTTACATTAAAATGGTAAGATTGATTCAAGCACACAAAGGGGGATGTGCTGGTTAATATGAAACATAAATCGAAAATAATGCAATTACGCTGGTTGGGCGCAGTCGTGATGTTGTCTCTTTATACAACGTCGGTTTGGGCTTTCTCAATTAATGATGTCGCAGAACAGGCAAAAAAATTAGCAAGTAAAAGCTACGAAGTACCTAAAAGCAATCTGCCGTCACAATTGCGTAATATGAAATACGCGGATTACCAGCAGATCCAGTTTAACCATGACAAAGCCTACTGGAGCGATTTAAAAACCCCATTTAAGCTTGAGTTTTACCATCAGGGAATGTACTTCGACACGCCAGTTACCCTCAATGAAGTAACGGCGACGACTGTGCGTAAGATAGGCTATAACCCTGACTATTTTGATTTCGGCTCGCTGAAAACAGACAAAGATGCCATGAAAGACCTGGGCTTTGCTGGATTCAAAATCCTTTATCCTATCAATGAGAAAGGTAAAGATGATGAGATCGTCAGTATGCTCGGTGCGAGCTATTTTCGTGTCGTAGGGGCAGGTCAAGTGTATGGCTTATCTGCTCGTGGTCTGGCAATTGATACGGCTTTACCTTCAGGTGAAGAGTTTCCGCGTTTCCGTGAATATTGGATAGAGCGCCCGAAAGCGAACGATAAAACACTCGTTCTTTATGCATTACTTGACTCGCCTCGTGCAACCGGTGCTTATCGTTTTATGATTATTCCGGGCCGCGATACGGTAGTCAGAGTCCAGTCTAAAATCTATCTGCGTGACAAAGTCGGCAAGATTGGTGTGGCGCCTCTGACCAGTATGTTCTTGTTTGGCCCTAACCAGCCTTCACCGAATATCAATTACCGCCCTGAAATGCATGACTCTAACGGTTTATCGATTCATGCCGGCAATGGTGAATGGATATGGCGTCCGTTAAATAATCCTAAACATTTGGCGGTCAGTTCCTATGCCACGGAAAATCCGTTAGGTTATGGTCTACTCCAGCGCGGTCGTCAGTTCTCTCGTTTTGAAGATTTAGATGACAGATATGACCTTCGTCCTAGCGCCTGGATTACACCTAATGGCGACTGGGGGAAAGGGCGTGTTGAGTTAGTCGAAATTCCAACCAACGATGAAACCAACGATAATATCGTGGCTTACTGGACTCCGGACACGTTGCCAGAGCCCGGTGTTGAAATGAATTTCAACTACAGTATTACCTTCAGTCGTGACGAGGATAAACTGCATGCCCCTGACAGTGCCTATGCGACACAGACCCGACGTTCACTGGGTGATGTGAAACAGGCGAATCTGGTTCGTCAGCCAGATGGTACGACGGCATTTGTTATCGACTTCACTGGCATAGATATGAAAAAAATGCCAGAAGACACGCCAGTGACAGCACAAACCAGTATTGGTGACAACGGTGAAATCGTTGACAGCCAGCTGCGTTATAACCCGACGATTAAGGGCTGGCGTCTGACACTGCGCGTGAAGCAAAAAGATGACAAAAAGATAACCGACATACGTGCGGCACTGGTCAATGGTGATCAGACATTGAGTGAAACCTGGAGCTATCAGCTACCTGCAAATGAATAAGTCCACTGTTACTACATCTGATTATATTGCAGCCCTGAATCTGTCAGATGCTGAACGCGCACAACTGCCTGAAGAAAATATTCAGGCAGTACATGAATCTCTCGATCCCCAGGGGCTGCATTATTCGCGTGCAGATGACTCTCCCTTGGCTTCGGTTGCTTCACGTCTGAAGACTGTCTGGCCTGATTCTTTGAATAAAGGGCAGCTGGGCGAGGATTATGAAGGCCGTACTCAGTTACAAGCTATGCCGAAAGTGACGCGCACCTCGATGCATCCTGAACCTTGGCGCACCAATCCCATCGGGCGCTTCTGGGACAGATTCAGAGGGCGTGAAATTCACACCAGTAATCATTCTCGCGAAAGTAATGCGGCAGAACAGCAGTGGCGTATGGTGGGTACGATTCGCCGTTATATCTTGTTGCTACTGACGTTGTCACAGACCGTTGTGGCCACCTGGTATATGAAAACCATCCTGCCATATCAAGGATGGGCTTTTATTAATCCAATGGAAATGGGCAATCAGGATTTGTGGGTCTCATTTATGCAGCTTCTGCCTTATGTGCTGCAAAGTGGTATTTTGATTCTGTTTGCCGTTCTTTTTTGCTGGGTATCAGCGGGTTTCTGGACCGCGCTGATGGGTTTTCTACAGTTGTTGATGGGTAAAGATAAATACAGTATCTCCGCCTCAACGACCGGTAATGAACCTATCGATCCGGCTCATCGCACCGCGCTTATCATGCCTATCTGTAATGAAGATGTGGCGCGTGTTTTTGCCGGACTTCGCGCAACCTGGGAGTCGGTAAAAGCTACCGGTCAGCAGCGACACTTTGATGTGTATATTCTCAGCGATAGCTACGATCCGGATATCTGTGTTGCGGAACAAAAAGCCTGGCTGGAATTGATCGCAGAAGTGGAAGGAGAAGGTCAAATCTTCTACCGCCGTCGCCGCCGTCGCGTGAAACGTAAAAGTGGCAACATCGACGATTTTTGTCGCCGCTGGGGTAAGCAGTACAGTTATATGCTGGTGCTGGATGCCGACTCGGTGATGAGCGGTGACTGCCTCACGAATCTGGTCCGTCTGATGGAGGCCAATCCAAAAGCCGGTATTATCCAGTCGTCGCCAAAAGCCTCTGGCATGGATACGTTGTACGCGCGATGCCAGCAATTTGCTACCCGGGTATACGGGCCGCTCTTTACTGCCGGATTGCATTTCTGGCAATTAGGAGAGTCACATTACTGGGGGCACAACGCAATTATCCGCGTTAAGCCATTTATGGAACACTGTGCCTTGGCTCCGCTGCCGGGTGACGGTAACTTTGCCGGTTCAATATTGTCTCATGACTTCGTAGAAGCAGCTTTGATGCGCCGTGCCGGTTGGGGGGTATGGATAGCATACGACTTACCGGGCTCCTATGAAGAGTTGCCTCCAAACCTGCTGGATGAACTGAAACGCGATCGGCGCTGGTGCCAGGGTAACCTGATGAACTTTCGGTTGTTCCTGGTTAAAGGCATGCACCCGGTACACCGTGCTGTGTTTCTCACGGGCGTTATGTCCTACCTGTCTGCACCGCTATGGTTTATGTTCCTGGCACTCTCTACTGCACTTCAGGTGGTCCATGCGCTGACAGAACCACAATATTTTCTGCAGCCGTATCAACTATACCCGGTATGGCCAAAATGGCGTCCGGAACTGGCTGTTGCTTTATTTGCCTCGACCATGGTGCTGTTGTTCCTGCCGAAGCTGCTCAGTATCATTCTTATCTGGTGCAAGGGCAGTAAAGAGTATGGCGGTTTCTTTCGTGTTACCTGCTCGCTGTTGCTGGAAGTGCTGTTCTCTGTCCTGCTGGCACCGGTTCGTATGTTATTCCACACCGTGTTTGTGGTCAGTGCATTCCTGGGCTGGGAAGTGGTATGGAATTCACCTCAGCGAGACGATGACTCGACCCCATGGGGCGAAGCCTTTATGCGTCATGGTTCACAGCTCTTGCTGGGCCTGGTTTGGGCGATAGGTATGGCGTATCTGGATCTGCGTTTCTTGTTCTGGCTGGCACCTATTGTTTTCTCGTTAATTCTGTCTCCATTTGTGTCGGTGTTCTCCAGCCGAACTACGCTGGGTCTGCGGACTAAACGCTGGAAACTGTTCCTGATACCAGAGGAGTATTCTCCACCGCAAGTCCTGGTGGATACGGATAAATACTTACAGCGTAATCGCAGCCGTGTTCTGAGTGATGGCTTTATACACGCGGTCTTTAATCCAGCATTGAATGCGCTGGCAACGGCGATGGCAACCGCGAGACACCGTACCGGCCCGGTGCTTGAAATTGCACGCGAGCGTCATGTTGAGCAAGCGTTGAATGAAACTCCGGACAAATTATCACGCGATCGGCGTTTAGTATTGTTAAGTGACCCTGTAACAATGTCACGTTTACACTATCGCGTATGGGCGAATCCGGAACGGTACTCATCCTGGGTAAAAAGTTACCAGGGTGTGACGCTGAATCCCCGAGCGCTATCTGCGGAATAGTAACAGAGCAGGGCGGTGGATGATTTATCCAGGCCCTGCCGTTATTGTGACGAAGTACAGTAACCAATACCGACCATCAGGTCGGTATTTTTTCATCAGCTAAATTGTGACATGCTTTATGTCACTGGGAAGAAAAGTGTTAAAAATCATAACTGTAATGCTGGTTGCCAGTTTGCTTACCGGTTGTGGCAGTATTATTAGCCGCACCGTTTCCGGGCAAGGGCACGGTAACCAGTATTATCCTGGCGTGCAGTGGGATATGCGTGATAGCGCATGGCGTTATCTTACCGTGCTGGATTTACCCTTTTCGTTGGTCTTTGACACGCTGTTACTGCCGATTGATGCGAGTCATGGCCCTTATGAGTAAATCTTAGCGATAGTCCCACTCATCAGCGGCGCTTTGCCCCTCTTCGGTATCCAGGGAAGGATCAAGCTGAAATTCACCCTCATCCCATTCGTGCAGAGTATTTTCCTCCAGCCATTCCTGGCGAATTTCAATTTCATCATAGTCGCCATCAAAAACACTCTGTGCGGCAGCCCCGCTCAATACAGGTAAACAGTTTCCACTGTCCTCTTCATCAGCAAAAAATTCTGCCTGCCACATAATATCGCCATCCTGCATAACATATTTCTGGATATTGAATTGCTCAATACTACTGCTCTCTTCATCCAGCTCTGGATGTTCAGCAAGAAATTGTTCCCGGGCAGCATCAATCGCTTCATCAAGGGTGATATAGAAAGTCATATTCTTTCTCCGGACAGAGGGGATATAAAGAAATCATAGACCAAGATTTTCCTTAAGTATGACTCAACGAAAAAAATCCTGTCTGGTGCTCATAGCCGGATGATCCGAAGGAATTGATGTTTTGGACAGGGGGGGGTGAATTAGGATGATTTAGTCGATGAGTTCAAAGCAGTAGCGGGCAAAGTATGAGTAATTTGTCCGCTCTATACCCGTCATACTTCAAGTTGCTTGGGCGTTACCTTCGTCAATCCTGCCGAATCACATAGTTTATCTATGCTCATCGCCAGGATTGACTCTGCGCCTACAAGCAACTTGAATTATTTAGGGTATATATACCCGTTATTGCCTGCGTCCAGCCCGCCGAATCTCATCGTTTATCTGTGCTCATCAACGGGCCGAACTTGACGTCTACCCGTCACTTATCGATACCGATCGGGCATACCTTCCGGGCGAGTTTTAAAGCGACGATGAAGCCACATATACTGTTCCGGGGCGATATTGATACAGTTTTCAATGATCCCATTCATCCAGCGGGCTGTTTCTTCCGGGCTTTCAAGTGGCGGAGAAAGTTCCGGTGTCAGGATGGTTAATTCATAGCCTTTACCTTCAGGCAGACGTCGTGGCACAAAAGGAACAATACTGGCACCGGACAGTTTAGCCAGAGTATAGGTTCCGGTTGTGGTGGCGGCTTGTTCTACAGCGAAAAAAGGCACGAAGACGCTGCCACGAGGACCATAGTCATGATCAGGTGCATACCAGATAATATCGCCTTGTTTAAGCGTGCGGATCATTCCTTTCAGATCTTTTCTGTCCAGCATGCTTTTGTTAGAACGCATTCTCCCTTTGGTCTGTACCCAGTCGATGACTGGATTATCATTCGGTCGATAGACGCCAATACCTGGCGTTTTGATACCAAAAATACGGGCACCCAATTCAAGCGTTAAAAAATGAACACCGATCAGTAATACCCCCTGACCCGATTCCGTAATGCTTTTCACTTTCTCTACACCATCATAGTGACACCAGCGATTAATACGCTGAGTGGGCCAGAACCATGCCATGCCGGTCTCAATAAGCCCCATACCCACGGATTCGAAGTTGGCCTCTGTCATTTTCTCGCGTTGTTCAACAGACATGTCAGGAAAGCAGAGTTCCAGATTGCGACGAACAATACTGACGCGGCGCTTCATCAGTCTCATGGCCAGGCGACCTAACCCACAGCCAAACCGATACAGTAGCGGATAAGGCAGCTGTACCAGAAGATACAGCAGGCCGACTCCCAGCCAGGTTCCCCAGTAGCGAGGATGAAGTAACGCGCGAGAGAATTGTGGTAAGTTTGTCATTGCTAACCTTTTCTGCATTATTTTTAGATTTTTTTCGCCGGCTATTGTGGCATTTTTTGTCGCCAAGCTAAATTATGTAGCAAAGATTTCTAATTGTGCATGCTCTTTCTTAATCATTAAACAAAATGTAGCTGAAAAGGTATGGATGTAAATTGCTGTTTTTTGCTTTATGATGCAGGCCCATTTTTCATGATTGCAGAGTGAACACCATGCCAGTGTTACATAACCGCATATCGAATGAGACTCTACGTGAACGCATGCTGGCTGAAACCGAGCCACGTACCACTATCTCATTCTATAAGTATTTTACCCTTGAAGATCCGCAAATCGTGCGCGATGCGCTCTACCAGGCTTTTACCCAACTTGATGTATTTGGTCGGGTTTATTTGGCCCATGAAGGTATTAATGCGCAAATTAGTGTGCCTCAGAGCCGTGTCGCGGCATTTAAAGAGATGCTTTACGCTTTCCATCCGGCGCTGGACAATTTGCGTCTGAATATTGCCCTGGAAGATGACGGTAAATCATTCTGGGTATTGCGTATGAAAGTGCGCGATCGCATTGTGGCTGACGGTATTGATGATCCTACCTTTGATGCCAGCGATGTCGGTGAGTATCTCAATGCCGCACAAGTCAATGAGATGCTGGACGATCCGCAGGCAGTATTTGTGGATATGCGTAACCACTACGAATATGAAGTAGGGCATTTTAGTGATGCGCTGGAAATACCGGCTGACACTTTCCGCGAACAATTGCCGAAAGCGGTTGAGATGCTTCAGGATGATAAAGATAAAAAAATAGTCATGTACTGTACCGGAGGAATTCGTTGTGAAAAAGCGAGTGCCTTTATGCGTCACAACGGTTTTGAAAATGTTTATCATATTGAAGGCGGTATCATTGAATATGCACGTAAGGCACGCGAACAAGCATTGCCTGTGCGTTTCATTGGTAAGAACTTTGTCTTCGATGAGCGGATGGGCGAACGTATCTCCGAAGACGTGATTGCCCATTGTCACCAATGCGGTACCGTCTGTGATAGCCATACGAATTGTAAAAATGATGGTTGTCACTTGCTGTTTATTCAGTGTCCGGACTGTGCTGAGAGATTCAATGGTTGTTGCAGCGAAGTGTGTCGGGACGAACTGATTTTGTCACCTGAAGAGCAACGCCGTCGTCGCGCGGGACGTGAAAACGGAAATAAAATTTTCAACAAATCACGTGGGCTACTTAATACGACTTTAGGTATTCCTGATCCTGAGTGAAAGATAATGCTCTCCCGGTGACGGGAGAGCATTTTTTACTACTGCTGAATACCTTCCACAGAAAGCGTCAACTCCACTTCTTGCGATTTAGGTCCCAAGTCGGTGTTGATATTAAAGTCTTTCAACTTAAATTTACCTTGGGCTTCAAATCCTGCACGTTTACCGCCCCATGGGTCATCACCCTGGCCAACCAGCTCAGCGGTTAATGTTACCGGCTTAGTAACTCCGTTAAGCGTTAAATTACCGTCAATTTTCAGAGCATCGGCTTCTTTCGTTACACCGGTTGAAACATAAGTTGCTTCAGGGAACTTGGTACTGCTCAGAAAATCGTTACTGCGCAAATGTTTGTCACGTTCAGCGTGGTTGGTATCGACACTGGTTGTTTTGATGGTGACGTCGATTTTATCTTGCGCAGGATCTTTCTCGTCATAACTGAAGTTACCGCTGAAATCGTTGAATGAACCATTCAACCAGCTATAGCCCAGATGCTGAATACGGAAGCTGATAGTGGAGTGCTCGCTGTCAATTTTATAATCTGCTGCAACAGCAGAACCTGCAGAGAATAACAGAGCGGCTAAAGTGGTACCCAGTAGGATTTTTTTCATGTTCTTACTCCATAAGTTAACGGGACGCTTTACCCAGCATACGTTTGAGGGTGGCATCTTTATCAATAAAGTGGTGTTTTAGTGCGGCCAGGCCATGTAACAGAGAGATAACTACGACTCCCCAGGCCAGCCAAAGGTGGATGCTTCCCGCTAAATCTGCCTGGGTTGCACCTGCGGCAAAGATTGCCGGGATCTCGGTTATGCCAAACACACTGATAGCTTTACCGTCAGCAGTTGAAATGAAATAACCGCTGAGCAAAATGCTAAACAGCAAGGTGTAGAGCAAGATATGAGCTGCTACAGAAGCAACCCTTGTTACCCGAGAATAGCTTTCTAACGCTGGTGGGGGCGGTGAAATAAAACGCCAGATCACGCGAATGACCATCACTAACATTAATGTGATGCCAATACTTTTGTGTAAATCAGGAGCTTTATGATACCAGTCACTATAATAACTGAGTGTCACCATCCATAAACCTAGTGCAAACATGCCATACACGGTTATTGCGACTAACCAATGAATTAAAACTGAGATATGGCCGTAGCGCTGTGATGAATTTCGCCATTGCATAATTTAACATCCGTTTAAGAGCAATTAATGCGAACATTAGACGATCCACATTCTTTAAATCAACTTAAAAATATATCTAATTAAATATAAATAATTTCTTTCATAAAATTTGATTGAAAATGGCATTTTTCATTCTATTTTATCGAGAATTCTCGGTGTGTTGCTGATTTTTTACGATCTTCTTGCATTTTTTTATTTCGTTATATTTGTACATATATATATTTATTTGTTTTTTATTGTCAGCTTTCTTCAGCATAAATATCAGTTATAAAATAGGTGGAATAATCCTGGTGTAATGGTTTTCTGCCAGTGAGTTTATTTCTGAGTTTAGACGGGAGTTAACACAGGCGCTGGAGTGGTGGAATGACCACCACACCGGTGAATTATATTTTATTAAAACGAGACAGGGAGAAAGGTGTTAAGTCAAAAGCAGATTCTTTACCCAAAGCAAACTGACAGGCAATTTCACCTAATGCAGAAGCAAATTTAAAACCATGACCACTCAGACCCGTAATAATCAAGGTATTGGCATGTTCCGGCAAGGTGTCAATAATAAAGTCTTCATCCGGAGTATTATCATAGGTACAAGCAGCACCATGTAAACAGCAACCAATACCCGGTAAGAAATCACGCAGAAATGGAAACACTTCCATTCCATCACCGGGTATGCGTCCGAACGGGACCCTTTGGTCTGGCGAGTCGATAACTTGTCCGCCATTATGTTTAGCCACTTTTAGTTCGTTATCTTCTGACGGAAAACCGTAATACTGGTCACCATTAGGCGTTTCAGCAGTAAATGCAGGGAAGCGGTTATTTTCACTGTAACGGCCATCTGCCTGATGCCAGGCAAAAATTTTACGTACCGGCGTGACAGGCAGTTCCGGCAGTAATTTTTTCACCCAGGTTCCTGCACTGATGAGCAGTTTAGCCCCCTGATAACTGCCTTCTTTTGTGATAACCGTGACCCCATCATCTTGATGCAATATCTCCGTGACCGGGCAGTTAAAAAGCTGGGCCGCTCCCCCTTGTTTTGCCAGACGAATATAGGTTTCAACCGCCACTTCGCTTTTCAGCACGCCTGAGTCTGCTTCAAAAAGACCAATATAATCTGCAGGGATCTTTATTTCTGGCCAGCGTGCTTGAACAGTTTCTGAGTCCATTTTTTCAACTGATAACGCATATTTCTCGACACTCTGAGTGATATTTTTAATAAATAACGAATCAGTCGGGCCAATATTGATAACCCCGGTACGATGGAATATCTTCTCTCCGCTCATCTCAGCCAGCGCATCCCATAGTTTCTGGGCACGTAGTACCAGAGGGACATATCGCTCTCCTTCACCGTAAGCATGACGCATCAGGCGTGTATCGCCATGATGGCTACCCTCTGTATGCGGAGGATGTGCGCTGTCAATCATCAGTACGTTCAGGCCAGAATTGGCAGCATAGCAACCTGCGGCAGCGCCAACAGAACCACTACCAACGATGATAAGATCATATTTCATGGTTTTTCTCATTATGTGCCTGTCAAACTTAACCTTCCCGAAAAGGAGGTTGCCAGGCGGTTTACAGCGTTCGGGAGTAACGGGAATGTTTTACTTTACAGAGGGTAATTAATTCGCTGCATGCATGCAATTTTTGTGGGGATAAAAATGTCGGAGAAAACGAAAAAGAACCTGAATTGAGTGAACGAGGGGGCAGTATATGCTCCCCCCGAAGGTTAGCAAAAGTGATGCTGAGAAAGTCAAACTGACTTACTGGGTCACTACAACAATAAACCGAAACGAGGATAAAATCGTTAGTGTTTACGGTAATCACTAACCTGGTACTCACTGGACTCAATTTTTGCTATCCCGGCTTCGAGGATAGAAATAAATTGTCTGGCAACATCGGTGGTGAGCCATAGCGTCTGGCCGATTTCAGTTTCATCTTGCTTTTGATTATTTGATGTCAGGTAGTGTAGACGCAGCATCATTGCATCGTAACTGTCTACTGTACTGATATCCCATCCAATAAGCGGATGTGTTTGAATAACATCTTTATTTTTTTCCATCATAACCCCTTATAACGTGTAAGAAGACAACGGCTTGTGAGGTTCATGCAAGATAAAGGTGAAGCAAGTTAAGTATATCAACTCCCTAAAATAAAGGTGGAGTAAATGTGTGCCAGCAATACTTTCTAACATCATTTACCCATAGCATACAAATATATTTAAAGTAGCTGATTGTTTTTTATACATAAAATGAGAAAGAAAAAGCGGGGAAACGGATAAATATTCGAATATACAGCGTGAAATATTCGTTTTATTTGAATAAAAATTACTAATATCAATTTGTTAAAATTGAGTTTTGATGCCGTGATGGCAAAAATAAAATAAGCTGCTGACTGAGGACTTATCCCGTCAGCTGTTTTAATTTGTTATTTTGTCCATGGGTAGTGGTCAGCGTTTCCACAAACAGCGTGTACGCTGAGTCCTTCCGCGCTATCCGTGAGCAAAATTACTGCAACCTGGCACTTACAGAAATAGATGCCAGGGGGAGGCAGCAAATATTCTGATAGCTGAATGTTATTCAGCGCTGAACCAGTCGTCAGCGCTCTCCCAGGTTTCCTGGAGGATTTCGCTAATACGGGTTTTGTCTTCTTTAGCCCCTCCCAGCACGGAAAGCTGGTTACCGCCAGCAAGACGTACCTGTACTTCGTTAGAGCTGTCGGGCCAGGCATGCTGAATTCGACGAGAGAGTTCCTTTGCCAGGGCTTCAACGGCACCGGAGGGGAGTGGGGTAGTTTTGGCTATGGTTACTTCAATACGCATAATGGCCTCCAATAGTGATACTGTATACATATACAGTATCGCTATTAACAACACAAGAGACCTGATGAAAAAGTTAGTCTTTTACTGACCAGAGGACTTCTTCGCCAGCAAGGAACGGAACGATATCACCGTCAGGGCTGGCGATTTGTGCGGGCATGGTTTCGGCAACACGCACTAATTCAATCGTCTCATCATTAACAGGAAGACCATAGAAAGCCGGGCCATTCAACGAGCAGAATGCTTCAAAGTGTTCCAGAGCATTCATTTCCTCAAAGACTGTCGCATAGGCTCCCAGGGCAGAAGGGGCATTAAAGCAGCCAGCACAGCCACAGCTGGATTCTTTACGTGCCTGAGTATGCGGCGCGGAGTCAGTGCCGAGGAACACGCGAGAGCACCCGCTGGCAACCAGTTCACGCAGGGCTTGCTGATGGACATTGCGTTTTAAGATTGGCAGGCAATAGAGGTGCGGACGGATCCCTCCCACCAGCATATGGTTACGGTTAAACATCAAATGCTGAGGAGTAATCGTGGCGGCGATCAGTGAGTTGCCACTCTCAATGTACTGGGCGGCGTCTTTAGTGGTGATATGCTCTAATACCACTTTCAGTGCCGGTAGTTGTTGGCGTAATGGTTCCAGCACGGTTTCAATAAAACGCGCTTCGCGGTCAAAAATGTCGATATCAGCATGCGTTACTTCGCCATGAATCAGTAACGGCATCCCTATTTTTTGCATTCGCTCCAGCACCGGCATAATCGCCGCAATACTGGTAACGCCATGACTTGAGTTGGTGGTGGCATTGGCAGGATAGAGTTTTGCCGCAGTAAATACCCCTTGATTAAAACCTTGTTCCAGAACCTCGGGAGCCAGGGAGTCCGTCAGATAACAGGTCATTAACGGCTCAAATTTTTGTCCTGCGGGTATAGCGTCGAGAATACGCTGACGGTAGCTAATAGCGGCTTCAATGCTCGTTATCGGAGGCACAAGATTAGGCATCACAATTGCGCGACCATAAACCTGGCTGGTATAGGGCACCACAGTTTTTAACATTTCACCATCACGCAGATGAATATGCCAGTCGTCAGGACGGCGAATTTTTAATACCTGGGGTAATACGGTCATGAATGTGCTCCGGCATGAGATAAAGAAAGCAGACAGCGATACCGAAATAATTCGTGTTGCAGGACAAAACCTTGGCTCGGCCTGGACGAAACACATTTATCAGTTTCGTCACGCGGAGGGGGAGGATCCCGCTGCGCTAACACGGATAAGTGACCCGGGTGAACGAACGCAGCCAACGTATATGCAACTTGAACTATGACGGGTATACAGGCTTCTATGGCGGGCACCAAGGATAAGCGGAAACGTTTTCGTTTGCATCACTTATCTCACATATTAGTATCAGAGCGCCGCGAGTGCGCTCTGATTTTGCAGGAAATCAATCAATAAAGGGGATAACAATTTCGCCTGGACGAACTTCAATGCCTTTCGCCATTTTTTTCGCCAGTGCTTCACCTTTACTGCGGCTATCACTCAGAACATAGGCAGGGTTCTGATTAAAATAACTGCGTAACGATTGACTGAGATAAGGCATCAACGTTTGCAGGATGCCCTGCATTTTCTCAGGATCTATCTGACTGTTGATAATCTCAATTTCACGTAAATAAATGGCCCCGGTCTCTTTATCAAAACCTGGCTGGGCTTTCATTTTGAGTACAGCGGTTGCTTTTTGACTGCCAAAAAGGGATGAAATATCCAGATTGACTTTACCGCTTAACATGATTTTATTCGGTTCTTCACGGCCTATCTGGCTGACTAAATTGGTCAGTGTAATTTGCGCATCAGCAACGCCAGGCAGACCAATGTTTTTTGAAAATTGATTGTGTTTCTCCAGTGCCTGATTGATGGTTTGTTCACTCACCTGATACTGCGTGAGCTGGTTACATCCGGCAAGTAAAGCTCCCAGTGCCAATACGACGGGCAAAAAAAACCTTTTCATCTACATCCTCATCCACAACGTTATCATGACAAGCTTGTCTTATGGGGGCGTGCCATGGCTACGACTTTGTTCATTCCGACAGCGGATGAAGCGAAAATCGCCTGTCTTAACAGACATCTTTGATACCACTTTGTTCAGCATTGAACGCGATTTTATCGATTAATGGTAGCAAGTTACTCAGGTTACATGACAGCGAAAACCACATAACATATTGATAATACTGTGGTTTAATGTAATTCATTTGATTCAGCGATGGGCGGTTTTTCATGCCCAGGTAAAAACTGCCACCAAAGAACCATCAAAGTAATAATCCCAATAATCCCCAGCATCACCCAGGGAAGCTCTGGCTGGGCCACTTCTTTTCCGGCATCAAATAACCAGCCGCCGCCGGTATAACCCATGGCTCCACCAAAGGCCAGACCAAGGCGGCTAAAGCCCATATAGCTGCCCCTGGCTCGAGAGTCGGCCAGGGAGGCACTGAGTGTTTCACGTGCAGGCTCAGCAATGATTGAGCCGATATAGAACAGACAAATCAATGCGAATAGCTGTTGCAGCGAGCTGGTTAAACCTATTGGCATCATACTGACTGTCATCAGAAACAGTCCGGCCATCAGACGTTGTTCCAGGCTGAAACGTTTTTCACTATAGCGGGCGACAGGATAGAGCAGGGTCAGTGACAGGGCCGCTTCGATGGCATACATCCACTTTACAGCACCTGGCGTGCCGGCGATATCGTTGACCATGATAGGCAGCATGAGCATCACCTGGACGGCCAGCATGTAATAACCGGTGAGCGTCAGGACATAGGTAACAAAACGCTTGTCCCTTAGTACAACACGCATGCCTTCACGTATGGGGGTACGGACAGTCGACAGTTTATAGGCCGGTAGTAGCCAGAGATTCACCAGCGCGCAGAGAATAAACATCACCGCGCCTGTGGCACAAACCAAAGAAAAGTCGAATTGCAGTAACCAGCTTCCCAATAAGACACCGATAACGGCTCCTGCACTGTCCTGCATTAATAACAGCGAGAAGAAACGCCCTCGTTGCTCCGGACGGACCAGTTTAATCACTAGAGCCGCGCGAGGGGGATCAAATAAGGTCCCCCCGAGGCCGGAAAGAATGCAGGATAACCAGAGTAATCAGGGCTCATCTGCGATAGCCATTGACGCGAATCCAGCGGCGCGTAGCAGCATACCGGTAATAATCATCGGTTTTGCGCCCAGTCGGTCAGCAATCGCCCCGCCAAAGATCCCAAGCCCCTGCTGAACGATCTGGCGTAAGCCTAAGGCAATACCTACCATCAGTGCTGCCCATCCCATCTGGTCAACAAAGCGGATCGAGATCAAAGGAAAAACAACGAAAAAGCCCAGAACAACCAACATGTTATCTAATAACAGGAAATATTTACCCAGTCGCCTGGCCTGCGATACACGCGACATTTCCCCTCCTGGGGATATTGATTACCGGTCGTACTTTGCGTTATCTGGATATGACGTCAATCAGATGCGGCGCGTAGTGCCTGGCTGGAGTCGAACTATTTGGTCTATATTTTCGCTCTTGGGCTCTATTTTTAATAGTCGACAAAAGATAATATTTTTTTATCGTTCGATGACATTGAGTTAAATTTTTCATCGATGGATTACCCCCCTATGGGGGGATAATTTTTTATCGACTGTAATCAGGTTGCAGGCAGAGTAAAGACGTCAGTCTAAGTCAGGTAAAATGAAAGGGTGGAATAACATGTTTGGCTATCGCAATAGCGTACCTAAGGTCCGTTTAGTGACAGACCGTATGGTAGTGAGGCTGGTTTATGAACGCGATGCCTGGCGCCTGGCGGACTACTATGCTGAAAATCGTCAGTTCCTGAAGCCTTGGGAGCCCTATCGTGATGAGAGTTATTATTCGCACTCTGGATGGCAGACTCGTCTCGCCATGATGGAAGAGATGCATCAGCAACAGAGTGCTTTTTATTTTGCTCTGATGGATACCGACGAAAAAGAGATACTGGGTGTCGCAAACTATTCTAATGTGGTGCGTGGGGCATTTAACGCCTGTTATCTCGGTTATTCACTCGGGGATAAATCACAGGGAAAGGGATTGATGTTTGAAGCTCTGACCGCGACAACACGTTATATGTTTCGCGTACAGTCATTACATCGCATTATGGCTAATTATATGCCACATAATCAGCGCAGTGGTGATTTACTGGCGCGCCTGGGGTTTGAAAAAGAAGGCTATGCCAAAGACTATTTGCTGATTGACGGGCAATGGCAGGATCACGTTTTAACCGCGTTGACGAATAAAAACTGGCTCTCTGGACGCTAAGGATAAAAAAAGATGAAACATCAGTTCACTGCTGTAGAAGCTCGGGTGATAGGTAGTCTGCTAGAAAAACAGGTTACGACGCCGGAACAGTACCCGATGTCGCTCAATGGTATTGTGATAGCCTGTAATCAGAAAACAAACCGCGAACCGGTAATGAATCTGAGCGAACGCGAAGTACAGGAAACACTCGATGAACTGGCGAAGCGTCGTTATCTGCGCACCGTCACGGGTTTTGGTAATCGAGTCACCAAATATGAGCAACGTTTTTGTAATTCAGAGTTTGGGAACTTAAAATTTTCTCCGGCAGAAGTGGCTATTGTGGCCACGCTGTTACTGCGTAGTGCCCAGACTCCGGGTGAGCTTCGTGGGCGCACCACCCGCATGTTTGAATTCAATGATATGGCGCAATTAGAAAACGTACTGACACAGCTGGCGGAACGTGAAGACGGCCCTTTTGTGGTGCGTCTGGCGCGTGAACCTGGGAAGCGCGAAAGTCGTTATCAGCACTTATTCAGTGGTGCCGTTGAGGAACAAAATCTCGTTTCTGAACCCCTGGAGTCCACGGCTTCTGAACTTGAAGCCCGAGTGACAGTATTGGAAGCCGAAGTGGCTGATTTAAAACAACAGCTGGCGGCATTTTTGAACCGTTCAGGAGAGTAGGCGATGAGTAAACTGCGGGTTGGAATTGTCGGTTTAGGCGGAATTGCACAAAAAGCATGGTTACCGGTTTTAACCGCATCACCGGACTGGCAGGTGGTGGCGGCCTTTTCACCGACAAAAGCCACCGCGTTGCCGATTTGTGAAATGTACCGTATTCCTTACGTCTCTTCCTTATCGGTACTTGCCAGCGAATGTGATGCTGTGTTTGTCCATAGTAGTACCCGTTCTCATTTTGCCGTGGTGCGTGAGTTACTGGAAGCGGGCGTCGATGTCTGTGTTGATAAACCGCTTGCCGCGGATCTGGCGGAAGCAGAACAACTGGTTGCCCTCGCTGCAAAGAAAAAACGGACTTTGATGGTCGGTTTTAATCGTCGTTTTGCCCCCCGCTATCAGGCACTTAAACAACAGCTGGGTTCAGTATCCTCCCTGAGAATGGACAAGCACAGACTCAACAGCATTGGTCCGCACGATGTTCGATTCACTTTGCTGGATGACTATCTCCATGTCGTGGATACCGCGTTATGGCTGGGTGGACAGCAAGCCGATTTACAGGGTGGGGTGTTACATGCGAATCCGCAAGGGCAGTTAATATACGCCGAGCATCACTTTCGCCGCGACAATGTCGTGATAACCACCAGTATGCATCGCTGTGCCGGTAGTCAGCGGGAATGGGTGCAGGCTGTGACTGACGGCGGGCTCTACGATGTCACTGATATGCGTCAATGGCGTGAAGAACGCGGTGCAGGAGTGGTCGAGCATCCTATCCCAGGCTGGCAGAGTGTTCTGGAACAACGCGGTTTTGCTGGCTGTGCCCGGCATTTTATCGACTGTGTTGCTAATCAGACAGTGCCAGAAACGGCGGGTGAACAGGCGATACTGGCGCAGCGGGTAGTGGAAAATATATTGAAGGACGTTATATCTGCCAAATAATTCTGTAACATCTCATAGTAGCATTTCAGTAACGTATCGGTAGACTATGTCACGTTAATGTTATCTGAATGCGGTAACACTCTTTATCCGTTTGACTTGCAACCTCAGGACCGATGGTGATATCGGGCCGGGTTGTCAGGTTATCTGATGCCTGCTACTCAGGTTGGTTGGTTGTGGAATCACGAATTCAATGAATTTATTAAAATCACTGGCGGCGGTCAGTTCAATGACGATGGTTTCCCGCGTACTCGGATTTATACGTGATGCGATAGTTGCCAGAGTCTTTGGTGCCGGTATGGCAACCGATGCCTTTTTTGTTGCCTTTAAACTGCCTAATCTGTTACGGCGTATTTTTGCCGAGGGGGCCTTCTCGCAAGCCTTTGTTCCTATTCTGGCTGAGTATAAAAGCCGCGACGATCTCGAAGATACCCGTCTGTTTGTCGCTTATGTGGCCGGATTGCTGACCCTGGTACTGGCGTTAATTACCTTGGTGGGTATGATTGCTGCTCCTTGGGTTATTATGGCAACGGCGCCGGGTTTTACGGATGACGCGGATAAGTTTGCGCTGACCTCAAGCCTGCTGCGGATAACTTTTCCCTATATCTTACTGATCTCTACAGCCTCTTTAGTCGGAGCAATATTAAATACCTGGAACCGCTTCTCCGTTCCGGCTTTTGCGCCGACGTTACTGAATATCAGTATGATCCTGTTCGCGGTCTTTGCTGCACCGCATTTTGATCCCCCGATTCTGGCTTTAGCCTGGGCAGTAACGGTTGGTGGCGTATTACAGCTGGCGTATCAGTTACCCTACTTGAAGAAAATAGGCATGCTGGTCTTACCGCGAATTAACTTTAGAGACACGGGGTCTCTGCGGGTAGTCAAACTGATGGGGCCTGCTATTCTTGGTGTCTCCGTTAGCCAAATCTCATTGATAATCAACACCATTTTTGCATCATTTCTGGCATCGGGGTCGGTTTCCTGGATGTACTATGCCGATCGCCTGATGGAATTTCCTGCCGGAGTTCTTGGGGTCGCGCTCGGCACTATTTTGCTCCCCTCGTTGGCGAAAACCTATTCATCAGGCGATCATGAGGGCTATAACCGATTGATGGACTGGGGGCTGCGACTTTGTTTCTTACTTGCTCTGCCTTGTTCAGTGGCTCTCGGTATTCTGGCACAGCCATTGGTGGCGTCATTGTTTCAGTACGGTAATTTTACCGCTTTTGATGCCCTGATGACGCAGCGAGCGTTAGTCGCCTATTCCATCGGATTATTGGGGTTGATTGCAGTAAAAGTATTAGCGCCCGGATTCTATTCACGTCAGAATATTAAAACACCGGTGAAAATTGCTATTGCCACGATTATTGTCACCCAGTTGATGAATCTGGCGTTTATCGGTCCGCTGAAACACGCGGGTCTTTCACTGTCAATTGGTCTGGCGGCTTGCCTTAACGCGGCTTTGCTATACTGGCAATTACGTAAACAAGATATCTTCAGACCCCATCCGGGCTGGGGAATATTTTTAATCCGCTTACTGGTAGCCGTGCTGGTGATGTCTGGGGTGCTTATCGGGATGTTAGTTCTGCTACCATCCTGGGATACTGGCTCAATGTTCTATCGCTTATCACGTTTAATGCTGGTGGTAATTGTTGGTGCCGGATCCTATTTTGCAACCTTGATGCTGCTTGGTTTTAAACTCAAAGACTTTGCCCGACGTTCAGTATAATGCGCTGACGTGGTACAGAGTGAGTTTCAGCAAGATGAATGACTTTATACCTGTCATACTTCTCGTTGCCTGGGCGTTGCGTGCGTGAAGCGCGCCTCCAGGCAACTCGAATTATTTTGGGTATAGATACAAATAAAAAGTTAATTAGGTGGTAGTACAATGAACGGAACAATCACAACCTGGTTTGAAGACAAAGGGTTTGGATTTATCAAAGATGAAGAGGGCGATAATCGCTATTTTCACATTATTAAGGTGACAAACCCCGAACTGATTAAAAAAGGCGCCTTGGTCACGTTTGAACCAGGTACCAATAATAAAGGCTTGTCCGCTTTTAAGGTTAAAGTCTTAGCCCCCAGCAAATATATTTTTATTGCCGGTGAACAGATCAAAATTACGGCAATTAAATCTTTCCGGGTTTATAGCGAAGAAGTTCCTGCAGAAGCAAAAATTGATAAAGAAAATACCGTGTTATCTGTAGGGTTACTGATGAATAATATTCGCCCGAAAGAGAGCAATGAGAGCAGTAAAATGCGTAATCTACAAAAACTTGCCATCACAACGTTTCAAAATAGCGAGCTTGTCTTTTCAGAAGATGAGATAGATATTGCAGAAACAGTAAAAATTCTTAAGTCATTATAAATACGATGAAAGCTGGTCGCAGATTGTGACCAGCCATGACATAGCCTGCGCAATGATTACCAAGTAATTTTCTTATTCGCGGGGCTAACGGCAGATTTGGCTTGCCCGTCAGCACCGTAAAACTCAGGAGCCTGATGGGGTTTAAGAATTGCCAGTGCCTGTTCAGTATGTTCACGCTGAGATTCAAGTAACCAGCCGTTATGCAGATTAACTTCACTGAGCCGCTGAATATGTTGCAGTATGGTCTGCCATTGCATTTCCGTTTCAGCCGAGCGAGCGAGCGCCGATTTTTGTTCAGCCTGCCGTTGTGTTTCGAGATAATCGAGCGTTGCCAGAAGTGAGCTTTTATCTTCAGTGATCCGCTGAAGCGCGCTGCCATTTATTTGCCCTGCAGACAGCTGTTGTTGCTCTGCATTCATCACTGTTTCCAGCGAGTTAAGTACGCTTGCTATTTGGCTTAGAATTTCTGGCAATCGTGTCACTGTTATTTATCCAGCAGGGCGTTGCGAGTGTCCTGAAGTAAAGCATCGGCAATCTTACCGGTATCCATCTTCACTTCACCATTGCGAATAGCCGCTTTAAGTGCTTCCACGCGAGCTTGATTAATATCCCCCTCGTTGGGTTGCATTAACTTGGCTTGCGCATCGCTGAGCTGCACGCTGGTGCTGTTAGCGGAAAGCGACTTATTCGGGCTATTTTGTAGCGCCGGATTATCGTTAGGTTCGCGATGTTGTACGGTACTGACCGGATTTAAAGCGGATGTACGATCAATGCTCATAATGTTTTCCTCACCGAGATGCTGGTGGCGTAAGAGCCAATTATTATCTGTGCTAAAGGTACTATCGGCAATTGTGACGGAATCTTTAAAAAGATTACAGATTAATCAGAATATTCCCATCAGCATCGACTTTACCGCTGACAATCTGACCGGAGTCCATGCGAACACGTGCATACTGACCCACAATGACATTGTTCAGGGCGCGACCTTCACTGTTGATGCTAAAGCCTTCGCCATTGGCAACGACCCGAACTTGCTGCCCTGCTTTTACGCGCCAGGGTTGTCTTACCATAGACCGTGTTAACGGCATATCAGGGGTAATGTCGCGCTGGGTGACAGCATTAACGGCCTGTTCTGTCAGGGTAAGAGCCTGAGCCGGTAAACGCTCCAGTTGTCCGCGCTTTAGGGTCACACTCTGAGCATCCAGTATTGTCCCTCGCGGCACTGAACGGGTCACAACCACATAATGACCTACGGCGCTTACCTGGACTTGGATAAAACGTTTGTCGTTATTGCAACGCATCAACACACTGATATTTCCCCATAAACGGCTATTACCTGGGGTCGAAAATACCGGCTTTTCGCAGTCGGGAAGATGGGTCGGATTGGTTTTTAACGTAACACTGACCTCATCACTTATCCCCGCCAGGCGCTGCTGAAAATAGGGTAGCAGCAGGGTGTTAATATCAGCCGTAAAGCCGAACGGACTGGCCATGATGGCGGCAAAAGCAATTCCTGTCCTCAGATGACGCATTGTCGTTCTCCTTTATCAGGTAAGGCAATTTTACGCGTCCATTGATTTCGCCAATGCAACAAATAGCACGGTATTTTATGCTTATTCTTCCCATCGAGCAGGGCTCTGGCGCTTTAAGCTTTGGCCTATTCCTTATTCTGTGAAAAATGGAGGGAACATGCTCGATAAATTAGATGCTGCGCTCAGATTTCAGCAAGAAGCGCTTAATCTGCGTGCTCAGCGTCAGGAAATACTCGCTGCGAATATCGCCAATGCCGATACGCCGGGGTTTCAGGCGCGTGACATTGATTTCGCCAGTGAGATGAAAAAAGTTTTAGCCCGTGGGCGTGTTGATGGCGGTGGTCTTTCACTCACCACGACTTCTGCACGCCATATTCCTGTTCAAACCCACTCCTCTCCTTCAGTTGATCTTCTCTACCGTGTTCCGGACCAGCCTGCACTGGATGGTAATACCGTCGATATGGATCGTGAACGTGCACAGTTTTCAGATAACACACTGGGTTATCAAACAAATCTGAGGGTATTAGACGGACAAATTAAAAGCATGATGTCCGTGCTTCAACAAGGGTAACCCATGGCTTTACTGAATGTATTTGATATCGCAGGTTCGGCCATGGCCGCCCAGTCTAAACGCCTGAATGTGGCGGCGAGTAATCTGGCTAATGCCGACAGCGCAACCGGACCAGATGGCCAACCTTATCGTGCCAAACAGGTAGTATTTCAGGTGGATGCTGCACCAGGTGCGGCTACTGGTGGGGTCAAGGTCACGCAGGTTATAGAAAGCAATGCGCCGGATAAACTGGTTTATCAGCCGGGTAATCCGCTGGCAGATGCCAGTGGTTATGTACGTATGCCGAATGTTGATGTGGTGGGGGAAATGGTCAACAGCATGTCAGCTTCCCGTAGTTATCAGGCGAACGTTGAGGTGTTTAACACCGCGAAGAGCATGATGCTTAAAACATTGACGCTGGGCCAGTAAAGGAGAGGGATATGTCTATTTCGGTGAAAGTAAATGATGAGTCGGTATCGGGCATCAATAATACATCTGCCAATAGTAGTGTGGCAGGTAATAATGCGGCGGATTTACAAAACAGTTTTTTAACTCTACTTGTCGCACAGTTAAAAAACCAGGACCCCACCAATCCGATGGAAAACAATGAGCTGACTACGCAGCTCGCACAAATCAGCACCGTAAGTGGTATAGAAAAACTGAATACGACTTTAGGGGCTATCTCCGGACAACTAAACAATAACGAGTCAGTACAAGCCGCCAATTTGATTGGCCATGGCGTAATGATCCCGGGCGATAAAGTGCTGGTTGGCAGCAAAACCACGACGCCTTTTGGTGTTGAACTGGTTCAGGGTGCCGATAAAGTCAGCGCAACACTGACGGATAAAGACGGCAAAGTCGTTCGTACTATCGACTTAGGCGGACTGAGTGCGGGGGTCCACACCTTTAGCTGGGATGGCACCTTAGAGGATGGTTCTGCCGCCGTTGATGGGGCTTATACCGTGTCTGTCAGTGCCACAAATGGCGGTGCTCAGTTAGTTGCCCAGCCGCTCAATTTTGCCATGGTCAATGGCGTCGTGCGCAGTAACGGCAACGTCTTATTAGACCTTGGGACTTACGGAAACAGTACTCTCGACGAAATCAGACAGATTATTTAACCCTATAACTTTAGCAGGAGTAAGACATGTCGTTTTCTCAAGCGATAAGCGGCCTGAATGCTGCGTCCGCCAACTTGGATGTGATTGGTAACAATATTGCCAACTCCGCAACCTACGGTTTTAAATCCAGTTCGGTCGCTTTTGCCGATATGTTTGCCGGAAGCAAGACAGGCCTTGGCGTAAAAGTTGCCGATGTGATGCAGGATTTTAACGATGGTATCACCACCAGTACCGGGCGTGGACTGGACGTGGCGATTAGCCAGAATGGTTTCTTCCGTCTGGTCGATAATGCCGGACAAGTACTCTATAGCCGTAACGGTCAGTTCAAACTGGATGAAAACCGTAATCTCGTCAATATGCAGGGGTTACAGCTAACTGGTTATCCTGCTACCGGCGTACCGCCAACTATTCAGCAGGGTGCAGATCCGGTTGGATTAGCTGTACCCAATACCTTGATGCCTGCCAGAACCACGACCAACGCACATATCCAGATTAACCTGAACTCGATGGATAAGCTGCCAGTCATTGAGACATTTGATCCCAATAAATCAGAAAGTTATAACAAAAAAACCTCTGTTACCGTATTTGATAGCCAGGGTAACGTCCACGATATTAATCTCTTTTTTGTCAAAGGTAAGGCAGATAATACCTGGGATGTTTACTCCCTTGATAACAGCGCCCCCGGCAGTGAAGTCACGCCTGTTACCACAATGAAATTTGATAATAACGGTAACTTAGTTGAAGGCGTGACTACTGCAGGTGTTACCAGCGGCGTGATCGGGGGTGCCGATCCGGTGGTTTTTGAACTTGATTTCAGAAACTCCATGCAACAAAACACCGGTGATAACTATGTTATTGCTTCCAGTCAAAATGGTTATAAGCCAGGAGACTTGGTGTCTTACCAGATAAATGATGACGGTACCTTGGTGGGTCTGTACTCCAACGAACAAAGTCAGTTACTGGGGCAAATTGTCCTGACTAACTTCGCTAATCCCGGTGGTCTCGATGCCAAGGGCGATAACGTCTGGGGAGAAACGCGTTCATCAGGTACTGCCTTACTCGGAACCGCAGGAAACGGCAACTTTGGTATCCTGACCAGCGGAGCTCTGGAGGCCTCGAACGTTGATCTGAGTAAAGAACTGGTGAATATGATTGTCGCCCAGCGTAATTATCAGTCGAATGCGCAGACCATCAAAACCCAGGATCAAATCCTCAATAACCTGGTTAACCTGCGCTAAGCGTCTGACGGGAAATCTTAATGGATCACGCTATCTATACAGCGATGGGTGCGGCAAGCCAAACGCTGAACCAACAGGCCGTTACCGCCAGCAATTTAGCCAATGCGTCAACGCCAGGATTTCGTGCCCAGCTTAACGCCTTGCGTGCGGTTCCGGTGGAAGGACTGTCCTTATCTACCCGGACCTTGGTGGTCGCTTCCACCCCGGGTGCGGATATGACTCCGGGACCACTGGACTATACCTCCCGTTCTTTGGATGTTGCTATCCAGCAAAACGGCTGGCTGGTTGTACAGGGGGAAAATGGTCAGGAGGCTTACACCCGCAACGGTAATATTCAGGTCAGTCCTGGCGGTCAGTTAACTATTGGTGGCCGGCTGGTGATGGGTGATGGTGGGCCAATAGCCGTTCCTGAAGGGGCGGCGGTCACCGTTGCATCTGACGGGACGATTTCAGTGCTTAATGCCGGTGACGGACCTGAAACTGTGGGGCCGGTAGGGCGTCTGAAACTGGTCAGTGCTGATGCGCAGGAGGTGATGCGCGGTGACGATGGTCTGTTTCGTCTCACTGAAACTGCGCAGGCGGCACGTGGTGCGGTGTTGCCTGCAGATGAAACGGTTCGTGTCCTTTCTGGTGTACTGGAAGGCAGTAACGTGAAACCAGCAGAAGCCATGACCGACATGATAGCCAATGCCCGACGCTTTGAGATGCAGATGAAGATTATCTCGGGTGTAGATGAAAATGCACAGCGTGCAAACACGCTGCTGTCTGTGACCTAGCGTCAGATTTACTCTAACAAGGTAACAACATGATCAGTTCGTTATGGATTGCTAAAACAGGGCTTGATGCACAGCAAACCAATATGGATGTCATTGCCAATAATCTGGCAAACGTCTCCACCAATGGATTCAAACGCCAGCGTGCGGTATTTGAAGATTTGCTGTATCAGACTGTACGTCAACCAGGGGCCCAGTCTTCTGAGCAAACGACGCTCCCTTCGGGCTTGCAAATAGGTACAGGTGTGCGTCCGGTTGCGACTGAAAGGCTTCACAGTCCGGGTAATTTATCACAGACCAATAACAGCAAAGACGTGGCCATTAAAGGGCAAGGTTTCTTTCAGATCCTGATGCCAGATGGGACTGCCGCTTATACTCGTGACGGCTCATTCCAGATGGATCAAAACGGTCAGCTAGTAACGTCCAGTGGTTTTCAGGTTCAGCCTGCCATTACCGTACCGGCAAACTCACTGAAACTGACCATTGCCCGTGACGGCGTAGTCAGCGCCACGGTGCCTGGCCAGACATTACCGGTGCAAGTGGGGCAGCTGAGTTTAACGACCTTTGTCAATGATGCCGGTCTGGAGAGTGTCGGGGAGAATTTATATGTTGAAACCCAGTCTTCAGGTGCACCCAATGACACCACGCCCGGCTTAAATGGTTCAGGACTTTTGTATCAAGGTTATGTTGAAACCTCAAACGTCAACGTTGCCGAAGAACTGGTTAACATGATCCAAGTACAGCGTGCGTATGAAATTAACAGCAAAGCGGTCTCAACCACTGACCAAATGCTGCAAAAACTCTCGCAACTCTAAAGTGTAAGTCAGGGTGATATATCGCCCTGACTGCCGTTTTCTGAAGATAAAAGTCATGCAAAACCCTATGGTGTTACGTCCTGTAATATTGAGCCTGTTATTACTGAGCGGCTGTGCTTTCGTGCCGCAGAAACCACTGGTTCAAGGTGCCACCACGGCGCAACCGGCTCCGGGACCCGCACCGGTGGTGAATGGTTCAATATTCCAGAGCGCACAACAGGTCAACTATGGTTACCAGCCGCTGTTTGAAGACAGACGCCCCCGGAATATTGGTGATACGTTGACCATTCAGTTGCAGGAAAATGTGAGTGCCAGTAAGAGTTCATCAGCGAACGCCAGTCGTGATGGCAAAACGAGTTTTGGTTTTGATGCGACCCCCCGCTATCTTTCGGGTTTATTTGGTAATGGCAACGCGAACCTCGATGTCTCGGGGGGGAACACATTTAATGGCCGCGGTGGCGCGAATGCCAGCAATACCTTCAGCGGTACGCTGACCGTCACTGTCGACCAAGTACTGGCTAACGGTAACTTACATGTGGTGGGCGAGAAACAAATCGCTATTAACCAGGGTACTGAATTTATTCGTTTCTCGGGCGTTGTTAATCCTCGCACCATCAGCGGCAGCAATACCGTCGCCTCGACCAATGTTGCAGATGCGCGCATTGAATATGTCGGCAACGGGTATATCAATGAAGCTCAGAATATGGGCTGGCTGCAACGTTTCTTCCTTAATGTATCGCCGATGTAAGCGAGGAATTTTATGATTAAATATTTACTCGGACTGACCCTCATCTTACTCAGCAGCGGTGTGTTCGCAGACAGGATCCGTGACCTGACTACGGTACAAGGCGTTCGTGAGAATGTGCTGATTGGCTATGGTCTGGTGGTCGGACTGGATGGTACGGGTGACCAGACGACCCAGACACCTTTTACCACTCAGAGTCTTAATAATATGCTGTCCCAGCTCGGTATCACCGTACCGACAGGGACCAATATGCAGCTGAAAAATGTCGCTGCGGTAATGGTAACGGCAAAATTTCCGGCCTTTGCACGAGCAGGTCAAAACATTGATGTTGTCGTTTCCTCGATGGGGAACGCGAAAAGCCTGCGTGGTGGAACCTTATTAATGACCCCGCTAAAAGGGGTTGACAGTCAAGTTTATGCCCTGGCCCAAGGTAATGTTTTAGTGGGCGGTGCGGGTGCGGCGGCAGGGGGCAGTAGTGTCCAGGTCAACCAGTTAAACGGTGGACGTATTACCGGCGGGGCGATTATCGAGCGTGAGCTACCGAGTACATTCGGAACGAATAATACGCTTAATCTGCAGATGAATACGGATGACTTTACCCTGGCACAACAAATCACTGACACCATCAATCAGGCTCGTGGTTATGGTAGCGCCACGGCGCTTGATAGTCGCACCATTCAGATCCGTGTTCCGACAGGAGGGAGTTCCCAGGTACGTTTTCTTGCTGATATTCAGAACCTGCAAGTCAATATGCCGATTCAGGATGCCCGGGTAATTATCAACTCCCGCACTGGCTCGGTTGTCATGAATAGGGAAGTCACGCTTGACAGTTGTGCTGTGGCGCAAGGTAATTTGTCGGTGACCGTGAATCGGCAGGATGTGGTGAGTCAGCCTGATACCCCGCTGGCTGGCGGACAAACGGTGGTGACGCCCCAGACGCAAATTGATATGCGTCAGAGCGGTGGTGCTGTTCAGAGTGTTAATGCCAGTGCAAATCTGAATAACGTTGTCAGAGCGTTAAATGCCCTCGGCGCCACGCCAATAGATCTGATGTCTATTCTGCAATCGATGCAAAATGCCGGTTGTTTACGGGCAAAACTGGAAATTATCTGATGCTGAACGATACCGGATTACTGACAGGTGCCGCCTTTGATGCCACTTCACTCAACCGCCTGAAAACTAAAGCGGGCCAAGACCCGCAGGGAAATCTGAAAGAAGTTGCCAGGCAAGTTGAGGGCATGTTTGTGCAGATGATGCTAAAAAGCATGCGTGAAGCCTTGCCCAAGGACGGCATATTCAGTAGTGAATCTACGCGGATGTATACCAGCATGTATGATCAGCAAATCGCTCAGCAACTGAGCGAAAAAGGTCTGGGTTTTGCAGATGTCCTGGTGAAGCAAATGTCAGCGAGTAGCGGGGGGAGCGCCGGGGAAAACACAGTAACAAATGACGCTGATGCTGATATTACCGTTCCTGTGCGGTTTGCCCCTCAGCAAATAAATAGCTATCAGCGTGAGATGATGGAAAGCATTGTACGCCAGGCTGTACCTCGCCCTGCCCAGACAGCAGGGGGATTAAGCGGTGATAGCCGCGACTTCCTGGCTCAGCTTTCGCTGCCTGCCAAACTGGCCAGTGAAGCCAGTGGTATACCTCACCACTTAATTCTTGCGCAGGCGGCGCTGGAATCCGGCTGGGGGCAGCGACAGATCCGTACCGAACAAGGCGCTCCAAGCTTTAATTTGTTTGGGATAAAAGCAAGCGGAGACTGGCGCGGAAAAGTGACCGAAATCACTACTACGGAATTTGAAAATGGTGAGTCGAAGAAGGTCAAAGCACGTTTTCGGGTCTACGATTCCTGGCTGGAATCGCTTTCTGATTATGTCAATTTACTGACACGTAACCCACGTTATACCGCGGTCACTAACGCCAGTACAGCGGAGCAAGGAGCGCATGAGTTACAGAAAGCCGGTTATGCGACGGACCCGAATTATGCCAAAAAACTGACGGGTATGATCCAGCAGCTAAGAGCGATGAACGATAAGGTTACCCAAGCCTACAGTAATGACTTATCGAATTTATTTTAAAACACTCAAGAATGGCAAACTGTTGCCGATAATTGTCATCAGAACCTGTGACACTTTGCAAGTAAGGAATTTTGATGTCCAGTAGCTTAATTAATACTGCGATGAGTGGCCTGAATGCTGCTCAGGCGGCACTGAATACTGTCAGTAACAATATCTCTAATTACAATGTTACGGGCTATACCCGCCAGACGACAGTCCTTTCCCAGGCGAACAGTTCACTGATCAATGGTGGATACATCGGCAATGGCGTCCAGGTCACGGGCGTACAGCGTGAATATGACTCTTTTATCACGAATCAGCTGCGCGCCGCACAGACGCAGAGTGCCGGGTTAAGCACGCAATACCAACAGATGTCTAAAATTGACAATATTCTGTCAAGTACCACGAATTCACTGGCAACCAGTATCCAAGATTTCTTTACGGCGATACAAACATTAACCAGTAATGCAGAAGATCCGGCTGCGCGTCAGTCCTTGCTGGGTAAGTCTGAAGGTCTGGTTAATCAGTTCAAGGTGAACGACCAGTATCTGCGTGACCTCGATAAACAAGTGAATACGTCACTGACCAGCAGCGTAGATCAAATTAATGCCTATGCCAGCCAGATTGCCAATCTGAATGACCAGATCTCACGCCTGAGTCGCGGCGCTCAGCCAAATGACCTGCTTGATCAGCGCGATCAACTGGTGACCAATCTGAATAAAATTATCAATGTTGAGGTCACCGTTCAGGATAGTGGCACCTATAACATCTCTATGGGGAACGGTATCAGCCTGGTGCAAGGGAGCTCCAGTGCAAAACTGGCAGCCGTGGGTTCCAGTGCCGATCCTTCACGTCTGGCGGTTGCCTATATTGACGCCAATGCAGGAAAAATTGAAATACCTGAAAGTCAGATAACCAATGGTTCACTGGGGGGGCTGCTCAAGTTTCGTTCCGAAGATTTGGATAATGCACGCAACCGTCTCGGGCAGTTAGCCCAATCTTTCGCGACCTCATTTAACGAACAGCACGGCAAGGGTTATGACGCGAATGGGGATGAAGGAACAGACTTTTTCAGCGTCGGTCCGGCAGTGGTTCTGAGTAACAGTAACAATTCCTCGCAGACCCAGCTAACGGCGAGCCGTAGTGATAGTTCTGACGTTCAGGCCAGCAACTATAAAGTGGAATTTGACGGTAAAGCCTGGTCTGTGACTCGGTTATCAGATAACGCAAAAATTGCACCGGGTCAGGTTGAGGCCGACGACGGAAAGATCAGTCTGAATTTTGACGGTCTGAAGGTAGAGGTAAGTGGCACACCCGAAAAAAACGACAGCTTCACGGTGAAACCCGTCACTGACGCGGTCGTCAATATGAGCGTCTTAATTAAAGACGAAAGCAAACTGGCGCTGGCCAGTGAGGCCGATTCAGGGAGAAGCGATAACCGTAACGCTCAGGCATTACTTGACTTGCAAAGTGCCAAGGTCGTCGGCGGTAATAAAAGTTTTAACGATGCTTATGCGAGCCTGATAAGCGATGTCGGTAATAAAACCGCGAGCCTGAAGGTTATCAATACGACCCAAAGCAATATCGTGACTCAGCTGAACACCCAGCAACAATCTATTTCTGGCGTCAGTCTTGATGAAGAATACGTAAACTTACAACGTTTCCAGCAATATTACATGGCAAATGCCCAAGTTTTACAAACCGCATCGACTCTGTTTGATGCCCTGCTGAGTATTCGCTAACAGGAGCCCTAACGATGCGTATCAGTACTCAAATGATGTATGACCAGAATCTGCGCGGCGTCACCAATGCGCAAAGTTCGTGGCTGGCTTCGGGTGAACAACTGGCAAGCGGTAACCGTGTTAATCGTCCGTCTGATGACCCGATTGCGGCATCTCAAGCAGTTGTTCTTTCCCAGGCTCAGGTACAAAACAGCCAGTATCAGCTTGCCCGGACCTTTGCTAATCAAAAAGTATCGCTGGAAGAGAACGTTCTGTCGCAAGTGGTTACTGCCGTCATCAGTGCGCAAGGTAAGATTGTGAATGCCAATAACGCGTCACTCAGTGACAGTGACAGGGCTTCCCTGGCTACCGATCTGGAAGGAACACGTAACCAAATACTGAACCTTGCCAACAGTACCGATGGTAATGGCCGTTATATTTTTGCTGGCTATAAAACAGAACAACCTCCTTTTGAAGATACAGAAACGGGTGTGGTTTATCGGGGAGGGGATTCGACCATTACTCAACAAGTCGATAGTGCCCGCAGCATGGTAATTGGTCATCCTGGCAGTCAGATTTTTAATACTATTTCAGGGTATGCGAAACCTGAGCCAGATGGCAGCGCAAGTGAAACCAATATATTTGAAATGTTTGATTCGGCAATTGCAGCGCTTAAAAAACCGCTGGAAAGCCTGACTGACAGCGAACTGGATGCAGTGAATAAAACCAACCGCGGGCTGGGAAATGCACTGGATAATATCCTCTCCGTTCGTGCTGAACTGGGTACCCAGATGGCAGAACTGACCAAACTGGATGAGCTGGGAAGCGAGCGTGCGCTTGGACAGAAGTCGCAGATGACGACGCTGACCGGGGTAGACTGGAGTGCCGCTATTTCTGACTACCTGATGCAAAAAGATGCCTTACAGGCTTCCTATAAAACCTTCAGCGATATGCAAGGTATGTCACTCTTTCAACTAAATCGTTGATATTTAAAATATTAACTCACCAGAAGTTCGGGTTATACTTAAAGCCTGCTTCCCTGCCCGGAAGTCGGCTTTTTTTATGGCTGGAGCCCGGTGCTCTGGCTGTGACCCGAGATAAATTCTTCTCTGATTGACAGGTATTGACAGAAATAGTTGCCTGGCACACTCCCCTCAATACCGATTAACAAAACGAAAGCAGAAGCACACTATAGAAAAAACTCTGGCATAATGAACGTTCATGTATAGAGATATGTTTTTAAACTGGCTTTTGCTATTCGATCGTTTATTGTATTTTAGTCACTTGTCAGAGTTATTGATAAAAGAAAGGATTACATGTGAGTCTTGAAGATGACACACACTCAAATCGCCCGAAAGGAAAGTGGTGGCTGGCCGGAAAAACGCCAGACTATCGTTTTACTCTGGCAAACGAGCGTACCTTTCTGGCCTGGATCCGTACTGCTCTGGCATTAATGGCAGGGGCTGTGGGTATTGAACAGTTCTCCCCCAAATTTTCCTCAGCCGGGCTTCGGATAACTATCGCCTTGACGCTGCTGTGTGCCGCCGCAAGCATAGGTTTTATCGCCTGGCGACGCTGGCGATCGAATGAATATGCTATGCGCCTTGAGCGCGATTTACCCTATACCCGTGTTCTGCTAATGCTAGCCGTCTTTATGGTTATTTTAGCCTCTTTGCTGGGGGGATTACTTTGGCAGGCGCAACCGTGAATGTTCGGGATCCTGGATTACAGCGGGAGCGAACGACCTTAGCGTGGCGGCGTACTGGCTGGTCGATGCTCATGCCTGGAATTCTCTGTCTGCGAGGCTGGTACTATCAGGATAATTTACTGTACCTGGTAAGCAGTTTGTTACTGCTGTGCAGTGCTCTGGCCATATTAACGGGTCAGGTGAGTGGTAAGCATCATTTGCTCTCATTGCTCGTCATGATAACGAGCCTGCTGCTTGCCCTAATGATACTGACACAATAGTCGGTTGGACGGGAAGGGCAGTCGGACAGGTGCCAGAATAAACCTGGCTCCTGTCCGAAAAGAAGCATTAGTGCTTAGTCTGTAATAATCGCTCCGGCATCTTTTTGAATGACCGGGCCATCTTTCACGGTTACGTTAAGCCCTTTTGTTTCTAGTTCAGCATTACGTACACGGATACCGCGATCTGCCTCGATATTGACATTCGTGAAGTGAAAACCACTTAACGGAGCTTCCGGAGTACCAATAATATAGGCCGCAGCACGGCTTTTACCGGTTGACGTTAAGTTTTCAACGGTGATATTGCTGAAGTGTGGTGTTTTATGTTTGTCGAAAGGCTGCTTCGGATCGCTGTCTGGCGGATAAATTTGTTCACCCATTGTGAAACCACCCGCTTTGAGTTGTTCATCGACTTCTGCCTGAACAATCGGAGCGGCTTTATAGTAGGCGGAGAAGACCAGAGGCACTTCGACATCTTTCATTGTGGTATTGCGGTAAACAATATTTTTGACTTCGCCCCCTTTTCCGCGAGGACTTTTGATACGAATACCGTACATTGATCCTTCAAAGTTATTATTTTCCACCAGCACATTATTCACGCCGCCAGCACTTTCACTGCCGATAGAAATACCGCGACCCTGCTTCAGAGTATTATTGGCGATATAAATATTGTCTACCACGCCGTCCGGGAATCTGCCGTCCGGTTTCTCGGCTTTGATAGCGATATGATCATCATTACAGTCGATATAGTTATTAGTGATTCGAATATTCTGGCTATCAATAGGATCAATTGCATCGGTATTAGGGGCATGCCAGGGTGATAAGATCTTGGTACCGTTAATATCAACATCATGTGAATAACGCGTCACAATATGAAAACTCGGCGAGTGCGTCAGGGTGATGCCATCAATCAGTACGTTATGGGCATTTTTTACATACACCAGGCGTGGTCTGTCGGTGCCGCCTTTTTTGCCTGTTGCACGGATATTTTCACGCCAGCGTTCCCACCATACGGCACCCTGACCATCAATGGTGCCTTCGCCGACAATCGCGACATTGTTCGCATCGGCAATACTGATAAAAGGTAGCCACTTATTTTCCGCCTCAGCGTACCTGGTCTGGTCATTAGCACGGTAGGCATCAATTTCGGTGGATGCGACCAGTGTCGCGTTTTTCTCCAGCTTTAACTGAATATTACTTTTCAGAAAAATAGGATTGGCTAAGTAGTTTCCCTCAGGAACCAGGACGGTCCCCCCGCCAGCTAACGCGCAGTCATCAATCGCTTTCTGGATTGCCTCAGTGTTTAAAGCAATTTGTAAACGATGGCCTTCCGCGCCATATTCGGTAATGTCACAGATTTTATCTGGGAATTTTACATCACTTGCAGCAAAGACTTGAGAAACGGGAAGCGCACCAAGAACACATAAGGCAATAAGGGATAGAGAACGACGGTTATTCATACCAACTCCTTTTATTAAAACTACGTTTTAATAAAAATACACCACCTTTTCTTTTCTTGCTGGTATAAAGATCACTTTTTTAACATGACATCATAATTTGCTGATTATATTCCGAAACATGCGATTGATATAACGAGGGAATATTTCTCTTTAGTGATAAAAAAACCGGTCAATGAAAATTGACCGGTTTATTCAATTCAACTAAGGGTAAAAATTAGTCGACGCTTTGAGGACGTGTTGCCGGAGCAGTAGCTTGATGCGTGGCACTGTGACCACCCGCAGAACCTTTACCCGTAAAGGCGAACTCAGGACGAACCCAGTCGCTGTGAGTGACTGCTTCTGGCACATAAGTCGGGGCTGGTGCACGTGTCATTGGTGCTGTGGCATGGCGAGCGGACACGACAACGACTGTGCTTTCAGGCTGGCTTTCTGCCACATCAGGCTCTGCTGATACGGCTGCAGGCTGCACTGGTGTATCCACTGGCGCCGGACGTGTCGCAGGAGCTACGGCAACTACGCGTTCAGTCACAGGCGCTTTTTCGGTTACCAGTGGCGCTGGAGCAGATTCAGCAGCTTTCACCGCTTGCTCTTCTGCTACTGGTTGCTCTGGACTTGCAGGCGCAGCAGCTTCGGCAGGCGCAGCAACTTCAGCAGGTGCAGCAACTTCGGCAGGCGCAGCAACTTCAGCAGGTGCAGCAACTTCGGCAGGCGCAGCAGCTTCGGTAGGCGCAGCAGCTTCAACAGGTGCAGCAGCTTCGACAGGGGCAGCAACTTCGACAGGTGTAGCAGCTTCGGCAGGGGCAGCAGCTTCGACAGGTGCAGCAGCTTCGACAGGGGCAGCAACTTCAACAGGAGCAGCAACTTCGACAGGTGCAGTGTTTTCAGCAGGTGCAACAACTTCGGCAGGGGCCTGTACGACTGCTGTTTCTGGTGCGACAGTGGCAGGCGTTACTGCTGACTCAACCACTTCGGCTACGACTGCTGGTAAGGCTGCTTGATTCTGTAACGCAGCATTTTCCTGATAGTCGTTAACACGGTTCACCGGATAGTGGATAAACACTTTACCGGATGCCAGTTCCGGAGAAGCACAAGCCGTAGCCAGCGGCATAGGTGAAACACTTGGATAACGCTCATCACGATAGCGACGGCGGCGCTGACCGCTGACACGTAGATGGCGCGGAGAGCGACGTGAACGACGTGGCATACCATTGTTATCACGGTTATCGTTAGCATCTTCTGTCGCTTCAGTTGCGACTTGAGCCTGAGTATTAACGACCGCAGGTGGCGCAGCAGCAATCTCAGTGGCAGCAGGCTCGGCAACAGTATCTGCCTGAACATCATCAGCAACAGAATCAAAGCGAACTTTTTGAGTCAGCTGGCGCTGTTTACGACGTTCAACAACAACCTGCGTGCGTTCTTCTTGCTCGGTCTCGGCCCCGGTTACTTCCTCTTGACGCTGCAGCGCTTTAACTTCTTGCTGTGCCTGGCGTTTATCATCGGAACGACGGCGGTTTCTCTCATTACGACGAGGAGCATGATCATCACGTGATTTCTGCTCTTTTTCCGCTGTTTCCGCTACCGCATCACGCACATCCTGGGTATCGGTATTTTGCTGAGCATTTGGACGGCGATTACGGCGATTATCTTCACGATTCTCACGATTCTCACGATTCTCACGAGGTTCACGTGTTTCGTTACGATTGTCGTTACTGCCTTCACGAGTACGGTTATTGCGCTCACCGCGATCGCGACGATTGTTAGGACGTCGTGTATTACGGCGGTCAGTACGTGGCTCGCGTGGTGTTGCTGTTTTCTCTTCAGTGACTTCTTTTTCAACAGCGGCGTCATTATCAGAAGCAAAGAGTTTTTTCAGAGCACGTAAGAAACGAGTGACTAAGCCTGGGCCCGCATTGACGGCGGGTGTTGCTATTGTTTCTGCAGCAGTCTGTTTTGTGACAGAGGCTGGCGTCTCTGCCGAGGCAGGAGGCATCGGTGGAACTTCCGGCATGGCAAAGGTGGCCAGGGCCGGTTGTTCAGGGCGTTTACGCTCGGCATACTCTTCTTCAGACGGCATTGCCATCTCTTCTTCATGCAGCTTTGGCAGCATATAGCTTAGCGTTTGAGTCTCTTCACCTTTACGAACACGCAGTACAGAGTAGTGCGGGGTCTGCATCTGATCGTTTGGTACGATAATGGTGCGAACGCCGCCTTGACGCTTCTCAATAGCGTTAACGGCTTCACGTTTTTCGTTTAACAGATAAGAAGCGATAGGCACTGGAACGATAGCATGAACTTCTTTCGTGTTTTCTTTCAGGGCCTCTTCTTCTATCAGACGTAAAATAGACAAAGACAGCGATTCATTATCGCGGATAGTCCCGGTACCGCTGCAACGCGGGCACACGTGGTGGCTGGATTCTCCCAGTGACGGGCTAAGGCGCTGACGCGACATTTCCAGCAGGCCAAAACGTGAAATATGGCTTATCTGGATACGCGCCCTGTCCTGGCGTACGGCTTCACGAAGACGGTTTTCTACTGCGCGCTGGTGACGTACCGGCGTCATATCGATGAAGTCGATAACAATCAGGCCACCAAGGTCACGCAAGCGTAACTGGCGGGCAATTTCATCGGACGCTTCAAGGTTGGTATTAAAGGCTGTTTCTTCAATATCACCGCCACGGGTGGCGCGGGCGGAGTTAATATCAATCGCGGTCAGGGCTTCGGTGGTGTCGATGACAATTGAGCCACCAGAAGGCAAGCGTACTTCACGCTGGAAGGCAGATTCTATCTGCGATTCAATCTGATAGTGGCTGAATAACGGGATTTCACCGGTATACAGTTTGATTTTACTGCTGAAATCAGGGCGACCGAGAGCGGCAATATGCTGACGAGCCAGCTCAAGTACTTTCGGGTTATCAATGAGAATTTCACCGATATCCTGGCGGAGATAGTCGCGAAATGCACGGACAATAACGTTACTTTCCTGGTGGATCAGGAAGGGGGCCGGACGGCTTTCTGCGGCTTTCTGAATCGCTTCCCAGTGTTTTAAACGGAAACTTAAGTCCCACTGTAGGGCTTCGGCAGATTTGCCAACACCAGCAGTACGAACGATCAGTCCCATACCGTCTGGCAATTCAAGAGAAGAGAGCGCTTCTTTCAGTTCGGTACGGTCATCACCCTCAATACGACGAGAAATACCACCGGCGCGCGGGTTATTCGGCATCAATACCAGATAGCTACCTGCAAGACTAATAAAAGTCGTCAGCGCAGCACCTTTGTTGCCTCGTTCCTCTTTGTCTATCTGAACAATAACTTCCTGACCTTCACGCAGTACATCTTTGATATTCGGACGGCCGTGTGAGGAGTAACTGGCTGGGAAATATTCGCGGGCAATTTCTTTTAGGGGAAGGAAACCATGTCGTTCTGCACCGTAATCAACAAATGCTGCTTCCAGACTCGGTTCAATACGGGTAATTTTGCCTTTATAGATGTTCGCTTTTTTCTGTTCGTGCCCCGGGCTTTCGATGTCCAAGTCATACAGACGTTGCCCATCTACAAGGGCGACACGCAACTCTTCTTGCTGAGTTGCGTTAATTAACATTCTTTTCATCGTAACTTACTCATTATTCTTACATTAGTATTAGTGCTGCGGGCAAAAGTAACGCTAACCGGGAATGAACCGATGGCCTCGTGACTGAACGCCAAGTCGTCAACCTCACGGTTGTCGCTGGCTGAGAGGCGCAGAGTGTCGGTAGCCTGTATTTCATAAGGAAATACAGCGCAATTATCGTGGGAATAACCTTAGATATTTTCTTAAAAGTTAATTCCATTTACCGGTCAGGCCGCAACCCGCAGCCCGCTAACTGCCCGAAAATACAATACGTCTTATGCCATTGCTGCGCGGATGAATGTTCGGGCAAAACAGGTATTCCGTAAATTTCTTGTAAATCCAAGTATCAACAACGGAAAACCGTCACATTATTCCATTGCTAGCCTTATTATAGCAAGATGACTTTTTCCAATACGAGTCAGTTTGCCACAGTTTTAACTCACTTTTTAATCAACTAGCTGGAACGATAAATTAAAGATGAGTTAAGCTGCCTAAAACAGGGCTGATATTCAGTTAAGCACATAAAAATGAGTGGCGCTATGCGTCCGGGCTATTTAGAATCGCCAACCATGAAAACAGAGACTCCAGCAGTAAAAATTGTTGCTATTTCAGCCGATGAAGCAGGGCAGCGTATCGATAACTTTTTGCGTACCCATTTGAAAGGGGTTCCGAAGAGTATGATTTACCGTATCTTGCGCAAAGGTGAGGTTCGGGTAAATAAAAAGCGTATTAAGCCAGAATATAAACTGGAAGAGGATGACCAGGTACGAATTCCTCCTGTAAGGGTGGCTGAGCGTGAAGAAGATGCCGTTTCTCCGCATCTACAAAAGGTGGCGGCACTTGAGCACGTGATTTTATACGAGGATGACCATATCCTGGTATTAAATAAACCTTCGGGTACTGCTGTACACGGTGGCAGTGGTTTAAGCTTTGGTGTGATAGAAGGTCTGAGAGCCTTGCGTCCGGAAGCCCGCTTTCTTGAGCTGGTGCATCGCTTAGACCGCGATACATCAGGCGTTTTGCTGGTGGCTAAAAAACGTTCAGCCCTGCGTTCTCTGCATGAGCAACTGCGTGAGAAAGGAATGCAAAAGGACTACCTTGCACTGGTACGCGGGCAATGGCCGTCGCATATTAAAAGTATCCAGGCTCCTTTACTGAAAAATATTCTGCAAAGCGGGGAGCGTATTGTCCGGGTAAGTAGTGAAGGTAAACCATCAGAAACGCGCTTCAAAGTAGAAGAACGGTTTGATATTGCCACGCTTGTTCGTTGTAGTCCTGTTACAGGTCGTACTCATCAGATCCGCGTACATACTCTTCATGCGGGGCACCCGATTGCCTTCGACTCTCGCTATGGTGAGCGGGAATTTGATAGTCAGTTAAGTGGAACGGGTTTGCATCGACTGTTCCTGCATGCACTGGCATTGCGTTTTACCCATCCGAATACCGGGGAAATTCTGCGCATTGAAGCTCCGCTGGATGAGGGGCTCAAGCAGTGTCTGAAAAAGTTACGTAAACCTCATTAAATTTTCACATCAACGCTGCCCTTTATCAGGCAGCGTTGATAGTTTCCTGCCCGGCTAGCCCAGCAGTGGGTTATAGCCTTCATTTCGTAACATCTCACACAAGGTGATTAAAGGAAGTCCGATGAGCGTATTCGGATCTTTACCACTGAGTTGTTCAAACAGGGTTATCCCGAGTCCTTCGCTTTTAAAGCTGCCTGCACAGTGTAAAGGTTGTTCCTTATCGATATAGTTACGGATCTCTTGTTCTGTTAGCTGGCGAAAATCAACGTTAAATATCTCGTAGCAGGTCTGACAGTTGCCAGTACTGCTATTGAGCAAGCTCAGCCCCGTATAAAAAGTCACCCGCTTACCACGGGCTGCAAGCAGTTGTTCTACGGCCCTTTCAACTGTGTGGGGTTTACCCACGATTTGCTGATTCAAAATACAAACCTGATCGGAGCCAATAATTAAATGTTGCGGGTAATCTAAGGCTAATGCTTGTGCTTTGGCATGAGCCAGGCGCATCACGAGTGACGCAGCATCTTCATTTTGATGGGCTGTTTCATCAATATTCGGCGCGACAGCAATAAAGGGAAACGATAATTTTTGTAACAAACTCTGACGTGCGGGAGAGCTTGACGCAAGAACGATAGATTTCATATTTTTTTGATTAAAGATAGCGAATTAGATAAAGGCATTTTAAACTGTGTCGCCGCAAAGTGTTCGAATAATTGGCAAAGGGCTTCTTGGAAAGCCTTTTTCTTTGACTCTATGACATTACAAAGTTAATATGCGCGCCCTATGCAAAACGTAAAATTACCCCTGACGCTTGATCCGGTTCGTACCGCCCAAAAACGCCTCGATTACCAGGGTATTTATACCCCAGATCAGGTTGAGCGTGTAACTGAGTCTGTTGTCAGCGTGGACAGTGATGTAGAATGTGCGATGAGATTCGATATCGACAACCAACGCCTTGCCGTTTTAACCGGTGATGCGAAGGTCACGGTCACTCTCGAATGTCAGCGCTGTGGGAAACCGTTTGTTCACCACGTTCACACAACGTATTGTTTTAGTCCTGTTCGTTCTGATGAACAAGCTGAAGCACTGCCGGAAGCGTATGAACCAATTCAGGTTGATGAATTTGGTGAAATCGATCTTCGGGCCTTAGTTGAGGATGAAATTATCCTCTCTTTGCCTGTTGTTCCGGTGCATGATTCTGAACACTGTGAAGTGTCCGAGGCGGACATGGTCTTTGGCAAACTGCCTCCAGAGGCGGAGAAACCAAATCCATTTGCCGCATTAGCCAGTTTAAAGCGTAAGTAATTGAGGAGTAAGGTCCATGGCCGTACAACAGAATAAACCAACCCGTTCCAAACGTGGCATGCGTCGTTCACATGACGCTCTGACCACCGCTACACTGTCCGTAGATAAAGTTTCTGGTGAAACTCATCTGCGTCACCACATCACCGCCGACGGTTACTACCGTGGTCGCAAGGTTATTGCTAAGTAATTTGGCAATATCTTGACACGTCTAACCCTTGCGTTAGATGCGATGGGTGGGGACTTCGGTCCTACCGTGACAGTGCCTGCTGCATTGCAGGCACTGGACTTCGACCCTGCGCTCGAACTTCTCTTGGTCGGACTTCCCGACGAAATAAACCCATTGCTCACAAAAACTGATTTTGAACAGCGTTCACGTATACAAGTGATCCCTGCTGAGTCTGTTATTGCCAGCGATGCAAGGCCCGCACAAGCCATTCGCCAGAGCCGCGGCTCTTCGATGCGGGTAGCCTTGGAATTGGTGAAAGAAGGGCGTGCCAGTGCTTGTGTCAGTGCAGGAAATACCGGTGCACTGATGGGGCTGGCGAAATTATTGCTCAAACCTATTGAAGGTATTGAGCGACCAGCGTTGATGACGTTACTCCCGCATCAGCTGCAGGGTAAAACAGTCGTGCTGGACTTAGGGGCGAATGTTGACTGCAGCAGCACGATGCTGGTTCAGTTTGCCATCATGGGTTCAGTGATGGCAGAAGAGCTGCTGGAAATTGCACAGCCCAGGGTCGCTTTGCTGAATATTGGCGAAGAGGAAACAAAAGGGTTACCCAGCATTCGAGATGCCTCTGCATTATTAAAGAGTATGTCCGCTATCAACTACATTGGTTATCTTGAAGCCAATGAACTATTAGCTGGAAAAACGGACGTATTAGTATGTGATGGTTTTGTCGGTAATGTCACATTAAAAACCATGGAAGGTGTCGTCAGAATGTTTCTCTCTTTGCTTAAATCAGAGAGTGAAGGGAAAAAACGGTCGTGGTGGCTTATTTTATTGAAGCATTGGCTACAAAAACGCCTCTCCAGGCGATTTAGTCACCTCAACCCCGACCAGTATAATGGCGCCTGTCTGTTAGGATTACGCGGCACTGTAATTAAGAGTCACGGTGCGGCCAATCAGCGAGCTTTTACTGTCGCTATTGAACAGGCAGTGCAGGCGGTGCGGCGGCAAGTCCCTGGTAGAATTGCTGCCCGCCTGGAATCTGTATTATCCAAGAGTGACTGAACAGACATGTATACAAAGATTATTGGTACGGGCAGCTTTCTGCCTGAACAGGTACGGACCAACGCTTGTCTGGAAAAGATGGTGGATACCTCTGACGAATGGATAGTCTCGCGGACCGGAATTCGCGAACGTCGTATCGCCGGGCCGGACGAAACAGTGGCAACGATGGGCTATGCCGCGGCGACACGCGCGCTGGAAATGGCAGGTATCGATAAACAAGATATTGGTCTGATTATTGTGGCGACCACGTCTTCAACACATGCTTTTCCAAGTGCGGCTTGCCAAATTCAGGCTATGCTGGAAATTAAAGGCTGTCCGGCGTTTGATGTTGCTGCTGCGTGCGCAGGGTTCACTTATGCGCTCAGTATTGCCGATCAGTATGTCAAATCAGGTGCGGTGAAACACGCCCTGGTGATTGGTTCGGATGTATTAGCCCGAACCTGCGATCCCACCGATCGCAGCACAATTATTATTTTTGGTGATGCTGCCGGTGCAGTCGTCTTGGGACAGTCTCAGGAGCCTGGCATTATCTCAACGCATTTACATGCAGATGGTAGCTATGGTGAGTTACTGACGCTGCCGAATGCCTCACGCATTGATCCTGAAAGTCCGATTTATCTGACTATGGCGGGTAACGAGGTATTTAAAATTGCAGTGACTGAGCTTGCTCATATCGTTGATGAAACGCTGGCTGCAAATAACTTGGGTCACGAGGCGATTGACTGGTTGGTTCCTCATCAAGCAAACCTGCGTATTATCAGCGCGACGGCGAAAAAGCTGGGAATGTCGATGGATAACGTGGTGGTCACTTTAGACCGTCACGGTAATACCTCGGCGGCATCAGTCCCGGCTGCACTGGATGAAGCAGTACGTGACGGCCGAATTAAGGCGGGTCACCTGGTACTGCTCGAAGCCTTCGGCGGTGGTTTTACCTGGGGTTCTGCTCTGGTTCGTTTTTGATTAAAGGAATGTTCACGATGACTCAATTTGCAATGGTATTTCCAGGGCAGGGTTCTCAAACGGTTGGTATGCTGGCATCTCTGGCGGCAGACAATCCGATTATAGAGCAAACTTTCCAGGACGCGTCTGACGCTCTGGGCTATGACTTATGGTCTCTGACCCAGAATGGCCCAGCAGAAGAACTGAATAAAACCTGGCAGACCCAGCCGGCGCTGTTAACCGCGTCCGTGGCATTATGGCGTCTGTGGCAGCAAAAGGGGGGGGCTGTACCGGCTCTGCTGGCAGGACACAGTCTCGGTGAATACTCTGCGCTGGTTTGCGCGGGTGTGATTGATTTTGCTGATGCCGTTCGTCTGGTCGAACTGCGTGGTAAACTGATGCAAGATGCAGTACCGGAAGGTACTGGCGCAATGTACGCTATTATTGGCCTGGATGATGACGCAATTGCCAAGGCTTGCGCTGAATCAGCACAAGGCGAGGTTGTTTCTCCGGTTAACTTTAACTCTCCCGGTCAGGTTGTTATTGCGGGTAATAAAGAAGCGGTTGAGCGTGCGGGAGCTGCCTGCAAAGCCGCAGGGGCCAAGCGTGCGCTGCCATTACCGGTGAGTGTGCCATCACATTGTGCACTGATGAAACCGGCAGCCGATAAACTGGCTGTTGCATTAGACAAAATTGTTTTTAATACGCCAAATATACCGGTTGTAAATAACGTTGACGTAAAATGTGAAACCTCGCCTGAAGCGATTCGTAGCGCGTTAGTTCGTCAGCTTTATAGTCCGGTACAGTGGACTCGGTCGGTGGAATTTATTGCCGCTCAGGGCGCTGAATATTTGCTGGAAGTCGGTCCGGGTAAAGTATTGACAGGATTGACTAAACGCATTGTTGATAGTCTGACGGCGACGGCGATTAATGAGCCAGCATCCTTGTCAGCAGCACTTGAGCAATAACAGAGGAATACCATGAGTTTTGAAGGAAAAATTGCGCTGGTTACGGGTGCAAGTCGCGGTATTGGCCGGGCAATCGCTGAGACACTGGTTGCTCGTGGTGCAAAAGTCATCGGTACTGCAACCAGCGAAAGCGGTGCACAGGCTATCAGCGACTACTTAGGCGCTAATGGTAAAGGCTTTATGCTGAATGTTGTCGATCCGGATTCTATTAACTCGGTGCTGGAAAACATTCGTAAAGAATTTGGTGAAGTTGATATTTTGGTGAATAATGCCGGAATCACTCGTGATAACCTCCTGATGCGTATGAAAGATGATGAGTGGAGCGATATTCTCGAAACTAACTTGTCATCTGTTTTCAGACTGTCAAAAGCGGTACTGCGTGCGATGATGAAAAAACGTCATGGTCGCATTATCACTATCGGTTCTGTGGTCGGTACCATGGGAAATGCAGGTCAGGCCAACTACGCTGCGGCGAAAGCGGGTCTGATCGGCTTCAGTAAATCGCTGGCACGTGAAGTTGCGTCACGCGGTATTACAGTGAATGTCATTGCTCCGGGCTTTATTGAGACGGACATGACGCGTGCGCTATCTGATGAACAGCGTACGGGTATCCTGGCGCAGGTGCCTGCGGGTCGTTTAGGCGACGCAAAGGAAATCGCCAGCGCTGTTGCATTTTTAGCCTCTGACGAGGCCGGGTACATCTCTGGTGAGACCCTGCACGTCAATGGTGGAATGTATATGGTTTAACCATGGTGAAAAATATTTGCGTTATTTGGGCGAATAGCCGCAAAATAACGTAAAATCATGGTGTGATTAGCCTAGATTTAGTTGCATCTTTTTCAGCATTTTATACACTACGAAAACCATCGCGTAAGCGAGTTTTGATAGGAAATTTAAGAGTATGAGCACTATCGAAGAACGTGTTAAGAAAATCATTGGTGAGCAACTGGGCGTTAAGCAGGAAGAAGTTATCAACTCCGCTTCTTTCGTTGAGGACTTGGGCGCTGATTCTCTTGACACCGTTGAGCTGGTAATGGCTCTGGAAGAAGAGTTTGATACTGAGATTCCGGACGAAGAAGCTGAGAAAATCACCACCGTTCAGGCTGCCATTGATTACATCAACGGTCACCAGGCGTAAGTGAGCATCTCCAGGCGGTCATTCGACCGCCTGTGTTTTATCTGAATTGTCCCACAAGTAATTAATCCCTCCCTGGAGGACAAACGTGTCTAAGCGTCGTGTAGTTGTGACCGGACTGGGCATGTTGTCTCCTGTCGGCAATACCGTAGAGTCTACTTGGAAAGCTCTCCTTGCCGGTCAGAGTGGCATCAGCCTGATCGACCATTTTGATACTAGCGCCTATGCAACAAAATTTGCAGGCTTAGTAAAGGATTTTAACTGTGATGACATTATCTCACGCAAAGAACAGCGTAAGATGGATGCCTTCATTCAATACGGAATCGTTGCAGGCTGGCAGGCCATGCAGGATTCTGGCCTGGAAATAACGGAAGAAAATGCCCCCCGTATTGGAGCCGCGATCGGTTCGGGTATTGGTGGTCTTGGTCTTATCGAAGAAAACCACTCAGCGTTAGTTAGCGGTGGTCCGCGTAAGATCAGCCCTTTCTTTGTTCCTTCTACTATTGTCAATATGGTCGCTGGCCATCTGACGATTATGCTTGGGTTGCGTGGTCCTAGCATCTCAATTGCGACTGCTTGTACTTCTGGTGTGCATAACATCGGTCAGGCTGCACGGATTATCGCCTATGGTGATGCGGATGCAATGCTGGCGGGTGGCGCAGAAAAAGCCAGTACACCTTTGGGTGTGGGAGGCTTCGGGGCTGCTCGTGCGCTGTCAACGCGTAACGATAATCCTCAGGCTGCAAGTCGTCCCTGGGACAAAGACCGTGATGGTTTTGTACTGGGTGATGGAGCAGGTGTGGTAGTCCTGGAAGAGTATGAACATGCCAAAAAGCGTGGCGCAAAAATTTATGCTGAAGTTGTCGGTTTTGGCATGAGTAGTGACGCTTATCATATGACTTCGCCGCCAGAAGATGGTGCAGGTGCTGCATTAGCAATGGAAAATGCATTGCGTGATGCGGGTATCGAAGCCGGGAAAGTGGGGTATGTGAACGCGCATGGTACCTCAACAGCCGCAGGCGATAAAGCCGAAGCCCAGGCGGTAAAAACCATATTTGGTGCAGATGCCAGCCGTGTTCTGGTTAGCTCAACCAAGTCAATGACCGGTCACTTGTTAGGTGCGGCTGGCGCGGTGGAGTCCATTTACACTATTCTGGCTTTGCGCGATCAAGCGGTCCCGCCGACAATCAATCTCGATAACCAGGATGTTGGTTTCGATTTAGATTTTGTTCCGCATGAAGCACGCCAGGTCGCAGGCCTTGAGTACACACTGTGTAACTCTTTTGGCTTTGGTGGCACCAACGGCTCTTTGATCTTTAAAAAGATTTAAACCGTATAAATAGTCGGGCCTGTTCACAGGCTCTGCTATCCAGAGCTTCCCTCCTTTACCCCGCCGGTATTATCCCATTCTGTACTGAGGGTTCTTATATGCATCTCATCAATGGCCAGTGGCAAAGCGAAATTAACGCCAGCGACCGTGCAATCCAGTTTGGTGACGGGTGTTTTACGACGGCACGTATCCTCTCAGGAGCGATTTGTCATCAACCCGATCATTTACGTCGCTTGCAGCAAGCATGCGAAGTGCTACTGATAACGAAAGTTGACTGGCAGAAACTTGAACATGAAATGAATATGCTGGCCAGTGAGACACCTGATGGTGTACTCAAGGTGATTATTTCTCGTGGCAGCGGTGGACGGGGATACAGTGCCAGCCACTGTGATAACCCTACGCGTATACTGTCCGTTTTCCCGCGTCCGGCTTTCTATCATCACTGGCGTAAACAGGGTATTAAACTTGCTCTGAGCCCTGTTCGGTTGGGGCAGAACCCAATGCTTGCGGGAATTAAGCACCTTAATCGTCTTGAACAAGTCCTGATTCGAACACACCTTGAGCAGACTGACGCCGAAGAAGCGCTGGTTCTTGACAGTGAGGGATGGCTGGTAGAATGTTGTGCGGCCAATTTATTCTGGCGTAAGGGAGAACAGGTTTTTACCCCTTATGTGGATAAGTCTGGTGTCAATGGTACTATGCGCCAGCGTATTATGAGCTACTTAAAAGGCAGTCGATGGCACTGTGAACAAGTCAGTGAACCGCCGGAAACGCTTGCGGATGCCGATGAAGTGATAATCTGTAATGCTCTGATGCCGATTATTCCGGTCAGACAGGTTGAAAACTGGCATTACCCGATCGGCGCGCTGTATCATTTTTTAGCCCCATTATGTGAGTAATTGATTACCGATGAAAAAATTCTTACTGCTCCTTTTGTTCATCCTGGTTGTGCTGGCTGTCGTTGCCGGCGTAGGTATGATGAAAGTGCGTCAACTGGCTAATAGCCCGATTGATATCCAGCAAGACACCTTTTTCACCCTTAAAGCAGGCACCGGTCGGCTGGCGCTGGGAAATCAACTCTATAAAGAGAAGCTGATTACTCGCCCGCGAGTCTTTCAGTGGTTACTGCGGGTTGAACCTGAACTCGCGCAATTTAAAGCAGGTACCTATCGCCTGTCGCCAGGCATGACCGTCAGCGATATGCTGCAATTACTGGCAAGCGGCAAAGAAGCACAGTTTCCAGTACGTTTTATTGAAGGGATGCGATTAAGTGACTTACTGAAACAATTACGTGCTGCACCTTTTATCCAGCATACCCTTGCCGACGATAATTATGCGACGGTAGCTAAAGCTCTGGGTATTGATGACCCAAACCAAATAGAGGGGTGGTTTTATCCTGATACCTGGATGTATACCGCGGATACCACGGATGTGGCACTACTCAAGCGCGCGCATCAGAAAATGGTAAACACCGTCACTGAGACCTGGAAAGGGCGGGCCAAAGATCTTCCCTACAAAACCGAGAATGAACTGGTGACGATGGCTTCGATTATTGAGAAGGAAACCGCGCTGGCTGAGGAACGGGAAAATGTGGCATCGGTGTTTATGAACCGTTTGCGGGCCGGTATGCGTCTGCAAACCGATCCTACCGTTATCTATGGTCTTGGTGATGCTTATACGGGGCGGTTAACACGTAAACATCTCGATACGCCGACACCTTATAATACTTATGTTATCAGTGGCATGCCCCCTGGTCCGATTGCATTACCAAGCAAAGCTTCGTTACAGGCCGCCGCACATCCAGGGGAGTCACCTTATTACTATTTTGTCGCAGATGGTAAAGGAGGCCACACCTTTAGCACCAATCTGACTAACCATAACAAGGCCGTTCAGGTATATATCAAATCACTCAAGGAAAAAAATGGACAGTAAATTTATTGTTATCGAAGGTCTGGAAGGCGCAGGTAAAACCAATGCACATAATGTGGTGGTGGCAACTTTAAAAGACTTAGGGATCAACTGTCTGACTTTTACCCGTGAACCTGGCGGCACGCCACTGGCAGAGCGTTTACGCGAACTGACCCTGAATAACCGTGGTATCGGTGATGAAAAAGTCACGGATAAAGCAGAATTGCTGATGTTTTATGCCGCGCGTGTCCAGCTGGTTGAAACGGTGATTAAACCAGCGCTTGCCAGCGGACAGTGGGTTATCGGTGACAGGCACGATCTCTCAACCCAGGCTTATCAGGGCGGTGGTCGGGGTATCGATAAGAACTTGTTGATGGCGCTGCGGAACACGGTGCTGGGGGATTTTCATCCTGACCTGACACTGTATCTGGATGTCACACCTGAAGTCGGGCTGGGTCGTGCTCGTGCTCGTGGCGAGCTGGACAGAATAGAGCAAGAATCACTCGATTTCTTTAACCGCACACGGCAGCGCTATCTTGAGCTGGCGCAAGCTGATAGCCATATTCAGGTTATCGATGCGACCGGCTCGCTGGACGAGGTTTCACAGACAATTCGTCAGACCGTGATTGACTGGTATCAGGAGCAAGTCTGATGAAATGGTATCCGTGGTTACGCGCGCCTTTTGAGCAGCTAATCAGCCAGTATCAGGCGGGCCGCGGACACCATGCCTTATTGGTTCATTCTTTACCCTGTATGGGAGACGATGCGCTGATTTATGCTCTTTGTCGCTGGCTAATGTGTCAGCGACCTCTGGGTAATAAGAGCTGTGGCGAATGCCATAGCTGCCAGTTAATGCAGGCGGGAACTCATCCCGATAGCTATGAAATTGGACTGGAGAAAGGCAAGTCAACAATAGGTATTGATGTTATTCGTGAGATAACAGAAAAACTTTACAGCCACTCCCAGCAGGGGGGCAATAAAGTGATCCGTATTGCCCAGGCCGATAAACTTACGGAAGCGGCGGCAAATGCACTGCTAAAAACACTGGAAGAGCCGCCTGTCAAAACCTGGTTCTTTCTCAGTAGCCCGGAACCTGCACATCTTCCCGCGACCTTACGCAGCCGTTGTCTCTGTTGGCACCTTGCGCCACCGCCTGAATCTTTTGCCCGGAGCTGGCTTGCCCGGGAAATTCAACAGACTCCGGACGCATTAACCGCCGCATTACGTTTAAGCGCTGGATCGCCGCCAGCGGCTTTACAGTTGTTGGAACCGGCGTTATGGAAACAACGTGAGAAACTGAGTGACAGTCTGAATATCGCTTGTGACTCTGGCGATATGTTAGCGTTACTGTCCGAATTTAATCATGACGATGCGGTACGCAGTCTGGACTGGCTCTGTGCACTCTTGCTGGATGCGATAAAATATCAGCAAGGCGCGACCGACTGGCTAACGAATAATGACCACTTGCCACTGGTTATAAAACTGACACAGCAAGGTTCACCTGCCTTACTTCATAGCTTGCTACAGACCTGGCTCCAGTGCCGGGGAACATTGCTGAATGTAGTAGGTGTGAATCGTGAACTTATCCTGACAGAAACATTGCTGACATGGGAACGCCTGATGCAACCCGGTTCAATGCTTCCTTCACACCCTATCTAAGAGTAAATATATGTTTTTGGTCGATTCACATTGTCATCTTGATGGTCTTGATTATCAGTCTTTACATAAAAACGTCGATGATGTTCTGAAAAAGGCGGCGGCCCGCGAGGTCAAATTCTGCCTGGCCGTTGCCACCACCCTTGAGGGTTACCAGTCGATGCGTCAGTTAGTCGGCGAGCGTAATGATGTGGCATTCTCGTGCGGCGTACATCCACTTCATCAGGATAAAGCCTATTCCATTGACGCGTTACGAAACCTGGCAGCAGAGCAGGGTGTAGTGGCAATGGGCGAAACAGGGCTGGACTACTTTTATACTCCAGAAACTAAACAGCAGCAGCAGACATCCTTCCGTTACCATATCCAGGTTGGCCGTGAACTGAAGAAACCGGTGATTGTTCATACCCGCGATGCGCGAGCTGACACTTTGGCTATTTTACAAGAAGAGCAAGTCATGGACTGCGGTGGGGTATTGCACTGCTTTACTGAAGACAAAGCGACGGCTGCAGCGTTGTTGGATATGGGATTCTATATTTCGTTCTCCGGGATCCTGACTTTCCGCAATGCTGAAGATTTGCGTGACGTAGCGCGTTATGTGCCACTTGACAGACTACTGATAGAAACGGACTCCCCTTATCTGGCTCCTGTCCCTCATCGCGGCAAAGAGAACCAGCCTGCGATGGTACGTGATATTGCAGAGTATATGGCGGTGCTGAAAGGGGTTTCTCTCGAACAGCTTGCGACAGCTACAACCCGTAACTTCAGTCACTTATTCGGGGTTTCTCTGCCAGAACAATAATATGTTTGATAATTAATTCGACCTTCGTAATAATTGACGAAGAAATCAGGCGCACGCTTCATTTTAAGGAGGTGTGCGCTTTTTTTTGCATCAAAAAGGGTCTGAATAGGTTCTTTTATCGGCATTAGCATTTGACGTTAATGAAAAGTGTGACAGCCATCAAACAATGTTGCTGCTATTTATTTTACCCTTCGTAATAAATGCAGGGGCACACAGATGCCCGGCTTAAAAGGGCTGATTTTTTTGTCCTTAGCCATTTTTATATTAAAAAAGTCCACTCAGGAGCACTCTCAATGATGTTTAAAAATGCATTTGCTAACCTGCAAAAGGTCGGCAAATCGCTAATGCTACCCGTATCCGTGCTACCAATCGCCGGGATACTGTTAGGCATTGGTTCTGCAAACTTTGCCTGGTTACCGCTGGTTGTTTCTCACGTAATGGCGGAGGCGGGCGGCTCAGTGTTTGCCAATATGCCGCTTATCTTTGCTATTGGTGTGGCTTTAGGGTTTACCAATAACGATGGTGTTGCTGCTCTTGCATCTGTTGTTGCCTATGGAATTATGGTCAAAACCATGACTGTGGTTGCGCCATTGGTGATGCATATGTCGGTACAGGATATTGAGTCTAAGCACCTTGCTGATACGGGCGTATTGGGAGGCATTATTGCTGGTTCAATAGCCGCTTATATGTTTAATCGGTTCTATCGCATTAAATTGCCGGAATACTTAGGTTTCTTCGCGGGCAAACGTTTTGTCCCAATTATTTCTGGTCTGGCTGCGATTTTTATGGGCATTGTTTTGTCCTTTATCTGGCCTCCGATCGGTACAATGATTCAGGAGTTCTCTGAGTGGGCGGCTTATCAGAACCCGGTTCTGGCATTTGGTATCTATGGCTTCGTTGAACGCTGCCTGGTGCCGTTTGGTCTGCACCATATCTGGAACGTACCTTTCCAAATGCAAATTGGTGAATATACCAATGCGGCAGGCCAGGTGTTCCACGGTGATATCCCTCGCTATATGGCGGGTGACCCAAAGGCAGGTATGCTGTCTGGTGGTTTCCTGTTTAAAATGTATGGCTTGCCTGCAGCGGCGATCGCTATCTGGCATTCAGCGAAACCAGAGAATCGTGCCAAAGTTGGCGGTATTATGATCTCTGCGGCCCTGACTTCATTCCTGACCGGGATAACAGAGCCGATTGAATTCTCATTTATGTTTGTTGCACCAATCCTGTACTTCATTCATGCGGTACTGGCAGGTCTGGCATTCCCAATTTGTATTCTGCTGGGTATGCGTGATGGCACCTCATTCTCACACGGCTTAATTGACTTTATTATCTTGTCTGGTAACAGCAGCAGATTGTGGTTATTCCCAATTGTTGGTGCAGGCTATGCCGTGGTTTATTACACCGTGTTCCGGGTTCTTATCAGTGCGCTTGATTTGAAAACGCCGGGTCGCGAAGATACCGTTGAAGAGAGCAAATCGACCGTGAACAGTGAAATGGCACCCAATCTTGTGGCCGCGTTTGGTGGTAAAGAGAATATAACCAACCTTGATGCTTGTATTACCCGCCTGCGTGTTAGCGTTGCAGATGTAGCTAAAGTCGATCAGGCCGGACTTAAAAAGCTTGGAGCGGCAGGTGTTGTCGTTGCAGGTTCTGGCGTTCAGGCTATTTTTGGCACCAAATCTGACAACTTAAAAACTGAAATGGATGAATGGATCCGTAACAATTAATCGTTAAGTTGTTTTATCCGGGGAGAAATTTTCTTCCCGGATCGCTTGGATGAGAAGAGAATGATGCGCTTTTCACCCGATTCAAAAATCTTTTTTCACGCTTCCCCTCCTGTATTATGCTTGTTTCTTCGTCATCCATTCTTTAAGTCAGTTAATCCATGCACTTGATAATCAGCATTTTTTGGTGAGAAAATGCCTTATCGGGTAAAGAAAGTGTGGCTGAAGGTTGAGTCAGAACTCTGCCTCGCTCATACTCTTGTTATCGATCTTTTATTTCAGGGACTACCGATGGCCGAAGAAACCATTTTCAGTAAAATTATTCGCGGTGAAATTCCAGCCAATATTCTTTACCAGGATGAACTTGTCACAGCATTTCGAGATATAGCGCCTCAGGCGCCCAGTCATATCCTGATAATACCGAATATCTTGATCCCAACGGCAAATGATGTGAAGGCTGAACATGAGGCCGCCCTGGGACGTCTGTTTACTGTCGCCGCTAAAATAGCTGAACAGGAAGGGATTGCTGAAGACGGTTATCGTTTGATAATGAACTGTAATCGCCATGGTGGCCAAGAGGTTTACCATATTCATATGCATCTGCTGGGTGGCCGTCCGCTGGGCCCTATGCTTGCGACGAAAGCGTAATACGACAATGCACAAGACTTTTGGTCTTTTAATGCTGGTGTTAGCTATCGCAGGATGCAGTTCACGTCCGGCTATACCCGTAAGTGATACTCAAACCCTGGTGATGGAAGGCGCTATTCTGGCGGCCGGCATTCGCGCCAGTAGTCCGACCCTGTCACAAAGGGACGGAACCGCTGTTGCAATCTCCTCGCTGTATAATGAAAAACAGCATCCAGTCCAACTCTACTATCGTTTTTACTGGTATGACGACAAAGGGCTTGAAATTCATCCGGCTGAAAAAGTTCAGATGATAACGCTCGAAGCAGCGTCCGGAAAACAAATTCAGTCCACGCTGTTTAATCCTGATGCCAGTAAAGTGCGTCTTTTTCTCTCGTTAAGGAGTGAATTGTGATCAAGGGGATTTATCGTCACCTGACCGTTTCAGCTTTGGCACTGGTTCTTGCAGGGTGTGTGACTACAGAACAAGCCCCGGCGCCGGTTGAACCCGCTAACCAGGATCCGGTGGCTGTCGAGGCACCACCACTTGTTGTTCCTGTTATTCCGGATCTTAAAACGATTGAACTACCAGAACCGACGATCCCGGCTGTGCCTACAGTACGTACCTATGCCTGGAGTAGCGCTATTAGCCCTCTGGTTAATCAAATATTGCAGGCCGATGGTGTGACGCCGGGCAGCGTATTACTGGTCGACCAGGTTAATAACCGGACCAATGGTAGCCTGCAAACGGGCAGTGCGACACAAGCCTTAGTTGATGCGATGGCGAATAATCGTACCTTTATCTTGGTTTCGACCCAGCAGCTTGCGCTTGCGAAGCAGCAATTGGGCTTATCACCACAAGACAGCCTCGGTAGCCGCAGTAAAGCCATTGGGATCGCACGTAAGGTGGGCGCGAAATATGTGCTGTATAGCAATGCCAGTGGTAATGTGAATGCTCCGACGTTAAAAATGCAACTCATGCTGGTACAAACTGGCGAGATAATCTGGTCAGGTAACAGTGCTGTTTCGCAAACCAACTGATACCTCTCTTGAGAGCGTAATTGCACGATATTTACCGGTGGCTGATGCCACCGGTTGTTTTTCTGCCCTCGGGGGACTGAGTGGTACCAGTTTTTGTGTGAAAACGGATCGGGGGAGGTTTAATGCCCGAAGGTTGCCCGAACAACGGCTACCGGGATTGTCCTTACATCGTTATCACAAAGTACTGAAACAACTGCCCCCCGGAATGGCTCCACAGCCTTATGTCCTGGCGGAAGGCTGGCTATTGAGCCACTGGCTGGAAGGCGAACCCTGGTCAGGGCCATTGCCGGCAAGCGAACTTGCCCGTCTCTTGCATCTTTTACACCGACAACCTCTTTTCGGCTGGCGGGTCAGAGTTGCGCCGTTACTGAGCTATTACTGGCAGCAAAGCTCGCCTGCGCGACGTACGGCCTACTGGCTGGCGACCTTAAAGTATTTACTGGCGATGAAAGAGCCGCGACCCTTGAGACTTGCGCCATTACACATGGATGTCCATGCTGGCAATCTTATCCGGCAGACGCAGGGATTGGGGCTGATTGACTGGGAATATGCGGGTGATGGTGATATTGGACTCGAATTGGCGACGGCTCTTGACTGTAACACCTTTGCTGACGATGATTTTTTATCCCATTATGCTCGTCTTGCCCATTTGGATCTGACTGAGTTATATCACCAGATAGCGCGCTGGCAACCCTGGGTAAAACTACTTGTTGCTTCATGGTATGAATGCCGCTGGCAACAAACGAATCAACCACAGTTTGCCGCCCTGGCCGACAAGGCGTGGCAAGAGATGAAATATCAGGAGAAAATATGGGTCCGGTAATGTTGGACGTGGCGGGTTTTGAACTGACCGCTGAAGAGCGCGAAATTCTGGATTGTCCGCTGGTTGGCGGGCTTATCCTCTTCACCAGAAACTACCATGACCCGGCACAGCTGCGAGAGTTAGTGCGTCAAATCCGCGCTGCCTCACGGAATCATTTGGTCGTTGCTGTTGATCAGGAAGGCGGGCGGGTACAGCGTTTTCGTGAAGGTTTTACCCGTTTGCCCGCAGCACAGTCATTTGCAGCTTTGCTAGGGGTGGAGGCCGGAGCGAAACTGGCGCAAGAAGCAGGCTGGCTAATGGCTAGCGAGATGATAGCGATGGATATCGATATCAGTTTTGCTCCTGTGCTGGATATTGGCCACGTAAGTGCTGCTATCGGTGAACGATCCTGGCATGCTGAACCGAAAAAGGCGTTACAGGTTGCGAGTGGATTTATTGACGGGATGCATGCTGCGGGAATGAAAACGACCGGTAAGCATTTTCCCGGACATGGTGCAGTCAGTGCTGACTCGCATAAAGAAACACCGCATGACTCTCGTCCGGAAGCGGAAATTCGCCAGCATGATATGCGTATTTTTGCCTCGCTCATCCGCGACAATAAGCTCGATGCTATTATGCCAGCACACGTGATTTATCAACAGGTTGATGACAAACCGGCCAGCGGTTCAGCACACTGGCTAAAAACCGTGCTACGCGGTGAGCTAGGCTTTAACGGTGTGATTTTCTCGGATGATTTGTCGATGGAAGGTGCCGCTGTCATGGGCAGTTATGCTGAACGGGCTCAGGTATCACTGGACGCAGGTTGCGATATGGTACTGGTCTGTAATAATCCTAAAGGAGCAATAAGTGTGTTGGATAACCTGTCACCGGTCAAAGTTGAGCGTCTGACAAATTTGTATCATAGAGGGACATTTACGCGTCAGGAATTACAGTCATCGGCGCGCTGGAAACAGGTAAACCAGCAACTGGAAGCACTGTATGAACAATGGCTTGCTAAGAAAGCAAATGCCTGATTTTTCTGACAATTCGGTCTGTCATTATACGATGGGGATGCAATGATTATCTATTTACACGGTTTTGACTCCAGCAGTCCCGGTAACCATGAAAAAGTACTGCAACTTCAATTTATTGATCCCGATGTACGGCTTATCAGCTATAGCACGCGGCATCCCAAGCACGATATGCAGCATTTGCTGAAAGAAGTCCATAAAATGCAGCAACTCACGGATGATGAACGGCCACTCATTTGTGGAGTAGGACTTGGCGGATTTTGGGCTGAGCGTATTGGTTTTCTCTGTGATATGCGTCAGGTGATGTTTAACCCTAACCTTTATCCCCATGAAAATATGGAAGGCAAGATTGACAGGCCGGAAGAGTATGCCGATATTGCCACCAAGTGCGTCAGCAATTTTCGTGAGAAAAATCGCGATCGCTGTCTGGTGATTCTATCCCGTAAAGATGAGTTACTGGATAACTCGCGTGCAGCGCAAGCCTTAGATCCCTACTATGAAATCATCTGGGATGAGGAACAGGGGCACAAATTTAAAAATATTTCTCCACACTTACAACGTATTAAGGCATTTAAAACCCTGGGCTAATCGCTCACGTTTTATTGCCAGTCCTCTTTTGGTGATGCTAAAAAGCTCGCATTTTTATGCGAGTTTTTTTGTTTCAGATGCTAAAAAAATTGATAAATATCAATTTTGGTGTGAGCATTTTGTCCTTCGTGTTATTCTTCTTATCGCAGTAAATCATACTGTCTAAACCATTGTTAATTAAGGGTTATTGCGATAACTTTTAATTAACATTTGGTTAATATTTTGGGGGTCCAAGTGACTACATCGTTGAAAAAAATAGTGATTGTTGGTGGCGGGGCAGGAGGCCTTGAGTTAGCAACACAATTAGGGAAAAAACTGGGTCGTCGTAATAAAGCAGAAATCACTTTGGTTGACCGTAACCACAGTCATCTCTGGAAACCGCTGCTGCATGAAGTGGCTACCGGCTCACTGGACGAAGGTGTCGATGCAATCAGTTATCTGGCTCATGCGCGTAATAATCACTTCCATTTCCAGTTAGGATCGGTAACCAATCTTGACCGCGAGGCCAAAACACTGACAATTGATAAGCTGTGTGATGAGAAGGGCGATCTGCTGGTTGGCGAACGTCAGATACCTTATGATACGCTGGTCATGGCACTGGGCAGTACGTCTAACGATTTTAATACCCCTGGCGTGAAAGAAAACTGCATTTTCCTCGACAACCCTCATCAGGCGCGCCGATTCCATACTGAAATGCTGAATCTGTTCCTGAAATATTCTGCGCAGGGTGATGCTAACGAGATGGTTAACATTGCTATCGTTGGCGGAGGGGCCACGGGTGTTGAATTATCAGCGGAGCTGCATAACGCGGTGAAGCAACTGCATAGCTACGGTTATAAAGGCCTGACCCGTGATGCGTTAAATGTGACGCTGGTAGAGGCGGGAGAGCGTATTCTGCCTGCATTACCGCCACGTATTTCCGCGGCCGCGCATAGTGAGTTAACCAAACTTGGTGTTAAAGTGCTGACACAAACGATGGTAACCAGCGCACAGGCTGATGGCTTGAACACCAAAGACGGTCAGTTTATTCACGCAGATTTGATGGTCTGGGCGGCAGGTATTAAAGCGCCTGATTTTATGAAAGATTTAGCAGGCCTGGAAACCAACCGCATTAACCAGCTGGTGGTTGAACCTACCCTGCAGACGACCCGCGATCCAAGTATTTACGCGATTGGTGACTGTGCTTCTTGTGCGCGTCCGGAAGGTGGATTTGTTCCTCCGCGGGCACAGGCTGCACATCAGATGGCTTCCCGTGCTTTGAGCAATATTATTGCCGAAACGAAAGGTCAGCCGCTGAAGCCTTATGTGTATAAAGATCACGGTTCACTGGTATCGCTGTCACGTTTTTCAACCGTAGGAAGCCTGATGGGTAACCTGATGCGCGGCTCTATGATGGTGGAAGGACGTATTGCGCGCGTGGTGTATATCTCGCTGTACCGTATGCATCAAATTGCACTACACGGCTATTTGAAGACGGGATTGATGATGGTGGTGGGGAGTATCAACCGCGTGATTCGTCCGCGCCTTAAGCTGCACTAATCTCCGCCTTTTCAAGATATTGCCCGGCAATCGCCGGGCAAACTGTTTTAGAACTGTACTGAGTAGTTCACCCCAAAAGTACGACCCCGACCTTTGTAGTCATACAAAGAGGCCGGACCATATCCCGGGCTGTAGTGCAGAGGGGCACGCTGACCCCAGACCGTGGAGTATTCGCGGTCTAACAGATTCTCAACGCTGAAACTCAGTTTACCGACAGGTAACTGATAACTTCCCAGTAAATCAAAGGTGCTATAACCGCTGATATTCTGCCCGCTGGCGTCGTTTAAGCCAAACGACGTGGTGCTTTGCAGACGCAGTACCCACACATCCGGAGCCCAGCTAACATAGGCTGTCGCTTTTGACGGACTGGCGGTTTTTACATCTGCTTTCTTCCACTGACCATTGGTTTTTGCCTCGGTTTTCAGCAGGTTTAAATTGGCACCGGTACTCCAGTCGCTGTCGGCGATAAAGTAGTCAACCGAGCCTTCTACGCCATAGACACGACGTTTATCATCAACCACACTGATAGTCAGATCGGAATTACTGATGATATTTTTATCAGAGAGGGAGTAGTAACCTGCAACCTGGGTACGCAGATTGTCGCCGGTGTAACGCCAGCCGAGCTCATAGGAGTCAACCTTGATACCCTGCAGTTTACTGTCGCTGACATTGACACTGTTAGTCAGCGGAAGATGGCCATTCACGGCAGCGCCATAGGCTCCACGACCGTAATACTTACCAGGATCAGGCAGTTCAACCCCCTGTGAGAAGTTGAGCCAGGTTTGCTGACGTTCAGTCAGATGTACCAGGACACCGGCGTTAAATAACAGGTTGTCATAGTCGGTTGAACCGCCCGGAATGGCATCGGCGGAGGTGGCTTTGCCAGCTGCAATCGCCTGTTGCTGGCTGTAACCGATAAAATCGTCTACCTGGTTCTCGGTATACTGATAACGCACTCCACCACTGAAGGTAAAGATGTCGTTAAAGTCATAGCTTGACTGCAAGAAGGCTGCAACATTAGTAATATCATAGCCGGGATAGCGGCCTGTTTTATAGATCTGCTGATTATCCAGCCCACCTGAAGCGTTTGCTTTCGCCAAATCAAAGAACATTTGGTTAGAGGTAAAACGTTCATGATCGGCGTCTAACCCATAAGTGAGCTGCAGATTGTCCAGTACTTGGCTGTTTAGCGTCAATTTCGCGCCGTACTGAGCGGTATCTTGCTGGGATGATGACAGGGCCGTCACTTGTTTACTGCCGTTCAATGACGGGAAGGGATAGAAGGTCTGGGACTCATCCCGATAATAAATCTGGCTGACCAGTTCCTGACCAAGGAACTGATTATGGGAATATTGCAGGCTGATCAGATGACGTTCCGTCCCCGGGATACGGTCAGAGTTCAGGCCCTTGCTGACATAGGGCTTAGTGGTACCCGTAATGGCAGAGAAATCTTTGCCAAGATAGAGACCATAATCATCATCCCCCTTACTCTTATAGTACTGGGTTAACACCTGTAATTGCTGGTGTTCATCAATATGTAAGGTTCCGGCACCCATCACATCAAGTCGGTCCGAGTGCTGCAAGCCGGTCTGGGTATTATCCATCAGGGCTTGTTTGCCGCTACCGTCATACCAGGCGCCGAACTGCTGATAGGCGACCGACATACGTCCGGAAATTTTCTCATTGCCCCCTGATATCGCGGCAGCAACACGCTCATCATGATCTTTGCTGCTCTTAAAACCGCTCTTCAGGCCGGTTTCAAATTCGAGCTGACTTTCAGGCTGGCCTTTTTTGGTCACAATATTAATCAAGCCGCCAGTACTGCCGCCGCCGTAGAGCGAGGTCGCACCTGAGATGACTTCGATATAATTAATATTAAAAGCATCGATAGAATCTAACTGACGACCATCGGTGCGCGAAGAATTCAGACGTACACCATCAATCAAAATAACGACCGGACGACCGCGCAGATTCATACTGGTATTCGTCCGGCTTTGGCTACTGACATCCAGGCCTGGGATCAGCTGGGCTAAAGCGTCTTTAAACTCTTTACCACCTTCGATTTGCTGTTGCAGTTCAGCATTTTCAATCACCCAGGTGGTCTGTGCCATTTCGGCAACCGTACGATTATTACGGCTCGCAGAAACAACCATATCTTCTTCATGAGTCTGCTGTGCGAAACCGGGGGCTGTGATGGCGAGAAGCAGGGGACTGAGTACCCACTTGGTTTTTTTGTTACTCGTCATTATTTTTCCTTCAGAGGCACTGAATCTTTATCAGTGTCAAAACACGACATTTATTCATTTAAAGATGCCACAGCAAACGTAATGGCCGGATGTATTACATTCTGTAGCGCTAACATCACAAAAATTCATAATTTGTGATAACGTGAATCTTGACGATAATTCTTATCATTATCAATAATGATTGTTAAAATAACCAAAAATAAGTTAACAAAAATGCCCTGTTATCCAGAGGTCTGGTAAACCTTGGCGGATTTTATTTAGCCTGTTTCGGATTTTTAAAGGGCAAGCGGTGATCTGGTAAGCACTGATGTAGTTGAGAAATGACTATTTTGCTTTAAAAACAAAAGGTAAGAGAATTTATGGCTGGAGTTCAGGGCTATCGCCTGTTTAATGTTCAACTGGCGCGTAAGTCAGCTATTTCCCCTTCACTGTTGAGCCTGATCTTTACAGGAAAAGATGTTGGTTACATGAAATGTGATTCACCCGATCAGCGGATCAAGCTACTGCTACCTTCACTGGATGGTACACCGTCAGCCTTGCTAAATGATGGCAAGTGGTACGATCTGCTGCAATCGATGGACAAAGAGAAGCGCCCCATTTTGCGCACCTATACCTTACGTCATGTCGACCGTGAAAAAGAAGAGTTTACCGTAGAGTTTGTCAGTCATGGTGCAGAAGGCCCGGCCTCGGCTTTTGCGATTAATGCAGAACCTGGTGCAAGGTTACAGATAGTGGCACCGAACGCTGAGTACCCTGAAGACAGCGGTGGCTATGAGTGGACGCCGCCGGTGGGTTTACGGCATGGTTTGATTATTGCCGATGAAACGGCATTACCCGCGGCACGTGGTATTCTGGAATTGCTGGCGAAGCTACCTGAACCGCCCAGGATCCAGGCTTTCCTTGAAGTACCAGAGGCAGGGGACTGCATTGATTTAACCGGCTTCAGCTTCGCAGAGATCCATTGGTTACCCCGTGCGCCAGTCAATGCCCGTTATGGCGAGTGTCTGGTGAAGGCAGTCAAGGACAGGGTCTGGCTTCCGGAAGGATTTCGGCACAACGTCATTCAGGAAGAAGCAGAAGGTGAGCTTTTGTGGGATAAAGCCACTTCAGATAACCGAGAATTTTATGGTTGGGTCGCTGGGGAGTCCACTACAGTAAAATTGTTGCGCCGTTACTTAATTGGTGAACGAGGGGTGAACCAGGACGCAGTTAACTTTATGGCTTACTGGGCAAAAGCACGTATTCGTAACTAGACAAAAATAGCCGTGGACGTTGCAAACAGAATGCAAAATCCGCGGCTGTATTCCACGCACCTGGCCGGTATTTTTCTGACAATAACCTGCCGACTACTCGGTTTTAATCAGTCCGGGTAATAATCTGATAGTCGTAGCTACCAGACTTAACAGTTCTTCACCACTCGCACCATCCCGCGCTGAAACTGACATACCGCGAATAATACAACTTAAGTATTTAGCTACGTGGCTGACATCGCAGTGTTCAGGCAGTTCGCCTTGTTGTTGCCGCTCACGTAAGAAACGTGCCAGCGCCTCATCTTGCAGAATATGCCGTGCTTTAATGATGTTGGCTATCTCTTGTGAAGAGGCGCCCAGACCGGAAGAAGTGGAGACAATAAAGCAGCCTGATGGTGTATCTTCCGCAGTAAAACATTTGGCTATTCTTGTCAGAAAGACTTCCAGTACTTCAGTGACAGACCCCGTTTCACCAAATAAACAGGTTTCATACTGGCGGGTAAAACGGGTGATGTAGTGCTCAAGTACGGCACGAAATAATCCCTCTTTATTGGTAAATTCTGCATAAAGAGTCGGTGCTTTTGCCCCAGTAGCGGCAACCAAGTCTGACAGCGATGTGCCTTCATATCCATGCTGCCAGAAGAGTGTCATGGCTTTTTCCAGCGCATCTTCCCGGTCAAATGTTTTAGGCCGTCCACGGCTTTTTTTACTGCCACTGATTGTGGTTTCCATCATGCCGTTTCCTCTGTCAAAACTATTAATGAATAATCATTATAAAAATAATAGTTCAGAGTATCCAGTGCCTTTTTATGCAAGATAAGAATGAGATATGACAGAAGAATGGCACATATTAACAAATTGATTAACGATCGATAATAAAATATTGACATGTGATCTGAATCACTATTATGATTAACCTATCAATCGTTAATTTAATCGATTCAAGAAATATATCCTCTACTGAAAGGCAACTGTCATGAAAAAATCATCTGCACTTTTTGCAACCGTCCTTCTGTCCTCACTCTCTTTTGCAAGTGTTGCGGCGGTTCAGGTTTCTGAAGCACCACAGAATCAACAGCAAATTGGCATTATAGGTGCAACAACGCTGAGTGATTTAGGTTCTTTAGAAGAGAAACTGGGTGAGAAAGCAGACAGATTGGGGGGAACCTCATTCCGGATCACTTCAGCAGTGGGTAACCATCTTCTGCACGGTACTGCGGTTGTTTATCAGTAGTTTTTGTTTATCAGTCAATCTTGTTATTCATTATTACTCTCCTCTTTGTTGTTATTCGCTAGATTCTTTGCCATGAGCATTTCTCCTCCTGTTGTCTCTTTCGACTGCAGGAGGTTTTTTTATATACCCGCTGGTATTAGCGTAATGTGACATGATTCATCATGATGATGTCCGATGTTAACGCGTATCCATCTGACAGTAAGAGCAGGCAGGTACCAGAAACTCAAGTCCTTCAAAGCGTGCACCAGATCAAGCCAGGCAGCACGCATTGAGGGGGTGACTAAGACGGGATTAGATATTTTCCACTGTCGGGAGATGGGTTTTAACCTCTACAGGCATACCTGAACGATGCTCCATCGCTTTATCCATCACTCCGGCATCAGTTTCTTGCGAATTACGGAACTGTGTTGCTTTACCGTTTAACTGGATAGGGAGCAATTGTGGATCATCGTCAATTGACTCTGACAGTGGCTGGTGAACTTCAACCAGGCGATTTCCATTAGGTTCAATCGAGGTTTTGATTGGCTCATTAATAATCCGTACAGATGTACCGACAGGTACGCTTTCGAATAACTCTTTAATATCGCCATCACGCAGACGAATACAGCCGGAACTGACACGCATACCGATGCCGAAATCGGCATTGGTTCCATGGATCAGATAAACACCACCATAGGCAGCCAGACGAATAGCATGATGCCCCATAGGGTTATCATCACCAGCCGGAACAACAGCCGGTAATTTGATGCCTTGGGCAAGATAACGGGCGCGGATATTTGCGGTTGGAGTCCAGGTTGGATTGGCTCGTTTACCAGAGATTTTCGTGACCATGGTCGGTGTCAGAGTATCTCCGCCTAACTGGCCAATACCGATAGGATAAACGGTGACTTTATTCTGTCCGGCAGGGAAATAGTATAACCGAAGTTCCGCCAGGTTAAGCACAATGCCTTCACGGGGTACATCAGGCAGCAGCATTTCCGTTGGAATAGTCAGTACATTACCGGCACGTGGTACATAGGGATCAACCCCCGGATTGGCTTGTAACAGGGCCAGAAAACCGACATTGTACTTTTTAGCAATGGCTTCCAGCGAACCACCGTCATCCTCAACAACATGATACTGGTTTTTACCAATCAGCTTGCTGTTTGCGGCAGGCAGCGAATAGTCTTGCGCAAAAGTCGGCATAACGATGCTGGTGGCACCGATCAGTACAGTAAGTACAGCGAGTTTTCTGGTGTATGGAAACAATCGTGATAAAGACATAGTGGCTACCTTGATTTACCTGTCATCGTTCAAATTACCTTGAAAGTCACTCGAATGATTCTGGATATTATAGTAAACGCTAAAACGTCGATTATCGGCCATGCTGGCGTCTTAAAGACCTGGTGAAATGAAAAGAATGTGTAAAGATTGACGTTTTGCCCCGTAATTGACCAATTACGAGGCAGTTAACGTTAAATTAGGCTATGGCATGTTCTTCCAGATCGCGCATAAAGTTACGCACCCACTCGATACGTGTTTTACGCTCGGCTAAATCTTGAGTAAATTTCAAACGTGTCGGGCCATCGAGCCGGTAATGCTGGGGCTGTTTTTGCAGTAAGCCTATCAGCCATACCGGATCAACATGATTTTTCTCAGCAAACTCAATCATACCACCTTTTTCGTGCCCTTCAATTTTACGGATCCCCAGTTTTTGGGCTAACTGACGTAAGGCTGCAATATCAAGAAGATAACGAGCGGCATCAGGCAGCAGGCCAAAACGATCGATTAATTCGACTTTTATCTCATCGAGTTCATTGGCTTGTCTGGCACTGGCAATGCGCTTATAGAATGAAAGACGAGTATTTACATCCGGAATGAAGTCGTCCGGTAGCAGTGAAGGCATGCGTAATTCAACATCCGTCTGGCTATTGGTCAAATCTTCCAGTGAGGGTTCCCGACCTTCTTTCAGCGCATCTACTGCATTTTCCAGCAGTTCCATATACAAAGAGAAGCCAATAGTTTCCATTTGCCCACTCTGATCGTCACCTAACAACTCACCGGCACCACGAATTTCCAGATCATGGGTTGCCAGCGCAAAACCAGCACCTAAATCTTCCAGTGAAGCAATCGCTTCAAGTCGTTTTTGGGCATCGGTCGTCATGGCTTTGGGATGAGGGGTCAACAGCCAGGCATAAGCCTGGTGATGTGAACGACCAACACGCCCACGAAGCTGGTGTAATTGTGCCAGACCGAAGTGATCGGCCCTGTCAATAATAATGGTGTTGGCGGTTGGAATATCGATACCCGTCTCGATTATTGTGGTACAAACCAGAACATTAAAGCGCTGATGATGGAAATCATTCATTACCCGTTCCAGTTCCCGCTCACGCATTTGACCGTGACCAATAGCAACACGGGCTTCTGGCACCAGTTCTGCGAGTTTAGTCGCCATCTTATGAATATTTTCAACGTCATTAAACAGATAGTAGACCTGACCACCGCGCAAAACTTCACGCAAAATAGCTTCGCGAACCATCAAATTATCATGCTCACGAACAAAGGTTTTAACCGCCAGACGACGGGCGGGTGGGGTGGCAATAATCGATAAATCTCGCATGCCACTCATTGCCATATTCAGTGTTCGCGGGATAGGCGTGGCTGTCAGCGTCAGAATATCAACATCAGCCCGCATCGCTTTAATGCGTTCTTTATGACGGACACCAAAGCGATGCTCTTCATCCACAATCAATAAACCGAGATCGTGCCAGTGAACATCGCTTTGTAGCAGCTTATGGGTACCAATCAGAATATCGATTTTGCCCGCGCGTGCTTGCTCCAGAATTTGCGTTTGCTCTTTCGCACTGCGGAAGCGCGACAACATTTCAATGCGTACCGGCCAGTTTGCAAAGCGGTCGCGGAAGTTATCGAAGTGCTGTTGTGCCAGCAGTGTTGTGGGGACCAGAACGGCAACCTGTTTGTAGTTCTCCACGGCTAAGAATGCTGCACGCATCGCCACTTCTGTTTTACCAAAACCCACATCACCACAGACCAGACGATCCATTGCTAATGGGCGGCACATATCGCTGAGGACAGCGTTAATCGCCTGTGCCTGGTCGGGTGTGGTTTCAAACGGAAAACCATCGCAAAATAGCTGATACTGTTCTTTGTCGTGCTTAAAGGCAAACCCGGCTTTCGCTGCGCGCATCGCATAGATATCGAGCAGCTCTGCTGCAACATCACGGACCTTTTCGGCTGCTTTTTGTCGGGCACGGGTCCAGGCATCACTCCCGAGTTTATGCAGCGGCGCATTTTCATCGGCACCTCCGGCATAACGGCTAATGAGATGCAAAGAAGAGACCGGAACATAGAGCTTGGCGTCTCCGGCATAGGTCAGCATCAGATACTCGGCAGTAATACCCCCGGCTTCCAGGGTTGTCAGGCCCAGATAACGTCCAACGCCGTGCTCAAGGTGTACGACAGGCTGACCAGGGTGCAGTTCTGCCAAATTCCGTATCAGGGTATCCGGATTAATCGTTCGGCGACTGTCCTGGCGGCGTCGACTCACTCGTTCACCCAGCAGGTCACTTTCACATACCAGAACCCGCTGACGTAAGGTATCAATAAAGCCGTGTTCGCTGGCACCCGTCATCAAATAAGTGCCGGTTTTTAAAGCTTCATCAAGACGATAAATACGTTTAGGCGAGACTTTAATACGCCCTAATAACTCACCCAAAGCTTCACGGCGTCCTTCACTTTCAACCGAGAAAATGACCGGTCCAATGGCGTTTTCAAGAAACTTACGCAGATTATCAAGCGGGGCTTTATTCTGTGCCTGAACCGCCAGTTCAGGCAGTGGCTGGTAACCCAGATTGACGTTGGCCGCTTTAGATGGCAGGACTCCTGTTTTAAGCTGTACGCGTGGCCAGGCTTTTAATTCACTGAACAGGGCGTCCGGGCGTAACCAGAGTATCTGTGGTTCCAGCAGAGGACGCATCGGATCAACGCGGCGATTTTCAAAACGAGCCTCGGCATCCTGCCAGAAACGTTCAGCGCTGCTCTCTAAATCGCCGGTATTAACCAGTAGCGTATTGGCTGGCAGATAGCTAAAAAGTGTTACTAATGGCTCGTTAAAAAACAGCGGCTGCCAGTATTCAATACCCGCGGGCAACGTTCCTTTACTGACTTGCTGATAAATATGTTCAGGCTCACGTTTTACATCGAACTTATCGCGCCACTGGCTGCGAAACAGTTCAATCGCATTTTTATCTGTCGGGAACTCGTGGGCGGGAAGTAGGTTAATCGCCTCGACTTCATCTAGCGTGCGTTGTGAGTCGACATCAAAGATACGCAGACTGTCGATCTCATCATCAAAAAAATCGATGCGGTAGGGATGTTCGCTGCCCATTGGGTAGAGATCTAATAGCGCGCCGCGCGTGGCAAATTCCCCATGCTCCATCACCTGATCGACACTACGGTATCCCGCCTGTTCCAGCTGAGCGCGCAAGTTATCGCGCGACAGGCGCTGGCCTTTTTTCATCACCAAAGCATGACCATGCAGATAGCTGTGCGGACAAACCCGCTGCATCAGCGTGTTCACCGGTAATATCAGGACTCCACGCTTCATATTCGGCAGCCGATACAGCGTTGCCAGTCGGGAAGAGATGATTTCCTGATGTGGTGAAAAACTGTCGTAAGGCAGTGTTTCCCAGTCTGCCAGACTGACGACCAGCGAATCAGTAAATTGTGAAATTTCGTCATGCAGCCGCAAGGCATTCTGCATGTCCGGGGTGATAAGTACCACTGGTCCATCATGACGTTCAGTGATTTCTGCTACTTCAGTCGCACAGGCAGAACCCAGCAGCTCACCGAGAACGCGTTGCTCGGCTGCTTTAACGGGTAAGGAATAACGATAATTTTCAGGCATAAAAAGCGTCACAATCTCGTAAGTTGGGTGCCGCGCTGAGGGCAGAGAGCCGGGCGAGGGGCAGTTAGCCAAGTGATATTATTATCTCGCATCAATGAGTATTAGCAACCTGCAATACAGAGTTCTCTTGCTTTCTCATTTCTTAAAAGTGTTCTCCAGGCATTTGATTCTCATCATGCAGCATAGCGCCTGATACTGTCCGACAGACGATTCAGGTGAAGGTTCACCTCATTTACTGGGAACCAGTACGCAGCTAATCAGGGGGAAGATTTTATTTTTACATACACAAAGAATGAATATTTACATTCTTTGTGTATGTATATTATTTTTATTCATACGTCGTGTATCTAAATGGATGGCATACCGTCAATCCAGGATCTCACAGAATTAAGGAATAAAGATGATTAAGGCTTATCGGATACTTTTTGCTGCTCCTGGCAGTCTGGCTTTTACCTTTGCCGGTTTACTGGCCCGGCTGCCGTTACCGATGACCGGGATCGGACTGATTACACTTCTCTCGCAGTTACAACAGAGCTATGCGCTTGCCGGGGCGGTTAGTGCCAGTTTTGTGCTGACTTATGCCTTGGTTTCTCCTCAGCTATCCCGCTGGGTGGACAAATATGGTCAGCGTCGCGTATTGCCCTGGGCATCGCTGATCAGTATTACGGGAATGGGACTAATTCTGGTGGTCAGCAAACTGCAATACCATTCCGTTCTGCTCTTTGCTGGTGCCATTCTGAGCGGCTTTATGCCCAGCATTTCTGCGATGATCCGCGCTCGCTGGACGGCGTTGTATCGTGACCAGCCCCAGTTGCAAACAGCTTACTCTCTTGAAACCGTCTTTGATGAGGTGACTTTTATTATCGGACCGCCCCTGGCCGTGGGGATGACGGTATTACTCTTTCCACAGGCCGGTATTCTGGCAGCCGCGGTTCTTCTGTTACTGGGTATACTGACTCTGGTATTACAGACAGCTACGGAACCTGCGTGTATTCCCGTATCTGAGGGGGGAGAAAAAACGCACTCTGTCATTGGTCTGATAGCGGTACAGCGTTTGACTCTCTTGATGATAGCGCTTGGGACTATTGTTGGGTCTGTTGATCTTATCAGCGTCGCTTTTGCCCGGGCGACAGAGCAACCCGCTGCGGCTAGTCTGGTATTATCCGCCTATGCCTGCGGTTCCTGTCTGGCGGGGCTATTTTTTGGCGCAAGATCGTTTCACCTCGCGTTACCGCAACAGTTGTTACTCGGTGGAGGAGCGATTGCTCTGACGACTCTGCCACTGTTATGGGTCAGCTCCATTTATTCTCTGGCTTTCTGGATTTTCTGGGCAGGCGTCTCTTTTGCTCCGACGATGATCATTGCTATGTCGCTGGTGGAGCGCGCAGTTCCTGAGCGTAGCACTACGGAAGGTATGACCTGGCTGTTAGCCGGACTTAATATCGGTGTGGCCCTTGGCGCCGCGCTGTCAGGATATTTTATCGACCGTAACGGCCTGCAAAGTGGTTTTATCCTCGCCAGTATTGGCGGCGGTACTGTGCTGGCGATAGCGCTGTGGAGTGTTTTGAAGTCAGTAGCCCGGCAGTGACTTGCGTTGCATCCCTCACTTTTTCTGTGTGCGTTGTTGCTCGCGAACCTTAAACAGAACGGGACTGAGCACCGTTCTAAGTGCTTCGTCAACACACGTTATATTTCAAGTTGCCTGGGGGGGAGGCGTGCGTGAGGCGCGCTGACAGGCAATTCGAACTGTTTTGGGTATACAGCTGAGTCTCTGTCATTTATCCCTTTTACTTAAAATCTCCTTAGCGGCATCAGTCTGATGATTAATTTAAGCGATTGAATTCATTTGAACGGGCAGCTGTCGTATACTTGACTTCTTTGCCCAAGCCACAGCAACCAGACGGATGTTATGTATCAACCTGTCGCGTTATTTATCGGCCTGCGTTATATGCGCGGGCGTGCAGCGGACCGTTTCGGTCGCTTTGTCTCCTGGCTTTCCACGATCGGCATCACACTAGGCGTTATGGCGCTGGTGACGGTGCTCTCGGTGATGAATGGCTTGGAGCGAGAGCTGCAAAACAACATCTTAGGGCTGATGCCCCAAGCGATGATCACCTCCCCCACAGGGTCGATTAATCCCCAGCAGCTTCCTGCAGACCGCCTTAAGTTACAGGGAGTGACGCGGGTTGAACCGCTCACTACCGGTGATGTTGTGCTACAAGGTGCTCACGGTATTGGTGTTGGCGTGATGCTGGGTGTGAAGCCTGAACAATATGAACCTCTGACGCCTTTTCTGACTGGCGTACAGCAATCACAACTGGTTGCCGGGGAGTACAACGTCATACTGGGAGAGCAGTTAGCCAATAGCTTAGAGGTGAAACGGGGCGATACTGTACGGTTAATCGTGCCGTCTGCCAGTCAGTTCACCCCCATGGGGCGTCAGCCCAGTCAGCGGCTGTTTAATGTGATTGGTACCTTTGCCGCAAACAGTGAAGTTGATGCGACTCAGTTACTGGTCAATCAGCAAGATGCCTCGCGTCTGATGCGCTACCCGGTGGGTAATATTACCGGCTGGAGACTCTGGCTGGATAGTCCGCTAAAAGTCGATTCTCTCAGCCAGCAGGCGTTACCGGCCGGGACCGAATGGAAAGACTGGCGTGAACGTAAAGGCGAGTTGTTCCAGGCCGTGAGAATGGAAAAAAATATGATGGGACTGTTACTGAGCCTCATCATTGCCGTTGCCGCGTTTAATATTATAACCTCACTGGGACTCCTGGTGATGGAAAAACAGGGAGAAGTGGCGATTCTGCAAACCCAAGGACTGACTCGCCGGCAGATTATGGCGGTATTTATGGTCCAGGGCGCTAGCGCCGGGGTACTGGGGGCGCTATTTGGTGCGCTGCTCGGTGTATTGCTTGCCAGTCAGCTCAATAATTTAATGCCGGTGATTGGTATCTTAATCGATGGAGCCAGTTTGCCTGTCGCTATTGAACCCCTACAAGTGGTCACCATTTCGCTGGTCGCGATGGCGATTGCGCTACTCTCTACGCTATATCCTTCCTGGCGTGCCGCCGCCACTCAACCCGCTGAGGCTTTACGTTATGAGTAATTCTATCCTGTTGCAGTGCGATAAGTTGTGCAAACGCTACCTGGAAGGCAGCGTGCAAACGGATGTGTTGCATGATGTCAGCTTTAGCATGAAACCGGGCGAGTTGATGGCGATTGTCGGGAGTTCCGGTTCGGGAAAAAGTACCTTACTGCATTTGCTCGGTGGGCTGGATTCACCTAGTTCTGGTGATGTGGTTTTTAACGGTCAGGCGCTGAGCCAGCTCTCTTCATCAGCTAAAGCGGAACTGCGTAATCGGGAACTGGGCTTTATTTATCAGTTTCATCATTTATTGCCTGACTTTACGGCGCTGGAAAATGTTGCCATGCCGCTACTGATTGGTAAGCAAAAACCGGCAGAGGCACAGCAACGGGCATTGGAGATGCTGGCGGCAGTGGGTCTGGAAAAGCGCAGCCATCATCGCCCTTCGGAACTCTCTGGTGGTGAGCGTCAACGGGTGGCGATAGCCCGTTCGCTGGTCAATAATCCACGATTAGTGTTGGCCGATGAACCGACCGGCAATCTTGATGCTCGTAATGCCAACAGTATTTTTGAGTTATTGGGTGAGCTCAATGTGCGTCAGGGTACGGCTTTCCTTGTGGTAACTCATGACTTGCAACTGGCTAAACGCATGTCGCGCCAGCTGGAAATGCGTGATGGTCGTCTGACTCAGGACCTGACCTTAATGGGGGCCGAGTAATGGCATTGCCGTTATCGTTACAGATTGGTTTACGTTTTAGCCGTGGGCGGCGACGCAGCGGGATGGTGTCGCTTATTTCTGTTATCTCAACCATGGGCATTGCTCTGGGGGTTGCGGTATTAATTATCGGCCTCAGCGCGATGAATGGTTTTGAGCGCGAGCTGAAAGACAGAATTCTGGCTGTGGTACCGCACGGGGAAATCTCACCGGTTAATCAGCCTTTTAATGACTGGCAAAATATCCTTAGTCGGATTGAGAAAGTCCCGGGTATTCTGGCGGCCGCCCCCTATATCAACTTTACTGGGTTAATTGAGAGTGCAAATAATCTGCGCGCTATCCAGATTAAAGGTGTGGAGCCTTCTCAGGAAGCTCGTCTGAGCGCGTTACCTCATTTTGTGCAGAACCAAGCCTGGTCCCAGTTTAGTGCAGGCAAGCAGCAAATTATTCTGGGCAAAGGGGTGGCGGATGCGCTGAAGGTTAAGCAGGGCGACTGGGTTTCATTATCTATTCCGAATAATGATGAAGGCAATCGTCTGCTACAGCCGAAGCGTGTGCGTCTACAGGTGGCGGGTATTCTGGCTCTCAGTGGCCAGCTTGATCACAGCTTTGCTATGGTGCCGCTCAGTGATGCCAGCGAGTACTTGGATATGGGACACAGCGTCACCGGCATTGCCATTAAAGTCGATGATGTCTTTAACGCCCAGCAGCGGGTACGTGAAGCGGGTGAAGCCACGAACGCCTATGTTTTTATTAAGAGCTGGATTGGTACCTATGGCTATATGTACCGTGATATCCAGATGATCCGCGCCATTATGTATTTGGCGATGATTCTGGTGATAGGCGTGGCCTGTTTTAATATTGTCTCGACGCTAATTATGGCTGTAAAAGATAAAAGCAGTGATATTGCAGTATTGCGTACCCTGGGGGCAAAAGACGGCTTAATTCGTGCTATTTTTATCTGGTATGGCTTACTCGCAGGGTTTGTGGGTAGCGTCAGCGGAGTGATTATTGGTGTACTGGCCTCATGGCAATTGACGCCGATAATTAACGTGATTGAAAAGCTGATCGGACATCAATTTCTATCCGGTGATATCTATTTTATTGATTTTCTGCCATCGGAATTACACGGACAAGATGTATTCTATGTGCTGCTCACCGCTCTGATACTGAGTTTACTGGCGAGCTGGTATCCGGCGCGACGAGCCAGCAAAATAGATCCAGCCCGGGTACTCAGTGGACAGTAAATACCATTTCTGCAAACAGCAGGGGACGACATAGCCATGTATTACGGCTTTGATATTGGCGGCACTAAGATGGCTCTTGGCGTCTATGATGCTGACAGAATGCTGCAATGGGAAACACGAATAGCGACACCGCATAGCCAGTATGCCGAGTTTTTGCAGGCCATTGTCGACTTAGTGGCGCAGGCTGATGCGCGATTTGGCAGCCCCGGGAGCGTAGGTATCGGTATTCCGGGAATGCCGGAAATCGATGATGGTAAACTTTATGCTACCAATCTTCCGGCCGCCAGCGGACAGCCGCTGCGGGCAGACTTAAGCCGCCTGTTACAACGCGAAGTACGTATCGATAATGATGCTAACTGCTTTACCCTGTCAGAAGCCTGGGATGATGAGTTCCGTTCCTATCCGGTGGTGATGGGGCTGATTCTCGGTACTGGCGTCGGTGGCGGCATTATCGTCAACGGTCGCCCGATCACCGGTCGAAATTTTATCACTGGTGAATTTGGTCATACCCGCCTGCCGGTTGATGCACTGGATATCCTCGGACGTGAAATTCCCTTTATCCCTTGCGGCTGTGGGCAAAAAGGCTGTATTGAAAATTACCTTTCTGGCCGGGGATTTGCCTGGTTATGGCAGTATTTCTACCAGACGGAGCTGGATGCCCGGCAGATTATTGCCCGCTATCGGGCAGGAGATAAACAGGCGCAAAGTCATGTAGAGCGCTTTACCGAGTTGCTGGCTGCCTGTTTAGGTAATCTTTTTACGGCACTAGATCCTCACCTGGTGGTGATCGGTGGAGGGTTGTCTAACTTTAGTGAGATGTATGCGCTATTAACGGCGCGGTTATCGCAATATTTATTGCCACTCGCACACGTACCCAGAATTGAGCCCGCACGCCATAGCGATGCGGGCGGAATGCGCGGTGCGGCATTTCTCCATCTGCCGGAGTAAATTATGTTGTCTCGTCGTCAACAACGACTCAGTCGCTTCAGGAAGAAAAAACGATTGTTACGCCATCGACTGCGTCAAAGCAGTTACTTTGGAGAACAGGTTATGCTGAAACAGACAGAAAAACCGAAAATTGTTGTACTCACGGGGGCGGGAATTTCTGCTGAATCAGGGATCCGAACTTTCAGAGCAGCGGACGGATTATGGGAAGAGAGCCGGGTGGAGGATGTCGCGACACCAGAAGGTTTTCAGCGTGATCCTCAAAGGGTACAGGAATTCTACAATGCCCGTCGCCGTCAGCTTCAACAGCCGGATATTCAACCGAATGCCGCCCACCTGGCGCTGGCAAAACTTGAGTCAGTGTTAGGTGAAAATTTTCTCCTGGTCACGCAAAATATTGATAATTTGCATGAGCGGGCAGGGAATAAACGCATCATTCATATGCATGGAGAGCTGTTAAAAGTCCGCTGTGTCAGAAGCCGTCAGGTTGTGAGCTGGCAGGAGGATATTACCCCAGCCGATCGCTGCCACTGCTGCCAGATTTCAGAAGTATTACGCCCGCATGTCGTGTGGTTTGGTGAAATGCCGTTGGGGATGGATGAAATTTATCATGCCATCAGCGAAGCCGATTACTTTATTGCGATTGGCACCTCCGGGCATGTTTATCCTGCGGCGGGCTTCGTCCACGAGGCCCGACTGCAAGGGGCGCATACCGTTGAGTTAAACCTTGAACCCAGTCTGGTAGAAAGCGAGTTTGAGGAAAAACATTATGGTTTGGCCAGTCAGGAAGTTCCTGATTATATCTATAAATTGTTGAACGATATTGGTTGATAACAATCCCCTTAACTTAAATTGTTAAGGGGATTAATTTAAATCATTGCTTAACAGAATAAATAAAATAATAAATAAAATAACCACATCGATCAAACACCTATTACTAACGGCTGGCACATGTGTGAATTTTATTTCTCATAAAAAGAGATGAATGGATAACGTTATTTAATCTGTATGGTTAGGTTTAATGTCATATTAAAAACTGTGTTTTCGAATTTATTTATTATCAGACAGTTTCTGTTACAAAATACTGTTTCTGTTATCATGTCGGCGGTCTCTACACTCTGGGCAAGGATTTATTTTTTACGAAACCATGATTCATGGTTTATATCGCTCTGGTATCTGACAGGTTTAGACGCGTTTTGCACAGGAAAGTGCCAAGGATAAATTATGATCCGGGAACGACAGGAATCAATACGACATAAACGCCCCACAGAGCCATCCCTGGTCATATGGTTGATGGCAGGAGTGGTGGCGCTGTTAAGTGGTGTACTGCTATTCTGGCTGCATATATTTCAGTTACTGGGAGCACTGCAGATTTACGATATCCGCTTACTATCTGCGATACCACTACTTCTCTGGCTTATCCTCCTGTGCCTGCGAGTCTGGTTGTATAATATGATGTTCCATCTCTACTGGCAGGAAATTAATGAAGCGGAAAAAAGGAAAAACGAGAAGAAAAAATAAATGATATATAATATGTTTCTGTAACGTATCGGATTATTATTTTGCTGTGTTACTAAAGTAACCTGATGAATGTATTTCAGGAGAAGGGCCAGTGAATGATTATTGCTATCCCTGATAAATCACAGTATTTATTTCTGTTTATTATCAGGGATATTAAACCTCTACAGTAGAGCTCGTCTTCAGGTACCAGAAATTCGATACTGACTGTTTTCAAACGTCAGCATCATCCCCCGGTTTTCAGTTTCTGGTAATAAGACTCATACAGCAGACTGGCGTCACCCACATCGTTTTGCCACTCTCCGGCCTCTATCACTTCGGCATCGGGATAGAGTGACTTATCGCCAGAGACTTCTGGTGGTAATAATTTACGTGCGGCGAGGTTAGGAGTCGGATAGCCAATAGTTTCGGCGACTTGTTGGGCGATCTCCGGACGCAGCAGGAAGTTAATCAGTTGCAGGGCACCGTCCACGTTTTTAGCATTAGCCGGAATTGACAGGTTATCCATCCAGAAAATACCGCCTTCTTTCGGCCAGATGATTTCCAGCGGAGTGCCTTCTTCACGGGCAACATAGGCTGAACCATTCCATACCATCCCGACATTGACTTCACCTTCCATATATGGATTCGCCGGGTTATCAGAGTTAAAGGCGGCAACGTTTGGCATCAGTTTTTGCAGCTCGTGGTAGGCGGCTTCGATCTCTTTCGGGGAGGTACTGTTACCGGAGTAACCCAGTTTACGCAACGCCACCTGGAAGACTTCACGAGCGTCATCTGTCAGCAACAGGCTCTGTTTATACTCGGGCTTCCACAAATCAGCCCAGCTGCTGATGCTTTTCGGATCCCTCTCATCGGCGTTAACGCCTATCGCGGTTGCCCCCCAGATATAAGGGATGGAATAGTCATTATTGGGGTCGAAAGGTTTATTCAGCATCTCCGGGTCGAGATTACTAAAGTTCGTCAGCTTACTTTTGTCGATTTTCTGGATCATACCCTCTTTACGCATTTTATCGACAAAGTAAGTGGAGGGGACAACCAGGTCATAGGCGCCATCTTTATAGGTTTTAAGCTTGGCGTACATGGTTTCATTCGACTCATAGGTGGAATAGATAACCTTGATCCCGGTTTCTTTCGTGAATTGTTCTAACAGGCCGGGTGGTACATATTCGGTCCAGTTATAGAAATAGAGTGTTTTATTATCGTTAGCTTGTGCGCTCCCTATAACCAGCGCAAGTGCACCAGCAGCAAGCAGGTGGCGTGACCATTTTTTCATTTTAACGTCCCCTGGGGTTTTGTTTTATCGCGAAGAATGAGTTGACTGGCGATGACCATCACCAGTGACAGTAACAGCAGAATTGTTGCCAGGGCATTCACCTCAGGTGATACGCCCACTTTCACCATTGAATAGATCTTTAATGGCAGAATTTCATAGCTTGGACCGGTGACAAAGGAGGAAATCACAACATCATCCATCGACAGTGTGAAGCTCAGCAGCCAGCCTGCAGCAACCGCGGGCATTGCCAGTGGCAGCAGAATTTTCCGCAGAATAACCCACTCACTGGCGCCTAAATCACGCGCGGCTTCCAGCATTTTGACGTCGAAACCTTTAAGTCGTGAATAAACGGTTATCACAACAAAAGGCAGGCAGAAGGTGATATGGGAAAACAGCAGGGACCAGAAACCGAGTGAAATGCCGAGTAACATAAACAGCACCAGCAGTGAAATCGCCATCACGATATCCGGCGACATCATCACTACAAACAGCATGCCGCCGACAAAAGGCTTGCCGCGAAAGTGATAGCGATAAAGTGCCACGGCGGTCAGCGAACCGATAAGGGTCGCGGCGGTGGCTGAAAAGACGGCAATGGTGAGAGAGTGACGGGCAGACTGGAGCAGGCTGTCGTTGTTCATCAGCAGGCGATACCAGTCGGTGGTAAAGCCCTGCCAGTTAATGCCAAATCTGGAGCGGTTAAAAGAGTTAACGATAAGCAGGATAATGGGAATGTACAGAAAGGCATAAATCACCGACATAAACCCTGCTTTGAAGAGTCGTCCTTTCATTACGGCGCCTCCTTCTTATTCAGTAAGCGGGAAGTCCGCCAGTACACCAGTAACATCAACCCCATAACCAGCGTCAGCATAATGCTGGTGGCAGCCCCAAAGGGCCAGTCACGAATAGTAAGAAACTGACTTTTAATCACATTGCCAATCAGCAAGTTTTTCGCACCCCCCATCAGGTCCGAAATATAGAACATCCCCATTGCAGGCAACATCACCAATAAACTACCGGCAACAATACCAGGCATGGTCAGTGGCAGAATAATCCGCAGGAAGGTTTGTCGCTTACTGGCTCCCAAATCTCGCGCCGCTTCCAGTAAGGGTTTGTCGAGCTTTTCAATACTGGAATAGAGTGGCATCACCATAAAGGGCAGTAAAATATAGACCAGACCAATAATGACTGCACTTGGGGTAAACATTATCTTTATTGGCGTCTCTGTCACGCCAGTCCACAACAGAAATTCATTGAGATAGCCTTTGGTACTGAGAAATAATTTCAGGCCATAGACGCGAATTAATGAGTTTGTCCAGAAGGGGACTATCAGCAAAAATAACAGTAATGGCCGCACGCGAGCGGGCAGGCTGGCAAGATACCAGGCAAAGGGATAACCGAGGATCAGACAGGCGAATGTGGCAATCAGTGCCATATTCAATGAATGAATCAGTACCTGGGCATAAAGTGGGTCAGCCAGACGGGTATAGTTATCAAACGTGAATACCATACTGACAAAATGCGCATCATCCCGGGTGAGAAAACTGGTGCCGATTATCATTAGGTTTGGCAAAAAGACAAACACTAATAACCAGCCTACTGCCAGGCCGATGACAATGTGTTTAAATTTACGAGAACTCTGCATCGGTCAGGACAACCTCCCAGCTTTCAACCCAGGTCACAGCCATTTTCTGATTTAATGAATGGTCGAAATCAGGATCGTCTTCGTTGAAAAACTCACTCACCATTATCATCTTGCCGTTTTCCAGTTCGACGGTTGATTCGAGGGTCATACCTTTATAGTTACGCTCGCGGATATACCCTATCAAACCATCAGATTCACTACTGTCATTGATCTCTTCAACTCGTAAATCTTCCGGGCGTAACAGCACTTTGAGTGCCTGACCTGGTGTTACCGGTTTTTGAACAAAAATATGACATTCCCGGCCTTCCACCTGTGCCAGAACACGCTGTTTATCAAGACGTTCAATCACTACTGCATCAAAAATATTGATTTCACCGATAAAGCTGGCGACAAAGAGATTTTTCGGTTCTTCGTAGATCTCACGCGGCGTGCCGTCCTGCTCAATTTTACCGTTACGCATCACCACAATACGATCGGACATGGTGAGAGCTTCTTCCTGATCATGAGTGACGAAAACAAAGGTAATACCGAGTTTACGCTGTAACGCTTTGAGTTCATTTTGCATCTGCTTACGCAGCTTATAGTCGAGAGCAGATAACGATTCATCGAGAAGTAGCAGGCGGGGTTTATTCACAACCGCACGGGCAATGGCCACTCGTTGTTGTTGGCCCCCGGAAAGCTGATGGGGTTTGCGCTGCGCAAACTCTTCTAACTGTACCATTTTCAGGGCTTCAGTCACCCGAGGCGCAATCTCACTGGCGGGTGTTTTTTGCATACGCAAGCCAAAAGCGACGTTTTCAAAAATGGTCATATGGGGAAACAGGGCATAACTCTGAAACACCGTATTAACGGGACGATGCTCAGCCGGAACGAGGGTAATATCCTGGTTATCCAGAGAGACAGAACCGCCGTCAGCCTGTTCGAGTCCCGCTATTAAGCGTAATACTGTGGTTTTGCCGCAGCCAGAAGGGCCAAGTAGCGTCAGAAATTCACCGTGACCGATGGTGAGAGAGAAGTCAGAAATGACGGCTTTACTATCAAATCGTTTAGTTAACGCCGTAATCTCGACTAACGGCGAAACGTAAGATTGCTGTTTTTCCAATTGTTACACTGTCCCATCAATAACGTATCTTTCGAAGCAGATACAGGGTTTGTGGTTAACCACCTTGAGGCTTAACACATAAAGTAAGGGCTGGCATTCTACGGGAAACTCAGTTCATCGCCAATAATTGATGTGGTAAAACTGTCTGCCCGCAAGCGAAATGATTTACAGTCAGCCTACCTAACTATGATATGACGCAATACTTCTGAGTCCGGCCTTATGAATAATGGAATAACTCTACTCTGAAGGTGAAAGCAATGGATGAATTACTTGACCGCTTTCTGGAATATATCGATTTTGATACCCAGTCACGCCCGGGCGTGAAGCGTACCCCCAGTAGTACTGGGCAATGGGATCTGTTATTCCTGTTGCAACAGCAGCTTACCGGAATGGGATTGACTGACATCAGTTTAAGCGAGCAGGGTATCCTGATGGCAACACTGCCAGCTAATGTGAGCCATACCGTGCCGGTTATTGGTTTTATTGCACATGTGGATACTTCGCCGGATTTCAGTGGGAAGAATGTTCAACCACAAATTATCGAAGGCTATCGAGGGGGGGACATTGCGCTGGGGCATGGCGAAGAAATACTGTCCCCGGTGATGTTCCCTGTATTGCACCAATTATTAGGACAGACATTAATTACCACAAACGGTAAAACGTTATTAGGTGCGGACGATAAAGCGGGAATTGCCGAAATTATTACCGCCCTTGCTGTATTAAAAAATGACAATATTCCCCACGGTGATATTCGGGTCGCTTTTACGCCAGATGAAGAAATTGGCCGTGGCGCGGCATACTTTGATGTGAAGGCTTTTGCTGCTGACTGGGCCTATACCGTTGATGGTGGTGGGGTCGGTGAACTTGAGTATGAAAATTTCAATGCCGCAGAGGTAAAAATTGAAATCGTGGGGAATGTCGCGCATCCTGGTTCGGCAAAAGGCGTGATGACTAATGCGATAGCGCTGGCTGCTCGTTTGCATGCTGAGCTCCCGCAGGAGGAGACCCCCGAGTGTACCGAGGGATATCAGGGCTTTTTCCATCTGCATAGTCTGAAAGGTAATGCAGAACATGCGCAAATGCACTATCTGATCCGCGATTTTGATATACAACAATTTCAGCTGCGTAAGAAAAAAATGGTGGAGATAGCGGAGCGGGTGGGAAAAGGTCTGCCCCCGAAGTGCTATATTGAGCTGGTTATTGATGACAACTACTACAACATGCGTGACAAAGTACTGAGTCATCCCCATGCGTTGAATATTGCCCGTCAGGCGATGACCAACTGCAATATTGAACCGATAATGAAACCTATACGCGGGGGAACGGACGGGGCACAACTCTCTTTCAAAGGACTGCCTTGCCCTAACTTATTCACCGGCGGATATAACTATCATGGAAAACATGAGATGGTGACTTTGGAAGGTATGGAAAAGGCCGTTAACGTGATTGTACAGATAGCGAAGCTGACCTGCGAGATTACCCCTGAATAAGAGATTAATGACGGTAGCTAAAACCCGCTACCGTCATGATAATTAGTCTTCGAAATACCAGTAACCGCTATTGACGAGGGCAGTCAGTAAAACGAGGAAGCCAGGATCGTCAAGGGCGTCAGCGAAGTGCTCTGCGTTTAACGTCAGATGACTGGCAAGCGCTTCCAGCGCCTGATGTTGCGGACTGTCCAGCTTCTCGCCATTCACATACACCTCATTTGCCACGCGTAAAACGCGCAGGCCACCGGCTCGGGTCAGTACATCCCCCTGATGTAAAGCATCAACAATTTCATCGGCCTGATAAGGGGGTTCTGGTGGGGCAAGATCCAGTTCATGACGCGACTGGCTAATAAACTCGCCGAACCAGTGATTAAAAGTTTCAGGTTGATTCAGCATACTGAGCATCATATCGCGAAGTGCATCAACTTCTTGCGGCAGGATATCGGCAGGGTGATTTCGCTTCGGAACCTGTGGATCGCTATAACGCAAGCCACCCAGTTCACGCTGCAATACAAAGTCAGCGAAACCGCTGATCAGTTCGCGGCTGCTGGGTGCCCGAAAACCGACCGAGTAATTCAGCGCATTTTCCAGCGCATAGCCTTCATGCGGGAAACCCGGTGGAATATAGAGCACGTCACCAGGCTCCATCTCTTCATCAATGATGGCATCAAAAGGCTCGACTTGTAACAGATCCGGATGCGGACAGTGTTGTTTCAGTGACGCCTTTTCACCAACCCGCCAGCGGCGGCGACCGAGACCTTGAATAATAAAGACATCATACTGATCGAAATGCGGACCGACACCACCACCCGGAACAGAAAAAGAGACCATTAAGTCATCGATTCGCCAGTCGGGTAACGCCCGGAAAGGAATCATCAGAGCGCTGGCAGGCTGATGCCAGTGATTGACGGCTTGAACCAGCAAAGACCAGTTATGTTCGCCCAGGTGATCATATTCCTGAAACGGGCCATGACCCACTTGCCATTTGCCTTCGTTATGGCTGACCAGACGGCTATCGACTTCGCTTTCCATCGCCAGACCGGCCAGTTCGTCCGGAGATATGGGGTCAACGAAATTTTTGAAAGCGTGCTTCAGTATTACCGGACGTTTCTGCCAGTAGCGTTCAATAAAATCTGGCCAGTTTAAATCAAGCTGATAGTCCATAGTGGTTACCTTGAGGGTGAAAATAATGCTATCCGGGATTGTAACGGATGCCAGTGTGACTGACGGTATCTTTTTACTCTATTTCCTGGGAGAGATACTGATGAGAAAAAATGACCTCCATCCTGGCTCCGCCCAGCGAGCTGACGCCAACGAGAATTTCTCCTTCATACTGAGAGACCAGTTCCCGTACCACCGAGAGGCCAATACCCTGACCTGGCCTTAACGTATCCGCACGCTGACCCCGATGAAATACTCTTTCACGCTGACTTTCTGGAATGCCTGGCCCATCATCTTCAATAATAATATGCAGCCTGTCATCGTGCTGTTGAGCAGAAACTTCAACAAACTCCAGACAATATTTACAGGCGTTATCCAGTATATTGCCCATAATCTCCATAAAGTCATGTTTTTCACCGACAAATATCGTTTCCGGAGAGATATCGAGCGTAATATTCACGCCTTTACGCTGGTAGACTTTATTCAGGGCTGAACACAGGCTGTCCAGTAATGGGGCGACAGAGTGGAGTTCCCGGCTGAGCAATTCCATATCACCGCGTATACTGGCACGATGCAGGTAATAGCCAATTTGCTGAGAAATACGGCTTATTTGTTCCAGCATTTCCGGCTCAGCCTGATCCAGGTTAATTTTATTGCCCCGCAACGATCGCAGAGTAGATTGTAGTACAGCTAACGGCGTTTTCAGACTATGGGTCAGGTCGGTCAAAGTAGTGCGATATTTATCATGACGTTCCCGCTCGGTGCGTAGTAGCCGATTGAGGTTTTGTACCAGGCTTTTTAGTTCCGGCGTAGTTTCCGGGTTCAGGCTATTACGATCGCGCTTTTCCAGCTCACGTACTTCTCGCGCCAAAGCTTCTATTGGGCGTAAGCTCCACCACGCTGCCAGTAACAGTAACGGTACCACTAATAACAGATTCGCCAGCAAGACATAAATAAACCAACTCCATACCATATAAGAGCGCTTAAGCTCTATCGGAATGGTATCGACCATTACAATAGTCACCGCAGGCATGCGGGAGGTTGCCGGGTACTGGTTAACGGCAATCGAATGCGTCACTTCATACTCATCATCGGCCTCTGCTTCATACATCACTTTTAGTTCAGCCAGCCGTTCGGCGTCATCTCCCAAAAGCGCACTGCTGGTGGCGTAGTTGGCTTCCAGTTCAAAAAAACCATTATCTCTCAGCCATTCTTTACGGATTTGGTGTTCGATATAAGGCACATCACGCTGGGCCCACAGCAGTTTACCGTCCGTATCGTAAATAAGAGCCATTGCCGGGCTTTGCAGGTTTAAATCACTGGAAAGTGCAACGTCCATCTTACCGTTTTCCCAGCGAGCTAAGGTATAGATGAGGTTGCTTTCGCCGCGTAATAAACGGAAAGTTGTTTTATCAAAACTGACACTGTAACCGACCAGGGCGACCAATCCATAGGCCAGAGATAACACCATGACCACCGCCGCTGTCGCCAGTAAAAACCGAATACGCAGTGAAAGTGGTAGCAGGTGACGAAACAGGCGCTTCATGATGGCAAGTCGAACCGATAGCCTTGCCCGCGTACGGTGGTAATAACCTCAGGAGTATATTCGGCCTGAATTTTTTTACGTAAACGCCCCATCAGAACGTCAATAGTGTGGCTTTCGCGGAGTTCAGCATCGGGATAAAGTTGCAGCATCAGCGAGTCTTTACTGACAACTTTCCCGGCATTACGGATTATCGTTTCCATAATCGTGTACTCAAAAGCGGTGAGTTTAATTAACTGGCCGTTAATCGACAGTTCGCGACGCGATAAATCAACCTGAAACGGTGGGCGAGAGATAACCTGCGAGGCCAGGCCACTGTTACGCCGCATAAGGGCCTGCATTCGGGCGACAACCTCTTCAAGATGAAAGGGTTTTGTCACATAGTCATCAGCCCCAGCGCCCAGGACCTCGACTTTATCCTGCCAGCCTTCGCGGGCAGTCAGCACCATAATCGGGATAGTCACATCATGGCTGCGCCAGCGACGAATTAAGCTCATGCCATCTTCATCAGGTAAACCTAAATCGATAATAGCGATATCTGGAGTATGTTCATTCAAAAAGTAATCGGCTTCTTTAGCATCTTCCGCAGCATCAACCTGGTGGCCTCCCTCGCGCAGTTGTACTGTGAGGTGGTGGCGGAGCAAAGCATTATCTTCGACAACCAAAACGCGCATCACTTTTCCTTGATAAATAAATGACGGCTATAGTTTAACGCGAATTAGCAGGGAGCAGGAGAGTGATGAAGGATAAATCTCAGGAGAAACCCTCGGGAGTGAGGGTTTCTTATTGAAAAATATTATTTCAGCTCATCAACCATGGCGATGGCACGGCCAATATAGTTAGCTGGAGTCAGCTCTTTCAGGCGCACTTTTTCTGCTTCTGGCAGCTCCAGACCGTCGATAAACTGCTTCATACCTTCGGCATCGACACGCTTACCACGGGTCAGCTCTTTGAGTTTCTCGTAAGGTTTTTCAATACCATAACGGCGCATCACGGTTTGAATAGGCTCAGCAAGAACTTCCCAGTTAAGGTCAAGTTCAGCCAGCAGTCTGTCACGATTAACTTCGAGTTTACTGACTCCTTTCAGAGTGGACTGATAAGCAATCAGCGCATAGCCGATACCGACACCCAGGTTACGCAGTACCGTTGAGTCAGTCAAATCACGCTGCCAGCGTGAAACTGGCAATTTACTGGCCAGGTGTTGTAACAGAGCATTGGACAGACCCAGGTTGCCTTCGGAGTTTTCGAAGTCAATTGGGTTCACTTTATGCGGCATGGTTGAAGAACCGATTTCACCGGCAATGGTCTTCTGTTTGAAATGATTAAGAGCGATATAACCCCAGATATCACGATCGAAGTCGAGAACAATAGTGTTAAAACGCGCGATGCAGTCAAACAGTTCAGCAATATAGTCGTGGGGTTCAATTTGAGTGGTGTACGGGTTCCACTGAATACCCAACGAGCTGACAAAGCTTGAACTCACTTCATGCCAGTCTACTTCCGGATAAGCAACCATATGAGCATTATAGTTACCGACTGCACCGTTAATTTTTCCGAGAATTTCGACTTTTTCTAGCTGACGCAGTTGTCTTTCCAGGCGATAGGCTACGTTAGCCATTTCTTTACCCATCGTCGATGGGGTCGCTGGTTGACCGTGAGTGCGCGAGAGCAGCGGGATATCACGATACTGTACGGCCAGGTCTTTTACTGCGGCAATCAACTGACGCCAGTAGGGTAACAACACTTCCTGACGCGCGGTTTCCAGCATCAGAGCATGAGACAGGTTATTAATATCTTCAGAAGTACAAGCGAAGTGAATAAATTCAGTGACAGCATGCAGTGCCGGAACCTCTGCCACTTTTTCTTTGAGGAAATATTCTACCGCTTTAACGTCATGGTTAGTGGTGCGTTCAATCGTTTTAATGCGTGCAGCATCAGCTTCGCTAAATTCAGCAACAATTTTATCAAGGAAACCGTTTGCGTCCGCATCAAAAGCAGGAACTTCCTTGATCTCTGCCTGCGCGGCCAGTTTTTGTAACCAGCGTACTTCAACCTGTACGCGGAATTTCAATAAACCGAACTCGCTGAAAATAGCGCGCAGAGCGCTGACTTTATCGCCATAGCGCCCGTCAACGGGGGAAACAGCGGTCAGTGCGGATAATTCCATAACAACTCCTGAGGGATTAACAATGAGCAAGAATTTGTTTGGCCTGTGCAGACAGGCGACCACGAGAAAACATCAATTGTAAACGACCACCACCGACTTGATGCCAGAGTACAGCTGCCCGAATACCGGCCAGCAGGGTAGCGCGTACTTTACTTTGAATTTGGGCATTTTGCAGCACGCTGGGTGCGCCTGTCACTTGAATGCGCGGACCGAGTGGGCTGATGACATCGACATAGATTCCGGCCATGGCATTGAGCAGAGGATCGGACTCTAAGTCAAAATGTTCAAGCTGACGTTGCAGGCCCTGGATACTGCTACCCAGTTTGTCCATTGCCCCTTTGCTGGCATGAAGTTTTCGCTCCAGCACCATCAGGCTCAGGGTATAGCGTGTCAGTTCACCGTTCAGGCCCTGACGACTGCTGGCGTTAAGTACCCCGAGCAGGGTTTCAAGGCCCAGTTTGAGATTGGCTTCTTCACCGCCAAAAATCGCCAAAGTAGAGCCTGGATTTAAGTCAACCACGCTATTAAGAGATACGCGTAACGCATCGCTATCAGCCTGACCTTGATGTGCCAGTTGCTGCACCAGATGGGCAGACTGACAAATACCCGCCAGGGCGAGTGTAATATCGTAGTAGTTTTTAGCCACGCGGCCCTTGTCCTTGTGTAGTTAAATAACGAGCGGCAAGCGCTGTTCGATAATGCCGCCACCTAAGCAGATATCAGCAGAATAAAAGACCGCTGACTGGCCTGGGGTAACGGCAGATACCGGCTCGTCAAAACGCACTTCAACGTGCCCGTCATCAAGTGGGGTCACAGTGCAGGGAATATCAGCCTGGCGATAACGTGTTTTTACGGTACAGCGTAAAGTATCGCTCAGGGGTTCGCGGTTGACCCAGTCCAGCTGGCCGGCAATTAAGCCGACTGACATCAGGCGTGGATGATCGTGGCCCTGAGCAACCACCAGCAGATTCTGTTCAACATCTTTATCAACAACATACCACGGGTCTTCAGAAGCTTCTTTTATTCCGCCGATCCCAAGTCCTTTGCGCTGACCCAAAGTATGGTACATCAACCCTTGGTGCTCGCCGATGGTTTCCCCCTCTACATTGACGATTCTACCCGATTGCGCAGGCAGATAACGGCCAAGAAAATCGCGGAATTTACGTTCACCAATAAAGCAGATCCCGGTGGAGTCTTTTTTCTTTGCGGTGATTAAGTCCAGTTGCTCGGCAATACGGCGTACTTCTGGTTTTTCCAGTTCACCCACAGGGAACAGGCTTTGAGCAATTTGCTCGTAACCCAAAGTATACAGAAAGTAACTTTGGTCTTTATTACCGTCCAGACCACGCAATAGCTGACTTTTACCCTCGACATCTGCACGGCGCACATAGTGACCGGTTGCAATATAATCGGCGCCGAGATCTTCGGCGGCAAATTCGAGAAAGGCTTTAAACTTTATCTCTTTATTACACAAGATATCAGGGTTAGGGGTACGCCCGGCCTTGTATTCCTGAAGAAAATGCTCAAAGACATTGTCCCAGTACTCGGCGGCAAAATTAACGGTATGTAATTCAATGCCGAGTTTATCGCATACTGCCTGAGCATCCGCTAAGTCTGTGGCTGCGGTACAGTAGTCTTCGCCATCATCTTCTTCCCAGTTTTTCATAAACAGGCCTTCCACTTGATAGCCCTGTTGCTGGAGCAAATAAGCGGAAACGGAGGAGTCAACGCCGCCGGACATACCGACAATGACTTTTTTCTGGCTGTTATCAGACATAGCATACTCACAACATTGAATTTCAAGCGCCGTATTCTATCACGCACTCTTTTACATGGCACCCTCTGTAAACGGCCAGTTAAATGTAGAAAGCACGGAAAGTGGATAACGAACATTCTTTTGATAACAACGGATGCTTTCGGCAACCAGTGGTGAGCGTAAATTGGGTGCTTCCAGAATCTGTTGCGCACTGACCCAATGGCAACAATCAATGTCACTGTCATGCGGCTGGGTGGGGAGTATCTTTTCAAAATCAATAACAAATAAAAACCGCAGAAAAGGGGTTTTATCGGGGGCAATCCATTGATGAAGGCCGAGAAAAGCCTGAGGTTGTGCCCGAATACCGGTTTCTTCCCATAACTCACGGCTTGCAGCCTGGATAAGCGTCTCGTCTGCTTCCAGATGCCCGGCCGGCTGGTTCCACAAGGCTTTACCTTTAATTGTTTCTTCAACCACTAAAAATTTATCTTCTGCCTGAACGATGCATGCCACAGTAACATGGGGTTTAAACATCATGACTCCTTATAAGAGGGTAGGGGAAACATCCAGCCAAAGACCTGGGGCCAGCCCGTCGAGAGTCAAAGGACCCACGGCATAACGAATCAAGCGTAATGTGGGTAATCCAACATGGGCAGTCATTCGGCGTACCTGACGATTACGGCCTTCATAAAGGGTGATTTCCAGCCAGCTAGTTGGGATCGATTTACGTTCCCTGATGGGAGGATTGCGTGGCCATAACCAGCTCGGTTCGTCAATCATCCTGACTCCCGCGGGCAGGGTCAAGCCATCCTTGAGCTCGACTCCCGAGCGTAACGTCTCGAGAGCCACTTCATCGGGCAGCCCTTCAACCTGAACCAGATAGATTTTCCCCGTCCGTTTGCCAGGCGCCGTCAGTTTTGCCTGTAACTCACCGTCATTGGTAAGAACTAATAATCCTTCGCTGTCTCTGTCAAGACGTCCGGCGGCATAAATTCCAGGTATGGAAATGTAATCTTTGAGGGTTAAACGCCCTTTTTCATCAGTAAATTGCGTCAGTACATCGTAAGGTTTATTAAAAATAACGACCCGTTTGGGGCCCTTGTCATGATGGATTTTTCTCGATTTACTGGAGCTGAATCGTTTAGTTTGGTGGTTTCTTTGATAAGTTTTGTTCATAGTATTTTCAGCTGGTGTGTATTAGCGCATTATAGCTGAAATGAGAAGCGATTGGCGCGAGAGCGATATTGCAGTAGTATGTGCCCGCACATTACAAATGATTAACATAAAATCAGTAACCACCAGAAGCGCTCGAAGGAGAGGTGAATGGAAAGCAAAGTAGTCGTTCCGACGGAAGGTAAAAAGATCACCCTGCAAGATGGCAAACTCACTATCCCTAATAATCCAATCATTCCTTTTATTGAAGGTGATGGTATTGGTGTGGATGTCACCCCAGCGATGATCAAAGTCGTTGATGCCGCCGTTGAAAAAGCCTACAAAGGCGAGCGGAAAATTTCCTGGATGGAAATCTATACCGGCGAAAAATCTACCCAGGTTTATGGGGAAGACGTCTGGTTACCAGAAGAAACGCTCGACTTGATTCGTGATTACCGTGTTGCTATTAAAGGACCTCTGACGACGCCAGTCGGCGGTGGTATTCGTTCTCTGAACGTTGCTCTGCGTCAGCAGCTTGATCTGTACGTTTGTCTGCGCCCGGTGCGCTACTACGACGGCACCCCAAGTCCGGTTAAGCAACCAGAACTGACCAACATGGTTATCTTCCGTGAAAACTCAGAAGATATCTACGCGGGTATCGAGTGGAAAGCGGACAGTGCAGAAGCGCAGAAAGTCATTAAGTTCCTGCGTGAAGAAATGAACGTAACCAAAATTCGTTTCCCTGACCATTGTGGTATCGGCGTTAAGCCATGTTCAGAAGAAGGCACCAAACGCCTGGTACGTGCTGCCATTGAATACGCAATCGCCAACGATCGCGATTCACTGACGCTGGTACACAAAGGCAACATCATGAAGTTCACCGAAGGTGCATTTAAAGACTGGGGTTACCAGCTGGCACGTGAAGAATTCGGTGGCGAACTGATCGATGGCGGTCCTTGGGTTAAAATCAAAAATCCAAATACCGGCAAAGAAATCATCGTTAAAGACGTTATCGCTGATGCCTTCCTGCAACAGATCCTGCTGCGCCCGGCTGAGTACGACGTTATTGCATGTATGAACCTGAACGGCGACTACATCTCTGACGCCCTGGCAGCCCAAGTTGGTGGTATCGGTATCGCACCTGGTGCAAACATCGGTGACGACTGTGCACTGTTCGAAGCAACCCACGGTACTGCACCAAAATATGCAGGCCAGGATAAAGTGAACCCTGGTTCAATCATCCTGTCCGCTGAAATGATGCTCCGTCACATGGGCTGGTTCGAAGCAGCAGACCTTATCGTTAAAGGCATGAGCGGCGCAATCAACGCGAAAACCGTAACTTATGACTTTGAACGTCTGATGGACGGCGCTAAACTGCTGAAATGCAGCGAGTTTGGTGACGCAATCATCGAAAACATGTAATCCTGTTTTCGGTTGAAAAACAAGCGGGAGCCTGAGGGTTCCCGTTTTTTATTATCAGCCTGCGAATGACGTTCAAAAATTATCAAAATGATTTATCACTCCTCCTCTAAAAATCGTAAAGAAATCAGTGAACTGTCTGCCTGTTCCGGACATCTTTCTACCTGTTGATACAATAATTACCCACTATACTTAATAGGTTGCTTTGTTTGAGGCGCTGATAATTGTTTGCGTTACATTCCAGCCTGCGCACAAAAAATAAATCTTTATATTTCTGTGTGTTGATGGTCATGGTGTTAACGGATGGGAATGACAGAGGTGAATCGCTGTTTTGTATGCATCAGATATGTCTCGATCTTGTTTAGTCCGGACAGAAAGAGCATTTTTTAATCAGTTGATTATCAAGAGTTAATGTATTGATGACACTAACAATAGCCCTGAAGCATATACAAATAACACCGTAACTAAACTATAATTCTGTGACGTTCAGTTGATATGTGAGGTCAGAATGCGTTTAATTATCATGCTGTTAAGCTTTGCTCTCTCCACACAGGTCTGGGCGGATGAATTTTCCAAGCCTGAGGGTAAAGTCCTTTTAACGCTGTCTGGTAATATCGAAAATACAAATGAGGCTGGAAAAGCCGTTTTTGATCTGGCAAGTCTTGAAAAACTGGGAATGGTAAGCTTTCAAACCACATCTCCGTGGTATGATGGTCGCACGACTTTTGAGGGCATCTCACTGCAAAAGCTTATGGATTATGTCGGAGCGAAAGGCTCTGTTGTTAAGGTCACTGCGCTCAATGACTACACCACCGAAATTCCCCTCAGCGATTTTAAGAAATATAACGTGATCCTCGCGCTAAAGGTCAACGGAAAATATATGCGTGTCCGCGATAAAGGTCCGCTGTTTGTTGTGTATCCTTATGACAGCATTCCTGAGTTGAATAACCAGATTTATTATTCAAGATCGGCCTGGCAAGTCAGCAAAATGAGTATTGAGTAAGAGGTCAGAAGAGCAACATGAACAGAATTCTGGCTGGCATCATTTTTTTCCTTTTTATATCTACCGGGTATATCTCTTTCCTTGTGCATGAAAGGCAGCAAGAGTTACAGAAATTGACTCACTACGCTGCTTCTTGGTCTGTCGCACAGATGGCATCAGAATATTACCGGTTCGAATCATTGCTTGGTCTTTACACTATCGATGAGACGATGACGCTGGATGATGTGCGTATGCGTCTGGATATTATGCTCAGCCAGAGCGATTTAATGAAAGAAGGGGATTTGAGTAACTACATTGAAAATAATAAAGCCTATCATGCCTTAGCTTTTCAGCTTGAAAAGACGCTTGTCTATTTGGATATTCATCTTGAGAGAATGAATCGCTCAGAACTTCAGGCGTATCTGAAAGTCATGCACGCGCTTGATGCTCCTCTGGGACGCCTGTCGTCTGGCGCTTTAGATAAGGATATCAATTCGATTAATGATGCCAATATCAAAATTAAAACCCTGTACTATATTTATTCCGCGACCTCGGTATTGCTGATAATAATGAGTGCGATACTGGGTGTGCTGATATTTTATCAAAACAGAAATATCTTGAAGGCTCATCTTCAGGTAAAGAGCCTTGCTGAAGCATTGCAGGAATCTAAAGAAAAGCTGCAAGTCCAGAATGCAAAGCTGGAGTATGACGTTTACCATGACTCTCTGACAGAGATGAATAATCGTCATTTTTTCTGGGAGAATTTAAATGGAACCATCGAGAACGCAGTAAAAAACAATAAGTCTGTGGTTGTGATGTTGTTTGATTTAGATCGATTCAAGGAAGTTAATGACACCTATGGCCATGATGTCGGGGATAAGTTATTACGCCAGATATCACAGCGTTTGATTTCGATGAGTCTGACTTCCGGTACGCTTTATCGTTTAGGCGGAGATGAGTTTGCATTTCTCTCGGATGCTTTAACGGAGAGTAGTGCCGTTTCACAGGCCCAAAATATATGCGATGTTATCAACCAGACCTACACTATCTATAACACGATTATCAATATCACCACCAGTGTTGGCATTGTTATCTCAGACACTGAGCGCCGCCCCGACTATCTCTATAAATTTGCCGATCTGGCTCTTTATGAAGCCAAAAATGACGGTGTAGGTAAGATAAAAGTCTTCCGGCAATGGATGTTAGAAAAGCTGCAAGAAAGCCGGGTTCTTGAACATGATATGGCGCTGGCGTTAACGAATAAAGAATTTATGGTTTACTATCAGCCTATTGTCGATTCTTTTAGTCGGGAAATTTACAGCTATGAAGCCCTTATTCGTTGGAACCATCCTCTGAAGGGCATCTTGTCGCCGGACAGCTTTATACCAGTAGCTGAAAAAACGGGAATGATTAACGAAATGGGGAAATCCGTGCTGGAAATGGCCTGTCGGGAAGCTGCTTCCTGGGTTATCCCGGCGAAAGTTTCAGTCAATGTCTCTCCTGTTCAGCTAAGCAGCAAAGCCTTTGCCGGAATCGTTGTGTCTATTCTGAATGAAACGGGTCTTCCCGCTGAGCGCCTTGAACTGGAAGTGACGGAATCCTCTATCTTTACTGAGAGCAATACGCCAATGAATACGCTTAACAGGCTACGGGCTTTGGGGGTAAAAATCTCCATTGATGATTTTGGTACCGGTTATTCTTCTCTTTCGCGTCTGGGCAGGCTTGCCTTCGATAAAATCAAAATAGACAAGTCGTTCGTGAATACGATATCAACACAGGAAGACACCCTTAATATCATCAGGCTTATCATCGGCATGGCGAAATCTCTCAACATGAAGACTGTTGCGGAAGGTGTTGAAACGGAAGAGCAGCTGAAAAGGCTTCAGGTGCTGGGCTGCGATTTCATACAAGGTTACCTGTTTGGTAAACCCCAGCCTGATATCGATAAGAAGATCAGAAACGGTTAAACGGAATATCTACCCCTGCTGAACGTGATGGTAAAACGACAAGGGCAGATTCTCTCAGTTTGCTGTCTGTTCAATATAAAATCAGATTTTCAAGACTTCTGGCTTATCAACCATGAGTTTCTTCGGAAAGAAACTGTACATTATTGCTCATCTCTTGTAATTCATTGACCAACCTTGCGACATGGAAACCATCGCATACGGAATGATGAACTTGAACGGCGAGAGGCAACAACACTTTTCCATCTTGTTTATAGTATTTTCCAAGAGTAAACATAGGGGAAAAAAAGTTCTTCATGTTAGCAACGTTGATATCGAAACTGGTAAAACTGACCCAAGGAATAGCTGACACGAAAAATATATTTTCCCGGGACTCTTCTTTAGGCCAATAGGAAAGGTTATTACCATAGCGCGCAATGTCTTCTGAATAAACATCCAGGAAGTGATGAATATTGCCATCATAGTGACTCCATAATGATGAGAAGGTCTCCGTTTCATTATGGAAAATGGTATAGTTTGGATGAATTTCATTCCATATGACAAGTTCATCATTCTTTATCGCCATCCGGAACTCTGCATGGCGGTTGACAATTTTAGCGAGCAGAAAAATAATAACAGGATAAAACTTCCAGCCCACTTCCTTTATATGTTTTAGTAATACGGTAATATCGATGAGGACAGTCTGGTTAAATGTGCTTTGTGCAAACGACTGAAATACCTCAAAATGTTCCTTCCTTGCCCAACGAGATAAGTCAACGGGTGTATATTTTGGGGGTATTTCTTTCATTTTTTAACCTTTAATAATATCGGGCATGAGTCTAAGTTATTTTATAAATGAAGCAAATATACAGAGCACAACCGGTCTCGTTACGAACGTATTCTTGACGGCAGCGCGTCATTATACAGGAGGCAAGGGGATTTGAAATATTTAATATATCACGCAATAGAATCAGGTGATGTAATCAACAAACGTTTTGAAGGGCGAGTTTACTCGCCCTTTATCAGGATATTCAGTTCAGCTTTTGTCCCTTTTCATTCGTCACTTTCTCGCCGTCCTCTTTCGTGAACGCGCCTTTCTGTGCATCAGGCAGAATATCCAGCACGGCTTCAGAAGGTCGGCATAACAGGGTTCCCAGTGATGTCACGACGATAGGACGATTAATCAGTATGGGGTATTGCAACATAAAATTGATTAACTGGGCGTCAGTAAACCGGTCTTCCGCAAGGCCCAGTTTTTCATAAGGCTCAACATTTTTACGTAGCGCTGCCCGTACTGAAATACGCATATCCGCAATGAGTTTTACCAGTTCATCGTACAACGGCGGAGTATCCAGGTAATAGATAATGGTTGGCTCAACGCCGCTGTTACGGATCATTTCAAGGGTATTACGTGACGTGCCGCAGTCCGGGTTGTGGTAAATAGTAATCTTGCTCATATCAGTATCGCATTAAAGAGTGAAAGACAGACGAAGCGCCAGTGCTGCCAGGGTGACAAACAGCACAGGGATTGTCATGACAATGCCCACCCGGAAATAATATCCCCAGGTAATTTTGATATTTTTCTGCGACAGAACATGCAACCACAGCAAAGTGGCAAGGCTGCCAATCGGCGTGATTTTAGGTCCCAGGTCGCTGCCGATGACGTTGGCGTAAATCATCGCTTCTTTGATAACACCGGCCGCCGTGCTGCCATCAATCGACAGTGCCCCGACCAGCACGGTTGGCATATTGTTCATCACCGATGAGAGGAAGGCCGTCAGGAAGCCCGTACCCAGCGTAGCTGCCCACAATCCCTGTTCTGCCAGCTGATTCAGCAAGGACGAGAGATAGTGTGTCAGTCCGGCATTTCGTAAGCCGTAGACCACCAGGTACATCCCCAGGGAGAAGATAACAATTTGCCACGGAGCACCACGCAGTACTTTACCGGTATTAATGGCATGGCCTTTTTTCGCAACGCCAAACAGGATTAATGCGCCAACGGCAGCAATCAAACTGACCGGTACCCCCATTGGCTCCAGTCCGAAAAAACCCAGCAGAAGCAAAACCAGAACCAGCCAGCCGGTTTTAAAGGTATTCATATCACGTATAGCATCTTTCGGTTTTTTCAACAGAGAAACGTCGTAAACGGCAGGAATGTCTTTGCGGAAAAATAAATGTAGCATGACCAGCGTTATTGCAATCGCTACCAGGTTAACTGGCACCATCACGGCGGCATATTCAGAGAAACCAAGTTTAAAGAAGTCAGCAGAGACGATATTGACCAGGTTTGAAACAATCAACGGCAGGCTTGCGGTATCGGCGATAAATCCTGCGGCCATGACAAAGGCCAGGGTTGTCGCCCGACCGAATCCCAGAGCAAGCAGTATCGCGATGACGATAGGCGTCAGGATCAGCGCCGCACCGTCGTTAGCAAACAGTGCCGCGACCATCGCACCAAGCAGGACTATCCAGGTGAAGAGCAGCCGACCCCGGCCATTCCCCCAACGGGCAACGTGCAGTGCGGCCCATTCAAAGAAGCCGGATTCGTCGAGCAGAAGACTGATGATGATCACGGCAATAAAGGTGGCGGTCGCATTCCACACAATCTGCCAGACCAGCGGAATATCCCCCAGATGAACAACGCCAGAGAGCAGTGCCAAACCTGCGCCCAACATGGCACTCCAGCCGATCCCCAGCCCTCTGGGTTGCCAGATAACCAGGACGAGCGTGAATAAAAAGATAATACCAGCCAGTAACATCAGACACTCCATTACATTTGTTTATTCGAATATGTATATAGCTCTCAGCAAAAGGTCAATACTGCGCTACTGAGTTTCTTACGTATATTTTCGCGTTCACAATTCCAGGCGGTATCAATAATATTCGCTGCCCATGCGGGCATATGTGGCGACAGTCGGTAATGTACCCATTTTCCTTCACGGCGGTCGATGACCAACCCGGACTCGCGCAATAGTGCCATATGGCGTGAAATTTTGGGCTGAGACTCAGCTGTTGCCCCGCAGATATCACAGACGCACATCTCGCCAGATTCCCTGAGAAGTATCACGATAGTCGAACGAGTCTCATCGGCGAGCAGTTTAAAAAGCTGAACAGGCAGAAGCATGGATTACCTCGGTGAAAAATAACAATACATATGATATTCCATATGTTATTAATTTTAAAGCCCCGTTTGTTAAATGGAATTTTTATGACAATACGGTCAATAAAATGCGCATACTTGGCCGTTGAATGCGAGGGTTCACGATCCCTCATCCTGGTATGACGGAATTGGGGATGTTGTTGAAGAGTCGTTCAAAATGATGTGACTTCTCAAAGGTACGCTGGCTATTTGACCGAACGCCACAGCGAAAGAAAAGAAAGCCATTAAGAACTGTCTGCCCGAGTTAATCAGACAAAATCTGACTGATAATAATGCCCAAATTCATTTTCGGGTTTTTATAACACCAGCCACTCGCTCATAGCCAGCCATCAGTTGCCTATGGTTGGCCCCTTGTTGGTATACTCTATATTTGACTGACACCCTGAGGACACAGGACAATGGAGTTGCTCTTTTTGGGGACATCTGCAGGTGTGCCTACCCGTACACGCAATATGACGTCGATAGTATTGAATTTGCAGCAGACAACAGCGGCTGAAATGTGGTTGTTCGATTGCGGGGAGGGGACTCAGCATCAGTTTCTGCAGACGCCTTATCATCCTGGCAAACTGAATAAAATTTTTATCACCCATCTACATGGTGATCATCTGTTCGGTCTCCCCGGCCTGTTGTGCAGTCGTTCAATGCAGGGTAATTCTTCGCCACTGACGCTGTACGGACCCAAAGGGCTGGCAGAATTTGTCGAAACCGCGTTGCGTCTTAGTGGCTCCTGGGTCGGTTATCCGCTCAACATTATCGAAGTCGTGCCTGGGCTGGTTTTTGACGAATCAGGTTATCGGGTTACCGCCCGGCCGCTAAAGCATCCGGTCGAATGTTACGGCTATCGTATTGAACAGCATGATAAACCGGGTGCGCTGGATGCCTCTAAACTTATTGCCGACGGTGTTCCCCCAGGACCCTTGTTTCACCGCTTAAAGCAGGGCTTAACTGTTGAGCTGGAAGATGGTCGGGTCATTGATGGCAGCCAGTATCTTGGCCCACCGATCCCGGGTAAGAAACTGGCTATTTTTGGTGATACGGCCCCCTGCGCTGAAGCTCTGGAACTGGCGCGCGGCGTGGATGTCATGGTTCATGAAGTGACACTCGAACAGGCGATGGCGGAAAAAGCCAACGGGCACGGACATTCATCCAGCCAGCAAACGGCGAAACTGGCACAGGATGCGGTTGTCGGTACCCTAATCGCAACCCACTTTAGTTCTCGCTACGGCACCGAGGGTTGTCAGCAGTTACTGGCAGAGTGTCGGGAAGTATTTCCGTCAACCGTACTGGCAGAAGATTTCCTCGTTTATACCGTAGAATAAAAAAGCGTAATCGCGGTTAATAAACATAGCCGCGATTACGCCAATAATCATCCTTCAACATAATGGTTATCAGGGAAAACAGGTGAGGGGGGCAGCGTTTTATTTTTTTAAACAATGAAATTGCCCACTCCCCGTTATCAGAGACAGCGCTGATTAGAGTTTTCCAGCTGTTTTGGTATATAGCCGGGGAGATACTTCAGACTTTCATGGGTACTATTCAGGTTGTAATATTATTGCCAGAACCAGGCTATTTCTCTGATCTGACTGAGTGATTCAAATAAATAAGCATTTAAAACCTCCCGCCGGAATGGATCATCGAACCACTCAATAAATCCGTTCTGCTGCGGTTTACCCGGTTGAATATAGCGCAGGATAATATCATTATACTCACAGTAATTCAGTAAGTTAACTGACATCCGTTATGGGTTGTTATCAATTCAGCTTTGCTGAGGTTGTCCGCGCTCTTCTTTCAGGCGATTAAGTACGCGTATTCCCCTGTTTGCAGGCAAAAACGTATCGACTTCAATGGCCAGGCATTCATGCACTCCCCCGTTACTTATAAATAGTTCTTTTTTCAGGAGTACTTATATCTCTTAGCAGAAATATTTTTTACTGCAATTCGCGAATGCGTTTTTTTTCTATCAATACGATTAAGATCATTTTTTAATATATTGATTATTTATTTTAAAAATTTTTTTGTACATCTTCCAATCGTCAGCTACATTTAGTTGGTTGACTTGATTCAGGCAAGTTTATTAGGTGATGCTGAATCAGTTGATAGCGTTAAATAAAGTGTTTTAACATTGTTCAACTCTGAATCAGAGAGGTCAGTTAACATATCAATGAATCATTTTTAATCCGCTAAGACATCAATTTTTAAAGTTGCTAGCTATATTTAGCTGTAACACGCCACGCTATTATTAATGAGAGTAGCAGGTCTAGCTGTGCCCTTGTTAATAATAATTTAAACAATAATATTGGGGGATTTATGAAATTAATTCACGTTATTTCTATTGGGGTATTAGCCCTAAGTTCTTCTGTATATGCGGTTGACGGTACCATTAATTTTACCGGTGAGATCACTTCCAACACCTGTACTATCGATGGTTCTGTTGCAGGAGCTGCAACGAAGACTGTTGCTTTAGGTAATGTTCCTGCTAGTGCGTTAAGTGCTGCTGGCCAGACTGCTGGTAATAAAAACTTTTCACTGACGTTAACCGACTGCTCAGCAGTAACGAGTGTAGCTGCTCGTTTTGAGTCACTCGATTTAGCATCAACTGACGGTTATTTACAACTAAGTCCACCAGCTGGAGCTACTCCTAATGCTGAAAACGTTGAAATCGCTATTTATGATAACAATGGTGTTCTGCAACCAGTCAATGGTGAAATACCATCAACCAGCTATGTAAATCTGGAAGATGGCGATGCTGTACTTAATTATATCGCAGCATACTACGCGACAGGTGTAGCAACAGTAGGGCCTGCTAACTCTGTTGTTTCTTATACTTTAAGTTATCAATAACCTTGCTTATAAACCCTGCCTGTGGCAGGGTTTATTTTGGAATGCCGGATGAAAATAATAACATTATTACTGATCTCTTTATTTTCACAGAGTCTTTATGCCAATGTCATTATCAATGCTACTCGTGTCATTTTTCCGAGCGACAAACGAGAGGTTTCATTTAAAATAGAGAACTCAAATCCCTATCCAGTATTAGTTCAGACATGGGTGGATGATGGTGACTCTAGAATGACGGCTAATGCCGCTAAAACACCGTTTACGATATTACCGCCTATATTTAGAATGGAATCCAGGCAGGGGCAAATTTTACGGGTAATTTATAATGGCGAAAAACTACCGGATAACCAAGAATCTGTTTTTTGGGTGAATGTGTTTGAGGTACCACCAAAAGATAAAAATGCCGCTAGTACAAATAGCATTCAACTGGCTTTCAGAACGCGTATAAAGCTGTTTTTTCGCCCTGCGACAATGAAGGTACCTTCAAGTGATTTCCTCGCGGCCAGCATGTCATGTTCTCTTGGCCGTGGTACTAAAAACTCCGTTTTACGGTGTAATAATAGCTCAGGTTATTTTATTTCATTTTCTAAATTAAGTTTAATTAAAAACAATGTGAAATATCCAGTTTCAATGGAAGATATGGGAATGATCCAACCCTTTAAGAGCGTTGAGACGAAAATCAATGGAGTCACGCCTGGAAATTATGAATTACTGGCGTCTATTATCAATGATCAGGGAGGGATGATCGAGAAAAAGATAAAGGTAACTTATGAATAATAATTTCAAATTTAAGTTATTATATATTTCTTTATTAGTTGCTTATTCGCAATGCGCTAGCGCTGAACAGGATAACAGCGCTGCGGTTGAGTTTGATCCACAGTTCTTTAGTGGTCAAAAAATTAATATGGAAAAATTTACTCATCCAGGTGGCATTGTGCCAGGGATGTACAGTCTGACTATCAATATCAATGGTAAATACATTGGTGGTAGTGTTCCAGTGCAAATCGAAACGGGCGAGGCTGTTAATGAAAATATTGTTTGTGCAAACCCCAAGTTAGTTGATCTGATTAATAGTAAAGTTAAAACTAAAATTGATTTCTCTGAAACTATTAACACCTGCGTTTCGTTGAAAAAACTTGCCTCCTATATTGATTACTCTATCGATATGCCTAATTTATCTATAGAGATTAATATCCCACAGATATTTTTAAATACACGCTCACGCGGCTACACTAATCCATCTTCATGGGATGAAGGTGTTAATGCCGGGTTTGTGAACTATAATATGAACTACAATGAAACCCGCCAGAATGGAAGCAATAATTCCAGTTTCTTTTCCATGCTACATTCCGGCGTCAATATTGGCTTATGGCAATTCAGAAATAATACTAACTATAATTATAATCAGGGCACATCTGCTAAGTGGAATGTCATCAATAGTTATGTACAAAGACCTATTGCTGCAATACAAAGTAACTTAATTATAGGGGAATATAACAGTGATGGGCGTTATTTAGATTCCGTTAACTTCAAGGGGATTAAGTTATCTTCAGATGACAGGATGTTACCTGAATCACAACAAGGTTTTGCCCCTGTAGTGAGAGGTATTGCACAATCTAACTCCACAGTGGAAGTAAAACAACGAGGTGTTTTATTATATCAGACCGTTGTTCCCCAAGGACCTTTCGTTATTGATGATTTATATCCTACAGGATATGGTGGCGAGCTGGATGTTATCGTTACAGGTGCTGACGGTCAGGTTCAAAAATATTCTGTGCCATTCTCATCAGTCTCACAACTCTTAAGGGCCGGCATGTCACGTTATGATGTGACTTTAGGTGAGTTAAATAATGCGGTTTTACATGATAAGCCTAAATTTGTTCAGGGCTGGTACTCCAGGGGGATGTCAAATATTGTCACGGCTTATGCCGGAGGGCTGGCATCAAAAAATTACCAGGCTACAGTTACGGGGGTTGCTGTCAATACCCAAATCGGCGCATTAGGTTTTGATCTGACAAACTCATTTGCTAAGATCAATGATAATCAAGACTCTAAGAATGGCTGGAGTATTAAAGTATCCCACAGCAAATTGCTTGAATATACAAAAACATATTTCGCTTTATCTGCCTATCGCTACTCCAGTGAAGATTATTACGACTTTAATACTGCTTCACTGGCAAATGAAAAAAGCAACAGTATTAATTACAACAAAAAAAGCAAACTTGAAGTTTCCATTAATCAGCCCATCAATGATAATGGAACGCTATTTCTCTCTGGTTCTCAAGTTAATTACTGGAACAGAAATAATACGACTACATATTATCAAGCAGGTTATGGTTTTACTTATAATGATATAGCTATCGGTGCCAGAGCCTCACGTGTTGAAAATGACAACAGCAAAAATGAAAATCTGTACTCATTAACCGTAACTATTCCATTCAGAACGGGTGCATCAGGATACAATAATATTACCAGTAGCTTTACCAGCTCCGATCGTGGACATTCACAAACCACGGTGGGGGTCAATGGGTTGGTTAGTCAAGAAAGTAATTTATCCTATGGTCTCTCAACCAGCTATGACAGTGATACCAGGGAGTCTGTGAGCGGCTCTTTAACCAAGAACTACTCCCAGGGACAAGCATCGTTGATGGCGAGTTCGGGCAAAGGCTATAACCAGTATTCGGCAGGTTTATCCGGCTCTGTTGTTGCACACTCCGGTGGTATTACATTAGGCCAGTATGCACCGAATGGATTAGTTCTGATTGAAGCTGAACATGCAGCAGGTGCAGAGGTTTATAACTCATCGGGTATTTCTATTGACCGATTTGGTTATGCCATATTGCCTTATGCCAGTCCCTATCGTGTTAATGATGTCTCGATTAATCCTGAAGGCATACCTGAAAATACAGAATTAAAAAATACCAGTAAGAATGTCATTCCCTATAGTGGAGCTATTGTTAAAGTTAATTTTCAGACCGTCGTCGGTTATAAAGCCTTTATCTACAGTAAGCTGCAAAATGGTCAGGAACTACCTATCGGATCCGTCGTCACCAATGAGAAAGGCGAGGAAATTGGTTTGGTTGGTCAGTCCAGCATTATCTATGCCACCGGCCTTGCTGATAAAGGTCTGTTAAACGTGTCGTGGGGAGCAGCGGCAGATGAAAATTGCACTATGCAATACGATATCAATGCCCTGACAAAACAAGAGAGCAATAATGGTCTCTATAAACTATCACTTACTTGTATGAAATAATGCTTATGAAAATGAAACTAAAATTATTGATTCTTGCTAAAGTAATGCTGATATCGGCCATTGTCAGCACAGCAGAGGCTCGCTGTACACGAGTCTCGGGCAATGAAATAGATGTACAAATTCCAACTCCACCGAATATTGTTTCTATTAACGATGGTATTTATCCCGTGCTGATGAATACGTCTACTGGCGTGATAAATACGCCGGTGACGCTAACTTGTACGGGCCCCGTGGATGTCACACCAAGATTAAGAATGGTACGAAATCCGATAACAACATTCAGTGGTAGTTATCCTCATATGCAGGATTTAAATAACCTGCCTTTTTTTGCTTTTGAAATGTCCTATACCAGCCCAAATGGCGAGGTGATCTGGTTCGGTGGTCAAGGTTCCAATACATTTAAGAGTGGTACACCTTTCCGTATGGCCGAGGGGGCAACTGTTGATAACCCGGTGACCATTACCCAGAATGATTTTAACCTGCAGTCAATCGTCTTTAACGGATATCAAATCGGTAACGGAGTGGCCAGACTTTTCAACTATGGTCGTGGTGGAGAACTCAATAATATCTACTTTGACTTTGTTGATGTGGAGGGCACAAATACCAATACATATAACCCTTTTAGCCGGGCATATATCTATGTATTCTCTGTTAACTTTACGGTAAATACTTGTGCTGTTTTAGCTTCTGATGTTTATAAAAATATTCAGTTAGGGCGTAGATCCGCGAATGATTTTTCAAGCGCAGACGTTGGCGGAGTAACACCATCATCACAGTTCACTCTTCAGTTGCGCTGTGTACCGGGAATGGCAGTGAAATATAGGATTAATGCCACATCTGATACCATCGGCGATCCGTCAAACTCTTTAGGTTTGATTGCCCTTGCAGGTGCCAGTCCTGCTAGTGGGTTTGCTATACAGTTAACAGCCCAGCCTTTTAAACAAGCTAATGCTGCCTATACGCCGGTGAGCCTAAACCAAATAGTGACCTCGACAGAACTTACAACAGGGCGTGATCCCAATAGTGGCGGTATTCCGGATTATCTTGCCTTTGATGCGCATTATTACAGAACTGCACCAGCATCAGAAGCTCAAGCCGGGTCAGCCAATGCAACAGCGACGATAGATTTTATTTATCCATAGTGCACCAGGCAATTCTGTTGCTCAGGGAGAATCTACAGAGTGTATGTACAAGGACAGGAGCTAAGGATGGCTATATTTTCTCTCTGATTTACATCGGGCCGCTGAAAAAACTGGCATGGTAAAAGTGCATACGAAAGTATTGGAACAGGTAGCTTTGAGCGTAGAATCCTGCCTCTGTCGCGGCAGGTGTATGGCAAGTCTCCCTGCAAAAAGAACCGGTGATTTGACCCGGTATGATGGTTATCCCTCCTGTCTTATATTCTGACCAGATGATGAGATTCGGAAATTCTGATATGCTATATATTGATCAGAAGGGGCAAGTATTTAACTGATGCTACTGATATAAAATTGATATATATCATATCAGATGAAAACTGGCTGAAAAATATCCGATATTTTTATTGATACTTTATTAAGCGAAGGGATACTCTTAGCAGATAAGTATTATTCTCAATTATTGACGCAATTTTTCTCCAAATCCTGTTTATCGATTAAAAATGTGTAGTACTGAGAGCTTTTTTACTTAGAGTGGTGTTTACTGTGCCCTTGATATTCTGAGCTATATTTTTTGGAGATAAACGGATATGGTGGAAGTTTCTTATACCGTCAATTTATTGATCGGTGCGGTCGCCGCAATTGCCGTCGGCTACTATATTATGAAAGGCTATTCGGCGACTGGCGTCCTGATGGTGAGTGGCGTTGCTTTGTTACTGATAAGTATCAGCTTAGGTCGCCCGATTGTCGCAGAAAAAGATGCTACGGGTTTCTTGTTTCTGGATGTCTTTGAATATATTAAAATTCTATTGACTTCTCGCGCCGCTGATCTCGGTATGATGATCATGATTTTATGCGGTTTCGCCGCATATATGTCCCATATCGGCGCGAATGATATGGTGGTGAAGCTGGCTTCTCATCCGCTTAGATATATTAACTCACCCTATATCCTGATGATTGCTGCTTACTTTCTGGCTTGTTTAATGTCTTTAGCCGTTTCATCAGCAGCCGGTCTTGGCGTATTACTGATGGCAACATTATTCCCCATTATGGTTAACGTCGGTATTAGCCGTGGTGCAGCAACGGCTATTTGTGCTTCACCCGCAGCCATTATTCTGTCTCCTACTTCCGGTGATGTTATTGTCGCGGCAGAAGCGTCAAAAATGGGCGGAGAAAAACTGATTGAATTTGCGTTTCATACCACATTACCCATTTCAGTCATTGCTATTCTGGCCATCGCCGTCGCCCATTTCTTCTGGCAACGCTATTTAGATAAGAAAGAAGGTGTGGTCAGCGAGAAGCTCGATGTCTCAAAGATAGTGACCAAAGTACCGGTGTTCTATTTTATTCTGCCCTTTTTGCCGATTATCGGCGTGCTAGTTTTCTCTGGGAAAATGACGCTACCCTTAACTGAACGCATTATTCCAAATCTGAATATCATCACTATCCTTATTATTTGCATGGTTTTAACTGCGCTGATTGAATTTATTCGCACTTTTAACGCTAAGACAGTATTTGACGGGCTGGACTCTGCTTATAAAGCAATGGGGGAGGCCTTCTACTCCGTGGTGATGCTGTTAGTCGCTGCGGGCTTATTTGCTCAAGGTTTAAATACGATTGGCTTTATTTCCGGGTTAATTCACTTAGCTGAAAGCTCCGGCGGTGGCATCATTGTGATGATGCTGGTACTGGTCATCGTGACCATGCTGGCTGCTATCGCGACCGGATCGGGTAATGCGCCTTTCTATGCCTTCGTTGAATTTATTCCTAAACTGGCGGATCAGATGGGAATTAATCCTGCTTATTTGGTTATCCCCATGTTGCAGGCATCTAACCTTGGTCGTTCCATGTCGCCGGTATCTGGTGTTGTGGTCGCGACCTCGGGCATGGCAAAACTGTCACCTTTTGAAGTTGTTAAACGGACATCGGTACCGATGATTGTTGGTTTGCTGGCCGTCATTATCGCGTCTCATGTTATGGTGCCGGAACATACCCCTGAACAGGTTGCCCAACAACAGACTGCGCCTGCCGTACCCTAAGCGGTTGACGTAAATCACCTTCAGCGGTGATAGTGCCGCCGTATTCAGTATACGGCGGATTTTTTATTTCTGGTGCCAGGATGACACCTTATCTGTCAGCCATCAGCATGCTTCTGGCTTCATTCAGCTCAGCCTGTGCCTTGTCGAGTTTCCACTGTTTTTTCATGATCTTATCCGTACGACCAGTCGCCTGGGCCTCTGCCAGCTCATAGCGGCGTTCCTCAACTTTTCTTTCTTTTTTTAATACATTGTATTTTTGTTGGGTAAACAATCCTTCATCGGTACAGTAAGTGTTAACTTTAGCCAGAGCTCTTTCCAAACCCGCTACACGATAGCTGTTATTGTACATACGGGCATAATTCAATTGTCGTTCAATGTTCTGCCGTTTAGCTTCACAGCCAGCGAAGTTTTGAGGGTGAGCCTGTGCAGAAAAAGTAGAGATAGCAACCAACAAACCAGCCGCCAGCAATGTCAGAGTGTATTTCATCATATTCTCCTGTTTACTCTCTTGTCCTTAGATATTCGCAACAATGCTAAGCAACGATCTTAACCGATTTAAAAACATTATCAAGTGTATGGTTTTTTATATAATTGATTTTATTATAAAACATAGGAAAGTTCCTGGCTTGTTCTCCGTACGGAAAGGGGTTAGGTTTGAGGCAGAGACGTCTCGTGGAGATGCCGCCAGATAGCATGACCATCATGGTTACATTCAAACACAACAGTTGAAAAACGGCGTGTTGCTTCCTGTCCGGGCAATTGCTGTAATTCTTGATAGGTGACAGTGGCCCCCTTTTCATTTTCAACAATAACTTGCATATCGTTGATTTCAATATTCAGGCCCTGACGGGTACCACGCTGAGTACGGAAAAAAGCCTTTAATGCGGCAAAATCGAGCAAAGCGCCACCCGGTGTCACCATCGAGAACTCAGGGCTGAAGCGTGACAATAAATTTTCACAGATATCATCATGCGCATCAGCATTGCCTAACCAGTTCTGGATCGATACATGGGCATCCAGCACTTCTTTAAAATAACGATTCATTTTTGCTCCTGATTAATGAGAGATATAACACGTTGATTATTAAGCCGATAACTGTACAGTACGGGAATAACGGCGCTGCATGCTGCCAATATAAAACAAAGAGGATAAGCCTGCTCTGGGGGCAGGCCAGTATTGGCGATGAGATTAAACAGAAGATTGAGCAGAGTAATACCCAGGCAGAAACTAAGCTGGCGATTAATGTTCCACAGTGCGCTGGCATCCGCCAGCTCACTGTCTGCTATCTGAATGAAGGCTGAACTTTGCGTTGCGCTGCTGCATAAGCTGCTGCCAAAACCCATCAGCGTGAACGCCAGGACACAGATTATCACATCCATAGAGTGGCCCGTCAGAGCCAGCAGACCGATACCGCACGCGTTAACCAGGCAACCCGTTATAAACAGGGGGCGAGGTCCCCAGATGTTGAACTTTTTCCCTGTTATAGCGATCGCTGCGAAAGAGGCCAGGGACCATGGCAGCATCATCGCGCCGACAACGCTTGCCCGCAGGTCGAGCTGATTCTGCAAATAGAGCATGCTGAGCATACTCACCCCGGTAAATACCCCCGGTACAAACTGATAGATCACCATAGAGATATGCAGGAGTGGGTCCCTGACCGGGCGCAGATTGAGCAATGGATTGTTTTTTTTCAGGGCATGCCATATATAACCTGCCAGGCAAAATATGCCAGCGGTCAGTATCAAGGCGCCATGAAAAAGATGACGGGGTTCACCCAGATATGTCAGCCCCAGTAATATCAGGGTCAATGCCGTGCAGCCACTGATTAAACCCAACAGATCTAATCGCTCGCGCTTCCCCTCCTGTACATCCGTTTTGAGCCAGAGACCGGCCAGTATCAGGGTGAAAACTGCCAACGGCAGACTTGCCAGAAAGACCCAACGCCAGCTGAGGCTGTCGACCAGAAATCCGCCCACTGTGGGGGACAATGCCGGTGCCAGCAGGGCAATCAGCATGACAACCGAAGAGAGCCTGGCACGTTCATGACTCTGATAGAGCGCATAGGTCATTGTCTGGCCGACAGGAATAAGCAATCCGCCACCCACGCCCTGTATCCAGCGCCAGGCAATAAGTTGTGAAATTGATGATGACGCCCCAACGCCGCAGGTGCCAGCAATGAAAATAAGCAGGGAGAAGATGAAAAGACGTTTAGCACCAATACGTTTTGCCAGCCAGCTGCTGAGGGGGATGACAAGCGTCAGGCCCAGGATATAGCTATTACTGATCCATGCTACCTCGCTGACAGTGGCATCAAAACGTCGTGCAATATCAGGATAAGCGACGTTGGCGATAAACATGTTTACCAAATCAATAAAAAATCCCAGCAGATAAACGAGGGTAACGCGCGCACGATAATTCATTCTGTTCTCGAAAAGGACATCACAAGTCGAGAAGTATATGGGTTGCGGAAATCGGGATAAATGTCTTCTCCGTTGTTATACTGTCAAAAATAAATTGACAATGGTCACGCCAAAGAGCACTAAAAATGTTTAATATGCAACGCGCAGCCATCTATATTGCAGTGGTTGAGGCCGGAAGTTTTACCGACGCCGCCCGGACGCTGGGTCTGACTAAAGCGGTCGTCAGCGCTAATATTAAAGTGCTGGAAAAAGAGTTAGGTGTTTCATTACTTTCCAGAAGCACCCGGCAGGTTTCAGCGACGGATACCGGTGAAAGATTTTACCAGCACTGTCTGCGGCTCCTTCAGGAGGCAGAATATATTCTGAACGATGTTCGCGGCGAACACTCCGGGTTAAGTGGTTCACTCAGAATTACGACAACATCGGAATATGGTGTGCGCGTTGTTGTGCCAGCGCTGGCAGCCTTCAGTGTCCGGCATCCGCAGTTGCGAATACACCATCTCTCGTCATCCCAAAATGACTGTCTTATTTCCGGCCGTTTTGATATCGCGATACGGCTTGGCCAGCTTGCCGATTCCAGTCACCACGCCCGACTCATTGACCAGTTTGATATTTATCCGGTTGCGTCGCCCGACTATTTGAATACGTTGGCGGAGCAGAATGTCGCGGATCTGGCCCAGCTTGCCAGGGTGAAATGGATTGCTCACAGTCGTTTATCCACGCCATTGAACTGGCAAGTTGTCACGCCAGCAGGGGAGAATGTCTTTTTTAGCGCCCATAATCCCGCCATGATTATGGCCGACAGTGCCTCTTCCTTGCTGGCTTTTGCTCAGGAAGGCGCAGGTGTCGCGATTTTACCCGACTGGCTGGTAAAAGATGAGGTGGCCAAGGGACATTTAATTCGGTTACTCCCGGACCATCTTTTTCCCCGACAAGGCATTTACGCGCTCTACCCGAATACACGCCATGTGCCAGAAAAAGTGCGGGCATTTATTGATTTCTTGCAAAGCAGGATCGACAACAGATGACCTGCGATTGCACTTTTTTCAGTCAACGCTATAGCTGCTGACTGACGGCAATGACCTGTTTATCATGTTCAAAAGTATGGGGTTTAAGTCGTGTCTGACGAAAATCATTTTCAGCGATTTCATTACAGTACGCCAACCAGCTACAGGACTGACAGGCTGTGCGTATCTCTCCGGATAAAAAGGCCCCGCGCAGACGTTTGACATTATCAGCATCAAATACAATCCGTTGTCCCGGGCTGAGATCCTTATTTAACAGGTGGCCTATATCGGCCAATGCCTGACTGTCAATTTCACGGGAATGATCGTCCGCGCAGTGAAAATCAGGCTGGCAGAGCATGGGCTGACAAACATCATCGGCCCCCTCTACAATCACCGCGTCTTCTCCGCGCGACAGTCTGCGTATAATACGATTAAAGTTAAGCGAAAAGTCTGGGGTGTAGCCGTTTCCTTTATAGGTTAAAAGGCAAAGTAAATGATGGCCACGCAGTCGAATTGTCATTTATTTATAATCCTGGAGATCAGGAGAACGAGCCCGAATAGCCTCAGAAATTTGGTCACCTGACTTCAGTGTTCTGACAATCAGTGGAACCAGTAATGCGAGTAAGTTCTTGTCCAGACCTCGTGCACGTTGCGCCATGCGCACTTCATCAAAAAGGAGGCGGATCATCGGAATAAAACGCAAGGCAAGCGAGATAGCCAACGCAATCTGTGCCGCAGGTACCCAGCGTGGCGCAGAGCGCAACAGCCTCATGATACCGTCGACAAACTCGCTTGACCGCGTTGTGGCGGTCACCAGATGGGCTGCCAGAATAAGACAGGCAAAACGGATGAGAATAAAGACCGCCAGCGAGAGGTCGATTATTAGCCACTGGAAAATAAATATTGCGGCCAGAACAGGTATTGCAGGCCTGATCCCTTGTAAAAGATGGCGCCAGCCTAAGCCGGCAGCCCAATAGCCAGGTAAGAGAAGGGCGCTGGCAGCGGCTAACCACTCCCAGCGTTCAAATACAAATACCACTGAACAATAGACGGCTAAGCCGACGATTTTTAAGGCGGGTGCCGCCCGATGAACGGGGCTGTTGCCTGGATGATAGCTATCGGATATCACGCATATTCCTCAATATAGCTATCAAGCACGCTATCTGGCGAACCATCGTTCTTTATTCCGCCCCCGGCGATATGGATAACCCGATTAAACTGACGCAGTAGCTCCAAATCGTGGGTAATCATCACGACTTGCTGAGAAAGGCTATTAATAGCGTCAATCAGCATGCGTTTATTTTTCAGATCCAAAAGCGTGGTCGGTTCGTCAAAGACAATGACTCGTGGTTTCATAACCAAGACCCCCGCTAAAGCCACCATTTGACGTTCCCCGCCGCTCAGTTGATGGGCAAAACGGTTAAGCAGAGGCCCCAGTTTGAAACGCGTAACGACCTCATCCAGGCGCTGGTTCATTTCTGTCTGAGATAAACGCAGATTTTTCAGGCCAAACCTGAGATCTTCCTCAACGACAGGATAGACGATTTGATTGTCTGGATTTTGAAAAACAAACCCCACCTCGCGGCGACGCGCCTTTACATCTGGCTGACCGTTGAAGTGGATATTCCCGGAGGTCGGTATCTCCAGTCCATTAAGTAATTTAGCAAAAGTACTTTTGCCTGAACCATTTAATCCAATGATACCAACGCGCTTTTCATCGATTTTGGTGGATATATTTTGCAGTAAAAAGCGCTGGTCTTTTTTTACTGAAACCTCAGTAAACTCAAACATATCCTGTCTTTCTCGTGTTGTTCATTATTCTTACCCAATATCGGTCTTCAGGACTTTGCGCTGATAAGGGGATAAGACCGACGAACCGAGAGGGTCACCCCCACGGCGATCGTCACTTTAATGATGTCGCCAATTAGAAATGGCGTGCTGCTTAAGGCGACGACCTTGATCGGAAGGTGGGATACCGCAGCATTCCATGGAATACCAATCAGATAGATAACACCTATTCCACCAGCGCAGATAGCAACAAAGGCGATAGCAAAATTCAGTCGCAGCCAAAAACGCTCAACCAGCCAACCGACCACGGCGGCGCAGAAGATCCACCCGAGTAAATAACCTCCGCTTGGGCCAAAAAAGACCCCAAAACCTCCCCGACCACCGGATAACAACGGTAACCCAACGCTGACCAGGACAACAAAAAGCACCATAGAAAGCGCACCGCGCCGCGCGCCAAGGATACTTCCCGCGAGCATTGGGCCCAAGGTTTGCGCCGTAATTGGCACACCGATAGCCGGTAACTGAATCGGTGGAAAAATACCGAGTACCGCGGTTAACGCGGCAAACATAGCCATAAAAACAATATCTCGTGTATTCACTCCGACACCTTCTTATCTGACATCATATTTTTATTATCCGTAACATCACCAAGGAATGATTCAGCTACTCTACAATCGGTTAGCCAAACGCCACTTTGCCTTCTCCCCATCAGGCAAGAGAAAAGTATGCAAACAATCATACATAGTTGTAAACTAATAAATCAACATTTGGTTTACGGCGTGCTTTTTCCCTTTTAACTGGCAAACGGCTTTATGGCCACTAAGTAGAATGACTGTCTATGGATATCCAGCATCACGCTTTTTCTCAGTTGCTGTTAAGTCGCCACTCGTGTCGCGATTTTTTACCTGAGACTGTTCCGGAAAGCGTAATAAAAAAAATGATAGCGCTTGCGCGGGCGGCTCCAAGTAGCGCTAACCTGCAGCCTGGCAAATTTCATGCGTTGACAGGTGAACCCTTGGGGGGCTTTGTTAAAACGCTTAGCGATATTAGCGCCAACAATCCGCCTGAACCGGCCTCTTATAGCTATTTCCCTCAGCCAATGCCGGGCGAGCTGAAGCTGCGCCAGCGGGAAGCGGGTTACGCACTTTATGGCGCCTTAAATATTCAACGCCGTGATATCACCGCACGTAAACAACAGTTTGCCGCAAATTACCGTTTTTTTGATGCCCCGGTGGGTATCGTGGTGACCATCGACAAAGAGATGGGATCGGGATGTTTTATGGATCTTGGCATGTTTATTATGAGCTTCTTGATGCTGGCCGAAAGCACGGGCTATAGCAGTTGCGTGATTGGCGCATTCAGTCACTATGGCTCAGCAATCCACCGGCTATTGTCTTTATCTGCCGATGAAAAAGTGGTGTGCGGAATTGCTTTAGGCCGAGCCAATCGTCAGGCTCCGGTAAATCAATTTCGTACCAGCCGAATAGCGTTGGAAGATTTTGCCACCTTTCAAGGATTCAGCGACAGGGAGACCCAGTGACCAGTTTAATTCACTATCACGGCCTGCCACTGGAGCAGGCTCAAGGCGATATGCCTCGAGCTCTGCGGCTACTTGCAGATCTATGGGATAAACAGTGCAGCTTTCGTGCTCTGCAGCAGTCGCCCTGGATTATCCCCCTGGAAGGTCATCACTATATCGAGTGCTCCACCGGAGGGAGTAGTGGTGCCGCCAAAATTATTCGTCGTCACTGGGATTCATGGCAGCAGTCTTTCAGGGTTAATCAGAGCCACTTTAATCTCTGCGCCAACGATCGCTATGCAGTATTTGGTGAGTTAAATCATTCTCTGGCACTGTATGCAACCTGCGAGTCAATCGCGTCGGGTCTGGCCGTTGAGGTGCTTAGCCGCATGCGACCACGCTCGCAGCGAGCCCGGCTTATCGAGAGCGGTGTGACGGTTCTGTATATTACGCCGACTCAACTGCGTTTATTAATCACAGCGGGTGGACCTTGTCCCCTTGTACGTCTGATCCTCTGTGGGGGAAGTAAGCTTGATGACCGACTGCGGGAGCAAACTAAGCTGAGCTTTCCAAACGCGCGGATCCATGAGTTTTACGGTGCCTCTGAAACCAGTTTTATCACACTCAGCGACAGCGATACGCCGCCAGGCTCGGTAGGTAAAGCCTATCCCGGCGTTGATATTGTCATCAAAAATATCTCTCAGCAGGTCGGTGAGGTTTGGCTCAAAAGCCCCTATTTATTTGAACGATACGCTCAGGGCAGTAGTGATGAAACCCGCTATTGTGCAGGCTATATCACCGTCGGGGAAATGGGGCGTCTCGATAGTTCGGGTAATCTGTGGCTTTATGGCCGTAAAAGTCGCATGGTCACCTCCGCAGATAGCAATGTTTATCCCGAGCGGGTTGAAGCCCTGATAGCTCAGCTGACAGGCGCATTATGCGCCGTTGTTGCCCGTCCGGACAGACTGCGTGGGTGGGTATTATGGGCTTATATACAAGGTCCGTTGAGTGATGGACAAGAGCAAAGTCTGCGTCTGGCTATCCGTCAGCAGCTGGGCAGTATTATGGAGCCGAAAAAGTTCTTTGGGCTGACCTGTTTTCCACAGTTACCTTCAGGTAAACCTGATTTGCAAAAACTTGAGGCAGGGGCAAGGTTATGAGCGTAATCATTGCCGTCCGCAGAACCGCAGTAGTGCCGCGAGGAGGAGCATTTCAACATCTTTCTGTCTGTCAATTGGCTGCGCCTGTTATTCAAAGCTTACTGAAGCAGAGCGGTATCGCTCCGCAAAAGGTTGATCAGATTGTTCTTGCCAATAGTCTGGCAGGCGGAGGTAATCCGGCCAGACTGGCAGGATTAGCTGCCGGGATCCCACAGGTATCGGGTATCTCGATTGATACCCAGTGTACCGGAGGACTGGAAGCACTGCGGCTTGCCTCAGCATTGGTGGATGCCGGAGCTGCTGAGATTGTTATCGCCGGTGGCGCTGAAAGCTATTCGCGCAGACCGCTACGGGCAAAAACCTTTGTCGATGGACGCGCGCCTGAGTTTTATTTACGTCCCGCTTTTACCCCTTTCCCCGACAGAGATCCCGATATGACCGAAGCGGCTGAGGCACTTGCTGTCCAATTTGCTGTCACTCGCCAACAGCAAGATGAATATGCCATCGCAAGCCACAGTAAAGCGCTGGCATCCCAGGCGAGTCTGCGTGCTGAGATAGAACCGCTGGAGGCGACAGACCGGGACATTTACACCCGCAATTTGGGGCGTAAATTAGCTGCCCGTTCACCCATATTGGCGGGCAGTGTCAGCCTTGTCTCAACGGCGATTGAAGCTGACGGCGCGGCTTTTTGTTTGGTCGTGTCTGAAGCCGTGGCTGAAAAGCTTAACATCGGTTTTAGGGTGGAAATTAGCCACTATGTTAGTGTCGGCGCTGATATTATGCTGCCTGGTTATGCCCCCGTCGCTGCGATAAACCAGCTCTTTGCCGACCGACCGCAAACAGACCGGCGGCGCTGTATCGTTGAGATGATGGAAGCCTATGCCGTACAAGCTATCGTCTGTCTGAATGAAACCGGGCTCAATCATCAGCGAACCAATCTTGCGGGCGGCGCTTTGGCGCGTGGTCATCCGATTGGTGCCTCCGGGACGATTCTGGCCTGTCGTCTGTTCCAGAGTCTAAAGACTGCCGATTATTGTCAGGGGATCTGCGCGATTGCCGGCGCGGGTGGACTGGGTGCGGCCATGTTACTCACGGCTAAAAACAAGCTTCAGTAATCAGTGAACCGCGGGTCATGAGCGATTTAATATGGAGACATTTTGCTCCCGTGGTTCTGTGTGATCTCGACGTTGCCAGGGCTAAAACCATCATTGTTAAATAAACTCAAATTAGAGTCATGGCATTCCATTTTTCATCATGTCCTACGCATTTTCTTCCTCTTTGTGTCTTTTTTATATGTCAACGTTGATTACTATGATTGAACTCTGAAGTATCAGTGAGTCACCCTTTTTAAGAAGGTGATACGTATTTTTGTAGATAAATCACCTGCCCAACTCTCTATAAAGGAAAGAAAATGAAACGTCCAAATTGGTTCCAAGTATCAGCAGAAGGGTCAAAGGCGCTGGGAGCTCTGCATCATTTCGCCACAACAGGAACAAATCTGCCGGAAGAGTTAATTCATTTGGTTTTTTTAAGAGTCTCTCAGATTAATGGTTGCGCGCATTGTATTGATATTCATACTCGCGATCTTATAAAGCAGGGGATGTCGGTAGAGAAAATAGTACTGATTCCAGTATGGGATGAGGCTGCTTACTTATTCTCGGATCTGGAACAAGCGGCACTTGCCTGGGCAGAAGAAGTGACCCGTGTAAGTGAGACACATGCTTCGGATGAAGCCTATTCTGCAGCGCTTTCAGTATTTGGTGAAAAAGATTTGGTTGATTTAACCATCGTGATTGCAACAATGAATGCACTTAATCGTATGGGTATCAGCTTTCGCATGAAGCCGCTAGCCAAAGCGTAAATTCCCCTTCGTTTTCATCTCGCGGTTGGTGATTAATTTTCCCCAATGGAAAAACCGTCGATCCAGCCAGACAAGCCAGTTCAGAACGGATTCATTGATATCTTTAACGGACGATTCAGAGATAAGTGCCTGAACGAGCACTGGCTCAGCGGTATTGTTCACGCCAGGAAAACGATTAATAACTTGGGGTGGGATGATAACGAGCGCCGTCCGCATGTATCGCTGGATCACCTGACGCCAGATGAATTTCCTGCGGACTGGCGCAATGGAATATATGAAAAAAACCAACGGATATGACTCACTGACGTTGTATCTAATACTGGGGACAGGTCAGTTCGTTATTTCAGGATCATTTCATTGAGTTGTAAATTTTGAAAGCGGGATTTTTTCAAAAGTTTCAGCAATACTTGACCTGTTTCCCGCTGATTAATACACTGCAATGTGAGTCATTCCGCAACCCAATGCGAGAACAATTTATAACTTCTGCTTCTCGCGCAAAACAGCCAGTCAACGTGATCCAGACAGTTTACCGCAGTCCTGAAGCATAAAAGGCCGCTTTAATGTATAATCATTTTTGATATTCAAATGGAACCCTATGGATAGCTTATTCGGGCTATCCTGTAAACTGATTAACGGATGCGGATCCAAATAAATGGAATGAATGATTATGACTGAAAATAGCACCCCTCCAAAGAAGCCTAAAAGTCAGATTAACAAAGCGGTATTCTACACATCTGCTTTGTTAATTTTCCTTCTTGTCGCTTTCGCCGCCATATTCCCGGATTTAGCTGACAAAAATTTTAAATTATTGCAACAACAAATATTTACCAATGCCAGTTGGTTTTATGTCTTAGCAGTCGCTCTGATTTTACTGACTGTTACTTTTCTCGGTCTTTCACGTTACGGTGATATCAAGTTAGGACCGGATCACGCCCAGCCCGATTTCAGCTATCACTCGTGGTTTGCGATGCTTTTTTCCGCAGGGATGGGGATCGGTCTGATGTTTTTTGGCGTTGCCGAACCTGTGATGCATTATCTTTCGCCTCCGGTTGGCACTCCTGAGACTGTTGCTGCAGCAAAAGAAGCCTTGCGCCTGACGTTTTTTCACTGGGGGCTGCATGCATGGGCTATCTATGCCATTGTTGCGCTGATTCTGGCATTTTTTAGTTACCGCCACGGCCTGCCTTTAACACTTCGCTCCGCCCTTTATCCAATTATAGGCGATCGCATCTACGGACCTATCGGCCACGCGGTCGATATTTTCGCCGTTATAGGGACGGTCTTTGGCGTTGCAACATCTCTGGGATACGGTGTTTTGCAGGTTAATGCCGGTTTAAACCATCTTTTTGGCGTGCCGATTAATGAGACGGTGCAGGTCATTCTTATTGTAGTCATTACGGGATTAGCGACAATTTCGGTGGTGTCCGGGCTGGATAAGGGGATACGTATCCTGTCGGAAATTAACCTAAGTCTTGCTGTTTTGCTTGTTGTGCTCGTTCTGTGTCTGGGACCGACAGTACTATTATTAAAATCATTTGTGGAAAATACTGGCGGTTATCTTTCAGAACTCGTGAGTAAAACTTTTAACCTTTACGCTTATGAGCCTAAATCAAGCAACTGGCTTGGCGGCTGGACATTATTGTATTGGGGTTGGTGGCTTTCATGGTCGCCGTTTGTAGGAATGTTCATCGCACGGGTTTCTCGTGGCAGAACCATTCGTGAATTTGTTACCGGAGTTCTGTTTGTTCCAGCAGGTTTTACCCTCATGTGGATGACGGTGTTTGGTAATAGCTCTATCTATCTCATCATGACCCAAGGGGCAGATGATCTAGCCAATACCGTGCAGCAGGATGTTGCTCTTGCCCTGTTTAATTTTTTAGAGCATTTTCCGTTTTCTTCGGTGCTGTCATTTATTGCCATGGCGATGGTCGTTGTCTTTTTTATAACTTCTGCTGATTCGGGGGCAATGGTTGTTGATACTCTTGCATCTGGCGGGGTAGCAAATACTCCTGTCTGGCAGCGTATTTTCTGGGCATCGCTTATGGGTATTGTTGCTATTGCGCTGCTGATTGCGGGGGGATTGAGCGCTTTGCAAACGGTGACGATAGCAAGTGCATTACCTTTCTCAATTATTTTATTGATATCAATATATGGACTGTTAAAAGCCCTGCGTCGCGATTTGACTAAGCGCGAAAGCCTGAGTATGGCGACAATTGCCCCGACAGCGGCCCGCAATCCTATTCCGTGGCAGAGAAGATTACGTAATATCGCTCATTTACCAAAGCGTTCCCTGGTGAAACGTTTTATGGGGGATGTTATTCAACCAGCCATGGCATTAGTACAGGAAGAACTGAACAAGCAAGGAACGGTGAGTCATATAAGCGACTCTGATGATGATCGTATTATACTTGAAGTCGATTTAGGCAACGAGTTGAACTTCATATATGAAGTCAGGCTCAGGAGATATGATTCTCCAGCTTTCGCATTGGCTGCGATGGATAATGATGAACAGCAAGCGGAACAACATCGATATTATCGAGCAGAAATCTATCTTAAAGAAGGTGGTCAGAATTACGATGTGATGGGCTGGAACCAAGAGCAGCTTATCAATGATATGCTTGATCAGTACGAGAAGCACCTGCACTTCCTGCACTTGGTTCGTTGACAGATAAATGCCGCCCAACTGGGCGGCATTTATTTTACCTGTAAGTTTATGATTTCCGTAACGATACGTATTGACAGTATCGGTGTCCAGTCGTCAGATTATCGAACGCTAAAAGCCTGCGAAGGCTCTGGCGATCGATTTCATTTAGATTGTCTGGATGGCGAGAACCTTAATATTAAGCTACCTGCTAATGCAGCCAATATCGAACCCAGCAAGACACCTATTTTAACCTCGTCGATGAGTAACTGATTACCTACGAATGCAAGGTTGCCAATAAAGAGACTCATGGTAAATCCAATACCGCATAATATAGATATCCCGTAAATCTGCAGCCAGCTGCTATGGTCAGGGCGTTTAGCAAGTCCACAGAGTACGGCAAGCAAAGCCAGACCAAAAATACCCACCTGCTTACCGAAGAATAGTCCTAAGGCAACCCCAACAGGTACAGGTGATAACAGATCGTCAAGGGTTAACCCCGATAAGGCGACCCCTGCATTGGCAAAACCAAAAAGAGGTAAAATAAAAAAAGTTACCCAAGGATTAACGGCGTGTTCAAGGCGCTCCAGTGGTACAGGTTTTTCTGTTTTGTTGACTCTGAGAGGTATGAAGAAAGCCAATAATATACCGGCGATAGTAGCATGCACCCCCGACTGAAGCATAAAGAACCAAAGCACAAAGCCGACCAGTATGTAAGGTAGTAAACGCGTTACCCCACTGCGATTCAGAATAAAAAGTATTGCCGTCATTGATAACGCACCGGCCAGCATAAGCAATGAGATATCGGCGGTATAAAAGATAGCGATGATAAGTACTGCGCCCATATCATCCAGAATAGCTAATGCAGACAAAAATATTTTTAGTGATACCGGAACCCGATTACCGAGTAAGGCTAAAACGCCTAGCGCGAAGGCGATATCGGTTGCTGCTGGAATAGCCCAACCGCCAATAGTTTCCTCATTCCCGATATTAAAACAGACATAAATCAGCGCAGGTACCAGCATGCCACCTACAGCGGCAAATCCCGGCAATGCGCGTTGACTCCATGTTGCTAACTGTCCGACGAGAAGTTCACGTTTGATCTCGAGTCCGACAAACATAAAAAATATTGCCATTAAAGCATCATTGACCCAGTGTTCGATGGAGAGCCCGATAACTTTTGTTTTTAACAGTTGGCTATAACTTTCTCCAAGAGGTGAGTTCGCGACTATTATTGCGGCTAAAGATGCGACAATAAGAATAATACCCCCGGCCATTGGTGAACTAAAAAAATCAGAAATAGGATTACTGACCCTGTCGGTATGTTTACTTTGTTTTTTTTGCATCTAACCTCCCGAAATTTAAAGCTTGGACTAAAACAACGATTTTTGCGAAATTAATAATGAAAACTTATATTTATCATTGAATTTTCTCTTTTTTAGAACGTTAACACTTTAACATTCAAAATGTTGAATGTTGCTCAGACTATGTAAGTTAGCGTAAAGGGGAGGGCGGTTTATTGATAATGAATAAGAGGAGCAATCTCTGTCAGTGGTTTGTCGTGGTACAGTAAATTTGGCGTCTGATTAAAGACTATACTTTCACCACGACATAAAACATAAGTCAAACACAGGGGCCGGTGGCGCATCCGTACATCATAAACAGTGGGAATAAGGGGAGTAATGGGACCATAGCGGCGGTTCCCAATGCGCTCAGAGTTTTGGTTTTATCATTGATTGATACCACGACAGGCTGTGCCAGCTGGTAGGGGGCGGCCAGTTCTGGAGCGTAGGATGAAGACCAAAATCCTGCAGCTTTAAACAGAACGCCGAGGTTGTTGTTATCCATCTCCACTGCCTGATATTTATTGATAAGCTCTGTATGCTGTCCGGCATCCAGTTTGCGCTTATCAATCACCACCAGATACTCTGCCGTCACTTCATGCTGTTCGACCAAAAAGTTAACCCGTACTCCGGAAGCCTGCTGATGAAAGCGTTCATAAAATGTCTTATAGCGCTGATATTCCTGCGGTACACCGTCACGAAAAAAGCGGTAACTGTATTTAGCTGAGCTGGCGATAATACCTGACTCAATAGGTTTAACTGCCACAATGGTATCGGTAGGGGGCAAGTTTGGCGCACTTGTACATCCGGCGAGAATCGTTACCAGCAGCAATAAATATTTCATCGTATCAGCCATTAATGTCCGTTATTTCCTCTGTGCATCCGACAGATTTTTAGATGCAATTTATAAAATTTCCCCCCTCTGTTTATCATAACTTCCGAACCGGCTTCAATGTTACAGAGGGGAGTCAGTCTCCTTTCTTTGACAGTAGTTCCCCTCATCAAAGCCCAAGACCAGGAAAGGGGGTTATTTAACCACTGAAAAGGTGGTTATGCTGAAGGGCCCGTTTCGCCAGTTCTTTTTCCAGCATGATGACCAGCAAAGGGTATGCGGATGCGGTTAATGCACATATCACCAGCAGCCTGTTAAGACCTTGCGCGGTTATGCCCTGGTCGGGGAGTAATAACGACGAGAGAAAAAATGCGAGGGTGGTTATCAGATACATTATTGCGGTCTGTAGTGAAGAAAAGCGCGCGCGTTTTTCATTCTCAGGATACCGGACAGCAATTGCCGAAGCAGAAACCAGTCGACTATAGGAGGCGCCAAGAAATAAGGTGATAAACAGAAAGGTATTATCATAACCCATCAAAGGGATCAGCAAGCTTGCGATAAATAACAACGTTGAAATTGTTGCCAGCGCCAGAGCAGATAACCGCGATGTCAGAATGCCTGTTATTCTGGTAAATAAATAGCCGGCAATTCCTCCACTTAAAAATAATAAGGGCAGCAGCTTTGGCTGTGCTCCCATATATTGCGTCATTAATGGAATTAAAATCGGAATAATCAGCATAGGACTGAATTGTACCAACGCAGTACAGGAGGCGAAAAGTACGGTTTGTGTATTCAGCGAAAGGCGGACTTTTACGTTTGATGAGGCTTTATCTTTGGGAAGGGTAAAGATAATTAACGGCAAAGATAACAGGCAGAGTGAACTGATTAACCATAGTGCAGTATGCCAGCCATAGTGTGTGCACAAAAATAGTATGGCAGGCATACCGGCAATGCTCACTAGCGAAAAAGAGGCAATTACCGTTGCCAGCATTTTGCCACGCAAGTTTGCGGGGGTGTGATTGATCAAAATACTGATCCCCACCCCCATTGTTGTTCCGCCAACTAATCCTGCGCAAAAGCGCAGTGCCAGAAGAAGGTCAAACTGCGTTGTGAGAGTGGACAGAAATGTGAGGATCCCCAGCAACGCCATATTTTTAAATAAGAAGTGCTTTTGATTAAAACGGTCTATCCAGTAAAAAGCAGCCACCCCTGAAAGCACGGCACCCAGAGTGTACATGCCAGAAACGTAGCCTGAAAAGGATACAGGGACTGAAAACGTGTCTGCCATAAAGGCAAAAACAGGCGTTAATGCCATGTATTCCAGCGCGTTAGTGAACTGAATAAAAGCCATTGCCATGGCTATCCGCATCAAGGCTTTATCATTAAACGGTGGTGTGGTCTGGGACATAACAAGCATCCTGTAAAGAAAAGATGCCTGAGTTTAACCGCTATCACAAGCGATTATTATATGGTAAAAATGGCAATGATTATTATCATATATGGGATAGTTGATGCGCTCGGTTCTGGATTTTAATGCTTTGAAAGTGTTTGTTGCCGTGGTTGAAAGTGAAAGCTTTGTCGGGGCATCGAAAGTCCTTGAAATGCCAACGTCAAATGTGAGTCGTTGTATTTCTCAGTTAGAAGAAAAGCTGAATCTTCAGCTTATTGAGCGTAGCACCCGGCATATGAAACTCACCCAGCCAGGACATCTGCTTTATGCCCGAGCAAAGCCATTACTGGAGGCGCTGGAACAAACTGAAACAGAATTAATGTTACGGCAAGCGCAGTTCAAGGGACCATTACGTCTCTGTATTCCCAATGAAATAGGTCCTGCATTACTGGGTTCTGTTATTGCTGATTTCGCCTGCCAGTATCCGGAGCTGGAGATCAGCTGTGTGACAAATCTTGCCGGTTTAGAGTCCCTGCGCGATGATCTGGATTTAGCGATTATTGTTGCCCGTGGTCAGATAGATGACAGGGACTATATTGCGCGTCATCTGGTGACCATTCCCTGCACCATCGTTGCCGCCCCCTCCGTGATTCAGCGTTATGGCATTCCTGCGCAGATTCAACAATTCGCAGCATTACCCTGTATTACCACGGTAAGTGCACTGAAGGGAGCCCCCTGGCAGTTTGTCAATAAAAAGGGGAGATTCGAAACCATTAAGGTAAAAGGACATTATCGGGTAAACAGTGGAGAGATGGCAGGGCACGCAGCGCTGGCCGGTATTGGTTTTGCCATTTTATCAAAACAGGTCTGCCAGCCCTATATTAACGACGGGCGATTAATCGAGATTGAATTTGAACAATCGGCAGCCCCATTACAACTGTTTGCCCTTTATTCTAATAGGCGTTATTTGCCCGCTAAAACAAGAGCGCTGATTGATCTTATTCATCAGAGATTGAGTCACCAATATGGGGGAGGGAGATAGCAACGCTTCAGACTTGCTATCATCGCGTCCCGTTTTTGTCAGTTGGCTGGTTTGTGGAACAATCCAGCCTGTCTGCGAGGCTCCAGGAAAACCGCCCTGACTGTATTGGGGCGGATAGCCGTCAAAGAGAGTGGATTGTCTCCGACTCCGGAGGCATATGCGCTAAAACAAAGACTTTAAGGATTTCTCTCGCCTCTGGTGCATCCCTGAGTGCCTTTTGCATTTCATCGGGGTGATATCCCTCGTTTAGCAAGGCTTCCGAACGTAAATCTATCATTGTTGCTATGATTTTCGGGGTAACTTCTGGGTGAAACTGCGTTGAAACGGCTTTATCGCTATAGCGAACTATCTGGTGGGCATCATGCCTGGATGAGGCCAGAACCTTTGCCCCCGGAGGGAGTGTTGTGACGGTCTGAAGGTGGGTAAGGTTGGCACTGAATTTCTGTGGAAATGCCCCCGTCAGCGAATCTTCAATACCGGCCTGAGTCAGACTGATATTAAGACAGCCCATTTCGCGACCTTGGGGATGGTAATCCACCGTTCCGCCTAACGCATATGCCATTAGCTGGTGACCATAGCAAACGCCAAACAGCGGCATATTTGCCGCAAAGGCATGACGTATCCATGCTGCTGTATACTCACTCCAGGGAAGCTTATCTGTCACCATATCCCAGGAGCCGGTAATAACGGCAATTCTGCGAGGATCGGGTTCCGGAAGCGCTTCACCGCGGTAGACTTTCACTACCTGGATATCTTCTTTTTTAACCCCCATAGCCTGATGAAACCAGACGGGCAGGTCTCCATGTTGTTCCCTGAGTGCGTCAGGCGGTGTCCCTGTCTGGATCAGTAGTATGGGAGGAAATCCAACCCTGGCGCTGCTCGTTTTCTGGGAAAAAATGTTGTTCACAGCTATCCGGACCTTATTCTGATGTTAGAAAAAAGAGAGATTGAGTGAATAAACCGTCCGATTAGTCAGGATTATTCCGCAGAAGCAATGAGTCTTATCACTCGTTCAATCTCTGTACGCGTCATCGGTTCTCGATCAAAATAATTATGGATACCGATCCCTTCGACAAACGCATCGATAACACGAGCCGTGGCTGGCGTAAAGTGTTGTTCTAATGCCGCCCGGCTTTGTTTCATCCAGCTTTGTGGCAGGCTCTTTAACTGAGGATGTCGGGTCACGAAGGTATAAAGTTCAAAACTCAGCGTCAGCGTGCTGTGAGAACCCCAAATTTTTTGATCGATAAAATCCACAACGGCAATTAACGCCTCTTCTCTTGTTTTGGCAGCACCCAGAACGTCGCGGAACTCGTTACTGATTGATAAAGACAGTTGAGTAAATGCCTCTTCGATCAGTTGGTTGATGCCCTCAAAGTAATAGGTCAGAGACCCAAGAGAGACATCAGCCATTTCGGCCACCTTTCGTGTGGACGTTCCCGTTATGCCATATAGCTCAATGGCTTCAAGGGTGACTGCAATAATACGTTCGCGCCGGGAAGGATCGTAGCGACGCTTGCGGCGAACGGGAGCATTTATCGTGTCTTTTGGGGTGTTCTCATCCATATCTCAATTCTCTTCTGATCCTGCAGGGTATACATTTTTTTATTGTATATGTACACTCGTACGCATCGGCTTTTGTTTTTGTTATTTACTCAATAGTGCGTGCAAACAGAGGGGTATTAAACCCTTTTTCTCAGATTAATTCAGGAGGTTTCAGGTGAACGAAGCGGAAAAAGCGGCTGCCGGCATGTTATATGATGCAAACTATGATGAAGATCTGCTCAGAAGGCGCGATGAAGCGAAATTGAAAATTTTTAAGTTCAATCACACGCCCTTCACTGACAAAGCGCTCAGAAGCGACATTCTCCACAGCCTGCTAGGTAGCCTGGGGGCAAATATCACGATAGAAGGACCTTTCTATTGTGATTATGGTTATCACATTGAGATTGGCGATAACTTCTACGCTAACGTTAATCTGACTATTCTTGATGGCGCCAAAGTCACTATTGGTGACAATGTATTTATTGCACCAAATGTTGGGATCTATACCGCAGGGCATCCCCTTGATATTGAACGCAGGAACAAGGGGCTTGAATATGCACATCCAGTAAAAATTGGCGATAACGTCTGGATAGGGGCGGGTGTTAACATTCTCCCCGGTGTCACCATTGGGTCTGGCGCGGTGATTGGCGCGGGGGCTGTGGTTATCCGTGATGTACCTGAAGATGTAATTGTTGCCGGAAATCCCGCCAGAATAGTCAGAAAAATTACCGATGAAGACCAACGACGCTATAGCTAACACACAGATTTAGCCGATAAATTGTCGTGAATAAAATGAATCCAGGGATAAGAAGACGTTATCTGTGGTTATATATCCCCGCCACAGAAGCGATATTAAAAAAAATGGTCGTACGATTTTCGGTTGTTGGTTATGGGCTGAGGTTCTAGATTTGTCCATAACAACAACAGGAGCGAATCATGGACTTCACGCAACTTCATCATCAAAACAGCCCGTTACTGATTGCCAATGTCTGGGATGTGAGTAGCGCCCGGGCTGCACAACAAGCCGGATACCGGGCATTAGGAACATCAAGTGCGGCAATCGCCGCGATGTTAGGCTATGAAGACGGAGAGTTCATACCATTTGATGAGTTGTTGTATATTGTCTCACGTATTAAATCGGCGGGCAGCCTGCCATTAACAGTGGATATCGAGGCCGGATATGGACAAACGGCGAGCGAAATCGTCGATAATATTAAACGTCTGATCCAAACTGGGGTAGTGGGGATCAATATTGAAGACAGTCTCGTGGCAGAAGGCGTCAGACAGCTGATAAGCCCCGCTCTTTTTGCAACGCGCCTACAGGATATCCGCAGCCATCTTATGCGGGAGAATCTGTCGGTATTTATCAATGTTCGCACCGATACCTATTTACTCAATCATCCTCAGCCGTTACAGGAAACACTGTTACGTGGCCAGTTGTATCAGCAAGCGGGAGCGGATGGTCTTTTTGTCCCATGCCTGACGGCAGAAAATGAGATGGCGGTCTTGTCCCGTGAGATAATATTGCCCTTAAACGTCATGTGTATGCCAGACTTGCCCCGTTTCGATGTTCTCTGGAAGGTGGGTGTAAAGCGTATTTCCATGGGGAACTTTGTCCATGGCGCTTTACAGTCGAAGCTTGAAGAGATGCTGCAATCGATCGGGTCGCAACAGTCATTTTCAGGAGTATTTCATTAATGGAAGTTACCGATAATACTCTGTGTGATATCTGGTATCAGGCGTTACTGGAACGTGCTTCAGATTACACCGGCGTTTTTTTTGTGGGCGTGAAAACAACAGGGGTGTTTTGCCTTTCTGTCTGTCGGGCACGTAAACCGAAACGTGAAAATGTCCTGTTTTATCGTGATATGAAATCTGCACTGGCAGCAGGATATCGCCCCTGTAAAGTTTGCCGTCCGACAGAGAATGCTCATAGTGCCCCTGAATATATTGAACAAGCCCTTCAGCTGGTGCGTCATCAGCCGAAGATCCGTATCACGGATGCCTACCTCCGTACTCACGGTCTCAGTCCGGAAAGAGTGCGGCGTTGGTTTCTCCAGAATCACGGTATTACCTTTCAGGCTTTTCAGCGCATGCAGCGCGTGAATGTAGCGATGCAGGAGTTAAAAGTAGGGCGTTCAGCCACTGATGTTGCTTTTGATAGTGGCTATGAGTCACTAAGTGGTTTTGGTTATACCTATAAACGGATGACCGGAGCGGCCCCGACTAGCGTCAGTGACGTTATCCTGATCCACCGTTTTACTACGCCACTTGGGCCAATGTTTGCCTGTGCGACGGAGCGTGGCATATGTTTGCTGGAATTTACCGACCGACGCATGCTGGAAACCGAATTTCGCGATCTTCAGCGTCTATTTAGGGCCCGGATTATGTCTGGTGAAAACAGCCATACCCGCCAAGCAGAGCAAGAGGTCGGTGAGTATTTCCAGGGAACGCGCCAGCAGTTTGATCTCCAGCTTGATACGCCTGGCAGTGATTTTCAACAAAGCGTCTGGCGGGGATTACGTGATATTCCCTATGGCCAGACCACGCATTACCAGGCGCTTTCAGAACAGATAAACCGACCAACAGCAGTACGTGCGGTTGCCAGTGCGAATGGTGCAAACCGGGTGGCGATTGTTATTCCATGTCATCGAGTGGTGGGTAAGGATGGCAGTATGACAGGATATGGAGGAGGAACTGCGCGTAAGGAGTGGCTGCTTAAGCATGAAAGCCAACATTCTGGCTGATAATACACTCAGTCCGATCCCGGACTGAGTCATTTTAACCGGCTATACCCGTCATACTTCAAGTCGTTTGGGGGGGGAGGCGCGCCGAATCACATCGTTTATCTGTTTTCATCGACGTACTTCACTTCGCGCCTACAAGCAACTCGAATTATTTTGGGTATATATTATTTGGTCAGTAATTCATTACGTACGATTTCAGCACCCGCACTTAAGGCCTGTAATTTACCGCGTGCCACCTGGCGTGGAAGCGGGGCCATACCGCAGTTGGTCGACGGATAGAGTTTATCAGCGTCGACAAACTGTAGCGCTTTACGCAGGGTATCGGCAACTTCTTCTGCTGTTTCAATGGTATGGGTTGCCACATCAATAGCCCCGACCATGACCTTTTTACCGCGAATTAACTCGATAAGATCCATCGGGACGCGGGAATTCTGACATTCCAGTGAAATTATATCGATAGCGGATTTTTGTAACTTAGGGAACGCTTGTTCATATTGACGCCACTCTGATCCCAGCGTTTTTTTCCAGTCGGTATTGGCTTTGATACCATAGCCATAGCAAATATGTACCGCTGTTTCACATTTAAGCCCTTCAATGGCTCTTTCCAGTGTGGCAATGCCCCAGTCATTCACCTCATCGAAGAAGACATTAAACGCGGGTTCATCAAACTGGATGATATCGACACCCGCAGCCTCTAACTCTTTGGCTTCTTGATTAAGAATTTTCGCAAATTCCCATGCAAGTTTTTCACGACTCTTGTAGTGATTATCATAGAGTGTATCGATCATCGTCATCGGTCCTGGCAGTGCCCACTTGATAGGTTGCTGGGTCAATTGACGTAAAAATTTAGCGTCTTCAACGAAAACTGGCTTCTGTCGAGCGACGGCACCAACAACTGTCGGGACACTGGCATCATAGCGATTACGAATTCTGACCGTTTCGCGTTTCTCAAAATCGACACCGTCAAGGTGTTCAATAAACGTGGTGACAAAGTGCTGACGCGTTTGTTCGCCATCACTGACGATATCAATACCTGCCAGCAGCTGTTCTTGTAATGACAAACGTAAGGCGTCTTGCTTACCGTCAATTAACTCCTGGTCTTGTAATTTCCACGGTGACCAGAGTGTTTCAGGCTGTGCCAGCCAGGAAGGTTTCGGTAAGCTGCCCGCAGTTGAAGTTGGTAATAAACGTTTCATAATCGATGACCTTATTTTTTGATTAATCAGAATGCGTATTGAGCGGACCACTGCTCAAGAATTGTCTGGTAGGGTTTGATGAAGATTTCCTCAACAAACTTTCCTTGCTCAATAGCCAACTTGCTACGTTCTTCTCGGTCATAAACAATGCGCGTTAATGAATAATCCTGATGTTTTAAACTCGGCTGATAGTGTTTACCTGCCACTGAGTTTGCGTTATAGATTTCAGGACGATAAATTTTCTGGAACGTATCCATGGTGCTGATGGTGCTGATCAGTTCAAGATTGGTGTAGTCACTCAACAAGTCGCCAGAAAAGTAAAATGCCAGAGGAGCAACACTATTGGCTGGCATAAAGTAACGAACCTTCAGACCCATTTTACTGAAGTACTCATCAGTTAAAGAGTATTCATCTTGCTGATATTCAACGCCCAGTACGGGGTGGATATTTTCCGTACGAATATAGGTCTTGGTATTTGATACGCTGAGACAAATAACCGGCGGCTTAGTAAAGTTTTCTTTATAAGTTTCTGAGTTAACAAAGCATTTAAAGAGATTGCCGTGCAGGATACCAAAATCATCCGGGACGCTAAATGTGTTGCTGTCTTTATTATGCTCAGAAAGTAACACGCTAAAGTCATAATCGCGGACGTAAGAAGAAAAATTATTTCCTACCATGCCACTAATACGTTCGTTGGTTTTTAGATCAATAACGCTGGTTTTCAATATTTCAATTAATGGCAATGCATGCTCATTATTTGCACTGTCAATATTCATCTCCACGGAGATAATGTCGAGTTCAACCTTATAACGATTTCCTTCCGGGTTATCCCAGTGAGCAAGAGAATTGAAACGATTGTCGATCATTTTTAAGGTATTACGCAAGTTTTCCTGGCGACTTGCTCCCCTGGCCAGATTAGCAAAGTTAGTCGTAATACGTGTATTTCCTGAGGGATTATAATTCTCATCGAAACGGATATTTTTAATCTTGAAAGTGAAATCTTTATTCATTGTAATCTGACATCCTGATAGATAAATCTGTTTTTATTTCTTGCTTTTTCAAAGGGGGTGCGATTTTCTTATGGCATTCCCACTCAGTCATCTTCATATTGCTTTTTATTCACAACAATGGATACTGTTATGCCTGAGCCACTGGTTGAGTAAAAGTGATTTAATTTCATTACAACATGAGGGATTTTCATGTTGGGTGATAAAAACAGCAGTTTTTTGTTATGTGCTTTTATGTTGAGTTAAATTATTGTTATAAATCATGTAGTTAATTCTATGTTGTCTGTCAGGCTGGCAACATGACCGAAATGCATCAATGACAAAAACCAAACAACTACCGGGAGGCTATACGTTCGTTGAGTCTCCGGTTAAAGCACAGTTTTTAGCCTTCCCGTAACGCGAATTATTTTGGACGCAGAAATTTTCGTTGCTTATTTTTAATAAGTTCAGGGTTTTAATGAGTGAATGAAGATGAGAAAGCGCTTTATTATTTAAAGTCTAAATCCGTCAGATTTAAATAATAAGTAATAACGGGCAGTTTTATTTTCAATTTTTTTTGAAGAGAACCCGACAGACGTCGGGTCACCACAAGGCTATCATCATTAATATAATTGGGTGCACAACCGAATCATTTTAAAGTGGTTTCGGTGCCTCCAGTGGAGGAATAAATAGGCATATACGGGATACAGAATAAGGGAACTCCATATCACCGCAGGAGTGAAATTATCCTTACTGGAGACAGTTGGCAAGCATCAATTGATATTTTTTTAAAAAATTCTATTGATGTCTAAATTTGATAAAATAAATCACCATGAACCGCTTTCGACGGTCATTCACTTGCCAGGGTTCGTAAATAGTCAGCCAGAACTAACGCGTGATTTTGAGTGGTGTTTTTTGCGGCATAAAGCAGTGTGACGGGCGTGTTATTACTGCGTTCGGCGAGTATTCGGGCGGTTTGCTGGTGCTCGGCCAATTCGGCGCGGTAACGCCGGGCGAACTCAGTGAAATCGATAGTTTCACTATGAAATTCGCTGCGCAATGCGCTGGAAGGCGTTAAGTCTTTCGCCCATTCATCATAGAGGAGGTCTGCCTTTTTAATCCCTCGTGGCCAAAGCTTATCGACCAGAACCCGATAGCCATCCTCTTTATCGGCCAGATCGTAGACGCGTTTACACTGGATCATGAGTTCACCTGCATTTCCTTGATACGGATAAGTATAGCAGAGAGAGAGGTGCTTTTTACCTGATAATCACATTATGAATTTCTCTTGCAAGTACTGACAAAGTTGCTTAGCCTGATGTTCCTTATGCTGTTTTGTTAATTATGCACATAAGGAATGCTCGCGATGACTGTACTTCCCCAGACTTCTCTCAATATTGTTTTAGTCGGTGATTATAACCCGGCGGTAATTGCCCATCAGGCCATTCCACAAGCCTTAACACAAAGCGCTGCCCGCCTCGGTATTGATATGCGCGGGCATTGGTTATCCACGACAGACGTGACATCTGCTAAAGACTTGGCGGGTTTTGATGCTATTTGGTGTGTACCTGCCAGCCCGTATCAAAGTGAGCAGGGGGCCTTATCAGCTATCCGTTATGCGCGTGAAAGTCTACGGCCATTTTTGGGAACTTGTGGTGGATTTCAGCATGCTATTCTGGAGTATGCGCGCAATGTTATGGGCTGGCAGGATGCCGGACATGCAGAGACGTCGACCGAAGGGCGAATGGTTATTTCTCCTCTGACCTGTTCTCTGGTGGAAAAGTCCGACACCATTATCTTGAAAGATAACTCAGTGACAGCGATGGCCTACGGTGAGACCCGTATTCATGAGGGATATCACTGTAATTACGGTATTGATACCCTGTTTGCCAGCGAACTGAATACCAGTCCGTTAACGCCAGTCGGCTGGGACCAGCAGGGGGATATTCGAGCCGTTGAATTGACCGGACATCCTTTCTTTGTTGCCACGTTATTTCAACATGAACGCCGGGCTCTCAATGGTCAGCCATCGCCGCTGGTTGACGCATTTTTGAAAGCGGCGAAGGAACAGCAGCAGTAAAATAGCGATTTGTAGCGAACCTTATCCAGGCGATGCCTGGATAAGGCGTTGGCCTGGACGCAGAAATCAATCACCGATATCAGTCGTGAATTTGAATAGGGCGTCCTGCATAGGCGCCAAAGATAGCCATCACAATCGCCAGTGCGGCGCACAACAGCAGTGGCCAAGACCAACTTCCAGAAAAGTCATGAATTTTACCCATTAAAGGGGGGCCGGCTGCTGCCAGTAAATAACCAATTGACTGTGCCATTCCTGAAAGCGCGGCTGCCTGATGGGCCGACCTCGTACGTAAAGCGATAAAAGAGAGTCCAAGGATCAGTGCGGCCCCGGAACCAAATCCCCCCAGAGCTATCCATAATATCGCCAGTTGGGGAAACCATACCATTCCGCATACTGCACTACACCAGAACAACGCCATCAGAATGGCAATGCCGCGCTGATCTTTCAGGCGGCTCAGGATAATGCCGACCACCAAACCCGGAACCGCTGTGGCCAGCTGTAATACACCATGCAGTGAACCAGCCTGCTGTTCACTATAACCAAAACTTATCAAGATAGAGGGTAACCAGCCCACCACAACATAGTAGATAAATGAGTTAATACCGAGAAATAGCGTGACCTGCCAGGCCAGTGCAGAAGACCAAATCCCCCGATTTTTTAAGGCTGGATTACCTGAAAGGGTGGCAGTCGTTCGGTTAGATAAATGAGGTAACCATAAAAGCATTGCCAGCAGTGGAAAAATCATCAGTGTCAGTAAGGAACCGGACCAGCCGAAACCATACAGCGCGATGGGCACCACCATCATGGAACCGATAGCTGCCGCAATCCCCATGGTTAAAGAATAAGCCCCGGTGAGTTTGGCAATACTCTCAGGATAGTCACGCTTTACCAGGCTGGGCAACAGGACATTACCTATTGCAATGCCGCAGCCGATAATCGCGGTGCCGAAATATAACCACACTGGATCACCGCCCGAACGTATAGCAATACCAAGACAAATCATAATCATCGCAGCAAATAAGGTCCATTCACTACCAAAGCGGCGAGAGATTCCGGCAACAAAAGGCGATACCAGGGCAAAAGCCAGAAGTGGGATGGTAGTTAGCAGGCCGATTTGGGCTGTGGTTAACGAAAAGCTGTCTCGCACCATATCCAGTAGTGGCGCAATACCGGTAAAAGGGGCTCGCAGTGTGCTGGCAATCATTAATATGCCAGCTAACATCACCAGTCGGTGCGTTTTACTCTCAGGAATTATTTTTTTCATGCTCATCATCCAAAATACTGAAATACAACGATACAGGTTTCATCTGAATAATGAATCAAGATAAAATGACAGATTATCGCTAAATTCGGACAATCTATGGAACGTGGCTTAAATCTTGATGGCTTTGATCCCGATAGCAGCCCGGCCGCTGCGATGGCTTTCAGAGTGCGGGCTGTGCAAACAAGTCAGGAGATCCCTTTCCATTATCACCGTAAAGGGCAGTTGATTCTGGCGCTGCATGGGGGAATAACCACTGAAGTACAACAGGCGATGTGGATGGTTCCGACCCATTATGCAGTATGGATCCCGAGTAATATGCCGCACAGTAACCGTGTTACCGCTAATGCCAGGCTCAGCTTTCTGTTTATCGAGCCGGGTTGTGCTGAGATGCCGGAGCAATGTTGTACGTTAAAAATTTCGCCCCTGGTGCGTGAACTGATTTTGCACCTCGCCAGCATACCCCATGAGCATATTAACGATTTGGCCGTACAACGCCTGATTCAGGTCCTGCTGGATGAATTACCAAAACAACCGGTAGAGCAGCTGGAATTGCCAATTTCCGGAAATGCCAGAATTCGCGAAATGGCGGACAGGATGGCACAGGATTTACAGGATAAACGGCCACTTTCAAGCTGGGCAGAGAAGTTTGCGATGAGTGAGCGTAATCTGGCCAGGCTTATCGTCAAAGAGACCGGGCTTAACTTTCGTCGCTGGCGTCAGCAGTTACAGTTGATTATTGCATTACGATTGCTGGTTGGAGGGCAGAATGTTCAGCAAGTGGCTGGGGCGCTCGGATATGACTCCACCACAGCCTTTATTACTATGTTTAAAAAAACGCTAGGAACCACCCCCGGGCGCTATCTTAAAGCATTGACTAACGACCAGGCTGAGTAAACGGCCCTTGTGGAAATGATGACTTTTTATATTCCGCCCGATAATGGTGCACCCGGAAATTATATGCACCATTATCGTTCAGGGTTAATCCGGCAGGAACAGGGAAGAGTCAATCATTTAGTTGCGAGTTTAAGTAACACCACGCCTGAAATAATCAAACCAGCAGCAATAACACGCATCATATTCAGTGCTTCACCAAACAACGTGACGCCGACAATAAAAGCACCTACTGCGCCAATGCCTACCCATACAGTATAGGCGGTACCCAGGGGTAATGATTTCATGGCATAAGCCAGAAGACCAAAGCTCATCAACATAAAAAATATCGTAATAACGCTCGGGATCAGGCGGGTAAAACCGTGAGACTCTTTCATGGCGCTGGCCCAGATGACTTCAAAAATACCGGCCAGAGTGAGATATAACCATGCCATCGTGACATCCTCTGTACCCGTCATACTTCAAGCTGCTTGGATGTTGCCTGCGTCCAGCCCGCCGAATCACAGAGTTTATCTGTGCTCATCGATGGGCTGAACTGGGCGCCTGCAAGCAACTCGAATTATTTTGGGTACATGATAATGAGGGTCGTCCCTCAAAAAATAAATCGAAGCACAACAGGTCGTCCTGCGTGGCGGGTTATCAATATCGCCCGTTTTTATAACATCGATGGCATTAATACGCCATCGCTTTGACTAAAAAACAGCCAGAAAAGGGCTTTAACTGGCTGAGATATTGTGGCTAGTCATGACTCTGAACTTGTTTTTGAAACAGTTCACGAAATACCGGATAAATATCGCTCTGTTCACGAATATGCTGCATAGCAAAGTTGTCGTAACTTTCTTGTAGTTTTTCATACTCCAGCCACAAGGACTGGTGGGCACGGCGCGTGATTTCGATATAACTGTAATAACGTACCGTTGGCAGGAGCGTTTTCACTAAAATCTCCCGGCACTGAGGAGAATCGTCTGCCCAGTTATCACCGTCAGAGGCCTGAGCGGCATAGATATTCCACTGAGCCGCGTCATAACGTTCTTTAACAATTTCAGCCATCAGTTTCAGGGCACTGGAGACAATGGTTCCCCCGGTCTCTTGTGAATAGAAAAATTCTTGTTCATCAACCTCTTTTGCCTGGGTATGGTGACGAATATAAACCACTTCAACGTTCTTATAACTCCGACTGAGAAACAGGTAGAGCAAAATATAGAACCGTTTAGCCATATCTTTAGTGGCCTGATCCATTGATCCGGACACATCCATCAAGCAAAACATAACGGCACGGCTGGAGGGTTCCGGACGTTTTTCATAGTTCTTGAAACGCAAATCAAAGGTATCAATAAAGGGTACCCTGGCAATTTTTTCGCGCAGTTCTGCAATATCCCGACGTAACTGTTCCTCTTCCAGTAATAGCGCGGGTTCACTGTGACTCAGGGTTTCCAGTTCGTCTTCCATTTCATGTAGCTGACGGCGTTTACCCGCAGTTAAGGCGGTACGGCGGGCAAGCGAGTTTTGCAATGAACGTACGACACTGATATTGGCGGGTACACCATTGGCGGTATAGCCAGAACGGTGCGTGCTGTATTCGGTTAGCTGGCGATAAGCATTCCGTTTCAGGTTGGGCAGCGCGAGATCTTCAAACAGCAGATCCAGATATTCGTCTTTGGAGATTTGAAAGACAAAATCCTCGCTGCCTTCACCGTCTTTACCGGCTTCACCCTGACCACTTCCACTGCCGCTGCCATCGTTACCTTGTGGGCGCGCGATACGGTCATTGGGGACAAAATGATCGTTTCCTGGATGTACACGATGACGTAAACCACCGCTTCCCTGATGGAACATGGGCTCGCTAATATTCTCTTTAGGGATAGTCACCGACTCGCCGCTATCGACATCGGTCACTGAACGCTTATTAATCGCTCCTGAAAGGGACTGTTTAATTTGTGCTTTGTAACGGCGCAAGAAACGCTGACGGTTTACCGCACTTTTGTTTTTTCCGTTGAGTCGCCGGTCTATAAAATAGGTCATAGTTCCCCCAAACGCCTTCTGTCAGGTTATCAGGCTGTCGCTGAACAGAGAACCCCAGACGGAACTGGCTCCGCCTGGGGTTTATTTATGAAGATTTACGTACCCGTAAATACCACTCGCATAACAGGCGAACCTGCTTGCGGGTGTAGCCTTTCTCCATCATTCGATGGACAAAATCATCATGTTTCTTTTGTTCATCAGTGGAGGTCTTGGCGTTAAAGGAGATAACGGGCAACAGTTCTTCAGTATTGGAGAACATTTTCTTTTCAATAACGGTGCGCAGTTTTTCGTAACTGGTCCAGTTAGGATTGCGACCGTTGTGATTCGCACGGGCGCGCAGGACAAAGTTAACGATTTCATTGCGGAAATCTTTCGGATTGCTGATACCGGCGGGCTTTTCAATTTTCTCCAGCTCAGCATTAAGTGATTCACGGTCGAACAACTGACCGGTATCCGGATCACGATACTCCTGATCCTGGATCCAGAAATCCGCGTAAGTGACGTAGCGGTCAAAAATATTCTGTCCGTACTCTGAATAGGACTCAAGGTAAGCTGTCTGGATCTCTTTGCCTATAAACTCGGCGTATTTCGGGATCAGATAACCTTTGAGGTACTCAAGGTATTTTTCCGCCAGTTCCTGCGGGAACTGCTCACGTTCAATTTGCTGTTCAAGGACATAGAACAGGTGTACCGGGTTAGCAGCGACCTCCGCGTGATCGAAGTTAAACACCCGGGAGAGAATTTTAAACGCGAAACGGGTGGAGAGTCCGTTCATTCCCTCATCGACCCCCGCATAGTCCCGGTATTCCTGGTAGGATTTTGCTTTCGGATCCGTGTCTTTTAAACTTTCGCCATCATAGACGCGCATCTTAGAGTAGATACTTGAGTTTTCAGGCGTTTTTAACCGTGATAAGACGGTGAAACGTGACAACGTTTCCAGGGTTCCCGGGGCGCAAGGTGCTTGGGTCAGCTCACTGTGTTGCAACAGTTTTTGATAAATTTTGATCTCTTCAGAAATACGCAGGCAATAAGGCACTTTGACAATATAGACACGGTCAAGGAAGGCCTCATTGTTTTTATTATTCCTGAATGTCACCCATTCAGACTCGTTCGAGTGTGCCAGAATAATGCCATTAAACGGCAGGGCAGAGATCCCCTCAGTCCCGTTATAGTTGCCTTCCTGGGTTGCGGTTAACAGAGGATGAAGCACCTTAATCGGTGCTTTGAACATCTCGACAAACTCCATGATCCCTTGGTTTGCACGGCATAAGGCGCCAGAATAACCGTATGCATCAGGGTCGTTCTGAGCAAAATGTTCCAGCTTACGAATATCAACTTTACCGACCAGGGCAGAGATATCTTGGTTATTTTCGTCACCGGGTTCTGTTTTCGCAATCGCGAGTTGTCCGAGAATCGAAGGCCAGACTTTGACGACTTTAAACTGGGTAATATCCCCGCCAAACTCTTTCAGGCGTTTCGCCGCCCAAGGGGACATAATCGTGCCAAGATAGCGGTGGGGAATACCGTACTCTTTGGTCAGAATATGGGCATCTTCCTGTGGGTTAAACAGGCAGAGAGGATGATCGTTGACTGGGCTGTGTTCGCCATTTGCGCTGAGCACGTAAATCGGGACATGTTGCATTAACGCTTTCAGGCGTTCTGCCAGTGAGGATTTACCGCCACCTACAGGCCCCAGCAAATAGAGAATTTGTTTTTTCTCTTCCAGCCCTTGGGCAGCATGTTTCAAATAAGAGACAATCTGTTCGATAGCATCTTCCATGCCATAAAAGGACTCAAATGCGGGATACCGGGCGACAACGCGATTAGAAAACAGACGTGATAAATAGGGGTCGGTTGCAGTATCAACCATTACAGGTTCACCGATAGCCTTCAGCAAACGTTCTGCAGCATTGGCGTACGCATTTTTATCCTGCCGGCAAAGAGCAAGATATTCTTGCAAGCTAAACTCTTCATCCTTGGCTGCTTCATAACGCTGGCGATAGTGATCGAATATATTCATAGTATGTCGTCCTTTCGTTTAGCACAGGTTAAAGAGCCGCTGGGGTCAGTCTTTGTGGCTCCCTGGAAGATGCATAAGAAATTAGAAGCAATACCTATGCCAGAGTGTTAACTGGCAATACTTGGTTCACCAAGCTTTTTACTATTCATCTATCTGTAATAAAGCGTAGATGGCATTTTCAAAACCTGCCTCCATGACCGTCCAATTTCAATGGTATATCAATAACTCATCATACGAATTTCACTCAACGGCTAACGAATTCCTGTGTTGCTATACTTCAAGTTACCAGGATGTTGCATTTGTTCAGCGAGCCGAGTCACAAAATTTATTGGTGCTTATTTTCTCACTGAATCTGTACTGCCAAGGTTTGCGAATGAGTGCCATACTTTAAGTGGTCAGGGGGTGTCGTTCAGAACAGTTCAGCGACGCATTTTCTGAAGTCCGTTTTCTCACCTTAGTGTAAAAAATTTGAGCTCGCTATAAGGGAAAGTTACACTAAGTTATCGCTAACTATGTAATTAAAGGAACGAATTAATTGTGAGCAAAGTTAAACTTCTTACATTAGGTGTGTTTATGGCCTCCTCGGTTTCTCTGGCTCACGCTGAAGGACCATGGTCAGTTGGCGCTGCTGCGCTGGTATCTCCAGATCCCTATCGCGGGCACCAGAATCGAGTTCATGCGGTGCCTTTAGTGGGCTATGAAGGCGAAAATTTCTATGTTCGTAGCCTGAACGCGGGCTACTACTTGTGGAATGACACCACCGACAAGCTTTCTGTTACCGCGTATTACAACCCGCTACATTATCGCCCGAAAGACAGCAACGATAATGACATGCGTGCCCTCGACAGACGTAAATCTACGGTCATGGCGGGTCTGGCTTATTCCCACTATACCAATTACGGGTTTCTTCGTACCGTACTGGCAGCGGATATCCTGAATAACAGCAACGGCATTACTTGGGATACCGCCTGGCTGTATCGCTACAATACCGGTGCGCTGACCTTGACCCCGGGTATTGGTATTGGCTGGAACAGCAAAAACCAGAACAAGTACTACTACGGTGTTTCGGGCAAAGAAGCCCAACGCAGCGGTATGCAATACTATAAGCCAGACAGCAGCTTCTCTCCTTATGTTGAACTGTCGGTTGATTATAAATTAACTCAGGACTGGACCGTCTTTGGTATGGGGCGCTATGTCAGACTGGCCAGCGAAATTACTGACAGTCCAATGACTAACGATCAGTGGACTGGGGTATTGCTGACCGGTATTACATACAGTTTCTAAACTGAATGCTGTGCTCCTTGCACCAAAGGGGAGCACACTGACTGTCTTGCGCACGACGCATTATTTATAGCCAGTAATAGCCGGGTGATTTTTCGGCCAACTGTATAGCGTTACCTTATTCAATAAATCGACATGTGATTTACGCTGGCAAAAGAGGTGATAATTTTTTACCCGCTTGTTTTTAATTAGTCAGAAACACAGGCAATAACAATCGGAGCAGAATAAGAACCATCAGCGGGGCTGGTATTTAACGCCCCCTGTCTGCGGTAAACTGATAGTTATTATCATCCTGCGATGACATCGTGTAGAATTGCCTGATTATTCACAACAGGCTTGCTGTCAGTATAAATTCAACGCTATTCGAAGCATTATCAACAAACAAACTTTGGCTGCTGTTAGCCGTCATTTCTTGAACACAGAAACTTCCCGGATTTTCCTTAATTTAAAGAACTATCTGTGTCATTCCTGTCGGCACACAGGACATATTTATACCCGTCATACTTCAAGTTGCTTGTTGCCTGCGTCCAGCCCGCCTACAAGCAACTCGAATTATTTTGGGTACAGATATAAATAATACAGAGATAAAGAACAGCAGCTGAGCTATTCCGAATAGCCTGGAGCTAATATTTTTCTCGTATACAAAGATGACCGATATAAAATCAAGTTGCTCTGGATACTGAGTGATTTAGGAGTAAGTTTAAAACTAAAAGAAGAGCTTATCTGACATGTATTAATTCCTTTTGAGGTTTAATCACACAATCCTTGTATGAAGCATCCCAATTTATCAATAGAAAATATCTTTCGTAATATTTTTATCGAATGACGTGAGGTGAATATAACTAACATACTCACGAGTAAGAAAATTTAATGGGTCAGAATAATTAAAGGTTTGGCGGTTAACAGGCTAAGTTAGATAAATCGTTGCGCATTAACGATAATCGCGATATTGCTTGATGGCGTGCAACTACGCCATCAAGCGTGATATCAGATTTTTTTCGTCAGACTGATGGTCTGCCCGAGTCGGCTGGGTTTACCTGCCGTCGCTGTTTGTGTTGCTGTAACGCAGGCAGTTTCAACGCAGACAAAGGTTTTATAACCCTCATCAGGAAGATCCGCCATCGATACCGACAGAGCGGGCCCCGGGTTCCAGGCAACCACATTGTGCTGATGGTGATGCACAACATGAATCGCACGTTTCAGTTGGCTGTCATGGATCACGCTGCACTCTTCAGGCTGCAGATAGACTCGGTCGGTACGATCCAAGAAGGTTTGTACTCCGTCAGCTAATTGCCCCTGCTGACCGCCCAGGACTTTATCCAGATAGTCCTGACCCAGTCCACTGACACTGACGTGATTAATATCACCGACGGTAAAATAGCTGTGCAGGGCAGCCGTATTTTCAAAATCACCGTGTGCTTCCAGCTCTATTTCACAGGTCTTAGCCAGTTTAAAGCGAGCATACAGCGTAAATTCATGCGGCCAGAGTTTCAGCGTTTCTTCGTTGCTCTTTAATTCAAATGTCAGTACCACGCTATCGGCATCTTCGTTATGTGCACTCAGAACCCAGGGCAGGTTGCGGGCAAAGCCATGAGAGGGGAGTGAGGATTCTTTTGCCGGACCAAACCATGGCCAACAAATGGGAACGCCGCCGCGTAAAGCAACACCTTTATGAAAGGGAGTATTGTCGCTGAGCCACAGTACTTGCTCGGCACCTGCAGGCTGCCAGGAGAGCAGATGAGCCCCTTGCAGTGCAATCGCAGCACGAACCTGGGCATGCTCAATAACAATGATTTCTAGCTGATCCTGCTGACGGATGGAAATTGCCGGGGTGATTTGTTCAATAACTGGCAGGGCAAAAATTTTAGCGATCATTCTCGTGACCTCACATTATCGAAAGCAAAAAAAAGGGCGACCTTAGTCGCCCCTTAATGGAAAGTGATTCATCACAACTTATTTAGAGACGTGAGCAATCAAATCCAGAACTTTATGAGAGTAACCTGTTTCGTTATCGTACCAGGAAACCAGTTTCACAAAGTGATCGTTCAGTGCGATACCTGCTTTAGCATCAAATACTGAAGTGCAAGTTTCACCGTTGAAGTCAGTAGAAACCACTTCATCTTCGGTATAACCCAGAACGCCTTTCATTGCGCCTTGAGAGGCTGCTTTCATCGCATTCTTGATGTCTTCGTAAGTGGCTGCTTTTTCCAGACGAACGGTCAGGTCAACAACAGAAACGTTAGGGGTTGGAACGCGGAACGCCATACCGGTCAGTTTACCGTTCAGCTCTGGCAGAACTTTACCTACTGCTTTAGCAGCACCGGTAGATGAAGGAATGATGTTCTGTGCTGCGCCACGACCGCCACGCCAGTCTTTGTGAGACGGGCCATCAACAGTTTTCTGAGTTGCAGTAGTTGCATGTACAGTGGTCATCAGAGCTTCAACGATGCCGAAGTTATCGTTGATAACTTTTGCCAGTGGAGCCAGGCAGTTAGTGGTGCAAGAAGCGTTAGAAACGATGTCCTGACCCTGGTATTTGTCAAAGTTAGCACCCTTAACAAACATTGGGGTGTCATCTTTAGATGGACCAGTCATAACCACTTTTTTCGCGCCAGCGGTGATGTGCTTACGAGCAGTTTCGTCGGTCAGGAACAGACCTGTTGCTTCAGCAACAACATCAACACCGATTTCATTCCACTTCAGGTTTGCTGGATCTCTTTCTGAAGTAACACGGATGGTTTTGCCGTTAACAACCAGATGGCCGTCTTTAACTTCCACAGTACCGTTGAAACGGCCATGTGTGGAGTCATACTTCAGCATATAAGCCATATACTCAGCGTCTAACAGATCGTTGATACCAACGATTTCGATGTCAGAACGCTCTTGAGCAGCACGGAAAACAATGCGACCGATACGGCCAAAACCATTGATACCTACTTTGATAGTCATATATTCCACCAGCTATTTATTCGTGAATAAAAGGTTGCCTGTAAAATTACAAAAACCTTACGCATCGTCAAGCGGAATCGTGTCAATCATTGGTACAAATCAATATATCGACCACGGATTGTACAACTTATCTCCACTCACCCCCGAATTGACGATCTTGATATGGAGGCATGACGGGGGATTTTAAACACAGGCTCCGCAAAACTTGCGACCTTCGTCTCGTTTTTGATTGCGTTAATAAATCACTGTCTAGTTTAGAGCAAAAACCCGCGTGGTGTTGTTAATTATTTGTTGTAATATAGTGCGAAAGGCATTCTGATTTACCCGCGCAAGAGATTGAGATTGAGCTATGTCCAACGCATTACCTCCTGATTTAAAAAAGAAAAACCTCACCGAAATGCAATATTACGTCACGCAAAAGCATGGCACAGAACCGCCATTTTCTGGACGATTATTGCATAACAAGCAGGGCGGGATGTATCACTGTCTGGTTTGCCGGGCTTCTTTGTTTCTTTCTGACACTAAATATGACTCAGGTTGTGGCTGGCCAAGTTTTTATCAGCCCGTTAACCTTGACGCTATCCGTTATATCAGCGACAAATCTTATGGTATGGAACGCGTTGAAATCCGCTGTGGTCACTGTGATGCTCACCTGGGGCATGTTTTTCCTGACGGGCCGCAGCCTACAGGAGAGCGTTATTGTGTGAATTCTGCGTCACTTAGCTTCACTGATGAACTGAACGGTAAACAGATTGATGGTTAATGAATCGATTCAGCAAATTATTCTACGACAAGGTGAAAAATGAACGATTTGGATGAAATGTTAGCGGCGATGACGCCAGAAATTTACCAGCGTCTGGCTACGGCTGTAGAGCTTGGAAAGTGGCCTGACGGTGTGGCACTGACCCCAGAACAAAAAGAGAATAGCCTGCAGTTAGTGATGTTATGGCAGTCGCGTCACAATAGCGAAGCACAGCACATGACCATCAATACCGAAGGCCAGATGGTCATGAAAAGTAAGCAGCAACTAAAAGCAGAGTGGGGGATTGGGGCTGAATCCATCGCAACTATCAAGTTGCACTGAGCCCCAGACAGTCAGCCACAGGGGATAGCATCGCAGTCCCCTGAAGTCCTTCTTTAGCGCACGGATTCAGCGCTAAACTCGCTTGATGTCATCAAACGGGCACCCGCGTGTTGCAAACTCTGCAAGGCCTGCTCGCTGTCTGTTGGCTGAAGGTTAACCCCACGACAACCATCGGTGATTACCGTGACGCGATATCCCAGTTTTAGCGCATCCAGCACGGTGTATTTCACACAATAATCTGTTGCCAGGCCCATAATCACCAGACTGCTGACGTGGTGCTGACGCAACCAGCCATCCAGACCTGTGTTATGGCGATGACCGTTATCAAAAAAGGCGCTGTAACTGTCAATATCCCGCTGGCAACCCTTCTGCGTGATATGGTCAACAGCAGCAATGTTCAGATGTGGATGAAATTCCGCACCATGACTTTGCTGGATACAATGATCGGGCCACCAGGTTTGTACCAGCCCGGCCAGGGTCCCTTGCTGAAACGGCTGGGTGTTCTGTACGCTGGCAAAACTGCCATGGTCTCGTGGATGCCAGTCTTGTGTCGCGATAATCTTGTTTCCCTGAGACTGAAAAAGTGCGATCAGCAGATTGGCGACACTCACCGTTTGTGAGCCTTCCGGAACTGCCAGCGAACCACCGGCGCAAAAATCATTCTGTAAGTCGACTAACAATAACGCTTGCTGTGACATAACAATACCTTAGTCATCGGGTGTTAATTCGCCGCGCAGGTTTTGTGACATCGCTGCGCGAATGGTAGAGACATCTTGTTGCTGGCTGAGCAAGTAGTGCAGCTTGGTCAGTGCGGCTTCGACAGTCATATCTGCACCGCTGATAACGCCGGCTTGTGCCAGGGCATTACCGGTGGCATAACCCCCCATATTTACTTTACCGGACATACACTGAGTGAGATTGATAACGATTATCCCGCGTGCACAGGCTTCTCGTAACTCATGAATAAACCCCCCCTGCTGAGGAGCGTTACCTACGCCATAAGATCGCAGAATTAATGCTTTAACCGGCTGGCGCAAAAAATTACTCACGACATCAGCGGACATGCCTGGATAAATAGTCACGACACCAATCGGCTGAGGGACTACGGTGTGAACGATTAACGGTCCCTGACCCTTGGGAGCAGGTGGCGTATTCAAACGGCGAATATGAATACCGGCTTCCAGTAACGGTGGCAGATTAGGGGAGCTGAACGCATCAAAGCCGTCAGCATGGGCTTTGGTAGAACGGTTACCGCGATAGAGTCGATTATTAAAGAACAGACTGACTTCGTTTATCGGGTAGTTCGCGGCAATATACAGTGAGTTAAGCAGATTGATCTGCCCGTCTGAGCGCAGTTCCGCCAGGGGTATTTGTGACCCTGTCACAATTACCGGTTTTCCTAAATTTTCCAGCATAAACGAAAGCGCAGAAGCCGTGAATGCCATGGTGTCAGTACCATGCAGAATCACGAAGCCATCATAGGCATCGTAATTCGCGGCGATATCGTCAGCGATATGTTGCCAGTCTGCCGGGGTCATATCTGAAGAGTCCATCAGTGGCTGATATTCGTGAATAGTGAAATCAGGCATTTCCGGTCGATGGAACTCTGGCATTTGGGCCAGTTGCTGCTGAAGATGGCCGGAAACCGGGATGTAGCCTTGGGTTGAGCGCTGCATGCCGATAGTACCGCCGGTATAGGCAACATAAATAGATTTCTTTTGCATAAACATCGCTCAGTCGGTGTGGTAGTCAGAAGGGGCAGAGTATAAGGCCGTGGCAGGAAAAAAAAAGTCTGTCAGTGGCTGAAACAGTTGATTGGTTGAATTAGAAACGATAGTGACTTCACAAAGGAGACAAAACATCCAGAATACGCGCAGTGCGCCATGCTCTGCAGGCTTAATAGCCCGACCCGTGAAGGTCGGGCAGGAAACTGCGGCTACTTCACTTCACCGCAAGTCAGACAGAACGCATAACGGTTTTGCGGATCGTTCATGGTGGCGAACCGATCGTTTTGCGCTTTGACTGCCATGGCCGCATCAGCCAGCGGCGCAGGCAGATAGGCTTGTAATGCTTGAGGCAAGACGGCACGTACAGAGCCTGTCACAGAGTCAAACACGATATCAATCAACGTAGGCTCGTCTTGCCAGAAGCTCAGATGCCATTGTTTCAGCCTGGCAAGCTCTGCGGCTTTTGCCACGGCATCATCAAAGTCACCGAGAGCATCGACCAGTCCTTTCGCTTTTGCATCTTCGCCGGTCCAGACATGGCCCTGGGCAATCGCATCGACCTGTTCCAGACTCATACCACGGGCTTTTGCAACGAGACCAATAAAGCGTTGATAACCATGCTCGATTGACAGCTGAATCATCTGCTGTACTTCAGGCGATAACGCCTTGGTCACAGCCAAGTCAGCCAGTGGTGAAGTGGCGACACCGTCAGTGTAAACCCCTACTGAGGCCAGAGTATCCTGTACGGTATTGATCACCCCGAAGATACCAATCGAACCGGTCAGTGTGCTCGGATTGGCGATAATGTAGTTTGCAGGTGTTGATACCCAGTATCCTCCGGAAGCGGCCATACCGCCCATAGAAACGACAATCGGCTTTCCGGCTTCGCGGGCGGCGACTAACTCGCCACGGATCAGCTCAGACGCACTGACACTGCCACCTGGACTATTGACGCGCAGGATAATGGCTTTCACGGTAGGATCCAGACGCGCATCACGGATTTGCTCTGCTGTGGTATCCCCGCCCACTTCTCCGGCGGTTTCCGGACCATCCATAATCGCCCCGTTTACGAAGATAACGGCAATACCTCCGCCTTCGGATGAAGCAGGTTTAAGGTGGTAGTCATAAATACTGGTTGCGCTAAAATCTTTGTTCTCTTTGTTCCAGCCGAACTGTTTGATCAACGCTTGATCAACTTGTGCATTGGCAGCCAGTTCGTCAACCAGCTTGTTATCCAGCGCATACTGTGCGGTATCACCGTTAAGCTTTTTCAGGTTGTCCAGCATCGCCTGCGCACCTGGGAAGGCTTGCTGAGGGGTTATCTGGCGGTTAGCGGCAATGGTCGTGATAAAGTTCTGCCACAACTCGCCAATCCATAAGCTGTCCGCCTCACGTGCCGCAGGTGACATATCGTCACGTAAGTAAGGTTCTACCGCTGACTTGTAGGTACCGACACGGAAGACGTAAGTTGAGACTTTTAATTTTTCCAGCAGACTTTTGTAATACAAGGTATTAGTGGCAAAGCCACGTAAGTCAATGCTGCCTTGTGGAGAGAGCCAAATTTTATTGGCAAAGCTGGCAAGGTAATACTGACTTTGATTGTAGTAATCGCCTCGGGCGAAGACAGGTTTACCGCTGTCGCGGAACTCGCGCAGTGCCTTGCCGATATATTGCATTGACGGCTGATCTGCCCCGACAAAATCTTTTAAATCCAGAACGATACCGGTAATGTTGCGGTCATCTTTAGCCTGACGGATAGCATCAACAATATCGAACAGCGAGTTTTCTTGTAGCCGGTTAGAGTTAGCGCCCAGCAATTGACGGCCAATCACGCCCAGTTTGTCACTCACTGAAGCTTTATCTACCACAACGCCACTGATATCAAGCAACAGGGCACCACGGGCAGGTTCTGTCGTATCACCTTTCATCTGAAGCCAGATGCCGACGCAGACCAGGATTATCAAAATAAAAAAAATGTTCAGTACTAATTCGCGGATAAAATTGAGCAGACGCCATGTCCACTTAAAGATACCCATAATGAATCGCCCAATAATGCGCATATTTTCTCCATAACTTCCACTGGGATGCCCGCACGTCGAAATATTGACAGCTAAAACGGTGAGCGTGATGGCTATCCTAAAGATCAGGTGACAAAAAGTCAGTAGCCAATCCGCATGGCACTGTAACAAAAATAGTGACTGTGTTAGTTTTGGGAATGAAAATCATTTAAGGGGAAGGTTATGGATGCTCTTGAACTGCTCATTAATCGCCGTAGTGCGTCTCGCTTAGCTGAACCTGCTCCTTCAGGAGAGGTACTGGAAAATATTCTCCGCGCAGGTATGCGTGCACCGGATCATGGTACGTTACAACCGTGGCGCTTTGTGATTATAGAAGGGGAAGGGCGTGAACGCTTTGCCGAGGTACTGGTGGCAGCAGCCACTGCTGCAGGCTTTGATGAGAAAGCGCTAGAGAAAGCCCGTACGGGTCCGTTACGGGCTCCACAAATTATTGCGGTGATTGCCCACTGTGATGACCAGCATAAAGTCCCGGTCTGGGAACAAGTTGCTTCAGCGAGCTGTGCGGTAATGGCGATGCAAATGGCTGCGGTAGCACAAGGGTTCAATGGGATCTGGCGCAGTGGTCCGTGGACAGAAGATGCTTCTGTACGTGAAGCCTTAGGTGGCCGTGCACAAGATAAAGTGGTGGGTTTCCTCTATCTCGGAACGCCGCAACTTAAAGCTTCCACTACCATTAATCCCCCCGATACGGCACCTTTTGTTCGTTATTTCTAAGTAAAATTTGTCTGGATTGCGAGCAATTGTAGCGTAATCCAGATAACTGCACTTATCAGAATCGCTTTTGAGCGCTACCATACAGGGATGAGTATTCATCAATGACAGGAGCGACTGATGAGCAAGCACAATATTCGCCTGACGCAGTATAGCCATGGAGCTGGGTGTGGCTGCAAAATTTCCCCACAGGTATTAGAGACCATTCTTCATAGCGAACGGGCGAAATTTATTGACCCTCATCTGCTGGTTGGCAATGAAACTCGCGATGACGCCGCCGTTTACTCTCTTGGAAATGGCACCTGCATTATCAGTACCACCGATTTCTTCATGCCCATTGTCGATTCACCTTTTGATTTTGGCAGAATTGCCGCCACCAATGCCATCAGCGATATTTATGCGATGGGAGGTAAGCCGATTATGGCCATTGCCATTCTTGGCTGGCCGGTGAATATCCTTGACCCGACGATTGCCCGAGAAGTGATTGAAGGGGGACGTTTTGTCTGTCAGCAGGCGGGTATTTCACTGGCGGGCGGGCACTCTATTGATACCCCTGAGCCAATTTTTGGCCTTGCCGTTACCGGTATTGTCCCGACGAGCAAAGTGAAAAAAAATAGCTCGGCACAAGCGGGTTGTAAACTCTATCTGACCAAACCTCTGGGCATTGGCGTGCTGACGACCGCTGAGAAAAAGTCACTGCTACGCCCTGAACATCAAGGCCTGGCGGCTGATGTGATGTGTCAGCTTAATCTTGCGGGCAGTGAGTTTTCTGATGTTGAAGGCGTGATGGCCATGACTGACGTCACCGGGTTTGGATTACTGGGACATCTCAGTGAAATGTGTCAGAGCGCAAATTTGCAGGCGATTATCGACTATCAATCGGTGCCTAAGTTACCGGCAGTTGAAAGTTATATTGCCCAAGGCTGTGTCCCCGGTGGTACGGGACGTAACTTTGCCAGTTACGGTCATTTAGTGGGTGAAATGCCCGTAGCCTGGCGTGATTTGCTCTGCGATCCCCAGACTTCGGGGGGGCTCTTATTAGCCGTTCGCGATGATGCCCAGGCTGCCGTTCATGCTATTGCCGAACGTCATGGCATATTACTGAATGTGATTGGTGAACTGTACTCGCCGCAAGCGGGCCAACCTGTCATTGAGGTTCGTTGATTTTATGCGGTTGTTTATTGCCGAAAAACCGAGCCTGGCCCGTGCTATTGCTGATGTGTTGCCAAAGCCCCATCGCCGGGGCGATGGTTTTATTGAATGTGGTAATGGCCAGGTCGTGACCTGGTGTATTGGCCATTTGCTCGAACAAGCTCAGCCAGACGCTTACCATGAACGCTATGCGCGCTGGAATCTGGCCGATTTACCCATTGTGCCGGAAAAATGGCAGCTCCAACCGCGCTCCTCAGTGACCAAACAGCTTAACGTCATTAAGAGACTGTTAACTCAGGCGTCTGAAGTGGTGCATGCCGGAGACCCGGATCGTGAGGGGCAGTTGCTGGTGGATGAAGTGCTCGACTATTTACAGTTAGCCCCTGAAAAACGCCAGCAGGTTCAGCGTTGCCTGATTAACGATCTTAATCCGCAGGCGGTTGAACGGGCGATTTCACGGTTGCGGGCCAACAGTGAGTTTATTCCGCTTTGTGTTTCTGCCCTGGCCCGTGCCCGGGCTGACTGGCTGTATGGGATCAATATGACGCGTGCCTATACCATCCTGGGCCGTAATGCGGGTTACCAGGGGGTACTTTCGGTAGGAAGGGTGCAAACTCCGGTGCTTGGGCTGGTGGTCAGACGCGATGAAGAGATCGAAAATTTTATTCCCCGGGACTATTTTGAAGTCAAAGCCCATATTGTCACTCCGGCGGAGGAGCGTTTTGTCGCTCTCTGGCAGCCCAGTGAATCCTGTGAGTCACATCAGGATGAAGACGGGCGTTTACTGAATCGGAAACTGGCAGAACATGTGGTGGCCAGAATCACCGGGCAGCCCGCTATTGTCACGGCATATCAGGACAAACGCGAGTCGGAAATTGCACCACTGCCGTTTTCACTTTCCAGTTTACAGATTGAGGCCGCGAAGCGTTTTGGGCTCAGTGCGCAAAATGTGCTCGATATCTGTCAAAAACTTTATGAAACCCACAAAGTGATTACCTATCCACGCTCAGACAGCCGTTATCTGCCAGAAGAACATTTTGCCGGACGTCAGGCGGTTCTCAATGCGATTGGTATTCAGGGGGATTTTCAGCCTTTTCCGGATATTAATATCGACCAGCACAATCGTTGCTGGGATGATAAAAAGGTCGATGCCCACCATGCGATTATCCCGACCGCCCGCAGTAGCAAAGTGTCACTGAACGACAATGAAGCGAAGGTCTATAATCTGATTGCCCGGCAATATCTGATGCAGTTTTGCAGCGATGCTCAGTTTCGTAAATGCACGATTGAGCTGGAGATTGTCGGGGGCAAATTTATCGCCAAAGCCCGTTTTCTGGCTGAAGCGGGCTGGCGTACTTTATTGGGCAATAAAGAACGCGATGAAGATAACGACGGCACTCCCTTGCCGGTGGTTGCCAAGGGTGATGAGCTGCTATGCGAGCAGGGAGAGGTGGTAGACAGACAGACTCAGCCACCGCGCCATTTTACGGATGCCACGCTGTTGTCGGCAATGACCGGCATTGCGCGTTTTGTGCAGGATAAAGATCTCAAGAAAGTGCTGCGAGCGACCGATGGTTTAGGGACAGAGGCGACCCGGGCGGGCATTATTGAATTACTGTTTAAGCGGGCATTTTTAGAAAAGAAAGGCCGTGCGATTCATTCCACTCCGGCGGGAAGGGCGTTAATTCACTCGCTACCGGAACTGGCCGCGCGCCCGGATATGACTGCGCACTGGGAAGCCACTCTGACACAAATCAGCGAGAAGAACTGCCGCTATCAGGACTTTATGCAACCGCTGGTTGAAACACTGTATTCGCTTATCCATCAGGCCCGTACCACGCCAGTACAGCATGCCTTTAAGGGCATTACTGCACCGGACAGTGCTGGCCGGGGGAAATACAAAAAACAGGGAAATAACCATGCCGCTAAAAAATCGTCTGCTCGTCGCCGCAACCCTCCTGAGCCTGTCGCTCCTGGCGGCAGCGAATAACAATGCTGATATCGGTATTATCGTACCGCCGGACGTGCTGACGCAGCGAGGAGCCGGACAGCCGGCTCCCTGCTTACAATGCTGTGTTTACGCCAATCAAAGCTACAGCGAAGGGGCGATGATTAAAACTGAAGGGATCTTGCTGCAATGCACTCGTGATAAGCAGGTATTAAGCACTAACCCGCTTATCTGGCAGCGAGTTAAGCCCTGATCCTGCTGTTTGTGCTATAGCGATTATCGTTGTTCGCTATGGCACAGTACCCTGCGAAGTCGATAATATGACAAAGATATCGGCGACTATGGGAAATAGAACCATGCAGTTGAAATCAGGCCATTTGTCACTTCAAAAACCGCAACGCTCTCCAAAGGCTGGTCAGATAAGCCCTGTATCAATTCATGGTCGAAAACTTTATTACCCATGACCATTCTGGAAATAAGCTCCGCTTTAAGTTTCGGGTTATTAAAACGATTATTCACATAAAATTCACGTAACGACTCTTTTCCTGTTATTGAAGGACTTTCTCCCGGCATACGGTAACCTTTGAAATCCTCTGAAAAGCACGACATGAACGCCTCAATATCATGCGCGTTATATGCTTCAAACTGAGCTTGAACGGGTGACTCTACCGACACAGCGATCTCCACAAGTGAATTTATATTCAATTTAATGGCATATATAATCATTCTTGGCGCATGTAAGCAACTCAAGACTTGAGTGGAGTGTGCTTCTTGTCCAGTATGCGTCTGGCACAAAACTGACCGAACAGAGAGCCCGTTTTGTCCATCAAGAACAAGATATAAAAAATATGGTGCAAGAAAATTTCGTTCAGAATGAAAGAACTGGGATGATTTTCTTCATACAGCGGTGGGTTAATGTTAAATTAATTAACAATATTTCTCATTGTGGAAGGATAACCACATGACGAAGCTGAAAAAGGATGCCCTGCTCAATTAACGCCACAGGAAAGTAGATGAAAAAATATCTCTTCGCATTACCCCCCGCAATTATCATGGCATTACCCTGCACGCAAGCACCAAGCTGAATATGATCGAGCCCGCATGGCAAAATGCCCGTATTAAATTTATGGAGCAGCAAAACGCCACAAAACCAAAAATCTGACCTTTTATCTTTATTGATCCCCGTATGGATAATAAAAATTAACGGTTTATTCCTGTCATACTTCAAGTTGCCAGGGAGTAGCCAGCGTTTGGCCCGTCGAGTCACTGTATTTATTTGAGCATATCGACGGACTGAGCCTGGTTCCTACAAGCAACTTGAATGATGTTGTATATACCCGTCATACTTCAAGTTGCTTGGGCGTTACCTTCGTCAATCCTGCCGAATCACATAGTTTATCTATGCTCATCGCCAGGATTGACTCTGCGCCTACAAGCAACTTGAATTATTTAGGGTATAGAATCTTTCAGGTCTTTGCCTGATAGTCATCTGTGCAAAATGTTGTCTTGCTTACCGTCTCTTTGAATCGCCGTTATTAGAGTATTGCCCGCAGCATCCGTCCTCCAGCAAGATCAGACCTGTCACCAGAATGCCAGACAAATGTACCGGAATAAGCTATTTGAGCTCTTCTCTTGCTTTTATGGCTCATTATCGTTGAGTCTGTTTTTATTATTTTTTGCAAACGGGATAACCTAATAATTACGGCCACTATTCATTTTTATAGTAAGCGATGAGTAAATTTTCAGTAAATGATTAGCACAGGATCGAATACTGCTTTGATACTTTGCTTTCGCCAATAATATGGCTACTTGACGATATAAAAGAAATACTGATATAGATTACGCACCGTTAATAACCAGGAAATTATTAAACACACAGTGGACAGAACCGAATCGTCAGCCACCTCCAGTTATACCAATGCTAACGTAGTTTCTTTGTGGAGGATAAGATGATGATTGAATCAATTCTTATCCTTATTCTGGGGATATTATTTATCCTCTTCATCATTGCACTCAACGGTTATTTTGTCGCTCAAGAATTCGCTTATATGGCGGTTGACCGCACGAAACTTGCCGCTCGGGCTGCAGCAGGGGACGTCGCTGCCAGGCGGGCCCTGGAAGTAACGAAACGAACCAGCTTTATGTTGTCTGGTGCACAGTTGGGTATCACGGTTACCGGACTTGTGGCCGGTTTTATTGCAGAACCTCTTATCGGTCGGTCATTTGGCGTCATTCTCGGTAGCGTCGGTATTCCTGTTGAAATTGGCATCACCATAGGTACGGTGCTTGCCTTGGTTGCTGCAACCATTACCCAGATGATTTTTGGTGAGCTATTTCCCAAAAATCTCGCGATTGCCAATCCTGAACCCCTCGCCAGAAAGCTCGCCAGTTCAACCCTTATTTATCTTGCCGTATTTGGCTGGCTTATTAGTTTCTTTGATAAGTCCGCGAATCTTTTTTTGAAAGCACTGCGTATTGAGCCGGTCCATGACCTGGATGTCAGCGTGTCGGCGAACGATCTTCCCCATATCATTGCTGACTCGCGTAATAGTGGCGATCTTCCTGTCGAGCTTTCTCTGATGATGGACCGAATCCTCGACTTCCCTCAGCGTGACGTGGAACATGCCATGCTCCCGCGTTTTCAGGTCGACTGGCTGACTCCAACAACAACAACAGGTGAACTCCGTGAAATGATGTCTAAAGGTCATACGCGCTATCCGGTTGTTGAGGACGATACGCCTGTTGGCATTGTGCATCTGGATGATGTTCTTACCTGTTTGTCCAAAGGCCAGAGTAACCTGCCTGTCTCAACGATAATGAAGGATGCCTCGGTTATCCCCACTCTGATGCCGCTTCCTGATGCACTCAGTCACTTACTGCGCAGCAAAAACCAACTTGCCTGCGTGATTGATGAGTACGGTGGCTTTGCGGGTATTTTAACGTTAGAAGATCTTGCAGCCGAAATTGTCGGCGAGATTACGGATGAACACGATCTGGAAACAGGAAGTTCTGTCACCCAAGGTGGGGAGAATATCTGGCTGATGGAAGGAGATGCTCCCCTGGACGAGGTAGAACGCGCGATTGGCTACGAGTTACCTCGTAATGAGGTTGAAACAGTCTCAGGTATGCTGATTGCAGAACTCGGTGCATTGCCGGTTAAGGGTGATTCAGTGACGATTGTATTACCCGTCGATCCGGCTGATTTGGTTGCGGATGTGCCACTCCAGAGAAAGTTAGTCGTCGATATTTTAGAGGTCGAGCGCTACGTCCCAACGCAAGTTCGCGTCTGCCTGGTTGAAGAAGTCATTAATGAGGGCTCACGATGAACGATCCGTTGTTTGTAACCCTGGCAACTCTCGCGTTAATTATCCTCAGTGGCCTGTTTGTCATTATTGAATTTGCGCTTCTGGGCTCTCGCAGACACCGCTTAGAGGAGATGGCTATCAACAGTCGCTCCGCAAGGGCAGCTTTGCGCGGTATGAACGATTTGACGTTAATGCTTGCGGGTGCCCAACTGGGTATCACCTTCTGTACTTTTGCTCTGGGGGCAATAACCAAACCGGCGGTCGATTTCTGGCTTGAACCCTTACTTGTCGCCTGGGGGATACCGCTATGGGTGGCAGGAGGAACCTCTTTTGTGCTCGCATTCTTTGTGGTCACCTTTTTACATTTAGTGATAGGTGAAATGGCTCCCAAGTCCTGGGCAATTGCAAATCCTGAGCGTTCGGCGTTAGCTGTGGGTATCATTGCTCAAGTCTATATCTGGCCATTACGGTCTTTGATGCGCGGGTTAAACCGCCTGGCAAACCGGCTGGTGAGAGCTGCTGGCGTTGAACCGGTAGAGAGTGCTGCAGTGGGTGGGCAGGATATCGCCACAATACGTCAACTTGTTGAGCATTCAGCTAAGACCGGGACACTCGAACCACAGGTTCAGCAACAGATCACAAGTCTTATTGACCTTGTTACTGTCCAGGTAAAGACGCTTCTTGTGGGAAAAAAAGGTCCGACATTCCTCCCGGCGGACGTAACGGTTGCTGATATCCGTGATGCAGCGCAGCGTTCAGGCCATCAAAGAATACTCCTGTCAGGCAAAGCGGAATCAATGCCGCTGGTGGTCCATTTAAGAGATACGCTGATGGAGCAGGATGACCGTCCCGCCTGTGAGATAGCGCGTCCGGCATTTATTATTGATTCCACTACGCCAATCTATGAGTCATTAGCGCTGATGCGCAAATCAAGCGTTCAGTTTGCCGTAGTGATGGAGGATCTGAATATGTGTGGTGTTGTCACGCTGAACGATATATTAAAGAGGATATTGCCTGCGGCCTCGTCAGCCTGAATGAGACAGAAGCGAACTGGAACAGATAAGGCTCAACCGGTCAAGGCTGAGCCTGAGGATATCTCAGTTGCATGATGTTTTCGGTATTCCGCTGTTAATGTGATGGCGGATACTGCTCACTGCGCGCTATGTTTTATCCCGAAGCATAAACACGACGGTGCCTCGATACCAGGGCGAGTCTGCCAGCAATTTTTCATACCGGCTATCCCATTCGCCATGCTGGACCAGACCAACAGAGAAAGGGATCTTCAGCTTACTTAGCGCCGGTAAATACCGGGAATATTGGGTGACAGTCTGTCGTCCCTGGTAGCTTTGTACGACAATTTCATCAATGGGTAAGGTGTTGAGTGTTGATATATCCCCTGTTTTTGCCCAGTCAAGCAAGCCGGTGACGCCGAGTGCGTAACGCGCAGGAAGCCGTTGGCGCAGCTCACGCAAAAAATCGCCGTAATCATTGAGGCGATGAGTTGCCGCATCAAAATCGATTTGTAGCCCGACAACCTGATTTCCCGCAGCTTCCCAGCGGTTCAGCAACATAACAATGCGTTGCCATGCCTCAGACGGCATATCAAGGGTCGTTATGCGTACCGTTAGCCAGATTCGGGGAAAACTCAGGCGACTCACGGGTAATCCTACCCGCTGAAAAATCACCTGTCCGCTGCGAGTAACCAGCTCCCCTTGATGCAGATAAACCACTTCAGCCTGGCGTAGAGCCGGACCGGGTTTGACGCCGGACCAGAGCCAGAATGCCCGATGCTGTTCGGCGTTGACCCGAGCCTGAACGGGAAAACTGAACAGGGCTGCAGTCAGTAACCCTACCAGTAGTATTTGAGTTTTTGCGCCCATACACTTCCCGGATACTGTGATTTTAACCGGCTGAACCAGTTTTTACGCTCGTGTTTATCGACGTCGGCACCACCGCAGTCGTTATAACCGGAAGGGGCATAACACATGACAGCCCGATACAGCGCATAGCTCTTATCTTCCGGCTCGCTTTTGGCGTCGGCTATCACCTGCTGGTAATAACCCTGACGGCTGGGCTGGCCGATAAACGTCTCATCTGAGGTGAGGGCGTCGAGCGCGATGTTCCCCGGGGAATCTTGCCACAGCGAGATTCTGGCATCGCCAGTACGCAGAAACTCACCCAGGCAATTCAACGCATGTCCGTCACGGTTATTTTTACTCAGAACGCTAACGGTTTCAGTTAATGATGGGCAGAAGTAGCCCTTTTCAGTTTGCCCACCGGACCCGTTAAAAACGCTCAGGTCTACATCTGCAAAACTATCCCCGGTAACTGGCTGTGAAATATGGCTTGCCAGGGCTTTATCTGCCAGCCATTCGGCGTAGCGCGCCTCAATCAAATCGCGCATCAATAAGGTATGCAGGGCGATAGTCCGCTCTTCGTTATTCGGTGCGGAGGCTACTTGCTGGCGTAATAAATCAGCATCAGCCCGGGTTTTAAGTACCACTGAACGGTAGCGCAGATTGGTTATCGGGCTGGTGGCGGCAAAAACAGCGGCAATATTGTTTGACTCAACCAGCGTGGCTGCCAGCTGACTTTGCAGATACTGTTGCTGTTCCACGTTCTGAGTGGATGCCAGTAACTGGGACCAGTGCTCCCTTGCCTGTGACCATTTTTGTTGGGCCATCAGCGCATTACCGTACAGCGCCTGTTCACTGAAGGCTAAAATATCATTTTCCGGTATATGGCTCTCGGGTTTAATGTCGCTTATCACCTGCGCATAATCTTTTTTCTGATAAGCCAGCATCAGGTTGAGATAGTGCCAGTAACTCAGCGTATCGGATTGTTCAAATACTGGTTTGATTTCATCCAGATAGCTTTTATCGGCGCAGGGTTGCCGCGTGTCGCAATCAAGATTGCGCATCATGCGCAGCGCCTGGGTAAAGGTGATCAACGGTGCTTCAGGAGAGTAGCGATAAATTGTGTCATTCCAGTTGCTATCCCGGCTTTGCAGTTTATTGTCATTCTCGGTGATAAGGGCTATCAGCGTGTTGATATCTTTTGCCTCGGTAAAGGCATGTTCATACAGTTTGGCCAGACTATCGCTATCTTGCAGATACCAGTTAATTTTCCGTAACAGACCGGTAGCGGACGCCGTATATTGTCCTGCCGGCCAGTGCTGAAGATAATCCCCGGCCCGTTTCAACGCTAATTTTGCCGCCTGCGGATCGACTTTATTGACATCAAAATCACCGTATTCACCTGCTGCATTCTGGCTGCTGGTATTCAGTGCGTTACGGATAAGCATATAGCCGCTCGTTTCTGCCAGCCAGGGCTGCGGGCTTTCCATCAGTGACAGCCACAGCGCTTCAGCCTCAGCATATTTACCGGCATAGAAGTCATTGGCTGCAGATAAATAGCGTTTGAATTGCTCCGCCGTTGATCCCGCAGGAAACTCGAGGGCTTCAATGTTTTCCTGGCTCCCTTCACTGCCATCAATAAGCAGTCTGACTTTTGCCAGCGTCTGTTGCTGTTCCGGGGTCAGACTATTATCGGCAAGCAGAGCTGAAAGAAAGTTTGCATCCGATTGCGCTGTCATTGAGACAAACCGATTTTCGTGTGTGTGCTCGTTGCTATAGTCAGGTTCTGTATCGGCCAGATCTAAACGTTCGAGTAACGTTTTCACTTCTGTGCTGGCAGGGGGCACGGTGTTTTGTTCTGCAGGTGATTTAAAGTTGTACCAGATATCAAGGTGCGGACCGAAATAAAAGTCACGGCTGCGGGAGAAGTCCGCTGGTATAGGTTGACCGGGCAAGGATAGTGCCGCCTTTTCGCCAAGCAAACGCAGCAGGTTATCGCGCGTATCATTGAATACACCCAGTACCGGCGGGCTGTCGATTAAACAGCCTGGAACTCCCCAGGGACAACTTGATTCATCTGAAGAGGCAAAGGCCGTTTGGCTGGCAATGAGTGAAAAAAGCAATGTGGTGGCGCAACGGTATACTCCAGATTTCATATCAGGCATCCTAAAAATCAAAACGTAGCACCAGGGCAGTGAGCATGACACACTGTCTCTGACGGGCGGATTATTATGCTTATTTTAGCCATAAATAAGTACGACAAACCTGAGCAATCTTCTGATTTGAATCATCAAACACAAATTTCCCGTGGTCTCCGCCTGTGATAAGTCAGCTGTAATATTAAAAATACGGTTATGATAAAAAACGAAAAGGGGACTTAACATTTTTCAATGTTAAGTCCCTGTTTAAGAGGTACTCCCGCGAGCGTCTGGTTTTCAGTTAGCTACGTTCAATATCCTTCGCCGCCTGGTCCAGGGTATCGATAATTTTATACAGCGTTTCCTGCGGGATATCGCTGTTAGCCAGTTTGGTGTTCAGGGCGATTTTAAAGTTATGAATTGCGCGCTGGACTTCCGGAATACGGCGATTGCCCCCCAGTACACCCAGTGATTCCAGGCGCTCAAGTATAGTGCGGACTTCACCTGACTGCTGTTCCAGCGCAGTTTTACCTTCATCGGTTAACTGCCAGGCTTTCTTTGTCGACTGACTTTCAACCGCCTGTATCAACCCCATCTCTTCGAGCAGGGTCAGGTTCGGATAGATAATTCCCGGACTCGGGACATATTCCCCTTTTGCCAGGGCTTCAATCGACTTAATCAGCTCATAGCCATGGGCTGCATTTTGCGAAAGAAAATGAAGAATAAGCAAACGAATGTCGTTAGCGTCGAACAACCGTTCCCGGCGATGGCGGGCGCGTCCCTCCCCGAAACCGGGCTCATGGCGACCGTGGCCACCAGTATGGCGTTCGTGCCTGTCATGGCAGGGGTGATGGTGGTGATGATATCTCATTAAAAACCTCCTATTTCTTATGCCAGTAAGCGACAGCGCGCAGATAATCGGCGTCCAGACTGTGGGTTGCCAGCAGACTCTCGCTCAGCTGTTTTACTTCCTCACCTTCACCGGTTATCCAGCAATAATAGTCTGTTGCCGGAAGCGAAAGTGACTGCAGTTTTTCAGCGACAGACTCACTGTTCAGCCATTCGATATGAGCCTGGCTGAACTCGCTCAGGTATTCCTGAGTTTGTGGCTGGTTACAGTTCACCAGCACTTGGACCGAAATATCTTTCGGTAATGAAAGCAGTCGGCGACGCACAGCAGGTAGCCCGCTTTCGTCACATACATAAAGCTGCCATGCGTAATCGACAGGGACAACCAGTGAGCCTCTCGGGCCACCTGTCATCAGCTTGTCGCCCGGTTTAGCTGATTCAGCCCACTGACTTGCGATACCGCCTTCATGAATAAAAAAGTCGATGGTGAGTTCATTAAGCGCGGCATCAAACGACAGGGGAGTATAGTCGCGGGCCGCAGGGCGGGGACCATCAGGCCAGACAATCCCTTCGCTGGTGATTTCAGGCAAAGCGCATTTTTCGTTACCCACTGGGAAAAAGACCTTCACATGGTCATCGAAACCCTGTGAGGAAAATCCGGTCAGCTGGTCACCAGCCAGCACGATACGACAGAAGCAACCGGCTATTTTTTGTTTACTTTTTACCGTTAACTCACGGAATTTAAGTTCATTTTTTACGCGTTTAGCGAGCTTTGGTTTGTTATTTTTCGTTGTCATTGTTTTCTCTTTTGCCCTGTAAGATATATCATAGATATGTTTTATCATGCAAAAAACGCTTTGTCTTTACCAAAAAATGATTTTATTCGCAGCTGGTGCAAAGAGAGTCTTGATCTGATCCTGACTCCGATGGTGACGATTATTATCTCATCGATGGTGGCGCTACTTGTTCTGCAGCCTGCGGCCCATGCGCTCAACCTCTGGCTGGGTAATTTGGTTTCGCTGGCGTTGCTCAACCACTCGGCGGCATCGGTGATTGTTGGCGCAGTGCTGGGCGGAGGGTTCCTGTTCCTGCTACTGACTGGCTTGCATCAGGGACTGATCCCTATCCACGCTCAAATTCTTGACACTTTTGGCCTCAATTACCTTTTTCCTATCTTAGCTATGGGAGGGATGGGGCAGGTGGGAGCTGCCGCTTATGTCTATCTGAAGACGAAAAATCCGCGTCTGAAAAAAACCATCGCCGGTGCGCTACCGGTAGGAATTATCGGTGTCGGTGAACCGTTGCTGTTTGGCGTGTCGCTGCCGCTGGGTAAACCCTTTATCGCAGGTTGTATCGGTGGCGCTGCGGGGGGTGCGGTTATTGCGGGCTGCAAGATTGGCATTATTATCCCGTTCGGTACTGCTGGATTATCGCTACTGCCACTTGTCGGGCCGGGCCAGATCCTGCCTTTCCTGTTGGCGGTTGGCTGCGCCTGGATAGTCGGCTTTATTGCAGCTATGCTGCTGGGGTTTACTGACCCAACAGAGTGATTCGGGAGATTTATGGAAACTGTTATCAGCAAAATAAGGGCGTTGGTGCATACCGGAAAGCGTGGCGAGCGGGCAATATCGACCTTTATCATTGAGCAGGGATTTGACCTCTCCGCGATGAGCGCCACACGAGTGGCGCAGGCTCTGGAGATCAGTGATTCGACGGTGATCCGTTACGCCAGAATGCTGGGTTGCAAGGGGTTCCCCGACCTGAAGCTGCAATTAGCTGCCGCAAAGCCTGACAGCGCTGTCGTCAGGCAGGAGATCTATGAGGGGATTGAGGCCGGAGACAGTACCGTACAAATCGTGGCGAAATCGAAGCTACTTTTCACCAAAAAGATAGAGCAGTCGCTGGATTTGATTGAACCGGAAGTGATAGACACTTGTGCGCAGCTGCTGGTTAACGCCCGTCGGATCGTGCTTGTGGGAATAGGCTCCTCCGCTTTTATTGCGCTTGATATGAACCACAAGCTTATTCGCTGTGGTCTGAACGTTCTGTTTAACTATGACTATCACACCCAGCTGGTACAGGCGTCGCTCCTGCGTCCCGGAGATGTGCTGTTGGCTATTTCGGCAAGAGGTGAGAGTGAAGAAGTGATAGAGGCACTGAGTCTTGCCCGCAACAACGGCGCGCAGACTATTGCCTTGACACGCTACGGAAAAAACAGGGCCAGCGCGCTGGCGGAGCATGTTATTGCCTACAGCTACACTGAAGCTCATGAAAAGCTGGGTATGGTGACGCCACAGATCTTACAGATGATTGCCTTTGATGTTCTGTTTTTCAAAATCAATAGTCTTATCTCTCATGAAAGTATGCAGACCGCGATGAGCGCTGTAGACACGCATCAGAAAAAGCGAGGTCAAAAATGAAGAGTGGGCTGTATCTCGGTGCGGCTTAATTTACCACCAATAGATTTCACCTTGCTGTTCGTGGATGAGAATACTGATACGGGAAGAGGCTCTGGTCTGCCGACAGAGCAGGGCTTATAAGGTCACGATTAAATAGAACCAGCCTGTAACAGAGGACGTCCGTTTAAAACGTAAAGCCTTGTTCTTTTCTTGTTCAAAGAACAGGCTTACCGTACAAAAATGTTTGATATCCAAACTGACACTTTAGTTTGCGTTCATCTGTTTACCTTGCGACATACGCAGTGAGAAAAGCGGCCAGTAGAGGGATATCGGGCGGAGCCAGTAACTGGTTGTCGGCATCATCTTGAGCCTGTATCAGCGAACACCAGCGAAGCTCGCTGTGGCACAGTGGGGCAGGAATGCCGGTGAAGACGGTCACATGCCAGGCATGTAAGTTGATAACTCTGTCCGCGACCGGGCACTGATAGCTGGCTATATAACGTCCTGTCTCTGCTGTGATCCCCAGCTCTTCCTGTAACTCCCGCGCCAGTGCCTGCGGTTGAGTTTCATTGGTTTCAAGCTTGCCACCAGGAAATTCCCAGTAGCCCGGCTGATCTCCGCTGTCAGGGCGACGGGCAAGTAATATATTTCCGTTATGCTCAATAATCGCTGCAACTACATCTAATACTTTGCTCATGCAATATTTTCCAGAAAATGTCGTTAATCGAGCTCAAGCTGCTGCTAAGAACCTGTTTCATCAGGCTATTTTATTTACCATTTTGGCCCAAGGCTGTGCTCAAAATCCTCACGTACTGCATATACGATCCCGTTTTTCCGCGCTGCCCGTATCCAAACGGGTTGCAACAATATCTGTCTGCTGGGATAGGCTCTAAGGATAACTCAGTGAATAGCGCTGAGAAGAGCGTTTTGTGAGTCATATCAAGTTCGCCTTGTTACGAAGTTGTTATTCTTCGGGTGACTTTCGAATGAAGATTAATTTAATTTCAATCGGAACAGTGATGGTCTGGTTTTTATTTGGAGCCTGCAATGGAAAATAACTTCATCCCACCCCGTCTTCCTGAAGATTACAAAAACAGTATTCGTGAACTGAAACGAACCTTACGTGAGCAGATTGGTGACGTAGAAGGCCTTTTCCAGCAGGTCTGCCAAAAAATTGAAACTGAAATTGCTGCAGCTAAGGCTGATGAAGCGCGCCACGGAACCGCATGGCCCGTAGTGGAGTGGCGAGATATCCAGGCCGGTAATATTAGTGCTGAAACAGTGAAGCACATCAAACGCCGGGGCTGTCTGGTCGTCAGACAAAACTTTCCGAAAGAGCAGGCGCTGGCCTGGGATCAGTCCCTGCTCGATTACCTCGATAACAATGACTTTGATGCCATCTATAAAGGACCGGGAGATAACTTTTTTGGCAGTCTGGATGCTTCACGTCCGGAGATCTATCCCATTTACTGGTCTCATGCGCAAATGGAAGCGCGTCAGAGTGAGCGTATGGCGGCAGTGCAATCCTTTTTGAACCGGTTATGGACTTTCGAATCGAACGGTATTCAATGGTTTAATCCGGATATCAGTATCAACTATCCCGATCGTATTCGCAGACGCTTACCCGGCACTACGTCAAAAGGCTTGGGGGCGCATACGGACTCAGGTGCTCTGGAGCGTTGGTTACTGCCGGCCTACCAGAAAGTGTTTCATAAAATATTTAATAATCAGTTTGAGAGCTACGACCCCTGGGATGCGGCATGGCGACCAGAAGTTAATGAATACTATGCGGACAACACCACGAAATGTTCGGCTTTCCGTACCTTCCAGGGCTGGACTGCTTTATCCGATATGCAGGTTGGACAGGGACTGTTACATGTGGTTCCTGTGCCTGAAGCCATGGCTTACGTTTTGTTGCGTCCTTTACTGGACGATGTTCCAGAGGACGAGTTATGTGGCGTTGCACCGGGCAGAGTACTACCCGTTTCTGAAAAGTGGCACCCGCACCTTATCCAGGGACTCAGCAGTATTCCTGCTATTGAAGCTGGGGATTCTGTCTGGTGGCACTGCGATGTGATTCACTCAGTGGCACCCGTGCAGGATCAGCAAGGCTGGGGAAATGTGATGTATATCCCTGCGGCACCGCTGTGTGACAAGAATTTAGCCTACGCCCATAAAGTGGCCAGTGCTTTTCGTGAAGGGCGTTCTCCGGACGATTTCCCGCGTGAAGATTACGAAGCGCAATGGCATGACCGTTTTAACGAAAGTGAGCTCAATAAAAATGGCCGTCTGAGCCTGGGTATCGATACAGTCGGATAGATTAAGAGTCTGTCCCATTAACTCCTAATAACGCGCTCAAAAATAGGCATGTCGGTTTTTTTTGCTAAACTGGCATGCCTTGCTCTGGATACAGAATGTTATGAACTCCCGTCATCAGCAAATTATCCACCTTGTAAATCTGCGTGGAAATATCAGTGTCAGTGAACTTGCCCGGCAGACCGGCGTATCTGAGGTTACTGTCCGGCAGGATTTGAATTTACTGGAAAAAGAAAGTTACCTGCGGCGTACTCACGGTTCCGCCGTGGCGCTGGACAGCGATGATGTCGGGGCGCGTATGCAGACGCGTTATCCCCTCAAACAAGTGATAGCAACCCGTGCAGCCACTTTGGTGAATGACGGCGAGTCGGTATTTATTGAGGGGGGAAGCACTTGTGCATTGCTGGCCCGCACGCTTGCCGATCGTCGCGGGTTGACCATTATTACGGTCAGTCACTATATCGCTCATCTGTTAAAAGACAGTGCCTGTGAAGTTGTTGTTCTGGGAGGGTTATACCAGAAAGAGAGTGCCTCAGTGGTGGGGCCATTAACGCGTTTTTCATTGCAGCATATTCATTTTCATAAAGCGTTCATTGGCATTGATGGCTGGCATGAGAACACGGGTTTTACTGGCAGAAATATGCTACGCAGCGATGTGATTAATGCGCTGATGGAAAAGGAAGGGGAGAAAATCGTGCTCACGGACTCCTCTAAATTCGGACAGGTGCATCCGTACCCACTTTCGCCGGAGATCCCCTTTTCACATATTATTACTGATGACGGACTGGCGTCTGAGTATCAGCGAGTGATTAATAAGCAAGGTATTTTGCTGACCAAGGTAAGTGAAACGCACGGATAAGCAAGGTATCCTGGCACCGTAATTGCTGGTAAAAAACCACTGAGTATTAGCCGCATTCTCTCAACGGTGTTAAATGCCGGGTGAAATAGCACTATGAGTTGAACAGTTTCTCTGCGGCTATTTTGCTTACTGAACGCAGCATACGTAAGCGAATCAGCCCGCTGACCGGCCGAATCAGATACCAGTAGGGCGTAAATTTTCGCCTGGCCTGGTTATCGAGACAGAATACGCGCGTCTCTGTAGTCAAACGGGTATGGTTGTCATCCTGTTTTTCCAGATGATAGCTGAGTACGAGCTTGGCGGATCCGGGCTGGTTAAATGCCTGAAAGTCATCCGCATTCATCACCGTCACTTGTCCGTAATCAGGTTGCCAGAACTTACCGGCTAAGCCAAAAGCCAGTTGCTGATTATCGGTCTGTTCTAACAGCGTGAAATTATCCAGGTTAAAGGCTTTGCGTGGCGTTGTCGTCCGCTGTTGTAAACGATCAAGCAGACGTACCGGTAACTCACGCAGCGCAATTGCTCCCCGGAAGAAACCGTCATTATCAGGGCGATATACCAGCACAGCAGCCATCACATCGGCTTGTGGAGCGGCAATATTCAGGGCATGTTTTTCACTAAAATGCCAGACGGGGAGATACTTATCATTAAGCATGTCCGACTCCACAGGAACGCGAGTATCGCTGATGAGTGTTATTTATTGAGCGATTTCAGGAGCCAGCGCGAAATTAATGGCAGAGATCCTAACAGAACAAATAACAGTAAAATGCTGGGGGAGAAAATATCCTGCATACTTTGGATCTGACTCAGTTCACGCCCGGTGCTGATATATAACACAATAGAGGGGAGCAGGCCGACCAGCGTAATCACGGCAAAACGTATCACGGGAAAAGGGGTGAGTCCCATCAACAGATTAATCACTGAGAAGGGCAAAACAGGCACCAGCCTGACGGCAAATAAGTAGTACGAACCATTACGTGCCATCCCTGTATTCACTTTATCCATCATCGTGCTGAAACGCCTTTGCACCCAATCACGCAGCAGATAACGGCTGAGCAGCATGGCAATCACCGCGCCACTGGTGGCTGCACTGGCAACCAGCAATGTACCTTCCAGTAAACCAAACAGTGCACCACCTAACAGTGCAAGGATCCGGGTACCGGGAATGGAAAGTGCGGAAATAAGAAAATAGACTAAGAAAAATAGCCCGACAGTGACCTGAGGATTGTCCGCCTGCCACAGTTTAAGCTGTCCCTGGTAATGCTGCAGGGTCGCAAGGCTCAAGGTGCCAGGCGGCAATGCAATATAAATCGCCACAAACAGAACGACAAACAACACCAGTACCAGACTACGTACCATGCTGGCTCCTTTTGCTGTCGATAATCCACATATTGTCGTTCTCCTTGCGTCAGATAAGACGATTACAGATTAAACTCTGCCCAAACTGGAGCATGGTCAGACGGTTTCTCCATGCTGCGGATTTGATAATCAATACCTGTTGCTGTGCAGCGTGCGGCCAGAGGCTGACTGGCTAATAGCAAGTCGATGCGTAGACCGCGATTATCATCAAAGCCTTTGGAGCGATAGTCAAACCAGGAGAACTGGTCTTGTACATCCGGGTTTGCATGGCGGAAAGTATCTACCAGACCCCAGTCAAGCAAACGCTGCATCCATTCGCGTTCTTCAGGTAAAAAGGAGCATTTACCGGTTCTCAGCCAGCGTTTGCGGCTATCTTCGCCGATCCCGATATCCAGGTCGGTGGCACTGATATTCATATCACCCATGATCAGGACAGGATGTTCCGGACTCAGGTTTGTCTGCAGATAGTCTTGCAAGTCGAGATAAAATTTGGCTTTTGCCGGAAACTTGGTTTCGTGCTGGCGGCTTTCTCCTTGCGGGAAATAGCCATTAATCACGGTCAAGGGACCCAGAGACGTTGGGATCTCAGCCATAATAATTCTGCGCTGTGCGTCTTCTGCATCGGTCGGAAAACCACGGGTAACTGAAACCGGTTCCTGTTTGGTCAGCAGAGCGACACCGTAGTGGCCTTTTTGTCCGTGATAAAATACGTGGTAACCCAGTTTAGCGACCTCATCCAGAGGGAACATATCGTCATGGACTTTGGTCTCCTGCAAACCAATAACATCAGGCTGATGTTGTTCAACGAGAGCCTGAAGTTGATGCGGGCGCGCGCGCAGACCATTGATATTAAAAGAGACAAATTTCATGATGGTGGCCAGATTATCTGTATAAGTGTTGCATGATAGTAACAGAAATATCAGTAATGTGCTGATTGTTAACCACCCGCTGTGACCAAAAATACGCTTGCAGACCTGCAGAGAATAGTCGGCTCAATGAGGCAGGGACTTTTATCGCGCATCTTTTGCGCCAGAATGGGTAGCCTGCACCTGAAAGAGGCAGGTGATTGTCGATAAATCCCGAAGGCGATCACAAATCCAGAATTATATTTTACTGATGAATAATATTTCTTTCCATTGTACTGGGAATCAGTCTTTGTTTTGAAATTATGCACCAATTATTCACTTTTGGTGCATAACTGACTTCTGTAACTTATTGATTTTTCTTTATGACTCTCAATTTATGCATTTTACCGCTGGTCGGCATAGATCCTGCAATCTACATTAGTAGCCATTAAGTACATTTCATTAACATAAATTAAACCCTTTGTTTACTCGGTGAGGTCATTATGTCGCAGCCCATTACTCGTCAGGATTTTGATTCGTTGATGATGCCTGTCTACGCACCAGCGGCGTTTATTCCGGTACGCGGGGAGGGTTCAAAACTGTGGGATCAGCAAGGTAAAGAGTATATCGATTTTGCCGGGGGAATTGCAGTTAATGCTCTGGGTCATGCGCATCCGGCACTGCGTGAGGCTCTGGAGCAGCAAGCGAGTCAATTCTGGCATACCGGAAATGGTTATACCAATGAGCCCGTACTGAAGCTGGCGCGGCAACTGGTCGATGCCACCTTCGCGGATAAAGTCTTCTTTTGTAATTCCGGCGCGGAAGCCAATGAGGCAGCACTGAAAGTCGCCCGTAAATATGCCCATGACAAATTTGGCCCGGATAAAAGCGGTATCGTGGCATTCAAAAATGCTTTTCATGGCCGGACCTTGTTTACCGTGACGGCGGGCGGACAACCCAGCTATTCACAAGATTTTGCTCCTTTACCACCCAGTATTAGTCATGCAGTTTTTAATGATTTAGCATCGGCGGCGGCGCTGATTAATGATAACACCTGCGCCGTGATTGTTGAGCCAGTGCAAGGAGAAGGCGGTGTCCTGCCTGCGCAGGTTGAATTTCTTCAGGGGCTGCGTGAACTCTGCGATAAGCACCAGGCCTTATTGATTTTTGATGAAGTTCAAACGGGGGTGGGTCGTACGGGTGAGCTGTATGCCTATATGCACTACGGCGTTATCCCGGACTTACTGTCAACGGCTAAGGCATTGGGAGGCGGTTTCCCTGTTGGCGCGCTACTGGCGCGGGAGCAATTTGCCAGGGTGATGACGCCTGGAACCCATGGCACCACCTACGGCGGTAACCCATTGGCGAGTGCAGTCAGCAATCGGGTCCTGGAGCTTGTCAATACTGATGAGGTGTTGAGTGGTGTGAAACAACGTCATGCCTGGATGGTTGACCGTTTGCAGCAGATAAATCAGCGTTATCCACTGTTCAGTGATATTCGTGGTCTCGGATTGTTAATAGGTTGCGCGTTACGTGAAGAATATCAGGGTAAAGCGAAGCAGTTACTGCTACTTGCGGCCGAGGAGGGCGCAATGGTGTTAATTGCCGGTGCCAGTGTTATTCGTTTTGCGCCCTCGTTGATTATCAGTGAGGCCGAACTCCAGCAAGGGTTTGCCCGATTTGAGAAAGCCTGTGAACGCTTTCTCGGGGAGGGCCTGTCATGATGGTGATTCGTCCTATTGAGTATCGTGACCTCGCGGGTTTGCTCGCGCTGGTTGAAAATACCGGAGGCGGGCTGACGTCTTTGCCCGCTGATGAAGCGACGCTGGCGTCGCGTATTGACCGGTCAGTTAAAACCTGGCAAGGCACGCTCCCGCTGGCAGAACAGGGTTATGTCTTTGTCCTGGAAGAATCGCTAAGCGGTCAGATAGTCGGGATTTGTGCGATTGAAGTCGCCGTTGGTCTGAACGACCCCTGGTATAACTATCGGGTCGGGACTCAGGTTCATGCGTCGAAAGAGCTGAATATCTATAATGCGCTGCCGACCCTCTTTCTGAGTAATGATCATACGGGCAGTAGCGAGCTATGTTCCCTGTTTCTGGCTCCTGAGTGGCGTAAAGAAGGAAACGGTTATCTGCTGTCTAAATCACGTTTTCTGTTTATGGCCGCATTTCGTGAACGATTTAATCACAAAATAGTGGCCGAAATGCGCGGGGTTATCGATGAAAAGGGTTACTCACCGTTCTGGGAAAGCCTGGGTAATCGATTTTTTTCTATGGAATTTTCCCGGGCAGACTATCTGTGTGGCACCGGTAAAAAAGCTTTTATTGCTGAGCTGATGCCAAAGCACCCGATCTATACCGATTTTCTCTCGCCACAAGCGCGGGCGGTTATCGGTCAGGTGCATCCCCATACCGCGCCAGCGCGGAGCGTGCTGGAGTCGGAGGGTTTTCGTTATCGTGATTATATCGATATTTTTGATGGCGGACCGACTCTGGAATGCGATCTTGACCATGTGCGAGCGATCCGCAAAAGCCGGATTCAAACACTGGCCATTGGCAAGCCTGATGAGACCAAACACCCGCTATGTCTGGTGGCCAATGAAAACTATCACTTGTTCCGCACCATGCTAATGCATGCCGATCCGAATGCTGAGGTGCTGACAGTGGATGCCGCCACAGCTGATGCATTGAAATGTGAAGATGGCAGCAAAATACGCGTGGTGCGTTTACATCCGGAGGAGAAAGTAGCATGAGCAATTTTATCAACGGCATCTGGGTAAACGGACAAGGTGAAACATTACTCAAACAGGATCCGGTTTCAGGTGATTTGCTATGGCAAGGAACCGCTGCGGATGAAGAGCAGGTTGCACAAGCTTGTCTTGCTGCACGTAAAGCTTTTGCTGGCTGGGCAAAGCGTAGCTTTAGCGATCGTCAGGCGATTATTGAACGCTACGCGACGTTGCTGGAAACACATAAAGAACATCTGACAGAGATTATTGCGAAAGAAACCAGTAAACCACGCTGGGAAGCTGCCACTGAAATCACCGCAATGATCAACAAAATTGCTATCTCAATTAAAGCTTATCATGCCCGTACTGGAGAAACGCATACCCCGATGCCTGATGGGGCAGCGACCCTGCGTCATCGTCCCCACGGTGTGCTGGCTGTCTTTGGCCCCTATAACTTCCCCGGACATCTGCCTAACGGGCATATTGTCCCCGGACTACTGGCAGGTAACACCATTATTTTCAAACCGAGCGAGTTAACGCCGCTAACAGGTGAAGAGGTGATGAAACTATGGCAGCAGGCGGGGATCCCCGCAGGTGTGCTTAACCTGCTGCAGGGGGGAGCGACGACCGGACGTAGTCTGGCCCGGCAGGATGAGCTGGATGGCCTGCTATTTACCGGCAGTGCCTCTACCGGTTTTCAGTTACATCGCCAGTTTGCCGGTCAGCCTGAGAAAATTCTGGCACTGGAAATGGGGGGGAATAATCCGTTAATTGTCGATGACCCTGCAGATCTTGATGGTGCAGTACATGTCGCTATTCAGTCGGCATTTATCACTGCCGGACAACGTTGTACCTGCGCCCGACGCCTGCTGGTGAAAAAGGGAACACAAGGGGATGCGTTTATTCGTCGGCTGGTGGATGTGACGGCGCGGATACAGCCCGGAGAGTGGAACGCCAGCCCTCAGCCCTTCATGGGAGGCTTGATTACTCCCTTTGCTGCAGAACAGGTGTTGGTTGCCTGGCAGGCTCATCTGGCTCGTGGCGGAAAGGCATTATTGGAACCGAAGCAGGTGAAGCCTGGTAGCTCATTGTTGTCACCTGGGATCATTGAATTAACGGGCGTGGCTTCTGTCCCTGATGAAGAAGTCTTTGGGCCATTGCTGACGGTTTATCGCTATGATGAGTTTGATGAAGCTATTCGTCTGGCAAATGCCACTCGTTATGGTCTGGCCTGCGGCCTGATTTCCCCCGAGCGTGAAAAGTTTGAACAATTACTGCTGGAAGCCCGTGCCGGGATTGTTAACTGGAATAAACCGCTGACAGGAGCTGCCAGTACAGCGCCTTTTGGTGGCACAGGTGCTTCAGGCAATCACCGGGCCAGCGCCTGGTATGCCGCAGACTATTGTGCCTGGCCAATGGCAAGCCTTGAAAGTCCGCATTTTTCTCTGCCTGCGGTTCTCGGTCCGGGGCTCGATTTTAGCGTTGAGGAGCCCGTATGAATAAAGCGCGTGAAGTTAACTTTGACGGGCTGGTTGGGCTGACTCACCATTATGCCGGGCTGTCGTTTGGCAATGAAGCCTCCACTCAGCATAAACATCAGGTATCCAATCCAAGGCTTGCCGCGCGGCAAGGACTGGCAAAAATGAAAGCGCTGGCTGATGCGGGTTACCCCCAGGGGATTATTCCTCCTCAGGAGCGTCCGAATGTGGCGTTGCTGCGCCAGACAGGTTTTAGTGGTACGGATGCTCAAGTGATCGGGAAAGCCGCGAAGCAGGCACCACAGCTACTGTCTGCCGCCAGTTCAGCTTCCTCTATGTGGGTGGCTAACGCCGCCACGGTGGCTCCGTCGGCGGATACCCTGGATGGCAAAGTCCATCTGACAGTTGCGAATCTCAATAATAAATTTCACCGGGCCTGCGAGGCTCCGACGACTGAGCGACTGTTAAACGCGATTTTTCGTGACCCGGCGTATTTCTCGGTACATGCTGCGCTCCCACAGGTCGCTCTGTTTGGTGACGAAGGTGCGGCTAACCATAATCGTCTGGCGACAGAGTACGGCGATGCTGGACTACAGCTGTTTGTTTATGGCCGGGAAGATGCCAGACCTGAACTGGGGCCGCAACGTTATCCAGCCAGACAAACGCTGGAAGCAAGCATGGCGGTGGCGCGACTCAACCAGGTGCGACCAGAACAGACAGTCTTTGTGCAACAAAATCCGGCGGTGATTGACCAGGGGGTCTTTCATAACGACGTTATTGCTGTCACTAACCGCAATGTCCTGTTTTGTCATCAGCATGCTTTTTTACATCAGGAAGAGCTCTACGCTCAACTGCGTGAAAGGGTGCCGGGTTTTATACCCATAGAAGTGCCGGACGGGCAGGTTTCAGTGGCTGATGCTGTCAGTACTTATCTGTTTAATAGTCAGTTACTCAGTCAGGATAACGGCAGTATGACGCTGGTATTGCCTGAAGAGTCGCGCCAACATCCCGGCGTCTGGCGCTATCTGAATCAGCTCTGTGAGGCCGATAATCCTGTCCAGGCGTTACAAGTGTTTTCGTTACAAGAAAGTATGGCGAATGGCGGCGGACCGGCCTGCCTGCGTTTGCGGGTGGTGCTCAGTGACGCTGAGTTAGCGGCTGTTAATCCGGGCGTGATGATGAATGATCGCCTGTTCAGCACGCTTAATGCCTGGGTTGATCGCTGGTATCGCGATCGACTGACACTGGCTGATTTGGCCGATCCGCTGTTACTGCGTGAAGGGCGTGATGCCCTGGAGGAATTGACGCAGTTACTGGGTCTTGGCGCCGTTTATCCTTTCCAGCAATAACCGGGAGTGATATGGAATATTTTTTAACTCAAACGCTTGCTGGTGGCATGCCACCAGTGACCAGTGGGAGTAACATAAATGGGACATGGCAATGGTGGGATGAAGGTATTCTGACCTTTACCCCGAAGCAGAAGTCAGACCAGGCGTTGCTGTTATCGGCAGGCATTCACGGGAATGAAACGGCACCTGTAGAACTATTGATGCCCTGGGTGGATGACCTTTTAGCAGGAAAAGTGCCGGTCGCCTGGCGTCTGATGATAGTCCTGGGTAACCCTGCGGCATTAGCCGCACAAAAACGCTATCTTCACAGCGACCTGAATCGAATGTTTGGTGGCCGCTGGCAGGCATTTCCTGATAGCTCTGAGACCCAGCGTGCGCTGTTGCTGGAACAATTAGTGACGCGTTTCTGGGAGCAGGGGCAGGAGTCCCGTCGCTGGCATCTGGATATGCACACGGCTATTCGTGAGTCATGGCATCCACGTTTTGGTGTGCTCCCTTTTCGTGAGTCACCTTATGAAAGCGACTTTCTGGAATGGTTGGGTGCAGCCGGTCTTGAGGCATTAGTGTTTCATCAACAGCCGGCTGGAACGTTCAGTCATTTTACCAGTGAACATTTTAATGCCAGTAGCTGCACCCTGGAATTAGGGAAGGCACGGCGTTTTGGGGAAAATTCGCTCGAGGACTTTTCCACGACCAAAGACGCGCTGTACGCATTATTAGCGGGAGTCGCCGTCACCGGAACACACGCACCCCCGCGATATTATCGCGTCACTCAGCAAATCATCCGTACTTCAGATAATTTTATTCTGCATATGTCTGACGATACGCAGAATTTTACCGCCTTTGCGCGAGGAACATGTCTGGCGCAGGACGGTAAAGAACAAAGTGTCGTACAAAAAGAGACAGAGTATGTGTTATTTCCTAACCCCCATGTCGCCCTGGGATTACGCGCTGGCTTAATGCTTGAAATAATTTGAGATCAATAACGATACCGAAGTACAGGCTAAGTAAGGTAAGATAGGGCTTCCCTCCCTTTTTTCGCTTACTTGGCGATGTCCTGTTGCAATTAACTGCCTGTTAATTCTTATTCTCTTCACAATCAGCGCACATTTCATTTTCCGCTTTCAATGATTTACCTGCCCTGCCATCCCGCTGACTTTTCAGCGGATAGAATAGAACTCGATTAGCGGCGATGGTGCCGTACAGGTAAATGAAGAAAGAAGGATAAGATATGCGTAAAATTACAGCTCTCTTTGTGGCATCTACTCTGGCGTTAGGCGCAGTTAATATGGCTCATGCTGCAGAAATCTCACCAGCAGATAACACAAAAATCGATGCACCCGCCAAGCATCATAAAGGGGGGCGTGGTGGTGAACATGGCAACATGTTTAAAGGCCTGAATCTCACTGATGCACAAAAACAGCAAATCCGTACCATTATGCAAGAACAACATGGGCAGATGAAAGGATCATGGCAGCAAGATAAACGCGGAATGCATGATTTAATCACCAGTGATAGCTTCGATAAAGCTAAAGCTCAGGTACAAGTCGATAAAATGGCTGAAAGCTACAAAACACGTATGCTGTCGCATCTGGAGAAGCAGAATAAAATCTACAATATTCTGACTCCGGAGCAGAAAAAGCAGTTTAATGACAAATTTGAGAAACGTCTTACAGAACGTTCTGAACGCCAGGATAGAATGGCGGGCAATCGGTAATAATCTGTAATGGCCGGTAAAATTTGAGACCGTCAGTGCTGTCCATCATGCCGATTGAGGACGTGGGCAGCCCTGGCGGTTTTTTCTGTATTTTTGGTCTGTTATCCCGCCAGTACTGCTTACCTGCACGTTCTTGCATCACTAATTGTTACAACCCGGTATCTCCGGTTAACAATATCTGGCAATATGCGTCCGTTAGTTTTTCAATGATAAAAATAATAACGGCATGGCATCGTCGCTAATGGTCATAATTAAAATCCCACGCCTGCCGATAACAAAAGCAACTATCTTTTGCACTAAATCGTGTTCACCAGGAGTGATGATGGATTTTTTTGACCTACGAAAAGTACCGGTCAATCTGTGGCGTAATGGCGCTGGAGAAACCCGGGAAATTTGCTGTTTTCCACCAGCTGCCCGTGATTTTAACTGGCGTGCCAGTATCGCTTCCATTGCCAGTAGCGGGGATTTTACAGTGATCCCTCAGGTTGACAGGGTGGTCACCATGCTGGAAGGCGGTGAAGTTGTACTCGATGGCGGAACGGCATTTCGTCATACGCTTAAACGTCACCAGCCATTTGCTTTTGCGGGTGAGCAGCCGGTGAAGGCGGAACTCAGTAGTGGAATGTCTCTGGATTTTAATATCATGACAAGGCGAGACAAGTGTCAGGCACGTGTCCGAGTCGCTGACAGAACCTTTAAAACATTGGCCACCCGAGGCGGCGTTATTTTTGTTTTAAGCGGGGAGTGGCAGCTGGGAGATAAGCTGTTAGGCCAGGACCAAGGCGCATGGTGGGGCGAGGGCAGCCATACGTTACGTTTACTGAAGAGTGAGGGGCAGTTACTGTTCAATGAAATAACGTATTTATAGTTATTTCCTCGCCATACTTCAAGTCGCTGGGATATCGCCGCAACTCTTTCGCGCCGCTAGTGAAGAGCGTTCTCTTCACTGTTCAGTTTTCTAACGGATTCATGGGTGGGAATTAAGCAGGTCAATGACAGTCTCTGTGGCACCATTTTTTAAAACACGAAATGAGTGCAATACTGTACTGACAGGCTGTTTTACTGGAAGAATTTCTATGCCATGTCCCAAAAAAACCGGAATCGTGGTGATAAAAAGCTGCTGTAATTCTCCCGCATCGGCAAACCGGGCCGCTGTCTTTCCACCACCAATCAGCCAGACGTCTTGTCCTTTCGCCGACTGCCTGGCACGCTCAGCGATAGCTGCGGCATCACCCGTAATTTGCGTAATATTCAAATCTTCAGGGATAACCAAATCGTTACTGCTGACAACCAGAGTCGGGATTTGACTATAAGGCCAGTGATGAGCCGAGTGGTTCATAATCCAGCGGTAGGTTTCAGCGCCCATCACCACCGCCCCAATCGTTTGATAAAATGTCTCATAAGGGGTGGCATCTTCGGCTGGTGGAAAATTTTCCAGCCAGTCTAGCTGGTGGTCTGCCGTGGCAATATAGCCATCTTGCGAAGCAGCGACATAATAGATAATTTTTGACATGCGTCCTCCTGGTTGTGATTATGATACTGTTTTTTTATACAGCATCATCACTTCCGGAAAAGGTACAGACGACATTATCGATAATGTCGCGTTGCCAGCCAGCAGATTAAGGAACCCGCAACGACCATAATAACACCTTGCCAGAATGGGAAACCCGGACGCAAACCCAGCCATAAGCTGGCAAGTAAAGCAGAGCTTATTGGCGTGAAGTAGGATGCGGTTGCCAGTAATGTCATATTTCCTGCCTGTATTCCACGGTTCCATACAGAATAAGCGGCAGCAGTAGAGACGCCCATAAATAACAGTTGTAATGTGGGAGCGAGTGAAAAACTGATAGCAGGTTCACGGGTGAGGGCATATTTTACCCACAGCACCACGGCTGTAGCACAGAAAAACAGACTGACACCGCTTTTACCCTTACTAAAACGACGCGTCAGATTACAGTACAGGGCCCAGGTGATTGCCGCGCTAAACGCCAGTCCATAGGGAAGGGGATTCTTTTCAATATTGCTCCACATTGAAGCGAATGAACCGCCACTGCTCTCCTGCATTACCAGAAATACCCCTCCCAGAGTGAGCATCAGTCCTGGCCATAGCCAGAAACTACTGCGCTGACCATTGATAAACAGTGACAGTACAATGGTCAGACAAGGCCAGAGATAATTGATTAAACCGAGTTCGAGTGACTGATCGCGAGTTTCTGCCAGGCCGATAGCCAGTGCAAAGCAAATTTCATAGCTGACAAATAAAATACCGGCGGAAAATAAATATCCTCGCGGTAATTCTCTGATATCAGGTAAACCCCGGGACAGACACAAAGCCAGTGCGCTGACGGTATAAATCAGTGCGGCCCCGCCGGTGGCGCCAAAGTGTTCACTGATACTACGCAACAAACCCACTGAAGTGCTCCACAGGATGATGGCTAACAGACCAATAGCCGTGGCCCGAGAAGATGGACTCATAAATTTCTCTGATAATACAAGACGGCGATGTAGCGTGCCGAGGGCAGTGCTGACCCCCGGACAGTTAGCGCTATTTTTTCCAAAAATCATCAAATACGGTGATTGGCAAGCGGCGTTTATGTTCCGTTTTCAAATACCAGTTCTCAATAGTTTTTTGTGTTACTTCATCCAGTGTTTTGCCTTCAAGATAATCATCAATTTGTTGATAGGTGACGCCGAGAGCAGCTTCATCAGGCAGTGAAGGGCGATTATCTTCAAGATCGGCAGTTGGGGTTTTTAAATACAAATGTTCCGGGCAATTCAGGGCTTTGAGTAGCATTTTTCCCTGGCGCTTATTGAGACGGAACAGGGGATTAATATCGGTACCGCCATCACCATATTTAGTATAAAAACCGGTGAGCGCTTCCGCTGCATGGTCGGTCCCAACCACCACGCCTTGTGTCATGCTGGCAATACTATATTGTGCTTTCATACGTTCGCGAGCTTTTTCATTACCACGCACAAAATCACTCACCTCGATACCCGCATCCCGCAATGCCTGTTCGCTGGCCAGTACTGCCGCTTTAATATTGACCGTTAATACGCGGTCAGGCTGAATAAACTGGATAGCATCCTGGCAGTCTTGCTCGTCAGCCTGGACACCGAAGGGCAGGCGTACCGCAATAAACTGATAACGATTATCGCCGGTTTCAGCGCGCAGTTCGCTGATGGCCATCTGGCATAGTTTACCGGTGAGAGTTGAATCCTGACCACCACTGATACCCAGCACCAGTGACTTGATAAACGGATAGGTTGCCAGATAAGATTTTAAGAAATTAACGCTCAGACGAATTTCCTGGGCGCTGTCTATTTCTGGCTTAACACCTAATGCCTGAATGATTGCCTGCTGCAGACTCATTGATACCTCCGGTTACGGACTACCTGCGATGTGCAAGTATAACCCCTTGAACAATAAAACTACCTGTTTGCGGTTGAAACGACAAGTCGCAAGCAGCAGGTGCAACACTCGCCTGATAATTTTTTGCTATTTTGGGGAAAAATGTTGCACTGTAGGCATAATGTAGAATCAAAATTGTCAAATAGTTGAAAAAAAACCATTTCTATTCCAAGCTTATTAGTGAAGTATTTCTTAAGACCAACAGACTAAGGACACAGGATGAACAAGAAATTTGCTGCTTTGATCGGAAGTGCTGCGCTTCTCAGCCTGCTGGCAGGTTGTACTGCCTACGATCGTACCAAAGACTTGGTCACTGAGCCGGTGGTCAAAGACGTTAAGAAGGGGATGAGCCGCGATCAGGTGATGCAGCTGGCAGGAAAACCTTCTTCAGAAGTCTCGATGATTCATGCCAGAGGTACCTGTCAGACTTATATCCTCGGTCAACGTAATGGAAAAATTGATACCTATTTCGTTGCTCTGGACGATACCGGCCATGTGATGAATTCGGGGTACCAAACCTGTGCGGAATATGACACCGATCCACAAGTAAAAAAATAGCCAATTAAAGGCCTGTCTCATTAGGCACTAATACTCTCCATTGGCCATCATCTGATGGTCATTTTTGTTTTTGCCTTGAGTTTTTGCCTGTAATTCCGGCAAAATCAAGCCGCTGTCGGGATTCAACGATATTCTGCGCATTGCAACAACAGGCAAATCGAATTATTTAGGGTATAGTACAGGTGTTTCCTAAACTCACTGAATCTATGTTACTTATGAAACCACTACGCCAAGCGAGCACTCGTCCCGTTATTAGCTATAAACCACGCGTTGAACCTGCTCCCCCAGTTCATGCCCGACGGGTTGAAGGGTATGAGGATGTGTATCAGTTACAGAGGCAGTATGTGGCTTTTGTATTACTGGGCGATGTTTTCAAACAATCGCCAGCTTTTACCCAGCCCGAGTCCGCTCAACGCTGGGCAAATCAGACTCGTCAGCATCACGAAATCTGAATCAGGCTATTATTATTGCAGAGATGATTGATGCCGACGTATACAGATGATTCGGATGATTTTCTTTCACCGGATGAACTCTATTCTGCGTGACGACAGGCTATTTCTATTTTTAGCGGACGGTCTCCATCTTGTCACTATAAGAGTGATGTTCATTTTTAATGCTATAAATATATCGAAAAACAATTCTTTTAATTCTCTTACCGTTCAGAAAACAGGGTTGATTATGTTGAGTGGCGATTTAAATAAGTAACAATGATATTTAATGGCATATGATATATCTATCAAATTAATTTGAAGGAGAGGACTATGTCATTTAATGTGGGGGATGGATGGGTTACTTCGCATATAAATTCAACCAGACTCTATGAAGTTAGCAAAAGAAAAGAACTTCCGGAAATAACGTTATGGGAAAAAATAAAACATTTCTTTTTTTCTACAGGCTATAAAGAAGCAGTCAAGTGTATTCATAAACTTTATCATCACCAAGACTACAACATGTCGGATCTGGAAATCAGGGATGTTTTTACCACATTGCAACACTTGGCATCACCCGGGTGCAAGCATAAATTTTCTATATCCAGTAATGATTCGCTTGATGAGTATATAATTGATGGCGAGATAATACTCTCGCGACCTCGATTAGGTCGTCATAATCTTTTGCAGGATAGTGAGGAGGAGGTTTGGTATGACTGTGAGGGTGATGACCGATGGTCTGTAGCGACAGATAATGATTTAAGTGTAGTCTCAGCCCGTCAGGTAAATATCCCTGTTATTACAGAATCAAATGAAACGGCTTATGTTCAGAGTATTGTCACTATCGTACCGTTAATTGAACAGCGGTTGCGGAATATTGGTGCTATGAAACTAGGATGGACACTGGGTTCTGATTCAGCAAAAGCATATAAACTAGCAAACTCAATAAAAGAAAAAATTGAGTCTAAGGTGAGTGATAAGCAAACATTTAAGAAAGATATTGACGCGCTTATAGCTATTCCTGGAATAATTAAATTACTGCCTGATGAGCTTATAAATATGCCGGAGTTTATTCTTGTCAAAAATGGATAACTTAGAGGCGAGTACCAGCAGTGATTATCTATGAATAGAACGGGTGTAAGCTGTAGTGTTAATTGAGCGAATAGCGTCCAATAGCGTCCAGATATGGTTTTTTTTGATATCTACCCATCCTGGATGGAGCAGTGGATATACCCGTCATACCTCAAGTTGCTTGCTGGTTGCCAGCGTCCAGTTCGCCGAATCTACAGAGTTTACTCATGTTTATCGGCGAACTGAACGTGCTTCCTACAAGCAACTTTAATTATTTGGTTATACCTTTTAGCGATGAATTAATTCAGCATTGTCTTCGCTGTTCAGAATCGACTTATCAGTCTGCTTCATCAACTGGCTGGTCACGGTACCGGCAGTCATTGAACCGCTTACGTTTAGCGCGGTTCTTCCCATATCAATCAATGGTTCAACTGAAATAAGCAGGGCAACCAGCGTGACAGGCAGACCCATGGCAGGTAAGACAATCAGTGCTGCAAAGGTTGCACCGCCGCCGACACCCGCGACACCGGCTGAGCTTAACGTAACGATACCCACAAGCGTTGCAATCCACAGTGGATCAAATGGGTTAATACCGACAGTCGGCGCGACCATAACGGCCAGCATGGCAGGATATAAGCCAGCGCAACCATTTTGACCAATAGTGGCACCAAAAGATGCGGAAAAACTGGCAATAGATTCCGGGATACCTAAACGGCGAGTCTGTGTTTCGACGTTTAAAGGGATACTGGCGGCACTGGAACGGCTGGTAAAGGCAAAGGCCAGCACCGGACCTGCTTTGCGGAAGAATTTTAACGGACTTACACCGGTAACCGCCAAGATTAATCCATGCACCACAAACATGATCCCCAGCCCAAGATAAGACGCGACGACAAAGCTACCAAGCTTAATGATGTCATCGATATTAGAGCTTGCGACCACTTTCGTCATTAATGCCATTACACCGTAAGGTGTCAGTTGCATCACCAGACGAACCAGTTTCATCACCCAGCTTTGAATCACTTCAATCGCCATCAGAGCGCGTTCACCTTTTGGCGCATCGTCTTTTAACAGGCGAAGTGCTGCAACCCCGAGGAAGGCTGCAAAAATGACGACACTGATAATTGATGTCGGATTAGCACCAGTCAGATCAGCAAACGGATTTTTAGGTACAAATGACAGAATCAACTGTGGCAGCGTTAAGTCGGATACTTTGGCAATGTAGCTCGACTGAATAGTTGCCAGGCGCGCATTCTCGGCAGTCCCTTGAACCAGCCCTTCAGCGGTCAGACCGAACATATTGGTCACCAGTACCCCAACCAGGGCGGCTATCATAGTAGTAAATAGCAGGGTCCCAATGGTCAGGAAACTGATTTTGCCAAGAGATGATGCATTATGCAGCTTCGCTACTGCACTTAAAATAGAGGCGAAGACCAGTGGCATAATGATCATTTGCAGTAACTGGACATAGCCATTACCGACAATATTAAACCATTGAATAGATTCTTTTAGAATCGGATCATTGGCACCGTAAACGGTATGCAGACCCAGACCAAACAGTATCCCGAGCGCCAAGCCTGCGAGAACTTTTTTTGCCAGACTCCACTGTTTTTTACGTGTTTGGGCAAGCAACAATAGCAATACTACGAACACCACAATGTTCGCTATCAGTGGAAAGTTCATCCCATATCTCCTCAATTATTATTATCCTGAATCTCTCAGTGGCTTGAAGCGACTTGTCGTATTCAGGATCTATCCAGAATGCAATTGCTGATTACGCGAACCATTCTGGATGGATACGCAGAAGTATCATGTTTCATATATTATCAGAAGGCGATAAGGGCCCACTATAACCAAAAGTAATTGGTTATACTTAAAAGTAATAGACTTGTCTGTTTATTGTTCTGGTTGCTGGTGAAGCAGATTATTAAAGGTCGTTTGGAGTGAATTAATCATCTGTGACGACCAGCGAACAACATGGTTTTCTGGTAAAGAGTGTGGCATCCAGACGGCAAATCCAAATAATGCCATACAGAGAACCCGTTCCAGTTGATTCCCTTTTTGGGGCCTGATAACAGGAAAACGAAAACGCCAGCGACAAGGCCAGAGCAACGGGACACCTGCCGGTGTGAGCATATCTGCAATGATATGGCTGATATAACCGATAACCATTCCCTGAAGTGCGTCTGCCGGAATAACCCAGTCATTGGGGACTTTCAGAGAGAACAGAGCCAGACTAGTGAAGACCGCCAGCAAGCTGTGAGTAAATCCACGATGCCCGAACATGCGCGCAACGGGTTTGGAAATCCATTTTACACGCTGACCGAGAAACGATTTAGGGTGATCGATATCAGGTAGCAGGCAAGTCAGAATGGCTGACGGAACAATATGCCACCAATCCCCATTAGCCAGGACTGGCGTTAATTCCGCATTTTTAGCAAACACTGCAAGCGAAATAGAAAAAAGCAGATGGCCTTCCGCCGTCATAGTACAACCCGAATAATAACTGTCGATTCGTCCAGTATAGGGTTTTTATACAGTATGCGAAAGAGGTGACGCCGTAACATTTTATAAGAATAGGGATGACCTGCATCCCTTGTATATTAACCCACCAGATGATTGGCGGTAAGCTGCTCAAGAGTCTGGAGCTTCACGTCTGCAAGCCCCCAGCGAGGGTCGGGAAGGTTTTCTGTTATCGGTACTACGATAGACCGCATACGTGCAGCCTTGCTGGCAACCATTCCGGTCACCGAGTCTTCCAGTGCGACACAATTAACAGGGGAAATATTGAGCTGTGCGGCGGCGTTCAGATAGACCTGAGGATGCGGCTTGCTGTAGGGGAGATGTTCTGCTGAAGCGAGCGTGTCGAAGCTATCGCGCAGTTCGAAGATTTCCAGTACTTTTTCCAGCATAGCTAAAGGTGATGCGGAAGCCAGGCCGATTTTCAGACCCTGGGCTTTACACAGTATTAGCGCCTCTCTCACGCCAGGTTTCAATGGTCGTTGTTGTTCGACTAACTCAATGACACGTGTAATCACTCGGGCCGTGACCTCAGCACATGAAGGGCCACTCCAGGGCATCAGGTTAAACCACATATCCACCACCACATCGATACGCACACCGAGCGTTTCGGGAAGTTCGTGGTGTCTTGAGGTGTCCACCCCTATTGATGAGAGAACTTCGTGTTCAGCCTGTTCCCAGAGGGGCTCAGAATCAATTAACAGACCATCCATATCAAAAATCGCTGCATGGATCGGGTGTGTGCTTGCCATTAGAAACCTCCCTTAGTTCATATTCATCACTGATTGGTTAACTTTCTGACCTCAGACAATACAGGACAATGGTACTTTTGCGAATTTAACCTGTAAAGTCTGGGTGAAAAGAGGATATGCAGGTAGACTTTAGCCAACATGTTACGTCTTAAATAAGGAGAATGTATGACGTATCAACAGGCAGGACGTATTGCTTTACTGAAACGCATCGTCGGTTGGGTGATTTTTATCCCGGCGCTACTGTCTACTTTTATCTCTGTACTGAAATTTATGTATACGTACAGCGAAAAACAAGCTGGTATTAACGCGGTTATGCTGGACTTTATTCATGTCATGATCGATATGGTGCGTTTTAATACGCCTTTCCTGAATTTTTTCTGGGAGAATTCACCGCAGGCCGATTTTCTGCAACAGACAAATATTGCATTCTGGATGATTTTTGCACTGATGTTCATTGGTCTGGCATTGAAAGATTCAGGCGCCAGAATGTCACGGCAGGTAAAATTTGTACGCGAAAGCATTCAGGATCAGTTGATTATCGAACAAGCCAAAGGAGAAGAGGGACTGAGCAAACAGCAGTTGGATGCCAGAATTAATGTCCCTCATCACTCTTTCCTGGTTCAGATTTTCCCGCTGTATATCCTGCCAGTGATTGTACTGGTTGCCGGATATTTGTTTTTCCGGCTATTGGGCTTTATTTAGCCATTATCGGAACAACACTTGTTCCAGTGCATTTTGCGCAACCGGAACATGCTCTCTGCCAAACACGACAGCCCGATTTATCAGGGGATACAGCTGGTAAATCGGTTGTCGTTCAATGAATCCAGACGGTAGCGGTGTAACTGACTGGTAGCCATCATAAATATGCGACGATTGTTCAGGATGTAAGGGCAACATCGCCAAATCACACTCGCGGTCCCCCCAGTAACAGGCGGGATCATAGATAAAGGGGCCATCAGGTCCTAAAGCACAGTTATTCGCCCATAAATCACCATGTAACAGTGAAGGCTGCGGTTGATGGGTGGCAAGAGCCTGTTGTACAGCATTGACGATGGTATCGATATCGCCGAATACCATGCCTTTTTCTGCAGCGATTTCAAGCTGCCAGCCAATACGTTGTTCAGCAAAAAAAGTAGACCAGCGACGCTGCCAGAGATTGGGTTGCAATGTGGTGGACAGCGCATTATCGAAATCCAGGCCAAATTGAGGCTGATCGCTCCATTGGTGTAATCGCGCCAAATGCTGTCCAAGCAAATAAGCATTGTGAAAATTTAAAGGTCGGGTGGGGAGATATTCCAGTAGCAGAAAACTATTATCCCGGTCTGAACCTGTTGCCCAAACAGCAGGGACTCTGACCGTATTGGTACGTGCCAGTAACGTCAGTTGATCGGCCTCGGCAATAAATAACGGTAACATCTCCTGATTATCACTTTTGACAAAAATTTCGTGTTGACCGTAATGTATATGCCATGCTTGATGACTCTGACCACCAAAAATTTGTCTCGGTGGTGAGACTTCGGCTTCACCTAGCTGTTCGCTTAACAGACGACGAATAGTTTGCCACATATTGAATTCCTCTGTGGATGACCGGATTATCAATAGATTATCGCGCTTAATAGTGACTAACCGCGACATCACGCACAGTTACCGGATTTTTATAGCAACACAACTTCTCGTGAGTATGGTCTTTTCACATCAAATATAGCCTGTTTTTCAATCATTAGCGGATAAAGCCCTACTTTTCATATGTCTTATATGCAAAGGTTTTCGGGTCTGTCCTGGAGGCTAAAACCTTATGTATTATACTGTTATGTGGAAAGGTCTTATTTTTGTATCGTTATGAATATAAAGGATTTTTAATATAGTGCAGGCGAGAAGATCTTATTAAGATCTCATTGCTAAGTTTACGGGGCTTATTTTATAATTCATCCCCTTCCTGGTGTCAGACCCTATGACTCTTGTGAAATAGGCCGAATTCTTGCGGTTATCTTTTTTTGTGTTGTACGGATTAATAAATGAAGCTTTTAAAGACAGTACCGGTTGCACTCCTCCTGGCTGGAGGATCGTTCGTAAGTCATTCTGTTTGGGCAGATGACTCGGTGTTCACTGTCATGGATGACCCTGCCACAGCCAAGTCAGCTTTTGGCGGTAATCTTAATGCAGGTTATCTTGCTCAGTCAGGGAACACCAAAAGTTCCTCGCTGACTGCCAATACCAATATGACCTGGTACCAGCAGGTAACTGCATGGTCACTGTGGGGCAGCGCCAGTAACACGTCATCTAATGATGTACGCTCTTCTGAAAAATACTCTGTCGGTGGTCGTGGTCGTTATAATCTGTCTGACAGTAACTATGTTTTTGGTCAGGTAAGCTGGTTAACCGATCGTTATAATGGCTATCATGCCCGCGATATTTTTACCGCAGGCTATGGTCGTCAGGTATTTGCAGGTCCGGTACAGTTTCTGCGTCTGGAAGCCGGTCCTGGTGTGCGCTATGACGAATATGTTGACGGCGGCAGTAAAACCCAGGCTTTAGGCTATGCGTCAGCTATCTATAACTGGCAGTTCACAGATAACGCTAAGTTCACTCAGGGCGTATCATTCTTTGGTTCTGAAGACAGTACCGTCAATACTGAAACCTCGGTTGATGTTGCCATCAATGAGAATTTTGGTTTGAAACTCGGTTACTACATAACATGGAACTCTGAGCCACCAGCATCAGCACCTAATCGTACTGATAAGCGTACCCAAATTACCCTTGGTTATAAGCTCTAGCCATGAAAGGCCGGACATTTGTCCGGCTGAGACTGATGACAAAGCTAAAGTGATATCTGATTATCAGCGCTTATTTACGAAAATAAACAGGAAAATCAATTCATTGATTTTCGGCTGATAACACAAAGAAGGGAAAACCACGTTTTTCCTTTTTTGTCAGCAATCAGGGCCGGACATTTGTCCGGTTTACTTTTATTATTATATGTTCCCGTCAGCCAACTTAAGTTATTTTTTCATTTTCGCTTCGTAAGGGTTACTTGTTTTTAACCTCTTCTTCTTTTTGTTTACATCTTATTAACGAACACAGTAAATTTGAGCTTATCTGACAAATTTACTGACTATCAATAATCGCTGCTGTCCGGTTATAATTACGCTGTATTCAGATAACTCGTTTGTTGAGTAAGAGATAAATTATGAAAGCGCTAAAAAATATAGCGATATCTGGCCTGTTGCTGTCATTTTCTGTCGGTGTATTTGCAGCACGCCCAGCCAGCACTGTAGTTGCAGTTGAAAAATCAACCACCCCATATTTTGTAAATATCGTTAATGTTGGTTGCGATATGCTATCGCGCAAAAATCCGACATTACGGGAACGTATTAGTGCCATTGATGCTCAGATCTCAGTCCCGGGAGAATGCGCTGAGTAACTTTGATCCTATGGTGCATGCATAGATTTATCCGCTAGCATATACAAGCTAGTGCGTTCTGTGCAGTGAGATATTCTGTATCCACCATACTTCAAGTTGTATACACGCTGACTGCATTCGTTCATCCCGCAAGCTCATCGGAGTTTTCTCATCTGCCGCCGATACGAGACTCAGTTATGAGTCTCGTATCGGCTGTTCAATGGTTATAATAAATGTGACTCATTAATACACTGTCGTCATTCAGTTGTTTGATGATGGGTTCATGTGTATTTGATTTTAACTGAACGCCCGTAAAGTATTTTAACCCTTTCGATTACAAATAAATTATAGCACTTCATATACTCTCGCCCACTTTGTTATTATCGGGTGGTTTGTTTTATATTATTGGTTTTTTTCCCAACGAGCCTGGTGTGTGGTTGGCGGTTGGGCTCTTGATTTGTGGCACGGAGCAATGACTCGCTTGGGTCTATAAGCGGGAACCCGATATCAGATGCCTGCGTAGCGATATGATTGGATTTACAGCGGAGAGTATTCCTTTTCTTAACCCTTCTGCTTTGCTGCGACAGGCTTTAAACGGACTGGTATTTGTAAGTTAACAGAAGATGCCCGGGCTGTTTGCTCAGAGGGTAGAGCGCAGACTCTTAAGCCATTGGCAGGGAATTAAGGAATATTGAACTTTACCTCATTCTAAATAAGCTGCAGATTTTTTACTCAGCTCATCCTTGGGAGATATGTTCGTGTCAGAGGGACAAAAGGTATATGCTCTCTTTGCTTTCCGTAGATGGATACAGCAGAACCATCTTATAAGATAGCTCAATAATATTAGATTAGCGTGAGTTTATGCTATTAGCGATGACCTGGTCCCTGGGAATAATGCCCGCCGCCATGCCCTCCTGGATGGTGAAGGCATCCGGAAAGAGAGATGGCCCCGCATAACACCAAAACCACGAATATAGATTTTTTCATAATGGCTCCTGTTTTAGCTGAGTCCTGATTTCATGTTATAACTGTGAGGACTTTATGGGGAACAGGCTAATTACTGCTTTAATCAAGCATAATTAAGACTAATCCATGTCAAACCCTGGCTCTGACAGTGTCGAATATTCTTATTAGACTGATTCTCTGTCCGCTCATAAAATGGCCATTATTCGTTATTATCGTCCCGGTAATCAAAGCTGAGATAATATACCCGTCATACTTCAAGTTGCTTGGGTGTTACCTGCGTCCAGCCCGCCGAATCACAGAGTTTATCTATGCTCATCGACGGGCTGAACTGGGTGCCTACAAGCAACTCGAATTATTTTGGGTAGATAAACGCTTATTCAGATCTATTTTTTATCAAACCAAGTTTCGTTTTAGCTCCATCGATTTACCTCGAAACATTGTGCGCGTTTACGGTATCAATATTCGCTATTCAGGCCTTCAAATATCCATATCGAATGAGTAGTGCACCTGTCGGCCAGCAGAGCGCAGTAGCCGATTCATACAGAGGCTGATGCTTGGGTATTATTAACAGAAAGACAACGAGCGTAGAAAAAGTTCATTCCCTATACCGTTAGTGCTAATATTAGCTAAGCCAAATGCAGTAAGAAACGAACGGTTTTGCATTTGTGTACAAAAATTGTGAACCAATTTAGCGATTGTTGGTTAAATGGTTTCATAATTAACTGTTATAAAACAAATTTATAGTTTGCATGTGATCTTTCGTGGGGGTCACCACTGCAAGTAAGGATTTTAAATGCCTGTAATTACACTTCCTGATGGTAGTCAACGTCATTACGAACAAGCGGTTAGTCCATTAGATGTCGCGCTGGATATCGGTCCTGGTCTGGCAAAGGCCTGTATTGCTGGCCGTGTAGACGGTGAGTTGGTTGATGCGACTGACCTTATCGAAAACGATGCCCAGTTGGCGATTATTACTGCCAAAGATGAAGCCGGTATCGAAATCATTCGTCACTCTTGCGCTCACTTGTTGGGACACGCCATTAAGCAGTTATGGCCGGACACCAAAATGGCGATTGGTCCGGTGATTGACAACGGTTTCTACTATGATGTTGACCTTGACCATACATTGACTCAGGAAGATCTCGAGCGTCTGGAAAAACGGATGCATGAGCTTGCCGAAACCGATTACAACGTCATCAAGAAAAAAGTGAGCTGGCAAGAAGCGAGAGATACCTTTGTTGCTCGCGGCGAAAACTATAAAGTTGCCATTCTTGATGAAAATATTAGCCATGATGATAAGCCGGGTCTGTATCATCATGAAGAATACGTTGATATGTGCCGCGGTCCGCATGTGCCTAATATGCGTTTCTGCCACCATTTTAAACTGCAGAAAACCGCGGGAGCCTACTGGCGTGGCGATAGCAGCAATAAAATGCTGCAACGTGTTTATGGCACGGCCTGGGCGGACAAAAAGCAACTTAATGCCTATTTGAAACGCCTGGAAGAAGCGTCTAAGCGCGATCACCGTAAAATCGGTAAGCAGCTTGACCTCTATCATATGCAAGAAGAAGCGCCAGGCATGGTGTTCTGGCATAATGATGGCTGGACGATTTTCCGTGAGCTGGAAGTGTTTGTTCGTTCCAAACTGAAAGAGTACCAGTATCAGGAAGTGAAGGGTCCGTTTATGATGGACCGCGTTCTGTGGGAAAAAACAGGTCACTGGGACAACTATAAAGATGCAATGTTCACCACCTCATCAGAGAACCGTGAATACTGCATTAAGCCAATGAACTGTCCGGGACATGTACAGATCTTTAACCAAGGTCTGAAATCATACCGTGATTTGCCGCTGCGTATGGCTGAGTTTGGTAGCTGCCACCGTAACGAACCATCAGGTGCGCTGCACGGCTTGATGCGTGTTCGTGGCTTTACTCAGGATGATGCTCACGTTTTCTGTACCGAAGATCAGGTCCGCGATGAAGTTAATAGCTGTATTCGTATGGTCTATGATATGTACAGCACTTTCGGTTTTGAAAAGATCGTGGTGAAACTGTCAACGCGTCCAGAAAAACGTATCGGCAGTGATGAAATGTGGGATCGCGCTGAGGCAGACTTGGCAGCAGCCCTTGAAGAAAACCAGATCCCGTTTGATCTCCAACCGGGCGAAGGGGCGTTTTATGGCCCGAAAATTGAGTTTACCCTCTACGATTGCCTGGACAGAGCCTGGCAGTGTGGTACGGTTCAGCTTGACTTCTCATTGCCTTCGCGCCTAAATGCATCATATATTGGTGAAAGTAACGAGCGTTTAGTCCCGGTGATGATTCACCGTGCGATTTTAGGTTCAATGGAACGTTTCATCGGTATTCTGACCGAAGAGTTTGCTGGTTTCTTCCCAACCTGGCTTGCTCCGGTACAAGTTGTTGTGATGAATATCACGGATAGTCAGTCTGAATATGTCAGCGAATTAGTGCGAAAACTGCAAAATGCGGGCATTCGTGTAAAAGCAGACTTGAGAAATGAGAAGATTGGCTTTAAAATCAGAGAACACACGTTGCGTCGTGTCCCTTACATGTTAGTCTGCGGTGATAAAGAGGTTGAGTCCGGTAAAGTAGCCGTACGTACCCGCCGTGGCGTTGACTTGGGAAGTATTGACGTAAACGAATTGATTGAGAAACTGCAAAACGAAATTCGCAGTCGCAATCTACATCAACTGGAGGAATAAAGTATTAAAGGCGGAAAAAGAGTTCAACCGGCGCGTCCAAATCGCATAAATAGAGAAATTCGTGCTACTGAGGTTCGTCTGACAGGCCTTGATGGCGAGCAGATTGGCATTGTTAGTCTTAATGAAGCTTTAGAAAAAGCCGAAGAAGCAGGCGCTGATTTAGTTGAAATCAGCCCTAATGCTGAACCGCCTGTTTGCCGTATAATGGACTACGGCAAGTTCCTCTACGAAAAAAGTAAATCTTCTAAGGAACAGAAGAAAAAACAAAAAGTCATCCAGGTTAAAGAAATTAAGTTTCGTCCTGGCACCGATGATGGCGACTATCAGGTAAAACTCCGCAGCCTGGTTCGCTTTCTGGAAGATGGAGACAAAGCCAAAATCACTCTGCGTTTTCGTGGACGTGAAATGGCACACCAACAGATCGGCATGGAAGTGCTTAACCGCGTCCGTGACGATCTGAGTGAACTGGCAGTAGTCGAGTCCTTCCCTACGAAGATCGAAGGCCGCCAGATGATCATGGTGCTTGCTCCGAAGAAGAAACAGTAAGGCCATCAAGTAACATGTTCTACGGGGCGTAAGTCCCGTAGTTTTTGTTCGCCTTCTGATTCGTTTATTTAACAATGCGAAGTGGAAATTGAAATGCCAAAGATTAAAACAGTACGCGGCGCCGCTAAGCGCTTCAAAAAGACTGCTTCTGGTGGTTTTAAGCGCAAGCACGCTAACCTGCGTCATATTCTGACTAAGAAGTCTACTAAACGTAAACGTCACCTGCGTCCAAAAGGTCTGGTTTCCAAAGGGGATCTGGGTCTGGTTGTCGCTTGTCTGCCGTACGCATAAGTTTACTTTTAATTTTTTTCAGAATATAAAACAGGAGAGCTAATATGGCTCGCGTAAAACGTGGTGTAATCGCACGTGCTCGTCACAAAAAAATCCTCAAACAAGCTAAAGGCTACTATGGTGCGCGTTCACGCGTTTACCGTGTTGCTTTCCAGGCTGTTATCAAAGCTGGTCAGTATGCTTACCGCGACCGTCGTCAACGTAAACGTCAATTCCGCCAGCTGTGGATTGCGCGTATCAACGCTGCAGCTCGTCAGAACGGTATCTCTTACAGCAAATTCATCAATGGCCTGAGAAAAGCCTCTGTTGAAATCGACCGTAAGATCCTGGCTGATATCGCAGTATTCGACAAAGTGGCATTTACTGCACTGGTTGAGAAAGCGAAAGTAGCTCTGGCGTAAGCCCGTTATCAGAGGGAGCATTGCTCCCTCTTTTATTTTCAGGTTCAGAAGCATATTGATTCTGGTTTAATTAAAATAAGGTAACCGCAAGCATGTATGCTGCTATTTTCCGTTTCTTTTTTTACTTTAGCGCCTGATTTCAGGGGGCTTTGCGCGTAAGAGAAGAAACGAAAAACAGCGCCGAAAGCCTCCTTTAGGAGGCTTTTTTTTGCGTTTTGTTTCCGTGTCAGACTAACTAATCCGGCAGTTTGCCGGTATATGAGGAATACCATGCCACATCTCGCAGAGCTGGTTGCAAATGCCAAAGCAGCCATAAACGATGCCCAGGATGTTGCCGCGTTAGATACCGTACGCGTCGAATATTTAGGGAAAAAAGGGCACCTGACCCTCCAGATGACCACCCTGCGTGAACTGCCAGCGGAAGAACGCCCGGCGGCTGGTGCGGTAATTAATGAGGCAAAAGAGCAGGTTCAGGAAGCGCTGAACACACGTAAAGCGACTCTGGAAAGTGCTGCGCTCAATGCCCGACTGGCGCAAGAAACTATCGATGTCTCTTTGCCCGGACGCCGTATCGAAAATGGTGGTCTGCACCCGGTAACCCGTACTATCGACAGAATTGAAAGCTTTTTTGGCGAACTAGGCTTTACTGTTGCTACCGGTCCGGAAATTGAAGATGACTACCATAACTTTGATGCACTGAATATTCCTGCCCATCACCCGGCACGTGCCGATCACGATACGTTCTGGTTTGATGCAACGCGTTTACTGCGTACTCAAACTTCGGGTGTGCAAATCCGTACCATGAAAGATAAGCAGCCGCCTATTCGTATTATCGCGCCGGGTCGCGTCTACCGTAACGATTACGATCAGACTCACACCCCAATGTTCCATCAGATGGAAGGGTTAATTGTTGATACCAACATTAACTTCACGAATCTGAAAGGGACCTTGCACGAATTCTTGAATAACTTCTTTGAGGAAGATTTGCAGATCCGTTTCCGTCCATCTTACTTCCCGTTCACTGAGCCTTCTGCAGAAGTTGACGTGATGGGTAAAAATGGCAAATGGCTGGAAGTGCTGGGCTGCGGTATGGTGCACCCCAATGTGCTGCGCAATGTCGGTATAGACCCGGAAGTCTACTCTGGTTTTGCTTTCGGTATGGGTATGGAGCGTTTGACTATGTTGCGTTACGGCGTAACCGATCTGCGAGCATTCTTCGAAAATGACTTACGTTTTCTTAAACAGTTTAAATAAGGGCGGAATATCCAATGAAATTCAGTGAACTCTGGTTACGCGAATGGGTAAATCCAGCCAACAATAGCGAAGAACTCAGCAATCAAATTACCATGGCTGGCCTGGAAGTTGATGGCGTCGATGCTGTTGCCGGTGCTTTTCATGGTGTCGTGGTCGGCGAAGTTGTCGAGTGTGGACAGCATCCTAATGCAGACAAACTGCGCGTAACCAAAATCAATGTTGGCGGTGAGCGTCTGCTCGATATCGTCTGCGGTGCTCCAAATTGCCGCCAGGGATTGAAAGTTGCTGTGGCTACTGTCGGCGCTGTACTGCCTGGTGATTTTAAAATTAAAGCAGCGAAATTACGTGGTGAGCCTTCAGAAGGTATGCTGTGTTCTTTCTCTGAACTGGGTATAAGCGATGACAGTAGCGGTATTATTGAACTGCCTGCTGATGCGCCAGTAGGCGTTGATATTCGCGAATTCCTGCAGCTTGATGATAACACGATTGAAATCAGCGTAACGCCAAACCGCGCTGATTGCCTGGGCATCATTGGTATCGCTCGTGATGTTGCGGTTCTTAATCAGTTGCCATTGAATCAGCCTGAAATCACCGCTGTGAATGTTGATATTGATGACAGTCTGCCTATCCGTGTCGATGCGCCAGCCGCTTGCCCGCGCTATCTTGGCCGTGTGGTTAAGAATATTAATGTTAATGCCAGTACACCGTTATGGATGAAAGAAAAGCTGCGCCGGTGCGGTATTCGCTCCATTGATCCGGTTGTCGATATTACTAACTATGTATTGCTCGAACTCGGCCAGCCTATGCACGCCTTTGATCTGAGCCGTATCGATGGCGGCATTGTGGTGCGTATGGCAGAAGAAGGCGAAGCGCTGGTTCTGCTTGATGGCAACGAAGTGAAGTTGAGCGCTGATACGCTGGTTATTGCTGATAACAGCAAAGCGTTGGCGATGGCGGGGATCTTTGGTGGTGAACATTCTGGTGTGAATGGTGAAACCCGTGATGTGCTGCTGGAATGTGCGTTCTTCAGTCCACTTTCAATCACCGGTCGTGCCCGCCGCCATGGCTTACATACTGATGCTTCACATCGTTATGAACGTGGCGTTGACTCTGCTATTCAATATCAGGCTATGGAGCGTGCGACGCGTCTGTTGGTTGATATTTGTGGCGGTCAGGTCGGTCCTGTGACTGATGCCAGCCATCAAGACAGCCTGCCTGTTCCTGCAACCATTACCTTACGTCGCAATAAGCTTGACCGTCTGATTGGTTATCATATCGTTGATGATAACGTGACGGATATCCTGCGTCGTCTCGGTTGCGAAGTAACGGTGGGTGAAGAGTTGTGGACCGCTGTCGCGCCAAGCTGGCGTTTTGATATGGCGATTGAAGAGGACTTGGTGGAAGAAGTCGCCCGTGTCTACGGTTACGATAACATCCCTGATTTGCCGATTCAGGCGAGCCTTATCATGGGGACCCATCGTGAAGCAGATTTGTCTCTTAAGCGTGTGAAAACGATGCTTGTGGACAAAGGCTATCAGGAAGTTATCACTTACAGCTTTGTCGATCCTAAGACGCAACAATGGTTACACCCAGGTGAAGAACACCTGATTTTGCCTAATCCAATCGCCAGTGATATGTCTGCAATGCGCTTATCCTTGCTAACCGGATTACTCAATACTGTGGTCTATAACCAAAATCGCCAACAAAGTCGTGTACGTATTTTTGAGTCTGGGTTACGGTTTGTACCTGATACACAGGCCAATTTAGGTATTCGTCAGGATGTTATGCTGGCTGGTGCAATTTGTGGTAATCACTATGAAGAGCACTGGGATTTGGAACGCAGAACAGTTGATTTCTTCGATCTGAAGGGCGATTTAGAGTCTGTGCTTTCACTGACTGGCAAACTGGACGATGTCGAATTCCGGGTTCAGAATAATCCTGCTCTTCATCCAGGGCAAAGTGCAGGACTGTTTTTAGCAGATGAATATATTGGATATATTGGTGTTGTTCATCCGGAACTTGAGCGTAAACTGGACTTGAATGGTCGTACTGTGGTGTTCGAAGTATTGTGGGATAAGCTTGCAGACCGCGTCATTCCTGACGCGCAAGAGGTTTCTCGCTTCCCGGCAAACCGTCGTGACATTGCTGTTGTTGTGGCAGAAAACGTGCCTGCAGCAGATGTTTTAGTTGAATGTAAGAAAGTTGGCGTAAATCATATAGTTGGCGTAAACTTATTTGACGTGTACCGTGGTAAGGGCGTAACCGATGGTTATAAGAGCCTGGCCATAAGCCTTATCCTTCAGGATTCAGGTCGTACACTCGAGGAAGATGAGATTGCTGCTACCGTTGCGAAATGCGTCGCAGCATTAAAAGAGCGATTCCAGGCCTCATTGAGGGATTGAACGTATGGCGCTTACAAAAGCTGAAATGTCAGAATATCTGTTTGATAAGCTTGGTCTTAGCAAACGAGATGCTAAAGAGTTGGTTGAACTGTTTTTTGAAGAGATACGTCGTTCTTTAGAAAATGGTGAGCAGGTGAAACTCTCGGGTTTTGGTAACTTTGACCTGCGCGACAAAAATCAACGCCCTGGGCGTAACCCGAAGACTGGAGAGGATATCCCCATTACGGCTCGCCGTGTGGTGACTTTCCGTCCTGGTCAGAAACTGAAAAGTCGGGTTGAGAATGCGTCGCCGAAAGATGAGTAACCTCGCGTAATAAAAAGGCCGCATCTGCGGCCTTTTTCTTTGCTTGTTCCTGCCGCCAAATATTCCGTAAAATCATCCTATCTTCCCCTATAAGGACACTTCAGGCCTGATGCTTACTTTTGTCGCGCGACAACGTCGTATTGAGCTTCGCTGGATTGTCGCTCTGGCGCTTATCCTGTTTAGTATTCTGATGCTCAGTTTATGTGCCGGAGATATCTGGATACCACCGAGTCGCTGGTGGAGTGCTGAGGGACATCTTTTTATTTGGCAAATTCGTTTCCCGCGTACTCTGGCTGTATTACTGGTCGGGGCTGCATTGGCGCTGTCCGGAACCCTGATGCAAGCATTGTTTGAAAATCCGCTGGCGGAACCCGGCTTACTGGGTGTATCGAGTGGTGCCGGTGTGGCATTGATAGGCGGCTTGCTATTAGGGCAGGGGGTGTTACCTGGCTGGGCTATGGGGTTATGTGCGATTGCCGGTGCCTTTATTGTCACGATAATTTTATTACGCTTTGCCCGTCGTCATCTGTCAACCAGTCGCCTGTTACTGGCGGGAGTGGCGCTGGGTATGATCTGCAGCGCGCTGATGACCTGGGCGGTCTATTTCAGTTCAAGTCTCGATTTACGTCAGTTAATGTATTGGATGATGGGGGGATTTGGTGGGGTAGACTGGCGACAGTGGTGGCTGATGGTGACGCTTTTGCCGGTGATTATCTGGTTATGTTTTCAGCATAAACCGTTGAATATGATGACTCTAGGGGAGCACTCTGCCCGCCAGTTGGGCTTGTCTGTCTGGTTATGGCGCAATATTCTGGTTATTGTAACCGGCTGGATGGTTGGGGTTAGTGTTGCCCTGGCGGGAGCTATCAGCTTTATTGGCCTTGTGATACCGCACTTGCTGCGTATTATGGGACTCAGCGATCACCGTGTACTGTTACCGGCCAGTGCACTGGCCGGGGCAAGTGCCTTAGGTGGTGCCGATATTGTGGCGCGTCTGGCTCTCCAGTCCGCTGAATTACCGATTGGTGTTGTAACGGCAAGCCTGGGGGCGCCAGTCTTTATCTGGTTACTATTGAAGGTCGGACGTTAACTTACTGAGGATAAACGTGATGTCACAGAGCATTTTAAACAATGAAGTAAAAACGATTGACGGTGAAGTCACGACGCTTGCACCCTGGCAGGGCAAAGTGTTGTTGGTTGTGAATGTGGCCTCGCAATGTGGTTTAACGCCGCAGTACGCTCAGCTCGAAGTGCTTCAGGAAACCTATGGTGAGAGAGGTTTTGCGATACTGGGTTTCCCTTGTAATCAATTCCTTGGACAAGAACCTTTGGGCGAGGAAGAGATCAAAACCTTCTGTAGCACCACTTACGGCATCACTTTCCCGATGTTCAGCAAAATTGAAGTGAATGGTGAGGGGCGTCACCCATTATATCAACAACTGACGACTGCTCAGCCTGTCGCTGTTGCACCTGAAGGCAGTGTTTTCTTCGAGCGCATGAGTAGTAAAGGTCGTGCGCCGAAAAATCCAGGTGATATTTTGTGGAACTTTGAAAAATTCCTCATTTCTCGTAACGGTGAGGTTATTCAACGTTTTTCACCGGATATGACGCCTGAGGATCCTGTTCTTATTCAGGCGATTAATCAGGCTCTGGAATCATAGAATGGCCGTCCTGCAAGTGCGGAATGTCGCGGTTAGCGGAAGACTGATGCCTGTCAGTGCAGAGGTGAACGCGGGCGAAATTATCCACCTTGTAGGACCCAACGGTGCCGGGAAAAGTACTCTGTTAGCCAGGATGGCTGGAATGAGTGAGGGTTCCGGCGATATTTTTCTGAACAATCGGCCACTTACAGATTGGAGTGCGACCCAATTATCCCGTCATCGCGCCTGGCTGCCTCAGCATCAGACGCCTCCTTTTGCTATGCCAGTCTGGCACTATTTACAGTTGCATCAATCGGCCCCGGGAGCCGATGCGGTGATGATGACGTTAGCAGATGCGCTCTCTCTGACGGCTAAACTGACAAAGCCTGTGAATCAGCTATCTGGCGGAGAATGGCAGCGTGTCCGTCTGGCCGCTGTGTTTATGCAGATAGATCCGCAAATCAATACCACAGGTCAGTTGTTGCTACTGGATGAACCCATGAGTAGCCTGGACGTTGCACAACAGGCAGCTCTGGATAACTTGCTGCAGGCGTTCAGCGCATCCGGTATCGCTATTGTTATGAGTAGCCATGATTTGAACCATAGCCTGCGTTATGCAGACCGGGTGTGGTTATTACGTGCCGGAGAATTACTGGCACAAGGAGCGAGTACTGAGGTTTTATCCCCCCGATATCTGGATAATGCCTATAATATGTCATTCAGGTTATTATCTGTTGAAGGACACAGGATGCTTATCCATTCAGCATAACGATATCGATGAGATTCGTTATGTCAGCGAGTTTTCACCGGAACTGATAAGGTTATAGAATGCGTTTGTGGCTGATTGCAATACTGTGCATCATTCTGGCTGGCTGTAGCAGCCACCGTGCCCCTGTGCCGAATACACGGCTCTCTGACTCAATAACAGTGATTGCCTATCTCAATGAGCAGCTCCAGAGCTGGCAAGGCACGCCTTATGCTTATGGTGGTATGAGCCGACGGGGTATTGATTGTTCGGGCTTCGTACTCACGACTTATCGCGACAAATTCGCTTTGCAGTTACCCAGAATGACCAGTCAGCAAGCCAAAGTGGGGACCCGTATCGATAAAACCGAACTGTTACCGGGTGATTTGGTTTTTTTTATTACGGGCTCAGGTGAGAACGGTCTGCATGTGGGGATTTATGATACTGATAATCAGTTCATTCATGCTTCTACTAGTCGGGGGGTGATTCGTTCTTCACTCGATAACGTTTACTGGAAGAAAAAGTTCTGGCAGGCACGACGGATTTAACGATTTTATAATCGTTATTCTTCAATTTATATGAGCGCTGGCTGCATTCATTCACCTGACTGACTTACCCTCGTGAGTTTATCGGCATCCTCTCACTTGCCGTGTGCCCCGACACACAAATACTTCTTGCCCTGACAGGTTAACGTTTTGTCCTACAACTCGAATTATTTGAGATAGCGTAAGAAAATTATTTCCAATCATCGGTATAAATGTACAGAAAATGATCATGCTTTATTCTCTGTGAATAATTGATATTGTATATCTCTTCCTAAGCCCGCTATTATTAAGTAACATCTAAGTGAAATTGACTGAAATAGGTATTCAGCCAGGTATTGCCTTATCTGTTGCTTAAATTTATCCGTAATACTTCAGGTTGTCTGGACGCGGTAATGATGTAGACCTCGAATCATAGTATCTGTCTCTGATTAGTGTCTGCCTGAACTTGGCGTTTACCGAAAACTCGAATTATTTAGAGTATAGCCGTTTTAAAACATTATCTGGCGCTGACTGCGTTCACTCTTATTCCATTACTCCCGGGTGAGCACTTTTATGATGCTATTTCGATAACCCTACGCAAGGTTTGGGAAATGAATAATTTGTCTGGTGATATGGGCTCTGCTCACCACTACTTTAAACCTGCTTATCGGTTTGATAACCGACTGTTAGGAATGGAAATTATGACCCGTCTGGTCGCCAATGATTCCTCCGAATATTTATATCCCGCATGGCGAGCTGCCCATCTTGATGTGAATCAACAGATGGCATTATTTAACGAAAAAATATTATTACTCGAAAATGTTAAGCCGTTAGTTGAATCCTGGCAGATAACCATTTGGATAAGTATCAATGATATTATTCTTACGGAGATGATGCAGAATACAGAATGGATAACACGATTACAGAACTTATCCTTTTTGACATTGATGATTGATGAGGATTTTCCCGGCATAGTTTACGGGCGTAACAATCTCCGACTTATCTGGCTGGCAGAAAAGTTTCCTCTTGCTCTGGCTAATTTAGGGGCGGGACAAAGTTCTAATCGGGCTATTTTCGACAGATTATTCAGACATATTTTCCTCAGTCAGGAATTTATTCATCATCAGGTTAATCGACCTTCTTTTGTTCCTTTTGCTAATGCGATTATTCGTCAGATAGCCCCTTTTTGTGAGGCCCTTATGGTATCAGGTATTGATGATATGAAATTATATCATCAAGTTAAGAGTCTAAATTTTGAGGCTGTGAGAGGAAACCTGTGGCCGGATATTGCTGCCGAAAACATATCAGCCTTGTTCAATACTTCTGAACATTCATAGCAATAATATCCTTATTTTGTGGCTGTATTTATACCCGTCATACTTCAAGTTACCTGGGTATTGCGTGTGTGAGATGCGCCTACAAGCAACGCACATTATTTAGGGGATATACACTGTCCGAGGGTACACTGTGCTATGGAGGACTTATGACAAATATCATCACGTTTAAAAATAGCTGGCACGATGAACTGCCAGATTTTTATAGTGCGGTAACACCTGCGCCATTAAAAAATGCACGTCTGCTTTATCACAGTGCCTCGCTGGCACAAGAATTAGGCCTTGAGCGCTCGTGCTTTGATGAGTCCTCTTCCGCATTGTGGAGTGGGGAAGTCTTATTGCCTGGCATGGAGCCTGTGGCTCAGGTTTATAGTGGGCATCAATTTGGCAGCTGGGCCGGTCAGCTGGGGGATGGCCGCGGGATGTTGCTGGGGGAGCAGCAGCTCGCGGATGGACGCAAAATGGACTGGCATCTTAAAGGTGCCGGACTCACACCTTATTCGCGTATGGGGGATGGGCGGGCAGTACTGCGTTCCACTATTCGTGAATTTCTTGCCAGTGAAGCGATGCATGCCTTGGCTATCCCCACTACGCGCGCCCTGACGATTGTCACCAGTGACACTCCTGTACAGCGTGAAACCACCGAACAGGGAGCGATGTTGTTACGTATTGCCGAGAGCCATCTCCGTTTCGGGCACTTTGAGCATTATTACTATCGCCGTGAGCCGCTAAAAGTGCGTCAGCTTGCTGATTATGCGATAGCTCATCATTGGCCGCATTTGCAGGGTGAGAAAGACCGTTATGAACATTGGTTCAGTGATATCGTCAGACGGACTGCAACACTGATGGCTCACTGGCAGACGGTAGGTTTTGCTCATGGGGTGATGAATACGGATAATATGTCGGTGTTAGGTTTGACGATGGATTATGGTCCCTATGGTTTTCTCGATGATTATCAGCCTGGCTATATTTGTAATCATTCGGATTACCAGGGACGTTATGCATTCGATAATCAGCCAGCGGTAGGCTTATGGAATTTGCAGCGCCTGGCTCAGTCGCTTTCAATGCTTATCACCGCCGACAGGCTTAATTTGTTGCTGGAAGAGTATCAGCCGCGGTTGATGCAGGCATTTGGTGAACAGATGCGCGCTAAACTGGGGCTGTTCACTGCTCAGAAAGAAGATAATCAGCTCCTGAGTGGCCTGCTGGCTCTGATGACGAAAGAGGGCAGTGACTATACCCGAACCTTCCGGATGCTGAGCGCGACCGAACAGATGAGTGCTCATTTGGCATTGCGCGATGAGTTTATCGACCGGGAGGCGTTTGACCGGTGGTTTGCAGATTATCGGACACGGTTGCGGGATGAGCAAATCGACGATGCAACAAGACAACAGGCGATGAAAGCGGTCAATCCTGCATTAGTACTGAGGAATTGGTTAGCGCAGCGGGCTATCAGTGCCGCAGAACAGGGAAGTGTCGATGAACTTGCTGCCCTGCACCAGGCGTTAAGTCAGCCGTTTGCCGACAGAGATGATGACTTTACACAAAGACCACCTGACTGGGGCAAACGGCTGGAGGTAAGCTGTTCCAGCTAAACTATTGACGTAATCCGACCTGGGGCACAGGGTGCTCCGGGTGGCGAAATACCCGAAGATCGGCCTGATACCAGCGCTGTAATGTGTGTTCTTCCAGTACCTGATCGGGAGTACCATTAGCGACCACCCGCCCTTGATGCAATAACACAATACTGTCAGCCCACAGGGCTGCCAGATTTAAGTCGTGTAACACCACACAGACCGACAGTTCACCCATTGCTGCCAGTCGTTTAAGCAAGCGCAATAAGTGTTGCTGGTGATAGAGATCCAGCGCCGAGGTGGGTTCATCCAGAAACAGCCAGCCCCGGGGGATATCATCATGCCAGAGCTGTACCAGCGCACGTGCCAGCTGCACGCGTTGCTGTTCACCACCAGAAAGCTGACAAAAATCCCGACCTTTCAGGGCATCGCAACCGGTCAGGAGCATCACTTGGCTGACCACGTTATCTGTACTTTCGGAAGGCCAGGGGGCACGACCCATAGCAATAACCTCTTCGACAGACCAGCTAAACGCCATGGTGCTCTGCTGACGCATCACCGCCCGCTGACGCGATAATGCCTCACTGGGCCAGTTCGCAAGGTTTTTACCGTTGAGGGCAACGTGACCACTACTGGGCGGCTGAAACCCGGTCAGCGTGCGCAGCAGGGTTGATTTACCGGCACCGTTGGGGCCGATAAGCGCCACGACATCCCCCGGTTTTAGCTGAAGATTAATGTTGTCGAGCAGTAATCTGTGACCGATTTTCAGCGACAAATTTTCAGTCGTCAGTAGTCCTGACATCAATTTCTCCCTTGGCTGCGAAAAATCATTGCCAGAAACCACGGGCCGCCAATCAGGCTGGTGATTAAGCCTACCGGCATTTCGGCCGGTACCACCAGTGTTCTTGCCAGAGTATCGGCGATCAGGAGTAGCAGTGCTCCGGCAAGAACCGATCCTGGTACTAACCAGCGGTGGTCGGCCCCTAACCACATTCTGACCAGATGTGGTACGACCAGTCCGATAAAACCTATTACGCCGCTCACGGCAACCGCTGCGGCAACCAGCAGCGCGCTGAGGATCAGGAGATGGCGCTGAGTACGCTTAACGTCAACGCCCAAATAGTGGGCCTCTTCATCACCCAGTTGCAGCAAATTCAGGCGCCGGGCCAACAACCAGATACCCACTGTGGCAGGAATGGCAAGCGAAGCTGCTGCCAGCAAGGTTGACCACTGTGACTGTCCCAGACTTCCCATCCCCCACAGAGATAGCTGACGTAATTGAGTATCGTTACTTAACCAGGACAAAATACCGACTGCTGCACCACACAGGGCATTGATAGCAATACCTACCAGCAACAAACGCGCGAGGCTGTTATTCCCCTGACGGCTGAGCAGAAAGATGATAAAAGTGACCACCAGACTGCCAATAAACGCAGCAAACATCGGCACATAAAGTGCCAGTATTGCCGGTAGCGCGATGGGAAAGACGATAGCCAGGCCGACAAACAGCGCGGCACCGCTACTGATCCCGAGCAGGCCTGGATCTGCCAGTGGGTTGCGAAATAAACCTTGCATCACGCAACCAGAAAGAGCCAGTGCTCCGCCCACCAGAATAGCGAGCAGAACACGGGGGAGGCGGATGTTGAGCCAGATATGACGCAGAGCTTCATCCTGAGACTGCCACAAAACCGCCAGCGAGAGCCTCATTGCGCCCAGATTAGCCGCAATGAGTGCCGTAGCAACTAACATGGCCCCCATTAGCCACAAGGCGTGACGCGGTAGGGGACGTCGTATCACGGGAGCTGCTCCGCTTTATGTCGTAGATTGACAATCTGTTGCGGAGTATGGATACCAAATCCTAATAGCGCCATATCATCAACGACCAACAGTTGTTTATTTTTGGCAGCCGGAGTTTGTGCCAGTCCAGGTAAAGCCCAGACATTCTCTTCGCTACCTAAGGTTTTGATACCGTTAGTGGTGACCAGAATCAAGTCAGGCTGGCTGGCAATAACGCCTTCCTGTGACAGAGGCTGGTAACGGGTGAACCCTTGCATTGCATTTTGCAGGCCGGCGGCCCGAATAACGGCATCAGCAGCGGTCTCTTGACCCGCACCCATTGCCGTAGTGCCACCGTGGCTCATAATAAAGAGCACCTTTTTTGGCAGAGGCTGAGTCGGTATAGATGCCAGTTGTTGCTTGATCTGCTCACGTAGTTCATTACCTTGTGGCTCTTTATCAAGCGCTTTGGCGACCGCTTCAACTTTTGCGTCAATCACCTCAAGATTGTTTGCTCCGGGCACAGTGACAACCTTAACTTTGGCTTCTGCGACCTGTTTCAGTGCCAGGGAAGGCTGTGCTTGCTCACTCGCCAGAACCAGGGTCGGGCGCATGGCAAGAATACCTTCGGCATTGAGCTGACGCATATAGCCGACATCAGGCAGTTTCGTGACTTCTGCTGGGGTAAGGCTGGTGCTGTCACGTGCGACTAAATCGTTATTGGCACCTAACGCCCAGGCTATCTCAGTGACATCGCCACCGATAGTGACCAGACGTTCAGCCGCTCCTGCCATTGCTGGCAGAATGAGAAGGGCTAGCAGCAGCCGTTTCATGCTGTTAATCCTTTGCTCTGGATAGCATCGATTTGGGTTCGCCATTGCTGTTGTTCTGGCTCACCTTCGGTACGCTGGCCATAAATTTGCGCAATCTGTGTGCCGTCGGCGGCGAACAGTTCAAGGCTAGTAACATGACCATCTTTAGTGAATTTGCGTGTTACCCAGCTTTCTGCAATGGTGTCAGACATCAAGTGCAGAGTGAATGCAGGATTAAAGATATTAATCCAGTTTTCCATTGGCATTAACTTACGCACTTCACCGGTAAAGATCTGCACACAGCCGCGGTTGCCGACGAAAATCATGATTTCGTTCTCATCTTCTTTTGCCAGATCAAGGATCTGTGCCAGCGCGGTGTTATCGACTTTACATGCCAGGTCATCACTGACCAGACGGAATGCTTGCTGGCGCGTAAGCTGGTGACGTTTGAGCAGGATAAAGAACTCATGCACATCGGTCATGGCACGCCATTCGGCTTCGATTTGTGCGCCGTCGACCGTCGGGATCGTTTCGGCAGGCGTTTCTGCGATAGCAACGGCCAGTTCAGGGTTTTCTTCCTGAACAAATTGCGTAACAACCTGGTCCCATGCAGCAAACTCGGTGTTATCGGTGGTGTAAACTTTCAGTACCGCATCACCGTAGCTATCGAAAAACTGAATGCTCTGGCGTTCACCGCGGGCATTGGCCTCACGGAGATAAAAAGCATGTACCCACTGGCTGAAGAACAGACGTAAGTCCAGAGCTCGTGGGTTAAGAACCAGGCCGGCATGGCCATCAAGATGCTGGTTCTCAAAACGTCCAACTTGCTCATGAACCGCATATTCATTGCGGCAAATACATTTTGTTTCACCAACGGCTTCCAGCGCTTTCAGCAAAGCTCTCGCATCACTTTTTAAACGTTTAGCATCATGACCAACGCGTGCCTGGGTTAGCTCGGCTTCGCTAATCTGCATTAATTTGGCTATATCCCGGGCGTACAGCTTCGGGTGTTCTTGTTTCAGTTGTAACCAAGTTTCATAACGCTGACTCATGTACTGCTCCTTTACCATTGATAGCTCACAAAAATTTTCCCATTACGACCATCCTGAGGAATACCCTGAGGTGACCAGTACTCTTTATCAAAGGCATTACCCAGTACCAGAGTCGTGGTGACACCACGCAACTGCTGTTGGCCTTTATAGCTGACATAAAAATCGTTGATACCATAGCCTGCTTTAGCTGTAGTACTCGGTGCCAAGTCTTTGTAGCGGTCAGCAAAGGTACCTACCCAGCCAACGGAGAAACCACTGTGTGCTACCGGAATATCCAGAGTACTGACAACGGTGTCAGGATTGGTGGCAAGCCAGGCGCCTGTTTCTGAGTTTTTTCCACTGGTATGGTTATAGGTAAGGCCCAGACTGAAGAAGTCATTGGTATATTTACTCATGACATCCCAACCCCAAATTTTGGCTGTCGGGATGTTGTAAGACATGGTTGTGCCTTTCGGTATATTGACGTCCATATCGATATAATCTTTGGCTTTGGTATCGAAGTAACTGGCTTTAAATTCCAGTCCGTCATTAGTCGTTATCAGGTCGTCAAAGCGTAAACCGAAACCATATTCCTGAGTTTCATTGGTTTCCGGACGCAGGTTCGGGTTAGGCGTCCAGAAGTTAAATGGAAAATGCTGGGAATCGTTATACATTTCACCCATCGTCGGTGCGCGGAATGCTTGAGCCCATGATCCAAAGACCATTAACCATTCTGTCGGGGTAACAGAAACACCACCACGAGAAGACCATTTGTTGGCATCAACATCTGCATAACCGCGGCTGCTGGCACTGTAGTCATCAAAACGCGTGCCGAGCAGTAAGCTCACAGGCAGGTCGCGTAGGGTAATTTCATCCTGGAGCCAGCCGGAAGCAAAGTCGATTTTTGCCTGCGGGAAACTGGTAGTCTGACCGCCAGGGTTCTGTTTCTGGCGATAATATTCGGTACCATAAGTTAAGGTATTCGCGGCCGGGCTGTCGGTCAGGACATTACTGCGGTTCTCGAGCTTAATACCATTCGTGGTTTGCTTACGAAACTCACCTTTTAAGTCATCAGTTTGCGCATTGATACGTACCTCTGACCAGTACAGCGTTGCATCAGCATTTAACCATTCATTATTTTTCGGATCGATATGATATTTCAGCTGAGCATCACGTTGGATAGTGGAGCGGTTAACCATCGGACTTCTGGCGCTGGGTGTACTATCCTGTGGATTTTTAGGCTCACGGGCATTGTCATTGTAATAACGGACAGAACCCGCCAGAGACTGGGCATCATCGATAAACCAGGTGCCTTTGGCAAGCATATTGCCAATTGATTCATCGTTTGGTGCCGTCTGACCGTTGCTCTGGCGCAGATTTCCGCGGTCACGTGCAGACCAGGAGACGATACCGTCAAAGTCATCGGTACGGCCAAAAGCGCTGGCACCAATACCAAAACTATGATCGCCAGTCGCGGCGTTTGAGAACACACGATAACCGCTATTTTTTCCGTTATCTAACAAATCGGCCGCATTGACGGTTTCATAGGAAATCACACCCCCCAATGCGCCGCTGCCATACAGTAAAGCGGAAGGTCCACGTACCACTTCAATACGTTTGATCAGTAGCGGATCGATAAAAGTACCGTTCAGATGCCCGGTATCAGTACCCTGACGGATACCATCCACCAGAGTGAGAACTCCATTCTTGCCATAACCGCGCATGGATACATCTTGTCCATTCACACGACCAAAACCGGAAATAGAGAGCCCCGGGATCCGGCGTAGCATATCGGCGGCTGAAGCAGCGGTTTCACTTTCTGGAGTATCACCTTCCACGACGGTGACCATCATCGGTGCTTCAAAGGTGCTGCGTTGATTACCGGTGGCAACGACCGTCATTTGATCATTTTTGGCAAAAGCAGGAAGGGCGCTGAAGATAGCCAGTGAGATAACAGACAGGCGTAAGCCTGCCGACTTTTTGCAAGACATGCGGAATTCTCCATAAGATACAGAACACGCTGGCTGCCTTGGCGATAAAACCTGGGTGGCTGGCTTTTAATATTATCAATAAAACTATTTGGTCAGAATGAGCTTTCCAGCCTGGGTCTGACGCAGAAAATACTGTTGACCTTCATGTACGATGACCACCAGTCCCTCGGCACCCAATAAGTCTTTGCTGTCAACCTGACGGGGTGCATTTAGAGGCAGTGGGCGAGCAGGGGAAGATGATTTATCCATGCGGCGCATTCAACTCATAAATGGAAATCACAATAACAATGATAATCATTATCATGAAAACCATGCTGAGCTGCAAGCGTTATTTGTGATAAGATTGTGAACGAAGAAATCTTATTAGAAAAATATTAACGGAAACATTAAGTTTTAATTAATTGTATTTACGCTTGTATTTGTCGCCATCTGTGATGAATAGCGACAAATATGTAGTCAGACTTATGTTGCAGACTTGTAGTTGAAGCTGGTTAACAACGTGATTTAACGGCGGTAGCCAGCTTGTCCAGTAAGCTAACTGTATCGTCCCAATGCAGGCAGGCATCAGTAATTGATTGACCATAAACCAGAGGTTTACCGGCCTCCATCGCCTGACTTCCTTCTTCCAGGAAACTTTCTGCCATAATACCGACAATGGATCTGGAACCCTCAACGATTTGGGTACAGACATCATCACACACCACCAATTGTTGACGATGTTTCTTCTGGCTATTACCGTGACTAAAATCAATTACTAAATGTGGCGCTAATTGATGTTCACTGAGCGTGGCGCAAGCTGCAGCCACATCCTCAGCATGGTAGTTAGGGTGTTTTCCTCCACGCATTATCACATGCCCGTAAGGATTACCGCTGGTCTGATAAATCGTCATTTGTCCCTGCTTATCTGGTGAGAGGAACATGTGACTCGCCTGCGCTGCCCGGATAGCATCAATAGCAATACGGGTATTACCGTCTGTGCCATTCTTAAAGCCTATCGGGCAGGAAAGTGCTGAAGCCATTTCACGATGGATCTGGCTTTCTGTTGTGCGCGCACCAATTGCGCCCCAGCTAATTAAATCCGCAATATACTGACCGGTCACCATATCAAGAAACTCTGTCGCCGCAGGCAGTCCCAGCTCATTGACGGCCAGTAATACCCGGCGTGCTTGCTCCAGACCGTAGTTTATCCGATAGCTACCGTTTAAATCCGGGTCAGAAATTAAACCTTTCCAGCCAACAACGGTGCGCGGTTTCTCAAAATAAGTCCGCATCACAATCTCTAGCTGGCCCTGATACTTCTCGCGTATGGCGGCCAGGCGACGGGCATAATCGATAGCGGCGTCAGGATCATGAATGGAACATGGGCCAACAATAACCAGCAGGCGTGAGTCTTGCCCGCTGAGAATTTTTTCAATTCGCTTCCGGGAGTCAGTAATATGTTGCGCAACTGACTCAGAAAGAGGCAGGCGGGCTGTCAAATCAGCAGGGGTGATCAGGCTTTCAATACGGGCAGTACGTAATTCATCTGTCTTTTGCATGGTAGTCTCAAAAATTTAGCTCTCTTTGTCGTTAGCGGACAAAGAAGTGATGAGGATCACAATAAATGAAATCAAGATGATTTCAACGATTGTTTAAGCCGGCGTAACAGAGAGATCCTCACAGTATGTTGAGAGTTTATCACAGACAAATGATCTTTTGTACTAGCTTGTTAGTACATGCGGCGATTAAGGCCCATAATATCGAGAATTTTAGTCGCCATCTCTTCAACGGAGTAATTCGTACTGTTCAGGTAACGGATCTGATTTTTACGAAATAATGCCTCGACTTCTGCCACTTCCAGCCGACACTGCCGCAGTGACGCGTAGCGGCTGTTCTCACGACGTTCTTCGCGTATTGCTGCCAGACGCTCAGGATTTATCGTTAGTCCAAAGAGTTTGGGTTGTAGCGCCTTGATAGCGGGAGGCAGATGTAAGTTATCCATATCGTCGGCAATAAAAGGATAGTTTGCGGCACGGATACCAAACTGCATCGCCAGATAGAGACTGGTGGGGGTTTTACCGCAGCGAGAGACCCCCAATAAAATCACCTGAGCCTGGTCGAGGTTGCGCAACGAAACGCCATCATCATGGGCCAGAGTATAGTCAATGGCTGCAATACGCGCATCATATTTGGTGATGTTACTCGGGTTCAGGCCGTGCGCACGATGAGCCACTGGACTGGGATCCAGCTGTAACTCATTTTGTAGCGGAGCAACCAGCGCTTGCACGATATCCTGACAAAAACCTTCACTCTGAATAATAATTTCCCGAATTCTCGGGGCGACTATCGAATAAAACACCAGAGGACGAATACCTGTCACCTGATAAAGACGGTCGATTTGTTTTTTCACTTCCTGTGCACGTGCTTCGGTTTCTACAAACGGTAGAGTGACGCTATTAATTGAGACTGGAAACTGTGACATGACCGCGTGCCCCAATACTTCGGAGGTAATGGCTGTCCCGTCAGAAATATAAAATACGTGACGATCGGCTTTGCTATCCATAGTGAATCCCGGTTTATTAAAACGTTAATCACAGCATAAATGAAAATGCCGGTCATACCAGAGGCATTAGGTTAAATCTCATTATTAATTTATTGGGTTCATTATTATTGATTTGGATGGTTTATTAATTATGAAACTACCGTTTCATTTATTAATTGGTGGGTTTTTTTTAATCGGTTATTTAATAATTTCTTATATATCAATGTGTTGATTGTTATTTCTGTTTGTCTGAATATTTAAAAAATATTTTTGCTTGAACGATTCACCGGTTTCTTTCTTACTCCAGAATATGTAAAGATTATTAAGAAGTCTGGTGTTTCTTGTACCCATTCATTTTAAAAAAAAGGATTGCTTCAATGTCCAACCATGGTTCGTCACCGCTGGTTCTTTGGTATAACCAACTCGGCATGAATGATGTAGACAGGGTCGGAGGCAAAAATGCCTCTTTGGGTGAAATGATTACAAACCTTTCAGGTATGGGTGTGTCCGTACCAAATGGTTTTGCGACTACTGCCGAGGCGTTTAATCAGTTTCTTGATCAAAGTGGTGTGAATCAACGCATTTATGAATTGCTTGATGTCACGGATATTGACGATATCAGTCAACTGTCCAAAGCCGGTGCACAGATTCGCCAGTGGATTATTGATACGCCGTTCCAGAGTGAACTGGAAACGGCTATCCGTGAAGCCTATCAGACGCTGTCGTCGGATGATGATCAGGCCTCATTTGCTGTCCGTTCTTCTGCCACAGCAGAAGATATGCCGGACGCTTCATTTGCCGGACAGCAAGAAACCTTCCTGAACGTTCAGGGTTTTGATGCGGTATTGGTTGCGGTTAAACATGTTTTTGCTTCGCTGTTTAATGATCGCGCTATCTCCTATCGTGTCCATCAGGGGTACGATCATCGTGGCGTGGCTTTGTCCGCTGGCGTACAGCGTATGGTGCGTTCAGACCTGGCCTCATCAGGTGTGATGTTCTCCATCGATACTGAGTCTGGTTTTGATCAGGTGGTCTTTATTACCTCTGCCTGGGGACTTGGCGAAATGGTGGTACAGGGTGCCGTTAATCCGGATGAGTTTTACGTCCATAAACCGACGCTGGCGGCGGGTAAACCTGCGGTCGTTCGGCGCACCATGGGGTCGAAAAAGATCCGCATGGTCTATGCACCAACCCAGGAGCATGGCAAGCAGGTTCGTATCGAAGATGTGCCAGAAGCAGACCGGGATCGTTTCTCTGTCAGTCAGGAAGAGATTCAGGAACTGGCGCTTCAGGCGGTACAAATTGAAAAACACTACGGCCGCCCGATGGATATCGAATGGGCCAAAGACGGTCATACTGGTAAATTATTTATTGTCCAGGCACGTCCGGAAACTGTGCGCTCTCAGGGGCAAGTGATGGAGCGCTACCAGCTACATGCCCAGGGCAATATTGTGGCAGAAGGGCGCGCTATCGGTCACCGTATTGGTGCGGGTGTCGTTAAAGTTATTCATGATATCAGCGAAATGCATCGTATCGAACCCGGTGATGTGCTGGTAACCGATATGACTGACCCTGACTGGGAACCTATCATGAAAAAGGCCGCAGCGATTGTGACCAATCGCGGTGGGCGTACCTGCCATGCAGCCATTATTGCTCGCGAATTAGGTATTCCGGCGGTTGTCGGTTGCGGTGATGCAACTGACCGTATTCGTGAAGGACAGAGCGTCACCGTTTCTTGTGCTGAAGGTGATACGGGCTACGTCTATGGTGAGATCCTTGATTTTACAATCAAGAGTTCAACTGTTGATAAAATGCCTGAGTTACCGCTAAAAATCATGATGAATATCGGTAATCCGGACAGGGCTTTTGATTTTGCCTGCTTGCCTAACGAAGGTGTTGGTTTGGCGCGTCTTGAGTTTATTATTAATCGGATGATTGGGGTACACCCGCGTGCATTGCTGGAATTTGATCAGCAGGAGCCGGCGATACAAAATGAAATTCGTGGGTTGATAAAAGGCTATGACAGCCCGACTGAGTTCTATATCGGTCGTCTGACGGAAGGAATTGCCACTCTCGGAGCGGCTTTCTGGCCAAAACGCGTTATCGTTCGTTTGTCTGACTTCAAGTCGAATGAATATGCCAACCTGACAGGCGGTGAGCGTTACGAACCAGAAGAAGAAAACCCGATGTTAGGTTTCCGTGGCGCAGGTCGTTATGTTGCTGATAGCTTTCGGGACTGCTTTGCGCTTGAGTGTGAAGCCATGAAACGGGTACGTAACGAGATGGGCTTGACCAACGTGGAAGTGATGGTGCCGTTTGTCCGTACAGTCGCTCAGGCGAAGGCTGTCGTTGAAGAACTGGCGCGCCAGGGGCTGAAACGTGGTGAGAACGGTTTAAAACTGATCATGATGTGTGAAATCCCATCGAATGCGCTACTTGCGGATCAATTCCTTGAGTATTTTGACGGTTTCTCCATCGGTTCAAACGATATGACACAGCTGACTCTTGGCCTTGACCGTGATTCCGGTGTGGTTTCTGAGCTGTTTGATGAGCGTAACGAAGCGGTTAAAGCGTTACTTTCTATGGCCATTAAAGCGGCGAAAAAACAAGGTAAGTATGTCGGTATCTGTGGCCAGGGACCTTCAGATCATGAAGATTTTGCTGCCTGGTTGATGGAAGAGGGGATAGATAGTCTGTCTCTGAATCCGGATACGGTAGTGCAGACCTGGTTGAGTCTGGCTGAACAAGCGAAATAACCGAGTATTCCCCCTGAACCGATCATTCAGGGGGCATTTTCCTCAGAACCATCCCGCCTCATTTTTCTGAACGAAAGCCCAAAAAAAAGCCCATCTGAGAGATGGGCAAAGACTACACAGCAATTCATCATAGGGTGGATTCTGAAACGTTTATTGCGTTTGAGGAGGTTGCATTTGCTATACTCTGATACTAATTTCTCATCTGAGCAGCGTCATTCAGATTCATCCCAATCGGGGGTAAGAGACGACATAGAGTGTTAACATCATCACAAAAAAATCATGTTAAACAGTGCCATGTCTTGTCTCATTCATTATTTATCTTCCAGATGTATTGATGAACATTCTTCTATCTGTTCAATCACTTCACTGGGTGGTGTATGGGGTTCTGGCACCTCATCCATCCATACCGTAACCAGTCGGTAAGAAACGGCCAGCAGCATCGGACCGATAAACAGACCAATCAAACCAAAGGCTATCAGACCTCCGATAACGCCACAGAGAATAAGTATCATTGGCAGGTCAGCACCCATCTTAATCAGTGCCGGACGAATCACGTTATCCATTGTCCCGACGATACAGCTCCAGACAAGTAAGACGGTGCCCCAGGTCGCATCTCCGCTCCAGTAGAGCCAGATAATCGCAGGAACCAGTATCAGTAACGGACCAATTTGTACCAGACAGCAAAGAATCATCACCACTGTCAGTAAAGAAGCAAACGGAATGCCTGATATCGCCAAACCGATACCGCCTAAAATACCTTGTACCAAGGCTGTTACCACTACACCCAGAGCTACTGCACGGATGGCCTGGCTGGCCAGAACAACGGCTGCATCGCCTCTTTTCGGAGCAAGGCGAGCAGCAAAATGGCGCAGACTGTAGCCAATGCTCTCTCCCTTGGCATAGAGCACGATACTAAACAGCAGCATGAGGCCAAGATGGATAAATAAACTGCCTATCTGTACCGCTTGATTTAAAAACCACGTGGTAGTGATACCGACATAAGGTTTTACCCGCTCAAAAAGTGCATTGCCGCCACTGTTTAATATACTGTTCCACAGGTTGTATAAATTATCGCCCACCATCGGAATGCTTTGTAGCCATTCAAAGGTGGGGAGGACAAAGTGCCCTTCCTTTGCCCATTCGATAATCGGGGTACTGTTTACGACCAGGCTGTTAGCGAGCAAGGAAATAGGTATAACAAAAATCATGATAAGCAAAAGCATCATGACGATGACGGCGGGAATGCGTTTTCCCCATAAAAGACGCTCAATTTTGATAAGCAGAGGCCAGGACGCGATAACTATCGTACCTGCCCATGCCAGTCCCAGTAAGAACGGACTGATTATCCAAATACAGGCGACAATCAGCAATGATATACATAAAACAGAGAGGACAATCCGCAGAAGATCCTCAGTCTGACTGGCTCTAACCATAGAATAATCACCTTAATAAACAGCAAGAACGTTTAAGCAACGTTAGCAGGGAACTGAACGATGGTACATTTTACCTGACGTTAACAAGCCTCTTGAGCAACTTTTTATCGTAAATAACTGCCGCAACTTTTGATGAAATATGATAAAAAAAGAAACGCAAACGATAACTTACAACTACCAGAAACAGGGTCGGCTCATCAATGATCCCACAAATTTCTCAGGCACCGGGTGTCGAACAGACGGTGCTCAATTTTTTGCAGGAACTGGAACAGCAAGGCTTTACCGGCGATAGCGCGACGCGATATGCAGATCGCTTAACTATGGCAACAGACAACAGTATCTATCAACTGATACCTGATGCGATAGTCTTTCCTCGTTCTACCGATGATGTGGCATTAATCACCCGTATTGCGAATCAACCTTCATTTACTTCTCTGGTTTTTACTCCTCGAGGCGGCGGAACCGGAACAAATGGCCAGGCGCTCAATCGCGGTATTGTGGTGGATATGTCCCGCTATATGAACCGTATTCTGGAGATTAATCCAGAAGAGGGCTGGGTAAGAGTTGAAGCTGGGGTCATCAAAGATCAACTCAATCAATACCTTAAGCCCTATGGTTATTTTTTTGCTCCTGAGCTGTCAACCAGTAACCGGGCAACGCTCGGCGGAATGATTAATACCGATGCTTCCGGGCAGGGCTCTTTGGTCTATGGTAAAACATCTGATCATGTACTGGGCGTTAAAGCGGTATTAATGGGGGGAGAGATTCTTGATACTCACTCAATGCCAGTCGCGCTTGCCGAAGCAAAGGGTCAGGAAGAGGGCCGGGTCGGGCATATTTATGACACGGTGCTGACACGCTGTCGCGAACGACGCGAACTGATCATCGAGAAATTTCCGAAACTAAATCGCTTTCTGACCGGCTACGATTTACGTCATGTTTTTGATGACAGGCTGTCACACTTTGACCTGACCCGGATCCTGACCGGATCGGAAGGGACGCTGGCATTTATTACCGAAGCAAAACTCGATATTACTCGCTTGCCTAAAGTTCGCTGTCTGGTGAACGTTAAATATGACTCGTTTAACTCAGCTCTGCGTAATGCGCCCTTTATGGTGGAAGCCCGTGCTTTGTCAGTTGAGACCGTTGACTCCACGGTACTGAATTTGGCCCGGGAAGATATTGTCTGGCACTCCGTCAGTCAGTTGATCACCGACATTCCGGGTAAAGAGATGCTGGGCCTGAATATTGTTGAGTTTGCGGGTGACGATGCCACATTAATAGAGCAACAAGTCAGTGAACTCTGCGCCCGTTTAGACCGCCTGATAGCGAATGAAGAGGGGGGAGTTATCGGCTGGCAAGTTTGTCAGCAGCTGGCCGATATTGAACGTATTTACGCGATGCGTAAAAAAGCGGTTGGCCTGTTAGGGAATGCGAAAGGTGCAGCTAAACCCATCCCGTTTGCGGAGGATACTTGTGTTCCTCCGCAACATCTGGCGGATTATATTGTTGAGTTCCGCGCCTTGTTAGACAGCCATAATCTCAGTTATGGCATGTTCGGGCATGTGGATGCCGGAGTACTGCACGTTCGTCCGGCGCTGGATATGTGCGATCCCCAGCAAGAAATTTTGATGAAAAGTCTCTCGGATGACGTAGTCGCGCTTACAGCAAAATATGGCGGCTTGCTCTGGGGGGAACACGGTAAAGGTTTTCGTGCTGAGTACAGCCCGGCATTTTTCGGCGAAACCTTGTATGAAGAACTTTGCCGGATTAAAGCCGCTTTTGATCCGGATAACCGCCTGAATCCGGGGAAAATTTGTCAGCCGTACGGCAGTGATGCGCCAATGATGCAAGTCGATGCTGTCAAGCGCGGAACCTATGACAGACAAATACCGGTCAATGTTCGGACGTCATGGCGTGGGGCGATGGAGTGTAATGGTAACGGTTTATGCTTTAACTTTGACGTGAAAAGTCCGATGTGTCCGTCAATGAAAATTACCAGCAATCGCCTGCACTCTCCAAAAGGACGAGCCACGCTAACCCGTGAGTGGTTGCGCATGCTGTCTGAACAAGGAGTTGACCCGCTTAAACTTGAACAGCAACTACCTGAGCGCAATACCAGTTTGCGTTCATTGATTGAGCGAACACGTAATAGTTGGCGGGCCCGCAAAGGCGTATATGACTTCTCCCATGAAGTGAAAGAGTCAATGTCTGGCTGTCTGGCCTGTAAGGCTTGCTCCACACAGTGCCCGATCAAAATCGATGTCCCGGCATTTCGTTCACGTTTTTTACAGCTGTATCACACTCGCTATTTACGCCCGGCACGGGACCATTTAATGGCGAACGTGGAGCTATATGCTCCCTTGATGGCTAAGACACCTAAAATGTTTAACTTCTTTATGCGCCAGTCCTGGGTACAGAAGTTATCAGAAAAACATATCGGACTCGTCGACTTACCTTTGCTATCGGCACCCAGTTTAAAACAGCAACTGGTCGGACACCGCTCAGCGAATACGACTCTGGAACAGCTGGAGAGTTTGACAGCAGCACAGCGGGCAAGCACTGTGTTGGTTGTACAAGATCCCTTCACCAGTTTTTATGATGCGAAGGTGGTGGCAGATTTCATCAAACTTGCAGACAAACTGGGATTTAAACCGGTCGTGTTGCCTTTTTCTCCAAACGGTAAAGCACAACATGTGAAGGGGTTTTTAAAACGCTTTGCGCGCACCGCCAGTAAAACGTCTGAAGTGCTTAACCGTATTTCACGACTTGGGATGCCTATGGTAGGGGTAGATCCTGCGCTGGTGCTCTGTTATCGCGATGAATACCAACAAACTCTGGGTGAGGCCCGGGGTGAGTTTCAGGTGCAACTGGTACATGAATGGTTGCAGACGGTGCTGGATAAGCCAGCCGTGTCTCCCGCGAAAGGCGAGTCCTGGTACTTATTTGGTCATTGTACTGAGACAACAGCCTTACCGGCCTCAAGCGGGCAGTGGAGTGGTATTTTTGCTCACTTTGGGGCGAAGCTTGAAGCCGTTAGCGTTGGATGTTGTGGTATGGCCGGGACTTACGGACATGAAACGCTTAATCACGAAAACTCCCGAGGGATTTACGCGCTTTCCTGGCAACAGTCTATACAGCGTTTACCGCAGCAACGTTGCCTCTCAACAGGATACTCTTGCCGCAGCCAGGTTAAACGAATAGAAGGGCAGGTTATTCGCCATCCGTTACAGGCGCTTTTGGAGATTATGGGATGATATGGCGACGTGAAGTGACGTTAGACCAAATTAATGCCATGAGTAAAAACAATATGGTGGGTCACCTCGGTATTAAGGTGACTCGTTTGACTGACGACGAGCTGGAAGCAACTATGCCAGTTGATGAACGAACGCGTCAGCCCTTTGGATTATTACATGGCGGTGCGTCGGTTGTACTGGCAGAAACCCTGGGATCGATTGCGGGCTATTTATGCTGTGAAGGCGAGCAAAAAACGGTAGGTGTCGAGGTCAATGCCAGCCATCTCCGTTCTGCCCGTGAAGGCTTTGTTCGCGGGGTTTGCCGCGCTATTCATCTTGGTCGACGGAACCAGGTCTGGCAAATTGATATTTATAATTCTCAGGAACAACTCTGCTGTAGCGCGCGGCTGACGACCATGGTTATTTAGAAACGGGGGACTCGTTATGACCAGAGGTGATAGCGAGGTCAGTTTAAGGCTCTGGCGTTGATACCAGACGCTTTTTACTGCGAACCGGGAACAACCCGTCCTGACTGATTTTCTCTTGCAGAACGTCTTATAGGCGCTTTTGGGATGGGGTAACTGAATTGGTAGTGGCAGATAAAAAAAATGGCGCACAATGTGCGCCATTTTCATCAAGTTACTCTTACTTACGGTAAGAGTGAGCTTGATTGTCCAGACGCTGGTTAGCACGAGCTGCATCGTCTTTAGCTGCTTGAACGTCAGAACGGATTGCGTTCACGTCGTTGCTCAGCTGATCAACTTTAGCGTTCAGAGTTTGAACGTCAGAAGACAGTTGGTCGATTTTAGCGTTGCTTGAGCAACCAGCCAGCAGAGCAGAACCCAGGATTACCGCGCCCAGTACCAGTTTAGTACGATTCATTATAAATATCCTCTAGATTGAGTTAATCTCCATGTAGCCTTACAAGTATTACACAAAGTTTTTTATCTTGAGAATAAATTTTTCAGGATAATGCATTTAAAGTCGATCGTTCGCTCAAAGAAACATCGAAAAGTGAAGGGGAGGCGAAAAAATGGCGCTTTGTATCAGAAATTTCTCATTAAAAAGTACTGAAGTAAAAAAAATAGCATGCATTTTTTAATTCTGGTATTCAAAGAAAAATGTGAATATGGAGTATTTTTCCCTAAAACAGATATCAGAAAAATCATCTGCTTTTCATTCAGAGGTCACAACGTTATATCGCGGCTAACCTGTCATTGCCATGATATCTACAATGAATAATTCCGGACAATAAAAAAGCGCCCGTGGGCGCTTGAAACTGATGACAAAGCGAACGTGATATCTGATTATCAGCGCTTATTTACGAAAATAAACAGGAAAAATCAATTCATTGATTTTCGGCTGATAACACAAAGAAGGAAAAACCACGTTTTTTCCTTCTTTGTCAGCAATATGAAGCGCCCATGGGCGCTTTTCTGTCAGACTGACGTCGTTAAATTACAGCACATGTACCGAAGAAGTATTGGTAGTACCGCTGGAGACTAATGCCCCAGAAACCATAACCACAACTTCTCCTTTTTTCGCCAGGCCACTTGCCAGGGCCGCTTCTTTACCCAGACGATAAAAATCATCAGTAGAAGCAATTTCTTTAACCACAGTACTGATAACGCCTTTGCTCAGCTGAAGCTGACGAGCCGTCTGCTCATTGGTAGTCAAAGCCAGAATCGTCGCTTTAGGGAAGTATTTACGCACGGCTTTGGCTGATTTACCGCCTTGAGTTGCGACAACAATCAGAGCAGATTCCAGTTTTTCAGCCGTTTCAACAGCACTGCGGCAAACCGCTTCGGTGATGCGCAGTTTGCGGTTATCAAAACTGCTGTCAAGACGGCTATCCATCACGCGGTCGGTACGGTCACAGATAGTTGCCATGATGCTCACGGCTTCCAGAGGATATTTACCTTTAGCAGACTCACCAGACAGCATGACGGCATCAGTACCATCGATAATGGCGTTAGCAACGTCGCCTGCTTCAGCGCGGGTAGGACGTGGGTTTTTGATCATTGAGTCGAGCATCTGGGTTGCAGTGATAACCACTTTACGCGCGCGAACACATTTTTCGATCATCATTTTCTGAGCGAAGATAACTTCTTCAACCGGGATCTCAACACCCAAGTCACCACGAGCAACCATGATGCCATCAGAGGCTTCAAGGATTTCGTCAAAATTGTTCAGGCCTTCCTGGTTTTCAATTTTAGAGATAATGTGAATATTCTCTCCGCCATGTGCTTTCAGGAACTCACGGATTTCAACAACGTCTGAACGTTTACGGATAAAGGATGCCGCAACAAAGTCAACGCCTTGTTCGCAACCAAAGATCAGGTCCTGCTTGTCTTTTTCAGCCAGCGCAGGGAGGGCAATAGAAACGCCTGGCAGGTTAACGCCTTTGTTTTCACCAAGATCGCCGTTATTCAGTACTTTACAGATAACGTTCTTACCTTCAATGGCGGTAACTTCCATACCAATCAAACCGTCATCGACCAGTACGGTGTTGCCTACGCTCAGGTCATTAGTGAAACCTTCATAAGTGACAGCTACAGTATCGCTGTTACCAACGACAGTTTTGTCGGTAGTGAAGGTGAAGGTCTGTCCTGCTTTCAATGGAACGTCATTACCGCCTTCCAGTTTAATGGTACGGATTTCCGGACCTTTGGTATCCAGCAGAATAGCGGCAGGCATGCCGGTTTTTTCGATAACATTACGCAGGTTTTTAATACGCTGGCCGTGCTCAGCGTAATCCCCATGAGAGAAGTTTAAACGCATCACGTTCATGCCGGCTTTCAGCATTTTGCTCAGCATTTCTTCTGATTCAGTTTTTGGACCGATAGTACAAACAATTTTAGTTTTTTTCATAATGAGCTTATCTATAAGTTGAGGAGGATTGTTAAATTTTGATCTCGGCGATGCTGTCTGCCGAAACTTAAAAGAATATGGATGTTGCGCAAAGCGTACATGATAAGGATAGGTGACAGAAAAGAAGCGTGCAGAAGAATATTTGCCAGAGGTTCAGCGGGGGATAATTTTGATTGTATTAAGAAGGAGTTCAATCTGCTGAAACCTTTCAAGTTATGAACGCGCGTATTATAAAGATTTATTCGTGTGAAAGGAATGAGAAACGATGATTGCATGAAGAAAGAAGCACTTTATTTGCCTGAAAAATCAGCTGATAGTGCTATTTTGGGCAATTGATCACAAATGCGATTAAAAATGCACCATGACGTAGCGCAACTGAGCTCTTCCCCAAGGGTTATTACGCGTGAACTCTGAGGTCAATCAGATGAGATAAACATTCCAGCATTTTCAATGCGATGGTTATTTAGCTCGGGAATTTGTGCCTGGGAGTGTGTAATCAGGAGAAACGAGACATTTAACGTTTGTTAAATGGTGCGTCCGAGTGGACTCGAACCACCGACCCCCACCATGTCAAGGTGGTGCTCTAACCAACTGAGCTACGGACGCACTGAAAATATAATGGTGCGTTCAATTGGACTCGAACCAACGACCCCCACCATGTCAAGGTGGTGCTCTAACCAACTGAGCTATGAACGCAATGTGTCTGTGTGACAACGGGGACGAATATTAGCGGCACTGTTGCAGGCTTGCAAGGGGAAAAATACAAATTTATGCACTATTTCAATCAACTGTCGAGACTCTGTGCAGAATGCTGATAAAACCACCGCTTATATCACGATAAACCCTCGTCCTGGTTTGTTCGTCAGACCCGGACGAGGGGAAAAGGGTATTAACGAGCCGCACGCTGTAAAATGAGTGCCGCGGGCTGACGCTGCAACCAGCGTACGCGCAGCATCATCAGTACAGCAGCCGCGCTCAGACCGATAATAAAGCCTATCCAGAAGCCTGCAGGCCCCATTCTGTCAACCACCAGATCGGTCAGTGCGAGGATATAACCACAAGGCAAACCCAGCACCCAGTAGGCTGTAAAGGTGATATAGAAGATAGCGCGGGTATCTTTGTATCCACGTAAAATACCACTCCCGACAACCTGAACAGAGTCTGAAATCTGATATATCGCCGCCAGTAACATCAGATGGGTCGCCAGGGCAATCACGGCAGGATCGCTGTTGTAGAGCAGGGCGATAGGCTCGCGGAATGTGATGGTGAACAACGCGGTCAGCATCGCCATACAAATACCTACGGCAATACCCGTCCGGGTGGCAATCTGAGCGTGCTCAGTGGAACCCTGGCCAAGATAGAAGCCCACACGAATAGTCACAGAAACAGCAAGCGACAGGGGCAAGACAAACATCAGTGAACTGAAGTTGAGTGCTATCTGATGCCCGGCAACATCGACAATCCCCAGCGGAGAGACCAGTAGTGCGACGACTGCAAATAATGTCACTTCAAAAAATAAAGCGAGGGCAATAGGTAAACCTATTTGCGTCAGACGTTTAATCACTGACCAGTCAGGTTTATTGAAGGCGAGCGGGTTTTTAATATCGCGCATTGAACCGGCTCTTTTAATATAAGAGGCCATACAAAAGAACATGGCCCAGTACACCACCACGGAGGCAACGCCACAGCCAACACCGCCTAATTTGGGCATACCCAAATGACCATAAATAAAAATGTAGTTAATCGGAATATTAACTAACAGGCCAATAAAGCCAACAACCATACCGGGTTTGGTTTTTGACAGCCCCTCACACTGATTACGTCCTACCTGATAGAACAGGTAGCCTGGGACCCCCCAGAGTAAAACACGTAGATAGGTAACGGCGGTATCGGCGAGATCCTTATCGACATTATCCATTGCGCGGATGATATAGCCGGCGTTCCAGAGCACCATCATGACGAGAATGGAGACAAAACCAGCCAGCCAGAACAACCCCTGACCGACTTGATGAGCAATACGGTGACGCCGCCCTGAGCCATTCAGTTGCGCAATCGTTGGAGTTAACGCCAGCAACAGACCGTGTCCGAACAGAATTGACGGAAACCAAATCGAGGTGCCAATAGCGACTGCCGCCATATCTGTGGCGCTGTATCCTCCCGCCATCACCGTATCGACAAATCCCATCGAGGTGAGGGCAACTTGCGCAATAATCACGGGAATAGCCAGAGTAAGAAGCTGCCGTGCTTCAACAAAATACTTCTGCATGAGAGATACCTGATTATACCGTTCATAAATCAGGTTATCTGGCGGCACTTTTGTCGCTTTGCCTGCAAGAAAATTGATTTATTTAGAGTATCGATTAAAGACTAAAAAAAGCCGCGATTTATAGCGACTATAAGATGAACTTATACTTAATAGGGGCTATTGTAGCGAGAGTTTATTTATACACCAGTGAAAAATAAGTCATAACAGATGATTGCTAGCACGCTTTTTTTTCAACTGATAAAGTATACCAATAGTAAGATATTTTATACCCGTCATACTTCAAGTCGCTTGGGTGTTGCCGCAGTGATGACAATCGAATCACATAGCTTATCTATGCTCATCGCCTGTCGAAGCTTTGCGCCAACAAGCCATTCGAATTATTTTGGGTGTATTACGATAATCCGGGTTCATCGTCAGGAGTTTCAGCATGTTTACAGGTATTGTGCAGGGTACTGCTTCCCTGGTTTCCATCGAGGAAAAATCTAATTTCCGTACCCATACTATTGAATTACCAGAAGAATTGTTGCCTGGTCTTGAAACCGGCGCTTCCGTGGCCCACAACGGTTGCTGCCTGACGGTTACGGTTATTGAGGGGAATCGAGTCAGTTTCGATTTGATTAAAGAAACGCTCCGCATTACCAATTTGGGTGAATTAGATGTCGGTAGTATTGTTAACATTGAACGTGCTGCGAAATTCAATGATGAAATTGGCGGACACTTAATGTCCGGACATATTGCGACAACGGCAGAAATTGCGAAGATTTTAACCTCAGAAAATAATCGTCAAATTTGGTTCAAGATCCAGGACCAGTCGCTGATGAAATATATTCTGCATAAAGGTTTTATTGGTATTGATGGTATCAGCCTGACGGTCGGGGAAGTGACGGCAACACGCTTTTGCGTACACTTGATCCCGGAAACGCTCGAACGTACAACGCTTGGTAAAAAGAAACTGGGTCAGCGCGTTAATATTGAGATTGACCCGCAAACTCAGGCTATTGTTGATACGGTAGAGCGCGTACTGGAAAGCCGCAAGGTAAAGTTGTCAGAAACAACAGAGGACGAATAAGTCGATAACTGTTGAACGTTCAAGATGCGTGGGGCTGATTGACGAGACCCTCACGCATTAATCATCCGTTCTCTGCCCGATTAACGAGCCACGCGAAGTCCATTATCAACTCCTCTGCTAAATACTATCTGCCAGAGCTGAATATCCCGTGCTCTGAAAGCACCGGCGCAAGCATTGAGGTAATAGTTGAACATGCGGTAGAAACGCTCGCTGTAATTCTGACTGATTTCAGGCCACGTTTTATGGAAACGTTCAGCCCAGGCCATCAGCGTTTTATCATAATCGGCACCAAAGTTGTGCCAGTCTTCCATCACAAAATGTGGCTCACTGGCTGCAGCAATCTGGCTGATTGAGGGGAGTCGTCCATTAGGGAAGATATATTTATTAATCCATGGATCAACCTTGTCATGGGATTGATTTGCCCCAATGCTGTGTAACAGAAAAAGTCCTTGGGGTTTAAGGTTGCGATCCACGACATCAAAATAGGTGGCATAATTTTTGGGGCCAACATGCTCAAACATGCCGACGGAGGCTATCCGGTCGAATTGTTCATGAAGGTCGCGATAATCCTGAAGCAGGATAGTCACATCTAATCCTTCGCAACGTTGTTGTGCCATTTTTTGTTGTTCGGCTGAAATCGTGACACCAAACACAGAGACACCATAATGACGTGCGGCAAACTCAGCCAGTCCTCCCCAGCCACAGCCGATATCCAATAACTTCATACCCGGTTTGAGTGCCAGTTTTTCGCAGATAAGTTTGAGTTTAGCGTTTTGAGCTTCACTCAGGGTCGTGGCATCCTTCCAGTAACCACAAGAGTATTGCATATGTTCATCCAGCATTCGTTCAAATAAATCATTACCAAGATCGTAGTGCTCTCTGCCTACAATCCATGAACGTTTTTTAGATTGTAAATTCACTAATTTAGCGGCAGCAATGCGCAGTGTATCTTTCAAGTGGTGAGGAAGCTGGTGCTCAAGACCTGCATTGATGGCTCGGGTAAAAAAGATATCCAGTCGGTCACAATCCCACCAGCCATCCATATAACTTTCACCCAGACCCAGAGACCCTTCTTGCAGCACACGCTTAAAAAAAGCGGGATTATGCACCTGAATATCAAAAGGCTGTGGCCCATTAAGGGCGATTTCGGCCCGCCCAAGCATCTCATTGACTATCCGAAACCACTCACTACTCCGTAAACTTTCGTCTTCTATACACGATGAACTCATAGCTTCTCCATCACCCATTTTGAATAAGCACCAGAATACTGGTCATTAATCTGGCGGTTGTGAGAAATGTCACGGTCATTCCGTGAGCCTGAAATCCTGCGCAGGATCAGGGAGATATCTCCCTTCAGAAAGCATCAATAAAGCTGAGCCTTATTGTAAGTGTAGTTAGAATCAGCCTTGATAATAAATATTTATACCCGTCATACTTCAAGTCGCTTGGGGGTTACCTGCGTCCAGCCCACCGAATCACAGAGTTTATCTGTGCTCATCGATGGGTTGAACTGGGAGCCTACAAGCAACTCGAATTATCTTGGGTATATCAAAACTGATTCATAGTTAGCAAGATGATTATGCATCTTTATTTGGGACGGGCAATTATTAATCTGTGCTGGATACCAGGGTATTCTCTTTTTCTCTGGGGGCAGTACGGTATTGCAACATATAACCTAAACCGGCGAGTACGATAGTGGCAACCATAACGGCCGTGGTGGTCAGGAGCGGGGTAATGATAAGCCATGAGACAACCAGGCTTGCGAGGAAGCAGAGTCCAAGCTGCAAGGTATTCTGTAAAGCCGCAGCTTTACCACTGGCATGAGAAAACGGCAGGAGTGCTGCAGCCACCACAATCGGATAAATAGCGCCATTGGCCATCGCCATAATACAAAACGGGATCAATACCAATGTCAGCGTGGCATGGCCGCTGACGGCTACAACCCACGTGGCGGCAGTACTTAACGCATAGAGTACCAGTAACCAGGGAAGTAAGGTTTCCCCCTTAAATTTTTGCAATGCGCTGCGACAGCCATATCCGCCGACTAAAAATGCAACGGTCTGGGGCATATAACTTAAACCGATAGCGGCAGCGCCGTAGCCCATTTCGCTGATAATAAAGGGCGAACCGGTTAGCCAGGCGAAGAAGCTGGCTGAGCAGGCGGCGTAAATCAATACATTACCACTATAGGTACGAGACTTTAGCAAAGAGAAGAAACTGACTTTTTCTCCGTCCTTCGGGGGCGCTTTTACGGGCCGCGGTTTTAAACGTAATGCCGGTATCATCAGTACCAGCGTTACAGCAAATAACACAGCAAAGATGGCCTGCCAGTCAAAATGGTTAAGCAGCCAGCTGCCCAGTAAGGGCGCCAGAGCCGGAGAGAGACCGACCAGCGGCATAATGGTGGCGAAGATACGGCTGGCGCGATGGGCGGGATAATAGTCTGTCACCAGGGCCTGCCAGCTTACGGCAGCAGAGCAGACGCCAACCGCCTGAATAAAGCGCAAGACCAGCAACTGGGTGACGTTTTCGACCCACAGCATACCCAGACAGCTTGCTGCAAATATACTTAAACCAATCAACAGTACGGACTTACGACCGTACCTGTCGGATAGCGGACCCCAGGCCAGTTGGGCAAAAGCAAAACCGGCGAGGAACAGACTAAGGCTGGCACTGATGGCCGACGCATCACTGCCTAAATCTTGCTGAATAGCAGGAAAGGCCGGTAAATACATATCTGTTGCCAGAAAGCCAAGAACGCTCAGGCCGACCAGCCAGATAAGAAATCCCTTTGACGGTTGCATATTTTTCTCTTGTTTTAGGAGCAGGTGAGTGAATCAAAAGTCTACGTAGTGGAAATATTGTTGTGAAACGTTAATATTTGATTACGGGTTTCAAAAACTTTGCAGGCAAAAAAATGTGGTCTGAATATTCTCTGGAAGTAGTGGATGCAGTTGCACGTAATGGTAGTTTCAGTGCAGCCGCTCAAGAGTTACACCGTGTGCCCTCGGCTATTAGTTATACTGTTCGACAACTGGAAGAATGGCTCGCTGTTCCTCTGTTTGAACGTCGACATCGTGACGTTGAACTCACGGCTGCAGGAGTCTATTTTTTAAAAGAAGGCCGTTTTGTTGTCAAAAAAATGATAGTCACACGTCAGCAATGCCAGCAGATAGCAAATGGCTGGCGCGGGCATCTGGCAATTGCCGTCGATAATATCGTTAAGCCACATCGTGTGCGGCAACTGGTTATTGATTTCTATCGTCATTTTCCAGATGTCGAACTGCACGTGAGCTGCGAAGTGTTTAACGGCGTCTGGGATGCCCTGGCCGACGGACGGGTTGAACTGGCTATCGGTGCAACTCAGGCCGTTCCGGTGGGCGGGCGTTATGGATTTCGTGATATGGGGGCCTTAAGCTGGCGCTGCGTGGTTTCGGCAACACATCCTCTGGCACAATTAGACAGTGACGCCTTGAGCGATGAGAGGCTGCGTAGCTGGCCTTCATTGATACTGGAAGATACCTCGCGTTCGTTGCCAAAACGTACAACCTGGTTGCTGGATAACCAGCGTCGACTGGTGGTTCCTGACTGGGCTTCAGCAGTCGATTGCCTGAAAGCGGGGCTCTGCGTCGGGATGATTCCATCACATATCGCCAGACCCTGGCTGGAAGATGGTTGTCTGAAACAGTTGCAACTGGAAAATCCCTTTCCGGATGCCGCTTGCTGTCTGACATGGCGACAAGACGATCAGTCACCTGCGTTAAAGTGGTTACTGGATTATTTAGGGGACAGTGAAACCATGAATCAGGAGTGGCTACAGGAGTCAGATACTGAGATATGACTCCTGTCGGGCTAGCGACGGTAATCGATAAACGGACCATCTGCTACTGAACGTCGTTCAACAATTCGCGGATGAACTTCAAGAGTTTTAGACTCTTCACGTTTATTAATAATACGCTCAAGCAGCATATTTAACGCAGTTTCCCCGAGATGCTCTTTAGGCTGGTGAACGGTGGTTAATGCCGGTGAAAAATAACGTGAGTTTCTTATATTGTCATAACCGATAATCGAGATATCTTGCGGCACACGTAAGCCCATTTCATCGGCAGCACAAATAGCGCCCATTGCCATCACATCGCCACCGCAAAATACCGCGGTAGGGCGATGGGCCTGGTTCAATAATTGTTGCATCGCGCGATAGCCCGACTCAGGTTCAAAATCACCTTGAACGACCCAGTTATCAGGGATAGCCAGGTTTGCTTCTGCCAGTGCTTTCATAAAACCGGCATGGCGACCACCACCGGTATTACGCTCCAGTAAGCCTGGGATAGCGGCGATATCGCGATGTCCCCGTTCAATCAGGTACCGTCCGGCCAGATAACCACCATGGAAAGCATTATCAATAACAGAGTCAGTGAAGTCAGCGCGTGATTCGCCCCAGTCCATTACCACCATCGGGATATTGCGATACTCTTCCAGAGTGGTCAGCAGATTATCCGGATACTCTGAACACATCACCAACAGTCCATCGACACGCTTTTGTGCCATCATCGACAGATAGGCTTTCTGTTTTTCAAAATTATTGTGCGCATTACCGAGAATCAACGTATAGCCTTTAGCAAAACAGTGGTTCTCAACCGCCTCGATTATCTCGGCGAAATAGGGCGCTTCACTTGAGGTTGCCAGCAGGCCAATAGATTTAGTGTGGTTGACCTTCAGGCTGCGTGCAACGGCGCTGGGCGAGTAGTGCAGCTCTTTAATCGCTGCCCAAACCGCATTACGCGTCTCCTCTGCCACAAAACGTGTCTTGTTAATGACATGTGACACAGTGGTAGTGGAAACGTTTGCGCGCTTCGCTACATCTTTAATTGTTGCCATTAAATGTCACTCCAGACCATATTGAAACCTCCTGAGGTAAACGATTGCCTTCGCCAGTTCCCGCGATTTTCATCAAGCAGGGGCTTTTGGAATACGATATCGGATGGGGAAGGCATGTTAATCGGATACCGGGTAATAAAGTAGCAGGGGATTTTGGCCGATTCTGATAAAAAGTGAAAGCAGAAAAAAGCTGTTATTATTAGAGATAACATGATTTTTTTATGTAATTGTGGGAAAATCATTCAAGCCCTATTTTTTATAAGGTCATAAAAGGAGAGTAGTGATGAGTACCGACCTGAAATTATCTCTGAAGACGACAGTTGTTACGCTGGCTTTGATTGTTATTGTAGGTTTTATTGCAGTACTGAATTAATCAGCTGAGGGGGCAGTTTTCTGTCCCCTCAATGTTGTAAATGAATAACACAAGTCTTTTTAACGCAGAGTTTTTGCGGTCATCACGCGACGGGCACCAACGTAATGGCGTTGCCAGTAGTCTTCACTTAGCGATGTTATCTGTATATCACGGCCACTGCGCGGTGACTGAATAAATTTCCCGTTGCCGACATAAACTCCCACATGATCTGCCGTACCTCTGCCTTGAATGCGAAAGAACACTAAATCGCCCCTTTCAAGTTCGCTACGATTGATTCTGGCAGCATCTTCAAGATGATACATTTCGTTGGCGGTACGCGGGATCTGGAAGTTCACCAAGTCTTTATAAGCGTAATAAACCAGACCACTACAGTCAAAACCTGTCCTCGGAGAGGTACCACCCCAGCGATAAGGTTTACCTAATTGTCCCATCAATTTAGTCATTGCTGTTTTTTGCGCTTTTTGTACCCGCGCTTTATGGGCTTGCGATAATGTCAGATTTGCGGCTGGTTTAGCTGCGCAGATTGTTTTTTTGCCTTTTTTATTAACGCATTTACCTGACTGAACGGCGGTTTTTATTCCTGATGCTGAAATGGCCTTTGCGGTATTTTTTTTGTTCGCGGCGCGTGATGGCTTAGTTGTTTTCGCAGCAGGTTTAGACTTGTTAACCGAACGGGTTTTATTGGTACTGGTGCTTGCGTGATGCTGTTTTTTAGGTGGGGGAGTTTTGCTATTGTTTTGCCGGCTTTTCTCTTTATTCTTTTTAGCGGTGCTTTGCGTCAGCTCAGTGGTTCGGGTTTGCTGAGATGCCTGAGTTACCGGTGTCCAGGACAAAGCGAATAGCAGAGTACAGAGAGTAAGAGAACGTATTGTTATCCGTGTCACTCGTCAATCCTCTGATGAAAGAAAGCATGATGGTCAGCACCATGCGCGGTTTATCTCCGTCATACTGCAAATGACTTGGATGCTGTGGCTGTAAGATTTGTCGAGTTACAGTATTTACCTGTACCGATCGGCTCTTTTCGCTCAGTGTCTGCAAGCGGTGCGAATAATTGGAGGTAGATATTAGCGAAAATCGTTATTCATTTTTCTGTATTAGCGAAACGCGTTAATTCTAATGCATAAACGCCATTTATGTTAATAGCAATAACCGATGAAAAACGCATAATGTTATCTGACGCTAAAAATTTAAACAATCAGGGCTGCTCACCTTGGATTTATGGCTGACTTGCAGGCTTGACTAAGCAGGTTTTGCTGAATATTTCATCATTGATGGTTCCATTTTCGAAAACCACATAAAAAATGGTGTTTTCTGGTATGGTCTCTCATGGATACAATGAGCAGCTAAAGTTGTATAAAAGTCTGAGGAAGCATAACAATGAGCACATTAGAAAAAATCCAACGCCAGATTGCAGAGAACCCAATTCTTCTCTACATGAAAGGCTCCCCAAAATTACCAAGTTGCGGTTTCTCTGCTCAGGCAGTACAGGCTTTGTCTGGCTGCGGTGAGCGTTTCGCTTATGTCGATATTTTACAGAACCCGGATATCCGTGCTGAGTTGCCTAAATATGCAAACTGGCCGACATTCCCACAACTGTGGGTTGATGGTGAGTTGGTTGGTGGATGCGATATCATTATTGAGATGTATCAGCGTGGTGAGTTGCAAAGCCTCATCAAAGAAACAGCAGCAAAGTATCCTGCTTCTGACGCGTAATGAGCCAGGCTGAATAACTCAGCCTGTCCCTCAATGGCCGGTTCTTGCCGAACCGGTCAGCTTTCTTCAGTTACAATATGACCGGGTTTAGCTGGCGGGTTCTGAAGGTTCCGGGAGCGCGAGTGGCCAGCCCCCCAGACGTTTCCAGCGATTGACTATTTCGCAAAATAGTCGTGCCGTTTGCTCTGTATCATAAAGGGCAGAATGTGCCTGTGAATTATCAAAATTCAATCCTGCTGCATTACAGGCTTTAGCCAGAACAGTCTGTCCAAGAGCAAGTCCGCTCAGGGCCGCGGTATCGAAGGTGACAAAAGGATGAAACGGGTTGCGTTTTAATGATGCCCGCTCAGCGGCAGCCATAGTAAAACCGTGATCAAAGGTTGCGTTATGCGCCACCATAATTGCACGGCTACATTCGGTCTCTTTCATGCCTTTACGTACGGCTTTAAAGATGGCATGCAGGGCATCATATTCACTGACAGCGCCACGTAGTGGATTATGGGGATCAATACCATTAAAGGCGAGGGCTTCGGGTTGCAGATTCGCACCTTCAAAGGGCTCAACATGAAAATGTAACGTCTCATCAGGCAGCAACCAACCGTCTTGATCCATCTTCAGCGTGATTGCGGCTATTTCCAGTAACGCATCCGTCTTGGCGTGAAAGCCTGCGGTTTCAACATCGATAACCACCGGATAAAAACCACGAAAACGTTCGCACAAACTATGCAATTGCGTGTTGTCTGACATCTGATTCTCTTAAGACTGGAAAGATACAAGGCATATTATGACAAAATTCAGCAAGGTATGCAGTACTGGACGCAGGAGATACGTCCAGCAACGTAAATTAATGACCTAAGCCTTTACCTGCATCTTTTTCTTCGATCAGCTCAATTTTATAACCGTCAGGATCTTCAACAAAAGCGATAACGGTCGTGCCACCTTTTACCGGACCTGCTTCACGGGTCACATTTCCGCCATTATTCCGGATACGTTCACAGGCTTCAGCTGCGTTATCAACGCTCAGGGCAATATGACCATAAGCATTACCTGAATCATAACTGTCAACACCCCAGTTATAGGTCAGTTCAAGCACCGCACCTTCACTTTCCGGGCAGTAACCCACAAAAGCAAGCGTGTATTTATATTCGGTATTTTCGCTGGTACGCAGTAAGCTCATGCCCAGTACTTTGGTATAAAAATCAATTGAACGCTGTAAATCACCAACACGCAGCATGGTATGGAGTAGGCGCATATTGTCCTCATTAAATAACGTTGTGGATTGCAAGATATACAGAGTATAGCGGCGATTGTACGCCGCTATCAATGGATGGCTTTATTCAGACCATGTGGGGTAGTCGGTATAGCCTTCAGCGCCGCCGCCGTAGAAGAGCTCCGGGCGTTGTTCATTCAACGGATAATTATGCTGGAAACGTGCAACCAGATCAGGGTTTGCAATGTAGTCGCGACCAAAGGCAACTGCATCTATCAATCCCTTATCAATCAATGCGTTGGCTTTATCCAAGGTATAGGCACCAGCGCCAATAATCACCCCTTTAAAGTGCTCACGAACCTTCTGACGGAACTCCTCAGTATAAGGTAAGCCGCCAGCCCAGTCAGGTTCGGAGAGATGAATATAAGCAATATCCCGTTTATTGAGTTCATCAATCAGATACAAGGCATCTTCTTCTTCATTGACACCATTATCGACATTCTGGAAGCTTCCGACTGGCGAGAGGCGGATACCAATACGTGATGCTCCCCATTCCGCACAGACGGCATCTACCACTTCCAGCAACAAACGAGCACGATTTTCACGACTACCGCCATACGCATCCGTACGATGATTTGCCGACGCTGACAGGAATTGGTGCAGTAAATAACCGTGGGCGCCATGCAGTTCAAGTAAGTCAAAACCTGCTTCTTTTGCACTGGCTGCGGCATGCCGGAAATCTGCGACGATACCCGGGATCTCATGTAACTCCAGAGCACGGGGAAGGGAGGTATCGACCCGGATAGCCTCACCATTTTCGTCACGTAGCGAGGTACGGGTGCCGGCACTCAGCGCAGAAGGGGCAACCGGTGCCTGCTGGTCTGGTTGAATACTGTAATGAGAGATACGTCCGGTATGCCAAAGCTGGACTGCAATATGCCCGGTCTGCTGATGCACGGCAGCCGTGATCTTTTTCCAGGCGGCAATTTGTTCATCAGTGTGCAGGCCCGGTGCTCCGGCATAGCCTTTAGACTGGAAAGAAATTTGGGTCGCTTCAGTGATGATAAGTCCGGAGCTGGCGCGCTGCTGATAGTAGTCGACCATTAACTCTGTAGGAATATCACCCGGCTCGATACTACGTAAACGAGTAAGTGGAGCCATAAAAATACGGTTAGCGACAGTAACAGCCCCAACTTTCAGTGGGGTAAATATTTTTGCAGTGGACATAAATGCCTCTAATAGACCGGTCGATTAGTTTTGTGGGAAATAAAATACCTGTCAGTTGACAGGTACAACAAGGATACTTTTGATATGTGCCAGGGCATTTTCTAGCGCTGCCGGATTGCGGGATAATTTCGCCTGCAGGCCCGCTCCCAGCCACAACACATATAATATTTGGGCCAGAACAGCTGTTTCACCGTCAAAACTGATCCTGTTTTCCTGACGAACTTTTTCAAGTGTATCCGTCAGTATGACCATAAATTTGGCGGCTCCTTTGTCGAGGGCTGCTCGCATATCTTCCGAAAGATCGCAAACCTCGGCGGACAGTTTTAATCCCAGACAATGCGTTAAGTGCCCACAAGCCTTAAATTCAGACAATGCATTCTGATACCAGTCCAACAAACGTTCTGCATGGTGACCTTGCGGGACATTCAGTTGTTCACTGAAATGTTGATTATACCGCTGGTAGTAACGCTCCAGCATGGCAACGCCAAAGGCTTCTTTTGAACGAAAATAGTGGTAGAAGGAGCCTTTAGGAACTTCCGCTGTGCGGAGTAATTCACTCAGTCCCATGCCGGTAAAGCCTAAGGCCAGACAGAGCGTCTCGCCAGTAGCCAGCAGATGTTCACGCGTATCATGTTCAGGGTGTCTGTTCATAAGGTGAATATAATAGACCAGTCGGTCTAATGCAAGTAGAGGATGAATAATTTTAAATCCTGGAGCTCGATTTGTTAAGGGATAAACACCCCTTATAAGGCGGTCAACGCTTACCTGGCTGAATGATTTGTTTAGCTTGCAATCCGACATTATTGATATTTATCACTTGCAAGTAGCTGTTTATCCGACTTCAATTACCTTATCACAGCAGCAGGGGGCGATACGTGTCAGAGCAGCTTGAGTTTTTTCCACTTCAAAGTCCGTGCCGCGGTATCTGCCAGTCAGATGAGCGCGGTTTTTGTCGTGGCTGCTTTCGTAGTCGCGACGAACGTTTTCGCTGGCAGACGATGACGGATGGTCAAAAACAAGAGGTATTGCGTCTGTGTCACCAGCGTCTGTTGCGTAAACTCCGCACCACAAAAGTGGCGTCTGGCGAAGAACCTGAGCAGCCGTCTCTGTTTTAACACCATGGACTACAGGTTACTGGCATGCTGCGGGTGTTCAGAACCGTTCAAATTATCCTGGACAGATATTGATTCTGTTTTTTCTTAATAAGGCGATAACGTTATGGTACAGCGTATTAAAATAGCTCCCCAGGGGCCGGAATTTTCGCGCCTGGTAATGGGATACTGGCGTTTGATGGAGTGGGGAATGACCTCCGGCCAACTAGCCCGTTTTATCGAAGAGCATGTGGAGCTGGGAATAACTACCGTCGATCATGCCGATATTTACGGCGGTTATCAGTGTGAGGCTGCTTTTGGCAATGCTCTACGACAGGTCGGCCATTTACGCAGCGAAATACAGATTGTCAGTAAATGTGGCATAGCGACAAGGGCAAAAGCTGAAAATAAAATTGGTCACTATATTACCGAGCGCGACTACATTATTCGCAGTGCCGAAAATTCGCTAAGCAATCTCGCAACAGACTATCTGGATCTGTTGCTGATTCATCGTCCTGATCCATTAATGGATGCAGATGACGTCGCTAGTGCATTTATACAGTTACACCAAAGCGGTAAAGTGCGCCATTTTGGTGTGTCTAACTTTACGCCAGCCCAGTTTACCTTGTTACAGTCTCGGCTGCCCTTTACGCTGGCGACGAATCAAGTTGAAATTTCTCCGGTTCACCAGCCTCTGTTACTGGATGGTACTTTGGATCAACTGCAGCAGTTACGTATTCGTCCGATGGCGTGGTCTTGTTTAGGCGGCGGCACGTTATTTAATGATGCGCAATATCAGCCATTGCGTGATGAGTTGCAAATTGTTGCCGAAGAACTGGGGGCTGAAACGATCGATCAGGTTGTTTATGCATGGATAATGCGTTTACCGTCTCTACCGCTACCTATTATCGGTTCAGGAAAAATTGAACGTGTACGTTCTGCGGTTCACTCTCTGTCGCTGGAAATGGATCGTCAGCAATGGTTCCGCATCCGTAAAGCAGCATTAGGCTACGACGTTCCTTAATGTTAGCGGACAGACATAAATAATGTCTCCGTCCTGGTGACTGTCTGCTCATACACTATGGGCAGGCAGGTGATAATAAATTGGACATCTTATGTGCATTAGTTAAGTGGCTGTTATTATATGAATTACTTCCCTCTTTGGCAAAAGATAAACAACGTGTTAGATTGACCTGAAATGCATTGTCTGACTGAGCATCACAGACACTTAAAGAACAAAATACGCTGATTTAACGCGTTTCATTTACTATTTTTGTGTGCTGTTACTTAAGTTTTATCGTAGAAAAAATATAATAATGAAACCAATACCTGTCTGGTTTTTGCGAACTCAGAAATGAAATCAATAGTGATAACCCTTAAAACTTTAAGGATTTTTTTCATTTTTGTTAACCTGTATAACGAAAAGAGGGGAGCGGGTAAATAAACGCGATTAAAATAAGGGATTTGTTTTTAGCATTTAATGCCTGCACAATACGTTAGGATCGGCAATTTAAGTTAGTGAGCTAATTATAAGGAGGTGAAATTGGAATCGCCATTAGGATCGGACTTATCCCGCTTAGTACGTCTCTGGCGCGCATTAATCGATCACCGATTAAAGCCATTGGAATTGACTCAGACTCACTGGGTAACACTGCATAGTATCCATCAAATGCCTCCCGAGCAGTCACAAATTCAGCTGGCAAAAGCGATTGGTATTGAGCAACCCTCACTGGTTCGCACTCTGGATCAACTGGAAAAGAAAGGGCTTATTGCTCGCCGCACCTGCGCCTTCGATCGTCGTGCCAAGCGTATTACGCTAACGGAAAACGCTGGGGATATCATCGAACAAATGGAACATGTTATCGGTGTAACACGTTGTGAGATTCTGGCGGGTATTAGCCCGGAAGAACAATCGCAGCTGATTAATCTGATAGGGAGACTGGAAAAAAACATCACCACGTTGCAAGAGGGTGAGGCTTAGCCAGTCTTTCATACCCGTAGAATCTGAAGTGATTTGCAGGTTATCTGTACTCAGATAAGGGCACGCTTTAGTCTGAAAATATTTATTCAGATATTGTCCCGGCAAATGACTTGTAAAGATGAGGGAAATCATAAGGCCTGCCCGATAACAGGCAGGCCTTTAGTCAGACTAACGTGGAGACACAGAGATCTGGTTACCATTACCAATCAGTGCAACACGCTGACCAACAGAGAAGCGAGTCGCGTCTTGTTTCTGGGTAACAACAATTGTTCTGCCGCTATCTTCACGAATTTCCATTTGGACGCCGTTAGTGCGGTTCAGGGCACCTTGAGCTTCCTGACCGGCTAAACCACCTGCAATTGCGCCTGCTGCGGTTGCCAGTGAACGACCCGTACCACCGCCAACAGTATTACCCAGGAATCCCCCGAGTACCGCACCGCCGATAGCACCAACGATGTTTTCATCGTTACCACCCTGAATTTGTACCGGACGAACTGACAGGACAGTACCGTATGTCACATTTTGGACTTGTTGCGCTTGACTTGCACTTACCACATCACCAGAAAGCGTTCTGTTATTAACACAACCCGCGAGGGTCAGGCCGACCAGTGAAACTACCAGGACACGTGAAATCATTTCTATCTCCAGATCATGACGTAATGCTCAAATGAGCTTCCATGAATATATATTATACGGTAAAACCGATCTGATGCTGAATACCTGTCATACTTCGAGTGCCCTGGATATTGCTTACCGCAGCTAACTCAAATTACTTTCCGTACAGACACGGTGAAATATAAACAGATCTTTAGTAATAATACCTAAACAGAAACCAAAAAAATATCGAGTTAAACACTTATTACAGTTTATCTGTAGGGTATTCTGCATTTTGAGGCTCTCATTTCACTAAAGGGCTCGCTGCAACCTGTTGTTCTGTTTTTGACTTAGAGTATCTGAAGGTTTTTGTAAAACGATTGTAAGGTCAAAGTATGTCGGCTCTGGAATATCCAAATTCCAAATCGTTGAGATTTTTGAGGACAGGGAGCACAATAGGCTTCATTTACTCATTGTCGGTATAACATCATGTCAGATAACGATTCTTTGCAGCAGATTGCCCATCTGCGCCGTGAATATACCCAAGGTGGACTGCGGCGTCAGAATCTTACGGATACGCCCTTACCGCTTTTTGAACGCTGGCTGGCACAGGCTTGTGAGGCCAAATTAGCCGATCCTACCGCGATGGTTGTCGCAACCGTTGATGAAACCGGACAGCCGTTTCAGCGAATTGTTTTGCTTAAACACTATGATGAGAAGGGATTGGTGTTTTATACCAATCTGGGATCGCGTAAGGCTCAGCAAATTGAACATAACCCACGTGTCAGCCTTCACTTCCCGTGGCATATGCTTGAGCGTCAGGTCATGGTGCAAGGAACAGCAGAAAAATTATCGACTTTTGAAGTGCTCAAATATTTTCACAGCCGTCCCCGTGACAGCCAGATAGGTGCCTGGGTTTCCAAACAATCCAGTCGTATTTCAGCGCGCGGTATTCTTGAAAGTAAATTTTTTGAACTCAAACAGAAATTCCAGAATGGTGAAGTTCCCTTGCCAAGCTTCTGGGGGGGATACCGTGTAAGCATAGAGCAAATGGAGTTCTGGCAGGGAGGGGCGCATCGTCTGCATGACCGTTTTCTGTATCAGAGAACCCAGGATGGCTGGAATATCGACCGTCTTGCGCCCTGATCTCAGGATTTTATTGTTAAGCGCTGGCACTCCGGGAGCGAGCGCTTTATTCTATGGCCCCGGAAAAGGGATGTTGCAGGCGTGATCCTGCAATATGCATGTATATGCCCGTCATACTTCAAGTTGCTTGGGTGTTGCCTGTGTCCAGCCCGCCGAGTCACATAGTTTATCTATGCTCATCGACGGTCTGAACTGAGAGCCTACAAGCAACTCGAATTATTTTGGGTATACAGGCGTTTGTCGCCGAATAAAAAGACTTTCGCCAGTGGGCGAAAAGCCGTGTACCGGCCAAGGTGCAGTCGTATAGAGATGGAGAATTTGATGTCAGGCATCAATTTGATAAAACAATTGCAAGAGCGGGGCCTGGTGGCTCAGGTTACGGATGAGGATGCGTTAGCAGAGCGACTGGCGCAAGGGTCAATCGCACTCTATTGCGGCTTCGATCCGACCGCTGATAGCTTGCACTTGGGCCATCTGGTTCCACTGCTCTGTCTGAAGCGTTTTCAGGAAGCAGGCCATAAGCCGGTTGCGCTGGTAGGTGGGGCTACGGGGCTTATTGGTGATCCTAGCTTTAAGGCCGCAGAACGTAAGCTTAATACTGAAGATACAGTACAAGAGTGGGTTGATAAAATCCGTCGCCAGGTTGCGCCATTCTTAAGTTTTGATTGCGGTGAAAACTCTGCAATTGCTGCCAATAACTATGACTGGTTTGGCAACATGAACGTGCTCACTTTCCTGCGGGATATTGGTAAGCATTTTTCTGTTAACCAGATGATCAATAAAGAAGCGGTAAAACAGCGTCTGAATCGTGATGATGTGGGCATTTCGTTTACTGAATTCTCCTATAACTTGCTGCAAGGTTATGACTTTGCCTGCCTGAATAAACTGCATGGTGTGGTATTGCAGATTGGTGGTTCTGACCAATGGGGCAATATTACTTCTGGTATCGATTTAACCCGTCGCATGCATCAGCAGCAGGCTTTTGGCTTAACCGTTCCTCTTATCACGAAATCAGATGGTACTAAATTTGGTAAGACCGAAGGTGGGGCTGTCTGGCTGGATCCGAAAAAAACCAGCCCGTATAAATTCTATCAGTTCTGGATTAATACGGCGGATAGCGATGTTTATCGCTTCCTGAAATTCTTCACTTTCATGAGTCTTGAAGAAATTAATGCGCTGGAAGAAGAAGATAAAAACAGTGGTACAGCACCGCGCGCCCAATATGTTCTGGCGGATCAAGTGACGCGTCTGGTACACGGTGAAGAAGGTTTAACTGCGGCCAAACGAATCACGGCAAGCTTGTTTAACGGTAATCTCAGTGAACTGAGTGAAGCAGACTTTGAACAACTGGCGCAGGATGGTGTTCCGATGGTGGAGCTTGATACCGGTGTTGACCTGCAACAGGCATTGGTTGACTCGGAACTTCAACCATCACGTGGCCAGGCCCGTAAAACGATTGCTCAAAATGCTATCACGATAAATGGTGAGAAACAGTCTGATCCTGAATATGTCTTCAGTGAGTCAGATGTGCTGTTTAATCGTTATACCTTATTGCGTCGCGGCAAAAAGAACTACTGCCTGATTTGCTGGAAATAAATCTGGTAAACAGCCTGAGCGTAGCAGCGTTGATGCTACGCTCTTTTTTTGCCCGGCAAACGATGTCAGGCATCTTTGGTGAGTCAACCGTAAAATGAAAAATATCCTTGCCATCCAGTCCCATGTTGTCTTCGGTCATGCGGGAAACAGTGCTGCTGAATTTCCTATGCGCCGTTCTGGTGCGAATGTCTGGCCATTGAATACCGTGCAGTTTTCCAACCATACGCAATACGGACAGTGGACTGGGACGGTGATGCCTGCCAGTCATTTAAGTGAAATTGTCCAGGGTATTGCCAGTATTGGGCAACTCAAACGCTGTGATGCAGTACTCAGTGGCTATCTGGGGTCTGCAGAGCAGGGTGAGCATATCCTGGAAATCGTCCGTCAGGTCAAAGCCGAAAATCCTGCAGCAAAGTATTTCTGTGACCCGGTTATGGGGCATCCAGAAAAAGGCTGTATCGTTGCACCTGGTATCGCGGAATATCATACCCGCTATACTTTACCGGCCAGCGATATTATCGCTCCGAATCTGGTAGAGCTGGAAATCCTCTGTGGGCATAGTGTTAATTCCGTCGCAGAGGCGGTGACAGCAGCGCGTGAATTAATTGCTGTCGGGCCACAAATTGTTCTGGTCAAGCATCTGGCGAAAGCCGGTTTACGTGTTGAACATTTTGAAATGCTGCTTGTGACAGCAGATGAAGCCTGGCATATCCACCGGCCATTGGTTGATTTTGGTCAGCGTCAGCCAGTGGGTGTCGGCGATGTGACGAGCGGGCTGTTATTGGTCAAATTACTGCAAGGCACAGGCCTGCGTCAGGCTCTTGAGCATGTGACGGCGGCAGTTTATGACATCATGCTGGTCACTAAAAACATGCAAGAATATGAGTTACAGCTGGTGGCTGCGCAAGAAAGCATTGTCAATCCTGAACACTTTTTCACGGCGGTTGCGCTCTGATATAACAAGGCCCTCAATCCATATCGAGGGCCTGAGAGTAATGACAAATCCTAAGTGATCTCTGAAGAAAATTACAAACCTTCAGCAGTCAGCGCCGCAGCAACAGCAGGGCGATTTTTCATGCGCGTCATAAACTCTTCGAGATGAGTCAATCCTTCTAACTTCAGTCCCAGGGCATAGCCCCAGCGAGCGACAGTAAACAGATAGGCATCTGCAATGGTAAAACGCAGTCCCATCAGCCACTGTTTGCCATTCAATTCGTCATTCAGATAAGCAAATTTTTGTTCCAGCTGCTCGCGAACAATCGCTTTATATTCATCGGGTGTATTGGGTTTAAACAGAGGGGTAAATCCTTTGTGTAACTCGGTAGCAATAAAATTCAGCCATTCCAGAGTGTGGTAGCGCGTCAGACTACCCAGAGGAGCAAGCAGCTGACGGTCCGGCACTTTATCGGCCAGGTACTGCACAATTACCGCGCCTTCGGTCAGCAATGAGCCGTCATCGAGCAGTAAAGCAGGAACCTGCCCTTTCGGGTTGACGGTCAAATAATCTTCATTATGTTCTGTACGCTTAGTCGCCAGATCGACTTTCACTGTCGAAAAATCAAGTCCGGATTCGCGCAGAATGATATGGGGTGAAAGAGAACAGGCACCTGGCTTGATAAACAGTTTCATGACTCGCTCCTTTAGAGCTCTAAGAGAAACAACAAAAAAGTTAACAGACTGATAGTAGCTATCTATCTGACCTTAATAACAACAACGGGAAACATTGTATCTCCCGTTGTTGTTACCGCGGCCTCCTCAAGTTTATACCTGAAAAGACCTGAGCTTGCGGGCTTATCGGCTCGGAAGTTCTTGCATCATGCGGTTAAGTTTTGGCGCAGTGAAGATCATGACTATCGCGATAATACCAGTAATAATCCCGATTTGCAGGAACACTCGACCATAAACTTCCAGTGACTGTAATGGGTTAGTTACATTGTTCGGAACCGCCATCAGGGCTGCGACTTTACCGGCAATAACCGCAGCGCTGGCTGATGTCAGGAACCAGCTTCCCATAATAAAACCCATCAAGCGCTGAGGAACGAGCTGAGCAACCATGGCCAGACCCAGACCAGAAATCATCAGTTCACCAATACTTTGCAAGGCATAGCTGAGTATTAACCAGTTGGCAGAGACAATCCCTGTGGCACTGGCAAAGATGATACCAAAAGGTAATACCAGGAAAGCCAGCGAGCATAACACCATGCCTATCGCGAACTTATGCGGCATCGGCATCTTATCGCCCAGCTTATTATAGAGCGTTGCCAGAATTGGACTACCTATCACTATCCAGAATGGATTCAGTCCCTGGAACTGCTCTGGTTCAATCGCAATACCCAGAATACTGTGTTCAACGTTACGTATGGCAAAAAAGTTGAGGGAGGTTGGCATTTGGTTGTAGAGCACAAAGAAGACCACCGCCTGGAGCATCAGAATAAAGGCCACGATCATCTTGCGACGTGCGGCACCTTTTAAAGTGAAGGTCTCTTTAGCAAAAATACAGATAACACCTAGCGCGACCAGACCCAGCATCAGGCGGGCAATACCCTGGTAGTGTAATAGCCAGGTAGCAATAACAATCAGTGCGGCAATGCCGACCAGCGTTATTAATGCTTTTCCGATATGAAGTGGTTCAAAGTCAGGTCTTGAGCCCTGATTTTTAACCCATTTACGGCAGAATAAAAAGTTAACAATGGTTATCAGCATCCCCACAACGCTTAGTGAGAATGCCGTGCTCCAGCCATATTTAGCTGCCAGCCACGGCGTGGCCAGCGTCGAAAAAAACGAACCGATATTAATCGCCATGTAATACATAGTGAATGCACCATCAAGGCGAGGATCATTTTTCTCATAACAGGTGGAGAGCAACGAAGAGGGATTAGCTTTAAATAAACCATTACCTACCGCAACGGTGGCCAAGCCGACATATAACAAGGAAACGTCATATACGGAACAGGCAACAGCCAGATAACCAAAAGCCAGGACTATTGCACCCAGCATAATAACGCGTTTGGTACCAAGAATTTTATCACCCAGCCAGCCACCGAGTGACATCATGCCAAACATTAATGCGCTGAAAGTGGCGAACAGAGTAACGGATTGCTCTTCCGACATACCCAGCATTTTTACCAGGTAAACGGTAAGAATGACTTGCAGGCCGTAATAACCAAAGCGTTCCCAAAGTTCGATAGAGAAAATCAGATAGAATGCACGGGGTTGTTTAAATGCATTTAAGCTTACACTTTCAGTGGGTTCTTTTTTTGCTGTTGACACGTAGACCTCTTTACACATCCCAAATGAAGACGTTTTTTATTTGATGTCCTGACAGACATTCAGTTTTTTATTAAAAACGAAAAATGGCGGTTAATGTTCCTGATTCTCATTGATTCAACAAGAGTGATGTCATATTCTGTTACATATATTTAAAGCAGAGTAATTAACTGGTGGAGCGGATAGAAGCACGTGTTAAATTTTGTAACTTAACTCAATTTGCTGATATCTTTCTGCATGATAATTTTAGCTGTTCTTAATTAGTGTCATGCTCTAACTAATCTGACTATTCTGGTGTTATTGACTGCCATTTAAAGAGTTAGCCAGCTATTTATTTGGTAATAAATAGCCACTTAAACGCAAGGTGTATATGGTGAGATACTGAATTTTCATCATTTACTAACGGTGCGATAACATTATCATTGTGGCGATGATGATCAGATTTTTTTCTCATAAGGAACCTTGAAAAATCCGATTTTGATAATTAATCGTATTGAATATTAGTACAGGAATGATATTTTTGCGTCGCGGGGAAAGAGCGAAAAGCTGAAGATGGCCTGGGCCATCCCAGAAGGTCAAATACTGGTTTTTTCCTTAAACTCACATAAGTCTTCAATCAGACATGAACCACAGCGCGGTTTACGCGCAATACAGGTATAACGACCATGCAGAATTAACCAGTGATGGCAGTCTATTTTGTATTTCGCTGGCACCACTTTGAGCAATTTTTCTTCAACCTGATCGACATTTTTGCCAGGCGCAAATTGTGTCCTGTTACAGACTCGAAAAATGTGTGTGTCGACGGCAATAGTCGGCCAACCGAATGCCGTATTAAGAACCACATTAGCGGTTTTCCTGCCGACACCAGGTAATGCTTCCAGCGCTTCACGATTTTCAGGCACCTCCCCCTGGTGCTGCTCCAGTAAAATACGGCAGGTTTTGATGATATTTTCCGCTTTGCTGTTAAACAGACCGATGGTTCTGATATACGATTTTATCCCTTCGACGCCGAGCGCCAGCATTGCCGCAGGCGTATTCGCAACTGGATAGAGTTTAGCCGTCGCTTTATTGACGCTGACATCGGTTGCCTGAGCGGAAAGCAGAACAGCAATCAGTAGCTCAAAAACACTGTTAAATTGTAGTTCTGTAGTAGGGTGGGGATTATTCTCCTGCAGGCGTTGCAGAATAAGTAATCGCTTTGCACTATTCATTACGCTTTTTCCACGTTTCCGTCGATAATGACAGCAGCCGCTTTGGCTCGCCGCGCTTTCATTTTCTCATCAATAAGATATTTACCTGCCAGCATTAATCCTAAACCAATAAATGCGCCCGGCGGCAGCATAGCCAGCAGGAAAGGCGTATCAGTATGGAAAATTTCAATGCGGAGAGCTTTAGCCCATTCACCCAGAAGCGCATCAGCACCATCAAACAAGGTACCGTTACCGATAATTTCACGTAAGGAACCTAACACAAACATCACACAGGTTGCCCCCAGTCCGATAGCAAAACCATCTAATGCGGCTAATGGAATACTGGCTTTAGCGGCATAGGCTTCTGCCCGGCCTATCACGATGCAATTGGTGACAATCAGGGGAATAAAGATCCCCAAAGACTGGTACAGGCCAAAAGCATAGGCGTTAATCAGCATTTGCACCACACTCACCACGGAGGCGATGATCATCACATAAATAGGAATACGAATTTCCGCCGGGACCCAGTGACGAAAAGCCGATACAGCGGTATTGGTCAGGGTAAGTACCAGCATCGTAGCCAGACCAAGACCCAACGCATTGGTTGCTGTTGATGTCACAGCGAGCAGGGGACAGAGGCCTAAAAGTTGTACCAGTGCGGAGTTGTTTTTCCAGACACCGTCTACCAGAATACGTTTTGTTTCACTCATTGCAGCTCTCCGCAAGCGCTCAGTTGACTAAGCTTTGGGGGTAAGGTTTCGGCAAATAAACCTGCGCGTTTAACCGCATTAACCACCGCCCTGGGCGTGATAGTGGCACCGGTAAACTGAGTAAACTCCCCCCCGTCTTTTTGTACTGCCCAGCGAGGGTCTTGATTCCCTTCAATATGCTTATACGCAAAATGAGTTATCCAGTCGCTAAGGCGAAGCTCAATTTTATCACCCAGGCCCGGTGTTTCATGATGTTCAGTTACGCGCGTTCCCAGGATAGTCCCCTTAAAATCGGCACCGACTAAAAGGTGTATCGCACCAGAATAGCCGTCTGGAGCGGTAGTTTCCATAACCACACCGACCGGCGTCTCGCCCTTACGAGCGATATAAATCTTACGTTCACCTCTCCCCAAAGGAGAATCTTTGACCACGAAACAACTGTTCTGTATGTCATTATCGTAGAGCTCGTGACTTATAACCTGGTTGAAGAGTAACTGCTGTTGTTGAACCGCTTGCTTATCAATAGTGGGTTTAGTCAACTCGTTCACCAGCGCGGTGACCCCGGTTAGCAAGGCAGCAAACACCGCCAGGGTAACACCATGTTTTTGCATTGTCTTTAACATAGTTTTTCCTAACGATGACCATACGGGCGTGGACGCGTGTAATAGTCAATCAACGGTACGGTAATATTACCTAACAGTACTGCAAAGGCGACACCATCCGGATATCCACCCCAGGAACGGATCAACCAGACGAGCAGTCCAACCAGCGCGCCAAAAATTAAGCGTCCGCGATCAGTGGTTGACGCCGTCACCGGATCGGTGAGGATAAAAAATGCCCCCAGCATGGTTGCACCTGAAAAAAGCATGGTCAGCGGCGGCAGATATTTATCCGGCGCAATCAACCAGCTAAGGCTGGAACAAAACACCAGCATGGTAAGGAAAGCAACGGGCATATGCCAGCGGATAGTCCCACGCGCAATGAGAAAAATGCCGCCAGCCAGGTAAGCGAGATTAACCCATTGCCAGCCGACACCCGCCAGCGCGCCAGAAAACAGGGGTAATTGTAGCAATGACTCTGCCGACTGCCCGGAGTGCAGACCGGTTTTAAAGGTATCCAGGGGTGTTGCCTGGCTAATACCATCGATACCAAGCCGATACTCTTGAAGCGTCTGCCCACTGCTGGTGATCCCGTGGAGGATCAGATTCACGCTGTCAAGCGGACCGGGTATCGTCGCAGCAAGAGTGTGCGGGGGTAACCAAGTTGTCATTTGCACTGGAAAGGCAATCAACAGTACGACATAGCCTATCATCGCCGGGTTAAAGGGATTATGCCCTAAACCACCATAGAGTTGCTTGGCAATGATGATGGCAAAAACGGTTCCGAGGATAACCATCCACCAAGGTGCGATAGGTGGAATACTTATGCCAAGTAACAGACCGGTTAGTAGCGCTGAATTATCATTGAGATAGGCTCGGGGTGATTTTTTACGCAACTGTAATACCAGTGCTTCAGCCAGCAGAGCACTAACAATACCAAGCAATACCTGAATAATCGTGCCGGAGCCAAACCAGTACCACTGGGTTATTATACCAGGTACCGTGGCGCAGCAAACCAGCATCATAATACGCGAAGTATTACGCTGATTATGGGTGAACGGGGAGCTTGCGATTTTAAAAACCATTTATTCCTCTGAAGACATCTGAGTGGCTGCTTTGCGTGCCTGAGCGCGGGCAATGGCCGCTGCCACTGCGACTTTACGCGGATCGACCACTTGCGGAGTATTTTCTTCGCTGCTTCCAACCTGCTGCTGTTTACGCGCCTTGGCGCGGGCGATAGCCGCCTCAACTGCGGCCTTACGCGGGTCAATGGCTTCCTCAGCGGCTGGCTCGCTAACCGCGGGTTCAGGTTCAGCCTGCTGCTGTTTACGCGCCTTGGCGCGGGCGATAGCTGCCTCAACTGCGGCCTTACGCGGGTCAATGGCTTCAGCGGCTGGCTCGTTAACCGCGGGTTCAGATCCAGTCTGCTGCTGTTTACGCGCTTTGGCGCGAGCGATAGCGGCCTCAACCGCGGTCTTACGCGGGTCAATGGCTTCAGCGGCTGGCTCGCTAACCGCGGGTTCAGGTTCAGCCTGCTGCTGTTTACGCGCCTTGGCGCGGGCGATAGCCGCCTCAACTGCGGCCTTACGCGGGTCAATGGCTTCAGCGGCTGGCTCGCTAACCGTGGGTTCAGGTTCAGCCTGCTGCTGTTTACGCGCTTTGGCGCGGGCGACAGCCGCCTCAACTGCGGCCTTACGCGGGTCAATGGCTTCCTCAGCGGCTGGCTCGCTAACCGCGGGTTCAGGTTCAGCCTGCTGCTGTTTACGCGCCTTGGCGCGGGCGATAGCCGCCTCAAC